>NZ_JBLZXF010000002.1:0-512411 GCF_050285585.1 Achromobacter sp. | reverse complement strand
ATGGCTCCTATTCCATATGGTGAAATCATGCCGGATTTCTCTAATTTAGATCGGTACTAAAAACTGGGTTAGGGTCATGAGTAGTCGAAGTTACATCTTCGTCGGACTGAAGACCTTGATGTTGTATCCGTCCGCGTAGATGGGACTGTCCTTTGCTCTTGGCGGGGGGGCATGTTACTTGCCTTGTGGTCGTACTGTGCGGCTCTAGTCATCTGCCGGTTTGTCAGCCTGGCTTTTGTTGCTCCTCCTCTAGAGCGAACTGATCCCTTGTTGGGGTGAATTTGGACCGTGCGGGCAAGGTCTCGACACTTGAACAGCGCACAATGGGTGGAGGGGCTGCACTCAACTATGGGAGGGATACCGGTGGGTTGAGGTGGAGGCGCAAGTGCTGACGCAGGGTTACTTAAGCCGGTGTGTACGAGAGCATTCACGGAAGACGCTTGCCTGGAACTCCCGTCTGATGGTCACGGCGGTACACGTGAGGAGGCCACGCGTGTGTCACGGGAGCGACAGGGCGTATGGAGCTATCCGCCTACTGGGTAGCTGAATTGACTGAGCAAGACTACGCGTGGCCAGGCTCGCGTTCGTATACGACGATAGCTCCCAGATTCGCGGCTCGATCTTTCGCGTGCAGACTTAAGGGCACGACCGCGATCCTGCAGGAATAGACAGTCTGACCGCAGTCTTGTAGTAGATGACTAGGTTGGCTCAAAAAGGACAAAGCGCAGGGCGGCAGATGGTGCGGCGGGCACTGGTCCGCTTAATGAGTGTTCGTGCAAAGGGGGGGCTCTACTGTCGGCGCCCCGGGAGAACGTTTGATTGTGCTGATGTCCCCTATGGGTTACAATCATGTCATGCCATCTATCCGTACTACCCCTGCCTTCGATGGCTGGTTTGCCGACTTGAGGGACATTCGTGCTAGGGCTCGAATTCAAGCCCGGATTGACCGACTGGAAATGGGAAATCCCGGTGATAGTAAGGCTGTCGGTAGCGGGATTACCGAATTGCGCATCGACTACGGTCCGGGCTACCGGGTGTATTACATCCAGCGTGGCGCTGTGCTGATAGTCTTGCTGTGTGGTGGCAATAAATCTACTCAGCAGGCCGACATTGCACGTGCAAGGATGATTGCCGGCGCGCTTGATATGAAGGAGTGATCCATGAACAAGGTAGAAACACGTCCTTGGGACTCTGCTGCACACCTTCGCAACGACGAGGAAATGGCCGCCTACCTTGATGCGGTCCTCGAAGAGGCGGGCGACGATCCTAAGTTCATCGCTCATGCCCTTGGTGTAATCGCACGTGCTCGCGGTATGAGCCAGCTTGCTCGCGATACTGGCATAAAGCGCGAAAGCCTGTATCGAGCGCTTTCGGGCGAAGGTAATCCCGAATTTGCAACCATTTGGAAGGTCGTTCGAGCGCTGGGTATTCGCTTGCACGCTGAGCCGGCGTGAAGCGAAATACTCGGTTTAATCGACTCCTTGGAGTAGATTCAATCTCCCAGGCGAGAATGCCTCGATATGCTCTAGAGAGCGCCCACCGCCAGAGCGGCCAGCCCGGCTGCCGATCAGATCAACCTAATCCTACCGTATCGCTGGTGGCCAGTGACATGCCCCCGGAATATCCGTACAGGTCAAAACTAGAGGTAAGGTTGCTTCTCAGCGCCTCGAACGGGGCGAGGAGGGGCCATGAAACGGTCGAGATTTACCGAAGAGCAGACCACCTTTGCGCTGCGATTGGCCGATAGTGGCACGACCGGTGGTCGACGTATGTCGGCAGCTGGCGTGTCGGAGGCGACTTTCTACACGTGGAAGAAGAAATACGCCGATTTCTGGGTGAGTGAGCTGCGTAAGCTCAAGCAGCTTGAGGATGAGAATGCACGCCTGCGGCGCATCGTCGCTGATCTGACGCCGGACAAGCAGATCCTGCAGGAGGTGGTGCGAAAAAAAGTCTGAAGGCCGCCAAGTGGCGCGAGCTGGCGGCATGGATTCACGAGCGCTTCCAGATCAGTGCAGCGCGCTTGCACACTGGCGCTGCTGCAACGGTCGACCTGGTTCGCCAAGAGTCATGCGCGAGACCAAAGCGCGCTGCGCCAGCGCATTCGCGACATCGCCCTGAGTCGTCCGAGGTTCGGCTAGCGGCGTGTGTTAGTGATGCTGCAACGCGAGGGTTGGAACGTGGGCAAGAAACGCGTCTATCGCCTCTACAGCCTGGAAGGCCTGCAATTGCGAATGAAGGTCAAGCGTCGTAAACGCATTGCTCTACTGCGAGGCAAGCCTCCGGTGCCGATCGGGCCGAACCAGCACTGGAGCATGGACTTCGTTCATGATCAGATGCTAGACGGACGCAGCGTTCGCATCTTGACCGTCATTGATCAATGGAGTCGTGAGAGTGTCTGCCTAGAGGCCAACTTTCGGCAGACTGGCCGGGGCGTCGGTCAGGCGCTGGACCGGTCGGCGGTCCTGCGTGGGCTTGTCCAAGGCGATCACCGTGGATAACGGAACGGAATTTATGTCTCGGTCGTTGGACGACTGGGCATACCGACGCGGCATCAAACTCGATTACACACGCCCAGGCAAGCCGACGGATAATGGGCTGATCGAGTCGTTCAACGGTCGACTGCATGATGAATTCCTTAACGCGCATGAATTCATCACGCTCCACGACCTGCAGCAAAAACTGCGAGCTTGGCAGGACGACTACAACCATCATCGTCCCCACGGCTCACTCGGTCATCTGACCCCGCGTGAGTACGTTCAAAAGTGGTCAGTGCAACCAAAAGAGGCAGCCACTCTCCAGTTTTGAACTGTCCAAATTGCGGGGGAAGGTCACCAGCGGCAGAATCTCTAGATGCAGCGTGTCTAGCGGTAGGGGGACGGATAGAACTGCCACGCCCATGCCTTTGCGAACTAGAGGGCAGGCGCTGACCCAATCCCGCACTGTGACGCGCATATTCCTCGGTTCAGTTCCGGGTGCTAGGCCGGGCTCGATCCATTCGAGGAGCAGCCACCCGTCGTCAGGATGGCGGGCTAATCGGCCAGTTCGGCAAGAGAGATCCCCTGCGCCGACGCGCGGCGGTCCGGCGGGGGGCGGCTGGACCGTTTGTCTGCATATATGGCTCGCAGCGCGAAGCGCCCGACGGTGTGGGCGGCGCTTTACGCGGAAACGCTGGAGTGAGCGCAGTTGCCGCCCGGCGCTTCACGCTCCGGGGCGCCTCAGCCCGGCAGCAGCGCCGCCAGCAGCGGCCTGCCGTAAGGCGAGCCCAGTACCAGGAAGGCCGCCACGTTCGCGGTAACCGTTGCCCAGAACACCGCCCGGAAAGCCGGCTTGACGGACTTGTGCCTCAGCCATTCCTGGGCGATCAACGCGCCGGGCCAGCCTCCGGCAAGCGCGAGGAGATGCAAGGTCTTCTCGGGAGTCCGCCACTGGTCGGCCCGGGCCGCGGCCTTGTCGGCGGCATAGACCGCAAAGGTCAGCACGCTCAGCGCCAGATAGGCCAAGCCCACGGCGATCGGCACGCGCCACAACGCGGCGGTCAACGCATACAGGGCGATAAATGCGGGTACCAGCCAGATCAGCCGGCGGCGCCGCCGTCCTGCGCGCCCTGTCGTAGCGCCTCGCGAGGGCGTTTTCCGCACCGCCTGAAGCCTGCTCACAGCCGGTCGACAAGGCGCAGGACCTCGCTCAGCGATTGCAGCGATCCATTGCCCAGCGCCTGCGTTGCGCGCCGGTCGAGGTGATAGCCATGCATGCCGAACGCCCGCGGACCGGCCATGTCGGCATCCGGCGTGTCGCCAACCATGAGGACCTCATGGGGCTGGCAGGCAAGGCCATCGCACAAGTATCGGTAGATCGCGGGCTGCGGTTTCACCGCCCCGGCGTCGTACGACCACGCGCAGAATTCCGGCTGCACGGGCAGCAGCGTCAGCACGGGCGGCCCATAGGGAGCGGCCAGGTTCGAACATAGCGCGACCTTGATTCCCTTGTCTTTCAAGGCGGTCAAGGTGGGGGCGGCATCCGCGAAGAGCGTGATGGACTGGATCTCATCGCGCAGGTCCGCTTCCAGCGCGCGCAGCTCGTCCTCGTTGACCATGCCTCCGAACAAGCGGGCCGCTTGCCTGAGGTCTAGGGGGCTGCTCATCGCCCGCGCGCCATCGTCGCTTTGCCGCGGGCGGCCCGCCTGGCTCAGCAGCCGGACCAGCTTCCGGAATGGGCGGGCCGGCCGCTCGATGCGGACCAATGTCCCGAATACGTCAAATGCCACGGCCTTGATCGCCATTGAGCCTCCTGCTGTGCCAGAAACGCGCCGCAGCCGGTTCGAGAATCGGAATCGGCGGCATCGCGAATGAAATTCTAACGGCAGGCATGCGGCGACCGGCTACCATCGGCCCATGAACCCTGCACCCGCAATCCCGATCCAGGCAGGCCAGGCGCTGGCCATCCTGCAACGCCATCTGGGCGGCACGCTCGTGGCCTGCTACCTGCACGGCTCCGCCCTGAGCGGCGGCTTGCGCCCGCAAAGCGATGTGGACGTGCTGGCCATCGTCGACAGGCCGCTCGCCCACGCCACGCGCGGCCCGCTGGTCCGCGACCTGATGGAGATCTCCGCCTATCCCGCGCGCTCCGACGCGCTGCGGCCATTGGAAGTCATGGTTTTCTGCCTGCAGGACCTCGATCCATTGCCTTACCCCGCGCGCAGCGAATTCCTTTTCGGCGAATGGCTGCGCGCCGAGTTCGTCGCGGGCGGCCTCCCTATGCCCGTGTCCGATCCGGAACTGACCATCGTGCTGGCGCAGGCCCGGCAACAGGCGTTGCCTTTGCTCGGCCCCGGCCCGCAGCGTCTTCTTCCCGTCGTGCCGGCGCCGGACCTCGCGCGCGCCATGGCCGGCGCGCTGCCGGCGCTGATGGCGTCGCTGGAAGGCGACGAGCGCAACGTGCTGCTGACCCTGGCCCGCATGTGGCGAACCGCCAGCACCGGAGAAATCGTCTCCAAGGACGAAGCCGCGGCATGGGCCGCGGCGCGCATGCCGGCGGCTGCGGCCCGGCTCCTGCGCGAGGCGCGCTCGGCGTATCTGGAAGGCGGGAACGAGGACTGGACGGAACGGCGAAATGAAGCCGAGCGCGTCGCGGGGGCGTTGCGCGCGGAGGTGAGGAGGGCATTGCCGGGGGGCGAGGCGTGAAATGAGTCGCCGCGGCGCGCAACGGAGGCTACATGCGGCGCGTCTGCCGCGGCGTTTCGCCGAAAGCCTGGCGGTAGGCCCGCGAAAAATCGCCCAGATGGGTGAAGCCGAAGCGCGCCGCAATGTCGCTGACCTTGTCCGCATTTCGGTCCTGCGACAAGGCTTGGCGCACCGCTCGCAGGCGCTGCATGCGCAACCACTGCAACGGCGATTGCCCGCACTCGTCCCGGAACAAGGCCTGCAAGCGCCTGACCGATAGGCCGCAATGGCTGGCGACCATGGCTACGGGCAGGCGTTCGCCCAGGTGTTCGAGCATGTAGCCCTGCGCGCGGCGGATGGCTTGCGGCGCGGAAGGCGGCGGCGCCGGCCACAGGTGCGCGGCCATGCTATGCGGCTGGTGCAGCAACAGTGTGGTGGCGACCAGCATCTCGGTCTGGGCCAGCAGGGCCGCCTGCGAGACAGTCGCGCCCTGGTCCAGTCCGGAGCACCGCGCCACCCACTGCAGCATGGGCATCAACGCTTGCCAGCCGGGGGTATGCAAGGGAATGACCGCATCGAAGCAGATATCGGGCGGCTGTTCCTGCATGGTCAGGCGGTGCCAGGCATCGGCGATGGCCGCCCTGTCCAGGCGCAGCAGAACCTGTTCGTAGTCGTGGCTGGCCGTGAAGTGAAACGGCCTGTCGGGGCTGAGGAGAAACGCCTTGTCGGGCGACACCTCGATGCGATGCCCGTCGAAATGAAACTCCGCGCGCCCCTGGGTGGGCAGCACCAGCAGGTAATAGCCGTCCAGGCCGTCGCAGTCGGGGTCGATGCCGATGTCCGCCCCATATCCATGCCTGAGTTTCAGCAGCGACAGGCGTCCGCAAGGAACGAGCTCAAGCCGGCTGTGGACGATGCGCCCGCGAATGACATGCAAACGGTACGAATTGAGCACCTGGCCGATCTGCTGCCGGGCCTCGTCGAGGTCGGCGGTATTCACGATCCGATACTGCTCGAACGGCACTTGGGCAAACAGGGCAGCGGTCATCTGATTTCACGTGGGCAGGGTCTCCACATATTACTGGGCATTTATCGCACCGCGACGAAAAGAGCGCTTTTCCGATAGCCGGCGGCGGGGAACCGATAGACGGCGCGGCGGACGGAAACGACGATAACGCGCTGCGCGTGCCCGCCGGATTCCGGGCGCCGCAATGGTCTGTATTCAACGCGGAACAAGCCCTTGCAGGCGTCCGCCGCGCGTTTGCCGGAGGCTTGGAAATGAAACGCACGTTGTCCCCCTTGTTGTTGTCGCTCGCCGTCTCGGCTCCGGCTCATGCCGCGGATGCCGTCTACAACTACACAGACGGGAGCCGGTCGTCTACCGCGGGGGGGAGCGAAACCGGCAGTAGCGGGCCGGCCAACACCGGGCAGAGCGGGCAGGCGGCGGGGAGCGTGACGGTCGGGCTTACGGGGAGTTCGACAGGCGTCGACATTGCCACCAGCAATGCGCCAGGCGTGCGGGCCAACAGCGCGGGCGGCACTGGCGCGAACGGCGTGCCGGGTGTCGGCGATACGGGGCCAGGCGGCGGCAATGGCGGCGCGGGCGGAGTCGTCAGCGTGACCGGAGCCGGGCGTGTCGGCGTCACCGTAACGGGCGACAACGCAATCGGCGTCCAGGCGACATCCACCGGCGGGCAGGGCGGGTTCGCGGGATCCGAAGGCGATGGCCCTGGCTACTTCGGCGGTTATGGCGGGTATGGGGGGAACGTTACCGTCGATTTCTCGCAAGGTTCGGGCACGATATCGACCTCCGGCACCAATGCTTTCGGCGTGCAGGCAACCTCCATTGCGGGAAGCACGGGCACCAACGGCACCAACTACATCGTCATCGACTTCGATGACCTGTCCAATGGCCGCCATGGCGGCAATTCCGGCACGGTGGACGTGACCATGGGCGGCGGCATGGCAATTACCACCTCCGGCACCAACGCCATCGGTGTCGTCGCCCGTGGCGTCAGCGGCAATGGCGGCGATGGCACCTCGGCCGCGGGCCCGGTCAGCACCGGCAAGGGCGGAACGGGCGGGAATGGCGGCGTTACGCAGACGGTCTCCGTGAGCAATGGGGGCGCCATCAGCACGTCCGGCACCGGCGCCATCGGAATCTTCGCCCAGTCCATAACGGGCAGCGGGGGCGCGGGCGGCAATTCCCAGGACGCCGGGGGCAGCCATGCGGGGGCCGCCGGCAATGGCGGCACCGCCGGCGAGCTTTCCGTCGGCAACACGGGCAAGATCGGCACCACTGGCAGCTACGCTCCCGGCATTCTGGGGCAATCGGTATCCGGCGCCGGCGGCATCGGGGGCAGCGCATCGGGTCTATTCGATGCCCACGGCGGGAAGGGCGGCACGACCCCGGACGGCGGCACGATCAACATCACGAATTCCGGCACCATCACCACCCGCAACGCGAACTCGCAGGGCATCGTCGCCCAGTCGCTGGGCGGGGGCGGCGGCATGGGCGGCGATGCCGGCGGCATGATCGACATCGACGGAGGCACCGGCGGGGTCGGCGGCAATGGCGGCAGCGTCAACATCACCAACCTTGCCGGCGCCATCAGCACCAGCGGCCAGCTTTCGCAAGGCGTGGTCGCGCAGTCGATCGGCGGGGGGGGTGGCATGGGCGGCGTCGCCACGGGCGCCGGCGCCATCGGCGCCAGCACGATAGGCGGCAACGGCGGTATCGCCGGCGCGGGCGGTTCCGCGAAGATCGCGACCAGCGCGCTGACGTTGAACACGGCGGGAACGGCGTCAACAGGCTTGCTCGCCCAGTCGATCGGCGGCGGCGGGGGGGCGGGCGGCGGCGCTTATTCCACGTCCGCGGGCCCGCTCCTGGATATCGCCGTGGCGGTCGGCGGCACGGCCAATACCGGCGGCGGCGGGGGCGCCGCGACCGTCACCGTTCAGAATTCCAGCATTTCGACGGGCGGGGGCGGCCAGGACGTCCAGATCACCAGGAATGGCGAGGTAACGACAGTAAACCTGCCGGCCGTGGATTCCCATGGCGTCGTCGCCCAATCGGTCGGCGGCGGCGGCGGCAATGGCGGCGCCGGCTCGGCGGCGTCGTACGCCATCGCGATTCCCAATGGTTCGGAAGATCCCGGCGCGAAAATCACCTTCTCCGGAGCTTTCTCCACCGGCGGCTCGGGAGGCTCGGGCGGCAGCGGCGGTCACGCGACCGCCACCATCAGCGACGGCTCCACGGTCACGACGGCAGGCGATGGCAGCATCGGCGTCATCGTCCACTCGATCGGCGGGGGCGGCGGCAATGGGGGCGACAGCTCGGCCATGGCCGCCACGATAGGCTACGGCATACCGATACCGTTCCTCAGCACCAAAATCACGCCCTCGACCAACGCAATCAATGTGTCGCACAGCGTCGGCGGCTCGGGCGGATCCGGCGGCAACGGGGGAACCACCTCTTTCACGCTGGGCGACACTAGCAGCCAATCGACCTCTGACGTTACGACTTCGGGCGATGGAGCCATCGGCGCGCTGATCCAGTCGATCGGTGGGGGCGGCGGCAATGGCGGCATCGGCAATGCCGCCGTCAATAGCTGGTCGACCAGCCAGAACGCGGACTTCACCATCGGCGTGGGAGGCAAGGGCGGCAACGGCGGCGACGGCGGCTCGGCCTATGCCACGGTCAACGCCAATGGCACCCTTACCACCCGTGGCCATGGCTCCGACGGGATGCTCGCGCAGTCCATCGGCGGCGGTGGCGGCGTGGGTTCCGGGTCGGCCATCAATGTCTCCGGGCTGCATACCTGGGCGACGGCCGTGGCCAACATTCCTGTCGGAAACGAGGTCGACGACAACGGCAACAAGATCGCCGTCGGCATGAACCTCAATCGCACGATCAACGTCGCAGCCCAAAATGGTGCCAGCGGACACGCCAACACGGTGACCGTAACGCACAACGGGTCCATCAACACGTACGGCATCGACTCCGCCGGTATCGTCGCGCAATCCATTGGCGGCGGCGGAGGTTCCGCCGGATCGGCCGGCGCCGACGCTACGACGGGAGTGCTTCCAGGTATGCCCCTCACCTCCGCGGTTCAGGACCTGGTGACCGACGGGGTAACGGTCACGGTTCCCGTCAACATAACCAGCACGATAAACATGGGCGGCACGGTGTTGAACACCGGCAGCGCGGGCTCGGTCGATGTCAATAGCACCGGCGGAAAGATCGCGACGATTGGCGATTATTCCACTGGCGTGATCGCCCAGAGCCTGGGCGGCGGCGGTGGGCGCGCCCGCGTCGTGACCGTCGGCGCGGAGACCGGTGGTGCGCTCGACAGCGCCGCCCAGCTATCGGTCAAGACCTCCCTTACGCTCGGGAGCATCATCAGCGACCAACGAGACTCGGTGCCGACGCTGGGGCATGGCAATGAGGTACAGGTCGTCCTGAACGGTGCGACCATTTCGACCGGCCGGCAAAGCGCCAACGGCCCGACTTCGTCGACGCCGAACAGCGGCCTTCATGCCTATGGCGTTCTGGCCCAGAGCATCGGCGGTGGCGGGGGCTTGGCGATAGACGGCTCCGCCGATCCCAATGGCTCGGCAACGCTGGGGCTGAACTACTCTTGGGACGGAAACGACGAAGCCCCGAGCCTCGCGGACAGCGCCGGCCATGCGGTGACGCTGCACGTCGGGCAAGGGGGCAACGGCACCAGCATCCAGACCTATGGCGATGGCGCCCACGGCGCGGTGCTGCAGTCGATCGGCGGCGGTGGCGGCGTTGCCAATTTTGGTTCGTCAGCCGTCAACGTACCCGATGGCTCCAGCCGAAAAATCGCAGTTCAGCTTGGCGCGACGATCGCGGGACCGTCGACGCTCGGTAGCGGCACAGTGCAACTCACCTACGACCAGGGCGCGACACTTGACATTACAACTTCGGGGAACGGTGCCTTCGGCATTCTGGCGCAAAGTATTAGCGGCGGAGGCGGCCTGGTGGGCGTCAGTCAGGGTGTTGCGCTGGATTACTCGATGATCGGCGTGCTTGACTATAGTAGAGACCAATACGCGTCTCCAGGCAGCGCCGGAGCCGTTTCCATTGCCCTGCCCGCGGATACCACGATCAATACTGTGGGAACGGGAGCCCACGGCATTCTTGCGCAGTCGATCGGCAGCGGCGGCGGTGTCGTCACGTCATACCGGTACGGCCAGACGCCCAAGCTCGTCGATACGGCATTTTTTGGCTCGTCGAGTTCGGCTGGGAATGCCGGCGCCGTCTCCGTGTCTACCAATGGGAAGATCAATGTGGCAGGCGCCGGCGCCTATGGCGTGGTTGCCCAATCCATCGCAGGCAGTGGCGGCCTGCTCACGTCGGACGGCAGTGTCTCCCTCGGCCGAGATTTGACCACCTCCAGCTTGGGGAGGTCCGGAAACGTAACGGTCAATGTTCAAGGATCGGTCACCGCAAGCGGCGAAAATGGCATTGGCGTCCTCGCGCAAAGCAATGGCAACGGAACCATAGCGGTCAACGTGGGCGGCGCCAGCCCCGGCACGGTGTCGGGCGGCTCCGGCGACCAGGGCGTCGGCATCCTGGTGGTGGGCGGCAACAGCAGCAACAAGGTCACTATCAGCCAGGGATCCTGGATTTGGGCCGCTTCGGGAAGCGCCATCAAAACGATTGGAACGTACGGTTCTCAGAAGGTCGATGTCGACAACCAGGGCCAGATCTATGGAAACACCTGGCTCCAGGGCGGCTCGATCTCGGGCAACTTCCAGAATCCCAACGGGACGCCTCCCGGCGCGCAAAGCGGCACATTGACCAACGCCGGCTCCCTGGTCGCCATGCCGGGCAAGGTCTCCTATGTCGACGGCCATCTGGTCCAGACGGCCGCCGGCCGCATCGTTCCGCATCTGGATTACAGCAACGACATCAGCGGGCAGTATGTGGTCACCGGTTCCGCCACGCTTGCCGGAACGATCGAACCCGCGCTTGCCAGCGCGATGCCGGACAAGTATCTGCCGGTATTCACCACCGAGGGGCCCACCACCGGAACGCTGCGCACGCCGGATAGCCCCTTGTTTGCGTACACCACGCGCCAGACCGGAAACCGGCGTGACGTCGCGATCACCGGCACGCATTTCAACGCGCCGGCATTGGGGTTGAACAAGCACAAAGGCGGCGTCGCGCGCACGCTGGAAAACGTCTTTGCTTCGGGCAATGCGGCGCTGGGGCCGTTCTTCGCGGAACTGGATGCAACGGCCAGGGCGAGTCTGGCGGACTATCGCGACGCGATAGGCGAATTGTCCCCGCGCAGCACGATGACGCTGTTTTCGCGCGTGGCGGCAGACGCATCGCGGATCGCGGACGCCTCGATGAGCTGCCCCGAGTTCGCTTCAGGTTCCGGGCAGGCGGACGCCATCCTCGTCGAAGGCGAGTGCGGGTACGTCACCGTGCGGGGCAATACGACCTCCCTCAGCGGCGATGCGGACCGCGGCAGCTCGCGCCTGAAGTCCTTTGCGCTGCAAGGCGGCGGGCAGCGCGAGGTCGGCGCCGGGCTCTTGCTGGGCGGATCGCTGGCCTACCAGGCGGACAGCTTCAGCAGCCACGATGGCGTCTCCGCCGACGGCAACAGCGTGCAAGGCGCCATCACCTTGAAGAAAAATCTGGGCGCCTGGCAAGTGAGCGGCGCCGTGTTCGGCAACTACGGCGAATTCGACACCAAACGCCATATCGGCGCGCCCGGCTTCTCCGCGACCGCCAAGGGCGAAGCGCCCATGTACTCGCTCGGCGCGCGTGGCCGCGTTGCCTACACCACCGGCACGGAACGGCTTTATCTGCGCCCATCGGTGAATCTCGACCTGGTGCATGCCCGCAGCAGCTCGTTCAACGAGAAGGGAGCGGGCGACCTGGGCCTGAAGATCGCGTCCTCAAGCTACAACACCGCGATCCTCACGCCCGAAATCGAAGTCGGCGGCCGTATCGACCTGAAAGGCGGCAGCGTCCTGCGGACCTTCGCGCTCGCCGGGGTGAGCCTCCGGTCCAACGACGAGTGGGAGGGACGCGCGTCGTTCATCGGCGGAGAACGTTCACCGAGCTTCGGCATGCAGGCCCCGCTGGATCGCGCCGCGCTACGCCTGGGGGCCGGCGCGCAGCTGTTTGCGAACAAGCAGGTGGATCTGCAGATACGGTACGACGCCGAACTGGGCAGCGAAGCGAAATCGCACAATATCGCGGCGAAGTTCGCTTATCGCTTCTAGAGGGGTAGCATGAACGCAGAGCCGCCGGGGCACCGAAAGCAGCGCCTGCGCGCGCGAAGCGGCTTCCTGATTGCTGCGGCAACGCCGTTCATTCCTGCGAGGAGCAAAACATGCCCACACGCCTGCGTGCCATCCATTCGGATATTACGAAGCTTCACGTGGAAGCCATTGTCAATGCCGCGAACTCCTCATTGCTCGGCGGAGGAGGAGTCGATGGCGCCATCCACCGCGCAGCAGGTCCCGAGCTGTTGCAGGAGTGCAGGGGACTGGGTGGTTGCAAGACCGGCGATGCGAAGGTGACCCAGGGCTACCGCCTTCCTGCTCGATACGTCATTCATACTGTGGGCCCGGTATGGAGGGGCGGAGGCAGCGGAGAGCCGGAATTGCTGTCCAGCTGCTATCGCCGGTGCATCGAGCTGGCCGAAGGGAATGCGGTTGCCTCGATTGCGTTTCCTAGCATCAGCACCGGGGTATACGGCTATCCGATCGAATTGGCGGCGGAGGTGGCCGTCAAGAGCGTTCGCGAAAGCCTATCTGGCGGCTCGCCGGTCCAGGAGGTGGTTTTCTGTTGCTTTTCGGCGGAAGACCTTGCCCAGTATGAGCGAGTGTTGAATGGCGCTCTCACCTAGGCCCGGTGAGATAACGGCATTCATCAGCTGACGTACGACAGCCGCGGCGGCGGCACCCGTTGCTGTACCAGGCCAACCCGCTCGACCACCTTCTCGCACGAGGCTTCCAGGTGGAGCCTCAGCGCCTCTTGGGCTTGTGCCAGGCATCCCTGTTCCAGCGCCTCGATTATTTCCAGGTGCTCCTGCATGAACGGATCGAGATTCGGCATGGGGGCGGCCGCGCCCAGCACGTGCTTGCTGAGCGTGAGAATGCAGCGGGTTCGCTGCAGGCTTTCGAGAATGCTGTCGTTGGGGCAGTGGCTCAGCAGTTCGACGTGGAGATCGTGCTCCATGCCGTCCAGCGCTGCGCGCGTGAGCCTGGGGTACCGCGATTTGGCTTTGCGCAGCCGCTCCGCCATGCCTGCAAGCTCCCTGGGGAGAATCTTGCCGGCGGCGCCCGCCAGCGCCGCGGGCTCCAGCAGCCAGCGCAGCTCATAGAGGTTGCGGATGCGCCGTTCGTCCAACGGGGTCACCGTCCAGCGCTGCCGGTCGTCCTTGCCTACCAGCCCCAGGCCTTCCAGCCGTAGCAGCACGTCGCGCGCGGCGGTTCGGCCAGCCCCGAAGTGCCGCGCCAGCTCGACCTCGTTGAGCCGGTAGGACCCGAATACCGACAGATGCACGACGTCATGCTCGACGGCGTGATAGATGTTCTCCCAGCCTTGCGGCTTGCGCACCGGTTCCGAAGCCGCTTCCAGGCCCAGCATGTCGGCGGACAAGGGGAGCCGTACCGGGGAGCCGGGATCGGCGTCGCCGCCCGCCAGAAGGCCCCTGCCGTCAAAGCGCCTTGCCAGCCCCTCGGCTTCCAGTTCGCGCAGCGCCTGGCGTACCGGACTGCGCGTCACGCCCAGCAGCTCTGCCAGCGGCCCTTCGAGCAGGACGATGCCTTGCGGAAGCGTGCCTGTGGCCAAGGCGCCGCGCAGCAGGTCGGCGACCCGGGCATAGAGAGGAGTCCGGGAATTGGCTCCGAGAGGGGACGTTTCAAGAGAGGCGGCGGTCGGTTGTTGCTTCACGGTGGCGAACGATTGTGTATCTGCTCACATCGTACGGTAGTCCGTCCCCTTCAGGTTCGACGCTAGGGAAAACGCGAATGGTTGTTGTCGGCAAAGTTCGTTTACTTTGGTTTTTGTCGGCATTGTTCATTTATGCGCCGCAGCCGCAATTCCCTTTCGTCACGACACCATGGCCTACGACTTCGATTTCAGCTTCCTGCCCACGCACTGGGATGTATTGCTTGCCGGGGCCTGGTCGACGGTGCGCATGTCCCTCGCCACCATCGTCCTGGGGTTTGTGCTTGGCGCCATCCTGGCGGTGCTGCGCACCCACGGCCCGAACTGGGCGCGGCGGGCTGTCACCGTCTACGTGGACGTGATCCGCAACACGCCCCTGGTGATCCAGGCGTTCTGGCTGTTCTTTGGCCTGGCGTCCTTGCAGATTCGCGTGCCGGCCATCGCCGCGGCGGTGATCGCGCTGACGATCAACGTTTCGGCCTATACGACCGAGATCATGCGCGCCGGCATCGAATCGATCCCTCGCGGCCAGATCGAGGCGGCATCCTGTCTGGGGATGAGCCGCTGGAAAGTCCTGCGCCTGGTG
This sequence comes from Achromobacter sp., assembly GCF_050285585.1. Lineage (GTDB taxonomy): Bacteria > Pseudomonadota > Gammaproteobacteria > Burkholderiales > Burkholderiaceae_B > Achromobacter. The sequence continues at coordinate 497,722 of NZ_JBLZXF010000002.1, read as the reverse complement.
ATCCTGCCTCAGGCCGTGGAACGGATGTATCCGGCGCTGGCCAGCCAGTTCGTGCTGATGATGCTGGCGACCTCGATCATGTCGCAGATTTCCGTGGAAGAACTGACCTCCGCCGGCTATGGCGTCCAGTCGGAGACCTTTCGCGGTTTCGAGATCTACCTGGTGGTCGCCGCGCTCTACCTGGTCATGTCCTGGCTGCTGCGCCTGCTGATGGCCGGCCTGGCGCAACTGGCATTCAGCCGTCGCCGCCGTCTCGGCACTTCCCTGTAAATCCCCCTCTTTCTCCCTCCAAGGAACAGGCGATGCTTGGCATTTCCCTCGAACAACTGCAGTTCATCCTGCGGGGCGCTGGCTGGACCTTGCTGCTTTCGTCCATGGGCTTTCTGGGCGGGGCCATGGTGGGCCTGCCATTGGCGCTTGCCCGCAGCCGTGGCGGGCGCATGCTGAGGGTGATAACGGGCGGCCTTATCCAGCTGGTGCAGGGCATTCCGTTGCCCGTGCTGATGTTCCTCTGTTACTTCGGCATCAGCATCGCCGGATACGACCTGCCGAGCCTGGTGGCGGCCGGGCTGGCGATGACCGCGTATTCCGGCGCGTTTCTCGCGGAAATCTGGAAGGCCTGTATCCAGGCGGTCTCGAAGACCCAATGGGAAGCGGCGGAATGCCTGGCGCTGCGCCCGCTTCAGCGCGTGTGGTACGTCGTGCTGCCCCAGGCCGCGCGAATCGCCGTCGCGCCCACGGTCGGCTTCCTGGTGCAGATCGTCAAGAACTCCTCGTATGCGGTGGTCATCGGATTCTTCGACCTGACCTATTCGGCGCGGGTGGTGAACAACTCGACGTTCGAACCCTTCGCGGTGTTCAGCATCGCGGCCGTTCTCTATTTCGCCATCTGCTACCCCCTGTCGGTGCTGTCGTACCGATTGGAAAAGCGCCTGAAGCGCGCATAGGCGCACACCAGAAAATCAAACAAAGGAGACCGGTCTCATGGACGAGATCATTTGCTTCAAGCAGGTCAACAAGTCCTTCGGCGATGTACAGGTGCTGAAGGGCGTCAGCTTCTCGGTCGGGCGTGGGCAGGTGGTTGCCCTGATCGGCCGCAGCGGCTCGGGCAAGACCACGGCATTGCGCTGCATCAACGGGCTGGAGGAGATCCAGGGCGGCCAGCTGCAGGTCTGCGGCCGGTCCCTGGAGCGCGGCAATGTCGACCTCCTGGCGCTGCACCAGGAGGTGGGCATCGTCTTCCAGGCCTACAACCTGTTCCCGCATCTGACGGTGCTGCAGAACATCACGCTCGCGCCGCGCAAGGTCAAGGGAGTCGCGGCATCCGAGGCCGAGGCCCTGGCCATGCAGATGCTGGGCAAGGTCGGGCTGCAGGACCGCGCCCACTACTACCCCGAGCAGCTTTCCGGCGGACAGCAGCAGCGCGTTGCCATTGCCCGGTCGCTGGCGATGCAACCCAAGCTGATGCTGTTCGACGAAGTCACGTCGGCGCTGGATCCGGAGCTGACCGGCGAGGTGCTGCGCGTTATCGAGGACCTGGCCAGCGACGGCATGACCATGGTCCTGGTCACTCATGAAATGGCCTTCGCCAAATCGGTCGCCAACCAGATCCTGTTCATGCACCAGGGCGTGGTCTGGGAGGAGGGCGACGGCCAGATGTTGTCCCGACCACGTACCGCCGAACTGCAGCAGTTCGTTGCGAACGGCCTGTAGCAGCCCTGGAACGGGCCGCCCATCACTCATACGCACCACTAAAAACTCTTGGGAGACTCCCTATGAATGCCTTGCCCCGGTTCCTCGCCGCCTTTGCGGCTTCTCTCCTGCTGGCCGCGCCTTTCGCCGCCCGGTCCAATACCCTGGAAGCGATCAAACAGCGCAACAAGATCATCGTGGCCGTCGATATCAGCGCGCCGCCATACGGCATGCTGGATGGGCAGGCGCGCCAGACGGGTTCCGACGTCGAAGCGGCCCAATTGCTGGCCAAGGACCTGGGCGTCGCGTTGGAGATCGTTCCGGTCAACGGCCCCAACCGCGTCCCGTTCCTGTTGAGCCGCAAGGTGGACGTGGTGCTGGCGTCCTTCTCCATCACCGAGGAGCGCAAGAAGGTCGTTGCGTACTCCGCGCCGTATGGGGTGGTTCCGGTTCTTGTCGCCGGGCCCGGTTCGGCTTCGGTCGCCAGCTTCAGCGACCTCGCCGGCAAGACGATCGCCGTCACGCGCGGAACCACCAGCGACCAGGAACTCACCCGGGGCCTGAAAGACATCCCCGGCGCGCAGATCGTCCGCTACGAGGACGATGCCACGACGAACACCGCCGTCGCCACCGGCCAGCAGGACTTCCTGGTCGGCGCGCCAAGCGTGCTGCCGGCCATCAAGAAGGCCAATCCCGCGCGCGACATCGTGCCCAAGTTCATCGCCAAGTCGTATCCCTACGCCGTGGGGCTGCGCAAGAACGAACCCGAACTGAAGGAGTGGCTCGATGGCTGGGTCGAGGCGAACCTGAAGAACGGCAAATTCAACGAGATCTACCAGCGCTACTTCGGCATGCCCTTGCCCGCCGACATGCAACGCTGACCGCCAAGGAGAATTCCATGCTCAGCAACCATGCGGGAAACCTGCAGCCATCAAAGGGTACGGTGCGCGTGATCCGGCTGCACCCGCAAGACGACGTGGTCGTCGTGCTGGATCAGATGATCGCCGGCACGCCGGTGGCCAGCGAAGGCGTGACCGTGGCGGGCCTGATTCCGCCCGGTCACAAGATGGCGACCCGCAGCATCGCGCAGGGAGAGGCCGTGCGCCGCTACGGCCAGATCATCGGCTTCGCCACCCAGCCTATCCGTCCCGGGCAGCACGTCCATACGCACAACCTGTCCATCGGCGATTTTGCGCGCGACTATGCCCATGCGGCCGACGCCCGCCCCACCGCCATGGCGGCCGAGCCCGCCACATTCCAGGGTATCGTCCGCGCCGACGGCAGGGTGGCCACGCGCAACTACATCGGAATCCTGACCAGCGTTAACTGTTCGGCCACGGTCGCTCGCGCCATTGCCGACCATTTCCGCCGCGACATCCATCCGCAGGCGCTTGCCGACTATCCCAACGTCGATGGTGTCGTGGCCCTCACTCACCACAGCGGCTGCGCCATGGACGCCGCGGGCGATGGCCTGAAGATGCTTCAGCGGACCCTGGGCGGCTACGCGACCCATCCCAATTTCGCCAGCCTGCTCATCATCGGCCTGGGCTGCGAAACCAATCAGATCCCCGGCCTGCTGGCCACCCAGGGATTGAGCGACGGCCCCAACCTGCATACCTTCACCATCCAGGACACCGGTGGCACCACGCGCACGATCGCCCGCGGCATCGAACTCATCCGCGAAATGCTGCCCCAGGCCAACGCCGTCTCGCGGCAACCGGTAGCCGCCGGCCATCTGCGCATCGGCCTGCAGTGCGGGGGCTCGGACGGCTACTCCGGCATTTCGGCGAACCCGGTGCTGGGCGCGGCCGTGGACCTGCTGGTGCAGCACGGCGGCACCGCCATCCTGTCGGAAACCCCGGAAATCTACGGGGCCGAGCATCTGCTGACCCGGCGCGCGCAAACTCCCGACGTCGGCCGCAAGCTGGTCGAGCGCATCCGCTGGTGGGAGGAATACTGCGCCCGCAATGGCGCCTCGATGGACAACAACCCCTCGTCCGGCAACAAGGCGGGCGGTCTGACCACCGTGCTGGAGAAATCCCTGGGCGGCATCGCCAAGGCAGGCTCGACCAACCTGGTGGAGGTGTACCAATATGCCGAGCCGGTGCGCGCGCGCGGCCTGGTCTTCATGGACACGCCGGGCTACGACCCCGTGTCGGCCACCGGCCAGGTGGCCGGCGGCGCGAATCTCATCTGCTTCACCACCGGCCGCGGCTCGGCCTACGGCTGCGCGCCTGCGCCCTCGTTCAAGCTGGCCACCAACACCGCGCTCTGGCAGCGGCAGGCCGACGACATGGACCTGGATTGCGGTGGCGTGCTGGACGGCACCCGCAGCATCGCCGAGCTTGGCGAAGTGCTGTTCCAGCGCTTGCTCGAAACCGCCTCCGGCAAGCGGTCGCGCAGCGAGCTTCACGGCTATGGACAGCAAGAATTCGTTCCCTGGCAGACCAGCGTCATTACCTGATCCGCCGACTTCCAATCGTTCACGGAGGAGCCTCATGGCCCGACACAAGAACCCGCGCTATCGCGGCATCTATCCCGTCGTTCCGACGATCTTCAAGGAGGACGGCTCGCTCGATCCCGAGGGGCAGCGGCGCTGCGTCAACTTCATGCTCGATTCGGGCGCCGACGGGGTGTGCGTGCTGGCGAACTATTCGGAACAGTTCCTGCTGGCCGACGACGAGCGCGAAATCCTGACCCGCCACGTACTGGAAACCGTCGACGGCCGCGTTCCGGTGATCGTGACGACCAGCCACTTCAGCTCCCGGCTATGCATCGAACGCAGCCGCCGCGCCCAGGAGATGGGCGCGGCCATGGTGATGGTGATGCCGCCCTATCACGGCGCAACCTTCCGCGTGGGCGAGGTCCAGATCCACGAGTTCTACGCGCGCCTGTCCGACGCATTGACTATCCCCATCATGATCCAGGACGCGCCGGCGGCCGGAACCCCGATGCCGCCGGCATTTCTTGCCCGTATGGCCCGGGAGATCGAGCATGTCTCGTACTTCAAGATGGAGACGGCGGGCGCCGCGGGCAAGCTGCGCGAACTCATCGAACTCGGCGGCGACGCCATCGAGGGCCCGTGGGATGGCGAAGAGGGTATTACGCTGCTGGCGGATCTCGACGCGGGCGCCACGGGTTCGATGACGGGCGGCGGCTTCGTCGACGGCATCAAGCCCATCATCGAAGCCCACCGCGAGGGCGACCATGACCGGGCCTTCGCCCAATACCAGGCCTGGCTGCCCCTGATCAACTACGAAAACAGGCAGGCGGGCTTTCTGGCGGCCAAGGCGCTGATGAAGGAAGGAGGCGTCATCGACTGCGATGCCCCGCGGCATCCGTGGCCGGCCCTGCATCCCGAAACCCGCAAGGGGCTGCTGGCCACCGCGCGGCGGCTGGATCCGCTGGTGCTGCGCTGGGGGAGGTGACGGAGAGGAGGCAGCCCGCCGCCGCGGGCTGGCGCCTTCCCCTCCGGCCCTCACCCAGGATCGGGCATGCCCACCTAGAACGTGGCGCGTGTCGTCAGCAGGACGGTCCGCGGCGCGCCCAGCAGCCAGGTGGCGTCCGAGCCCGACACGGCATATTCGCGGTCGGTCAGATTCTTCACCGTCAGCATGAAACTCAGTGCGGGCGAGTAGTCATAAGTGAGCGCCGCGTCCACGACGGTGTAGCCGGGCAGCCAGCGGGAATTGGCGGCATTGGTGGGCCGTTGGCCGACATAGCGCGCGCCCGCGCCGATTTTCCACTGCGGCGCAAACCGCCAGGTCGTCCAGAGATTGGCCATGCGCTCGGGGACGCCCGTGGGCACGTTGCCGTCGCGGGAGACCAATACGCCGGAAGCCAGCTCACCGAAGTCGTCGTAACGCGCGCGGAGCAGCGCGATGTTGGCATCGACGGTCCAGCCCGGGATGGGCTCGGCCGCAAAGGCCAGTTCGATGCCGGTGGACGACTGCCGGCCGACCTGCTGCGTGATCGTGGGATCCTCCGGGTCGCGAGAGAGCAGATGGCGCTTTTCGATGCGGTAGACGGCCGCAGTCCATTGGCCGCGTATCGATGGCACGAGGCCTTTGACACCGGCTTCGACCTGGTGTCCGCGGGTAAGGTCCAGATCCGTGCCGCCAGCCGGCAAGGAGAGCGCGCCGCTCAGCGGGTCCGTGCCCGTGGAATACTGTCCGTAGAAGGACAGCGTCTCGCTTGGGGCCCAGACGATGCCGACCCGGCCGGTCGTGGGGTCATAGGATTTGCCTTGGCGCACGCCTGTGCGCAGATTGCTGTCGTCCAGCCGCATGTGCTCGTGGCGCAGGCCACCCACCAGCTTCCATTGCGGGGTCAGGTCCAGTGCGTTCTCGAGAAAGAGCGCGGTGGTCTGCAACGTGGCGCGGCGCCCACGCGTGGTGGGGTCGGGGCTGTCGAATTCTCCCCGGTCGACATCGTAGGGGTCTACGGTGCTGCTGCCGCCATACGGGGAATTGTTCGAGTGCAGCAGGGTGCTGCGGTACCAGTCGGCGCCGGCAACCAGCCGATTGCGCAGTCCGCCGATCCGGCCGTCCAGCGTCATGTCGAACCGGTTGCCGGTCTGCTCCTGGTCGTGAAGGATTTCCAGATAGTCTTCGCGAACGATCGACGCGCCGGCGGGGTCGAATCCATAGGACTCCGCGTTGCGCCAGTGGCGTTTGGACGTCAGGTAGTAGGTCTCGTTGCGCAGCTGCACATGGGGATTGACCGCATATTCCACCTTGGCGCGCCAGATGCGGTCGTCGTAATGCACCACGGCATCGGACACGTTGTAATTGATGCGTTTCAGGCTGTTGTCGAGCCCGCCATCGCGCAGCGGGGTGCCGAAGTAGCGCGCATCGTCGTTGACCCCGCCATCCAGCGAGAAGGTGGCCTTCCATCGCGAGGCCGGCTTGACTGAAAGCGCGAGCGCATAGTTGCGTCGGCTGGTGTCCTCCAGCGCTCGGTACCCGTCGCTGCGTTCGCCATCGACATACATGGAGTACGCCACCACATCGTTGATGGGGCCGCGCAGGCCGACGCCGCCCTGCACCGCGCCGTACGAGCCCACGCCCAGGAAGGCCTCGCGTTGCGTCTCGCCCCAGACCGGTTTCTTGGTGACGTAGTTCACCGCGGCGCCGATGGCCCCATCTCCGTAGAGCACCGACGCCGGGCCGCGCAGGACTTCCACCGACTGGAGCGGCCAGGTCGAAAACGGGTAGGTAACCGTGCCGGCGGCGACGACCTGGCGCGTTCCATCCACCAGCTGCGCGACCGAGTTATGGCCCACGAAGCCCCTTGCCACCAGGGACGTTCCCCCATTGCCCGGGGCGGGGGCTTCACTGATGCCCGGCATGCGTATTGCTGCCTCCTGCGCGCGGGTGAGGCCGCGGTCCGCCATCTCGTCGCTATGCATGACGCTGACGCTGGCCGGGGTGTCCAGCGGCGACAATCCCAGCCTCGATCCGACCTGCTGCGGGATATCCAGTCCCAGCGAGCTGCCCGGCGTGGCGTACACGCCATGGACTTCGACGGGGGCCAGCATCGTCGCCGGCGCGGGGCCTTCCTGAGCCAGGGCCGCGCCGCTGCCGAGCAGCGCGGCAATACCGATGATTCGCATAACTTCGTGTGGGGTTCGTGAAGGCCCATGGAGCGGGCCTTTCTTAGGCGCTAGACAGAAGCGGCCAGGGCCCGGGTCAGGCCGCGCTCGAGCACTTCACGAGGCAGCCGGCGGCCGATGAAAACGATGCGGCTTTCCCGGGGTTCGCCGGGCTTCCAGGGCGCCCCGGGCTCGGAACCCACCATCATGTGTACGCCCTGCAATACGACGCGTCGATTCGTGCCCTTTACCGAGAGCACGCCCTTGTAGCGCAGCAGGTCGTTGCCATAGACCTGCACGAGACCGCCGAAGAAATCCTCGAGCAATAGGGGATCAAAGGGCTGCTTCGACGCGAAGACGAAGCTGCCGACATCGTCATCGTGCTCATGGTCCGTGTCGGTCAGGAACGCCGGTTCGATGTCGAGGATGGCGTTCAGGTTGAAGCCCCGGATGTCCAGGATCTCGGCAATCGCGGTTGCGCCGAAGTGGACACGCGAGATCGGCGCCCGCGGGTTCATGCGCCGCAGCCGTTGCTCCAGGCCTTCCGCGTCCCGGGCGCCGACAAGGTCTGTCTTCGATAGCAGGATCCGGTCCGCGAACCCGACCTGTTCCTGCGCCTCGTGGTGTTCGTCCAACTGTTGGGGGGCGTGCTTGGCATCGACCACCGTGACGATCGCGTCGAGCAGGTAGGCGTCGGCAATCTCGTCGTCGACGAAAAAAGTCTGCGCGACCGGGGCTGGGTCGGCCAGGCCGGTGGTCTCGATGATGACCCGTTCGAACGCGGCCTCGCCCGCCGCCTGCCGCCTCGCCAGGTCCCCCAGGATGCGAACGAGGTCGCCGCGCACGGTGCAGCAGATGCAGCCATTGTTCATCTCGATAATCTGCTCGTCGGCCTCCTGCACGAGCAGCTCGTTATCGATCCCGGTTTCGCCGAACTCATTCTCGATCACCGCGATGCGGTGGCCGTGGTTCTCTTGCAGGATGCGGTTGAGCAACGTGGTCTTGCCGCTGCCCAGAAAGCCGGTAAGGATGGTGACGGGAATTCGCGCCATGGTGAGGCCCCAATAGGTCAAGAGGTACGAGACGCGCGCAATACGCGGCGGCGCGCGGGAAGATCGGCCTGGCCCCAGAACAGGCCGTGGCAGCCGCAATCAATTTTCGTTATGTTATAACATAACTAATTTGCGCCGGCCTTGGCCACGGTTAGCGTGTGCCCATGTCCGCTAGACCCCAGTTGACGCATCGCCAGACCCTGGGGCTGACGGCCCGGTTGCACCGCGAGGCGCCAACCGGCGCCTATGGGCTCTGGGATCTATTGAGGGAGCAGGGCCTGCGGGCTGCCGCGCAGGGAGGGCGCTGCAGAAAATGATCAAGCTCGGGCTCGTCCCCGAGCGGGATAGGCTGAATGCCTTCATCGCCTGCTCGCATTCTCATCCCCACACGCGCGGCCTGGCCGGCTTTGCCGTGTGCACGCTGTGCGGGAAGGCCGAAGAGACGGCCGAGCGGGTCATGGAGAAGCGGGCATGCGCCCGCGGCAGTTCGCGATCACGCCTGCTGGCGCGTCGCGGCCAGCGCGATCTCACGCACGCATACCCCGTCCGGCTGCGCATAGGCGTAGTGGATGGCGTTGGCCACGCCCTCGGCGGCCAGCACTTTGCCGCCCATCTCGGCCTTCCACGCTTCATAGCCCGTCTTGATGTCCGCGTCGGTGGTGTGGCCCAGCAGCTCGGTTTCCACCGCGCCCGGCGCGATCGTCGTCACGCGCACGTTGTGCGCCGACAATTCCTCGCGCAGGTTTTCCGACAAGCCATGCACGGCGAACTTGGTGCCCACGTAGGCCACGTGGTTGGGGAAGGTCTTGCGGCCGGCCACCGAACTGATGTTGATGATGCTGCCGCGCTTGCGCTGGACCATGCCCGCCGCGACCGCATGCACGCCGTTCAGCACGCCTTTGACGTTCACGTCCAGCATCCGGTCCCATTCATCCGGGTCCTGGCGCGTGATGTCGCCCAGCAGCATGACGCCCGCGTTGTTGATGAGCGCATCGGCCGGGCCGAAGCGCGCTTCGCCTTCCCGCACGGCGGCGGCCAGCGCGGCGCGGTCGGTCACGTCCACGGACAGCGCCAGGGTGTCGGGCAGGTTCAGCGCCTGCATTTTGTCCAGCCGGCGCGCCAGCAGCAGCAGGGGGTGGCCGTGCGCCGAGAACAGACGGGCGGTGGCCAGGCCGATGCCGGAACTGGCGCCGGTGATGATGATGAGCGGTTTTTTCAAGGAAGACATGGTGGGCTCCAGGTATCGGTTTTAGGTATGCTTGAGTGTCGGAAAAGATTCTATGCCTGCGAAAAATCCCTGAGAAATGGTTTATTTCTTTGGAAGAAATCGGAAAATCTTATGGATAGCCGCCAACTCAAGGCCTTTGTCGCCGTCTTCGAAGAGCGCAACATCACGGCCGCTTCCCGCCGCCTGCATCTGAGCCAGCCCGCGCTGTCGGGCACGATCAAAAGCCTGGAGGACTTGCTGGGCACGCAGTTGTTCACCCGGCAGGCCCGGGGTGTGGCGGTAACGGAGGACGCCCGTATCCTGTACCCGCAGGCGCGCCGCATCCTGTCGCAAACGGACTCGATGACGCACCAGTTCCGCCACGGCCCGCGCGCGTCGCGTATCGAAATCGGCGTCGAGGCGGATATCGCCGGCCAGGACATCGCCGCCTTCATGCAAGCGGCGCGGGAAGTCGCGCCGGCGCTTTTCGTCAGCCTGATCGAGGGGTGCGACGGCGACGCCCGGCTGGCGACCGAAGACGAGCGCTGCGAGGACGAACTGTTCCTGCCGCTGTCCGTGGACCGCTACGTGCTGGCGATCCCCGCAGGTAGCGGCGCCGATGCCGCATTGCCGTGGATCGTGTGCCCGAATCATCCGACGCATCAGCGCCTGCTTCCTTTCTACGGCGCGGCGGCGAACTCGCCGGCCGCGCATGCGGGATCGCTGCGCCTGGCATTGGCGTTGACGGCGGCCGGCGCTGGTATATGCGTGGCGCCGGAGTCCCTCGTCCGCAGCCAGGCCGGCGTGGAGATCAGGCCGCTGGAAGGGCTGGAAATGTCACGGCGCATCGGGCTTTGCTACGCGGTGCAATCGCTGGACAAATCCGCGGTGGCAACGTTGGTGGAGCGGTTTCGGGATCACGCGCTTCAGGCTACGCATACAACATGAAGAAACCCGTTCCATGCAATCGAGAGATCTGGAAATACCAGTGCCGGGCTACAACTTCACCCGTTAAGTTGTAGCCTGGCGCCATTCGCCGTTCAACCTAGCCGCGCAGCGGCCGATCAAGGAGGAGACAAATATGACGATGCTATCCGGCGCCAGGCTGGGCAGGGCGGTATTGGGGATGACGCTGGCTGCCGTCGCGTTTGCCGCAACGGCAGTGAATGCGCGCGCGGACGACTATCCTTCGCAGCCGATCAAGCTGATCGTGCCCTTCGCCGCCGGAGGCGGCAATGACGGGATCGCGCGTCTCCTGGGGCAGTTGCTGTCCGATGGCCTGAAGCAGCCCGTGGTGGTGGAGAACCGTCCCGGCGCGGGCGGCAAGCTGGGCGTGGAGCAGGGCCTGAGGGCAGCGCCCGATGGCTACACCCTGACCTTGATTTCCAATAGCTATTCCGTCAACCCCAGCCTGTACAAGCTGCCGTTCGATCCGGTCCAGGACATGACGCCGATCGGCATGATTGCCCGGGCGCCTTTCTTCGTGTCGGTCAATCCCAGCGTACCGGTGGACAGCCTGGGCGACCTGGTAGCCTTGGCCAAGAAGAAACCGGGCGGGCTGACCTATGCCTCGTCCGGCACGGGCGGGATATCGCACCTGGCGATGGAGGCCTTCTTGAAGACCGCCGGCATCACCATGGTCCACGTCCCCTACAAGGGGTCCGCCCCGGCTCTGACGGACACCGTCTCTGGCCAGGTCAACGCGATGCTGACCACCGCGGGTTCGACGCTGCCTTATCGCGAGGACAAGCGCCTGAAGGTGTTGGCCGTGACCTTGCCGCAGCGCGTATCCTCGGCGCCGGATATCCCGACGGTGCGCGAGGCCGGCGTGCCGTACGACGTGACGGTGTGGTACGGCATCATCGCGCCCAAGGGCGTGCCGCCGCAGGTGCAGGCCAAGCTCAACGCCGCGATCAATGCGGCCGTCGTGATGCCCGAAATGGCCGACCGTCTCAAGGCAACAGGGGAACAAGCCGCGCCAGGCAGCCCGCAGGCCTTTCGCGATCAGATCGTCAAGGAGATTTCTTCGTGGGGCGATGTGGTGCGCGAGGCGGGCGTGACCGTCAATTGACCGGCTTTGCTGCTTGGGGTGGGACGGGGGCGGTAGAGACGCCGAAGCGTTATCGGTGAACGCGGGGCGCACTGAAAGCCGCTTACGGTGGTGGTCTAAGGCAAGATTAAGAGAAAAGCCGTTGACGGTGAACGTCAACGGCTTTTTGAATTCTGGTGTCCGGGGGCTGGAACGGAGCCGACATGCCTTTGCGGCGGGCGATTTTGAGTCGGTGATTTACAGTGTTGCTACAGGGAATTGAGGCGAATTCTAGCGTAGGTTGAAATAGGTAAAACCAGTTTCAAATCAGTAGGTTAGAGAATTTTAACCGAATTGGTGGAAGCTGGTCATTGTACCTGTACTGTACCGAAATTTAGATACAGTACTGACGAGAGGAATCGCCAGCGCGTAGCGACCGTTACCCATACTAAGCGATCACCGAGATATGGGACAGATAAAATCAGACATGTGAACGCTACACCTCACAATATATGCTCCGACATGATGGGGCAGCGCGGAAACGTGGGTTCGAGCATCAGAACGTAACGCCGCGCGCGAGTGATTCCAACGCGAAGAATTTTCCGGCTGCGGTCATAGGGCGGTGCATCACCTCGCCAGACCAATGAAGAGCGGAACTGCCTTGCTCCTTGCCTAATGCTCTCCCTAATCAGAATTACCGCATCGAACTGCTTGCCCTTGGATTTGTGGATGGTCATGACGTGTATACCTTGGGTATCGTATCCCTCAGCCAACAGTTGATCCTGCACCAAAGCGTTATCGAGCCCCTGACGGGCGGTAGTGTAGGCACCAGTCGTCATCCACATCTCCGACAAGTTCGCGCTGATTCGCCTCCCACGATTGAAAGCGATCAAATAGTCGAGGGCCCTCGCTACCTGCTTGAACTCGGTAACGTCGGTTCGGTAGAGCTGCATTTTTATCTGAATCCAGTCCCTGCCAGGGTCACCGGTAAGCGATAGGTGTGCAACGCCATTGATAAGTGCTTCTGCGTTCCTGACGAGATTGGTCTTGGGGAACTTGCCTGCTACGATGCCAGCACTCCACGTCATATAGGTTGCTGCCTCCCTGATTGCCGTCGCACTACCATCTGCACGCCTGATTGAGGCTAGCAATTCAAGGCAGGTTGCGATATCAACTGCGCGCCGCTCTGGGAGCTTGGGCTCCAGAAGAAATGCTGCCAATCGGGCTGATAATAGTACTGCTGCCTCGTCGAACAGAACCTGGTGGGGAATAGGTTTCTCGCCCCCATTCAGGGCGGCTGAAATTTTGGCAACGCCACTGCCGGTGGTTGCAAGGATGGCTAAGTTCTCTATTTCCAGTCCGTCAGCTTTAGCGCCTCTGAAAAATCGACCGAGCGCCATACGTATCCACTGGGCAGGGTCCTTTCTGGGGTCATACAGGATGCGGCCTACACCAGCATATGGGGCCCTTCTCGGCGTCTTCGCCAAGATGTCATTGCCAAAAACCGCGATTTCAGTGCCAGGGCTGCGATTGTTGTCGGAGCCAAGATCTACAAAAACCGGAGTTAAGGCATCTTTGATGCGCTCAATCCGCTCCGGACCTACACCGTCCAGGTGATCAAAAATTTGCTGATCAAGATCAGCTAGGCAGATGATCTGGCAAAGGTCTGCCAACTTCTCGATGCAACTCCAAGCCGCATCCCCAGTGTCTTGAGCTTCATCAACGATAATGACGGGGTAAGTGTCTGCCACCAGCTCCCGTAGCAACTGACATCTTCCCAGCAGCTCACTGGATTTGGGAGCAAACCAGTCGAAACAGATTTGCCCCTCTTCCGCGAACAGTCGCTCTCGCTCGGCTTGCCATACAAGCCACTCGGCTGTCTCTCGCTCCCCCTTCTTCGGTGCTTTCACTCCACCGGACAAGGCTTTTTCATCCTGAGGCAGCAGGATCTTGAGTTTGCCTTTCGGAGAGCCGAGTAGGTAGCCATGGCTCTTGAGCAATGACCAGCAGAAGGAATGGAAGGTCTGGAGGCTGAGCTGCGAACGTACGGTCTTATCGACAAGCAAACTCGATGCCTCTGCGATCCTTGCCACGGCTGCCCGAGAAAAACTGAGGAAGAGTATCGACTGCCCCGGTTGCAACCCAGCAGCAATAATCTTCGTGGCCTTTTGCAGGGCGATAGTGGTCTTACCGCTGCCAGGCCCTCCAACAATTAGAAGGTGGCCATCTTCGTTCAAAATCCTTTGACGCCGCTCGCAGATGATCATAAGTCGCCGACCAGGTCCTCTTCCCCTACCGGCTCGTCCTTAGGCGGAGCCACAGGGACAGGTTTTGGAAAGTCGCTGTAAACGCGAGTGAGGAAGTCAGTGATGCCGACAGGTAGCTCATGCACCGCACAAAGATCCAGTAGCCGGGCTGCATATCCGTTGCCCTTGTTGCTCTTGAGCGCCTTGAGCATGCAATCCACTACCCCCTTGTCATCAGGGCGCTCGGCCGGTATGCCAATGTTCCCTTGGTCCCCTGAATCACGAAGCGCACAAAGGAACGTCCATTGGTGGCTAACGGGCGTTTGTGCGACTAGAAGCTGTTCGATGTTCGGGAAAGGAATTTCGTTCGGGAAATCAAAGGCTTCCGCAAACTTCTGATTTTCTTCTGCCTTGCGTGGCTTGTAGTCATAGAACGCATATGTTCGAAGACCAAGTGCCTTGAAGAAAGCGCCGAAATTAGGCAAAGAACCGTCGCCCTCGACGGGGAAGATCGTGATGCCCGCCAAGTCCAGAGCAAACAGATCCGGATTGGCCTGTTCCATCTTCTCTGCGACCGTGGTCAAGGCGCTATGCTCCGTGATCCCTTCCGCAACAATCACCCCGGGGCCCAGCATCGCTTCCGCTAGGCCTCTTCTTGCATGACGCTTGTACATTTTGCCTTTCAGCGTTGTGCCAGACGCTACGGTCGTCGACTCCACCTTTGCGTCACCGCTACGCCGCAGGATGCTGATCTGTGATGGATCGAATCGTTCGATGACATACGGCGAATGTGAGGTCACAAAGCACTGAGTTGTCTCCTCCAAAAGATACTTTGCAATCCGGCGCTGCGTATGTGGCGGCAGGGCTATCTCGGGCTCTTCCATAGCGAAAATCACATTGTCCTTTTTTACCTCGGCGATGAACGACAATAGAGCCAACACGAGGGTATTAAGGGTGCCTGTCCCGACATGCTGGAAGGGAACTGGCTTTTGATCCGCAGTGACGGAGAGAAAGAACGACATCGTCTTGCGCAGATGTTCTCTCGTAAGCTGCGAAACGAATAGCTGCGTTGCGTTGCCCGCGCGGCCTATGGAAATATACTGGACAAGCCGCTCTTCAATGGAATCCAGCACGGGCCGAAGGTCGGCGGCATCAGCGTCAATCGGAGGATCTAGCTCACGGAGCCGCTTGATAGACTTTTCCCAAAGTCCGGTTCGAACACCCTGCAACCGGAGGATAAGGTCTAGCAGAGAGCCTCGCTCTAGACTAAGCGCGCGTGAGCCTGTTCGCAGAGTTCGAAGGTAGAGGAATCCGAAGAGCCGCTTCACTGGTTTCTTTACACGCTGCAGCTCACCTGCTTCAAGACTGGGGCTGTATGAAAAGAACGTATCAGCCTCGAACTCATCCTCCTCTGCGTTGTAGAACGCTTGGGTCTCAATGCGCAGGCATCGAATCACATCGGGAGGAACTGCGGCATCTACCTCACCAGCCTCCAACAGACGTTGTTCTTTAACATGCCACAGCTCGGTGTGAGCGGCGCATATGCGCTCTAACTCGCCACTGAGATCCACTAGCATGACTTCGATCTTGATCTTTATGGGAGTGGTCCCGTCAGCATCGAGGTAGGAGGCGTTGTAGAAATCGAACTCTTGAACCGGGGGAAAGCGAGAAAGCCTATCCGGACTGAGCACAAGATCCAAAGCCTCGCAGATCGTACTCTTTCCGACATTGTTGCCCCCTACCAGCAGGGTATGTCCGTCAAACGTAAGGTCAGCAGACTTCACACCCCGGAAATTCTCAATCTTCAGATTGATAACGCGCATTTTCACCGACCCTTATAACCAAGCCTACCCAGCCATAGAAAAAATGATCCCACCCAGCTTCCTTGGAGCCGAGGGATTGCGATTGAGCAGAGCCAGACAATTCGAAACGGGCATCCCTGTATTTGCGTCGTTATATTCACTTACTTAGGCCTGCATGTACTGCAAAAACCGGCGACAGCCTATCCTGCACTAGTCCCCAAATCCTAAATTTTTTCGTCATGACGAAGACTTTGGGAGTGCTAATGCGTCAGCGCGCGGCTGCACAAACTCTTGCAGGCTCATCTGACCATCGGCGAAACGCTGAGCGTGGGCCTCATCTGCTTCACTGAGCGAGAAACCTTCTAGACCGACGGAGGCCCGTGCATAGTTAACTGCCGATTGCCGGCGGCTGCGTTCGGTATCCGATATGGTTTTATGGGGCTGTTGCGTGCATTTATCCTTGCCAGCCATGGTGTCTCCTTGCTGTAGGTAACTCGATCTTACAAGAAGTATGGGTAAATTGGTTTAGGTACGCGCAGCCACAGAGGTGGTGCGCTGAAATTGTCTTGTTTTACCTGCTATGGACGCCAATATCGGCTGCGTACTAGCCGTAGTTTCCAAAGAGGCTTTGCCTCTCTGGACTCTCCACCCTCGCCGGCGGGAGCCTCGGGAGCAGGGGTTGCGGGCCTTTGGCCCGGAACTCCTGCCCCCGGCATAGCGTGGGGCGCTCCTGCCGCGTCAAGGGGCCGTGTCCTCGCCCTGTGGGCTGCGGGCCGCACCAACCCCTTGACCCGTCATCCGCTTGGCAGCACCGCTACTGACACCGTTTGGCCGGAAGAGGCGTCAAGGGCGGGACCGGAAGCCGCAGCCCGAAGCGCAGCGCAGGGAACGGGTGAGGATCCCGGGCGAGGCCTTCACCCTTGATGCCTCTGGAAGCCATGCAGCCTATCGGCCGGGGGAGGAACAAGGCGAAGCCGCTGGGCCTGCCCCCGCGGCCAGTCCGGCAAGAACGGACGCGGGATGCAACCGAAGGGGTTGCCCAAGCGTAGCGCGGAGATATGTGCGGCCATAAATGAAAAGGCCTCGCTGATGGCGAGGCCGTTACGGACCCAACATGCACATCACTTACCGTTGACGGAGCCGCCCGTTGCCGATCCCCAGTTCTTGCCCATGTTCTGCAAGACGTGTTGCCGATAGGCTGGATTCCACATGGTGTTGCCTGCGATCATGTGGTTGGTTCGGCCAGCAGTAACCATCATGCCCGACTGCATATCGCGGCGAGTCGTCTTAGGATTCACCACGTTGCCAATACCCTGCGCCATGCTCTTGAATGTCACAGCGTCAAAGGCGATGCCGCCAGCCAGTCTCGCCCCTAGGCCACTCGTTTTTCTTTGCGCGAAGAAGATGATCAAGGCAAGAACGATGATCTGCACAAACGAATTGATGGGATTGTCCGTGGTCGTACTTATTACCCTGTCGAACAGCGCCTTGAATAGCGCCACACCGACAGACACGACAACCATTGTGATGGCAATTTCAAGGATATAGGCCAGTGCCTGCTCAAACCATTTGTCGAACCATTTCGCGGTGACTGGAAACATTAGCGCCGCGATAAACAGTGGTCCGAGACCAAGCATTATTCCGAGACCGAGCTTTGCCATGATGATGGTCGCGGCCGCAGGCAAATGAATAAGAAGCACGGCAATGGCCATCATGAGTGCATTCAGGGCATCCCAGAACATATGACCTAGTTCGTAGAACTCGCGCTTTGCGACTTTGCCTAGCATGTCGTAAGCCACGTTAAGCCCTTTGTCCGCCGAGTTGTCCAGAACCTGATAGATACTTGTCGCTTGAGCGTTAGACGTAGACATGACGTCGGCCAGACCTGTCTCCAGCCCTTGAATGGCCGACACAACAGTGGCGGTGTAAGAATCAGCCGTCATGCAGAATGCTGTGATAATGAGGATCTTCATGCACTGCTTGATGAAGGTCTGAAAGGGAGCTTCAACCGCGCCCGCGCTGATGGCGTAGCCTGTCAAGGTGATATACAGCGTGACGCCGGTCAGCATCAGCATTTGAAAGCCGAGGATGACGTTCGAAGCGGTTTCCGATACGAAGGTGTTCAGCATCGCATCGACGCTGCTGCCTATCCACTGGAATAAGGCGAATCCCATGTTATTGACCTCCCTTGAGCGGATTGATCGGTGTCAGGTCGAAATAGCCCCGCTTGTCGACGGCCAGATGGTTTGCCGCTGTCTTGGCGTTGACGCAGTTGGCGGATGCGGCGAGCTCGCCAGGACTGGCTTCGCATTTCGCGATCATCGCGTTGCGTTCGGGGGCATGCGCCTTGTACCAATCGACGGTTCGAATGGGGGTGTTGTCCCCGCAAGCTGCCAGCGTGAGCGCGATGAAGAAAGGGAAGAGGATTTTTTTCATTTGTGTGCCTCACGTGCGTTGATGATGTCGAGTGCGTGGGCCACTTCGGCGGCCTCAATGATGCGTAACGCTGCAAGGGTTCGTACGACGCTTTCGCGCATGCCGCCCCATGTCGGCTGTGTGAAGCGATTTGGCGCGTTTGTCAAAACGATGCCGATGCACGCAATGGATGTGACGGCAGACAGGATGATGTTCATCCAAGGCGGCAACGGTTCTTCATCAATGAACGGCAGTGTGAATCCAAACCAGCCCATAGACGCGTAGTAGGCCGTGAAAGCAGCCATACCGATAGCCGCGACATCAAGGGGTCTCATCAGCGGCGCACGCCGCAAAAGCTCTCGGTAATACTCGGGACTCAGGCGGCGAGCGCAAGCCCAGAAGCGATAGATGGCAAGGCATAGCGTTACCACTGGAACCAGAGTGATTGCGTAGAACGGAGCCATGATGTTCTCCTTAGCGTGCAAGCGGGTTGAAGACTTGAAGAGTGGGGTAGCCCCGTTGATCAACAATCTTTGCGTTGATCTCCTTCCGTCGTTGCTGCTGTAGGCGGTCTTCGGCTGCCGCGACCATCTGGTACATCTGTAGCTTGGTCTGTTCGTTCTGAATCATGGCCTGCTCGGCTGCGATGCGGCCTTGCAGTTCCGCAATGGCTTTCGGGTCTTGGGTCTGGTTGATCTGCCGCATCAACTGGTCGATTTGGCTGAGACGGTTCTTCGCCGCGTCGTAGGCATCGAGCGCAAAGGCTTTGTCTTGCGCGCCTTTGACGGCTTGCGCTTCGCAATTGGTGCGCTGCTCTGTCGAGGCAAAGCCGGTGCATGCGTCATACACCTTGTTGTTGTGGTAGATGGCTTCAGCGCGCGCGCTCAGGCCGGCATAGCCGCCTGATTTCACGCGGTCATAGACCCCTTGCCAGTCTTGCGGCAGGTAGTCACGCAGCTGCGGGTTGTTGAACAGTTCGCCCATGCCGCGCGCGCCAGTGACCGCAGCGTATTGCTGCTTCATCTGGTCGATCTGGCTGACCATCTGGTCGTACTGCATCTTCCACTTCGCCATCGTTTCGATCTGGTTTTCTACGCTCTTGGCGATGGAGGCGCCATCTGTCACGGGGATTTGTGCGAAGGCGGCCGACGACGCGGCAATGCCGACGGCCAGAATGCAAGAGGCTGATAGTTTCTTCATGTTCGCCACTCCTGAGAGGTTGAGGGCGAACGTAGGACCGTGCTGTCCGGTCTGTCGGTCTGTTCAGGGACCGCGCCCAGTACGACAAAGCGTTCTTGGGGCGACTAAGCGGCCGATCTGCTCTCGGCGGTCGGAACCCTTCTTTTCGGGTCGGCGCCCGGTACGCTAGGCGTCCTTAGGGCGGTGCAACGTTCGTTGTGGTTAAAGGTACAACCGAAGTTGATTGTACTTACGGTTAATGCAAAGTAGTTTCCCGATTACGGCCACCACGTGCGACGGTCAATGATGATGCGGTCAGACAGGTACGAGATGTTCGCCAGTTCCGCCAAGGCCATTTCTACTGTTCGGAACCGGTACGGTCGGCCCTTGTCGTCCATGACGCGGTGCTCTGTAGTGCCGTCCTGCACGGCCAAGGCAAAGCCCTTCCAGTAGTGCGCATACAGAACGACCTGCACATCACCGGTGCGCGCTGGATCATCACAGTAGTCTTGCAGCGCGTCGTAGCGTAAAGCCATCTTATGGTCCTTCTTGCGCAATCAATCAACGGCTCAGGTCGCCTTTACCTGGATGGTTGGTCTTGTCCTGTTGCTGGACATCCTTGATCACTTCTGTGCTGCGCTGGCTACGCTGTGGGACCTGTAGCGTCCTGTCCTGCGAGGGATCAAGGAACCGAACAATTTCCAGGGCAAGCGATTTGTCCTCCATGCCACCAGCGGCCAAGGCTTTCGCAATGTGCCCGTAGCCATTCCTGATGGTACGTGAAACGCCGGAAAGCTTGCGTTGTTCCCGCTCGGCCGCCTTAGTGCTCTTGCCGCGCTTGGCGGCATGTCGCGTCGCCTGCTTGACCGTAGTGTGCGTGTTAGACCGTGCCCTACGCGGTGTGGCATTGGCCTCGATGCCTTGTTCACGCAGCGCCTCGGCGAAGCGTTCCCTCCATCGTTGCAGGTCCGCCTTTCGTGGGTTGAGCCGGCTACCGTCGAGACCGAGCGCCTTAACGCAAAGGTGGCCGTGGGGATGGGCTTCGTCGTCATGGATGGCGAAGACATACGCGTGGTTGGCGCCGAACTCCGTTTTCGCGAATGCACGGATAGCGTCATTCACGGCGCGTCGATCGGTGCCGGGTGGCATGGACAGCACGATATTGAACGTTTCACGGCGCGAGCCGTTATCAGGCAACCCGTACTGGCCGCTTTTCCATTCGTCGCGCACGTCCTGCACGGCCTCACGGCCAAGGATGACTTCACCGTCTTCATTCTCCAACGCTACCAGGCCGTTGCGCGATATGTAGTCGAGGTGCGCTTTCACCTGCGCGATGCCTTTGCCGCCGCCGGAGATCTTCACCATGACTTCGGGCGCTTTGCGAGTGGTCAGCATCAACTTGTCACGGACCCGAGCGCTGCCGGTCAGCAGCAGAGGCTTGGAGGGCGGCGAAGTACGTGATCGCGTCACCGTGCGCTTAATGCCTTGGCTGGTCACGGGCTTGGTATAGATGCGTTCGCCCCAGTCCTTCAAAATTCCATCGATGACCAGACTCATTCCAGCCTCCAGCGGTCAATGTTGGCGCGCATGATGTCTGCCACCCGCGCGGTGTGGGTTTTGATATGACGGGTCAGTGTGTCGATACGCTCAGCGGTTACCACCGTCTCCAGCGCGCGTCCTGCGTTCATATGCCGGGCGATCTGGTTCAGGTTGCGACCGATGGCCAGCAGCCGTGAATTCGATTCGCCCAGCGTCCGTAGCTCTGTCATGCCGAACTGTGGTTCGCCGCTGAGATTGGCCCGTATCAGGTGGATGACCCAGCGATTGGCTGACATGCCCTGCTGCAAGGCTAGTGCTTCGATACGGGCATATTCCGTCTCGGTCAGGCGGAGTTCCAAGCGGCGACGCGAAGTATCAGGCTGCTCGTGTTTTGATGGAGTGGGCGAAGCGTCCGTTGCCGAACCGTTGAGAAGGCGGACAATGATCTGCCGCAGGCCGTCGCTGGGCGTGCTGCCTTGTCGAAGACAAAGTGCCTGCCAACGCTGCTTCAGATCACCATCCAGGCGGATGCTGAGTGTGGTCTTGCGCGTCATTTCGGCATCCTCGTATGCAGCTCCAGTTGGGCTTTGATTTCTTGAAGCCGGGCTTGGGATTCAGCTTTGCTGAGTGGTGCTGATTCCGAAGCGCGCGACATATCTTGGGTCGCTGCCAGGCGTTCTCTTCTGGTCGCTATCGGGATGCCAGCAGACGGCACGAATCCCCCTGTGCGGTGGCGTTCAAGGATTCCTTTGAAATAGGCGACCTTCGTCTTTCTGATGGTTCCGGGTGTCTTGATGGCCCCGTCCAGTTCGTCAAGCAATGCTTGCGCATCAGCTGATTGGACGTCGGTAAGCAAGTTTTGGATCGACAGTTTCTCAGCGGGGACCAGCGCGGTAGGGTACTGAAGATCGTCGTCGGTTCTCGTTGTAGTAGTAGGGTTATAGATAGGGTTAGTGTTAGTAGTAGTGTTACCCGGCCCCCTGCCCATACCCTGGTGATAGGCTGTCGCTGGGGTATGCCCGTTGCTAATCGATTGATTTCTATGGATGTCTTTTGCTTCGGCCGGAATGGACGTCCGGCCGTCGTCTGGGCCCGCATAGGGTGTCGATAGCCTATATGGACCGTATCCAAGGGCTTTGGCTACCGTATTGCGCAGCGGATCCTCGGTAGGCAGTCGATCGATAAAGTCATTCACGTAAGCGTCACGCCAGCCTTGGGGCAGTGCCGCTATTTGCTCGAGTGTCTTTTTCCTAAGGGTTGTTGCCACTGCCATCTTGGCGGAATTGTGGTCCCACCAATCTTTGATCCAAATGTAATTCGCCTGCGGGTCAAAATCCAAGATGCCAGCATCGATGAGACGACGCATCACTGGCATTAGTTGTGAATCGGGGTCCCAGCCCATTTCTGAGGCTGCAACGCGAATGACGATTTCATAGGCGCCGATGACATTGCTGAATGGCGATGTCAGGAAATAGAACAGCGCATAGCGGTCTTCGACCGTGCAGCCTGACAGGCGATTTGAGCGCCATATCTGGTCGTTGATGGTTCTTTGCCGACTCATGCGCGCGGCCCTCGCGTAGCGACCTCTGCGGGCGTGATTTCATCGTCTGCCGGCTGTTCCAGATTCAGGGCTTCTGTGACCTGCATCGTCCGAAAATAAACGCGGCGGCCGACCCGCAGCATGGCTGGTTTCAGCTTGCGTGAAAAGTCGGTATCGGTATAAAGCGCCATGCGGACGCCATCCGGAGATCGGCCTAGCAAGGTGGCAACGTCAACGATGCTCATCAACGGCCCAAACCGTCCCAACAAATATTCTCCAGTAGTCATTCCTATGCCTCACAAGTTCACCGTAGGTAATGCCAGTCTTTACCGTGAAGGCATGACTGTCAAACTTAAGTCATTGATTTTAAAGACCAAAATAGGGTGTCTATGAAAACCAAGATTAGGCATCGCCAAATGCCAAGATATGGCACATTGGTTTTTTTGCGATGAAGCGATCAAGCAAAATAAATCTAGAAATCATGGGCTTAGGCGCGGTCAGAGATGTGCTCTGATTTCCGCGTCTGAAGCGTCGGCGGACAGGGGAAAATTTTGTGGAAAATTACCAACGATGTGAGCATGCTCACGCTGTTGGCTCGCATTCGAAGTGATGGCACTAGGATCAGCGGATTACGTGTCACGCGGTCGTGAAGAGCCAAGTATCATGGGACATGCATGACAAGTCGTTAGGGAGCTATATGGAACCTTGGAATGACGTCCGGTAATGTCCGAGTCCGGCGCTTTCAATTGAATGCCAGCGGCCGTGATTTTGCGGTGGGTGACATCCACGGTCATTTTGGTCGCCTTGAGGTCGCGCTGGCTGCCGTAAGGTTCTCGCCAGAAAAGGACCGATTGTTTTCCGTGGGGGACCTTGTGGACCGAGGTCCTGAGTCAGCCGATGTTCTGAAATGGTTGGAGCGCCCGTGGTTTCACGCGATCTGTGGGAATCACGACCTGATGACGTGGCGACGGGCGATGGGCAATCCGATTCCGGACGTCGATCATCGCGTGCACGGCGGCGGATGGTTGGATGCCTGTGCCGGCGATGTTCGTGAACGCATTGCGGCCTGCTTGAGAGCCTTGCCGCTGGCTATCGAGGTGGAAACGCCGAGTGGTGTAGTGGGTATGGTTCACGCCGACTTCCCCTATGACGATTGGCAGGCCATTCATGGCGCTACTTTCAGCCCGGAGGATGAGGATGCCTGCCTATGGTCCGTAGACCGCTATCGAATGCAGTATTCCCAGCCTGTCCGCAATGTACGTGCGGTAGTCCATGGACATATGACGCTACGCAAGCCTGCACAGCTTGGCAACGTTTACTACATCGATACAGGTGGATGGCAGGATGCGGGGCGGTTCACGTTGCTGGATTTGCACACGCTTAAGTGGTGGCCACGCCACTCGGTCGCCGCGTAGGTGGGGCTGATTCGCTCAGGAAGACATAAGACCGAGTTCGGCCAAGAGCGGACAGTCCTGGCATCCGTAGATCTTGAGGTTTTAAGAGACAGTGGAAGATTTTTCGCGGAGGCTGTGACAGTAGAGTCGTCCGGCTCATAACCGCATATCCTGGTGCAAGTCCGGGCACGCTCCGCACCTTCTCAACCCTTAGCTTTTTCGGTCTGTTTCATTCGCTTCGCGCAAAGGTTTTGGCTTGAAGCGTCGCGGCTTTCTCAAGCATAGCGCCTACAGCTATCATTCAGTTTCGTCCCGCCGGGTTGAAGATCTCAACACCTAACCCGGCGGTCAAGCGGACTTGCTACGCAAGCCGCATACCTTGTGCGTTAGGTTTACCCCAGTGCAAGTGGGTTTCAATAAAAGGAAAAATCAATGGCTTACGGAGTCGTTTGCACTTTTGACCTGAAAAATGCATCCAGCACGGACTATCAAAATGCATATTCTGATCTTGAGGCGCTCGGCCTCAAGCGCGCACAGGCAAATAGCAGTGGAGGTGAAACTGTTATTCCTACAACAACGGTTCTTGGCTCATACAACGGCGAGAGCGCAGCATCTGTTCGAGACCATGTTCGCACAAAGGTGCAGGCCGCTTTCAAGGCTCGCGGCTTGCGCTCTGAGATTTTCGTTGTTGTGGGAGGGCAAGACTGGACTTGGGGATCCACAACATCCTGAAGACTAGAAAATGCACGTTCACCGCATTTACCTCACCATTAGCTCAAGCCGAGCGCCTTCGGCGGCGGCTTGGCTTGTTCGTCAGGTTGCATAGAAAGTGATCGAAATCCTCAAAAGTTTGGATTCACGGGAACTCGCAACAGCGATTTGGCTCGGTATTTTTATTGTTTGGTGCCTGACAAAGCCAGGCGTACGCAAGAGCTTCGGAAGCGTACTTTCGGCGGCGACTGCTCGCCCAATCGTAATAGCTTTCTTTCTCGCAATAGCATATCTGGTGGCCGTGACGGTAATATTGCGTCACTTTGATTTGTGGACGCTCAAGCAATTCAAGATCACGGCACTATGGCTCGTTGTCGCCGGTATTCCGGCCCTCGCGGACACCCCTGAAATCAGCAGAAATCCAAGTTTGCTTAAAACCGCTGTTGCGAAGAACTTCAAGTTGTCTCTGCTTCTAGATTTCTTTATCAATCTTTTCAAGCTTCCACTGCTTGGCGAGCTCATCTTTGTTCCATTTACAGCGCTGCTTGGCGGCTTGCTGGCCGTAGCACAAAGCGATGATAAATATGCCCCCGCCCACAAATTTCTCAACGGAGTTTTGATTGTCATGGGCCTAGGATTTCTGGTATTTGAAAGCTATAAGGTTCTAACAAGTTTTGACACAATCGCCCATCTAGATACGTTGCGTGATTTCATACTACCGGTCATCTACAACATTGCATTCATTCCTCTTCTCTGGGCAATGAGTATCTACGTAGCATATGAGTCTGTGTTCGTTCGGCTGAGATTCGTCATCAAAGATCAAACGCTGCATTCCTACGCAAGGCGCAAGCTAATCACTGGCTTCCGCACCGACATTGGTGCATTAAACGCATGGTTCAAGGAAGCCTGGTCGGGCGCATTTACTTCCCGCAGCGACGTAGCTCAATCAATCGCAGCTATCGAAAGGTCACGAGATGCAGCCTAACAATTTATTCAAGCCGAACCCGCTTCGCGGGTCGGCTTAATTAAGGTGTTATGTGCTTATTTCCATATAAATCATTCGCTGACCAGTTTGGGTGGTTCCGCGCCCCCCAACCGCCTCGCAGATTGGCGTAGCCCCAAAGAGAAGGCCCTTCACTCAAGGTGAAAGGCCTTTCGTTTTACAGCTGGCTCAGGGTTATTATCCGCGCTTGAACAGGCGCTCGTGCATCCATCCATCGTTGGTCAGAATGACAGCCGCCTTACCCTGTATATCTCCCTGAGTCTGTTCCGCAAAATTCTTGTAATTGGCACGCATGCTTTCCGATTTGGCCCAGTCATCTGCACCTTCTACCTTGTAGCGGTAGTTCACCTGCGACACCTTTACGCCCATCATGTCGCTGGGTTCAGTGAAGTTGCTCACTTCCACAACGGTGTACTTGCCGGTGCAAAAGGCATCTTGTCCAGCCATCGTATTGGCACCATTGGCGACGAGGAATTTCTTGCCGGTGTCAGTGATTTGGTACTCGGTGGCCGGCTCCATCTTGTTGCCAAACATGGCTTTGACTTCGGTGTCTCGCTTCGTCAGCAGCCCGGCATCGACCAGCGCGTCGGCGCGCTTCTTGTTCTGACCGCCCAGCATGTCTTGATTCGCCAGGGTGAACGGCAAGCCCTTTGCAGGAACCGCAGCGCACAGGCCCTTCTGAGTATCCAGGTATGCCTGTATGGCCTTGCTGAAGTTGCTCTTGTTAGCGTCCTTGGCGCTGCCGCACGCGGCAAGGGTAAGGGCAAAGCTGCTGATGGCGACGATCTTGATAGCGGTATGCAAAACTAGCTTCCTCCGTAGGTTAAGACAATCGGTTATTCATTATGGCAACGCGATGGAGCGATTATGCGTTGTTCTCTGTTTGGGAGTCGGCTTCACTTCGTTGTTTAGAAGCGGACGGCGTGCGCCGCGCGAGGCGGTCCAGCTTCTGCACTAGGTCTTCGGCCCGCAGATGCGTATAGCGCTTGAGCATCTGCATCGACTTGTGGCCGCTGATGGCCGACACCTCCTGATCGCTCAAGCCGGCTTCCACGAACCGGCTGACAGCCTCGTGTCGCAGGTCGTGAAAGCGGAAGTCTTCAAGGCCCGCTGCTCGCTTGGCTTCGGTCCATGCTTTGTCGAACAGGTAGGGGCGTCGTATGCCGTCCCGGCCGGGTTCGCCGAAGAACACCAGTTCGGTTTCGGCAGGTCGCAAGGGGTTGGTCAGTGCCTCAGTGAACACGCGCGTTGCCTCGGCAGTCAGTGGGACGGTGCGAGGCGAAGAGTTCTTGGTATGTTCCAGCCGGACGACGCGCCGCTCGATGTCCACTTGCCGAATGCGCAGCGTGGCAATTTCAGACAGCCGCATGCCGGTCTGGACGGCAATACGGACGATCCATCCGAACATCGGGTTCGAGTGCTTATCGACGGCTTGCAGCAGGCGGGTCTGTTCTTCGGGAGTCAATCGCCGGTTGCGGCCCGAGCCGGGGGCAGGGCGGCGAATGTTGGACACTGGATTGAAGGGCAGGCCGATGCCCCATTCTTTGATCGCGACGGTGAACAGGTGGCCCAGCAGCGCCAGTTCCAAGCGTACCGTGTTGTTACTGCGAGGCCGTAGCTTGCCATGCTTGTCCGGGTCGCCGGCCAGTCGCATGTCACGGAACTGCGCCACGATCTCGGCGTTCAGGGCGGCCAGCGAGTACTTGCCAAGATGGCGGATGATGACCTGTGCTTTCTTGTGTTCGCCGGCTTGGGTCGAGGCCCGCTTGGTGGGCGTGACTTCCTTGAGGTAGCGGGTCAGCGCCGCTTCGACGGTCATGCGCTCGGCCGGCGCCCGCTGGATGTATACGCCGCGTACCATTTCGTCTTCGGTACGGCGCGCCCAGTCTTCGGCGTCGCGCTTGGTGCGGAACGTCTTGGCCGTGGCCGGCCAGCCTGTCTTGCGGATGAGGGCTTTCCAAGTGCCCGAGGAAGTCTTAACGATCGTAGCCATGAGTACTCCGTATGGGGCTAGCGCCGCATCACTGTACCGAAACTGTACCTGACCACAATTTTAGGAAAATCCCCCGGTGCGGGGCTTGTACTGCGAAATCTTCTAATGGCTTGAATTATCAGAAGATTTGGAGATGGTGCCCGGGGCCGGAATCGAACCGGCACGCCTTGCGGCGGGGGATTTTGAGTCCCCTGCGTCTACCAATTTCACCACCCGGGCTAGGAGGTCGCGGACGCGTCCAGATGACGGTCGCGGGAGAAGCGAAGACGGCGATTATATGCGGTCTGCGGAAAATTGTCAGGCAAGGGCGGATCCGCCCCTTGCCGGGCCGGGGCTTACTACTTCTCGGGCAGGAACCAGTTCATGACCAGCGCGCAGATGCCGCCGGTGGCCACGCCGGATTCCAGCACGTTCTTCACGGCGTGGGGCAGGTGCGAGAGGATCTCGGGCACTTGCGAGACGCCCAGGCCCAGGGCCAGGGAGACGGCGATGATGAGGAGCGCGCGGCGGTCGAGCTGGATGCCGGCCAGGATGTTGATGCCGGACGCGGCGACCGCGCCGAACATGACCATGGCGGCGCCGCCCAGGACGGGTTCGGGCACGGCTTGCAGGATGCCGGCGACGGGCGGGAAGAGGCCCAGCAGGATCAGCATGCCGGCGATCCAGATGCCGACGTGGCGGCTGGCGATGCCGGTCAGCTGGATGACGCCGTTGTTCTGCGCGAAGACGGAGCTGGGGAAGGTGTTGAAGACGCCGGCCAGGAGCGAGTTGGCGCCGTTGACGAGCACGCCGCCCTTGATGCGCTGCATCCAGAGGGGGCCTTCGACGGGTTCCTTGGAGACCTTGCTGGTGGCGGTGACGTCGCCGATGGCTTCCAGCGAGGTGACCAGGTAGATGATCAGCATGGGCACGAACAGCGACCACGAGAAGCCCAGGCCGAAGTGCAGCGGCGTGGGGATCTGGAACAGGGAGGCTTCGCGGGCGCCGGTGAAGTCCAGGCGGCCCATGGCGGCGGCGGCGATGTAGCCGACGGCCAGGGCGAGGACCAGGGCGGTGCTGCGGACCCAGACGACGGGCACGCGGTTCAGCAGGATGATGGTGCCCAGGACCAGTCCGGACAGGGTCAGGTTTTCGGCGCTGGCGAAGGTGCCGTTGCCCATGGCGCTGTAGCCGCCGCCCATGCTGATGAGGCCGACCTTGATCAGGGTCAGGCCGATGAGCAGGACGACGATGCCGGTGACCAGCGGGGTGATCAGGCGCTTGACGAAGGGCAGGATGCGGCTGATGCCCATTTCGATGAAGGATCCGGCGATGACGACGCCGAAGATCGCGGCCATCACGGTCTCGACCGGGGTGCCTTGCTTGACCATGACGGAGCCGCCGGCGATGAGCGGTCCGACGAAGTTGAAGCTGGTGCCCTGCACGATCAGCAGGCCGGCGCCCAGGGGGCCGAAGCGCTTGCACTGGACGTAGGTGGCGATGCCGGAGATGACCAGCGACATCGAGACGATCAGGGTGGTGTCGCGGCTGGAGACGTCCAGGGCCTGGCAGATGAGCAGGCCCGGGGTGACGATGGGGACCAGGATGGCCAGCAGGTGCTGCAGGGCGGCGACGAAGGCGACGGGCGGGGCGGGTCGGTCGTCGGGGCCGTAGACCAGGTCGTAGCTGGGTTCGTCGGCGTCGGAGGCGCCTTGGGGCGCGGGTTGAGTCAGGGAGGCGGGTTGCATGGCGGAATGGCCGGCCGGGGCGGGATGGGAGAGGAAAGTGCGGGATTTTAGCGGGGAAGGCCCCGCGCGTCCCGGGCGGCGCCCCGGTGGCGGCCGGGGCCTCGTTAGAATCCCGTGTCGCCAATAATGGGCCTGCCGGGCCCCCCGCCATGCAAAAACGCGCCAAATGGATTGTGATCGCGCTGGTCCTGGTCTTCTCCGCGCTGCCGCTGTTCCTGCTGTTCTGGCTGATGGACGACGACGATTTCGCGGCCGTCGATCGCGGGCAGTCCTACGGCAGCAGCATCTACAAGAACTATCAGGACGGCGTTTATGCCGCCGTTCCCAGCAACGGCTATTACCGGGTGGCGGAGGCCGACCCGGCCAGTTTCGAGGCGTTCGATACGGGGGCTTTCGATGGCAGGCAGGCGGCCAGGGACCGGCGCAATGTGTATTGCGGCAACCGGATCCTGCCGGACATGCAGCCGGCGTCGGCGCGCTACCTGGGAAATAGCTATTTCACCGACGGGGCCGTCACCTATTATTGTTCGATGCACAGCGTGCTCAACCAGGAGCTGGGCAGGCTGGACGAGTTCTGGCAGAAGGTCCTGTTCCGGGCGGACGCCGGCCCCAAGCCGCAGACTTACCTGTATCCGTTCGCTGCCCTGCCGGCCAGCGCCCAGCCCTACCGGGCGCTGCTGGACCGCGACCTGGCCACCGATGGGGCGCGCGTGTTCTACCGGGCCCAGGAAATGGCGCAGGCGGATCCGGTCTCGCTGCGCCGCCTGCCCGCGGGCAGGGATGGCGACGTGCGGGCCAGCGACGATTTCTTCGCCGATGGCCGGAGCGTGTATTTCCACGAGCAGTTGCTGCCGCTGTCGGACGATCCCGGGCTGTATACCTTCATGGTGGGAGATCTGTACCGCCAGCCCTATCTCTACGATCCGCGCGACGGCATGGTGTACGTGGGCGCGCAGCCCTTCGATGCGGCGCATGCGCCGTACCGCTTGCTGAGCGAGCAGGGCCGGCACGTGTACCAGGCGCTGTTCCGCGGCAAGGACGGCATGTATTTCTACAACACGCAGACGCGGCAGGTGGAGCGGGCCGGCGACGATCCCTACGCCTCGGGAACGTACACCGCGCTGTCGCCTTACGTGTATACGGACGGCAGGCAGGCGCTGTTCCTGCAGGCCAGGGAAGTCTGGGCTCGCTCCTCGCGGGGCAGCGGCGGCGGGCTGGTGTCCCGTTCTACGCTGGTCAACCGGCTGGAGGGCGCGCCGGACGGAGAATGGCAAAAGCGCGGCGCGGTGTATCACAACTTCGGCACGGTCTGGCAGAAGGGCGAGGCGCTCTATTACCTCGATGAGCTGGGCCCCTCGCAGCTGGTTTTCCACCCGATCTACAAAATCATGGACCGCGCCGCGGCGGATTTCCTGCTGCGCTCGCAAGAGACGCGGCAGATCAAGGCCGCCGATATCCGCAAGCTGATCCGGGACGGCAAGCTGGCGGTGCCGCAGAGCGAGACCGTGCTGGAGGCCAAGACGCGCTACCGCAGGGTCTTCTCGATCTTCTGAGGCCGGGCGGCGGCTGCCGGCGGTCGGCCGGGTCTTGAAATGCGCGCGATTGGCCCCCACATCAATAGGGTTTCCCGGCCGCCGCGCGGGCTGAACGTCCCGGCGGCCAATAACCGTCCCTAATTTATTTACCTAGCCACGTAGAACCATGAGCCAAACCGCCACGCCTTCCACGTCCGAAACCCTGGGATTCCAGGCCGAGGTGAAGCAGTTGCTGCACCTGATGATCCATTCGCTGTACAGCAACAAGGAAATCTTCCTGCGCGAGCTGGTGTCGAATGCATCGGATGCCTGCGACAAACTTCGCTTCGAAGCCATCGACCGTCCGGAGCTGCTGGGCGGCGACGGCGAGCTGGCGATCACCGTCAGCTACGACAAGGCCGCCCGCACGATCACGATCTCGGACAACGGCATCGGCCTGTCGCGCGAAGAAGCGGTGGCCAACCTGGGCACCATCGCCCGCTCCGGCACCCGCGAATTCTTCTCGCAGCTGACGGGCGACAAGCAGAAGGACGCGCAGCTGATCGGCCAGTTCGGGGTGGGTTTCTATTCCTCGTTCATCGTCGCGGACAAGGTGACGGTGGTGAGCCGCCGCGCCGGCGCCACGGAAGCGATCCAGTGGGAATCCGACGGCCAGGGCGAGTTCACCATCGCCGCGGCCGAGAAGGCCACGCGCGGCACCGACGTGACGCTGCATCTGCGCGCCGACGAAGACGAGCTGCTCAACGGCTGGAAGCTGCGCGAGATCCTGCGCCGCTACTCGGACCATATCTCCCTGCCCATCCGCATGGCCAAGGAAGAGTGGGACCAGGAGAAGGGCGAGCAGGTCAAGACGGACGAGTTGGAAACGGTGAACCAGGCCAACGCGCTGTGGGCCCGCAGCAAGTCCGACGTTACCGAAGAGCAATACCGCGAGTTCTACAAGACGGTGTCGCATGACTACGACGATCCGCTTGCGTGGACGCACAACCGCGTGGAAGGCCGCAGCGAATACACCCAGCTGCTGTACGTGCCCAAGCATGCGCCGATGGACCTCTGGGACCGCGACGGCCGTCGCGGCGTGAAGCTGTACGTGAAGCGCGTCTTCATCATGGACGACGCCGATCAGCTGCTGCCGTCGTACCTGCGTTTCGTGCGCGGCGTGATCGATTCGGCGGACCTGCCGCTGAACGTGTCGCGCGAGATCCTGCAGGAAAGCCGCGACGTGCGCGCGATCCGCGAAGGCTCGGCCAAGCGCATCCTGTCGCTGCTGGAAGACATGGCCGAGAACAAGCCGGAAGACTACGCCACGTTCTGGTCGGAATTCGGCCAGGTGCTGAAGGAAGGCGCGGGCGAAGACCACGCCAACCTGGAGCGCATCGCCAAGCTGATGCGCTTCGCGTCCACGAACACCGGCGACCAGGCCCAGACCGTGTCCTTCGCCGACTACGTGTCGCGCATGAAGGAAGGCCAGGACAAGATCTACTACGTCACGGCGGACACCTTCGCCGCGGCCAGCAACAGCCCGCACCTTGAGATCTTCCGCAAGAAGGGCATCGAAGTGCTGCTGCTGTCGGATCGCGTGGACGAATGGATGCTGTCCTACCTGCGCGAATTCGACGGCAAGTCGCTGGTGTCGGTGGCCAAGGGCGGCCTGGACCTGGCCGAGCTGGCCGACGAGGAAGAAAAGAAGCACCAGGCCGAGGTGGCCGAAGACTTCAAGCCGCTGGTCGAGCGCCTGCAGAAGACGCTGGAGGACCAGGTCAAGGAAGTGCGCGTGACGCTGCGGCTGGTGGATTCGCCGGCCTGCGTGGTGGTGGGCCAGAACGAACTGAGCCCGCACCTGCTGCGCATGCTGAAGGCCGCCGGCCAGGAAGCGCCCAATGTGAAACCCGTGCTCGAGATCAACCCCGAGCACCCGCTGCTGGCGCGCATCCGCGCGGCTGAAGACGGCGAGTTCGACCAATGGGCCCGCCTGCTGCTGGACCAGGCCCTGCTCGCTGAAGGCGCGCAGATCGCCGACCCGGCCGCGTTCGTGAAGCGCCTGAACGCGCTGCTGCTGAAGTAAGCGGCAAGCAGGCCGCGCGCAAGGGTCCCTGGCATCGCGCCAGGGGCCCTTGTTTTTTCCACGGCCTTCGCGCCAGGCGATGGCGCCTGGAAAAAATAAAAAGGGGTCCGGGCGGGCGCAGGCGTTAACCTTTGGGCTTGACGTCTTGCCGAACCCTGCCGAGCCCGCCATGCCCCACACGCGAACCTCCATTGCTGCACTCAAGATCGGTTTCATCGGTGCGGGCCGCCTGGGCCGCGCCCTGGCGTGGAGCCTGGACGCGGCCGGCTGCCGGGTGCATGCGGTGGCCAGCCGCGGCGCCGCGCGCGCGGCCGAGCTGGCGGCGCCCATCGCGGATTGCGCCCGGTATCCGGCGCAGCGGCTGGCCGACGAATGCGACCTGGTGTTCATCACCACGCCCGACGGCGCCATCCAGGCGATCGCGGACGAGCTCCAGTGGCGCGAGGGCCAGGGCGTCGTGCATTGCAGCGGTGCCACGGACGTCTCGGCGCTGGCCAAGGCCGCCGCCGACGGCGCCATGGTCGGCGGCTTCCATCCCATGCAGACCTTCGCCGACCCGGCCGCGGCCGCCAGGTCACTGCCCGGTTCCACGATCACGATAGAAGCGCAAGGCGAGCTCAGCCGCATCCTGCTGGGGCTGGTCGAGCGCCTGGGCTGCGCCGCCAACCAGCTGCCTCCGGGCATGCGGGCCAGGTACCACGCCGCGGCGGGGCACGCCTCCCAGCACATCAACGTGGTGCTGGGCGAGGCCGTGCGCATCTGGCAGTCTTGGGGCGCGACCGAGGCGCAGGCCCTGCCGGCGCTCCTGCCCATGGTGCGGGGCACGCTGGCCTCCATCGAGGCCGCGGGGCTGGCCAGGGGCATGCCGGGTCCGGTATCGCGCGGCGACGCGGGCACCATCGAGAAGCACGTGGCCGCCCTGGGCGAACTGGACGGCGATACGGCGCGGCTCTATCGCGAACTGTGCCTGCGCAGCGTGTCGCTGGCGCTGGCGGCGGGTGGCATCGACGCGGACAAGGCCGCGCGCATCGAGGCCATCCTGCGCGCGCCCCAGGCTTGACCCGCGCCGGACGCATCCAGCCGCCGGGGGCCGGCAAGCCATCGCCGTTTGCCATAGCGGCCCGAGAATTTACGATGCCATCCGCGCTGGGAATTGCGCGATTATTGCTGCCACGGTAGCGGCCGGCCGCGTGCGGCGTCGAGCCTGTTCCGCCATAAGAATCCCGCGGGCCATGCGGGGCATGGAGAGAGACATGACACATCGCGCATTCATGGAGGCGCGCCGGCGGGTCGTGCGCGGCCTGGCCCTGGCGCCCTGGATGACCGGTTCCATCGCCGGTTCGCTCGCCGCCGGGGCCGCCCGGGCCAGCGCCGGCGCGGGCACTTTTCCGTCCCATCCCCTCACGTTCATCGTGCCCTGGGCCGCGGGGGGCGGCGGGGACATCGTGGTGCGCATGCTGACCACCAAGCTGAGCGACCGGGTGGGCCAGCCCATTGTCGTGGAGAACCGCGGCGGCGCCACCGGCACCATAGGCAGCGCCCAGGCGGCGCGCAGCAAGCCCGACGGCTATACCGTGGTGTACGCCACTGCGGATTCGCACTTCATCTTCCCGCAGTTGTACAAGCAGTCGCCCTACGATGCGCTGCGGGATTTTTCGCCGGTGGCGCCCATCGGCTATTTCCAGTTCGGGCTGGCCGTGCATCCGTCCCTTCCGGCGCGCAGCGCGCAGGAGTTCATGGCGCTGGTCCGCAAGTCTCCGCGCAAATACACCTATGGCACCTGGGGCATCGGCAGCACGGCGCAGCTGGTGATGGAGAACTTCAAGGCCGAGAATGGGCTGGACATCCTGCACGTGCCGTACCAGGGCACCGCGCCGGAGCTGCTGGGGCTGGCCTCGGGGCAGGTCGACGCCGCCATCCTGCCCATGCAGATCACCGACGGTTATGTGAAGGACGGCAAGATCCGGATGCTGGGCCTGGGCTCGCCCGAGCGCTATGCCACCTTGCCGGATCTGCCCACGCTGAAGGAGCAGGGGATGGACCTGGACCTGCGCAGCGCCGTGGGCTTGCTGGGCCCGGCCAACATCCCCGCGCCCATCCTGGCGCGCCTGAACGACGAGCTCGGCAATGTGATGCGCGACGCCACCGTCCAGGAGAACCTGCGCGCCCAGTACATCGTGCCCCAGATCATGAAGACCGAGGAATACCGCGCCTTCCTGCAAAGCGAATACCAGCGCTGGGGCGGCATCGTGCGCAACTCCCGCGTCCAGATCGAGTAGCGCGGATCGTTGCGCGCCGCGGAGAGCCGCGGCCCGCGTTCACCAGGAGAACCCCCCGACATGACAGTCCTGCAGCAGCCCCTGCCGCTCATCGGCAACCATCTGAACCGGCCCGAATCGGTGATCGCGCTTGCCGACGGGCGCCTCTATGCCTGCGACCGCCAGCGCGGCGTGGTGCGCGTGGACCGGGACCCGGGCGGCCAGCCCGCCGTGCAATGGCCGGCGCAAGAGTTCGTGGCCAACGGCATTGCGCTGCTGGATGACGGCACCTTTCTGATCGCCAATGTCGGCCCGCGCGGCGGCGCATGGAAGCTGGTCGCGCCCGGCCAGCTAGAACCCTTCCTGACCGAAGAGCAGGGCCTGCCGCGCTCGCCGCTCAACTTCCTGTTCCCGGACGAGCATGGCAACGTCTGGCTGTCGCTGTGCACACAGCGGGAGCCGCGCAGCCTGGCCTTCCATACGGGCAACGCGGACGCCATGATCGGCGTGATGCGTCCGGGCAGCGGCCGAGTCGAGATCGTGGCGCGCGGGCTGGGCTTCAGCAATGAGTTGCGGGTAGATCCCACGGGCCGCTGGCTGTACGTGAACGAGACCATCGCCCGCCGCCTGTCGCGCTTCGAGATCCTGCCAGGTCCCGCCCTGGGCAAGCGGGAGCTCGTGTGCGAATTCGGGCGCGGCACCTGGCCGGACGGCCTGGAGTTCGACGAGGAGGGCGGCATCTGGCTGACCAGCGTCGTCAGCAACCGCGTGCTGCAGGTGGACCGGCGCGGCCATTGCACCGTGCACATCGAAGACTGCGACGACGGCGCCATCGATGCGGCGGAACGGGCCTTCGCCGCCAACGCGTTCGGCTTCGAGGAAATCAGCACGGGCAAGCACTATGGCTTGCGCAATATCTCCAGCATCGCGTTTGGCGGGCCCGGGCTGCGCACCGCCTACCTGGGCAGTCTCTTCAATACGGGCATTTCGGTCTGGCAGGCGCCCGTGGCGGGGGCGAAGCCCCTGCATTGGAATGTGGGCAGGACCGTGCTGGATTGAGCTCCCCGATTGCCCGCAGGGCCTGCCGCCGGCGCAGTGGCCTTAACTTCCGCTCCGTATCACCACCGCGTCCAGCGCCAGCGCGCCCTGGCCGTCGGGCAGCGCAAGCAGGGGGTTGATCTCCACCGCGCTGACGTCCGCGCGCCGGGCGTGGGCGAAGCGCGATAGCGCCGCCAGCGCGTCGGCCAGGGCGTCGATATCGCAGGGCGGCGCGCCGCGCGCGCCTTGCAGCAGCGCGTAGCCCTTGATCTCGCGGATCATCGCCAGGGCTTCGCCGCGGCCGAAGGGCGCCAGGCGGAAGCTCACGTCCTTCAGTACCTCGACGAAGACGCCGCCCAGCCCGAACATGACCACCGGTCCGAAAACCGGGTCGCAATGCACGCCGGCGATGCACTCCACGCCCTTGGGCGCCATGGGCGCGACCAGCACGCCGTCGATGCGGGCCCCGGGGCAGTGCCTGCGCGCCGCATCCATGATGTCCGCATAGGCGCGCCGCAGCGCGTCTTCGCCCAAGACGTTGAGCTTGACGCCGCCCACGTCGCTTTTGTGCACGATGTCGGGCGACACCACTTTCAACGCCACCGGGCCGTCCAGGGCGGCGGCGGCGCGCACCGCCGCGCCGGCATCGGCGGCAAGCGTGCAGGGCGTGGCGGCAAGCCCGGCGTGGCGCAGCAGCGCCATGGCCTGGACCTCGTTGTAGGCATCCAGCAGGGGCGGGGCGTCGTCCGGCGGGGCCGCGGGAGCGATGGCGCTGGCGTCCGCGTCCGCCCGGTCCGCCAGGCCGGCCACGGCGCCTATGGTTCGGATGGCGGCGCTGGGGTCGGGGAACACCAGGCAGCCCAGGCGCTCCAGTTCGCGGCGGCGGGCGGGCGGGAACAGGGCGCTGATGGCCAGCGGCACGCCGGGGTGGCGGGCCTGCATCTCGCGCGCGAAGGCCTCGAAGGCGGGCCACAGCGCTTCGGACGAACCGGCGGCGGCCAGGAACACCGCCAGCGCGTCGTAGCGGCCATCCGCCAGGATGTCGTCGGCCGTCGTCAGCAGCAGCCCGGGTTCCGACACGGCCTGGCCGGTGACGTCCACGGGATTGCGGGCGCTGGCGAAAGGCACGCGTTCCAGCAGGCGAGCCTGGGCGGCGGCGGCGGGCTCCGGCAGGGCCAGTCCGGCGTCCTGGGCCTCGTCGGCCATCAGGGCGCCCACGCCGCCCGAGATGGTGAAGATGCCCAGGCGCTTGCCGGCGGGAGGGCGCTTCCAGGTGTCCAGCGCGTAGCCCAGGTTGAAGAAGTCTTCGATGCTGCGGGCGCGCAGGGCGCCGTACTGGCGGAACAGCGCGTCATAGACGGCGTCGTCGCCGGCCAGCGCGGCGGTGTGCGAGGCGGCGGCCTGCGCCCCGGCCTGGGTGCGCCCGATCTTCGTGACGACGACGGGCTTGCCGGCGGCGCGAGCCGCGGCCAGGGCGCGGCGCAGCTTGGCGCCGTCGCGGCAGCCTTCCATGTAGGCCATGATGACGCGCGTGTCGGCGTCGTGGGCCAGCCATTCGATGCAGTCCGCCACGTCGATGTCGGCTTCGTTGCCCGTGCTGATCCAGTGCGATAGGCCCAGGCCGCGCTCGCGCGCCATGCTGTAGGCATAGGCGCCGAACGCGCCGCTCTGCGACACCATGCCGATGCCTCCCGCCGGCACGATGCCGTTGGCGGGCGCCGGCGAGAACGTGGCGTAGACCTTGCGCCGCACGTTCATGAAGCCCAGGCAGTTCGGGCCGAGCAGGCGGATGCCGCGCTCGCGGGCGATCGTGCAGAGCCGTTCCTGCTGCGCGGCGCCTGATGCGCCGGTTTCGGAGAAGCCCGAGGTGAAGACCACCGCCGCGCCGAGCTGGCCGGGGCGCGCGCGTTCCAGCGCCTGCGCGGCATGGGCCGCGGGCACGGCCAGGATGGCCAGGTCGATGTCCTCGTCCAGCGCGTCAAGGGCAGGCGCCGCGGGCAGGCCCTGGATGGCGTCCGCCCGCGGATTGACGGGAACGATGCGGCCTTCGTAGCCATGCTGGCGCAGCAGCGTGACGGGCATGGCGCCGATCTTGCCCGGCGTGGCGGAGGCGCCCACGATGGCGATGCCTTGCGGGTCGAAAAGGCGGGACAGGGAGGAGTCGGGAAGCTGGGTCATGATGTGGGCAAAGGAATTCAGGAAAAGCGCGCCACGCTGCGGCCGATACTGCCGCGTTCGAGCATGGCGGCCAGCGCCTGCGGCAGGGCCGAGGGTTCGATGACGCGGGAAATCAGGTCCAGGCGCGCCGGGCGGTATTCGGCGGCCAGCTTGTTCCATACCTGGCGGCGCAGGGGCATGGGGCTGTTGGCGTTGATGCCCAGCAGCTTGACGCCGCGCAGGATGAAGGGGATGACGGAGGACGGCAGCTCCGCGCCGCCCGCGTTGCCGAAGGCCGCGGCGACGCCGTCCGGGCGCAGGCTCGCCAGCGCATGGGCCAGCACCTTGCCGCCCACCGAATCGACGACGCCGGCCCAGCGGGCGCTCATCAGCGGCTTGATGGCGGCCGACGGGTCGGGCGGCGCGATCACTTCCTGTGCGCCCAGCGACCGCAGATAGCCTTCCGCGTCCGGCTTGCCGGACATGGCGCATACGCGGTATCCACGCTGGCTCAGGATGTCGATGGCGATGCCCGCGACGCCGCCGGTCGCGCCGGTGACCAGCACCTCGCCTTGCTCCGGCGTCAGCCCGCAGTGTTCCATCCAGTGCAGCGACAGCGCGGCCGTGTAGCCGGCCGCGCCCAGCACCGCGGCGTCGCGCAGGCCGATGCCGGCGGGCAGGGGCAGCACCCAGCCGTGCGGGACCCGCGCGTATTCGGCGTAGCCGCCATCGCAGTCCACGCCGATGCCGAAGCCGTGCACGACGACCTCCTGGCCCGGCGCCAGCGCCGGATCGGCCGAATGCACCACGGTGCCCGAGAGATCGATGCCGCCGATGCGCGGGTAGGCGCGGATGATGCCGCCACGGCCGGCCTGGGCCAGCGCGTCCTTGTAATTGAGGCCCGCGTAGGCCACCTTGATGAGCGTGTCGCCCTCGGACAGATCGTCCACGCCCAGGGTCTCGAAGCGGCCCTGCGGAGGCGCGTCCGCCGCGCCGGCGTGCAGGCGGTAGGCCTGGAAAGTCGGATTGTCCATCGTGGTCTTCTCCCTTGGAGTGTCAGACGCGCGCCAGCAGCCGGCGCGCCAAGGTGGCGCGATGCAGCTCATTGGCGCCGTCGTAGATGCGGAAGGGGCGCAGTTCCTGCCAGATCATGGCCACGGGCGTGTCTTCCGACAGCCCGCAGGCGCCCATCATCTGCACGGCCCGGTCCGCCACCCGGTTCACCGCCTCGGACACGAAGACCTTGGCCATGGCGCTGTGCTGTTTCACGGGCAGGCCTTCATCCATGCGGCTGGCGCAATCCAGCGTCATGAGGCGGCTGGCGTGCAGATCGATGTGGGAATCGGCCACCATCGCCTGGATCTGCTGCAGGTCCGCCAGCCGCGAGCCGAATGAATCGCGCCTCACGACATAGGCCTGCGCGGTTTCCAGGGCGCGGCGGGCGCGGCCGATGTAGCGCATGCAATGGGACAGGCGCGCGGGCTCCAGCCGCAGTTGCGCGTATTCGAGACCGCGGCCGGGCTCGCCCAGCACAGCGTCGTCGCCGACCTCGCAGCCTTCGAGCAGGATCTCGGCGTGGCCGCCGATCTGGTAGCCGGTGACCATGCCGATATCGCGCACGACGCGGTAGCCCGGCGTGTCCGAGGGCACCAGGAACAGGGTGGCGCCTTCTTCCGCCCGCGCCAGCACCAGCGCGAAATCCGCGCCCACGCCGCCGCTGATGAACTGCTTGTGCCCGTTCAACACCCATCGGCCGCCGCGGCGTCCGGCACGCGTTTGCAGCATGGAGGGATCGGAACCCGCGCCGGGAGCGGGCTCGGTCATCGCGAAACAGGCGCGTTGCTCGCCGCGCACCAGCGGCGCCAGGAAGCGTTCCTGCTGGGCGGGGCTGGCCAGCCGCAGCAGCGTCAGCATGTTGGGTTGATCGGGCGCGGCGCAGTTCAGCGCGGCAGGCCCCAGGAAGCCGCGCCCGGCCTCTTCCAGCACCAGGGCCAGCGCGCGCCAGCCCAGGCCCAGTCCGCCCCAATCCCGGGGGAGCTGCGGCGCGTACAGCCCGGCTTCGCGGGCCTGTGCGCGCAGGCGGGCCACGCAACGGTCCAGCCCGGCCACGTCGCGCGCGATGCCGGGCGATTCGGCGGGTATCGCGACCTCGTCCACGAAGCGGCGCATGCGCTCGCACAGTTCCGGGACGTCGGCGGTGTCTTGCTGCTTGCCATTCATGGCCTATTCCTCGATCTTCACGCCGGCCTGCTTCACCACGGCGCGCCAGCGGTCGGTTTCCTGCGCGATGTGCCGGCCGAAGGCTTCGGGCGCGCCGCCCGTGGGCTGCATCCCCAGGCCGGTGAAATAGCCGCGCACCTCGGGATCGGCCAGCACGGCGTTGACCTGGCGGTTCAACTGGGCGATGACATCCTTCGGCGTGCCGGCCGGCGCCATGACGCCCCACCAGGACGAGGCCGACAGCGGCACGCCGAGTTCCGCCAGCGTGGGCACGTCGGGCAGCTCGGGGTTGCGCGCCTGCGCGGCGATGGCCACGGCGCGCAGCCGGCCCGCCTTGACCTGCGCGTACACCGGCGGGAGGTTGTCGAAGCTCATCTGGACCTGGCCGCCCACCAGCGCGGTAGCGGCCTCGCTGCTGCCCTTGTAGGGAATGTGCCGAAGCGCGATGCCCGTCTGGCGCGAGAACTGTTCGCCCGCGAGGTGCGGAATGCTGCCCGTGCCGGCGGTGGCGAACGTCAGGCCCTGCTGCTGGGCTGCGGCGCGTTTCAGATCGTCCAGCGTACGCCAGGGGCTGGCGGCCGGCAGCAGCAGGTAGACCGGCACATCGGTGGCCCAGACCACCGGGGCCAGGTCGCGCGTCACGTCATAGGGCAGCTTGGCGTACAGCACGCTGTTGGTCGCCAGGTTGGCCGTGCCCATCAGCAGTGTGTAGCCGTCGGGGGCGGCGGACGCGACATAGGCGGTGCCGATCTGCGTGGCGCCGCCGGGCTTGTTCTCCACTACCACGGGCTGGCCGAGCAGGGGAGCGAGCTTGCGGGCGATCATGCGCGCCGCGGTGTCGGTGCCGCCGCCGGCGGCATAGGGCACGATCAGGCGGACCGGCTTGTCGGGATAGGCGGCGGCTGCCGCGCCGGCCATCCCGGCCAGGGCGAGCGCGCATAGGGCGCGCAGGGTACGGACGAAGGAATGCATGGCTGTCTCCAGGCCTCGCGCCTATTGGATGCGGGTGCCGGTGGACTGCACCAGCTTGCCCCACCAGGCGGTTTCATCCGCGATCTGCTTGGCGAATTCGGCCGGGGAACTGCCCAGCGGCTCGGCGCCCAGTTCCTGGAAACGGGCGCGCAGCGTCGGGTCCCGCAGCGCCTTGACCACTGCCGCATGCAGCCGCTCGATGACCGCGGCGTCGGTGCCGGCGGGCGCCATCAAGCCCTTCCATGCCATCACCACGAAGCCCTTCTGGCCGGCTTCGTCGAAGGTGGGGATATCGGGCGCGGCCGTGGCGCGCTGGTCGCTGGGCACGGCCAGCGCGCGCAGGCTGCCGGCCTTGACCTGCGGCAGCAGCGCCGGCATGTTGTCGATCATGAAGTCGATATGGCCGGCCACCAGGTCGGTGATGGCGGGCCCCGTGCCCTTGTACGGCACGTGTTCCGCCTGCAGCCCGGCCTGCTGCTTGAGCAGTTCGCCGGCCAGTTGCGCGGGCGAGCCGTTGCCCGGGGAGCCGAAAGACAGCTTGCCGGGATGGCTGCGCGCGTATTGCAGGAATTCCTGCAGGTTCTTCACCGGCATGGATTTCGTCACCACCATCAGGTTGTGCTCGCGTTCCAGGCAGCTGATGGGCGCCAGATCCTTGGCCGGATTGAACGGCATATTGGCGTACAGGCTGGGATTGATGACGGTGGGGCCGGCGGCCGCCAGAAGCAGCGTGTAGCCGTCGGGCGCGGCCCGGGCCACGAAGTCCCCGCCGATGTTGCCGCCGGCGCCGGGCTTGTTCTCCACGATGACGGGCTGGCCCAGGATCGGATGCAGCGCTTCGGCGAGCAGGCGTCCGAGAATGTCGGTGGAGCCGCCCGGCGCGAACGGAACGATCAGCCTCACGGGCTTGTCGGGATAGGCGGCCGCGGCCTGGGGCGGCAGCGCCGCGCAAGTGAACGCGGCGGCCATGGCCGCGATCCATTTCGGCAAGTGCTTGTGCAGCATGGAAGTCTCCTTTGGTCTGGCGGGCCGCCGGCTTCTCGGGGCTGCGGTCCCGGTGTGGCTGGCCTAGCGGCCGGGCGTGTAACCCGCCTGGGTCAGCGTATGGCGGGCGATGGTCAACTGGTGGATCTGGCTGGTGCCCTCGTACAGGCGGAACAGGCGCACGTCGCGGTAGAAGCGCTCGATGCCGTGGTCGGCGATGTAGCCGTAGCCGCCGTGCATCTGCACGCAGCGATCGGCCACGCGGCCGCACATCTCCGACGAGAAGTACTTGCAGATCGACGCGTTCAGCGTCACGTCGCGGCCTTCGTCGCGTTCGCGGGCGGTCTGCAGCACCAGCGCGCGCGCCGCCTGGATGTCGGTCTGGCAGTCGGCCACCATGGCCTGGATCAGCTGGAAATCCATCAGCGGCTTGCCGAACTGCCGGCGCTCGGCCACGAAGCGCAGCGTGTCGTCCAGCATGCGGATCGCCGGGCCGATGCACAGCGCCGCCAGATGGATGCGCTGCTTGTTCAAGACCTTCATGGCGGTCTTGAATCCCATGCCCTCGCTGCCGCCGATGATGTTCGCGGCCGGCACGCGGCAGTCCTGGAAATGCACCGAAGACACGGGCGATCCAGCCTGGCCCATCTTGTCGTAGGGTTGCCCCGTGGACAGGCCCGGCGCGCCGCGTTCCACGATGAAGGCGGTGATGCCCTTGGCGCCCGGCGCGTCGGGATCGGTGCGCGCCATGACCGTGAACAAGCCCGCCAGCGGCGCGTTCGTGATGAAGCACTTTTCGCCGTTCAGCACGTAGTGGCCGCCGTCGCGCACCGCGGTCGTGCGCAGCGCGGTGGCGTCGGATCCGGCCTGCGGCTCGGTCAGCGCGAAGCAGCCGGTCAGTTCTCCGGAGGCCAGGCGCGGCAGGTAGCGGGCCTTCTGTTCCTCGGTGCCGTCGGCCACCAGCGCCTCGGAGCCGATGCCGGTATTGGTGCCGACCCGGGCGCGGAACGCCACCGAGCATTGCGACAGTTCCATGGCAGCCAGGACCAGTTCCTCGGTCGTCATGCCCGCGCCGCCGTACTGTTCGGGGATCGAATAGCCGAACAGGCCCCGGGCGGCCATGTCGGCCACCAGATCCTGCGGCACCTCGTCCAATCGCGCGACTTCGGCCTCGCGGGGCGCCAGTCGTTCGCGCACGTAGCGGCGCAGCGAGTCGAGGAATTGGGGGAATCCGTCGGGGTCCCGGATCATGGCTGGTCTCCGTGTCGTGGGGCGCCGTGCCATTCTTGTCCGTGTTGGCGCCGTGTTGAATCCAGGCTAGCAAAAGGCCGGCGGATGCGAGACAACTGTTTCGGTATCTTGAACGACGCTTGCGGCTGGCCGGCGGCTGCTGCTCTATCATCGGCGTTACGGGCCGCGCTTTCCGGCGGCCCCGCCACCAGGACCGCGACCATGACTTCCCGCCCGGGCCAGCGCCATGCCGATCCCGCCTTCGCCACCACGCTGGCGCATGGGCTATCGGTGCTGCAGGCCTTCCGCCACGGCGAGCCCGCGCTCAGCAACCGCGAACTGGCGGACCGCACGGGCCTGTCCAAGGCCACGATCTCCCGGCTCACCACCACGCTGATGCAGCGCGGGCTGCTGCGCTACGATGGCGGCCTGCGCCGTTACCGCCTGGGGCCGGCCGTGCTGTCGCTGAGCTACCCGCTGCTGGCCAGCATCAAGGTCCGCCAGCTGGCGCGTCCGCTGATGAAGCGTCTGGCCGACGCGGCGGGCGGCTCCGCGTCGCTGGGGATGCACCACGGGCTGAACATGGTCTACCTGGAAACCTGCCGCGGACACGATGCCGTGTCTTTCCGGCCGGACATCGGCGCCTTGTTGCCCTTGTTGCCCTCCGCGATGGGCCGCGCGTGGCTGGCGCAAGGCGCGGGCGGCGAGGCCGAGTCCGTGCTGGACACCTTGCGGCGGCAGGATCCGGCGGCCTGGCGCCGCTATGCGCCGGACTGGGCGCAGGCGCGGCGCGACTACGCCGAGCACGGATACTGTGTCGGGCAGGGCGACTGGCATTCGGACGTGCATGCGGTGGCGGTGCCGATGCGCCTGCGGGTCGACGGCCAGGCGCTGGTCTTCAATTGCGGCGTGCCGGTGG
Source organism: Achromobacter sp. (assembly GCF_050285585.1). Classification (GTDB taxonomy): domain Bacteria; phylum Pseudomonadota; class Gammaproteobacteria; order Burkholderiales; family Burkholderiaceae_B; genus Achromobacter. The sequence continues at coordinate 453,222 of NZ_JBLZXF010000002.1, read as the reverse complement.
CGCGGCTGCGCCCCGGCGACCTGCGCGGGCGCATCGCGCCACGCCTGCTGACCCTGGCCGCGCGCGTCGAGAAAATGCTGGAGCGCGGCGATGGGGCATGAACGCGACCGCGAATTCACCACCACGCTGGCGCGCGGCATCGATATCCTGGCCTGCTTCCGGGCGGACCGGCCCGTGCTGGCCAACAGGGATTTCGCGCAGCAGACCGGCCTGTCGCGCAGCACCGTTGCCCGCCTGACCCATACCTTGGTCGAGCTGGGTTTCCTGCAGCGCGAAGGCGAGCCCGCGCGCTACCGGCTGGGCGCGTCGGTGCTGGCCTTGAGTTATCCCTTGCTGGCCAGCATGCAGATCCGCCAGTTGGCGCGTCCGTTGATGAAGCAGCTTGCCGACCACGCGCGCGGAGCGGTGTCGCTGGTGGTGCGCGACCGCCTGCAAATGGTTTATGTGGAAACGGCCCGGTCCAACGAGACCCTGCAGACCCGCCCCGATATCGGGGCCTCGCTGCCCCTGCTGTCCAGCGCCGCCGGCAAGGCCTGGCTGGCCAGGGCTTCCGATGAGGAGCGCGCGGCGGTGCTGAACCAGTTGCGCATCGCCGACCCCGCCCACTACGAGGCCCATTTCCCTATGCTGGCGGCCGCCCGCCGCGACCTGGAGCGCAAGGGCTATTGCGGCAATAACCTGCAATGGCGTCCGGATGCCTATGGCTTCGCCGCTCCGCTGAGCCGGCCTCACCAATCGCTGCTCTATGTCTTCAATTGCGGCGTGCCCGTCAACGACGGGCCTTACCGCGAGCGCGCGGCCGACATCGGCCCCAGGCTGGTCGCCCTGGCCCGAGAAACGGAGCGGTTGCTGGGGTATTCGTGATTCCCAGTCAAAAGTGTTTCGCTGGTTTACCCCTATTTCCGCAAGGATGAACCCGGCATACTGGCCACCTGTCTTTCGATCGGGCCCTCCCCAAGCGCCAGTCTCTTTTGCAGGCGCGCCGTTGAACCCCGGTCGGCGCTTTCGAACCGAGGAATCCGCATGAACCCCCAAGATACTCAACCGGTGAAGGCCGGCCTGCCACTGCTGGCGCTCGCGGTTGGCGCCTTCGGCATCGGCGTGACCGAGTTTTCGCCCATGGGCCTGTTGCCCGTCATCGCAGAAGGCGTGAATGTCTCCATTCCCAGCGCCGGGATGCTGATCAGCGCCTACGCGATAGGCGTGATGGTCGGCGCGCCGCTGATGACCCTGGCCTTTTCGCGCTGGTCCAAGCGCAAGGCGCTGATCCTGCTGATGGCCATCTTCACCATCGGCAACGTGCTGTCGGCGCTGTCGCCCAACTACACGACGCTGCTGCTGGCCCGCCTGGTGACCAGCCTGAACCACGGCGCGTTCTTCGGCCTGGGGTCGCTCGTCGCCGCCAGCGTGGTGCCGCGCCACAAGCAGGCGAGCGCCGTCGCGACCATGTTCATGGGCCTGACCATCGCCAACGTGGGCGGGGTGCCCGCCGCCACCTGGCTGGGGCAGGCCATCGGCTGGCGCATGTCGTTCGCCGCCACCGCGGGGCTGGGCCTGATCGCCATGCTGGCCCTGTGGCGCGCGCTGCCGGCGGGTGAACCCGGCAGCCGCCCCAACGTGGGCCACGAACTGTCCGTGCTGAAGAGCCCGCTCGTGCTGACGGCCTTGCTGACGACCGTGCTGGGCGCGGGCGCGATGTTCACGCTGTACACCTACATTGCTCCGACCCTGGCCGACATCACGGGCGCCTCGCCCGCCTTCATCACCGGCATGCTGGTGCTGGTGGGCCTGGGCTTCACGCTGGGCAACGGGCTGGGCGGCCGCATGGCGGACCGTTCGCTGGACGGCACGCTGATCGCCTTCCTGGCGCTGGTCATCGCCGACCTGCTGGCCTTTCCCTGGATCGCCTCCACGCAGGTCGGCGCGGCGGTCGCCCTCCTGATCTTCGGCGTGGCGACCTTCGCGGTGGTGCCCCCGCTGCAGATGGGCGTGATGCGCGCCGCCAAGGACGCGCCCGGCCTGGCCTCTTCCGTGAACGTCGGCGCCTTCAACCTGGGCAATGCCGTGGGCGCGGCTGCCGGCGGCGCGGTGATCTCCGCCGGGCTGGGCTACGCCGCCGTGCCGATCGCCGGCGCCGTCATCGCCGCGGCCGGCCTGACGCTGGTCCTGCTGCAGCGCGCCGGCAACGTGCGCCGCCGCAAGCTGGAAATGCAGGGCTGCTGATTATTCGGGCGGCGGGTTGCAAAAAACCCCGGCAGGGACGCTGAATGGCGCCCCGCCGGGGTTTTTCATGGGCCGGCGTCAGAACTTGAAGACGTCTTCCAGGGCCTCGGACTCTTCCACGGCGTCCAGTTTTACGCTTTGCTCGATGTGGTCCAGGTGATGCAGGGTCAGCGCCTCGGCGCGCGGGGCGTCGCGGGCGGCGATGGCCTCGGTGATCAGCTCGTGCTCGTCGTCGCGGCAGCTGGTGGCGGTGGGCAGGTTGTACAGGAAGATGACGAGACAGGTCAGCGTGGACAGTTCGCGCATGGTGCGCGCCAATTCGCCATTGCCCGCGAGCTCGCTCAGCAGAATGTGGAATTCGCCGCTGAGCCGGATGATGGCCCGTTTGTCGTCGCGCTTGCGGGCCTCGTGCTCCCGCACGACGTGCTCGCGCAGGCGGGCAAGTTTTTCCGGGGTGAGATTCTGGGTCAGGCGGCGCACGAGGGCGGGTTCGATCAGCCGGCGGGCTTCGAAGACATCCCGCGCCTTGTCGATCGAGGGCTTGGCGACGTAGGCGCCGCGTTGCGGAAACAGGTCCACGATCTGCTCGTGCGCGAGGCGCGCCAGGACTTCGCGGATGCGCGGGCGGCTGACCTCGAAGATCTCGGCCAGGCGTTCTTCCACCAGCTTGGTGCCGGGCTTGAGCCGGTTGTCCAGGATGGCGCGGTAGATGCGCTCATAGATGCTGGTGACCGTGTTTTCGCTTTTGTCCGTTGCCATAGGCTTGTTATTGGTTTGCGCGTGTGATGCCAGAAGATACCCGATCGCCTGCCGCTGCGGTCAGGCGTTGCGGCGAGGTGTCGAAAATAATGTTAACAATCGATAGGCGGAAATGTATATTTCAGGGTAATCACTAGCGTAATCATTTTTGCATTCAGCCTAGAATCCGCTCACAACCTGCTCGTCCGGCCCATCCTGCGGCCCGGAGGCCGGGCGGATCAGACGGGCTGACGCATATGACGAAGCAGGGTTTTGATCTGGTGCTCCGCGACGCGGTTCTGGCAACCGCGGGCGATACCTGCCGCGCGGACCTGGCGGTTGCGGACGGCCGTATCGTGCAGATCGGCCTTGGCCTGGCGCCGGGCCTGCGCGAAATCGACGTGGCGGGGCGGGTTGTGACGCCCGGCGGTGTCGATGCCCATTGCCATCTGGATCAGCCGATGGCGCCGCCCGTGAAGCTGGCCGACGATTTCCACACGGGCACGCGTTCGGCGGCCTGCGGCGGCACGACGACCGTGATCCCGTTCGCGGCGCAGCGCAAGGGCGGCACGCTGCAGGCGGCGATCGATGACTACCACCAGCGGGCCGAGGGACACGCCTGCGTGGATTACGGTTTTCACCTGATCCTGACCGATCCCACCCCGGCGGTGCTTCACGACGAGCTGCCGCGCTTGATCGAGGCGGGCTACACCTCGTTCAAGCTGTACATGACCTACGACGCGCTGAAGCTGTCGGACGGCCAGATTCTGGACGTGCTGGACACGGCGCGCAGCCATGGCGGCATGGCGATGATCCATGCCGAGAATTCGGATTGCATCGCGTGGCTGACGCGGCGGCTGGAGGCCGCGGGCCGCACGGCGCCGCGCTTTCATGCGGTGTCGCGCCCGACGCTGGTGGAGCGCGAGGGCGCGCACCGCGCCATCGCGCTAGCCGAACTCGTCGACGTGCCGATCCTGCTGGTGCACATTTCCGGCGGCGAGGCCGTGGCCCAGATCCGCGATGCGCGGGCCAAGGGCCTGAACGTCTATGCCGAAACCTGTCCGCAATACCTCCTGCTGACGGCGGCGGACCTGGGGATGGACGATAGCTATTTCGGCGCGCGCTGCGTGTGCAGTCCGCCGCCGCGCGACAAGTCCAGCCAGGAAGACATCTGGCAGGGCCTGGCGGACGGCCTGTTCACGGTGTTCTCGTCGGATCACTCGCCCTTCAACCTCAACGGGGACGACGGCAAGACGCCGGGCGGCAGGGAAGTGGCGTTCCGCCATATCCCGAACGGCATTCCGGGCATCGAAACGCGCATGCCGTTGCTGTATTCCGAAGGGGTGCTGGGCGGCCGCATCAGCCTGAATCGATTCGTGGAATTGACGGCCACGCAGCCGGCGCGGGCATACGGTCTCTATCCCCAAAAGGGCACGCTGGCCATCGGCAGCGACGCGGACCTGGTGATATGGGAAGCGCGCGACTTCATTCTTGGAAACGAACACCTGCATCACGCGGCGGACTACACCCCCTACGCGGGCATGCCCCTGCGGGCCTGGCCGGCCATGACCTTGCTGCGCGGGCAGGTCGTCTGGGATGGCGCGCGCTTCACGGGCGCGGCCGGGCAGGGCCGGTTCCTGCGGCGAGGGCTGCCCAGCCTCGCGCCGCCCAGCGCCCGCAGGAATGCGCAGCCGGCGTGGCGCCAGGACGCGCAACACGGAATCCAGTGATCAATTCAGGAGGATCTTGCAGTGAAAAGCACGCTAATCAAGAACGCCGATGTGGTGGTCGCCTGGGATGACGCGCGCCAGCGCCACGTGTACATGAAGAACGCGGACGTGGCCTTCGCCGATGGGCGCATCACGCACATCGGCGCGGCGGCGCAGGCGGCGCCCGATGCGGACATCGTCAACGGCAGCGGCATGATGGTGATGCCGGGCCTGGTCGACATCCACAGCCACCTGGTGCACGAGCCCATCAACAAGGGCTACACGGACGAGACCGGATCCGCCGGCCTGTACAACTCCAATCTGTACGAGTACATGCCCACGATGGAGGGCGACGAGGAAGCCGCCCCGGCGCAGCTGACGCTGGCGGCGGCCGAGCTGCTGATGTCCGGCGTGACGACCGTGGTGGACATGTCGGTCGCCCATGAACAGTGGATCGACATCATGGTGCAAAGCGGGCTGCGCGCCTACATTGCCCCCATGTTCCGCTCGGCGCGCTGGTTCACCCGCAACGGCCATGTCGTGGAATACGAGTGGAACGAAAAGGCGGGCGAGGCCGGCATGGAGCGCGCGCTGGCGCTCATCGACAAGGCCGAGGCGCATGCCTGCGGCCGGCTGACCGGCATGCTGGTGCCGGCGCAGATCGATACCTGCACGCCGGAACTGCTCAAGGCCAGCTACCAGGAGGCGCAGCGCCGGGGCCTGGTCTGGCAGACCCACGCCGCGCAGTCCCTGCCCGAGTTCCACGAAATCACCCGCCGCCACGGCCTGACGCCGGTGCAGTGGCTGCACAGCCTGGGCGTGCTGGGCCAGGACAGCATCGTCGGCCATGGGATCTTCGTGGACGACCATCCGAACACGCACTGGAACACCGCCACGGATCTGTCCATCCTGGCCGAGACGGGCGCCAGCGTGGCGCACTGTCCCACCGTGTTCCTGCGCCGAGGCATGGCGCTGCGCGACTTCGGACGCTATCGCCGCGCCGGCATCAACCTGGGCATCGGCACGGACACGTATCCGCACAACATGATCGAGGAGATGCGCCACGTGGGGTATCTGGCCCGCCTGATGGCGCAGACGCCCCGCGCCGTCACGACCGGCGAAGTGTTCCATGCCGCCACCGTCGGCGGCGCCAAGGCGCTGGGCCGCGACGATCTGGGCCGCGTCGCCGTCGGCGCGCGGGCCGACATCGTGATGGTCGACATGACCCATCACCTGATGCGCCCGTCGCGCGACCCGGTGCGCAGCCTGGTCTATGCGGCGGCGGACCGCGCCGTGCATACCGTGTACGTCGACGGCCGGCGGGTGGTGCACGAAGGCCAGGTGCATTCGCTGGATTACCGGAAGGCGGCCGAGCAGGTGGACGAGGCTCAGCGGCGCGCCGAAGCGCTGGTGCCGTCCAGGGATCTGGTTGCGGGGCGTAGCGCCGATCAGATGTCTCCGCTGTCGTTCGACGTCGTCTGAACGCAGGGTTATCCGCGGCAAATCCGGGGCGGACAACGGCTCGCCCCGCTATACCAATACAAGGGGAATGACATGGCTTACTTCTTTCCGGAAAGACTCTCCGACCGCTTCCGGCTGGGCGGCCTGGGCGCTGCGGCCTGCGCCGCCGCGATGGCCTGGGCGCCCGCCCAGGCGGAAACGCTGACGGTGGTCATGGCCAGCAAGCTGACGGTGCTGGACCCGGTGCTGACGGCGTCGCACCAGACGCGCAATCATGCCTACATGATCTACGACACGCTGCTGGCGACGGACGCGAACAACAAGATCCAGCCGCAGATGGCCGACAAGTGGGAGATTTCGCCGGACGGCAAGACCTACACGTTCACGTTGCGCGATGGCCTGAAATGGCACGATGGAACGCCGGTGAAGGCCGAGGATTGCGTGGCCTCCATCCAGCGCTGGGCCCAGTCGGACAAGACAGGCCGCCAGTTGATGCCCCTGGTGTCGTCGATGGACGTGATCGACGACAAGACGTTCAAGATCGTGTTGAGCCAGCCGGCGGACGTGCTGTCGGCGCTGGGCAAGCCCAGCGGCCTGCCCAGCTTCATGATGCCCAAGCGCGTGGCGCAGACGCCGGTGGCGCAGGCCATCACCGATTACACCGGTTCGGGCCCGTTCAAGTTCGTGCAGAAGGAATTCCAGCCCGGCGTGAAGACCGTGTACGAGAAGAACGCCGACTACGTGCCGCGCAAGGAAGCGCCCAGCTGGACCGCGGGCGGCAAGGTCGTCAACGTGGACCGCGTCGAATGGGTGGCCATGGCGGACCCGATGACCACGGTGAATGCCCTGCTGGAAGGCGAGGTCGATTACATCGAGACCGTGCCATTCGACCTAATACCCATGGTCAAGAGCGCGCCGGACCTGACGCTGCGCGTGCTCGACAAGATGGGCTACCAGCCCATGTACCGCTTCAACCAGCTGCATGCGCCGTTCGACAACAAGCTGGTGCGCCAGGCGGCGATGTACGCGGTGGGGCAAGACGATATCCTGAAGGCGCAGGTGGGCGACCCGGAATTCTTCAAGACCTGCGGCGCGGTGTTCGGCTGCAATCTGCCGTATTCCAGCAACACGCGCGCCGACATGATCGTGCCGTCCAATATCGAGAAGGCCAAGGCCCTGCTGAAGGAGGCCAAGTACGACGGCGCGCCGGTGGCGATCCTGCATGCGACGGATATCGCCATGGCGTCGGCCATTCCCGTGGTGATGGCGCAGCAGCTGCGGCAGGCGGGCTTCAATGTTCAGCTGCAGGCCATGGACTTCATGACCATGCTGTCGCGCCGCGCCAATCGCGACGTGCCGGCCAAGGGCGGCTGGAGCATTTTCGTGACCACCTGGCACGTCAGCGAAATCATGGATCCCTTGCGCAACTACGGCGTGTCGGCCAACGGCGAGAAGGCCTGGTTCGGCTGGCCGACCGTGCCGCAGGTGGAGGCGCTGCGCGACAAGTTCCTGGTCGCCGGCAACGACGCCGAGCGCAAGCAGCTGGCCGAGCAGCTGCAGGACGTGATGCTGGACGAAGGCGTGGCGATCACCCTGGGCCAGATCGAAACGGCGGCCGCCTACAGCAATAGGCTGTCGGGCGTGCTGGAGTCGCCGGCGCCGGTCTTCTGGAACATCAAGAAGGCGGGCAAATAGGCTGGCAGGGCGGCCGCAGAAAAATTGGGCGCCACGCGGGCGCCCAATTTTTCCCCGCGCGCGGCGTCAGGCTTCGATCCGCTCCACCTTGCCCACCAGCAGGATGTACGACAGCGCGCCCAGCAGGGCCAGCGAAGACACGTACACGATCGCCGGCGCGAAGCTGTCTTTCGTCACCAGGAAACCGATCACGATCGGCGTGCAGATCGACGACAGGTTGCCAACGAAGTTGAACACGCCGCCCGTCAGCCCCAGCAAGCGCACGGGCGCCAGGGTCGACACCAGCGACCACGTGATCGAAGCCAGTCCGTTGCCGAAGAACGCCACGGCCAGGAAGAAGATGACCCAGGGCGTGGAGTCCGTGAAGTTGGCGCCGATCATGGACGTGGAGATCAAGAGGCCCAGGATGATGGGCAGCTTGCGCGCCAGGCCCACGGTGGCGCCGCGGCGGATCAGGAAGTCGGAGAGCACGCCCGAGCACAGCACGCCGATGAAGGCCGCCAGGAACGGCACCGACGCCAGGAAGCCGGACTTGATGAAGTCCATGCCGCGGTACTTCACCAGATACGTGGGGAACCAGGTCAGGAAGAACCACAGCGTGGACGTCAGGCAGAACTGGCCCAGGTACACGCCCCAGAGCTTGCGCTTGCTCATTACCAGGCCCAGGTCGTTCCAGCTGAACGGGGCCTTTTTTTCCCGCGCGCGGCGGTCCAGGTCGACCACGCCGCCGCCTTGCTGGATCAGTTCGATCTCGGCGGCGTTCGCGCCCTTGAACTGGCGCGGTTCACGGTAGACCATGAACCACAGCACGCCCCAGACGATGCCCAGCAGGCCCGTGCTGACGAACACCATGTGCCAGCCGTAGTGATGCTGCAGCCAGGCCAGCACGGGCGTCAGGAACGCCAGGCCGACGAACTGGCCCGAGGTGTAGAAGCCGATGGCGGTGGCCCGCTCGCGTTCGGGGAACCACGTCGTGACGACGCGGTTGTTGATCGGGTAGGCGGGCGCTTCCAGCGCGCCCACGGCCAGGCGCAGGACGAACAGGATGACGAAGCTGCCGGCGAAGCCCATGAAGAACGTGGCCGCAGACCACAGGATCAGCGCGGCCGCGTACAGCACGCGCGGGGACACGCGATCCACCAGCCAGCCGCCGGGGATCTGCATGGCCGCGTAGGTCCAGCCGAAGGCCGACAGGATCAGGCCTTCGTGCACGGTGTCCAGGCCGAACTCGTCCTTCAGGGCAGGCGCGGCGATGGACAGGTTGCTGCGGTCCAGGTAGTTGATGACTACGGTGATGAACAGCATCACCATGATGAGGTACCGGCTGCGGGTGGGGCGCTGGGCGCCCTGCAAGCCGGCGTGGGTAGCGGTGGACAAGGGAAGTCTCCTCTTTCTCTTTATCGACCTACCACTCGGCGAAGCTGCCGTCGGCGTGGCGCCAGATGGGGTTGCGCCAGCGGTGGCCCACGGCGGCGCGCTCTTTCACGTATTCCTCGTTGACCTCGATGCCCAGGCCCGGACCCTGGGGAATCGCGACCATGCCGTCTTCATAGGCGAAGACTTCGCGGTTGCTGACGTAGTCCAGCAGGTCGTTCGCCGCGTTGTAATGGATGCCCAGGCTCTGTTCCTGGATGAACGCGTTGTAGCAGCCGGCGTCGATCTGCAGGCAGGTGGCCAACGCGATGGGACCCAGCGGGCAATGCAGCGCCAGCGCCACGTCGTAGGCCTCGGCCATGGCCGCGATCTTGCGTGTCTCCGTGATGCCGCCGGCGTGCGACGGATCGGGCTGGATGATGTCCACATAGCCCTCGGACAGCACGCGCTTGAAGTCCCAGCGCGAGAACAGGCGTTCGCCCAGCGCGATCGGCGTGGAGGTCAGGGGCGCCAGTTCCTTCAGGGCCTCGTAGTGCTCGCTCAGCACGGGTTCTTCGATGAACATGAGCTTGAACGGGTCCAACTCCTTCATCAGCACCTTGGCCATGGGCTTGTGCACCCGGCCGTGGAAATCCACGCCGATGCCCACGTTGGGCCCGACGGCCTCGCGCACCGCGGCCACGTTCTCCAGGCACTTCTCGACCTTGTCGAACGAATCGATGTACTGCAGTTCTTCGGTGCCGTTCATCTTCACGGCGGTGAAGCCGCGCTCGACCGCGCCCTTGGCGGCCGCGGCGGTGTCGGCGGGGCGGTCGCCGCCGATCCACGAATACACGCGGATCCGGTCGCGCACGTTGCCGCCCAGCAGCTGCGATACGGGCACGCCCAGGTGCTTGCCCTTGATGTCCCACAGCGCCTGGTCGATGCCGGCCAGCGCGCTCATGTGGATGGCGCCGCCGCGATAGAAGCCGCCGCGGTACAGCACCGTCCAGTGGTCTTCGATGTTGCGCGGATCCTTGCCGACCAGGTAGTCGGACAGTTCTTCGACGGCGGCGGCCACGGCGTGCGCGCGTCCTTCGACGACGGGCTCGCCCCAGCCGACGATGCCGGCGTCCGTTTCGATCTTCAGGAAGCACCACCGGGGCGGCACGATGTAGGTGGTGAGCTTGGTGATCTTCATGCTTGGGTCTCCTGGGCGGAATGGGCGCGTTGCCAGGCGGCGATGAAAGCGCGCGCGTTCTGGCCGACTTCGTTGGCCGACAGGCCGGGTTTGTACAAGGCGGAGCCCAGGCCGAAGCCGCTGGCGCCCGCCTGGGCGTAAGAAGAAAGGTTGTCGGGCGTGATGCCGCCCACGGGCACCAGCGCGATGGGCGGGCGCATCACGGCGCGCCACGCCTTCAGCACGGCGGGGCCCAGTTGTTCGGCCGGGAACATCTTCAGCACGTCGGCGCCGGCCGCCAGCGCGGCGTAGGCCTCGGTGGGCGTGGCCACGCCGGGGCAGGACGCCATGCCCAGCTGCTTGGCGGCGCGGATCACGGCGGCGTCGCTATGCGGCATGACGATGAGTTCTCCGCCCGCCTGCCGGATGCGCGCGCAGTCGTCGGGGTTCAGCACGGTGCCGGCGCCAATCAGGCAATCGGCGGGCAGGGCGGCGCGCATGGCGCGGATGCTGTCCAGCGGGTCGGGCGAATTCAGCGGCACTTCGATCAGGCGGAAGCCCGCGGCGTACAGCGCCTGGCCGACGGGCTCGGCTTCGGCGGGCGTAATGCCGCGCAGGATGGCGATCAGGCCGCAGTGGGCCATGGCGGTTTGCAGACCAGGGTGGTTCATGTTCGGTTCCTAGGCGTTGGCCGTTGAAGGGGAGGCGACCAGCCCGGCGCTGACGGCCAGGTGCCACAGGCCGCGTTCGGTGGCGTCCTGGGCCTGTCCGGGCGTGCCCAGGCCGTAATGCCGCATGGCCTGTATGTAGCGCTGGCACAGCGCGGGTTCGCCGCAAAGCACGATGCGAGGCAGCTCGCCTTGCTGACGCAGCATGTCGGCCAGCGCGGCGACTTCGTGGCCGATGAGCAGGCCCGACAGGTAGTCGGCCTGCGATTCGGGCGCAAGTTCGCCGGTCAGCCCCAGCGCCCGGGTGCTGAAGATGGTGGACAGGACCCCCGCGCGGCCCGCGGGGGCGCCGGCCACTTTCAGGCCGCGTTCGAAGGCGGCCATGTCGGCGCTGGCGGCGTCCGCCATGGTGCGGCCCAGAATGGTGTGGCCGCGCAAGGCGGCGTAGACCTCGCCCGTCATGAACGTGTCGAAATGCGTGACGCGGCCGCGGCGGGCGTTCACCCATTTGGAATGCGTGCCCGGCAGGCCGATCAGCACGCTGTCCGCGCCTGCTTCCGCCTGGTCGAACAGCACGCCGAAAACCTGGGTTTCCTCGCCCCGCATCACGTTGGGCAGGCCATGGCGCTGGATCAGGCCGGGCACGATGTGCACGGGAGTGGAGCCATTGCGTTCCACCACGGTCAGCAGCGTGCCGATGCGCGCCAGGTCGACGGGCACGTCCAGGTAGGCGGCTTCCTTCCAGCCCTGGGCGCTGCCCACCATGCCGCAGGCGATCACCGGCAGCGACGGCTCGGACCGCAGCCAGTCGCCGCAAGCCTGCTCGAAGGCCAGCTCGAAGCCCGACAGCGCGGTGGTGGCCGCGCCGTCCTGCAGCGGCTGCGGCAGGCGCATGATGCCCCAGGGCAGGTGGCGTGTGTCGAGGGTGCGGCCGGCGTGGTCCAGGCGGTAGGCGCGCAACGATGAGGTGCCCCAGTCCAGCGCGATGAGCGCCGCGCGGGCGGGCGATCCGGTAGTCATCAGAGATCTGTCTCGGCTCTGGCCGCGGATCCGTCTGCCGCTGCGGCAGGGTTCTGCGGACCTTGTTGTCTGAGGCCCGCCCGCGCTGGGCTGGCGCGGGCGGGCGATGGGAAAAATTCTAGATCAGCGCTTGAAAAATCTCAAAATATAGAATTAAATCCCACATACAGGGAACAAAAATGAAGGGCGCTGCGGTACGCTCCTCTCCGCCAGTCCGGGTATCGCCCGGAAATGGCGTCTTTTTTCCCGCATGGCCGCCCGGCCGCGCCGGGTATGCTTCGTCCCTTGCTTGCCGCGCAGCCCTGACTTTCATGACCACCACGCTTGCCTCCGATCCCGCCCCCACCCTGGACCCCGATGCCGCCGCGCCTGCCGGAACGCAGACGCTGATGCGCGGCCTGGCCGTTGTGCAGGCCGTATCGGAAGGCGCGCGCGACCTGAAGGAGATCTGCGCCCGCATCGGCGTGGCGCGCAGCACCACGCACCGGCTGGCCAGTTGCCTGGTGCAGGAGCGCTATCTGCGTTCCTTGCCGGGCGTGGGCTATGTGCTGGGGCCCAAGCTGATCGAACTGGGGTTCCAGGCGCGCGAGGCCTTTCCGATGGCGACGCTGGCGCGCCCCTACCTGGACGGCCTCGCGGAACTGACGGGCGACACCATCCACCTGGCGGTGCGCGACAACGACGAGGTGCTGTACCTGGAGAAGATCCCCGGCAAGAAGGGCTTGGAAATGCGCTCGCGCGTGGGCCACCGCATGCCGCTGGCCGCCACCGGCGTGGGCAAGGCGCTATTGCTGGATGCCGAAGAGCCGCAATGGAAGGCGCTGCACCGCATCGGCGCGCCGGTATCGTCGCGCGCGCCTGGCGGCCGCCAGACCTGGGAAGCCTTCCGCGAGCGGATGCGCGAGTACGCGGCGAATGGATACGCCTTCGACCTCGAAGACAACGAGCCGTCGATCCGCTGCGTGGCCGCGCCGGTGCGCGACGCATCCAGCGGCATCGTGGCGGCGATCAGCGTGTCCAGCACGGTGCCGTACATGTCGCTGGAACGCATGCGCGAAATGGTCGCCGTCGTTCAGGACGCGGCGGCGGGGATCTCCGCGGAACTGGGGTGGAAGGTGGCGCGCGCCTGATTCCGCGCGCCAGGAGGCCTTACTCCAGCGGCAACGTCAGCACGCCCTGCGGCGCGGGGCGCATCATGACGCGGCGGTACCAGGCGGACAGCGCGGGCGTGTCCGGGCGTTCGATCGGCAGCGCCAGCCAGCGGTGCGCCGAGCAGACCAGGGCGATGTCGCCCATGGTCAGGTGGCGGCCGGCGATGAATTCGCGGCCTTGCAGGGCCTGGTCCAGGATCAGGGCGCGGGCATTCGAGCGCTTCACCGAATTTTCGATGGCGGCCTTGTCGCGCTTTCCTTCGGGCGTGCGGATCAGGCCCAGAAAGGCCGGGCCCATCACGCCCTGCCATTCCGTGGCCTGCCAGTCCATCCAGCGATCGGCATCCGCGCGCAGGCAGGCGTCCTCGGGCCACAGCGTGCCCACGCCGTAGCGCGAGGCCAGGTAGCGCACGATGGCGTTGGATTCCCACAGCACGAAGCCGCCGTCGTCGATGACGGGCACGGTGCGATTGGGGTTGAGCCTGGCGAATTCGGGCGTGTCGACCACGCCGAACGGCCCGCCGGCCTGCGTGAAGGAGTGCGGCAGCGCGAGTTCGCGCACGGCCAGCATGACTTTCTGAACGTTGACGGAAGTCAGGCGTCCCCAGATCTTCAACATAACCAGTCCTTTTGGTATCAGGCGGGCGGCAATTGCCGCCGCGCAAAACCGCAATCGCGCGAGAAGCGCGTCCAGTTGAAAGCGGGCCCGGGGTCCGTCTTGCGCCCCGGGGCGATGTGTTCGTGGCCCCAGGCCGCGGCCAGGGGGTAGCGCGCGCGCAGCGCGGGCGTCAGTTTGCGCAGCGCCAGGTACTGCGCGTCGGCGTAGGGCAGGGTATCGGTGCCTTCGAGCTCGATGCCGATGGAAAAGTCGTTGCAGCGTTCGCGGCCCGCATAGCGCGATACGCCCGCGTGCCAGGCGCGCTTGTCGGTGGACACGAACTGGACGATGCCGCCGTCGCGCCGGATGAAGAAATGCGCCGACACCCGCAGCCCGCGCAGGCGTTCCAGCCAGGGATGCGAGCCGTAGTCCAGCTTGTTCAGGAACAGGCCGGCGACTTCAGGGCCGCCGAATTGCCCGGGCGGCAGGCTGATGTTGTGCAGCACGAGCAGCGAGACCTGCGCGCCCGCGGGCCGCTCGTCGCGATTGGGGGAGGGCAGGAGCGAAACACCCGGGGCCGGCGCCAGCCAGCCATGACGATCCAGTAGCAAGGCCATGGGAAGGGAGCATGTGTATGGAATTCAACATGCATTATGCCGTGTGAAAAGGCAGGCTTCTATGCGGCGCCAGGCTCAGTGCTTGCGGGGCCCCAGCCGCGCGTGTTCCGCATTGCACCAGGTCTGGCCACCCTGCAGCAGGGCTTCGGAGCGCGGCAGATGGATGCCGCAGTGGGCGCAACGCACCATGGATTCCACCTGCCGGGGCTGCGGCGCCTGGCCGCGGGCGGCGCGCCCGCCTTGCGCGCCGGCCTGCTTGGCCGCCGCCATGCGGCCGGCGATGCGCGCGGCGAACAGCACCACGATGACCAGAAAAATCCAGAACAGCAACTTGCCCACGTCAACCTCGGTGCAGAATCATTTCCAGCACGAACCGGCTGCCGGTGTAGGCCAGAATCAGGAAACCAAAGCCCGTCAGCGTCCAGCGCAGGGCGACGCGGCCGCGCCAGCCCCAGACGTGGCGGCCCGCCAGGAGCACGCCGAACGTCAGCCAGGACAGCAGCGTGAAGACGGTCTTGTGGTCGAATGGCAGGATCTTGCCCGTCAGCTTCATGGACGCCACCGACCCCGTGGCCACGGCCAGGGTCAGCACGACGAAGCCGATCCAGATAATGCGGAACAGCAGCTGTTCCTGCACCAGCAGCGGCGGCTGGGAATCCAGGACGCGGCCCACGATGCTGCGCTCGGCCGGCGCGTCCAGCGGGCGGTGCAGGTGGCGGTCCAGGAGCGCCATCAGCATCGCGTGCAGGGCGGCAATGGTGATCAGGCCATAGGCCGCCAGCGCGATCAGCAGGTGCACGCGCAGCCAGGCGTCGTTGGCGTGGGGCACGTACTGCCCCTGGGGAAAGAGGGCGGCCAGCCCGCTGGCGAGGGTGGCTGCGGGCAGCAGCAGCAATTGCAGGCCGTCTATGCGCACCACCAGGCTCTCCAGCCAGAACACCACCATGCCCAGCCAGATGGCGGCGGACAGGGCCAGCGCCCACCCGATGAACAGGTGCTGGGCGCCCAGCATCGCTTGTTGCAGCCCGATTCCTTGGAGGACCAGGGCTCCCAGCAGGCACATCCGGGCGACCCTGCCCGTCTGTTCCACGCCGCCGGCGCCGGCCAGGCGGATCCAAAGCGACCCCCCGAGCACTGCGTACGCCAAGGCAGCCGCCGTGTGAAATACAATGCCTAGTGACATAGAAACCGTTGTCTGGATGGGGCCTGGGGGTGCGTGCCACCCGAAAGCGCGAAATCCGCGCCTGCGGCCACCGTTCAATCAACTAGTTTAAGCGGAAACGCCTCTCATGCTCGATAACCTAACTCAACGCCTGTCGCGCGTCGTCAAGACGCTGCGAGGGGAAGCCCGCCTGACAGAGGCCAACACCCAGGAGATGCTGCGCGAAGTGCGCATGGCGCTGCTGGAAGCCGACGTGGCGCTGCCCGTCGTGCGCGAATTCGTCGCGCGGGTGAAGGAAAAGGCGCTGGGCGAAGAAGTCGCCGGCAGCCTCAGCCCGGGCCAGGCCCTGGTGGGCGTCGTCCACAAGGAACTGACCGCCCTCATGGGCGGCGACCTGGGCGCCGACTCCGGCGAGCTCTCGCTGGCCGTGCAGCCGCCTGCCGTGATCCTCATGGCCGGCCTGCAGGGCGCCGGCAAGACCACCACCACCGGCAAGCTGGCGCGCTGGCTCACCGAAGGCCAGCATACCCAGCACGGTCGCAAGACCGGCAAGAAGAAGGTGCTGGTGGTGTCCGCCGACGTATACCGCCCGGCCGCCATCGACCAGCTGAAGAGCGTGGCGGCGCAGGTCGGCGTGGATTTCCTGCCGTCCGACCCCAGCCAGAAGCCCGAGGACATCGCCCGCAACGCGGTGGACCACGCGCGCCGCCACCATTACGACGTGCTGATCCTGGACACGGCCGGCCGCCTGGGCATCGACGAGGCCATGATGCGCGAAATCCGCGCGCTCCATGACCTGGTCAAGCCGGTGGAAACGCTGTTCGTCGTGGACGCCATGCAGGGCCAGGACGCGGTCAACACCGCGCGCGCCTTCGCGGACGCCCTGCCGCTGACCGGCGTGGTCCTGACCAAGCTCGATGGCGACGCCCGCGGCGGCGCCGCGCTTTCGGTCCGCCACGTCACCGGCAAGCCCCTGAAGTTCGTCGGCGTGTCGGAAAAGCTGGACGGCCTGGAGCCTTTCCACCCCGAGCGCATGGCGCAGCGCGTGCTGGGCATGGGCGACATCGTCTCGCTCGTCGAGCAGGCGCAGAAGAACATCGACATCGCCGAAGCCCAGAAGCTGGCCGCGAAGATCAAGTCGGGCAACAAGTTCGACCTGAACGATTTCCGCGACCAGCTCGGCCAGGTGAAGAAGCTGGGCGACATGGGCTCCCTGCTGGAAAAGCTGCCTGCCCAGTTTCAGCAGGCCGCCGGCCAGCTGCAGGGCGGCCAGGCTGAAAAGCAGCTGCGCCGCACCGAAGGCATCCTGAACTCCATGACGGCGGCCGAACGCGCCAAGCCCGAACTCATCAAGGCATCGCGCAAGCGCCGCATCGCCGCGGGCTCCGGCGTGCCCGTGCAAGAGGTCAACCGCCTGCTGGCGCAATTCGACCAGATGCAGGGCATGATGAAGCAGATGAAGAAGGGCGGCATGGCCAAGATGATGCGCGCCATGGGCGGCATGAAGGGCCTGGGCCGCTTCGGGATGAAGTGAGGCCCCCACGCCGCACTCGCTACGCTCGCTTGCTGCCCCCCGAGGGGGCGCTTTTTCCTTGGGGGCGGCCCGGCGGAAAAAGGGCCCCACGCCCCGCTCGCTTGCGGTTTCCCTAGGGGGCGCTTTCTCTCCCTGAGACGGCCCGGCGGGAAAAGGCCTTCTTGCGTCGGTCCGCAATGCCCCTCCGGGGGCATTTTTCATTGGGGATACGGCGGCGAAAAAAATGGCCAGACATTGCATCTGGCCAAGTGATCGCGGCAAGCAGGGGGCGCTGCCGCGATGCAAGCCGGAAAGCGCATGGGTGCCTTCCGGCTTGTTCGTGTCGGACGTCAGGCCAACGGCGGAATGCGCAGGACCTGGCCCGGATAGATCTTGTCGGGGCTGGTCAGCATCGGCTTGTTGGCTTCGAAGATCAGCGTATTTTTCGCGCCCTGGCCCTTGCCGTACTGCGCTTCCGCGATCTTCCACAGGTTGTCGCCCTTCTGCACCGTGTACATCTTGGCTTCGGGCGCGGCCTGCTTCACTTTCAGTTGGTTGTCCACCTGGGCGACGCCCACGGTATTGCCCAGGGCAAGAGCGATCTTCTCGGCCGCTTCCGTGCTGAGGGCCTCGCCCGCCACCGTGACCTTGTCGCCGTCGACCGAGATCTGCAGGCCATCGGCATTCAGGCCGTGCTTATCCAGCTCTTTCTTCAATTCGTCTGCCGTCGCGGCCTTGGCCTCGCTGGCACCGAAGAGCTTTTCCCCGACGTCCTTAATGAAATTGAGCAGACCCATAGTGTTTCCTTTATCTATGTTGCGGTGAGAAAACAAAGTGCGATCAGGGCTTGTGGCCCACGAACATCTTGCGCACGATGCCGGCGATCAAGGTAAGCACGGCGCCACCGACGCCGCCGCCGACCACGCTACCGGCTATCGCTGAAAGATCCAGCCCCGTATTGCCCGCTGCAACCGCCCCGGCTCCCGCGGTGATCATGGGGGCCAGCCAGGAACCGCCAGCCAGGCCGCCGATGGCGCCCGCGATGGTGTTGCCCAATGGCCCCAGATTGAACTGCTGAAGCATTTTCCCCAGCCCGTTGCCGCCGGCGGCGCCGGCGACAAGCTGGATGATCAGGTTGACAATGACTGCGGTGTCCATGATGCCTCCTCTGCCCTGTGGGGCGATGTGCAACGCTAGAACAACAGCAAGACAATAGTGCGAAACCAGCAGGAACGATTATGACTCGCAGATTCCCCATGCGACGAGGGGTTAACGTGTAACAGGTTGCTAGCCTGTTGGCAGACTACGCAAGAATGCTGGCCACTTTGCCGGGAATGCGCATCCCCGGACCTAAACCGCATCGGACAGCGGTCTACATACGACGAGGGCCGCTATGTCAGCGGCCCTCGTCTGCGATGCGTCGGCGCTCGGTCAAGCGCGTGAGGCGCGGCCTTCAGCCCCCGCCCACCGCCACCACGATCTCGATCTGGTCGCCATCGGCCAGCGAGGTCTGCGCGTGCTGGCTCTTGGGAACGATCTCGCCGTTGCGCTCCACGGCCACGCGCTTGCCGGCATAGCCCAGGGTCTCGAGGAGTTCGTTCACGGTCGTGTCCAGGGGAAACTCCCGTGCGTCTCCGTTCAGGGTGATGTGCATGCAGGTCTCCTTGCCAGTTATCGCGCGTAGGCGTCGGTGGCGCCGATCAGCCGCGCCAACGTGCCGGGTTCATCAAAGGCATGGCCCGCGTCCGGGACCAGGTGGAAGTCCGCTTCGGGCCAGGCGCGGTGCAGGTCCCACGCCGTGCGCGCGGGCGTGCATACGTCGTAGCGGCCCTGGACGATGGTGCCGGGAATGCCGCGCAGCTTGTGGGCGTCGCGGATCAACTGGCCTTCCTCCATGAAGCCGCCATTCACGAAATAGTGGTTTTCGATGCGGGCAAAGGCCAGCGCCGCGCGGTCGGCGGCGTGGCTTTGCTGATGGCGCGGGCTGGGCAGCAGCGTGATGGTGCTGTCTTCCCACTTGCTCCAGGCCTTGGCGGCGCGCAGCTGCTCGGCCGGATCGTCGCCCGTCAAACGCTTGTGGTATGCCGCCACCAGGTCGCCGCGTTCGCTTTCCGGAATGGGCGCCAGGTATTCTTCCCAGCGGTCGGGGAACAGCCACGACGCGCCTTCCTGGTAGAACCATTGGATCTCGGCGCGGCGCAGGCCGAAAATTCCGCGCAGCACCAGCTCGCTCACGTGGGACACGTGCGTTTCCGCGTAGGCCAGCGCCAGCGTCGACCCCCACGACCCGCCGAACACCAGCCACTTTTCCGCGCCCATCACTTCGGTGCGCAGGCGCTCGATGTCCGACACGAGATGCCAGGTCGTGTTGTTCTCCAGGCTGGCATGGGGTTGCGAGCGGCCGCAACCGCGCTGATCGAAAAGCAGCACGTTGTAGCGCTGCGGATCGAACAGCTGGCGGTGCACGGGCGAGCAGCCGCTGCCCGGGCCGCCGTGCAGGAATACGGCCGGCTTGCCCTGCGGGTTCCCGCAGAGTTCCCAATAGATCTGGTGGCCGTCGCCGGTATCCAGCGTGCCTTGGCGGTAGGGTTCGATGGGAGGGTAGAGCATTAGGCGACTCGCTTGAAGATCAGGTCCCAGACGCCGTGGCCCAGCCGCAGGCCGCGCGTCTCGAATTTGGTCAGGGGGCGGTAGTCGGGGCGCGGCGCGTAGCCGTCCTCGGTGTTCGCAAGCAGCGGTTCGTTGCTCAGCACTTCCAGCATCTGCACCGCGTAGTCTTCCCAGTCCGTCGCGCAATGGATGTAGCCGCCCGGCGCGATGCGGCTGGCCAGCAGCGACACGAACGCGGGTTGCAGCAGGCGGCGCTTGTGGTGCCGCTTCTTCGGCCAGGGATCCGGGAAATAGACGTGCACGCCCGCCAGCGAGTCGGGCGCGATCATGTCGCGCACCACCTCGACGGCATCGTGCTGGATGATGCGCAGGTTCTGGATGTTGGAGTCTTCAATGCGGCGCAGCAACGAACCCACGCCGGCGTTGAACACTTCCACGCCCAGGAAATTGTCGCCGGGACGGGCGAGCGCGATCTTCTCGGTGGTTTCGCCCATGCCGAAACCGATTTCCAGCACGGTCGGCGCCTGCCGGCCGAAGGCCGCGGCGGGATCCAGCCGGCGGGGAGCGTAGGGGATGGACCACTGGCCCATCAGGCGCTCCAGCGCCGCCAACTGGCCCTGCGTGATGTGGCCGCGGCGATGCACGAAGCTGCGGATATGCGTGGCGCCCGGGCTGTTGGGCGCGTGCGCGGCGCTCGCCAGGGCGGCCTGCGTCTGGGGGGAAACGGCGGCGGGCGCGCCGCGGCCCTCGGGCGTTTCGGGGCGCTGCGCCGAAGCCGGGGCCGCTGCGGGCGCGGGCGTCGCGGGAGGATTTTCGGGGGTGTTCGTATTCATAGCCCGAATTGTAGTGGCAGGCCCGGCGGGCCGGTGTCGCCCAAACGCACTAAATTAGGGACGCATTGAGTCGGCGGCCGCGCCGCCTGCCCGGCAAGGAAAAACCCGCGCTATAATCGCCGCCTCTGCTTCGGCTTCGCGCCGGGGCACGACACCCGAGCGGGTGTAGTTCAATGGTAGAACGGCGGCTTCCCAAGCCTCAAGCGTGGGTTCGATTCCCATCACCCGCTCCACTTTCCACCAGAATATCAAGTCGTTTCCGCGTGTCCGTCCGAGGGGCATGCAGACGGTTGGTGGCCGATTCTAGGGCGCAGTGTCCCAGAATTGGCCCCAAGTGTTCCGGACGCCCGAAGCCAAATTTCGCTGCGATTTTCCGCAGGGGTAGCACGTCTTGCACGCGCCGGAATTTCCCTCGCAGGGGGGCTCCGTCAGCTTCCCAACCGATCAGCGGGCGACCTCAGGTATCAGCAAAGTGATGGCACTGAACGAGTGCGGCCAGCGATGCACACCTGCCGAGCAACCTAAGCCACCAAGGACCGACATGAGTCCGGGCCCTGAAACCACACGAGACGTTGCGAAAGCTACGAAGGCCGTTGCGGATGCTTCGGGGAAGCTGATAGAGGCAAGTAAGGGCCTAGGGAAATTTATCGTGACTATTCAGCTAGCAGCTAATTAGGTGCACTCGATTCGGTACCCATTTAGACGCGGATACCGGTCAGCCCCCCCTCGGGAGAAAGACACACGCATGGACATCCGCTGGATCGCAACACTAAGGAACGCGATTATTTCCACAGGCTACGACTTGAGGATCTGGTACATGAGGGGACGGTGGGCCTGCCCCTTGAACCGCTCCGGGTATCCGGTATCAAGGCGACCTGGAATCAGACGCCTGCGGACCGCGCAGATCGTTGGGCGTCTTATCGTAGGTCTCCGTGGAAGACAGTGCCAAGCGCATCAGCAGAGCGTCGGTTGCATCGTCGTCCGAGCGCCAGCGCCCGTCAGCCGATTGCCGGAGCACTAAGCTGAAATACCATTCACGCCGGTTAGCCTTGCGTGTCATTGATGCTGCGTACTGGTCCAGGATGGCGGTGAGCTCCCGCGCGGTGGCTATCGTTGTATCCGGCAGTGAGGGGGGCTGCAGAAAGACGCAATCAAAGGGCACGGATGCCACCGGAGGCTTTCCCGGCATGTGATCGATGCGGTGCCCGAGAATGTCGCAAGAAGCTCCGAACAACAGTTGCGCGGCTTGTTCATAGGCACGGCGCAGGCTGGGCTCGAATTGTTCGCCGTCATGGCCCTCCGGAAACGTCGTCCCGCTCATCTGTAAGAGGTCGCTCAGAGGCAGCTCCCGCAATTGCGAGAGCATGTCCTGCTTGGCCTTGACCGTGCGGTACTCATCCGACGACTCGAATCCCGCCGTGCCACCGTGCAGGTAGGCGTGCAGTGCGCGTGCGCTGTCGACATCTCCGTTGAGGTAAGTCGCAAGGTAGAGGCGGGTAACTTCCGCCGGGTCCTTCTCCGACGTCGATGAGGTGCAGTGCGCGCTCGTTGCCAGGAAAACGGAGACCAATAGCGCTCCTGAGAAAAGTGTGCGTGCGAAGATGCGCGAACGCGGGACGGCATGTGCGCTCACGGGAACGAAAAATCGCTTGCGGGCAGTCATGGCGCGTCCTGGCCTCCAGAAAACAGCATCGTCAGTCCCATGTCGGAAACCTTGCTCGGCGGCACATACCACGTATCTCCGCGCGCGCCGATGAGGGCCAATTCCAGTGAGCTGGTGCGGGCATGCCGGATGGGCGACGCAAGCGCAGCGATCAAGGCGTTCACGTCCTCCTCGGTGACCGGGACTCCGGCGTCGACACGTTGCTGGATCGTGGCGTTGACCGCGGAAATGTCCGGAAGCTGGCAGCGGACGGACACGCGCACGTTACGACTGTGGTCCAGCGGAAGCGCGTCCACCTGCGTGGCCGTGCATTGTGCCGCCTTCATGACGGCGACCATCTGCTGGGAGAGCGCGCGGATGCGCTGCCCGGATATTCCGTCGAACAGGCGGATGAGTCGGTTGTCTTCGCTATGGTTGATCACGAAGGTCGATGTCAGCCGGGCGATGGATGTCTCCTCGCCCCATGTGCTGTCCTGGCCGAGCGAGGTCAGCAGATCCGCCAGCGTGGCGTCCGGGCCGTCCCACATGGGGTCCCGCGCGGATTGCAGATAATCCTCCTGCCGTTGCCGATCTGCGGCGGCGAAGCCCAGATATGCCCGGAGATACAGATTGGCTGCCGGTACCGCGGTGGCCGGCGCATCGGCACGTTCCAGCAGGCTCAGGAAATATGCCATCCAATTGGCCGGCTGCATCAGCCGCCAGACGCCGCCGGTGTCGCGGTACATCAGCATCTCCACCTCGGCGGTGCGCAGCGGCGCCTGCCGCAGGGCTTCCGCCGCCGCCTGGTGCGCGTGCATCAGCGTGTCCACCGATACGCGCTCACCCTGTTCCCGCAAGGTGGCCGCATGGCGCAGCGCAACGGCGGCGTCGGGAAGATCGCAACGCAGGCGGACGATGGCTTCGTCAGCGTCTTCCAGTGGTTCGATGCTGAAGAATGGGCTGGCTGACCGCGCTTGGCAGCGCGACCGGCGCACCGCCTTCGTCATCGCTTGTGCGATCACGCCGATGCGGGCGTTCAGCGCCGGCGTCTGCGCCACTCCGCGTTCGGTCAGTTCGTTGTGCAGGCGATGTTGGATAGCCGTCTCGGGCAGCGAAGGGATATCGCATCTCTCGGGGCAGGGCGAAGGCGTCTCGGTTCGAAGATATGCCGAGAGCCGCTCCACTTGTTGCGTCTCTGCTTGGAGATAGGCGTGCAGGTGGAGGTCCGCAGCTTCCACGACGGTGACTCGGCCGCCGGCATGCAGCTCGGCGCAGATCGCGGTCAACAGCATCAGTAGAAGGGCGCGTCGCCGTAGGCGGTTGGAGGCGGATAGACGGATCATGGGTGCGATGCCCGTGGAACAAAGCCGCCCAGTCTAGACGAGATGCCCCGTGAGCAGCTTAAGAAAGTTCCGAAAGCCTTCCCGTCACCTATCGGAACCTGGCTTTGGATACGCCGCGTGCGATCCCGCCTCGCACGTCCAACCTCTTCCGAAACAGGCGTGCACGTTTCTCGGTCAGGATCACGCTGCGGGTCAGCGGGAACCGCATCACGCTGGCCAGCCATGGCGGACACGGGCGAATTTGCCCGTAAATACAGCCCCCGACAGCAAGTCGGAGGCTCATGACGGCCCGGTCACTAACATCGACGCTGTCCAAGAGACCCAAGCGGATCACGAGCGCCAAAAACTACCTGTCAGGTTGTCCACTAAAACTTGACCACAACAGAAGAGCCGACTGGAACGTCTTGGCTATAGGAAGGCGGGCACTCTCTATGACGCGGCTTCAAGGCAGGAGGCGCTCGAGCGCTACCGGCCGCGGCAGGAGATCAAGAACGAGACGCATCGGCGCAGGCGCGCGGCCAAGAGAGCGGGAAGCGCGACGGGCGTCGTTGAGAGGGATGGCGCGCCGGGCAACGCCGAGCGCCGCGCCACCTCCGGCGGACCGGCCTCGTGATTATCGAGTGTCATGAAAGGCCCGTCGCGCAAAGATCCCCCGGCCATCACGGCGTTCGGCTTGGGCGCCAGGGGGCCGCAGATGGCCTGCCTATCCGGCGCTATTCAGGTACCCTTTAGCCTGCCCCGTGCCATATGACAAGTATGCAAGACGATCTTTTCGGAGATGCGCTGCTCCCGCCTCCTTCCCACTCCTCGAATCAGGCTGCCTCTGAAGCCCAGCCGGACTTTTCCATCCTGCGGAGCATGGCCAAGGTGCTTCCCGCGCCCGCGGCGCAGGAGTGGCGCGCGCTCGCGCAGCAGCTTCCGGCGCAGCTGCGCTTTGGCGTCTCTACCTGGTCATACCCAGGCTGGGAAGGGGTGGTCTGGGATGGAGAATACGATTCGAGCACGCTGTCCAAGCATGGTCTTGGCGCCTACCATCAGCATCCGCTGTTGCGCACGGTCTGCGTGGACCGCACGTTCTGGCGCCCGTTGACGGCAAGCCAGTACGCCGCTTACGCGGGGCAGGTCGACGACGACTTCCGTTTCGTCGTCAAGTGTCCCGCCAGCATTACCGACGCTCAGGCGCGTGGCGAAGAGGGCAGGGCGCGCGCGGCCAACCCGGCTTTTCTCGATCCATCGCTGGTCGTCGAGGAATTCGTGCGGCCGACGCTCGAAGGCCTGGGCGCCAAGCTCGGCGTCCTGGTGTTCCAGCTGAGTCCGCTGCCTTGGGGGTGGCTGAGCCGCCCTGCGGCGCTGTTCGAGAAGCTGGGCCGCATGCTGGCGGCGGTCCGGGAGGCGTTGTCCGGGCATGGCGCGGTGATCGTCGCGGTGGAAGTGCGGGACCCTGAACTGCTGGTTCGGCCGCTGGTCGATACGCTCAAGGCGCAAGGGGCCACTTTCTGCCTGGGCCTGCATGGCAAGATGCCGCCCATCGACGCGCAACTGCCGATACTGCGCGCACTATGGCCGGGGCCGCTGGTCTGCCGGTGGAACCTGAACCGGATTTTCGGCGCGTATGGCTATGCCGACGCGCAGAAAAAGCACGATCCGTTCAATGCCATTCTCAGCGAGGATCTCCCTACCCGAACGGTGCTGGCGCGCACGATCCGCGGAATCACGGGCGCGGGCCAGCCGGCCTACGTGACGATCAGCAACGATGCCGAGGGCTGCGCGCCGCTGTCCATCCAGATGCTGGCCCAGGCCATTGCGGCGTAGGGCCGGCCTGCTCGTTTGCCTCCGCTGGGCATGCCGCCGCGCGCACACCATCAGAGGTGGAAATCCCCTGCGGCTTCCGGCTGGTAAAGCACCTTCCTGATCCCGATCCGGCGGGTCCGGTCCGAAATCCGCCAGTCGATGGCGTCTCCCTCCTGATAGCCCAGGATGGCGGCCCCGACGTCGGAGCACACGGAAAACTTCCCCGCGCTGCTATCCGCGTCTTCAGGGTAGACCAGGGCCACTTCCATTTCTTCATCGTCCAGTTGCAGCAAGGCCCTGGAGTTCATCGTGACGACATTGCGCGCCACCTGCTGCGGCTTGACGACAATGGCCCGCTCGAGCTCGTGCTCGAGTTCGACGATAGCGGGGCCTTGTTCGAGCTCGATCAGGCTCTTGAGCCGGGCCTTGTCGATCTCGGTAATGTAGATATCGGTGGAGTCGCCGACGGCGCCTTCGCGCAGAAGCCGCAGATAGCGCCCTGCAGTCATGGAAAGTGACTTCAATGTCGGCGTTTCGCCTTCAGGCAGAAAGCCGATGCGCAGAAAGGCCTTCAGCGAGCGCGCATTATCCGGATGGATCTTGGCGATGAGCTTCTCGGACCGCATGTCGAGGAAGGCCAGCTTCATGCCTTCGCGGATCGTGCTGGCGCCAAGGTTTCGGCCCCAGTTGTCGCAGTCTCCGATGACCAGGACGATCTCGCAGTCCGGGCCGGTCTTGACGAGGCGGACGAAGCCCACCGGGACGTCGTCCCGGTCATAGGCCATGAAGAATCGGCCGCCCTGGTTGAATAGATGGGTCAAGATCGGCAGCTGGGTCCGATCGATGGCTTGCTCGATGAAGCGGGAGACATGGCGCGAATCACTCAGATAGCAGGTGACGCGCTCGTCTTCCAACCAATCCATCAGAGTCAGCGCGTGCGCCCGGGTGATTTCTGGGCACAGCGAAATGAAAGGCTTGTTCATCTTCACCACACTTATTTGTAAAGGATGAAAGCCCTTCATGGCTATGGCCATGACGGTTCTTTCGGCAAAACCGCCATTTTAGGACGGAATGCGAGCGGATGCCTGGCAGCACGGGAAGCGGCTGCCAGCTGCTGCGCGAGCGTTTCCGAACGGTAGGCCCGGCCTTACGTCAGCGCGATCCCGCCATCGACGCGCAGGTCCACTCCGGTGACGAAACTGCTGTCGTCCGAAGCCAGGAATACGGCGGCGCGCGCCAGCTCGTCCGAATGCGCCAGGCGTCCCAGGGGGATGGCCGAGGCCATGCCCTGCTCGAAAGCGGGGCGGTCCGATTCGGACACGCCCAGTTTTTCGAGGATGGGGGTGTCGGTGGGGCCCGGGCTCAGCACGTTGACGCGTATCCTTCTTGCCTTGAATTCCAGCGCCCAGGCGCGCGCGAAGGCGCCTATCGCCGCCTTGGAGCCGGCGTAGACCGCGTGGTTTTCCAGCACCTTGGCGCTGGCGATGGAACCGGTGAGGATGATGGAGGCGCCGTCCCGCATCAGGGGCAAAGCCTTGGTCACGCCGAAGAACACGGCCCGCGTGTTGGTGGCGAACTGGGTGTCGTAGCTGTCGGCGCTCACGGACAGCGAGGGCTCGATGTTGTTCATGCCGGCGTTGGCCATGTAGACGTCGATGGCGCCGAAGCGCGCGCGGACTTCGGCCAGCAGGCGATCGTGGGTGGACAGGTCGCCGATGTCGCCCACCACGCCGAGGGCGGACGCGCCCAACCGCGCCACCGCCTCGTCCACGGCCTGCCGCCGCCGCCCGACGATGATGACGCGCGCGCCTTCGGCCACGAAGGCCTGGGCCGCGGCGAAGCCGATGCCGCTGTTGCCGCCGGTGATGACAGCGGTCTTGCCTGAGAGTTTTTGCATCTGCATTCCTTAATGGGCGCGTCGGCCGACGCTGCCGCAGCCGGCCGCCGCGCGAGCGGTGTATCGATCAGTAGTCCCAGATGACCGGGACCCAGCGGAACGCGTCGCCGTCGATCGCCACCCGCCCGACGGACGGGAACGGCAGGTGGGCGGCCACCAGCAGCCCGCGGTTCTTCGCCAGTTCCTGGAAGAGCGCGATGCGGACGCGGGCCGATTCCACGGGGTCGTGCTCGAAGCCGTTGTGCCACTCGGGGTGGTCGAAGCCGACCGGGAACACGGCGTCGCCGGCGAAGGTCAGCCGTTCTCCGCCCGACACCAGGTCGACGACACTGTGCCCCGGGGTGTGACCGCCGGTGAGGCGGACGATCACGCCCGGCGCGACCTCGTGCTTGTCCTGGAAGATCCGCAACTGATCGCGGTATTCGTTGTAGAAGCTGGTGGCGGTGGAGCGGAGCACGGCCGGCACGGGCTTGGGCATGACGGTGTGGGAGAAATCGGGAGAGGTCCAGAACTCGACTTCGGTCGCCGACACGTGGATGCGCACGTCGGGGCTGAGGCGTTCTTTGACGCCGGGCACGAGCAGCCCGCCCACGTGGTCCATATGCATATGGGTGATGATGATGTCCGTCACGGACTCCAGCGCGATGCCGGCCGCTTCCAGCCGCTGAGGGAACTGCCCGGCGCGCGGGAAACCCGCGAACTGTCCGCCCAGCCCGGCGTCGATAAGAATGGTCTGGTTCCCGCTGCGGGCCACCATCACGTTCAGGGGCCAATCGAACGCGTCGAGCGGCATGAACATATGTTCAAGCCAGTTCGCCAGATCGGCCGGATCGGCATTCGTGGCCATCGTCGAGGTCGGCAGCGGCAGCACTCCGTCGCTGACCACCAGCGCATCGATCTCTCCGATCTGCACCGCGTAGCGGGAGGGGACCAGATCGATGGGCCGTTCTACGTTGGGGGGCAAGGCGTGGTCTATGGCAAGCATGGCGGGATCTCCAGGAAATTGAGGCGGTCAGGCCGGGGTGCGGAGGAAGGCGAGCAGGTCGGCGTTGATGCGGTCCTGCATGGTGGCGGTGAGCCCGTGCGGAGCGCCGGGGTAATAGATTTCCTTGGCGTGCTTCACCAGCCGCGCGGCCTTTTTCGCGGAATCGTGCACGGGCACGATCTGGTCGTCTTCTCCATGCATGAACAGCGTCGGCACGTCGACCTTCTTCAGGTCTTCGGTGAAGTCGGTTTCGGAGAAGGCCTTCACGCATTCATAGGCGTTCTTCTGGCCGCTTTGCATGCTCCACAGCCAGAATTGGTCCAGCATGCCTTGCGAGACCTTGGCGCCGGCGCGGTTGGCGCCATAGAAGGGAATGGCCAGGTCCTTGTAGAACTGGGAGCGATCTCCCGCCACGCCGCTGCGGATGCCGTCGAAGACGTCGATCGGCAGCCCTTCGGGATTGGCGGCCGACTTCAGCATCACCGGCGGCACCGCGCCGATGAGCACGGCGCGGGCTACGCGTCCGGTGCCGTGGCGGCCGATGTAGCGCACCACTTCGCCGCCGCCGGTCGAGTGGCCCACCATCGTGATGTTCTTGAGATCGAGCGCTTCGATCAGCTGCGCGAGGTCGTCGGCGTAGCCGTTCATGTCATTGCCGGCCGAGGGTTGCGACGAACGTCCATGCCCGCGGCGGTCGTGCGCGATGACGCGAAAGCCGTTCTGCGCCAGGAAGTGCATCTGCCCGTCCCAGGCGTCCGCGTTCAGCGGCCAGCCGTGAGAAAAAGTGACGACAGGGCCTACGCCCCAGTCTTTGTAGTAGATCTGCGTACCGTCCGTGGTGGTGATGGTGTGCCTGGTCATGAGTGTGCTCCGGTTGGATAGAGGACTGCGCTGATGGTGAAGGCATCGTAGGTCTGGCGACTTGCGCGCGGTAGGCCCGGCGCCGGAAGCACTCTGTTGTGCTGCGCGCACCAATAGCGGCGCGCCCGGGCCGGGCACGCCGCTTGCTGCTCGCGGTGTCTGTCTGGACAGGGAGGATCGACATGCCGAACTCGAACGCCTGTTTCGCCGCGCCGGCATGAAAAACCCGACGCCAACGGTGCGCAAGGGGCAATACCCGGGCCCGCTCGCGCGCGAGACTTTCCGTGAGCGCTTCATGCGGCGCTTCTACGACCCGGCCTTCAAGGCCGAGCGGGAAGCTCTGGAGCGCCTGGAGGCGATCGCCTGGGAGGCCTACGTACAGGGCCGCAAGTCGCCCGTTACCGTGAAGGCGGGGCCGGAATTCTCCGATCCGGGTTTCGACCTGTCGGTCGAATGGAAGGAAACGCGCGACCGGCTGGCGCGCGCCGCGCGGGTGCAGCAGGACCCGGACACGCCATCGCGCGTCCTGGTGATCGTCGGCGCTTCGCGCAATGACGGCACCTGTCCGGGCGAGGTCTCCAAGAGTTGGCGGCTGGCCCGCATCGTAGTGGAGGAATTGCAGGCGGCACGCGTGCACGCCGATATGCTGGACCTCAGCCGCCTGGTGTACGAATACCAGTGCCAGATCCACCCCTGCAAGGGCTGCGTCTCGACCGCGATGCCGCTCTGCCATTGGCCTTGCAGCTGTTATCCGAATCATTCGCTGGGCCAGGACAACGATGCCATGGCGGAAATCTACGAGCAATGGGTGGCGGCCCACGGCGTGATTCTGGTCGCGCCCACGTATTGGTACCAGTCGCCCAGCCCTTTGAAGCTGATGATCGACCGGCTGGTGTGCGCCGATGGCGGCAATCCCGATCCGACACTGACCGGCGGCAAGGATCCGCTCAAGGCCAAGCAGGTCGAACTGGCGGGCTGGCCGTACCCCAAGCATTTGGCCGGCCGGGCCTACGGGCTGGTCGTGCATGGCGACGTGGCCGGCATCGAAGGACAACGGCGCGCCCTGAGCGACTGGCTCGATTGGATGGGGCTGATCGATGCCGGCGCGGCCTCGCGGCTGGATCGGTATATCGGCTATTACCGCCCCTATGCCACGAGCCATGATGAGCTGGACCAGGATGGGGCGGTGCGGCAGGAAGTGCGCAACGTGGCGCGCGCCATGGTCAATTGCCTGCCGCGGCTGCGGCGGGGAGAACTGACGGAGCCGGCTCGGGGGATCAGGGATCCCAGGCCGAAATGAAGGCGCGGGGGCTTATCGAGCCCCGAAATAGCGGCATCTTCCTGGTCTGAGCGGCAGGGCGCGTCCTCCTGCCGCCCGCGACGCGATGCATATTCCACGCACGCGCGATTGCAGAAGGGAATCGTTTCCACAAATTATGGTTATCCCTAGCTTTCTTCGTAAGAAATGCCCCGCATAATTTGCGGAAACGTTTCCACATCAGAGAGAAAGCTGACCATGAGCAAGGAGCTTCAAGCCGCGCGGGTCCAGACCGTCATCGATCACATGGCGCTGGAGTGCGTCCAGGAATGGGACAAGGTGATCGATACCTTCGAGCATCCCCGTTACGAAATGCACTCCAGCGGCGCGACGTTCGAGGGCGTGGACGAGGTGATGGGCTACTTCCATTCTTCGCGCGCATCCTTCCCCGACCTGAAGAACGAGATCATCGCGGTGGCCGCGGCCGACGACACGGATACGGTCCTGGTCGAGTTCTGGCTCTCCGGCACGCACGCCGGGCCATTCTCCGTGGATGGCAAAACCTATGAGCCCACCGGACGCCGGTTCCGTGTACGCATGGCGGCAAGCTTCGAGTTCGCGCCGAATTCCAACAAGATCATCTGCGAACGCCCCTACACCTGCCAGAACGCGAAGCTGCGATCGCTCGGGTTGATGTAGCAAAACAATCCTGAACGGCCCCTGACCGGGCCGGAATCAGGAGGCCACTTCAGAGGAGACAAAAATGAAAACGCTGTCCTTCGCAGCGACGCTGCTCGCCATGCTCGTCTCGGCGCCGGTCCATGCCGACGACTATCCCAGCCGTCCCATCCGCATGCTGCTGCCTTTCTCCGCGGGAGGCGGGGGCGATACGCTGGGCCGCATCCTGGCCGAGCGGTTCTCGGCGGAGCTGAAACAGCCCGTCATCGTGGAGAACAAGCCCGGCGCGGGCGGAACGATAGGCATCGCCTCCGTCGCGCGATCGGCTCCGGATGGCTACACCATCACGATCGGCGGGATGACGACCCACATTCTTTCCCCTTCGGTCTACAAGGACCTGCCCTACGATCCAATCAAGAGCTTCGCTTCGCTGGGCGCCATCGGCAACTCGGCGATCATGGTCATCGCCAACAACGATTTCCCCGCCGACGATATCGATGGCGTCAGGAAGCTGGCGACGTCGCGGAAAGACCCCGTGCAGTACGGCAGCTGGGGGATCGGATCGACCGGCCATTTCTGCGGAGAGGTCCTGGTCCAGAAGGGCGACGTGAAGTTGCAGCACGTGCCCTACAAGGGCACCACCCAGATCATCACCGACGTCATCGGAGGCCATGTCGACCTAGGATTCGTCGATATGGCGACCGCCACGCCGATGATCGCGCAGCACAAGGTCAAGGCGCTGGCCGCCTGTACCAAGAGATCTCCGAGCGTGCCCGATATCCGCAGCTACAAGGAGCAGGGCATCGATTTCGACCGGGACCTGAACTGGGCGATGTACGTCCCGGCTGGCACGCCGGCGGCTATCGTCGACCGGCTGTCGGGCACGCTGGAAAAGGTGCTCAAGGAGCCGGACGTGGTCGAGAAGCTGCTCGGGCTGGGTATTACCGCGCAGTACGTGCCGGGCCCCGCGCATCAAAAGGCCAGCATCGCCGACATCGATGCATGGAAGGCGATCGCGCGCGACGCCGGCATCAAACCGCAGTAATGCCCTTTCCATCGGTAGCGGGCGGCCTCCCGCCCGCATTCCTGAACACGAGACTTCCATGACATTGCTCGAAGACCGCGTCGCCATCATCTCGGGCGCGGCCCATCCCAAGGGCATCGGCAAGGCCGCCGCGCGGCTGTTCCTGGAACATGGCGCGCGCGTGGCGATCCTCGACCTGGACGAGGAAGGCATACGGCAGAGCGCCGCGGACATCGGCGCGCCGCCTTCCCGGCTGCTGGCGTTGCGGTGCGACGTCGGCGACGCGGGGCAGTGCCGCGGCGCTGTCCGGCGGGTTGCGAAGTGGTCCGAGGGGCGGATCGACGTACTCGTCAACAATGCCGCGATCACGCAGAAGGCCGGTTTCCGGGAAATTACGGAAGGCGACTTCGACCGCATCCTGCGCGTGAACCTGAGCGGCGTCTTCAACCTGAGCCAGGCCGCCGTGCCGTACATGGCCGGGCGGGGCGCCGGCAGCATCATCTGCATATCGTCGCTGTCGGCGCAGAACGGCGGCGGCATCTTCGGCGGCGCGCATTATTGCGCCGCGAAAGCCGGAGTCCAGGGCATGGTTCGCGCGATTGCCAAGGAATTCGGCCCCTGCGGCATACGCGCCAACGCCATCGCGCCGGGGCTGATCACCACGGATTTCTCGCGTACCGGCCGCTCCGACGAAAGCAAGGACGAACTTGCGCAGGCCTGGCCGTTGCGGCGCGCCGGACGGCCGCAGGAAGTCGCTAGCGGCTGTCTCTTTCTCGCCAGCGATCTGGCGAGCTACATCACGGGCACCACGTTGGATATCAACGGCGGCGCGCACATGAACTGAGCGGGAGCAAAGATGAGCATTTTCCTGGGGGGAGTCCGTCAGGTCGGCTACGTGGTGCGAGACATCGAAAAAGCGATGGCGCACTGGTCCGGCGTTTTGGGCGTGGGGCCATGGTTCTACAAAGAAGACGTGGGCACGACCGAGTTCCGTTACCAGGGGCGGGAGTCCAGGCCGCCCAAGCTGTCCATCGCCCTGGCCAATTCCGGCGATCTTCAGATTGAGCTGATCCAGCAGCGCGACGATGCGCCCTCGCTGTATCTGGATTCGCTGAGCCGCGCCGGCGAATGCGCTCAGCACATTGCGTTCTGGACCTTGGACCGCTTCGACGAGTTCACCGCGCGTCTGCTGGAACGCGGGTACGTCGAGGGCCATGGCGGGCGGATGGGTCTGCGCGGGCGCTTCGCCTACTTCGTTCATCCCGAGCTCCCCAGCGCAATGATCGAAATTTCGGAGATGAAGGGCGGGAAGGGCGAATACTTCGCCGAAATCAGGAAGGCCAGCGAAACATGGGATGGAACCGCGCCGATCCGGCCTCGGACCTGATCGCGGCCGGGGCCGGAAGACGGTGTATGTTAGGCCCTTTTGGCACAGGCAAAGATCCGACCATGAAAGACCGAATCACCATCCGTGACGTCGCCAGGAAGGCGGGCGTATCCCTGGGCACGGCCTCGCGCGCGTTGAATCGCACGGGCCGGGTCAGCGATGCCGCCATCGCCGCCGTCGAACAGGCCGCCCGCGAACTGGAATACAAGCCGGATCCCGTCGCCCGCAGCCTGCGCACGCGCTCGTCCGGCGTCATCGGCCTTCTCGTTTCGGATCTGGCCAACCCGTTGTATGCACGCATTATCACCGCTACCGAGGCGGCGTTGCAGGCAGAGGGATATTCGCTGCTCGTCGCCAGCACGCACAACGAGCGCAAGCGCGAGGACTCGTTGATCGAGATCTTCCGCGGCCGTCGCGTCGACGCGCTCATTCTCGGGCCGTGCGAGAAGGAATCCGCCGAACTGATCGAGAAGCTGTCCCGCGAGATCCCGGTCGTGGCGCTGGACCGGGATTTCGGCGCAAGCTGCGCGGGGATACTGGTCGACCATTTCTCGGGCGCGCTCCAGGCGACGCAATACCTGTTGAACCTGGGCCATACCCGCATCGCGCTGCTCACGCCGGGAACCGAGCTGCGGACGGGCAAGGAAAGAATCGCCGGCTTCCGCAAGGCGTTCGAAGACCGCAACCTGGAACCGGAGCCGGCCTTCATTCGGGCGGAGCATTCGGCGATGCAGTTCGCCTTTGCGGAAGCGATGTCGCTGCTGTCCTACGCGGAACGGCCCACCGCCTTCATCTGCCTGGGAACGAGAATCCTGTCGGGCGCGCTCCAGGCCATCCGCCACACGGGCTATTCGGTGCCGCGCGATGTCAGCGTGATCAGCATCGGCGATACCGATCTGTCCCAACTTTTCAGTCCGACCATCACCTCATTGAGCTGGGACCTGGAGGTGGTCGGAACCTGCGCGGCGCAACTGGTGCTGAAGCAGCTCGATCGCCAGACCGCGCCCGCGCACAACGAGCGCATTGTCATCAAGACACAGCTGATATTGCGCGAATCCTGCGGCCCCGCCGCCCCCACTTGAATCGGTGAATTCGACACCAGGAGTAGCCATGGCAACGCCTTACACCATTACCCACCAGGACCGCCTGCTGACGGTCAATATCGAAGATGGAGTCGAGCTTCCCGGCGCCGCGCCGGGATCCTCCATCATCCCGTTGTTCCTCGATCGCGAGAACGGTGTCTGGGTGCTGTACGGCAAGTTTGCGCCCGGTACGCGCCTGCCCACGCACTTCCATACCGGCGTGGTGCATTTCTTCACCACCAAGGGGGAATGGAACTACCTGGAGTATCCCGACGATCCGCAGACGGCAGGCAGCTACCTGTACGAGCCCGGCGGTTCCGTCCACACCTTTTCGGTGCCGGAGAGCGCGGCCGAGCCCGCGGAAGGGTTCATGGTCGTGTTCGGCGCCAACATCAACTTCGTGGACGGCGAGTTCGCCAACATACGGGACGCCGGCGCGATCGAGGATTCGATCATCCAGGCGGCCAGGAAAGCTGGCCTTCCGCTGCCGCGCTACATCCGCCCGAAAGGCGGCGCCGAATTTACGCGCGACTGAACCAGACGGAGCTCGAGAGCATGAGGCTCGCATCCAAGATTGCCCTGGTTTCCGGAGCGGGGACGCTAAAGAAATCCTTTTCCGCCGCGGATCAGGTCGGCAACGGTGCCGCCTGTGCAATCCGGTTCGCGCGGGAGGGCGCCCTGGTCGTCTGCACCGACAGGTCCCTTGCCGCGGCGCAGGAGACGGCCGCCATGATTCGCAAGGAGGGCGGTCAGGCGGAAGCTTTCGAGCTCGACGTCACCGATACGCCGCGGATAGAGGCAGTGGTAGAGGAGGTCTTGCGCCGCCACGGCGGCGTGGACGTCCTGCACAATAACGTTGGCATCGAGATCCAGGGCGACCTGCTGGCGGTCACGGACGAGGCCTGGGACCAGGTCATGGCGGTGAACCTGCGGGGCGCCATGGCGATGTCCCGGGCAATAGTGCCGTCCATGCGGTCCCGCGGGGGAGGTTCCATCATCAACGTTTCTTCCACGGCCAGCCTGAAGTGGAGCCCCATGCAGTTCCTGTCGTACAGCACGGCAAAGGCGGGGCTTAACCACATGACGCGCGTGATCGCGCGCCAGTACGCCGCGGAGCAGGTGCGCTGCAATTGCATTGTTCCGGGGATGATACGCACGCCCCATGCCGATGCGCTCTATGCCGGCGAGGCCGAGGCGGCGGAAGGCCATCGGATCCGGGACGCCCGCTGCCCCATGGGGCGCCAGGGCAGCCCCTGGGATATCGCGAACGCGGCGCTGTTCCTCGCTTCCGATGAGGCGGCCTACGTGACCGGGTGCCTGATGGTCGTCGACGGCGGCGCAAGCCTGTAACCCGCCGTGCCTGGCGGCGGGCCCGGCTGGGTACATCGTCAAGCGTCCGGGCCGCCGCGAGGCAGGGATTCCGGCGGCCTGCCCCGCGACGAACCCAGGCTCAGCCGGTATTCATGGGGGGCCAGCCCGGCGGCGTTGCGGAATGCGCGGGCGAAGTTCGCCGGACTGGAGTATCCGAATTCCATCGCGATTTCCGTGATCGAGGCGCGGGTTCCGGCGAGCAATTCCTTGGCCCGCCGCATGCGGATGACGTTCACCAGCTCGCGGAAGTCGGATCCGCTATCGCGGCGCAGCACCCGCTGCAGCGTGCGCACGCTGGTGTCGAGCGCGCGCGCGGTGCTGTCGATGGACACGGAGCCGGCTTGAACCTGAGCGTGGATGTGCGCCACGACGACTCCCAGGAAATTGCCCAGGCCGGCGGGTTCGAAAATCGC
Organism: Achromobacter sp.; assembly: GCF_050285585.1. Classification (GTDB taxonomy): domain Bacteria; phylum Pseudomonadota; class Gammaproteobacteria; order Burkholderiales; family Burkholderiaceae_B; genus Achromobacter. The sequence continues at coordinate 416,959 of NZ_JBLZXF010000002.1, read as the reverse complement.
GCGCTCCACGTCCTCGACCGTCAGCAGGCGAGGCTGGTGCCGGCCATCGGCGCGGCGTTCAAGCAGACGGGCGTCGATGCAGACGGATACGGCGTTGGTCCCGAACACGACCGGGCACTGGTATACGTCCTCGAACGGGGCCGCGGCCACCGGTCGCGGGATGTCCAGTTCAATCCAGGCCGGGAGAAAGCCCGGCCCCAGATAGGCGCGCAAAATGCTGAGTAAAACGACCGCCGTGCCGCTCGCCACGTGCACGTAACCGCGGCGGCCCCGCGTGGCGTTGAAATAGCTGGCCCGGGCGACGCCTGCTTCGACGGAGAGTGTCATCCGGTCGCCGGTGCTGTGATAGCCCAGGGAGGAGGCCGCCCGGGTCAGGGCTTCGCCCAGGCTGTCGGCGGCCAGGACATATTCGCCCCAGCGGCCGTAGGTCGTCAGCGACAGGTGCGGGGCGGAAAACAGCCCGAGGTTCACGCCGCCGGAGCGCCGCTCGATTTCCCACAGGAAATCGGTCATGAGGGCCTGGGGCACGAAGCATTCGTGGTTTTCGATCAGTTCGAAATCAAGCATCACGGCCTGCTTGGCGTGCCGCAGGATTTTCTCGCCGAACGCATGTCGCACCAGCCCCGATATGCCAGCCAAGGTGGTGACGGAAATGACCGGCGGCGCGCGCGTTCCAAAATGCAGGTCCGGCCGGGCGGGCGGCGGCGTCAAATGAGTGGCGGCGTGATTCACTTCTGACTACCCTTGGCCTGTCGTTGCGTGAATCTGCGGGCATGTTTCTGCCTTGCAGAAGCCGGTTTTTCTTGGTGGGTCGATATTACAGGCGCCCGGGCGAACCGGTTGCCTGTGCTGCCGTTTTACAACACCGGCGGAAGGGGCCGGGCCGGGGACACAGGTCTTGGTGCTGTGCACAACGCAAGCGCCTGCCGAGGGAGATCCCGTAGCGTGTTCTCCGCGAAGGCAAGGAGGGCGCGGGGCGGTTTAACCCGAAAGGTGAACAGACGCTCGCAAAAATCGCCTTTACACTTTCCTGTTCGTTTGAATGGAGGCCTTGCGCGTCGAGCCGGCTGCTGCGGCCCCTCCCAGGGCCAGGAGGCATCGCATGAGTTGGGAAGATGACTGGCTGTGGGGCCTGCCATTGTTCGTCGCCACCATCGTCGTGCACGTAACGGCGTTTCTGGCGATGGCCCGGATGCTGGCCGCCGCCCCCGCCCATCTGGCCCAAAGCAAAATCCTGTTCGGCGTCTCCGTTGCGCTCTTTGCCTTGTTTGCCGCCGTCCTCCATGCCCTGGAGGCGCTGGCCTGGGCATTCCTGTACGTGCATATCGGCGCCGTGCCCAGCCTTGCCGAGGCGATTCTCTATTCGCTGGAGGCGATAACCAGCTATGGGCACGCGCCGGCCTTCCTGCCGCCTCACTGGCGGCTCGTGGGGGCCATCGAAGCGGTGAACGGGCTCGTTCTGTTCGGCCTTACCACCGCATTCTTCTTCGCCGCGATCCAGAACGGCCGGTCGAGAAACTCGACGCGCGCGGGTTCAGTCTGACACCCTTTTTTTCCCTCGAAATCGGAGCCGCGGGCGGGTGGCCTTTATCATCGGACCTGCGGCGGCCTTGCGACCCGGGCCGCGCGCCGCTTCCTGGGCCTTGATCGTAAAGGAGACTCTTTAGTGGTTAGATCCGCGACGACAGCATCGATTTCTTTTCTGCCCCACGCTCATGCCGCCAGCTTTTGGCGGCGCCGGCGGGAAAGGCCCTGGCTGGCGGCCCTGCTGCTGGCGGCGATGCTGTGTTGCATGTCGTTCGCCTGGCAGGCCAAGGCCGTGGCTGCGGTGCCGTTGCTGCCGCAAGAGTCGGCCGCGCCAGCCTCCGGCCTGACGCCGGCCGCGCTGGCCGACCTGCTGGAGAACCCCGAGGCGCGCAAGGCGCTGGTGGACCAGTTGCGGGCGCAGGCGTCCGGGGCGAAGCCGGCCGCGTCCCGCCCGGCGGCCGCGGCCGCACGTCCCGCGCAGCCGGCGGAGCCCGGACTGCGGGAACGCATGGCCGACGACGTGCAGCGCTTCCTGACCGGCCTGGCCACGGACATGGGGCAGGGCGTGGAGGACATGCGCGCATTGGCCTCGGGACGCAGCCTGCGCATGGACCGCGGCACCGCGGGCAATGCCCTGCTGCCGCTGGCGCTGGCCGCCGCGGTCACCATCATTGCCTTCATCCTGCTGCGGATGATCGCCATGTACGTCTACACGCGCATCGACCGTTGGGTGGCCCAGCAGGGGCGGGCGCCCGAGGCGCCGCCGAAACGCGGCGCGCCGGCCTCCATGCGCGTGCTGTACCGGCGCGCGGGCGCCATCGTGGGGGCGCTGGGCATCGACGTGGGCGTGGTGGTGCTTGCCGCCATGGCGGGGGGAGCCGCCGCTCTTTGGGGCACGCCGGGGCGCGGGGTGCTGGATACGCTGGCAGCCGTGTTCCTGAAGGCTTTCGTGTCGGTGGAGATCGTCAAGGTGGCGGTCCGCACGGTATTCGCCGTGAAGCATCCGCACCTGCGCCTGCTGCCCATGTCCGACGAGCATGCCAAATACTGGAACGCATGGCTGCTGCGCATCGTCGTGGCGGCCGGCTACGGCACGCTCCTGGTCGATCCCGTGGTGTCGGCTTCGCTGTCGCCCGCCCTGGGCAGGCTGGCCAACCTGATCATCATGCTGGCGGTCTACGCATACGCCGTGCGCGTCATCTGGCGGAACCGCCAGACGGTGCGCGAACGCCTGGACCGCCGCGCGGCCAGCGCCACCACGTTCATGGGATCGCGCCTGCACGTGCTGTCGCGCGTGTGGCACGTGCTGGGCATCGGCTATTTCACGATTCTGCTGGTCGTCAGCCAGATAGATCCGACCAACGCGCTGCCCTTCATGGCCCGCGCCACCGCGCAGACCCTTCTGGTCATCGGCGTGGGCAGCCTGCTGATCCTGCTGCTGAACGCCGTGCTGGCCAAGCCGATCAGATTGCCGGATGACCTGCGGCAGCGCCTGCCGCTGCTGGAGGCGCGGGTCAACGCCTACGTGCCGGCCATGCTGAAGCTGACCGGCCTGATCATCCGCATCGTCCTGGTGCTGCTGGTCCTCGACGCCTGGCACGCCTTCGACCTGTCGAGCTGGCTGGCGTCGGAGGCCGGGGGCGCGGCCATCAAGATGGTGCTGAACATCGCTATCGTGCTGCTGATCGCGGCGCTGGCATGGACCGTGATCGCCAGCGTGATCGAGCACCGCCTGAGCCAGAGCGAAGGGCGCGGCCTGCCCAGCGCGCGCGAGCGCACCCTGCTGGCGCTGTTTCGCAACGCCGCGCTGATCGTCATCGTCACGATGACGCTGATGGTGCTGCTGTCGCAGATCGGCATCGACGTCGGTCCGCTGATCGCCGGCGCCGGGGTGGTGGGCCTGGCCATCGGCTTCGGCGCGCAGAAGCTGGTGCAGGACATCATCACCGGCGTGTTCATCCAGCTGGAGAACGGCATGAACGAGAACGACGTGGTGCAGGTGGCGGGCGTGTTCGGCACGGTCGAGAAGATGACGATACGCTCCGTGGGCATCCGCACGCTGGACGGCGGCTACCATCTGGTGCCGTTCTCCTCGGTGGACGTGGTGGCCAACCACATGCGCGACTTCTCGTACCACCTGGGCGAATACACCATCGCCCACCGCGAAAGCGTGGACGATGCGATCGTGCACCTGCGCGCGGCTTTCGCCGAACTGATGACCGATACGGTGCTGGGGCCCGAGATCCTGGAAGAGATGACGGTGGCTGGCGTCACGGCGGTCAACGAGAAGGGCGTGACCATCCGGATCCTGATCAAGACCACGCCCGGCATGCAGTGGGCCGTGCAGCGCGGCTACAACCGGCTGTTGAAGAAGCATTTCGACGCCGCGGGCATCGAGCTGCCGTATCCGCACACGGTGGTGTACTTCGGCCAGGACAAGCGCGGGTTCGCGCCGGCGGCCAACGTGACGTTGCAGGCGGAACGTCCCGACGAGGGCGAAGATGCCCGCGCGGCCGGGCACACGCGCCGCCGCCTGGAGCCGCAAGCGCCCAGCGGGGATTCGGCGGAGGTGCTGGGCAACGAGCTGGAGGCGCGCGAGGAGTCCGACGCGCCGCGCGCGTAGCGATACGCGGGGCAGGCGCGGGGACGGCGGATTTGGCGGCCCCCGCGCTGTGGGACGGGCGGGAGACGACTGCGTCGGCCTTGCGTGACGGCGCATCCGCTTACGTCTGCCCGCCGTTCAAATGAAACAATTCCTCTCAAGCGCAGGCTTGGATGCCGTTCGGCAGGCGGTGGCACGCCGTTTTGTCGAGCCGAATACACGTTTCGTCGAAAAACGCTGCGTTGTCTTTTGAGGCGGTGATAAAAATCGAAACCTCTTCGATTGGAACCGAAACAGCTTCCGGCTGATGGCGATGGCCGGAGTTGTCCGCAAAGGATTAGCGATGAAGAAGCTGACGGCCAGCCTGGCGACGCGCCGGAATGTAGCGACGGCATTCGGACGGGACCCCAGGCCGGCGCGGCCGCATTTCAGCCTGCTTTCCTCCATGTCGGTTACGGCGGTGGGGCTGATCCTGGCCCAGCCGGCAATGGCGGACGTCTCTTGCCCGCCGCCCAATTCCTCGACTTCCTCGGCCACCACCTGCACCGCGGATGCCAGCGCAAGCGGCAACCTGACCGTCGATTACACCGGCGCCACGGGCACCGGCACCAACGGCGGCGGCTATGGCGGCAATTACATCGTGGTCAACAATGGCTACCTGGGCCCCAGTCCGCAGCAGGCGGTGCTGCTCGTGCGCCTGAAAGGCGGCACCGGTTCGCCCGACGGCGACGGCGGCGGCACGTTCGGTGGCTGGGGCGGCACGATCACCATCACCAACAACCAATCGATCGACGCGAATGGAACGCCCACGGAGGCAGCGCAAGGCACCGCGCCGGGCATTTGGGACGACAGCAGCGCCCAATTCGGCATTTACGGCGCCTCGGTGGGCGGCACGGGAGGCACGCCGCCGGACGACGTCGGCGGCGGCAGCGGCGGCAGCGGCGGCAACGGTTCGCCGGTCACCATCGGCAATAACGGGAGCGTCACGTTGATGAGCCTGCCCTACGGCGGGGCGGGCATCTACGGGGCCAGCATCGGCGGCTTGGGCGCCGACCAGATGAGCGCCGCGACGAGCGACCAGGTGGGCGGCAACGGCGGGAACAGCGACATCGTCAACATCACCAATAGCGGCTCGGTCTCGGTATCGTCCGACAAGGCGGGCCGCTATGCCTGGGGCATCGGCGCGGAGTCCATCGGCGGCGCCGGCGGCGTGGCCAACGGCTGGGGCGGCACGGGCGGCGGGGGGAACCCGGCCGGCGCCACCATCGTCACGAACAACGGGAAGGTGGACGTGCAGGTCGAAGTCCCGGGGGGCGCTACCAGCAATCTCCTGACCAACGGGGTGCGCGGGCTGTATGCCACCAGCCAGGGCAATGCCGGATTCACATCCAGCGACGGCAGCGACAACGGCGGCGCGGGGGGCGGGTTCGGCACGGTCGCGGCCGTCAATAACGGCCAGATCTCGGTCACCAGCTACTCGGTGCCGGCGCCGACCACGCTGGCCGGCCTGTCCGGCGGCATCGTGGTGGTGGGGCTGGGCGGCGACGGCGGCGACGGCCCCCAGACCATCACCAATACCACCGGCGAGATCGCCGGCGTGGGCGGCACATCCAATTACGTGGCGAGCGTCACGCTGAATAACGGGTCGTCGATCACGACCTCGGGCGATTATCTGCCCGGGGTCAGCGTGGTCAGCCAGGGCGGCAACGGCGGGGCGGGACGCGAAGACAGCAATGGCGCCGACGGCGGCAAGGGCGGCCCCGTTCAGATCGGCATGAGCGGCAGCGCCGCCATCGAGACCTATGGGGCGCAATCCCATGGCATTGCCGCGCGCAGCTACGGCGGCGGAGGCGGGGGCGTGCTGACCAGCAGCGGCCTTGTCGATTTCACGCCGGAGAACGCAGGCGTCGGCGGCGCGGGCGGGACGGTCACGGTGACGACCGGAGATGCCTCGACGAATACGGCCGGCGGCACGATCAAGACGCAGGGATCCAATGCGATCGGCATCCTGGGCCAGTCGATGGGCGGCATCGGTGGCACCACCACCGGCAATTTCGAACTGTTCGGCGATGCCGGGGCCAATGCCGGCAGCGGCGGCGCCAGCGGCGCCGTCTATATCGACAGCCGCACCGCCATTTCGACGTTCGGCGATTCGGCGCACGGCATCGCGGCGCAAGCCATTGGCGGAGGCGGCGGCACGGCGGGGCCCAGCAGCGGCATCATCGCGGTGGGCGGCGCGGGCGGAAGCGCGGTCGCCGGCGGCACGGTGACCGTCAATCAGGACGGCAGCCTGGGCACCTCGGGTTCCGCGGCCATGGGCATACTGGCCCAATCCATTGGCGGCGGGGGAGGGGACGGGGGCGGGGCCAATGGCGTGGCGGTGATCGGCGGCACGGCCGGAGGCGGGGGAGCGGGCGGCAATTCGACGGCCAATCTGAACGGATATGCGGTCTCCACCGGCGGCGATCATTCCTATGGCATTGTGTCGCAGGCGATCGGCGGTGGCGGCGGGACGGGCGGAGCGGCCTCGGCCTACGATGACAGCGTGGGGTTCTCCATGGCGGTGGCGGTGGGCGGCACGGGCGGCGCTGGGGGCGCCGGCGGGGTGGCGCAGGCCAACGTGAGCAACGCCAGCGTGAAGACCATCGGAAGCGACGCGCATGGCGTGATCGCGCAATCGATCGGCGGAGGCGGCGGCGCCGGCGGCGCGTCGGTGGCCCAGGCCATGACCATCGCGGTGCCCGCGGAGGACGTCTCGTTCGGCGTGGCGGTCAGTTTCGCCATGGGCGGCACGGGAGGCTCGGGCGGCGCCGGAAACTCGGCGACGGCAACGCTGACCAATGCCGGGGTCTCGACGCAGGGCGCGAACGCGCAGGGCGTGATCGTGCAGGCCATCGGTGGCGGCGGCGGCATGGGCGGCAGCGCGTCCGCCACGTCGACGGTCATCGGCACGGGCGACTCCATCGGCGGGTCGCTGCAGGCGTCTCTGGGCGGCAGCGGGGGCAGCGGCAACACGGGGGGCAGCGCGACGCTGGCCATGATCGGCAGCAACATCACCACCGCGGGCGACTCCGCCAACGGGATCCTGGTGCAGAGCGTGGGCGGCGGCGGCGGAGCCGGAGGCGTCGGATCGGCCACGGGCCGCAGCGCCAATACCGATGCCAATGTATCGATCTCGATGGCGCTGGGCGGCACGGGCAACTCGGGCGGCGACGGCGGCCTTGCGAGCCTGACCATCGATTCGGCCAGCTCCGTGACCACGAGTGGCGATGGCGCGCGCGCCGTGCTGGTGCAATCCATCGGCGGCGGGGGCGGCGCATCGCAGGGCGGCCAGGTGGGCCTGGAAGTCCAGGCGACCCAAGAGGACAGCACCACGGACTTCAACGGTTCCGTGGAAGTCGGCCGCGGCGGCGGCGGAGGCGGCAATGGCGGCGCGATCGACCTGAAAAGCGACGGCAAGATCACCACCTATGGCGCCGACGCGGACGGTCTGCTGGTGCAGAGCATCGGCGGCTCCGGCGGCCTGGGCGGCGCGGTGGGCGGCAACAGCGCCACGGCCAATCCGCTGCCGTCGGTGAACGATTCCGGCACCACCTATCAATTCCACGTCTACGTGGGCGGGACGGGCGGGGCGGGCGGTAATGGCGGCGCCATAGGCAGCAGCAGCGCGCCCGCTGTCCTGGGCGCATACACCCAGACCTATGGCGACTACGCGGACGCGGCGGTGGTGCAATCCATTGGCGGGGGCGGCGGCGCGGGCGGCGCCTCCACGGTGTCGTCCAGCCTTTCCATGTCCAATGTGACGCTGGCAGTCGGCGGCCGCGGCGGCAACGGCGGTTCGGGAGGCGCCATCACGGCCGCGCTCAATGACGACGGCGGCAATGCTTTCAACACCGCCGGCTACGGCGCGGCGGGCATCGTGCTGCAGTCCATCGGCGGGGGCGGCGGCATGGCGGGATCCGGATCCCCGCGGGCGAGCGGCCAGTTGCTGCTGGGCGGCACGAACGAGTACGGAGAAAGCATCACCATTACTCCGGGCAGCTGGGCCAATATCGAAACCAAGGGCGACAGCGCCTATGGCCTGGTCGCGCAATCGATCGGGGGCGGCGGCGGGATCGCCATGGCGGGCAGCGCCGGTTCCGCGGCAACGCCCGGCAGCCTGCAGTTCGGGATGGTCGCGGGCAATAGCGACGGAGGCGGCTATGGCAGCCCCGTCACGATTTCAGCGGGCCTGAACCTGAACACCTACGGCGACAGGGCGATGGGCGTCATCGCGCAGTCCATTGGCGCGGGCGGCGGCATCGCGACCTCTGGCTGGGCGGACGGCGTGGGGTCGCTCCAACTGGGCAGCCAGCGCAATAGCACCTATGGGGCCAATGCCAGCGGCGTGAACCTCGATCTGAGCGGCACCGTGACGACGCGAGGGGCCGGCGCTCACGGCATCGTCGCCCAGTCCATCGGCGGGGGCGGGGGCATCATCGGCGACGTATCGCAAGCCATCCAGTTCAATCCGCAGGGTTTCAACAGGCAGTCGGTGTCGGTCAACTCCGATGGCGGCGGCGGCAACACCGTCAACGTTTCCTTCAATGGCTCCCTGACCACCACCGGCGCCAATGCGCACGGCATCGTCGCGCAATCCGTCGGCGGCGGCGGGGGGCTTGCCGGCGGCCCGCAGGGCGGATTCGCCGGGGCGTCCGGGCAGAACGGCACCGCGAGCACCGTCTCCGTCGAGCAATGGGGCGCCTTGAACGCGACCGGCGCGGGATCGGCGGGCATCTTCGCGCAAAGCGACGGCGCGGCCTGGGTAGATCGGGTTACGGTCACCGTCAACGGAGATGTGCAGGGCGGTTCGGGATCGGGCAGCGGCGTGTGGATCGCCGCGGGCAAGGAAAACCAATTGACGGTAAATGCCGGCGCCTCGCTGGGCGCCCTGTCGGACGTGGCCGTGCGCTACAACGGGTACGGCGCCTCCTCGGGGTCCAAGCTGACCATCAACAACTTTGGCAGGCTGGCCGGAAGCACGCTGTGCAGCAATGCCGACGGCGACAACGCCTGCATTCTGAACAACCAGGCCGGCGCCGTGGCGACCGATGCCGTTACCTACAATGCCGACGTTCACAACGACGGGCTGATCGTGATCGGGAAGCCCGGCCAGTTCCAGACGCTTACGGTCAGCGGCAGCCTGACCCAGTCCGGCAGCGGCGTGCTGCGCGCGGACGTGGACTTCGATCAATGGCGGTCCTCGCGCATGGTCGTGGAGGGCGATGCCAGCCTGGCGGGAGGCATCGACGTGCTGCCGCAGGCGCTGCTGCCCAATCGCGAGCTTTCGGTCCTGACGGTGCGGGGGAACTCGCAGGGGGCGCTCACCGCGGTGGACAGCCCGGTCTATGACTATGAGGCGCGCCAGGTCGGGCCGGACACCCGCATTCGCGTCGCGTCTGCCAATTTCAATGCGCCTTCGATGGATTTGAAGGGGAACCAGAGCGAGGTCGCCGGCCATCTGCAGCGCATCTGGGACGCGGGCGGAAACTCGGCGCTTGCGCCGCTCTTCGCGCAGCTGGACCTGGCGTCGCGCCAGGGCGCCGACGCGTACGGAGGCAGCGTCGCCAACCTGTCTCCGGGCGTGACCATCGCGCCGGCCGTGCAATCCGCGGCGAACCTGGGCCAGTTCACCGGGGCGATGATGTCGTGCCCGACCTTCACCGGCGTGGATGCGCTGACCGGAGAGCAGAACTGCTTCTGGGGCCAGGTCACCGGCCGCGCCACGAACCAGGATGGCAGCCGGGGCACGGCGGGTTTCGACTACGACACCGTCACGTACCAGTTCGGCGGCCAGCGCGAGGTCAGCCCCGGCTGGTTCCTGGGCGGCTCCGTGGCCTACGAGAACAGCCACGTGCGCGCCAGCGACGGCAGCGTGCGGGGCAGCGGCGACAGCGGCTACGCTGGCGTGGTGCTCAAGCGGGAGGAGGGGCCGTGGGTGTTTTCCGCCGGGCTTGGCGGCGGCTACGGCGGTTACCGCATGGACCGAGACATCGACATCGCGGGCTACCAGGACACGCTCACCAGCCGGCCGGACGTCTACGGTTTCAATGCGCGCCTGCGCGCGGCGCGCACGTTCGCCTACGGCAACGTGTACGTGAAACCCTACATGGATCTGGATTTCAGCTACAGCCGCATGCCCGCATACACGGAATCGGGCTCCAATCCGCTGGCCCTGTCGGTCGACAGCAGCGACCGCTTCATCATGGGCGTGTCGCCCATGATCGAGTTCGGCGGCCGCTCGGAACTGAAGAACGGGGCGATGCTGCGCCCATTCCTGTACGCGGGCGTTTCCTTCTTGTCCCAGGACGACTGGACGTCGAGCGCGCGCCTGCGCGGCGCCCCGGCGGGCACCGGATCGTTCGGCACCACGCTGCCCATCGACGATGTGGTCGGCAAGGTAGGGGCTGGCCTGCAGGTGATGAACGCGGGCGGCGTGGACTTCCGCCTGCAGTACGACGGGCAGTTCTCCGAGCACGTGCGCAGCAACAGCGCAACGCTGAAGGTGATGGTGCCGTTCTGAGCGCCGCTCAGGACCGCGCCACGGCCCGCCGCAGGCGCAGCGATGCGACGCGGCCCAGGACGACGGGCGCGACGTCATTGATGAACGCCACTTCGGTCTGGGAGCCGGAAAGCTGCGACAGATGGGAGATATGTTCGAGATTGATGATGATAGACCGGGACAGGGCGCAGAAGGGCGGGCACGGAAGCTGCGCCGCGAGCCGTTTGAGCGTGATGTGCATCAGCTCGTTCGCGCGGTCGGCGCCGCACAGAAGCACGTAGTCTCCCTGGGCCTGCGCGAGCGTCAGCTCCTGGACCTTGATGAGTTTCGTGCCGGCCTTCGTCCGCATGGACAGGTAGCCCGCGGTGCGGGGGCGCAGCCGCGCCAACGCCTGGACCAGCCTGTCGGGGCGCACGGGCTTGAGCAGGTAGTCGACCGCTTCGACGTCGAAGGCGCGCGCGGCGTAATCGTCGTGCGCGGTGACGAACACTACCGCCGGCGCGGGGCCGGGGCCATGCAGGAGGTCGAATCCGCTGCCGGACGTCAGTTCGATATCCAGGAACACTGCGTCGGGACGAAGCTGCCGCAGCAGGGTCTGCGCCTCCTCGATGGTGGAGGCTTCGCCCGCGACCTGGACCTCGCCCGCGGCTTCGAGCAGGCGGCGCAGATAGCGCCGCGCGGGGGCTTCATCGTCGACGATCAGCACGCGCAGCATTTTCCTCCCAGCCGCCCGGACGAGGCGGGTATAGTTTTCCGGTCCAGCACGCGGGTAAATATAAGGCCATATGCGGTGTCCGGTGAACCCTGTTCGCCGCGGGAATACGGCTTCGGGAGGGGGTGTCCATGATCTTCACATCCGTCAGCCAGGAACTCAGCCAGGGCGATTCCGCGCCCGGGTTCTGGCGCGCCCAGATCGTGGGATGGATGTTCCTGGCGTTCGTGGGGTTCTTCATCCGCCTGGCGGTGTTCGGCAATGCGGTCGTAGCGTTCTGGCTCACGCTGGGCCTGGAGCCGCTGGCGTTCGCGATGACCAGCGCGGCCGCGGTGCTGCATGGCCGGCGTTCGGACAAGGCCGACGCGCCTCTGCTGGTCCTGGCCTGCGCGGTGCTGCTGTGCCTGGCCGCGTCCGCGCTGCTGGCGCTGATCGCCTACGCCATTCACGGCCTGTTCGCGTCGGAAGCCATCAGGGTGGTTCCCGGCAATCAATACCGGCTGGGTTTCATCTACTACATGGGGATCCTGTCCATCTGGACATTGATCTATTTCGGCGTTTCGGCGGAGCTTGCGGCGCGCACCGAGCGCATATCCAAGATGCGGGCGGAAACGCGTTCCCTGAGGCTGGAGCTCGAACACCTGCAGTCGCAGATCGAGCCGCACTTCCTCTTCAACGCGCTCAATACCATCGTCGCGGAGATCGCCGAGCGGCCCGGCATCGCCGAGGACATGACGCGCAGCCTGGCCGGCTACCTGCGCTATTCGCTGGACAGGCGCGGGCGCGGGCTGTCCAGGCTGGAGGAGGAAATCGAGGCCGCCCAGGCCTACATCCGCATCCAGGCCTTGCGCTTCGACAAGCGGCTGGAATGCCGTTGCCAGATCGATCCGGCCACCCTGGAAATCAATATCCCCCGCATGACGTTGCAGGGCCTTGCGGAGAACGCCATCAAGCACGGCATGCGGTCCCAGCACGACAGGTTCCAGATCCGGATCCGCACCCGGCTGGCGGGCGATGAGCTGATCATCGAGGTCGACAACCCCGGGCAATTGCAGGCGCCCTTCGATCTCGCCAAGGGCGGCGGCGGGCTGGGGAACCTCTGCCGCCGGCTGGCGCTGCGCTACGCGGACAGGTACGCGTTCTCGCTGGAGCAGCGGGGCGAGAGGACCGTGGCGGAGATCAGGCTCAAGGGTAGCCCGGACGCCCTGTAGCGCGCTTTCTTCGGCCATGCAATCGTGTCAAACTCGCGCATTGGCTCGATCAGGCCTCAGGGCTGCCTTCGCCTGGAACGGCATTGTCTTGGGACGATATGAAAATACAAGGAAAGACCGCCGCCGAGATCTTCGACTGCGTGCGCGCGCTGCTGCAATCGGGGCAGCTGCGGCCGGGGCAGGCGCTGCCCCCCGTGCGCGACCTTGCGGCCGAACTGGACATCAACCGCAACACCGTCGCCGCGGCCTATAAGCGCCTGGCGTCCGCGGGCATCGCCGTGACGCAGGGGCGGCTGGGCACCCTCATCCGCGAACCGTCCAGCCCCGGCGAACAGGAGGGCGCGCTGGCCGGTTCGCCGCTCGTGGATCTGGCCAGCGGCAATCCAGGCCGGGCCTGGCTGCCGGACCTCACCGCCGCGCTTGCCATCCGGCCCTACGTGCCCCGGCTTTACGGCGAACCCACCGTCAACCCAGGCCTGGAAGCCTATGCGCGGGCCTGGTTCGCGCCCGATTGCCCCGCGCCGTTCGAGGTCAACCTTACCCATGGCGCGGTGGACGCCATTGAACGGCTGCTCGGCTCGCACCTGGTGCCGGGCGACAAGGTGGCGGTCGAACACCCCTGCTTTCTCAGCAGCATCAATATGCTGCGCATTGCGGGCCTGCAGGCGGTCGGCGTGCCGGTCGACGCCGAAGGGATGCAGGTCCAGGCCCTGGAGGACGCGCTGGGCAAGGGCGCGCGGGCGGTCATCCTGACGCCGCGCGCGCACAATCCGACCGGCTGCAGCCTGAGCGCGAAGCGCGCGCGGGCGCTGGCGCGCGTGCTGGCGAAGCATCCCCACGCCATGGTGATCGCGGACGATCATTTCGCGTTGTTGTCGTGCGTGGACTACCGCTCGGCGCTGCCGGCGGGCGGGCAACGCTGGGCGCTGGTCAGGTCGCTGACCAAGGCGCTGGGGCCGGACGTGCGCGTGGCCATGGTCGCCAGCGATCCCGCGACGTCCCGGCAGCTGCGGCTGCGGCTCGCCTCCGGCACGGGCTGGGTCAGCCATCTGTTGCAGGACATGGTGGAGGTCACGCTGGGCCGGCCCGAGGTCGCCAGTCAGATCGCGCGAGCCCGAGAGGACTACGCCCGGCGCCGGCAGGCGCTGGAGGAGGCGCTGCGCAAGCACGGCGTTCCTTGCGCGGCGCCGGGCGATGGCCTCAATCTCTGGATTCCGCTGGACACCGACGGCCACGCCGCGGCCCTGGCCCTGGCCCAGCGGGGCTGGCTGGTGCGCAATGGCGACGCCTTCGGCGTCCAGGACCCCGTCAGGGGCCTGCGCATCACCGTATCCGGTCTCCAGCCCAGCCAGTGCCAGGACCTGGCGCGCGATATCCGGGCCAGCCTGGGCTAGGCGGCGCGCCGCAGCCTCACCGCCGGGAAATCCACCGGCACGGCGAACGCCACATTGACATAGTTGGTGAACAGGTTCAGCGCCACGTGCGCAAGCATCTCCACGATCTCCTGGTCGTTGAATCCCGCGGCGCGCACGGCCTGCACGTCGGCGTCGCTCACCTGGCCGCGGGCTTCCACCAGTTGCAGCGCGAAACGCAGGGCAGCGGCGGTCTTGGGATCGGCGGCGTTGCCGGCCTGGGCGGCGGACATTTCCTCGGCGCTGGCGCCGGCCTTGCGGCCCAGCGCGGTGTGGGCCGCAAGGCAGTATTCGCAGGCATTGCGGTCGGCCACGGCCACGGCGATCTGCTCGCCCAGCTTGGCGGGTATGACGCCCGCGCCCAGCGCGCCGAACGCGCCCCACATGCTCCGGAGCGCCGCCGGAGAGTTGGCGACGGCCCGGAACATGTTGGGCGTGGCGCCGAAGGCGCCGTGGATTTGCGCCAGCAAGGCCTGGCGGTCGGCGGTGGCGGTGCCGGCATCGATAAGAGGGACTCGGGACATGTCGGTAACTCCTGGAATGAGGAAGAGGCCATCCGTGTCGGGTGGTTGATTGGAATCGTACGTAGTATTCCTGGACGATAAGTGCTTTAATTTCCATAAAAAATGTCTATTCGTCCAAAACATGAACGATCCAGCCATTCCCCAGGTAGACCGGCTGTCGGCGCTCCTGGATCGCTTCCGCGTGCGGGCCACCCTGTTCCATACGGGCGCGCTCTGCGGCGCCCAGGCTTTCGAGGCGGTGCCGGGGCGCGGTTTCCTGCACGTGCTGCGCCGCGGCGCGATGGAGCTGCGGCACCGCCCTGGCGAAACCGCCGTGCCGCGCCTGCGCCTGGAAGAGCCGACCTTGCTGTTCTATCCGCGCGCCTTGCGCCATGAATTCGTGAATCCGCCCGTGGACGGCCCCGACTTCACCTGCGCGGCGCTCGACTTCGACGGCGGCGAACGCAACCCTCTGGTGCAGTCGCTGCCGCCTTTCATCCGCGTGCCGCTGGACGCGGTCGATGGTCTGCGGCCGGCGCTGGACCTGCTGTTCGCCGAAGCCGATCACGTGCGCTGCGGCTCGCGCCTGCTGGCCGACCGGCTGTTCGAGGTCGTGCTGATCCAGCTCCTCAGGTGGATCGTGGATCATCCCGAGGAGGCCGGCGTGACGAGCGGGCTGATCATGGGCCTGTCGGACCCGCGCCTGGCGAGGGCGCTGGTGGCGGTGCACCGCTCGCCTTGCGACGAATGGCCGCTTGAGAAAATGGCGGAGGTCGCGGGCATGTCGCGCAGCGCCTTCGCGGCGGCGTTCAAGCAAGCCACCGGCGCCACGCCGGCGGCTTATCTGACGGACTGGCGCTTGAGTCTTGCGGCATCCATGATGCGTTCGGGCAGGCCGGTGAAGCAGGTCGCGGCGGAGCTGGGTTTCGCCAGCGCGTCTTCCCTGTCCAAGGTGTTCAGGCAGCGTTTGGGAGCCTCCCCGCGCGTATGGCTGGCCGCCCGGGACTAGCGCGGCGCGCTCGCACGGGTTGCGTTCATATTGATAGGTCATTATATTGTTTGACCTATGACAAAATAGGGAAGGGCGCGGATCGCGTTCCTCCCGCGTTCCGCTTCTACGCGAGGTACAGGCATGAGCGAAGACATCCAGGACCTGGGCGGCGACACCCAGACGCAGCATGACCAGCACGGCCGCTGGCCGAAGGCCGAAACGGTCGAGGACTTCCGCCGCAACCTGGACACGGTGCATGCGCGCATCGCGGCGGCATGCCAACGCGCCGGGCGCGATCCCGCGAGTGTGCGCCTGCTGCCGGTCAGCAAGACCGTGGAAGAGGCGCGCATCCGGCTCGCCTACGAGGCGGGGTGCCGCTACCTCGGCGAAAACAAACTGCAGGAAGTGTCGCGGAAGTGGGAAGCCATGGCCGACCTGGCCGACTTGAAGTGGTCGGTGATCGGCCACCTGCAGACCAACAAGGCCAAGCTGGTGGCGCGCTACGCCGCGGAGTTCCAGGCGCTGGACAGTCTGAGGGTGGCCGAGGCGCTCGACCGCAGGCTGCAGGCCGAAGGGCGATCGCTGGATGTATTCGTGCAGGTCAATACCTCCGGCGAGGCCAGCAAGTACGGCCTGCATCCGGACGAAACGGCGGCCTTCCTGCGGGAACTGCCCGCCTTTGCGGCGCTGCGCGTGCGCGGGCTGATGACGCTGGCGGTGTTCTCCGCGGAAGCCGCGCGCGTGCGGCAGTGCTTCATTCTGCTGCGCGCGCTGCGCGACCGGCTGCGTCAGGCAGCCCCGGACGGCGTCGGCCTGGACGAGCTGTCGATGGGCATGTCCGGCGACTACGAGATCGCCATCGAGGAAGGGGCTACCGTGGTCCGCGTCGGGCAGGCGATCTTCGGCGCCCGCAACACGCCCGATTCGTTTTATTGGCCGGCGGAGCCGAGCGCGGGATCGGCGGCCTGAAGGCCGCAAGGGGGGTATCGCCGGCGCGGGCCCATGGATAGAATGGCCGGTCCTTACCGGCTAGTTTGATCCTACTGGGCAGACCGCATGGCCAAGACTTTCGAGCTAGAGACGCTGAAGATCCGCTTGAACGACGCGGATTTCCAGCGCTTGGACCTGAACCAGCGCATCCAGCGGGCGCTGCGCGCGCTGATACTCGATGCCGCGCTGGGCCCAGGCGTGAAGTTGCCCGCGACCCGGGTCCTGTCCAAGTCGCTGGGCGTTGCCCGCGATACCGTCGAGAATGCCTACGTGCAGTTGCATCGGGACGGCTACATCGTGCGCCGCGAAGGCTCGGGCAGCTACGTGTCCGATTCGGTGGGCGCGCAGTTGCGCGGCGCGGCGCGCCGGCGGGCGCGCCCGGATCCGGCACACAGCGCCGCGGAGCCGGGCGCGGGCCTTAGCCGGCGCGGCAGGATGATCCTGGACAGCGGCGGGATCGCCGACCAGCAAACGATCAAGGCATTCGCCACCGGCCTGCCGGAAACCCGGAACTTCCCTGTCGACGTCTGGGAGCGCCTGCAGCGCCAGGTGTTGAGGGACTTCCGCGCCAGTGTGCTGCTCCATGGCGACCCCCAAGGCGCCGAGCCGTTGCGCAGGGCCATCGCCGCCTACCTGAACCTGGAGCGCGGAGCCAAGGTTGCGCCGGAACAGATCCTGGTCCTGAGCAGCACGCGGCAGGCCTTGTACCTGTGCGCGCAACTGCTGGTGGACGCGGGCAAGCCCATCCTGATGGAGAATCCCGGCTACTTCGGCGCCAGGAAGGCCTTCGAGTCGGCGGAGGTCCGGATCGTGCCCATCGACGTGGACGCCCAGGGCATCCGCACGGACTTGCTGCGGGCGGACCGCAGCGGCGCGAACTGCGTCTACGTCACGCCCTCGCACCAATATCCGACGGGCGCCACGCTGTCGCTGGCGCGCCGGCTGGATCTGACGGGCTGGGCGGCCGCGCACGGGAAGTGGATCATCGAGGACGACTACGACAGCGAATTCCACTATGACGGCCTGCCGACCGCGTGCGTGCAAGGCCTGGACCGGCACCAGCGGACGATCTATCTCGGCACCTTCAGCAAGACGCTCTATCCCGGCCTGCGGATGGGGTACATGGCGCTGCCGCGCGAGCTGATGGGCGCCTTTTCCCGCGCGCGCAGCATCATGGACGGCCATACCCCGCAGATCCTGCAGCTGACGCTGGCGCGCTTCATGGAGGACGGCCACTACAACGCCCACGTCCGGGCGATGCGCAAGCTCTACGCCGGGCGCAGGGAGGCGCTTTTCGAGTCGATAGGCAGGCATCTCGGAGGCGTCGCGACGGCCATCCGGCCGCCGGGCGGATTGCAGGTGCCCTGCCTGCTGGAACGCGGATGGTCGGAAGAGGAAACCATCCGCCTGGCAGCGGCGGCCGGCGTGAAGCTGGCGGGGCTGGGCTGGCTGTACGCCGGCGCGCCGCAGCGGCAAGGCTGGCTGCTGGGCTACGCGGCGCTGACGACCTACGAGATCGAGGCCGCCATGCTGCGCCTGGCCAACGCGCTGGGCAGCAGGCCGTCGCCGGGCCGGGGCCGCCGGGCGGGGCGGTCTCAGTAGGGCAGGGGAAAGCGCCTTGCCAGTCCAGCCGCGCCTTCGCGGATGGCGTTTTCCGCGCGAGGGTCCGCCGTGCCGGCCCGCAGGCCACCCAGCAGCGCCAGGATCATGTCGCCGATTTCCTGGAATTCATCGGCGCCCATGCCACGCGAGGTGCAGGCGGCGCTGCCGACGCGGATGCCGGAAGTGACCGTCGGATTGGCTTCGTCGTGGGGGACGGCATTCTTGTTCAGCGTGATGCCGACCCGCTCCAGCGCCTGTTCGGCGACATTGCCCGCCAGCCCCCAAGGCCGCAGATCGACCACGCCAAGGTGGCAGTCCGTGCCGCCCGAAACGATGGACAACCCGCCCTCCGCCAGGCGGCGGCAGAGCGTCTGCGCATTGTCGACCACCGCGCGGGCGTAGGCTCGGAACGAGGGCTGCAGCGCTTCGCCCAGGGCCACGGCCTTCGCCGCCACGATGTGCATCAGCGGTCCGCCTTGCAGGCCCGGAAAGACGGCGGAATCGATCTTCCGGGCGATATCGCCGTCGTTCGTCAGGATCATGCCGCCGCGCGGACCGCGCAGCGTCTTGTGCGTGGTGGTGGTCGTGACGTGGGCGTGAGGCACGGGCGATGGATACACGCCGCCGGCGACCAGCCCGGCGAAATGCGCCATGTCGGCCATGAAAATGGCGCCCACTTCGTCCGCAATGGCGCGGAAACGCGCGAAGTCGTACGTGCGGGCATAGGCCGACCCGCCCGCCACGATGAGCCGGGGCCGCTCCTTGCGCGCGATGCTCTCGACCTCGTCCATGTCCACCCGCTGCGTCCGCGGATCGACGCCATAGCTCAGGGCCTGGAACCAGCGCCCGGACAGATTGACCTTGGCGCCATGGGTCAGGTGCCCGCCGGCCCTCAGGTCCAGGCCGAGGATCTTGTCTTCCGGGGCCAGCAGGGCGAGGTAGACCGCCTGGTTCGCCTGGCTGCCGGAGTGCGGCTGCACATTGGCGTGCCGCGCGCCGAAGAGGCGTTGCGCCCGTTCGATCGCGATGCGCTCGGCGACGTCCACGTTAAGACAGCCGCCGTAATAGCGGCGGCCCGGGTAGCCCTCCGCATACTTGTTGGTCAGCACCGACCCCTGGACGTCGAGCACGGCCCGGCTGACGAAGTTCTCGGAGGCGATCAGTTCGATCGAGCGCATTTGGCGATGCCGCTCGGCGTCGATGGCGGCCCAGATGTCGGGATCCGCCTGTTGCAGGGGAAAGGGGCTGACGACGGGCTGCGCGAGCCCGTCGGGGAGGGCAGGTTCGGTCACGGTGGTGGCTCCTGTTTCGGGAAGATATGGGGAAAAGAGGGCGCTAGGGCTTGGCGGGGTTGTCGGCCAGCCGCGGCTGGCCGCCGTGGATCAGCACGTGCGCCGTCAGGCCGGCCGCCAGGCCCCAGAACGCGCCGCCCACGCCCAGCATCGTCACATTGGCGGCAGTGGCCAGGAAGGTGATGAGCGCAGTTTCGCGGGTGCGGGCGTCGGCCATGGCGTTGGCCAGACTGCCACCGATGGCGCCCAATAGCGCCAGCCCGGCCAGCGTCGTGATGAACGCCTTGGGCAGCACCATGAACAAGGTCGCCAGCGTGACGCCGAAGGTGCCCACCAGGATGTAGAACATTCCGCAGGCCAGGCCCGCCACGTAACGCTTGGCGGGGTCCTCGTGCGCGTCCCTGCCCGTGCAGATCGCCGCGGTGATGGCGGCCACGTTGAAGGCATGCGCGCCGAACGGCGCCATGACGAGCGACCCGAGGCCCGTCACGGCAAGGATGGGGTTGGCGCTGATCCGGTAGCCGTCGTTGCGCAGCACCAGCATGCCCGGCATGTACTGCCCGGTCAGCGTGATGACGAAGAGCGGCAGCGCCACCCCGAGCAGGGCCTGCAGCGAGAACCGGGGCATTTCGAACACGGGCGCGGCCAGGCTCAGGTGGATGGCCGAGAAATCGATCCTGCCCTGCGCGATGAGCAGGCCTACGCCGACGACGAGAATTCCGACCACGGCGAAACGCGAGGTGTAGCGCTTGAGCAGCGCATAGGAGATCACCAGCACGATGACCAGCACCGGGTCCATGCTGGCGCCGCCGAAGGCGTTGACGCCGAATTGCAGCAGGATGCCGGCCAGCAGGCCGGCGGCAATACCGCCCGGAATCATGCGGACGAGCTTATCGAAGGCGCCGGACAGACCCAGCACGATGAAACCCAGCGCCGAGATGACGTACGCCCCGATGACTTCGCCGTAGGGCGTGAAGGGCATCACGGTGGCCAGAAAGGCCACGCCGGGCGTCGACCACGCCGTGATGATGGGCGCTTTGTAGCGCAAGCTCAGCAGCGCGCCCGTGACGCCGACGCCGATGGATACCGCCCATACCCAGGACGCGGTCTGGGCCGGCGACAGCCGGGCAAGCTCGGCGGCCTGGAACACCAGGACGAAGGTGCCCCCGTAGTTCACCAGTACCGAGATCAGGGCGGCGACGGTGGGGGAAAAAAAATCGGCGGGTCGAAGGCCGGCCGGCGATGCGCTCATGGGTAACTCCGCGTTCGTCTGAAGCCCGGCTGAACGACCAGCGGGGCGAACGGGGAGTCTAGGACCGGGGCGGCCGGTTCGTTCATGCCACATTCGATGGGACGGCCAGACCGCTTTTGGGGCACCCGGGACCTGGATCCAGCCCTAACCCTGGCCCGGCCTCTCCGTGAAATCCGGTATGTTCCGCCGGCGGCCGCGCCGATACACTGCGTTTTCCCATTCCATAACGAGAACGCCATGAGACATCTCCTTCCCACCCTGGGCGCGGCCCTTGCCCTGTCGCTCGGCGCCCAGGCGGCGTCGGCCCAGCAGGCGCAGGGCGCGGCGCCGGCGCCGCGCGATCCGTTCTTCTGGCTGGGCGAGATCAATAAGGCCACCGCCGTTATCAACACGGACGAGGGCTTGCTGGACAAGTCCATGGCGCCGCGCCTGGCCGCGGGCGTGGCCAAGGTGATCGCCGACGGCAATCAGCCCGGCGCCAAGCGCCCGTCCAGCGTCATTACCTTCGAGCCGCTGCTGATCAAGGCGGCGGGCGAGGACGTGACGCTGCTGCACGCGGGCCGATCCAGCCAGGACATGCACGCCACCTACCGCAGCGCGATCCTGCGCGACAAGCTCCTGGAACTGGCCGACCAGCTCAATGCCACGTCGACCACGCTGGTGGAACTGGCCGCCAAGCACGCGGGCACCATCGTGCCGAACTACACCAACGGCGTGGCGGCGCAGCCGAACAGCTATGGGCACTACCTGCTGGGGCAGGCAGCCGGCCTGGCGCGCGACGCCCAGCGCATCCGCGAGGCCTACGCGCGCATCGACCGTTCGCCGATGGGCACCACGGTGCTCAACGGCACCAGCTGGCCGCTGGACCGTAAGCGCATGGCGCAATACCTGGGGTTCGAGGCGCTGGTCGACAACGCCTACGACGCCTCGCAGATTTCGTCGATGGACCAGCCCGTCGAGGTGGGCTCCATCGTCACGAGCATCGCGCTGCGCACGGGGAATTTCGTCGAAGACGTGATGACCCAGTACGCCCAGCCGCGTCCGTGGATCCTGCTGGAGGAAGGCGGCGGCAATACCTACGTGTCCAGCGCCATGCCGCAAAAGCGCAATCCCGGGCTGTTGAACGACACCCGCAGCGACGCGTCCACCGCCGTGACCCTGGCCATGGGGCCGGTCATCCAGACGCACAACATCACGCCGGGCATGAGCGATCCCAAGGACGTGAAGCAGAACTCCGCGATGGTGGACGCCGGGATCTCTGCGCTGAAGCGCTGGAACCGGGTGCTGAAGGCCATGGTCATCAACCCCGACCGCGCGCTGGAGGAGCTGAATAGCGACTGGACGGCGTCGCAGGAGCTGGCGGACGTGCTGATGCGCAAATACAAGCTGCCGTTTCGCGACGGGCACCATTTCGCGTCCGAGGTCGTGAGCTACGCCAAGGCCAACAATATCAAGCCGCTGGACTTCCCCTACGAACAGGCGCGGCGCATTTACGCGGACGCGATGAAGGATTCGAAGTACGGCGCCGATCTGCCGATGAGCGAGGCGGAGTTCCGCTCCACGCTGGATCCGGTGGCCATCGTGAAGAACCGCGCCACCAGCGGCGGCCCGCAGCCGGCGGAGATGGACCGCATGATCAAGGAGGCGCGCGCGCAGCTCGCGTCGCAGGACGCCTGGATCAAGGCGCGCCGCGCCCATATCCGCGACTCGATGGCCGAGCTGGACAAGCAATTCGACGCGCTGGTGGCCAGCGCGCCGAAGGAAAAAAGCCAGTAAGGAGCGCCGGGGCCCCGGGCCCCGGCCTCAGGCGGCCGCGAAGGGCGGCGCGAAGCGGCGCAGCCGAAGCGCGTTGCTGAGCACGAACACGCTGGACAGGGCCATCGCGCCTGCCGCGAACACCGGAGACAGCAGGCTGCCGTTGACCGGGTACAGCAGGCCCGCCGCCACCGGGATCAGCGCCACGTTGTAGGCGAACGCCCAGAACAGGTTCTGCTTGATGTTGCGCAGCGTGGCCTTGGACAGGGCTATGGCGTTGGGCACGCCGCCCAGGTCGCCGGACATCAGCACGACGTCGGCGGCCTCGATGGCGATGTCCGTGCCCGTGCCGATGGCCATGCCCACGTCGGCCTCGGCCAGCGCCGGCGCGTCGTTGATGCCGTCGCCCACGTATGCGATCGGGCCGTATTGCTGCTTCAGCCGCTGCACGGCCGCGACCTTGCCGTCGGGCAGCACTTCCGCGACCACTTCATCGATGCCGAGCTGGCGCGCGATGGCCTCGCCGGTGCGGCGGTTGTCGCCGGTGATCATGGCGACCTTCAGGCCCAGGTCGTGCAGGGCGCGTATGGCCGCGGCAGTGGTTTCCTTGATGGGGTCGGCCACGGCGATCATGGCGGCCAGCCGGCCGTCGATCGCGGCATACAGCGGCGTCTTGCCTTCGTCGCCCAGCCGGGCGGCATCCGAACTGAACGCGTCCACGTCCAGGCCGAGCTTGCGCATGTAGCGGTCGGCGCCGATCTCGACCCGGGCGTCGTCCACGATGGCCTTCACCCCGAAGCCCGTGACGGATTCGAATGCCGCGATCGCGCCCAGGGCGATGCCTTGCTCGCGGGCGGCCTCCACGATGGCCTGCGCGATCGGGTGCTCGGACTTGGCCTCGACCGTCGCGACCTTGCCCAGCACCGCGGCCCGCTCGAACCCCGGCGCCACGATCAGGTCGGTCAGCTCGGGGCGGCCCTTGGTCAGCGTACCGGTCTTGTCCACGGCCACGACCTGGGCGTCCTTCAGCGATTGCAGCGCTTCGCCCTTGCGGAACAGCACGCCCATCTGCGCGGCGCGGCCCGTGCCCACCATGATGGAGGTCGGCGTGGCCAGGCCCATTGCGCACGGGCAGGCGATGATCAGCACCGCGACGGCATTGACCAGCGCGAAGGTCAGCGCGGGCTCGGGGCCGAACGCCAGCCAGATGATGAAGGTCAGGATGGCGGCCGCCATGACCGCGGGCACGAACCACATGGTGATGCGGTCGACCAGCGCCTGGATCGGCAGCTTGGAGCCCTGCGCCTGCTCGACCATGCGGATGATCTGCGCCAGCACCGTGTCGTTGCCGACCTTGGTTGCGCGGAACGTCAGCGCGCCGTTCTGGTTGACGGTGCCGCCGACGACCTCGGAGCCGGGCGTCTTCTCGACCGGCACGGGCTCGCCGCTGATCATGGATTCGTCGATGAAGCTGCTGCCTTCCACGACTTCGCCGTCCACCGGGATGCGTTCGCCCGGACGGACCTCGATCATGTCGCCGGCCACGACGTCCTCGATGGCGATTTCAGTGGCCGCGCCCTGGCGGATGACGCGGGCCGTCTTGGCCTGCAGTCCGAGCAGGCGCTTGATGGCCTCGGAGGTATTGCCCTTGGCGCGGGCCTCCAGGTAGCGGCCGAGCAGGATCAGGGCCACGATGACGGCCGCGGCTTCGTAATAGACGTTGACCGTGCCGGCCGGAAGCAGGCCCGCGGCGAAGGTCGCCACGACCGAGTAGGCATAGGCGGCGGAAGTGCCCACCGCAACCAGCGAGTTCATGTCGGGGGCGCCGCGCAGCAGCGCCGGGACGCCCTTCTGGAAGAAGCGCAGGCCGGGGCCGAACAGCACGATGGTGGACAGCGCGAACTGGATGTACCAGCTGTTCTGCGTGCCGATGGTGTCGGCGATCAGGTGATGGAAGGCGGGCACCATGTGGGCGCCCATTTCCATGATGAACACGGGCAGCGCGAAAAGCGCCGCGATCGCCAGCGAGCGCTTGAGCGCCTTCAGCTCGGCGGCCTGGCGTTCGGCCACGGCGTCGGTGTCGCTGGACTCGCCGGAGAGCACCCGGGCCTCGTAGCCCGCCTTGGCGACAGCCTGGATCAGCGCGCTGGCCGCGACGCCGCCCGCTGCGGTCACGCGCGCGCGTTCGGTGGCCAGGTTGACCGTCGCGCCGCTAACGCCCGGAACCGCCTTCAGGGCCTTCTCGACCCGGCCCACGCAGGATGCGCAGGTCATGCCCGTGACCGACAGTTCGATCCCGGTCTCGGGGACGGCATAGCCGGCCTTCTGCACGGCCTGGACCGCGGCCGCCACGTCCGGCGCCCCGGTGAAGGTGATGTCCGCGCGCTCGGTGGCCAGGTTGACGCTGGCCTTGCCGACGCCCGGCACGGCTTTCAGCGCCTTCTCGACGCGACCGACGCAGGATGCGCAGGTCATGCCTTCGATCGGCAGGCTGACCGCAATGCTGTCTATAGGGGTGGAACTCATTGCCGCTCCTTGAAATCGGGGAATTTCCTACTGATGGCCCCACTATAAAGATTCCAATGATGGCAAGGTCAAGCGGCCGGGCGGGCCGGCCGCGTTCATGGGGTCAGATCATGGCCTTGCCGCTGCGTTTCGCGGCGCGGATGTCGCGCCACAGCGTGACGCAGAGCAGGGTCAGGATGAAGGCGGAAATGGCCGGCCAGACCAGGAAGTACAACGTCAACCACATATCGGTCTCCTTGTTTGCGTGGACGGGTCAACCCTTGGCGGGCTGGGCGATGGGGCGCTGCGCGGCGGCCTGGGCCTGCGCTTCCTGTTCCCGGTGGAAAGAGGTCACCCGGCCGGCCAGGACGTCGAAATCGAACCGCTGCGTGCTGCGCAGGCTCAGCCCGACGCATACTGCCGTGCTGACGCCGTAGGCGGTCAGGGAGCCCATCAGGACGATGTATTCGCGCAACGTCCCGACGAAGGCGGGCAGCATGACCGCCAGGCCGGCGACGCCCACGGCGATCGCCGCCTTGCGGCCGAAGAAGCCGAAGGTCATGAGGCCCAGGACCACGCCGCCGCCGATGGCCGCGCAGATTTCGAAGAACACCGCGACGATGCCTTCGATGGGGATCAATTCGAAGCGCACGATGGTGAACAGGGCCACGGCGCTGAGCACCGACCAGACGAAGGCGCGGTTGTCGACGCGGTCCCAGTAGAAGCTGGCGATCACCGGGAAGACGATGGCGCCCCACAGCGCGCCGACGAAGACGAGCATGACCAGGATGTCCAGCCGCAGGCTCGCGAAAATGACGCCGACCATCGTGGCCACGATCATGGTTACGCGGCCCCACCAGAGCATGCGCTGCGGATCCGGACGGCCGCGCGAGAGGTTCTTGGCGTAGATGTCGGTCATGACGATGGCCGACAGGGCGGCCAGGTCGGAGTCCGCGGTCGAGGACAGCGAGCCGACCACCAGGAGGAAGAACAGCGCGATGCCGAAGGGCGGCAGATAGGTCGACGCCATCTGGGGGATGATGTTGTTCATGTCGCCGTTGGCCGGTTCGAGCCCGACGAACAGGGCCAGCAAGCCCAGCATGCCCAGGCCGATGACGACCGCGCCATAGCCGACGGTGGCGGTCAGGAAGGTGGGCTTGATCAGGTCTTCACGGACGGCGAACAGGCGCTGCGCGATCGTCTGGTTGCCGATGGCGTAGGCGAGCACCGCCACGAAGTAGGGCGCTCCCTGTTCCAGGATGGCCTTGGTGGAATAGAAGTCGGCCTGGTCCGCGTTCAGGCGCCACATATTGGCCTGCAGCACATCGGGGCCGCCGGCGTTGAAGAAGATCAGGGGGATGATGATGACCGCCGCAATGATCATCGCGGCGAGCTGCGCGAAGTCGGTCATTACCGAGGTGCGGAAGCCCGACCACAAGGTGTATGACAACACGCCCAGGCCGGCGATGAGCACGCCCTGGATGAAGGTCAGCGGGCTCAGGATGGAGACCAGCGCGCCGGCCGCGGTGAAGTTCACCATGAGGCTGATGCAGCTGCCCACGATATTCGACACCGCCATGATCATCTGGCTGGACGTGCCATGCCGCGCGTGGATGACCTCGGCCAGGGTGTGGGCCTTGGGCGCGAGCTGCCGGAACCGCTTGCCGAAGGGATAGATGAAGAGAATCATCAGCGCGCCCCAGAAACCATAGTGCAGGGGGCCGGACAGCCCGTACTTGTAGCCCGAGGTGGCGCTGGCGTAGAACGATGCGGCCCAGATCCAGGTGGCGATCATGCTGGCGGTAGAAAGGCCGAATCCGACCGCGTTGTTCGACACCATGTAGCCGTCGACGTTCTCGTTCTTTTCGCCGATGAGCAGCGACATGAGGAACGTCGCTCCATAGAACCCTGCGAGCAGCAGGATGGCGGTTGTCGCCGATAGCTGAAAGAATTCTGTCTCTTGCATCGTCTTCGTCCTTTCTCCTTGACAGCGTGTTCATGACGGACAGTCATGGCTGCATGAAGGCCGTTTCCGCGGGATGCGATGGGCGGCAAACCCCGATGACGCAGCCGAAACACCGAGCGAGCGGCCGTAGGCGCGATCGCGAGCCTGCCCGGCGAAGGAGCGGCAAGCGGATCCTTCGGCCGAACAGCGACAAGGCACACCGTGTAGGTGCTTGCTGCCGCATTGCGCCGAACGTGCGTTGCTTTAGACGTTGCTCAATGCGGTGAGCGATGGTCCTGCATGGTAAGCAGGGAAATTTGTTCCGCAGCCTGCGCGGCTGGGTTTTGGTGTTTCGGCGTTACACGCCGGGCCGCTGTGCGCGGCCTTATGACGGATGCCCTGGCGACGTTCGTCGGCAGATGGCATGCGTGGTGAACTACAGCAATACGAAAGTATAGGACCATACCGACTTCGAGTCCAGCCTGAAGCCGCCAGGCGCGCGGGCGCCCTGGCCGGGTATTGCGATTCCCATTGGCAGGCATCGCAACACTTAATTGGCCGCCGGCGCCGCGCTCCGATAAGGTAGAGCGCTTTGAGGGCCACGCCGCGGGCTGCGCGCGCGGCTCGCCGCAAGACGAAGGCTAACCATGACAGACCGCGTATTCATCAATGCCGTCGGAATCGACGGAACCCCGCAAGCCCTGGCCGTCCGCGACGGGCGCATCCTCGCTATCGGCGCCGAGTTGCCGCCCCTGGACGCGGCCGAGGTGATAGACCTGCGCGGCCACCTGGTGCTGCCGGGTTTCGTGGACGGGCACATCCACCTGGACAAGAGCTTCGTGGGCGACCGGTGGCATTCTCACCGGCCGGCGGCCACGCTGCGCGAACGGCTGGCCATCGAGAAACGCGAGCTGGCCGATGCGCCTCCGATCGAAGGCCGCGCCGACGCGCTCATCGCGCAGGCGGCGGCCTTCGGCACCGTGGCGATGCGCAGCCACGTCGACGTGGACGCCACCACGGGCCTGGCGAACTTGCACGCAGTGATGGCGGCAAGGGAGAAGTGGCGTGGCATCGTCGACATCCAGCTCGTGGCGTTTCCGCAGGCGGGCGTGATCTCCTGTCCAGGGACGCTGCCACTCTTGGAAGCGGCCGTGCGCGAAGGCGCGGAGGTGGTGGGCGGAATCGATCCGTCCACGCTCGACGGCGACGCCGAGGGGCAGCTCGACGGCATCTTCGGCATCGCCGACCGGCTGGGCGCGAAGATCGACATCCATCTGCACGAGCCGGACATGGCGGGGGTGGAGCAGCTTGGCCGCATCGCGGCGCGGACCAAGGCGCGGGGCCTCGCCGGACGCGTTGCGGTCAGCCACGCCTACGCGCTGGGCGACGTGGGGCAGCAGGCGCTGGACGAGATCGCGCGCAAGCTCGCCGACGCCGGCGTGGCGATCATGACGAACGCGCCGGGCGACCGGGCCTTTCCGCCGGTGCTGCGCCTGCGCGAGGCGGGCGTGCGGGTGTTCGCCGGCAACGACAACATCCAGGACACCTGGTGGCCCTACGGCAATGGCGACATGCTGCAGCGGGCGATGCTGATCGGCTACCGCTCGGGCTTCTACACCGACGCCGAACTGCTGGCGGCGCTGGAACTGGCGTCCAGCGCGGGGGCCGCGGTGCTGGGTCTGGAGGGCTATGGGCTGCGGCCGGGCAACGAGGCCACGTTCGTGGCGCTGCCCGCGCCCAACGGGCCCGCGGCCGTCGCGGCGGCGCCCGCGCAGCGCTTCCTGTTCCGCAAGGGAGAGCCGGTGGGGCAGGCCGCCGCTTGCTTCGGCAGGGCCGTCAGGCAGCCGGCGGCGTAACCTTGCCGGCGCGCAGTTCGCAATAGGCTTCCAGGGCGCGCCGCAAGGCCAGGCCGGCATCGCTGAGCCGAGAGCGGGCATACAGCGCCAGGCGCAGGCCACCGGGGGCGGGGAAGCCCTCGGCGGCCGTCAGCACGCGGTGCTCCGCAGTGACGCAGGCGGCCGGCAGCAGGCTGATGCCGAGCCCCGACGCGACGGCGGAGACCAGGCTGGGCAGGCTGGGGCTGGAGAAGCGCACGTGCCACGGCTTTCCGCCGGTCTCCAGCATGGCTGTCATTTCCTGGCGATACAGCGCGCCGGCCGGAAAGGCGACCAGCGGCACGGCCGTGTCGGGCGCGGGCGGCGCGGCGTCCTGGGCGGCGATCCAGCACAGCGGCTCGGGCCATTGCGCATGGCAGTCCGCGTCCACCTCCCATTGCTTCACGAGAAGCAGGTCCAGCTCGCCTTCGCGGTAGCGCCGCAGCAGTTCGTGGCTGAGCCCGCCCTCGACCTCCACGCGCAGGAGCGGATAGGCCGATTGCACGGCCGCGATCGTGGGCATCAGCGTGGCGCCCATGAACTCCTCGGGCGCGCCCAGGCGCAGCACCGCGCTCGCCTGGGCGGCGGAGACGCTTTCGCGCGCTTCCTCGGCCAGCCGGAGAATGCTGCGGGCATATCCGAGCAGGCGCTCGCCTTCCTCGGTGGGCAGGACGTGGCGCTGAGTGCGGTCCAGCAGCCGGCAATCGAGGTTGTCTTCCAGGCGGATCACGTGCTGGCTGACGGTGGACTGCGTCAGGTGCAGGTACTCGGCCGCCCGGGTGAAATTGCCCGTGTCCACGACGGTGACGAAGCTGCGCAGCAAGACCGGATCAAGCATTGGGACTTCCACTGAAAGCTATTAAGCCAATTAATTTCATAATACCGCGCCGTATCGCCATACTAGGACCCGTGCCCGGGACGGTCCGGAGACGCTTTATCAAGGGAGATTTCGATATGCCTATTTTTGGCGCATGCCGCATGTGGCTGGCGGCGTTTCTGCTGAGCGTGGGGGGCGGAGCCGCCGCCGCGGGCCCGGACGCGGCGCTGCTCGCGGCGGCGGGCGATGGAGACGCCGGCCGCGTCAGGTCGTTGCTGCAGCAGGGAGCCGCGCTGGAGACGCGCGATGGCAGCGGCAATACGCCGCTGCTGCGCGCAACCCAGGGCAACCATGTGGAGGCCGCCCGTGCCCTGATCGATGCAGGCGCCGACGTCAACGCGAAGAATGCGATCCACGACAGCGCCTACCTGCTTGCCGGCGCCCGAGGCTACCGCGACATCCTGGCGATGACGCTGGCGCACGGCGCGGATCTGAAAAGCACCAACCGCTACGGCGGCACGGCCCTGATCCCCGCCTGCGAGCGCGGGCACGTCGAAGTCGTCGATATGCTGATCCGGGCCGGCGTGGACCTGGACCACGTGAACAACCTGGGGTGGACGGGCCTGCTGGAGGCCGTGATCCTGGGCGACGGCGGAGCGCGCCATCAGGCGATCGTGAAGCGGCTTATCGAGGCCGGCGCCGACGTCAACCTGGCGGACGGCAAGGGCGTGACCCCGCTGAAGCATGCGCGCGAACGCGGCCAGGCCGAGATCGCGCGCATGTTGGAGGCGGCAGGGGCGCGGGGCTGAGAAGGCGGATCAGAACCCTTCGCGCGGCACGTGCACGCGGCCTTCCATCAGGATGCGCGCGCTGCGGCTCATGATGGCCTTGGTGACTTTCCATTCTCCGTCCACGAGCTTGGCCTCGGCGCCGACGCGCAGCGTGCCCGACGGATGGCCGAAGCACACGTTGTCGCGTTCGCCGCCGCCCGCCGCCAGGTTGACCAGCGTGCCGGGCACGGCGGCGGCGGTGGCGATGGCGACGGAGGCCGTGCCCATCATGGCGTGGTGGAGCTTGCCCATGGACAGGGCGCGCACCAGCACGTCGATATCGCCGGCGGCGATCTTCTTGCCGCTGGACGAAACGTATTCCCTGGGGGGCGCAACGAAGGCGACCTTGGGCGTGTGCTGGCGGCCGGCGGCGTCTTCCAGCTTGCCGATCAGCCCCATGCGCAGGGCGCCGTGGGCGCGGATGGTCTCGAAGCGCGCGAGCGCGGCGGCGTCGCCATTGATCGCGTCCTGCAGTTCCGTGCCGGTGTAGCCCAGGGCCTCGGCGTCCAGGAAGATGGTGGGGATGCCGGAGTTGATCATGGTGGCCTTGAACGTGCCGACGCCGGGCACTTCCAGGTCGTCCACAAGATTGCCGGTGGGAAACATGGAGCCGCCGTCGCCGTCTTCGGCCGGATCCATGAATTCCAGGCGCAGTTCGGCGGCGGGGAAGGTCACGCCATCCAGTTCGAAGTCGCCGGTCTCCTGCACGGCGCCGTCGGTGATGGGCACGTGGGCGACGATGGTCTTGCCGATGTTGGCCTGCCAGATGCGCACGATGGCGGTGCCATTTTGCGGCACGCGGGCCGGATCGACGAGACCGTTGGCGATGGCGAAGGGCCCCACGGCCGCCGACAGGTTGCCGCAGTTGCCGCTCCAGTCCACGAAGGGCTGGTCGATGGAAACCTGGCCGAACAGATAGTCCACGTCGTGGTCCGGGCGGCTGCTCTTGCCGATGATGACGGTCTTGCTGGTGCTGGACGTGGCCGCGCCCATGCCATCGATCTGCTTGCCGTAGGGGTCGGGGCTGCCGATCACGCGCAGCAGCAGCGCGTCGCGGGCGGCGCCTGCCACCCGCGCCGGTTCGGGCAGGTCGTCCAGTTTGAAGAAGACGCCTTTGCTGGTGCCGCCGCGCATGTAGGTGGCGGTGATCTTGGTCTGGGGAGCGTGGGCCATGAGGCTGTCCTGATGTATCGGTGTAGGGAAGGGCGGGCGCGGGGGGCGCCCGCCTTGCGGAGGGACGGTCAGCCGGCCTTCTTGTCGGCGCCGGCCGCGGATTCGGCTTCCAGGAAGTCCTGGGCGAAGCGCTGCAGCACGCCGCCGGCTTCGTAGATCGACACTTCCTCGGCGGTGTCCAGGCGGCACGTGACGGGCACCTGCTCGGTCTTGCCGTCGCGGCGGTGGATCACCAGCGTCAGATCGGCGCGCGGCTTGCGCTCGCCGATGACGTCGTAGCTTTCGGTGCCGTCCAGTCCCAGCGTCTTGCGGTTCACGCCGGCCTTGAACTCCAGCGGCAGCACGCCCATGCCGATCAGGTTGGTGCGGTGGATGCGTTCGAAGCCTTCGGCCACGATGGCCTCCACGCCGGCCAGGCGCACGCCCTTGGCTGCCCAGTCGCGCGAGGAACCCTGGCCGTAGTCGGCGCCGGCCACGATGATGAGCGGCTGCTTGCGGTTCATGTAGGTTTCGATGGCTTCCCACATGCGCATGACCTTGCCTTCCGGTTCCACGCGCGCCAGCGAGCCCTGCCTCACCGTGCCGTCGTCGTTCTTCACCATCTCGTTGAAGAGCTTGGGATTGGCGAAGGTGGCGCGCTGCGCGGTGAGGTGGTCGCCGCGATGGGTGGCGTAGGAGTTGAAGTCCTCTTCGGGCAGGCCCATCTTGTGCAGGTATTCGCCGGCCGCGCTGTCCATCAGGATGGCGTTGGACGGCGACAGGTGATCGGTGGTGATGTTGTCGCCCAGCACGGCTAGCGGCAGCATGCCGCGCAGCGTGCGCTCGCCGGCCAGCGCGCCTTCCCAGTACGGCGGGCGGCGGATGTAGGTGCTCATCGGGCGCCAGTCGTACAGCGGGCTGACGGCGGCGCGGCGCTCGTCCTGGATGCCGAACATGGGCGCGTAGACCTTGCGGAACTGTTCGGGCTTGACGGCAGACTTGACCATGGCGTCGATTTCTTCGTCGCTGGGCCAGATGTCCTTCAGGCGGATATCGCGGCCGCTGGCGTCCTGCCCCAGCACGTCGCGCTCGATGTCGAAACGGATGGTGCCGGCGATGGCGTAGGCCACGACCAGCGGCGGCGAGGCCAGGAACGCCTGCTTGGCGTAGGGATGGATGCGGCCGTCGAAGTTGCGGTTGCCGGAGAGCACGGCGGTGGCGTAGAGGTCGCGGTCGATGATTTCCTGCTGGATCTTCGGGTCCAGCGCGCCCGACATGCCGTTGCAGGTGGTACAGGCGAAGGCCACGACGCCGAAGCCCAGTTTTTCCAGGTCTTCGGTGAGGCCGGCCTCGTCCAGGTACAGCGAGACCGCCTTGGATCCCGGCGCAAGCGAGCTCTTCACCCAGGGCTTGCGCGTCAGGCCCGCGCGATTGGCGTTGCGGGCCAGCAGGCCGGCGGCGATGACGTTGCGCGGGTTGCTGGTGTTGGTGCAGCTGGTGATGGCGGCGATGATCACGGCGCCGTCGGGCATGCGGCCGGCCTCGTTTTCCACCGCCCCGGCGATGCCGCGCTCGGCCAGGTCGGAGACCGGCAGGCGGCGGTGCGGGTTGGACGGGCCGGCCAGCGTGCGCACCACGCTGGACAGGTCGAAGCGCAGCACGCGCTCGTATTCGGCGTTCTTCAGGCTGTCGGACCACAGGCCCGCGGTCTTGGCGTAGGTTTCCACCAGCGCGATCTGCTCGTCCTCGCGGCCGGTCAGGCGCAGGTAGTCGATGGTCTGCTGATCGATGGAGAACATCGCGGCCGTGGCGCCATATTCCGGCGCCATGTTCGAGATGGTGGCGCGGTCGCCCAGCGTCAGGCTGGAGGCGCCTGCGCCGTAGAACTCCAGGTAGGCGCCCACCACTTTTTCCTTGCGCAGGAATTCGGTCAGCGTCAGCACGATGTCGGTGGCGGTGATGCCGGGCTGGGCGCGGCCGGCCAGCTCTACGCCAATGATGTCGGGCAGGCGCATCCAGGAGGCGCGGCCCAGCATGACGTTCTCGGCTTCCAGGCCTCCCACGCCGATGGCGATCACGCCCAGCGCGT
Organism: Achromobacter sp.; assembly: GCF_050285585.1. GTDB lineage: Bacteria > Pseudomonadota > Gammaproteobacteria > Burkholderiales > Burkholderiaceae_B > Achromobacter. The sequence goes on along the minus strand of NZ_JBLZXF010000002.1, from coordinate 383,357 downwards.
CCACGTGCGGGGTATGGCTGTCGGTGCCGACCAGCGTGTCGGGGAAGGCAACGCCGTCCTGCGTGTAGATGACGGGCGACATCCGCTCCAGGTTGATCTGGTGCATGATGCCGTTGCCCGGGGGCACGACTTCGATGTTGCGGAAGGCCTGCTTGGTCCAGTCGATGAAGTGGAAGCGGTCTTCGTTGCGGCGGTCTTCCACGGCGCGGTTCTTGGCGAAGGCGTCGGGATCGTCGCCGCCGTACTCCACGGCCAGAGAATGGTCGACGATCAGCTGCACCGGAACGACCGGGTTGACCTTGGCGGGGTCGCCGCCTTTCTCGGCGATGGCGTCGCGCAGGCCGGCCAGGTCCACCAGCGCGGTCTGGCCCAGGATGTCGTGGCAGACCACGCGGGCCGGGAACCACGGGAAGTCCAGGTCGCGGCGGCGTTCGATCAGCTGCTTCAGCGAATCCGTCAGCGTGGCGGGGTCGCAGCGGCGCACCAGGTTTTCGGCCAGCACGCGGCACGTGTACGGCAGGCGGTCATAGGCCCCGGGCGAGATCGCCTCGACGGCGGCGCGGGTGTCGAAATAGTCCAGGCGGGTGCCGGGCAGGGGCTTGCGGTAGTTGTGGTTCATGCCTCGGTGCGCTGCAGGTTGCCCTGCGCGATCTGCTGTTCGATGTTGAGACGGGATGCGCGGATGTGGCGGCGCATCAGGATTTCAGCCAGCTCGCCATCGCGGTCGGCGATGGCGTCAAGAATGCGGTGATGTTCGGCGTAGGCCTGCCGGGGGCGGTTGGGCGTCGTCGAGTACTGGATGCGGTACATGCGCGCCAATTGGTAGAGCTCGTCGCACAGCATGCGGAACAGCATCTGGTTGCCGCTGCCCTTGACGATGCGGTAGTGGAAATCGTAATCGCCCTCCTGCTGGTAGTAGCCCAGGCCGGCCTGGAAGGCCTCGTCGCGCTCGTGCGCTTCCAGCACGCCGCGCAGCTCCGCGATCTCGGCGGGAGGCATGCGTTCGGCGGCCAGGCGGCAGGCCGTGCCTTCGAGCGATTCGCGGATTTCGTAGAGTTCGGAGAGTTCCTGCCGGGTCAGCGACACCACGCGGGCGCCGGCATGCGGCACGCGGACCAGCAGCCGCTGGCCTTCCAGCCGGTGCAGGGCCTCGCGCAGCGGCCCCCGGCTGACGCCATGGACGCGGGCCAGCTCGGGTTCGGAAATCTTGCTGCCGGGGGCGATCTCGCCCTTGACGATGGCGGACTGGATCTTGCGGAAAATGTGTTCCGAAAGCGTCTCGCTATCGCCCGGGGCGGCGCCCGGCAGCGTCAGCACTTTGCTCATTGTGTCGACAATTTTTCCGGTTTTTGAGGAAAAAATAGGAATAACGTGCCTTTCGGCATCAGATTGTCAACAATTTACCCTGGCTATGGGCAGGGTGCAAGCGGCCTCGGACGGACCGCCAGCCAAAAGGGCGGCTTATCCGGCGGGCGTGGCGTCCATTGCCCGCAAGGGGCCCGGAATGCGGTACTGCTCGCCGTCGAATCGCAGCGTATGGCGCGTCCTGCCCTTATTAATCGGCCGCTCGACGCAATCGCCGTCCTGCGGCGCCGCGCGGCTGGCGGAGTGGGATTCGGTGGCGATGATGTCGCGATAGCCCTGGCCCTGGGCGCCGCCCATCGCCAGGCTGACCGCGCGCTCGTTGAATTCACCCGCGCAGTTGGTGTCCCACTCGCCCGAGGAACTGTTGACAATCAGGCCGTCCAGGACGAGGTCCAGTTCGGTCCCATTTATCGTGAACAGGCGCAGGCTGGTCTGGGCGAACGGATTGGCGCGCGAAGCCCCTTCGCGGTCGATGCGGATGCCAAAGGCGCGCTGTCCCGGCGCCACGTCATAGCGCGCGGTGTCGAACGACACCTGGGTGATGCGCACGGCATCGTCGGACATCAGATCGGGCAGGCGCAGTTGCTGGCGCACCTGCAGGGTTTGCCGGTCCAGCACCAGCACGTCCAGATCGCCTTCGTGACCGTCGTTGGGATCCGGGCCGTCCTGCATCAGCGGCACGGCGGCGAGCAGCAGGTCGGGGTTGGCGGGCCAGGCCTTGCAGGTCACGGAAAAAGGCGCGCCGTAATCGGCGTTGGAAAGTTCGATGACCCCGCTGCCGTCGGGCAGGCGGATGTGGCCCTGGGCATCCGGCGCCGTGCTGCCCCGGTAGGCCATGCTCACGATGCCGGCGGCCTCGGGGCATTCCGCCGAGGCCTGGGCGGCGCCGCAGGCCAGCAGGGCGGGCAATATGAGAGTGCGGACCAGAAAGAGAGGAGTGCGGGACATCGTGGGCGCGGAGAGGATGAGGAGTCCGGATTCTAATCAGGGTCCCTGCCTCTTCCGCGCGCCGCTTCGCTACCGGTAGCTACAGATCGCTACAGGTCGACCTTGACCTTGCCGGCCTGCACCAGCCCGGCCACATCGCGTATTTCGGCAAGCAGCGCCTGTTGCAGCTGGGCTGGCGTGCCGCCCGTGGGCTGGAAGCCCTGCTCGGCGAGCTTGGAGCGCACCGATTCGGCCTGCAGCGCGCGGTTCACGCCCTGGTTCAGCGCCGCGATGGTGGCTTCCGGCGTGCCGGCGGCGCAATAAGTGCCGAACTGGATCTGCGCAGAGAAGCCGGCGTAGCCGGTTTCCGCCACGGTCGGGATGTCAGGATACTTGGGCAGGCGTTGCGGGCTGGTCACGGCCAGCACGCGCAGGCGTCCGCCTTGCAGATAGGGCTCCACGGCCGCGACGGTCGCAACCACCACCTGGATCTGTCCGCCCAGCAGATCCGTCATCATCGGGCCCGTGCCACGGTACGGCACGTGCAGCATTTCGATGCCGCAGGCCGCTTGCAGAAGTTCGGTCGCGAGATGCTGCGGCGTGGCGTTGCCAGGGGTGCCGAAGGTCAGGCCCTTGGGTTCACGCTTGGCCCGGGCCACCAGTTCGGCCAGGGTCTTGGCCGGCAGGTCCGCGTTGACCGCCACCATATACGGCGAACGCGCGATCGGGCAGACGGGGGCCAGTTGCTTCAGCACGTCCTCGGGGGGGCGGGCATAGTAGCGCACCGAAGGCACCAGGCCCGCGAACAGCAGCACGCTGCCGTCCTTGACGCCGTTGGCGGTGTAGTCGGCGCCCAGCATGCCGCTGGCGCCGGGCTTGTTCTCGACGACGACCGAGCGGTCCAGTGCGCCCTCCAGCGACGCGGCGATGACGCGGCCGAGCACGTCGGTGCCGCCGCCCGGCGGAAACGGCACGATCACGCGCAAGGGCGCTTCGCGCGCGGACGCGGCGCGGCCCAGCGTGGCGCCCATCGGCGCAATGGCCAGGGCCGCCATGTTCTTCAATAGCTTTCTGCGGTTCATGTGTTTATGTCTCCGTGTCCACGCCTGGCGGTCCAGCCGCCGGCCGTCTCTAAGAAATGGACGATTCGTCGGCCTGCGGCAGGAAAAATCCGTGCAGGGCCGATGCCACGACCGCGGGCTCCTCTACAGGCAGCATATGCCGCTGGCCGGCCGCCACACGGGCCTGGGCATCGGGCAGGGCCGCTGCCAGTTCGCGCGTCATGCGCGGGGTCGAGCCCACGTCTTCTTCACCGGTCATCACCAGCACGGGGCAGGCGATGTCCGGGGCCGCTTGCGCCAGGACCGGGTCGCCCAGCGCGAACACGCGGTAGGCGGCAAGGAAATGGGCGCGGTTGTTTCGCAGCAGGCGCTGGCCGATGCTGGCGACCCGCTCCGGACGCCGCGCCTGGAAGGCAGGCGTGAACCAGCGCTGGAGCGACACCTGGGCGGCGGCGGCCGGATCCTGAGTGGCGGCCGCCTCCAGCCGCGCCAGCACGGCGCGCACTTCGTCGGGGCTGCGGCGGAACACCGTGCTGAGCAGCGCCAGCCGCTTGACCCGTTGCGGGCGGGCTGCGGCATAGGCCCCCGCGATCAGGCCGCCCATGGAGTAGCCGAGCACGTTGGCGCGGCTCCAGCCGGCGAGGTCCAGCTCGGCGTCAAGCTGCGCGATGAAGTCCGGCACGGCCACGCTATCGTCGACGCCCGGGGCGCCGCCGTGGCCAAGCAGGTCGTAGCGCAGCACCTCGAAATGCGGCTCCAGCAGCGGCGTCAGCTCGTCCCACAACGTGTGGTCCAGACCCACGCCATGCAACAGCACCAGCGGTTCGCCGTGGCCGGATCGGCGGGAACTGGCGCTCATTTCGCCTGGGCCTCGCGCTCGAGTTCCTGCAGGTCGGAATAGCGGTTGCCGATGCGGTGGTGCGGGCGCCCGGAGGTAGCGGCGCCCAGCGCGACCACGATTTCGTCGGGCGCGGGGGCGTCGTTGATGGTGGTCTGCACGGTAAGGTAGTGCGAACGCAGGCCTTCGTCCTGCTTGTGCATCAGGGGGATCGAGATCACGCAGCCCGGCCCGCCGCGCATATTGGTGAAGCTCAGATAGCTGGTGCCGCCGACGGCGTTACGGTAGGCGTTGCCGAAGCGCAGCGTGTGGATCAGGGCCGAGGCGTGCTCCACTTCACCGGCCGTGCCCACCACCGCCGCTTTGCCATATGCCTCGACCTGATCCGCCGATCCGGCCTGGCGCAGGATCTCCGCCACCAGCAGCTCGCCCAGCGGCGGCGCGGCTTCCAGGATCTGCGGGCGCAGGTTTTCCTGGAATGGCAGTCCGGCCCACGGATTGCGGATCACGGCGGCGGCCACGATCATGACCAGCGGGCGTTCGGCCGCGCGGCCCCCTTCGATCAGGGTTTTTTCGACATAACTGACTACCTTGCGCACTTGGAGAGACATTCCGCGGCTCCACGACCTATTGGATGAAAGACGCGTCCATTGTTGGGCTCCCCTGGAGATTTTGACAATCCAAATTAACGTAAGTTAATTTCGGAAAATCCGAATTCAGTTCCCGCCGCCATGCCTTCGCCATTGAAGATCCAGCACCTGCGCCAGTTCCTGCTCGCAGCCGATCACGGCAGCTTCCGGCTGGCGGCCGAAGGCACGTTCCGTTCGCAGGCAGCGGTATCGGCGGCCATGCAGGATCTGGAGCAGCAACTGGGCGCGCCGCTGTTCGAGCCGGGCAAGCGCGCCCAGCTCACGCCGTTGGGCGTTGCCGTGGCGCCCTTGTTCCGGGAACTGCTGTCCACCCACGACTGGGTGCTGGACGCGGCTCGCCAACTTGGGCTGGGCAGCCAGGGGCCGGTGTCGCTTGCCGTCATGCCGTCGCTGGCGGATGAGTGGCTGCCGCGTCTTCTTGAGCGTTACGCACGCAGCCACCCCGCGATCCGCATCCGCGCCTTCGACGAGTCTTCGCAGGACGTGCATCGGTTGGTCTTGAATGGCGAGGTGCAGGTGGGGGTGGCCGGACAGGTGCCGCGCACCGCCGAAGTCGCCTTCACTCCCGTGGCGCGCGATGCCTTCGGCCTGGTCTGCCGCAAGAGCCATCCGCTGGCGCGCCGGCGCGGCCCGGTGCCGTGGTCCGCGCTGGCCGGCGAACGGCTGATCGGCAACGCCACCTTCGATACCCTGCGGAACCGCCAGCTGGGCGGGGCGGTCGAGGATCCGTTCATGGTGGTTTCCAATCGCGCGTCGCTGCTGGCCAGCGTGGTGAGCGGCCTGGGCGTGACCGTGCTGCCGGTGCTCGCGCGGCCGGCGGCCGCCACCGGCCTGGCTTTCGTGCCCCTGGCCGAACCCACCGTGGAGCGCATCGTAGGCGTGTTGACCCGCAAGGAGGAAACGCTGCTGCCTTCGGTGGCCGCCATGCATGCGCTGGCGTTGCGCTCGCTGGCTCAGTTCACGCGGCGCAAGGGCGCCGGGCTGGTGTAGCGGCGGCGTCAGACGCCGCAGGCGTACGTCATGAACTGGCGGAAGGCTTCCGCCGGCTTGGAGATGGCCGCGCGGGGATGCCACAGCAGGCCCGCTTCCATGGGCGGCACCGCGTCGACGATGGGCACCGCCTCGATCTTGCGGCCTTCCAGCGACCAGGGGCGGTAGACCATGTCCGACAGCATTGTGACGCCGAAGCCGTGCGCCACCAGCCCGCGCAGGGCTTCCATCGACCTCGTGCGGAATGCGATGTCGGGCCGCAGGCCATGGGCCTGCCAATAGGCCAGCGCGGAGCGTTCGCCTTCGTCCATCTCCAGCAGGATGTAGGGATACCGGGCGATATCGGCCAGCGAAGGCGGCGCGGGAGCTTGCAGCAGCGGGTGGCCGGACGCCGTCCATAGCTGGCGGCGGGAACGCACCAGCACCTGGTGGCCGAAGCGTTCGCGGTTTTCCACGTTGGACAGCAGCGCCACCCCCAACTCGACCTCGCCGCTGGCCACCGCCGATTCGATGTCGGGCCGGTCCAGGTCCACCAGGTCCAGCACCACGTCGGGATAGCGCCGGCGGAAGCGCGCCAGCAGGTCGGGTAGGAAGTAGCCCAGCACGGTGTAGGACGCCGCTATCCGCACCGATCCGCGCAGCGCATAGCGCTGGAAGCCGGGCTCGCGCAGGGCGTCGTCCAGGGAGTCGAGCACGTCGCGCGTGCGCTGGTGGAAATTGTGCCCTTCGGGCGTCAGCGTGACGCCGTGGGGGTGGCGGTCGAACAGCCGCACGCCCAGCTGCGCTTCCAACGCCAGGACGGCGTTGGTGACGGCGGATTGCGAGACGTGCTCATCGGCGGCCGCCATGGAAAACCGGCCCGCGCGGGCGGCCGCGGCGAAGTAGCGCAGCTGGCGCAGCGTGACGTCGTTAGCCATCTGTTTATCGAATATCTGGTAGCTGAATATATGAATATACGATATCCAGCGCCGTTCCTACACTGCGGAAAACATCAAAACCCGGAACGCAGGAGACAAGCGTGAACGCCTCACTTCCCACCGGCGCGGCCGATACCCATGGCCTGACGCTGGACGACAAGTACACCCGGACCCAAGGGCGCATCTACCTGAGCGGCACGCAGGCGCTGGTGCGGTTGCCCCTGATGCAGAAGGCGCGCGACCGCCTGGCCGGCCTGAACACCGGCGGCTATATCTCGGGCTACCGCGGATCGCCGCTGGGCGGGCTCGACCAGGCGCTGTGGAAGGCCAAGCGGCACCTGCAGTCGCACGACGTGGTGTTCCAGCCGGGGGTGAACGAGGACCTGGCGGCCACCGCCGTCTGGGGATCGCAGCAGCTGAATCTGTTTCCCGGCGCCACCCGCGACGGGGTATTCGGCATGTGGTACGGCAAGGGGCCCGGCGTGGACCGGTCGGTGGACGTGCTCAAGCATGCCAACTCGGCGGGCACGTCCGCGCATGGCGGCGTATTGATGCTGGCGGGAGACGACCACGCAGCGAAGTCCTCGTCGGTGGCGCACCAGTCCGAGCACGTGCTGATCGCCAGCGGCATCCCGGTGCTGTATCCGTCCAACGTGCAGGAATACCTGGACTACGGCCTGCATGGCTGGGCCATGAGCCGCTACACCGGATTGTGGGTGGCCATGAAATGCGTGACCGACGTGGTGGAGTCCAGCGCGTCGGTGGACGTGGACCCGGAACGGGTGCGCATCGCGCTGCCGCGGGATCCGCTGCCCGAGGGCGGATTGAACATCCGCTGGCCGGACTCGCCGCTGGCGCAGGAAGCGCGGCTGCTGGACCACAAATGGTATGCGGCGCTTGCCTACGTGCGCGCCAACAAGCTCAACCGGATCGTGCTGGATTCCCCGCGCGCGCACTTCGGCATCATGACGGCCGGCAAGGCCTATCTCGACGTGCGCCAGGCCTTGAATGACCTGGGGCTGGACGAGGCCGCCTGCCGCGAGGCGGGCGTGCGCGTGCTGAAGGTGGGCTGCATCTGGCCGCTGGACGCCCAGGACGCGCGCGAGTTCGCGACGGGGCTGAAGGAAATCCTGGTGGTCGAGGAGAAGCGCCAGATACTGGAGTACGCGCTGAAGGAAGAGCTCTACAACTGGCGCGATGACGTGCGGCCGCGCGTATACGGCAAGTTCGACGAACGCGAGCATGGCGGCGGGGAATGGTCCACGCCGCGCGGCGGCTGGCTGTTGCCGGCGCGCCATGAGCTGTCGCCGGCGCTGATCGCCAGGGCGATTGCCGCGCGCCTGGACAAGGCGGGCCTGTCGGAGGCGCTGCGCGCCCGCATCGCGGCGCGGCTCGCGGTGATCGACGCCAAGGAGCGCGAGGCCGCCCGGCCCACGCTGGTGGAAGAGCGCAAGCCCTGGTTCTGCTCGGGCTGTCCGCACAACACGTCCACGCGCGTGCCCGAGGGCTCGCGCGCGGTGGCCGGCATCGGCTGCCACTACATGGCGATGTGGATGGATCGCAAGACCGATACCTTCAGCCAGATGGGCGGAGAGGGCGTGGCCTGGCTGGGCCAGAAGGACTTCACGTCCGAGCGCCACATCTTCGCCAACCTGGGGGACGGCACGTATTTCCATTCGGGATTGCTGGCGATCCGCGCCGCGGTCGCGGCGCGCGCGTCCATCACCTACAAGATCCTCTACAACGACGCGGTCGCGATGACGGGCGGGCAGCCCGTGGACGGCGTGCTGACGGTGCCGCAGATCGCGGCGCAGATGCAGGCGGAGGGCGTGGCGAAGACGGTGGTAGTGACGGACGAGCCGGGGAAATACGCCGGCGCGGGCGCCTTGCCGGCCGCGGTCGAGGTGCACCACCGCCGGGAACTGGACGAGGTGCAGCGCGCGCTGCGCGACATCGCGGGCACGACGGTGCTGATCTACGACCAGACCTGCGCCACCGAGAAGCGCAGGCGCCGCAAGCGCGGCGACTATCCCGACCCGCCGCGCCGCGCGTTCATCAACGAGGCCGTCTGCGAGGGCTGCGGCGATTGCTCCGTGAAGTCCAACTGCCTGTCCGTCGAGCCGCTGGATACGCCGATGGGCACCAAGCGCCGCGTCAACCAATCGTCCTGCAACAAGGATTTTTCCTGCGTCGAAGGCTTCTGCCCCAGCTTCGTGACGGCCGAAGGCGCCGTGCTGCGCAAGCCGGGCGGGCCGGTGGGGGCGCCGGCGCTGCCCGAGGCGCCGCTGCCCGCTCGCGCCGATATTCCCGCGGGCGCGGCCTATCGCGTGGTGATCGCGGGCGTGGGCGGCACAGGCGTGGTGACCATCGGCGCGCTGCTGGGGGCGGCCGCGCATATCGAAGGCAAGGGCGTGACCGTGCTGGACATGGCGGGACTGGCGCAAAAGGGCGGCGCCGTGCTCAGTCACGTGCAGCTGGCCAACCATCCCGAAGACCTGCACGCAACGCGCGTGGCGCTGGGCGAGGCGGACCTGGTCATCGGCTGCGACGCGCTGGTGTCGGCGTCGCCCGAAGTGCTGTCGCGCTTGCGGCCGGATCGCGGCCGGGCCGTGGTGAACAGCGCGGCCGCGCCGACGGCCGCGTTCCTGTCGCAGCCGGGCTGGCGCTTTCCGGGCGCGCAGGCCGAGGCCGCGCTGGCGCGCAGCACGGGGGGCAACTGCGGCTTCATCGACGCGGGGCCGCTGGCCGAGGCGCTGCTGGGCGACGGTATCTACGCCAATCCGCTGCTGCTGGGTTACGCCTGGCAGCAGGGCGGGCTGCCGCTATCGCTGGACAGCCTGCGGCGCGCGATCGAATTGAACGGCGTGGCGGTCGAAAAGAACCTGGCCGCCTTTGAGCTGGGCCGCCAGGCCGCGCACCGGGGGCCGGACGCGCTCCGGCCGCAGTCCGCGGCCGGAGTCCTGGCGCTGCCGGAATCCCTGGATGCCCGCATCGGCCGCCTGGCCGCGCACTTGCGAAGCTACCAGGACGACGCCTATGCGGCGAAGTTCGTGGACGCGGTGGAGGCCGTGCGCGCCCGCGAGGCCTTGCTGGCGGATCCGGGCGGCTTCGAGGTCACGCGGGCCGTCGCCCGCAACCTGGCCAGGCTCATGGCCTACAAGGATGAATACGAGGTGGCCCGCCTGTACGTGGATCCGGCCTTCAAAGCCAGGCTGCGCGAGCAGTTCGAAGGCGAGCCGGGGCGAGATTACCGCTTGCGCTACCATCTGGCGCCGCCCGCCATCGCGCGGCGCGACGCGCAGGGCCGCTTGCGCAAGCGCGCCTTCGGCCCGTGGATGGCGCGGGCGTTCCGGCTGTTGGCGCCCATGAAGCGGGTGCGCGGCACCTGGCTGGACGTGTTCGGAAAGACCGCCGAGCGCCGCATGGAACGGCAACTGGCCGCCGACTACCTCGCCCTGGCGGAGGAATTCTCGCGGACGCTGGAGGCGGGCAACCGCGATGCGGCGCTGGCGCTGGCGGCGCTGCCGGACGATATCCGCGGCTATGGCCACGTCAAGGAGCAAAGCGTCGAACGGGCGCGCTCGCGCGAGGCCGCGCTGTGGGAGCGCTACCGCGGGCGGGCGCGGGAGCCCCTGGCGGCCTGAGGCGCGGGCGTGGTGTACGATCGCCGGCATCGAGGGGCGCCGCCCCGCGCCCGCCCGCCCGACCATGGAAAACCTTCTGCGCAAACTCGACCTGACTTCGCTGCGGCTGTTCGCGGCGGTGTGCCAGGAAAACAGCATCGCGCGCGCCGCCGAGCGCGAATTCATCGCGCCTTCCGCGGTCAGCCGGCGGATCGCCGACATGGAGTCGCTGGTCGGCCTGGCGCTGGTCGAACGCCATACCCGAGGCGTGAGCGTGACGCCGGCGGGGCAGACGGTGCTGCGCCATGCGCGACGCATCATCGGCGACGTGGAAGCCATGGGGGCGGAGCTCTCGCGGCTGTATGCCGGCGTGAAGGGCCATGTGCGGCTGGTGGCGAACCTGTCGGCCATCGTGCAGTTCCTGCCCGAGGACGTGGCGGCGTTCCAGCGCCTGTTTCCCGAAGTGGACATCGATCTGGAAGAGCAGCACAGCCCTGACGTGCTGCGCCTGGTGCGCGAACGCGCCGCCGACTTCGGGATCTGCAATCGCATCGCCTGCGCGCAAGGAGTGGAACAGCTGCCGTACCGCCGCGACCGGCTGGCGGTGATGCTGCCGGCCCGGCATCCCAAGGCCGCCGCCCGGCAATTGAGCCTGCGGGACATCGCGGAAGAAACCTTCGTCGGCCTGCGCGAGAACAGTGCGTTGACGCAGTTGCTGGCGGCGCAGGCGGCGGCCCTGGGCGCCACGCTGTCGGTCAAGATCCGGGTGGCGAGCCTGGACGCGCTGTGCCGCATGACCCATGCGGGCCTGGGCATCGCGGTCATGCCGCAGCAGGTGGCCGAACTGTATCTGCAATCCCTGGACGTGGTGGTGCGGCCCTTGTCCGACGACTGGGCGCAGCGCCAGCTCTGCATCGTGTTCCTGGACCAGAGCCAGCTGTCCGCCACGGCGGGCACGCTGGTCAAGTTCCTCGCCCAGCAGGGCTGACGCCATCTCGCTTCGCGATGGCAGGCGTGCCGAGAGGACACTTCGGCGTACGGCGGCATCTCCTTATAGTCAAGGCGCGTCATGCGACGGGACGGGGCTACGAGACCCCGCTGCGCCTCACAAGGAGACAATATGAAGACCCCCATCCGATTCCTCGCGGGCTGTATGCTCGCGCTCGGCGCCCTCGGCCCGGGCGCCCAGGCGTTTGCGGCGGGCTACCCGGACCGCCCGATCCGCCTGATCGTGCCGACCTCGCCCGGCTCCACCGCCGACGTGGTGGCGCGCGTGGTGGCAGAGAACCTGGGCAAGACGCTGGCCCAGCCCCTGATCGTGGAGAATCTCGCGGGCGCGGCGGGCATCCCCGGAACCCGCCAGCTGGTGGCCGCGAAGCCCGACGGCTACACGTTGGCTATCGTCTCGTCCAATCACGCCATCAATCCCAGTCTGTACAAGACCATGCCGTACGACTCGGTGAAGGACGTCACGCCGATCTCGGTCATCGGCACGACGCCGCTGGTGATGGTGGCGGCGGAGAACTCGCCGTACCGCAGCATCGGCGAACTGCTGGACGCCGCCCGGGCGCAGCCCGGCAAGATCAACTACGGCTCGTCGGGCAGCGGCAGCGTGCTGCACCTGGCCGGCGAACTGCTGAAATCCCGGGCCGGCGTCGACATGATGCACATCCCCTATCGTGGCGGCAACGCATTGATCACGGACGTGATGTCCGGCCAGATCCAGGTGGCGTTCCTGGCGGTGCCTTCCGTGCTTGCGCAGGTGCAGGCGGGCAAGCTGCGCGCGCTGGCCGTCAGCACTCCCGAACGCGTCGCCGCGCTGCCCGACGTTCCCACGCTGGAAGAGTCCGGCGTGAAGGGCTATTCGTATGACGCCTGGATTTCCCTGATCGGCCCGGCGGGGCTGCCTGCCGCCATCGTCCAGCGGCTGCAGGCGGCGACGCAGCAGACCATGCACGATCCGGCGGTCCTGAAGACGTTGACGCCGCAGGGATTCGTGTCGCAGGGCAGCAGCACCGAGGTCGCGGTCCAGACGCTGGCCGCCGAAATTTCCAAAAGCCAGGCCCTGGTCAAGGCCGCGGCGGTCACTCCGGAATAGCGCGGCGACATGGCTACCTTCGTACTCGAGGCGCCGGCGCGCCTGCTGTTCCTGTCGCGCGATCCGGAGCGGATCGCTGCGCAACTCGCGGGCGCGTCCCTGACCCTCGCGCAGGCGGGGCCGCTGCGCGATGACATTTCCACCGACGAGATCACGCCGGTGCCGATCCTGACCCATTTCGACGAGAAGCTCGGCCGCTATCCCTACACCGGGCTGCGGGCCGGCGATGCCCTGCCGATCGGCCTGGATGCGATCAGGCAGGCCGGCGTCAATGTCGTCGTGGGCGGAAAGCGCTATGGCAAGGGGTCTTCGCGCGAACACAGCCCCATGGCCGAGAAGTCCGCCGGCGTCCGGCTGGTGATCGCCGAGAGCTTCGAGCGCATCTACCGGCAGAACGCCGACAACATCGGCCTGTACACCAGCACCGACATGGGGCTGGCGGAACGCCTGGTGCGAGGGGAGAGGATCGGCATCGATGAAATCGTGGCGGGCCGCGACACGCTGGCCGCCGAGATCGTCAAGGCCGGCGGGTTGCTGGCCTTCGGCCAGGCGGCGCTAGGCGGCGTCGAGCCGCAGCCGGCCGCGGCGGATACTGCGCCGCGCACGCTGTTCGAGAAAATCATCCGGCGCCACCTGCTGAGCACGTCCGCGACCCCGGCCGCGCCCGGGCCGGGGGCTGGCGTGTTCGTCCGCGCGGACTGGCGCTTCATCCACGAGTACTACACCGGAATGGCGGCCCATATGCTGCATGCCCGTTTCGGAAGGCCGCTACGCCTGGTGGACAGCGAGCGCATCGTGGTCTTCGAGGACCATACTTCCTACGTGGAAGAGAGTCCCAATCACGTGCGGGCCGGCATCGTCCCCAACGTGCGCGCCATGTGCCAGGCGCAGCGCGACTTCGCCGAAACCTATGGCCTGCGGCAGCACCGCACGCTGACGGAGGCCCAGGCCGCCCAGGACGCCGGCGCCAACGTGGCCGGCATCTCCCACGCCATGATGGCGGAACACTACGCGCGGCCGGGGCAGTTGGTGGTGGGGACGGATTCGCACACGCCGCATAGCGGCGCGTTGGGCTGCGTGGCGTTCGGCGTGGGCACCACCGACATGGCGAACGCCTTCGTCACCGGCGCCGTGCGCCTGACCGTGCCCGAGTCGTTGCGGGTCGAGCTGGCGGGGGAGCTGCCGCCGGGCGTGACGGCCAAGGACGTGGCGCTGCATTTGCTGGCCTTGCCGGAAATCCGGTCGGGCGCGGGGGTGGGCAAGGTATTCGAGTTCGCGGGGCAGGCGGTGGCGGCCCTGTCCATCGACGAGCGCGCGACGCTGACCAACATGACCGCCGAACTCGGCGGGCTGACCGGCATCGTGGCGCCGGATGCCGAGACGGCGCGCTTCCTGCGCGAGCGGCGAGGCGTGGATGCGCCCATCGAACCGTGGATGCGCAGCGATCCCGGCGCCGCCTATGCCATGACATTGACGGTGGATTGCGGCGCCCTGTCGCCCGTGGTGGCCGCGCCGGGCGATCCCGGCAACGGCGTGCCCCTGGCATCGCTGAGGGATCGTCCCCGCATCGACATCGCGTATGGCGGTTCCTGCACCGCCGGCAAGCGCGAGGATTTCGACCGCTACCACGAGGTGCTGGCCTGGGCGGTGGAACGCGGCCTGGGCATTCCGGATGGCGTGGCGCTGTATCTGCAATACGGCACCACCGCCGTGCGGGACTATTGCGTGGCGCGAGGCTACGACCGGACCTTCGCGGCGGCCGGCGCGCGCATCCTGCAGCCATCCTGCGGCGCCTGCGCCAATTGCGGGCCGGGCTCGTCCACCGATGCGGGGCAGGTCACCGTCAGCGCCATCAACCGGAACTTCCCGGGGCGCTCGGGCCCCGGCCGCGTCTGGCTGGCCAGCCCGCCCACGGTCATGGCCAGCGCCCTGGCGGGCGAGCTGACATCGTTCGCGGAATTGCAGGCGCGGCACCCGGCCTGAACCGCCTGTCCCCGGCGCGCCGGCCGCCCCGACCGGCGGGTCATTAGGGATTCCCCGCCACTTCGCGCCGGCCGAAGCCCTGCTTAAGCAATTCTCAATTGGCATTCCCCCGGGCTTGGGTCAGAGTTGCGCATCATGGAAAACGGCCGTCAGATGCCGTTTCCGGCCGCGCGGATCGGCGCGGCCGCCGAGAAGCCCGCACACAGAAGACATCCTGCCCTTTGCATGCCAGCGGCGAACCCGGGATACACCGGGCGCCGGCTGATCGGCTGCGGCCGTCCGGCCGTGGTTCCCCTGTTGGTTCGAGGAGACAACAATGAGCAAGAGTTGGAAAACGCTGTTAGGCGCGGCGGCTGTCGTGGCGGGTGGATGGGTCCACGCGGCGGACGCGCCGCCGGACATCAAGCTGATGCAGCTGTCCGTCGGCAAGATCGAGCTGGACAAGGGCTTCATGACGGCCATGGTCGACGTGGGCACCAAGATCAAGATTCCCGTGCCGGCCTATGTCATTCAGCACCCCCGGGGGCTGGTGCTCTTCGATACCGGCATGAACCAGGGCACCGCCGATGGCAACTGTGCCAACTATTGGGGCCAGGGGCTCTGCGGCGCGTTCAATTCCATCCAGGGGCGCGACGAGGTGGTGGACCGCCAGCTGAAGGCCGCGGGCTTCGACGTGAACGACGTGAAGTACGTCGTCTATTCGCACTTCCACCTGGACCACGCCGGCAACATCAAGATGTTCCCCAAGGCGCGCCACGTCGTGCAGAAGGCGGAGCTGCGCGCCGCCTGGTGGCCGGAGAAATTCCAGCGCGCCGCCTACGTCATGAAGGATTTCGACACCACCCGCGACTATGATTTCATTCAGGTGGAGGGCGATTTCGACCTCTTCGGCGACGGCAGCATCGTGCTGCTGGACACCAAGGGCCACACCCAGGGCCACCAGTCCTTGCAGGTCAAGCTGAAGAACACCGGCACGGTGCTGCTGGCGGCGGACGCGATCTACACCGGCGAGAACGAGGCGGGCGTGATTCCGGGCATTACCTGGAATACGGCGGCGTCCATGCTGGCCATCGATCGCCTCAAGCAGATCCGCGATGCGCGGCAGGGCCAGCTTTGGTACAGCCACGACGCGGAACAGCACGCGCAGAACGCCAAGACCAAAGTCTTCGACTAAGGGCCGCCATGCAGCCGGTTGTCGCCTTGCATGAAGTCTGCAAGTCGTTCGGGCCGCGTCAGGTCCTGCACTCACTGAGCCTCTCCGTGGGGCCGGGCGAGATCGTGGGCCTGCTGGGTCCGAACGGCAGCGGCAAGACCACCACCTTGCGCCTGATGGCGGGCTTCTATGCGCCGGACAGCGGCCGCATCACGATCCGCGGCCGGCAGCCGGCCGCGGGGCGCGGCAACGCGGACATCGGCTACCTGCCGGAACGCGCGCCCCTGTACGACGCGCTGACGGTGTCGCAGTACCTGGACTTCGTCGCGGGCGTGAAGGTGGCCGGCGGCGCCGGGGTCCGGCGGCAGGCGATCGAGCGGGCCATCGAGGGTTTCGACCTGCAAGGCGTGGCCCGCACGGTGATCGGGCGTCTCTCCAAGGGGCAGCGGCAGCGCGTGGGCCTCGCCCAGGCCGTGCTGAACGATCCGCCGGTCCTGTTGCTGGACGAGGCGACCAACGGGCTGGATCCCGTGCAGATCGTCGAGGCGCGCGCGATGATCCGGCGCTGCGCGCAAGGGCGCGCCGTGGTGTTCAGCAGCCATCTGATGCAGGAAGTGGAGGCCTTGTGCACGCGCATCGCCATCCTGCGCCAGGGCCGGCTGGTCGAGGACGCCGTGCTGGGCGAGGCGCCGGCCGCGCTGCAACTGAGCCTGGCGCTGCCCCAGGCAAGGCACGCGGACCTGCGTGCCGCCTTGCTTGCCTGCCCCGGCGTCAAGGGCGCAGATGCCGAAACCGTCGATGCAATGCACAGCAAATGGCGCATCGGCTGGGACAGCCAGGCGGGCGGAGGCGCGACCTGCGACGCGGTGCTGCGCATCGTGCTCGCGCACGCGGAACTGCGAGCGGTCCTGTCGATGCAGGACGCCGTCGAGGCGCGGCTGCTGGCCGCGCTGGCGCCGGGCGACGCACCATTGCGGAGGCGCGCATGAGAGGCTTTCTCGCCCTATACCGCAAAGAGCTGCGCACCGATTTCGGATCGCCCGTGGCGCTGGCGGTGGTGGCCGTGTTCTGGGCCCTGTCGGGCTATCTGTTCAGCTTCAACCTGTTTTTCGTCAGCACGGGGCAGATGGTGACCGCCTTCCACAACATGACCATCCTGCTGATCCTGGTGATGCCGCTGGTGAGCATGCGCGCATTCGCCGAGGAGGCCAGGCAGGGAACGCTCGAATTGCTGCTGACCCTGCCACTGCCCGATTTCACGCTGGTGGCCGCCAAGTACGCGGCCGGACTCACGGTGCTGGCGTTGATGCTTGCGGGCACGGCTTCCGCCGTGTTGCCGCTGGCCTGGTATGGGCAGCCGGACTACGGACCCATTGCCGGCGGCTATATCGGCGTGTTCCTCTATGGCGCGCTGTTCCTGGCCATCGGCATCGCGGTATCCAGCGCCTGCACCAACCAGATCGTGGCGGCCAGCGCGACCTGGGGCATCCTCGTGCTGCTGTGGTTCATCGATTACCCCGCGGCGCTGGACGCCTTCCCGGCGCTATCGCCGTTCTTCCAGGCGCTGTCGCTGTCGGCGCAGCACGTGGATTTCATCCGCGGCGTGCTGCCCGGCCCGGCGACGGTCACGCTGGCCAGCCTGACGGTCCTGGCGCTGATGGTGGCGGCCGTCAATCTCAAGCGCTGGAGGCTGCGATGAACCGCCATTCCGTGCGCAGGGCGGGGCAGCGCCTGGCGTTGTGGCTGCCCGTGATGGCCGTGGCGGCGCTGCTGCTGGCCCTGAACCTCTGGGCCGCGCGCCACCTGGGCCGCGTCGATCTCACCGCGCAGCGCCTGTACAGCCTGGCCCCGGAGAGCGTGGAGGTGGCCAGGCAGGTCGCCCAGCCGGTCGAGGTGACCTGGTTCTACGACTTGCGCAACAAAAGCATGGTCGACGCGCTGGAGCTGCTGCGCCAATACGAGCGCGCCAATCCGCTGATCCGCGTGCGCGGCGTGGACCCGGCGCTGCGTCCGGCCGAGGCGCGCGAGGCGGGCATCCAGTTCGCCGGCAGCGCCGTGCTGGCTTCGGGCGCCCGCCGGATGACGATCAACGGCGGCACCGAGACGGATTTCACCAACGCCCTGATCCGCATCGGCCAGCGCGGCGCCCAGACCATCTGCTTCACGCAGGGCCATCGCGAGGCGCCGCTCGACAGCCTGTCGTCGCTGGACGATCTGGAAGAACACGACGGCGACGAAAACCTGGTGGCCCGCGTTGAGGTGCATGAGCAGCACGGCATGGCGCTGGCCCGTAATGCCTTGCGCACCCTGGGGTTCGCCACCCGCGGCGTGAACGCGGGCGGCCTGGCGCAGGCGCTGCCGGGATGCGCGGTCGTCGTGGCGGCGGGCCCGCGCGCGCCCTTCGGCGACGGCGACGCGCAGGCGCTGCGCGACTGGACCCTGGCCGGCGGCAAGACTTTGCTCTTGCTCGAACCGGATGCGCCGCACGGACTGGACTCGCTGCTGGGCGCGTTCGGGATCGCGCGGCCGCCGGGCGCGCTGGCGGATGCCGCCAGCCACTACCGCAACGATCCCGGCAGTCCGGCGGTCAGCGACTACACGCGCCACAAGATGACGCGCGGCCTGCCCTTGAGTTTCTTTCCGGGCGCTGCGGGCCTGGAGCCGGCGGGCGACAGCCTGCCCCGGGGCGTGGTGGTGACGCCGTTGGCGCAGACCTCGGACCAGGCGCAATTGCCCGGCCGCTCCGCCGCGCGCTATGCGCTGATGGCGCTGGCCACGCGCAACGCCCAGGCGGCTGGCGAGGACGGGTCGGCGCGGCCCACGCTGCTGGTCGCCGGCGACAGCGATTTCGCGACCAATCGCCATTTCGCCGTGCTGGGCAATGGCGCGCTGTTCACCAACGCCGTGTCGCTGCTGGCGGGCGAGGACGCGCTGCTGACGATCCGGCCTCGCCACTACGAGAACCGCCGGGTGGAATTGACCAACCGCCAGATGCGGACGGTCTTCTGGACCAGCACCGTGGCCTTGCCCATGCTGGCGCTCCTGGCCGGGCTGCTGATGTGGTGGAGGCGCCGGTGAGCGCCGCCCGCGCCGGATGGTCGCTGCTGCTGGCGGCGGGCATCGCCTTGTCGCTGTGGCAATGGCGCGAGGCGGCCGAGTCGCCGCAAGCGCATGGCGGCCATACTCATCTGCACGACGATTCCGGCAAGCCCGCGCGTCTGTATGCGTGGGACGCGGCCCAGGCCGCCCAGGTGATCCTGGCTACGCCGGGCGCCACCTTGCGGATGCGCCGGGGCGCCCAGGACTGGACCGCGGCGCCGCCGGAAGCAGGGAGGGGGTTCGACGCGGCGGACTTCGTGGCGTTGTTCTCGCAGGCCCGCAGCGACCGCGTGCTGGCGCCGCAGCCGGGGCAGCCCTATGGGCTGGCGCCTGCGCAACTGCGGATCGAAGTGCGCGACGCCGCCGGCGCCACGCTGGCGAGCCTGGACGTGGGCGCGCTTGTGCCGGATGGATTAGGCCGTTATGTGCAGGTGCCGGGCGAGCAGCAGATCCGGATCATCCCTGCCTACCAGACCCGCGCGCCGCTTGCGGCGATGGCGCTGGACAACCCTTGATGCGCGGCCTCTCTACGGATCGCGAAACCTGGCTTGCACAAAGATAAATAGTCGCTGAACAGGCGCATACCTATACTTCAAATCCATTAACAGGCAGGTTCCGCCCGTCCCTCAACGGCCCGCGGCACGTGCCGGATAAGCGCCTTTCCTCCGACTCGCGACACGCTGCGTCCGGACACGGAAAGGTTGATAACGAGACATCGGCGCGCTGTGCGCGCCAGGGCGACAGCCCGCACGGCAAGGCTCGCGGTCTCCGTTGTTGCGGCAACGGTCGCGCGGGCGCGGCGGGTGCTCAGCGTAATGGGAGAAAACGCTTGACCTTGGATCTACTGCCTCTCGCCTTGGTGGATGGCGTGGCATACGCCAGTCTGCTGTTCCTGGTATCAATGGGGTTAACCCTCGTGTTCGGCGTGATGGGCATCCTGAACGTCGCCCACGGCGCCTTCTACGCGTTCGGCGGTTATGCGGCCGCCAGCTTCGTGATGTTCCTCGCGCCCAAGACGGACTCTCCCATCCTGCTGTTCGCCGCCTTGTTCGCGGCGGCCGTCGCGGTGGGGCTCGCGCTGGGCAGCATCATGGAGTTCGTGCTGATCCGGCGCGCCCAGAACTACGATCCCATCCTGAAGCTGCTGCTGACCTTCGGCGGCTTTCTCATGCTGGAGGATATCCAGCGCATGCTGTGGGGCGCCCAGCCCTACAGCGCCAGCGAAGTGGTCAACCGCCTGGGGAACATCGAACTCGGCGACATCACCTACACCACGTACCAATTGGTCGTCGTCCCGGTGACGGCGCTGCTGGCCTACGTGTGCCTGGAATTCTTCCTGCGCCACACCAAGCTGGGCAAACAGACGGTCGCCACCACGCACAACCGAGAGGTCGCCACCTCGCTGGGCATCAACGCCAAGAAGATCGGCTACGTCACCTTCGTCATCGCCACCATGCTCGGCGCGCTGGGCGGCGCCATGGCCGCGCCGACCACGTCGCTGGTGCCGGGCGCGGGCACGGACATGACCGTGCTGTCGTTCGCGGTGGTCGCCACCGCCGGCCTGGGTCAGATCACCGGCGCGCTCATCGCCTCGCTGCTGATCGGCGTCATCCGCGCGATTGCCGTCTACGCGGCGCCGGAACTGGAAGTGGCGGTTCCCTACATCATCATGGTGCTGGTGCTGATCATCCGGCCGCACGGCCTGTTCACCGTGGCCCAGGCGAGGACGATCTGATGAAAGTGCCCGCAATCAGCCTGCTGGCCGCGCTGGCCACTCTCGTTCTCGGCTACACGTATTCCTGGACCATCACGCCCATCGTCATTGGCCTGACCTACGCCATCGCGGCGCTCGGCGTGTCGGTCATGGCCCGCGCGGGGCAGATTTCGTTCGGCCACGCGATGTACTCCTGCATCTCGGCCTATACCGTGGCCTTCCTGGCGCGCGCCGTGCCAGGCGCGGACGCGCTGACCCTGATCCTGGCCGGCGTGCTCGCCAGCTTCCTGGCGGCCATCGTGATCGGCCTGTTCGTGGTGCGGTACCGGGGCATCTTCTTCGGCATGCTCAACCTGGCGCTGAGCATGGTGTTGTTCGCGCTGCTGGGCAAGCTCTATACGCTGACCGGCGGCTCGGACGGGCTGCGCATCGTGCGTCCCGCCATCGCGGGCATCGCGATGGAGCGGGAGTCGTTCGAGCGCGCGCTGCTGGTGCTGACGCTCGTCCTGTCGCTGGCGCTGGCCTGGTGGGTGCAGCGCTATTTCCGCTCGGGCAGCGGCCAGGCCCTGTCCGCGATCAAGACCAACGAAACGCGCCTGGAATACCTCGGCTTTTCCGCCTACTTCATCATGTGGAAGGGCTACCTGCTGTCGGCCGTCGTGGTGGGTTTCTCGGGCGCCATCCTGGCGTTGATGCAGGGGCTGGTCACGCCGGAAATCGGATCCTGGCTGCGATCCGGCGAGTTCGTGTTCATCACCATCCTGGGCGGCGCCGGCCATGCGGCGGGCGCGTTCCTGGGCGCGGTGGGATTCGAGTCGGTCAAGCTGGTGTCGGCCGCCTATTTCCCCGGCCTGTGGCAATTCCTGCTGGGCCTGACGCTGATCCTGGTCATTTTCATGTTCCCCACCGGCTTCGTCGGCCAGATCATGAAGCGCATCGAGGCGCAGAAGCGCGAGCAGAACCGGGTGGAATCCCCGGCGCGGATCCCGGTGAGGAATTGACGATGAAACCCCTCATTAAGACGACAGACCTGTACCTGGCCTTCGGCGGCGTGGTGGCCGCCGACAATATCAATTTCGAACTCCACGAGGGTGAACGCCTGGCGGTGATCGGGCAGAACGGAGCGGGCAAGACCACATTTATCAACATCTGCACAGGCTACCTGGCGCCCTCCAGGGGCAAGGTCTATTTCGACGGGCGCGACGTAACCGCGATGGCGCCGCGCAAGATCGTGCGCCTGGGCATGGGGCGTTCCTTCCAGCTGCCGCAGCTGTTCACCGAGCACACCGTGCGCCAGTGCGTGCAGATCGCCGCCGCGCGGCGCAACAAGGAATTGAGCTGGTTCCGTTCGCTGGAAAGCACCATCGACGCGAAGGAAGTCGATGCCACGCTGGACCTGGTCGGATTGCTGCCGGAAGCGGACGAGCTTTCCATCGGCCTGCCCGAGGGCAAGCGCAAGCTGCTCGACGTCGCGATGGCGCTGGCGCTGCAGCCCAAGCTGCTGATCATGGACGAGCCCACCAGCGGAGTGGCCTCGGAAGACAAGTTCGGCCTGATGGAGACCGTCATGCACGCGCTGGAGGAACGGCGCGTGACCAGCTGGTTCGTCGAGCACGACGTGGACATCGTGTCGCGCTACGCCACCCGCGTCGCGGCGTGGATCGCGGGCAAGGTGGCCGCGGACGGCACGCCCGATGAAGTCTTGAACAACGCGCAGATCAAAAGCGAAGTGCTGGGAGCCTGAGAACATGCTGAACCTATCGGGCGTCAATGTAGACCTGGCCGGCAACCGCATCCTGCGCGACGTCAGCGCTTCCTTCGAACCCGCCAAGACCATCGGCATCGTCGGCCGCAACGGCGCCGGCAAGACCACGCTGTTGCGCACCATCATGGGCCTGACGCGGATCAAGTCCGGCAAGATCG
Organism: Achromobacter sp.; assembly: GCF_050285585.1. Classification (GTDB taxonomy): domain Bacteria; phylum Pseudomonadota; class Gammaproteobacteria; order Burkholderiales; family Burkholderiaceae_B; genus Achromobacter. Next base: position 361,016 of record NZ_JBLZXF010000002.1, on the reverse strand, counting down.
CCTTCGACGGCATCGACCTGACCGCGCTGCCCGGCCACCGGCGCGCGGCGCTGAAAGTGGGCTACGCGCCCGAGGACCGGGTGATCTTTCCCACGATGACCGTGGAAGAGAACCTGCACCTGCCCTGCGAAGTGCAGGGCCAGTCCAGGGACGAGATACAGGCGCGGGTCGCCGCGGTGCTGAAGGTGGTGCCGCAGCTGGAGCCGATGCTCAAGCGCTCGGGCTCGGCCCTGTCGGGCGGGCAGGGCAAGATGGTGGCGCTGGCGCGCGCCGTCATGGTGGGCACGCGCCTCCTGATGCTGGACGAACCCTTCCAGGGCCTCGCGCCCAAGCTGGCGCGCGACTATACCGAAGCGCTGGCGCGGCTGAAGGAGCTGCAACCCGACCTCTGCGTGGTGATCACCGAGTCCAACGTGAAACTGCTTGGCGACATCCCAGACCAGATTTGGACGATCGAGCGCGGCTCGATTTCCTTGAACTGAATTCGACGGAGACATTCATGACGCAGATGATCATCAACGGCCGCCAGGTCGACGCGGCCGACGGCCGCAGCATCGAGGTGGTTTCGCCGGTGGACGGCAAGGTGTTCACCACCATTCCGCGCGGCCAGCAGGCCGACGTGGATGCGGCGGTGCAGGCCGCGCGCGGCGCGCTGGACGGCGAATGGGGCCGCATGACGGCGCTGGATCGCGGCCGCTTGCTGCTGCGCCTGGGCGAGAGCGTGCTGGCCCACCATGAGGAACTGGCCCAGCTGGAATCGCGTGACACCGGCAAGCCCATGTCCACCGCGCGCGCGGACATTACGGTGCTGGCGCGTTACTTCGAGTTCTACGGCGGCGCCGCCGACAAGGTGCACGGACAGACTATTCCCTTCCAGAAGGACTACTCCGTCCAGCTGATTCGCGAGCCGCTCGGCGTTACTGCCCATATCATCCCGTGGAACTACCCCGCGCAGATGTTCGGCCGCAGCGTGGCGCCGGCGCTGGCCATGGGCAACGCCGCGGTGGTCAAGCCCGCCGAAGACGCCTGCCTGTCCATCATCCGGGTGGCGGAGCTGGCCCTGGAAGTGGGCTTCCCCGCGGGCGCCCTGAACATCGTGACGGGCCTGGGCGAAGAGGCGGGCGCCAGCCTGTCGCGCCACCCCGGCATCAACTTCATCACGTTTACCGGCTCCAACGAGGTCGGCGTGCTGATCCAGCAGGCCGCGGCGCTGAACGCGGTCAAGTGTGTGCTGGAGCTGGGCGGCAAGTCGGCGCACATCGTGTTCGACGACGCCAGCTACAAGCTTGCCATTCCCGCCATCGTGAAGGGCATTGTCCACAACGCCGGCCAGACGTGCACCGCCGGCAGCCGCCTGCTGGTGCAGCAGGGCATCTACGCGGATTTCATGAAAGCGCTCGCGGAGGAGTTCTCCAAGGTGCGCGCCGGCACGCCGGACATGGACCTCACTTGCGGTCCCGTGGTCAACAAGGCGCAGTTCGACCGGGTCAACCGCTATATCGCCAAGGGGCTGGCGGATGGGCTGAAGGTGGTGGCCGAGGGCGGTATCGCCGACGGCGTGCCCGAGGGCGGGTACTTCGTCAAACCCACGCTCTTCAGCGCGGCCACCCATGACTCCGATCTGATGACCCAGGAGATCTTCGGACCGGTGCTGGTGGCATTGCCCTTCGCCGACGAAGCCGAGGCGATCCGTCTGGCCAACGCGACGGACTACGGCCTGCTGGGCGCGGTCTGGACGGAGAACGGGGGGCGTCAGCAACGCGTGGCGCGCGGCATCAAGTGCGGCCAGGTGTACATCAACGGCTTCGGCGCGGGCGGCGGTGTGGAGCTGCCATTCGGCGGCGTGAAGAAGAGCGGCCACGGACGCGAGAAGGGCTTCATCGCGCTGGAAGAAATGAGCACGACCAAGACGATCATCCAATTCTATGGCGAGTGATCGCCGGACAAAAAGCGGAGACAGGAAATGAGTCAGTTGCAAGGCAAGGTCGCCATCGTTACGGGCGGGGGCAGCGGTTTCGGCGAAGGCATCGTGAAGCTGTATGCCAAGGAAGGCGCCAAGGTCGTCATCGCCGACATCAACAAGGAAGCCGCGGACCGCGTGGCGCGCGAAGTGGGCCCCGCCGCGCTGGCGATCAAGGCCGACGTATCCAGCCGGTCCGACATCGACAACGTCGTGCGCACCTGCCGGGAAACCTTCGGCTCCGTGGACATCGTGGTCAACAACGCCGCCATCACCCACAAGAACCAGCCCATGCTGGATGTGGACGAAGCGATGTTCGACCGCATGTTCGACATCAACGTGAAGTCGATCTACCACATGGCGCAGGCCGTGGTGCCCGTCATGCGCGAGCAGAAGCGTGGCGTGATCCTGAACGTGGGCTCGACCGCGGGCATCCGTCCGCGTCCGGGACTCAGCTGGTACAACGCGTCCAAGGGCGCCGTCAACGTGCTGTCCAAGTCCATGGCGGTGGAGCTGGGCCCCGACGGCATCCGCGTCAACGCCATCTGCCCCGTCATGGGCATCACGGGCATGTTCGAACTCTTCATGGGCCTGCCGGACACGCCGGAAAACCGGGCCAAGTTCGTGTCGACCATTCCGCTGGGCCGCTTCTGCCAGCCGTCCGACGTCGCCGCCGCGGCGCTGTTCCTGGCCAGCGACGCGGCCGAGTTCATCACCGGCGTCGAGTTTCCGGTGGACGGCGGCCGCACGGTATAGCGGCCGCAGGCCCGGCACCGCCCGGGCGTTCCCCTCTTTCTGTGGATGATAGGCGTATGAAAATCAGAGCGGCGCTGTTGAGGGAAGTGGGGGTGGAAGGCCCCTACGCCCAGACCCGGCCATTGAGCATTGCCGAGGTCGAACTGGACCCGCCGGGCTTCGGCGAGGTGCTGGTCAGGATCAAGGCGGCGGGACTGTGCCATTCCGACCTGTCGGTCATCAATGGCGACCGGCCCCGCGGCGTGCCCATTGTGCTCGGGCACGAGTCGTCCGGCGAGGTCGTGGAAGCCGGTCTCGGCGTGACGGACCTGAAGCCGGGCGACCACGTCGCTCTGGTGTTCGTGCCCAGTTGCGGTTGCTGCAATCCGTGCATGGAGGGCCGGCCGGCGCTGTGCGAACCGGGCGCGGCGGCCAATACCAAGGGCACGCTGCTGGGCGGCGAGCGCCGCCTGCACATAGGCGACGAGTACCTCAACCACCATACCGGCGTGTCGTGTTTCGCCGAGTATGCGGTGGTGTCGCGCCGCTCCTGCGTGAAGGTCAACGTGGAGCTCAGCCACCGCGAGGCCGCGCTGTTCGGCTGCGCCGTGCTGACGGGAGCCGGCGCGGTCATCAACCGCGCCCGCATCAAGATGGGCGATACCGCGGCCGTCGTCGGGCTGGGCGGCGTGGGCCTGAGCGCCCTGCTGGCCGCCGTCGCCGCCGGCGCCCGGCGCGTGGTCGCGGTGGATCTCAGCGACGAGAAGCTGGCGCTGGCCAAGGAGCTGGGCGCGACGCACGTGGTCAATCCCAAACAGGTCAAGTCGGACGACGATCTGTTCGATCTGGCCGGCGGCCGCGTCGACTACGGCTTCGACATGGCCGGCGCGGTGCCGGCCTTCGAAACCGCCTACAAGCTCACGCGCCGCGGCGGGGCGACCGTGACCTCGGGCCTGCCCAATCCCAAGTTCAGCTTTCCGCTGTCGCTGTCGCAGATGGTGGGCGAAGAGCGCGAGATCCGGGGCAGCTACCTGGGCTCGGGCGTTCCGGCCATCGACATCAGCCGCTACATCGACCTCTACAAGGCGGGCAGGCTGCCGGTCGATCGCATGATGGGCAAATCGTTTTCGCTGGACCAGATCAACGAGGGGTTCGACCACCTCGCCACCGGCGGCAGCCTGCGCGACGCCATCGTTTTCTAAGGGCGCAGACCCGATAACAACACTGGAGACTAGACCATGAAACTCTCTCGACTGGCGGCGCTCGCGGGCGCCTCCCTGCTGTCCGGCGCCGCGGCGCTGTCGAACGCGGCGGACAAGCCCAAGGAACTGAACATCGGCATTTCGACCTACCTGTCGGGGTCGGCCTCGGTATTCGGCGTTCCGGCGCGCGATGCCGCGGAGATCCTGATCCAGGACATCAACGCCAACGGCGGCATCGACGGCGTGAAGCTGGTGCCCAGCTATATCGACGAAGGCGGCGGCGGCGAGAAACTCCTGTCCGAGTACCGCCGCCTGGCGGAAGGCGGCACGCGCGTCATGCTGTCGGCCATTTCCAGCGGCCATTGCAATATCGTCGCTCCCGTGGCCGAGGATCTGAAGGTGCTGAACGTGCTGTGGGACTGCGGCACGGAAAAGGCGCTGGAAGGCAAGAAGTACAAGTACGTGGTGCGCACGCAGGCCAACGCCACCACTGAAATGGTCGCGCAGGTGCTGTACCTGATGAAGGTCAAGCCCGATTTCAAGACGATCGCCATCGTCAACCAGGACTACGCCTGGGGCCGTGACTCGCGCGATATCTTCCTGGCCGCGCTGAAGAAGTTCAAGCCTGACGTCAAGGTCGTGGCCGAGATGTTCCCGAAGTTCGGGGCCGCCGATTTCTCCACCGAGATCAGCCGCCTGCAGGCCTTGCGCCCGGACGTCATCGTCTCCACGTCGTGGGGCGGCGATCTGGACAACTTCGTGCGCCAGGCCTCGCAGCGCAATCTGTTCAAGAACTCGACCTTCGTCCTGTCGCTGGCCGAGAGCTCGCTGGAGCGCCTGGGCAACGCATTGCCCGAAGGCGTCTACGTCGGCGCGCGGGGCGACCATTACTTCCTGCACCCCGAGACCAAGGACGATCCGCAGCACCAGGCTTTCGTGAAGAAGTTCCACGACAAGACCGGCGCCTATCCCATCTACTCCGTCTACCACATGGTGCAGGCGATCCAGGGCCTGAAGGCGGGCTACGAGCAGGCCATCAAGGCCAACGGCGGCGCATGGCCCACCCCCGAGCAAGTGGCGGCCGCCATGCACGACGTGACCTTCAAGGGCTTTGGCCGCGACGTGAAGATGCACCGGGCCGACGGCCAGGGCCTCGAGGCGCAGCTGTTCGGCGTGACGAAAAAGAGCGACAAGTACCCGTTCAAGGTGCTGGCCGACATCACGATCGTCCCGGCCGAACTGGTCACCCCGGGCGTGACCGACACGTCGATGGAATGGATCGAAAAGAACCTGACGCCGGACGCGCTCAAGAGCGATCAGATCAAGGTGTATTCGAACTGAGCAATCTATGCCGTGTGCGGGACTGGCCCCGGCGAGCGATCGCCGGGGTCTTTTTTTGAATCACCCCGGGGACAACGGCGCTTCCTTTTTGGGGGCATCGAACGTTGGGGGGCGGGCCTGGCGTCAGACCCGCCTTTCCCACAGCACGCAGTTGCGTCCGTTCAGCTTGGCCTTGTACAGCAGTTCGTCGGCCCGGCGCGAAAGCTGCGCCAGGGCCCGGGCGTCGCTGCCGCGGGCATGGGCGACTCCAAAGCTTGCGGTCAAGCCGAAGCGCCGGCCGTCGCCGGCGGCTATCCGCGCGTCCGAGATGCTCACGCGCATGCGCTCGGCAATCTCGTGGACCGCATCGGCGTCGCGGCTGCGGCAGAGCACTGCGAACTCTTCGCCTCCCACGCGGGCGACGACGTCCGATTGGCGGAAAGTCCTGCGGCACAGATCGGCGACGGTCCTGAGCGCTTCGTCGCCCGTGGCGTGGCCGTGCGTATCGTTGACGGCCTTGAAGTGGTCTATGTCGAACAGGATGAAGGCCAGGCCTTCCTCATCGCGGCGCAGGTCCCGCAACGCGGCCTCGAGCCGCTTCTCGAACGCGCGCCGGTTCAGCAGGCCGGTCAGGAAATCCGTTTCGGCCATGATCGCCAGGTCCTGTATCAGGCGGTCGCGCTCCAGTTCCAGCTTGCGCACGGCGGCGGCATTGTCGTTGAGCACGTTCAGGGCCTTGAACATGTGATTCACCTCTCCGCGATACTCATCCGCGGGGATGTCCGCCACCGCGCCGCCGTTTGCAATCTTGCCGATGATGTCGGTGGCCCTGACGAAGGGCCGGATGACGCGCTTGCGGAAGAGGGCCAGCCCGATGATGAGGGCGGACGTGAGCATCGCCGCGGCCGCGAGGGTGGTCAGCAATACCCGGATCGCGGCCACCCGGCTTTCCCGGATGCGCCGCTCCACGCCGTCGAGCATGAGGTCGCGGAAGCGCACGATCGATTGCATCCGCGGCACGTAGTTCGCGCCCAGTTCGTACATGGTCACCGAAGCCCCTTCGTCGGCGCCTTCCGCCTGGGCGCGCACGCTTTCGATGTAGTTCATCCCCTCGCCGAAGTACTGCGCCTGCATATCCCGGTATGCCGGCGACGCGGCGTGCCGCGGCATGCTGGCGATGTTCGCCTCGATCAGCCCGCGCAACTTATCGATGCGGCCCACGACGCGCTCAATCCGGAGCTGGTCGCTGGCGGTGAGCGAGCGACGCTTGGTCAGCGCGGGCGCGAAGGTGGAGCCCAGCAGTCCGGCTTGTTCGCGCAGGTCTCCGGCCAGCAAGGCCAGGGTCAGCAGGTCGAAGTCTTCGCCCTGGTTCCGGGCGACCAGGGCGATGCCGTCGGACATCGTCGCGCGCAGTTCGGGGACCAGCGCGACCATGTTCCCGACGACGGTCCACAGATTGAAGCCCGAGATGCTTGCCCTGGGCGCGGCGATCGCCGCGTCGGCGCCTTCGCGGGCGTCGAGCAGGGACTGGCGGATGCGCTGGAGATGGGTGAATTCCTTGGCGCCGTTCGTATTCTGGGGCGCGCGGTAGAGGGAGAGAAGGTCCGCGATCTGCGCATTCGTGCGCTCGCGCGCGTCTTCCAACGCGCGCGTGATCGGGCTTGGCAGGGGAGGGTCGGCGCCCATGGCCGCGTTCATGGGGCCGCGCTCGGCCGAGACCGCCTCCATGGCTTTCAGCGTCGCGCGCACGATGACGAAACCTCTCAAGGCGTCGTCGGTGGCGGTGAGGGAGCGCCAGTTCTGCTGCACCACGATGGCGGTCAGCATGGAAACCGGCAGAGCTACGCCGGCGGCCAGTGTCAGGAAATACCTTTCCAGGGATTTAAGAGCGAAGACATTGCGAAACATGCGAAGACACTGGCTCGGATCAATGACTGGCGGCAGATTACTTGAAATGGATCGCCGGCAGCATTGTTTTCCCGCATCATTTCGGCGGTTCGGGTTTTGTGTCGCATTAAGTCGGAATATCTCGTGCCGGAAGGCCTGGGCGGCCGGCCGCGAGCCGCGCGGAGAGCGCGTTGGCGCCCGTGCCGGCCTTGGAGTATGTTGCGGGCTGGGCGGCTCCGGGCCGCGCATGACCGACAGAGAAGAAGTTCATGGGACGTTTAGCCATACTGGGCGCCTTGCACGAAGAAATCGCCGACCTGCTCGCCGCGATGGACCCGGGCGCCGTCATACACCGCATCGCCATGCGCGATTTCCACGTGGGCATCCTGTGGGGCACGCCTTGCGTGATCGCGCTGAGCCGCATCGGCAAGGTGGCCGCGGCGGCGACCGCATCGATCGTCATCCAGGAATTCAAGGCGTCGCGCGTGATTTTCACCGGCCTGGCCGGGGGGCTGCACGCGGACGTCGCGGTGGGCGATGTGGTCGTGGCCAGCGCGTTGATGCAGCATGATATGGATGCGCGGCCCCTGTTCGGCCAGTACGAGATTCCCTTGTTGGGGCGCGCGCAGTTCGACGCCGATCCCGCCCTGAGCGGGCACCTGCGGGATAGCGCCATGGAATTCCTCGGCAACCATGCGCCGGCGCTGGACGCGCGCGCGGCCTCGCGGCCCCGGCCGAGGGTGCATTGTGGCCTGATCGCGACGGGGGACGTCTTCGTCAATGACAATGACGAGGCGCACGAACTGCGACTGCGCTTGCCGCAGGCGCTCTGCCTTGAAATGGAGGGCGGCGCGACGGCGCAGGTCTGCCACGAGTTCGGTATTCCCTACGCGGTGCTGCGGGTGATCTCGGACCGCGCCGATCATGCCGCGAAGGTGGATTTCACCGATTTCCTGGTGAATGTGGCGCGCGTCTACACGGCCGGGATCCTGGCGCCCTTGCTGCGGTCGGGCGTCCTGTCGGATGCCTGACCGCGAGCGGACGCCGCGTCAGCGGCCCGTGTCGGGATAGTTGGGGCCCGCGTCGCTGAAGCCGCCGCTGCTATAGGGATTCGCGGCGCCGGGGTGGGGAGGCCCGCCCTCGCCCGGGGCGCAGCCGGCGAGGAACAATGCCGCCGCCGCGAGGGAAAGCAGCCGTACCAGAGCAGATTTCATGATGGTCTCCTGCGCGAGCCCCTACGGCAGGCGCGTAGCGTGCAGCTTGTGGTTGCTGCCTATTTTACGCCTTGGGGTGTGCCGCGGCGCCGGCAGCCAGGCCCCCGGGCCGGGACTTGCGCTTGGTCCGAGGCCCGTCGCAACGCTTCCGGTAGGCCTGCACGGCGTCCGAGTCCGTTGCCTGGAAATAGGCGGGCGGGCAGCCATGCTCTCGGAGATCGGGCGGACCCATCCGGCTGCGGCGCAAGGTCCGCGCCCGGGGGGCCGGCCCCTAGCCGTGCTCCAGGCGATAGAACTGCTGGCTGGCGATCAGCGTGGCCCCGCAGGACGTCTTCATGCCTTCCAGCGCCGTCCGCCGGTCCGAGCTGACGCCTGCCGTGCCTTCGACGATGGTGTGGGTGCCGCTGCACTTGGGGCAGGTGACGCGGTCGCCCAGCCGGGCCATGGGCTGGCCAAAAATAATGACGGTTTCGTCGCCCGTAACGACCACGCCGCCGTGGGACGTGCGGTCGCCTTTGCGTATCACCGATAGCTGCGCCATGGCTGCTCGTTGCTTTGTCAGGTTTGTTATATGTGCTTACAGGTAGGTGCCGTCCGGCGCCTGGCGAGGCACGCCGATGACGAAAGATCCGTCGGGCGCCATGCGGACCGGGCCGTCGCCGCCCAGGTAGCGGCCATCCGGGGCGCGCTGCGGTTTGCCGGCCACGTAGGTGCCGTCGGGCGCCCGTGTAATGGGGCCGCCGTCGCCGACGTAGGTGCCGTCGGGGCAGCGGCGCGGCTTGCCGTTGATGAAGCGGCCGTCGGGCAGCATGTGGAATGACTTGTTCATGGTGATTCCTGATCCGGTGACATCGCATGATATCCAGGCTGCGTGATGCGCTTTGTAATAGGACGTGTCATCTTCAAACGCAACGCCGTTACAGATATGGGAAGATCGGGCCTCTTCCAGGCGCCCCGCGCGCAGCGCGGCGGGGCCCATCCAGACATCCAACAAGACCAATATGAGCGATATCGACACACTGCTGCAGCCCATTCCGGGCGAAGCGCCATGCGGCGCCGACATGGTGTTCTCGGCCGAGTTCGACGCCATCCGCGAAGCCCGCCGCCACGACGACCCGCACCTGGACCAGGGCGACTGGGTCATCGACATCAAGGAAGCCGATTGGCCGCAAGTGATCGGCATCTGCACGGGCGTGCTGCGCGACCGCAGCAAGGACGTGCGCGTGGCCGCCTGGCTGGCTGAAGCCTGGGCCAAGACTCGCGGGTTCGCCGGCCTGCGCGATGGCTTCCTGCTGCTGGACGGTTTGTGCCGCCGCTACTGGGACGGCCTGCATCCCGTGCCCGACGAAGGCGACGTGCAGCAGCGCGTGGGCAATCTGGCGTGGCTGCTGTCGAGATCCCAGCAACTGGTCCGAGAGTTACCGCTGACGCAGTCCGAGGGCGGACGCTTCGGCGCGGCGCTATGGGAAAGCGCGTCGCAGCTGGCCAACGCGGTCAAGCGCTCGCCTCAGAACGCGGCCGAGCTTACGCGCGGCAAGCTGACGCTGGAGCAGTTCGATGCCGCCCGCCGCGATACGCCGCCGGCCTTCTATTCGGAACTTGAAGCCAATCTGCAAAGCTGCTTCGCCGCGCTGGACGTGCTGGAGCAGACCCTGGCCGAACGCCTGGGCGACGAGGGCCCGGCATTTTCCCCCGTGCGCGACGCCTTGAAGGACGTGACCGAGCTGGTGCACCGCTTCGCGCGCGACGCCGGCCTGCTGGTGCGGGCGGACATGACGCCGCCGCCTGCCGCCGCAGCCGCGCCCGCGCAACCCGCCACACGCCTGGAGCCGACCTTGCCCCCTGCCGATCACTCGCTCGCGGCGCCCGCGCCCGCGCGCGGCCCGCTCCAGACGCGCGACCAGGCGCTGGCGCAACTGCGCGAAGTGGCGGAATTCTTCCGCCGCACCGAGCCCCACAGCCCCGTCGCCTATCTGGCCGACAAGGCCGCCAGCTGGGGCGAGATGTCGCTGCACCTGTGGCTGCGCACGGTTCTCAAGAACGACGAGACGCTATCGGGGCTGGAAGAATTGCTGGGCGTGCAGAAGCCGTCGGACAGCAACGGCTGACGGCCGCCCGCTAGCGGCTGGCCCGGAATTCGATCCGGCGGTTCTTGGCCCGGCCTTCGGCGGTGGCATTGGTGGCCACCGGCTGGTCCGGCCCCGCGCCCAGCGTTTCGAAGCGCCCGGGCGGCAAGCCCTTGTCCACCAGATAGGCCTTGACGGCGTCCGCGCGCGCCTGGCTCAGCGCCAGGTTGGTGCTGCGGCTGCCGGAGCTGTCGGTATGGCCGATGATCTGCACCTTGTCGCTGTGCAGCTTGGGCACCACGTCGGCCACCTGGTCCAGCAACTCGCGCCCGCGAGCGGTCAGCGTGGTGCTGCCGGTTTCGAATTCGACCACGCGGTTGGCCAGGAGGTTGTCCAGCAGGCCCTGCTCATCCTTGCCGGCCGATACGCGCAGGCCGTTGACGATCTTGTAGGTGGGATTGAGAGAGGTCGCGAAATTGCTGGCTATCTGCTGGCGCGAGGCTTCGTTTTGCACTTCGCCGCGCAGGCGGATCTGGGTGCCGTCGATTTCCAGCTGGCCGCGGTTGATCTGCTTCAGGGGCTGGCCGATCAGCTTGCCCACGTGCTCGGACCAGTTCGGAGGCGCCACCACGCCGCCCACGTCGATGCGGTCGATGACGTTGCCCACGCCATACACCTGTTGCAGCCGCGCCAGCACGTCGGCCTTGGTGGCTTCGTCGGGCACGGCGCCGCTGGCCACGACCTGGCCCGGCTGGGGGATGACGTTTGCGGGAACGACGGTCGCGCCGTCTTGCGCCGCCGCGACGCAGGAATACAGCGCCGCCATGATCAGGAGAGAGACGCGCATGGTCAGGCTCCGGTGAAGACTTCGCGGAAGGTGTCCAGCGCAATGCGCAGGGATAGCCGCGGTTGGTCCAGATAGCTGGAAAGCTTGGCCAGCCCGTGGCTGGCCGACACGTGGTTGCGCACCCAGGGCGCGTCTTCCAGCACGATGTGCTGTTCGGCGTAGAGCTGTGGCGTGGAAAGCAGGCTGGCCAGAGTCTGCGGCGACGCGCCGCGAAACCCCACCGCCAGCCGGTGCTTGCCGCCGATGCGGCCGATGAAAATCGTGATCTCGAAGTCCGCCCGCGACAGGAACGGCGCGATCAGCGCCATCCAGTAGGCCGCCACGAGGTTGATGTAGAGGGGATCGTCGGGCAGCGGCAGCGACAGCCCCTTGTCGAGCTGCGAGGAACCGCTGGACATCACCGGCTCCAGCAGGATGCCCAGCGCCAGGATGATGTCGTGCACGCTTGCCGCATGGCCGTTGCCGCGCAGCATCGCTTCCAGGCGTTCCACGGTCTGCAGGTCCACGAAGGCGTCGAAGCCGTCGTCGGCGGCGGTGCGGATCTCGCCTTCCAGTTCGTTCAGGGCCTGCAGGGCCGCGGCCGGGTCGCTGTCGGTCGCCAGCATGGCCGCGGCGCCGCCCATGCGGTTCCAGAGCCGGCTGAACGCCATGGGGCTGCGCGCAATGAATTCCAGCGGGCGCTGCACTTCCAGGGACGTGGCGGACAGGAAGGGGAAGCGCCGGCCCGACTGGTCCTGGCTGGGCTGCAGGTGCCCCGCGATGGCGAGTTTGCCGCGCGATCCCAGGATGGCGAAGGGCATCGGTTCGGCCTCGTCGTAGAGCGCCTTCCAGTGCGGTTCCTGGGCCAGGATCTCCATGGTGTCGGCGACCCAGGCGTCCAGCGTGGCCATGAGCTGCGGATGCGACGTGTTCTTCACGAAATCGCCTCGGCTGGGGATCTTGCCGAAGTAGGCCGTGCGGAACAGGGGGGACTGCGTGTTGCTCATTTCGGCGCTCCGGATTGCGTCTGGGCGGAGGATTCAGGGGAGGTGCCGACCACGGAGGAGGGCAGGCGCAGGTTGCGCAAGCCCTGGCTGCCGCCGGGCTCGCTGCCGCCGGCGCCAGGCGCCTGGGCGTTGCTGATGATGCGCAGCTTCACCGGCACCGTCACATTGGATTTGCCCCAGCTCATGTTGAAGCTGCCGTCCGGATTCGCCGTGCGCTGGGCGGTGGAGATCAGGCGCTCCAGGCCGAAGCGGCCGGGCTCGTTGACGATCTCGACCACGCTGCCGTCGAAGGTGGTGGCGGTGATGCGCGCGCCCGGCGCGCCCTGCGCGTTGGGCCAGACGAAATTGACCCATTGCGGCGGCGTGTTGCGATAGCGCAGTTGCTGGCCGTCGATCTCGATGGTGTATTCGGTCACGCCGCCGGCCGGCTTGGGCTGGATCTGGAACAGCGTCTGCGGCTGGCTGGCCGCGCCGGCGCCCGCGGCGCCGCCGGACAGGGGCGCCACCCATTGCGCGAAATTGGCCGTGAAGGTCGGCTGCAGGCTCACGCCCATATCGCCCCAGGTGCGCGCCGTCAGGATGTCGCCGCGGCGCACGGTCAGCGGACCCAGGGTCTCGTTGACGTAGCGCGCGATGCTGCCTTGCGGGCCGAAGACCTGGCCGATTTCGTCGCTGCTGGCTTCCACGCTGGCGCGGCTGGCGAACGGATACTTTTCGGCCAGGGTCTGGTTGAACGGCTGGTAGACCTGCGCGTTCCAGACTTTGTTGAGCTCGGCCTCCGCCGGCTGCATGGTCACGGAGTACGCCTGGATCAGCGGGCGCACCAGAAGCGGGCGCAGCGTTTCGCGCTGCGTCGCGCTCATGCCGGCCAGCATCTGCTCGTCCACCAGCTTCAAGGCGTCGGCCAGCTCGGAATCCTTGCCTTCCAGCGTCTGGCGCATCAGCGTGAGCGCGCCTGGGCCGGGATCGCCCTGGTTGTTCAGCAAGTTGAAGCGGGTGCGGATCTTCGACAGCGCGCCCATGTAGTTGCCCAGCAGCGACTGGTTGTCGCGCGTGACGACCAGGCGCGCCACGTCGGAGAACTCGCGGCCCACCGGGCCCATGGGGATCGCTTCGCCATTGGCGGTGGTCGCACCGGGCGCCGGCGGCGTCTGGCGCAGGATCACGCGTTTGAACCAGCCGACCACGCCGCTTTGCGCCTGCTGCAGCCCGGCGTTGATCAGCGAGGGGTTGTCCCAGGAGGTCTGTTCGTACGTGGTGTTGATGAGCTTGGCGATGGGCGAGGTCTGCGGATCGCCCAGGCGGTTCATCGCGCCGACCGATTGTTCGAAGCTCGTGAACGGCTTGATCGTGACGCCGCGCAGGAACTTCTGCCATTCCTCGGCGTACTCCGTCTTGTACATCGTCGCCAGGCTCTTCTGGATCTGCTCGGGGCTGCCTTCCAGCGTCAGGTCGTCGCGGGCGTTCACGCCCAGCACCCAGTCGCTGGTCTGGACTTCCTTCTTGGCGGCCTCGCTGATGGCGGGTTGGACGTATTGCTCCCAGGCTTCGCGCGTGAAGGTGCCCGGGATGGCGTAGCTGCCCGCTACCACGCCGGCGTCGTTCTCGCCGACGATGCGCGCCACCGTCATGGTCTGGAACCGCGTGGCGGCGCGGGCCTTGAGCGTTGCGTAGGCGCGCTCGCGGGCCGGCATGCCCTGCATCACGGCGCGCAGGCTGCCGCGGGTTTTCTCGACCAGGGCCAGGTTGGTGTCGATCTGCGGCCAGCCAGCGTCCGGCGCGCGGCTGACGTAGAACGAGATCAGGCGCTCGGCGCTGCGGATCAGTTGGTCGCGCGGCATCGCGCCGCGGTTGGTCTCCAGCCAGCCGCGCCAGAAGCGCGTGATCTGGTCGGACAGGTGGGTGGGATCGACGTGCTGGTGATTGGCCATCATCAGATACGTCTTGAGCGCGTTGTAGGCGTCGTCGGCGTTGGTTGGCGAGGCGTCCTGGAACAGCGTGTCGCCGCCCGGGGCGTGCGCGGCGCGGGCTTGCTGCGGCGCCGGTTGCGGCGTGCCTCCGGTGGCGGCAGCGGCCGAGGTATCCACCTTCGCCAGGAAATCCTCTAGGCTGGTCTTCACGGGCGCCAGCATGAACTGGCGCACGCCGTTGTAGTACTCGGCCAGCAGGCGGTCCTTCAGCACGTCGCCCTGGTACAGCCCCAGGCCCAGCGACCACGGCCGGCTGGACGAGTAGCGGTCCAGTTGCTCGATGCGGTCCTGCAGGATCTCCATCGCTTCCAGGCGGCTTTGCAGATCGGTGCGCTCGTTTTGCAGGCGCACCACCTTGTCCAGGTCGGCCTGCACGTTCTGCGCCAATTGGCGGTTGCCCAGATAGGACCAGCTCCAGCCGCCCAGCACCAGGCCCAGCGCCAGCACCAGGCCGAAGAACGTCAGGTAGCGCATGCGGGTCTTGGCCGGGCTGGCATGCTGGCGCACCAGTTTCTTGTCGGCGAAGATCACGCTGGAAAACAGGTCGCGCAGGAAGAATCCGTTGTGCGAGGACACGTTGCGCGACAGCGCGCGCTGCGCGGGGCGCAGGTCGAAGCGCTCGGCCAGGCGTTCGGTGGACGAGCTTTGCGATACGCCTTCCTGCAGCGCGCTGGTGAAGTAGAAGCCGCGGAACATCGGCTTGTACTGGAACGGATTGGTTTCGAAAAGCGTGGACAGGAACGTGCGCAGCGCGGGCTTGATGCCGGCGAATTCCAGCGGGAAGGTCAGGAGGCCGGGGGGCAGTTCGCGGTTGGCCCGCAGCGAGATCTGCGCGGTGCCCATTTCCTTCAGCCCTTCGTACAGCTCGTCGAAGCGCTCATCGAACAGCGCCAGCACGTCGCGGTTTTCTTCCGCGCCGTAGGGCAGGGTGGCGCCCCACACGCGGTCGCGTTCGCGCTGGTCGCTGTCGGAGAAGAACTCGCTGAAGCCGGAGATCAGGTCGGCCTTGGTGAAGATGATGTAGACCGGCGCGAACACTTCCAGCCGGTCGGTCAGTTCCTGCACGCGCTGGCGCAGGTTCTTGGCCAGGTTGATCGCGAATTCGGGGCCCGCGCCCGTCAGCTCCTCGATGCTGGCGGCCACGATGATGCCGTTGATGGGCGCCTTGGGGCGATGGCGCTTGAGCAGGTCCAGGAAGCCCATCCATTCGTTGCGGTCTTCCTCGTGCACCGAGTAGCGCCCGGCCGTGTCCAGCAGGATGCCTTCCGTGGTGAAGAACCAGTCGCAGTTGCGTGTGCCGCCGACCCCGCGCACGGCCGCGCCATTCTTATCGGCGAAGGGGAACTGCAGGCCGGAATTGATGACCGCGCTGCTCTTGCCCGCCGCCGGATTGCCGATCACGATGTACCAGGGCAGCTCGTACAGCGCTTCGTTGCCCGAGGCTTGCCCGATCTTCGAGGTCTTGATGGTGCGCACCGCCTGGGTCAGGCGCGAGCGCAACGCCTCCACGTCGTTGCGGTTGGCGGCGGCGCCCGTCTGCACCTGCTGCTCCAGCATGTCGCCCAGGTTCTTGTTGGCGCGCCGCGTGCGCCGCCGGCGCCACAGGTAGGCGCACAGCCACAGCAGCAGGCAGGCGCCGAAGGCGATGCCCGCCCAGGCCAGCCCGATTTCCACGGTGCCGGCGAACAGGAATAGGAACACCAGCAAGGCGATCACGCCGATCACCATGAAGGTGCGCGGATTGGCCAGCACGCGCGACGTCCAATGTCGGCCTTCGCTCATCGCGCTGGATATGCTGGAGAAGAAACCTGAGGGGCTACGCATGGTTTTTCAAGGGTTTTCTTGTGGTTCAGGCAGAGGGGCGGCAGGGGCGGGACACCAGCGCCAGCGTCCGCAACGCGGGGTCCTGGGTCATGACGGCGAGCACTGGCGCGTCCGTTTGCGCGCAGGTTTCGCCGGCGATCGCCAGCGTCAGCAGGTGCGACGCGGCACCCGTGTAACCGCAGGCGGAGCCTACGGACAAACAGTCCTGGTTCGGATCCAGCGCGGGGAATACCGCGCTTGCCAGGCCCGCGGTTTCCAGCGGGCGGCTGCCGCGGTGGTCAGCGTCGCTGACCACCGCGCGGATATCGTCCGGACGCTGCTTCTGGCGTTCCAGGAGCAGCGTCGTCAGTTCGGCCAGCATCGGTTCGCCGATGGCACCGCGCGCGTCCGCCTCAATGGCGCGGCGCGCGGTCGGCGACAGGGTCAGCGCGAGGGCGTTGGCGGGCGGCTCGTCCGGCTGCGCGGCGTCCGGCGCGCTCAGCGCCAGGTCCAGCAGCAGGCCGGCGGCGGCCTCGCCCGGCACCCGGCCCTGGGGATTGGCGGTGCTGACCAGCCGGCCTTCCGCATCCCAGTCCTGCACCAGGCCGGCATCGATATAGGAGTCCGCCGCGGCCACCAGGCGCAGCGTGGCGCTCGTCTCGTTCAAGGGTTCCTGCGCCAGCTGGCGCAGCAGCGTATCGCTGGCGAGCGCTCCAGGAGCGCTGTGGACGCGGACATCCAGGCGGCCGGGCACCCACACGGCCGCGTCGCGCGCCCGGTCCTGGGCATGCATGCGCGCGCGCTGCGGCCATTCGGCCGGCAGCAAGAGCTCCAGCTGCAGCTGCGGCCAATCTTCGTCGCGCCGAGGTTCGTCCTTGTCCAGCACGCGGGCGCGAGCTTCTTGCGAGAGCGTTTCGACGACCTCGGACAGCAGCGCGGCGGCACGCAGGCAGTCGTCGGGCAGCGCGCCGTCGGCGCCGGGTTCCGCGCTCGCGGCTT
Source organism: Achromobacter sp. (assembly GCF_050285585.1). GTDB lineage: Bacteria > Pseudomonadota > Gammaproteobacteria > Burkholderiales > Burkholderiaceae_B > Achromobacter. Next base: position 344,027 of record NZ_JBLZXF010000002.1, on the reverse strand, counting down.
CGCGCAGCGCGGCGGTGTCCAGGTACTCGGCGCGGCTGGTGAAGACGGGAAAGCCTTGCGCGTTCTTCAGCGATGTGTCCAGCGCGGGGCGCTGATGCTTGGACAGGGCGGCATGGATGGCGGCCGGATCGGAGCCCAGCGCCGCGCGCGCCGTGCTCGCCAGCACGACCACGCGCGCCAGGTCCTCGGCCGGGGCGGCTTCCTCTTCGCCGGCTGGCTCGGCCGGAGCCGGCGCGGCCTTGGCCTCGCGGCGCGCACGGACGATCCGGCCGCCGGCCCAGCCGGCGGCGATCAGTGCCAGCGGCAGCGCGAACAGGTACAGGGCGATGTCCGTGCCCGTGGGCAGCGTGTGCGACTCCTGCCACCAGATAATGACGGCCAGCCAGACGACGCCGAAGACGAGGGCCAGCAGAAGGCCGGTTTTAAGGATGCGGCTCATGGGCGGTCTATCAGGTTGGCGGCGAGGGCGTTCGGGATCATTTCGCGGCTCCGTCGCGCCGCATGACGCCCGGACGGCGCAACTCGGTGTGGCCGAAGTCCATCATCTTCCAGCGCCCGCCCCAGGTCAGGCCGACGCGCTCGGCGGTTTCGCCGAAGAGCTCGTAGCCGCGCATGGCCCAGGGATCCTTCTCCGAGACGACTACTTTCCCCTCCCGCAGGAAGGCGCTGTCGGCGGCCAGCCCGTACTGGTGGTAGCTCTGGTAGGCGCCGGCATTGGTCACGTGCGATCCCATGCCGGCCAGCTGCGTCTGGCGCTCGGGGCTGCGGTAGCCTTCGATCAGGACCATTTCGTAGCCATGCTCCTCGCGCATGACGCGGTACGCGGCCAGCAGCCGCTGGCGATAGTCCGCGTCCAGCAGGTTCCAGTCGCGGCTTGCGCCGCCCAGGTTCGGGCGCACCAGTTCCACTTCGCGCGTGGTGAAGGCTTCGGGGGGAAGCGGAGGGGGCGGCACCAGCCTTTCGCCGGTCAGCAAGGCCTGGACGCGGGGGTCCGGACCGGCGGTCCGGTCCTCGTAAACAAATGTGTGATTGTGTCGCATGACGAAAGCAAAAAGCGACGGAAACAACACGATCAGCAGGCCGATCGCGATATGCCAGCGGTAGGCCGAGAATGCGCCGCCGGCCTTTCCGAAGCCCGCGCGGACCGCCTGCGCGGACCCTTCGACGACCCCTCCCGCGTGGCCCGCGCCGCGCGCCATTCTCTGGCGCACGCCCTGTGCGAGCGCGCGCGTGCCCCGTGCGGCGGCCTCCCGGAATGACGGGAAGACGAGCAGCGCGGACACGCCGATGGCGAGCAGGAAATATAGGGGCAGCAGGAGAAGCAATGAGGTCCCTCGGTTACGAAGGCGTAATCTTTTGTTCTATTTGGGATTCAGGCAAGCGCCTGGACGTTGCAAAACGCGTCCGTGGCTTAGAACTCGTAACAAGAAATGATGATCGGGCAGATGTCATCGGGTATTCTCGAACCCCTTGGTTACAGGGGGGCGCAAGCTTCCCTGCAAACACGGGACCTCGCATGGCAGAAGACGAAAAAAGATCGCGATCACCGACCTCCGTTCCTAGTTTGCTGGCTGGACGTTCACCGTCTCCGAATGAACGCGCCTCGTCGCGCATTCTCGCAACGCTCGAAGGGCGAGTGCCAGACGCCGAGGTCAAGCACCTGGCGCCAAAGCGCCGTTCGCGGGCGCCGCTGCTGTTGCTGCTGTTGTTGCTGATCGGCGCAGCGGGCGCGGGCCTGCTCGCCGTGTTCGATGTGCCGGACCTGCCCGTGGTGGCGAAATCCGATGCGCCGCCGGCCGCCGCGCCGCCGCCTGCGGCGGCAGCCGCCAGGCCCGCGGCTGCAAGCGAGGCCGGCGCGCAGCCATCCTCCGCGGCCATCATCGAAGATCATCCGCTGGCGCAATTGACGCGGCCCGACGAGGACGACACCCGCGTGGCGCAGAACCCGCTCTCGGCGCTCGCGGTCACGGCCGCGCCGCCGCAAGCCGCCTTGTCCGCGCCAGAGGCGTCCAAGGGCGCGGGACCGACGGTGCGGCGCGCCGAGCATGCCGCGGGCGGCGCGCACGCCGCAACGACGCCGTCCGCGCCGCCGCGCGCCAAGGCGCCGCGCAATGATTCCGACGCGGCGCTGCTTGCGGCGCTGATGTCCTATGGGCTGCCTCCCGCTTCGCCGCCCGGCACGAAGGTCTACAAGACGGATGGCGTATTCGTCCGGGAACTGCCGGGCTCGCCCTTGCCCACGCGCCTGGAGCAATGCCGCAAGCTCGGGTTCCTGGAAAGCGAGCAGTGCCGCTTGCGGGTCTGCGCGGGCCATTGGGGAACCGCGCCCGAATGCCCCAATCCGCAAGCCAACATCGAGCCCTGAGCCCCTAGATAAAGGTTTTACCCGCAATGGATTCGACCGCGACCGCCGGCCTGTTCAGTTCCGATGCCCGCCTCTACAGCCTGGAAGGCGAGGGCGCGCTCGCGTCGCTGCAGGTGGAAGGCTGGATCGGGCGCGAAGCGCTGTCGGTCGTGGCGCAGATGCGCATCGTGGCGCTGGCCGACAGCGCCGGTCTGTCCCTGAACGACATGATCGCCCGCCCGCTCACCCTGTGGACCACGCGCGCGGACGGCAGCCGCGCCAGCCGCAGCGGCGTGGTCCGCGAAGCGGAATTGCTGTCCGGCGACGCCGGCCTGGCGCGCTATCGACTGACGGTCGCGCCATGGCTGTGGCTGGCCACGCAGCGCCGCACCAGCCGCATTTTCGAAGCCAAGCCCGTGCTGGACATCGTGCGCCACGTGCTGGACGGATACGAGGGCTATGCCTACCGCATCGCGCCCGACGTGGAACCGGCGCTGGCCGATCTGGCGCCGCGGCCCTACGTCACGCAGTACCGCGAGACCGATTACGAATTCCTGAGCCGCCTGCTGGCCGAGGCGGGCCTGGGATGGACCGTGGTGGAAGATGCAGACGTGCCGGCCAGGCACGCGCTCTTGATCTTCACCGACAGCCGCGGCCTGCAGGAGGACGAGGAGTCCGCCGGCGGCGGCGTGCGCTTTCATCGCGCCGACGCCACGGAATCCCGCGACACCGTGCAGGCGCTGGCGCGCCAGCGCCGCCGCGTGCCGGACCGCATCACCGTCCTGGGCTGGCACGACAGCAGCAAGCGGGCGGTGGCGGCCGAGGCGCTGGTCAACCCGGCCAACGGCGACGACGACGCGGCGGGCCTGGAATGGTACGAGCCCGTGGGGCACGGCGGCTTTGCCGACGAGACACAGGCCAGGCGTCAGGCCATCTTGGCCATGGAGGCCGTGCGCGCCCGCGCCGAGACCTTCATCGGCCGCGGCGGCGTGCGCACCTTCCGTTCGGGTACGCGGTTCACGCTGCAAGCCATGTCGTCCCTGGGGCCGGCGGGCGAAGACGGCTTCGAGCCGGTATTCGCGTTGGATCGCATCGAGCACGTGGGCATCAACAACCTGCCGCCCGAGACGCGCGCTTCCCTGGCGCAGCGCCTGGGCGGGCTGGACGCCCACCTGCTGCTGGACGAGGACGCGCCGCCGCCTCCGGGAGGCGAGCCGCAAGCCGGCGCGGCGGCGCCGTCGGCGGATGCCGCGGTCCTGGCCAAGGCGCGCGAGGTCGGCTACGCGAATCGTTTCGAAGCCGTGCGCTGCGACCGGCCCTGGCGCCCCGAGCTGCCGCAGGAACGCGGCGCGCGCCTGAGCGGCGCGCCTTCCGTGCACGGGGTGCACACCGCGGTGGTGACCGATGCCGAAGGCGGCGCGCAAGCCAAGGAGCAGGACGAGATCCTGCGCAACAAGCGCGGCGACGTGCGCATCAAGTTCCATTGGCAGGGCGACGCCAAGGACGGCGAGGCCAAGAGCCGCTGGGTGCGCGTGGCGCAACGCCAGTCCGGCGCGGGCATGGGCATCAGCTTCGTGCCGCGCATCGGGCAGGAAGTGCTGGTGCGCTTCCTGGACGACGACGTGGACCAGCCCATCGTGGTGGGCGCGCTGTACAACGGCCGCGGCGAAGGCGGCACGCCCGCCACGCCGGGCGGCCGCCAGGGCGGCCAGGCCGACACTCAGGTCTACGCCGCCGCGCGCGACGGCACGCCCAGCGCGCAGGCCAACCTGGCATCCGGCAATGCGCCCGCCTGGCACGGCGCCGGCGCGGGCGACGCGAACCACCGCAACGCCGCCGCCCTGAGCGGCTTCAAAAGCAAGGAATTCGGCGGGGCCGGCTACAACCAGATCGTCTTCGACGACACCGACGGCCAGTTGCGCGTGCAGATCAAGAGCAGCCAGGAGGCCAGCGAGCTGAACCTGGGCCACCTGATCCACCAGGCCGGCAACTACCGCGGCGGCCTGCGCGGCCTGGGCGCGGAACTGCGCAGCGACGGCTACGGCGCGGTGCGCGGCGGCGCCGGCGTGCTGCTCAGCACCTACGTTTCCACGGGCGGCCCCGCCAGCGGAGCGGGTGACGCCGCGGGCCTGCAGGCGCTGGCGGGCCAGACGGACCAGATGGCGCGCTCGCTGGACAGCGTGGCCGGCGCGCACGAGGGGCTGCGCCTGGCAACCGCGCTGGGCACCCGGGGGCCGGAAGCGAGCGCGCTCGATGGCGGCAAGGCGCCCCTGGCCGCCATGCACCGCACCGTGTCGGGCACCGTCGCCGGCGACAGCCTGGAAAGCGCGCGCGGCGACGCATCGGCCAAGCACACGCAGGCGGCAGAAGGAAAAGTGCCGCACCCCACCGATCCGGTGGTGCTGATGGCCGCCCGCGCCGGCCTCGCCCAGATCGCCGGCCAGCATATGCAATACACCGCCGGCGAAGCCGTGCACTGGTCCTCGGGCAAGGACCAGAACCTGGCCGTGATGGGCGCGCTGCGCCTGCACACCGGCCAGGGGCTGGGCATCGTGGCCGGCCTGCAGCAGGGCGGGGCGGACTCCGGATTGGACCTGATCTCGGCCAAGGGCAATGTGGACGTCCAGGCGCAGCACGACATCCTGCGCGTCCAGGCGCAGAAGGACATCAGGATAGGCAGCGCCCAGACTTCCGTCGAATGCGCGGCGCCCAAGCGGATCCGCATCGCGACGGCGGCGGGCGCCAGCATTGTGCTCGAAGGCGGCAACATCACGGTGACCGCCCCGGGCAGGATCGATGTGAAGACCGGGAACAAGCAGTTCTCGGGGCCGGACCGCATGCCTTACGCCTTCCCCCAATACACCGTCTGCAAGCAATGCGTGCTGGATGCGCACGATGGTGTGCAGTCCATCACGGACAAGGCTTGAGGCCGGGCGCGCCATGAAGCATTGGGAAGCCCTACTTGGCGATCTGCTGCGGCAGGCGGACACCCTTTCCACCGAAGCAGGCGTGCCGGCGAATGCCTACCTGCTGGTTGATTTCCGCGGCCGGGCGGAACTGGCCGAACCTGTCCGGGCCAGCGCCGAACTCAGCTACGGCTCGGTCTGGCTGGGCACCGAACTGGCCGTCTACGGTGAAATCGAACCCTTGCTGATCGAGGTCGACGACTTGGCGCGCGCCGAGTTGCTGCGCGGCACGGATGAGCCGTATACCTCCGAGTTGCTGCGCATGCTGCGCAGGCTGCACGAGACGGATGGCGGACAGTTCGCGGTGACCTACCTGCTGTCGCCCTTGGCCCTGGCCGAACTGATGGCGCATTGCGCCTATTTCAACGATTACGGCCTGCCGGACGGCCGCGAATACTACCTGCACTTCTACGACAGCCGCATCCTCGACCGGGCGTTCCAGGTCTGGAGCGATGCCGAACGCGAATGCTTCCTGGCGCCCATGAACCTGGTGCGCTACCTGCGCCGCGATGGGGAGCTTGCCCAATGGAAGGGGCGCGGCGCCGGCCGGCAGGCCGTTGCCGGCCTGCCGCGGCCGCATCCGTTCACGCTGGAACAGCATCTCGCCCTATTGGAGCTGGATTATCCGGACAAGCTGGCCCAGCAGATCCGCCGGCTCTATCTGGGAGTGCTGGGCAGCGGCCTGCGGCAAGACGAACTGTACGAGCGCGTGCTGGAGCAGATGGCGCGCGCGCGCGGCTACGGTGTGGAGACCGAGCGCGACATGCTGGATTATGTGGCGTGGGGAATCACCATTTCCCCGCGTTTCGATGAACACGAGGCGATTCAGCCGGCGTTGCGCGCATTCAAGGGCCGGGGCCCGGGCCTGTCGCAAGCCTTGGCGGATGTGCCTGACGCGGTGTGGGACAGCCTGCCGCGGGCGGAGGAGAACGATGCGTAAAAGCCTGATTGTCTTGTTGCTGTGGTTGGGAATGCTGGCGGGCTGCAATGGCGAGCCCAGCTATCGAGGCTTGTCCTTCATCACGTACAACTACACGCCCTGGGACTTGGACAGTATCGAGATCACGGACTCCGAGGGGAATTCGGCTTCAACGGGCTCGATTGGCGCGGGTGGAGGGGAGGGTTCAGTCACCTGCTGCTACAAGCTGAAAGGCACCGATTTCAAGGTGCGATGGAGAGGCGTGGACGGGGAAGAAGCCATCAAGCACTTGGACGATGGCACGTTGGACGAGGTGGTTTTCAACAAGGAAACGCCGGTGCACTTTCCCGCTTCGGCCATCCCGGCTGGCGATGGGCCGCTGTATCTCGAATTGCACATCTATCCGGATGAGCACATGGAAATGGCGCTCAGCCGCAAGCTGCTCGGGCAGGTTCGCATTCCCATCGTCGATACCACCCGGTGGCTGTATTTACAGCACCGCGATGTCCTACAGGATTATCGAGACAGTTCCGAAGTCAGGCGTGTCTTGGCCAAGGTGGCCAAGACGGCCTGGCTCAAGTATGGCATCGAGGACAAGCAGGATATGCGGCAATACATGTACCTGTATTTCACGGTTGCGTCGAATTTCGACGCCGATCCGGAGATCGCCGCGGTGCTGGCCAGGCCAGGACGCCAACCGGGAGATTTCGCGCAGGCGGTGGAGTCCATGTCCGAAGAGAAAATCGCCAGGCTGAAGGCGGCGGGCACGGCGCCAGGAGACAAGAATGGCTGACAAGGAATCCGGAGGAATGCCGCAGGTGAATCGCACGCCGGCCTCCGTGCTCAAGAAAATGGCGGAGAACGAGGCGGCTTATCCCAAGCAGGACTGCAACGAATGCGGCGCGGTGATACGCATCGGATTCTTCTTCGATGGCTTTGGCCGTCACCGGGATTTGGACAGGAAGCATCCTACGTTCTATTCGAATATCTGCCGCCTCTGGGAGGCGCACTATGCGCACGAGGATGAAGACCGGCCAGTGAATCAATATTGGTTCCGTTTCTACTATTCGGGGCTGGGCACGGACCTGAACGAGGACGCGAAGATAGACGATTTCATCTACGGCGCGACGGTAGCCGGCAAGAAGGTACTTAGCGAGACGGTCAAGAACGCCAAAAACGCGGCCAAGAATATTACGCGGGTCGATGAGATCCCTGAGCATGACGCCTTGAAACGAGCGCAAGGCGCGGTGCAGAAAGCGATCAAGGAAGGTTCTTTCCAGCCTATGGTAAAGGCCTACAAGGACGTCGTGAAAGACGTCAAGACCCTGCCCGACAAGGTTGTGCGGATCTGGAATGCGTGGGACCCGGAACGCATGGCCAACCGCGCAAAAGGGACCGTCCGGGGATTCTGGCGCGGCTTCAAGAATAATCCGCTGAAGGCCGCGTGGACGGCGGGCAAGGAAATCGTCAAATCCACCGCGCTGGAAGGCGTTCCCATCATACGCGACAACGAGACCGTGGCCTATCTCATGGGCACGGGCGTGGACAGGCGCGTGGACGCGGCGCTGCGCCAGCTCAAAGCGGCCCACGAAGCGGTAAGCGCCGATATGAACAATGTGCGGCGGATCGAAATTTCGGTGTTCGGCGGCGACCGGGGCGGCGTCATGGCCCGTCAGTTCGTCAACGACGTCGTCAAGAAGTACCGCCGCCGCCACGACAAGGACCTGGTGTTTCCGGGGCAGAACGGCGCGCGCGGCGCCGAGATCCAGATACGCTTCCTGGGCCTGCTGGATTCGGTGTCGTCCATCATGGACGAAAGCACCTTCCTCGGGTTCTTGCCATTTACGGACCTTATCAAGCAAACGCACAAGGACCGTACGCTGACCGTGCCTGGCGCCGTGGCGAAATGCATGCATTTCGCCGCCGCGCACGAACTGCGTGCGAATCAGCGCCTGGACAGCCTGGAGAAGACCCGGGGGGAACAATACCTGTACCCGGGATCCAGCGGCGACGTGATGGGCGTCAGCCCCGAGGGTTCGCTGGGCTCGCGCACGGAACTGTCGCGGGTGCCGCTACGGGACATGCTGAATGCCGCATTGTCGAATGGCGTGGGCATCTACAGCATGGAGCAGTTGCGTGCCAAGCGTCCGCAGACTTACGACAAGTTTTCGTTAGGCTCCCAGATCAGGGACGGAGGGCAAAGCTATTACATCACCGATCTCGTCGAGGCCTATCGCGGCGTCGTGAAGTACCAGCCTGGCGTCGACTTCATGCCGCACATGGAGGTCTTCCTGCGCTGGCTCGCGGTGCGCTACCAGGATCCGGTCTTCAAGGCGGAATTGTCGGATCCGGCCGAAAAATGGATACAGGATCGGGATTTCTTCACGCCTGAGCAGGCCTACGACGAAGAGTACCGCCGCGTCCTGGCCCTGTCTGAGGAGGATAGGAAGAAACCGGAGAACACGGCTCGCCTGGATGAACTGAGAGCGCTAAGGGAAGAGCGCTGGAACCGCGCGGTCGCCAGCCGCGGCGAACTGCCGCCGCAGCGCTTCAAGCCGCTATGGCAGCGCCTCGAAGAAGAATACCGTGAACTCGAAAAGGCGGAACGGCAGGATGCCGAGACCGAGCGGCGCAAGGAGGAATACCGGCGCGCCTTTCCCAGCCATGCGAGCGTCATGGATAGCTGGGAGCTGGGCATCGATAACCCCCGGCACCCCCAGAATCTGCGCAACGAAATGATAAAGCGACACGGCGGCGAATTGACGGAAGAGGACAAGCCGAAAGATCCTTTCGCCGACATGAAGGCCAAGCGCGCGACGCAGCGGCGCTTGCTCGAGGTCTGGCGCGAGGCGAGCACGGGAACGAATCCTCTGCCTCCCAAGGTCATGGCGCTGTTCGATTTTCTCGTGCACGACGCCATGCTGAGCAGCTGGCCCGACCACCTGCTCGCCAGCACGTCTATGTATTTCCGGGTGCGCGATAAGGACATCTTCGGCAAGACCGATTTCAAGAGCGAAGAGGCGAAACTGAAGAGCGATACCGAGTCGGCGGCCCGGATCGACCAGTTGAACGCCAAGCTGGGCACCTTCGTGCCGGTTCGTCCCTAGCGCCAAGGGGAACGACATCGAACCCCTGGGCGCCGGATCTGATCGGAGGAATGCGGCATGAAGCCGAAACACAGCTGGCGCTGGGCGGTACTGGCCTTGGCGGTGGCAGGCGTTGCGCTTGTCGTTGGCCCTCCTGTCTACCGTTGGGCGCATGCCGCGCTCATGCCGCCGGTTTTGCTCTGCGAAGCCCGCAACGACACGGACGCCGATATCGGCTATCGCCTGGAAGATTCGTCCGGCGCGTTCCCGGGCGATCGGGTCGCGAGAGCCTCAGGGGCGCCCGCCGGGCCCCTTTCGGGCGCTTGCTTCTATGGGCCGGACAGCCGGAATAAGCCCGTCCAGGTGGTATGGGGGCCGATGAATGACAACGAAGCGCGTTATCCGCACAGCGTCGAATTGAAGGTGCCGCGCCCAGGCAACGCCGCCGTGCTGCTGTTGCGCTTTACCGCAGCGGATCGAGTGGAGGCCCGCTATGCGACGGAAACAGAAATGCCGGAGCCCGCGGACGCGCCGGAATCGGTCTGGAACAGCGGCGACTGGGTGTCGAACCAATGACTGCAATGGACCGATGGGAAAATGCATAAGCGCCTGATCCTCGCACTGACGTGCCTGGGAATGCTGGCGGGCTGCAATGGCGAGCCCAGCTATCGAGGCTTGTCCTTCATCACGTACAACTACACGCCCTGGGACCTGGACAGTATCGAGATTACGGACTCCGAGGGAAACTCGGCTTCAACGGGTTCGATTGGCGTGGGGGGCGGGGAGGGCTCGGTGACCTGCTGCTACAAGCTGAAAGGCACCGATTTCAAGGTGCGATGGAGCGGCGTGGACGGGGAAGAAGCCATCAAGCACATGCACGATGGCAAGTACGACGAGCAGGTTTTCGACAAGGAAACGCCGGTGCATTTCCCTGCTTCGGCCATCCCGGCCGGAGACGGTCCGCTGTATCTCGAACTGCACATCTATCCGGATGAGCACATGGAAATGGCGCTCAGCCGCAAGCTGCTGGGGCAGGTTCGCATTCCCATCGTCGATAGCACCCGCTGGCTGTATGCACAGCATCGGGATGCCCTGCAGAATTATCGGGACATATACGAAGTCGCGCGTGTCTTAGCCAAGGTGGCCAAGACAGCCTGGATCAAGTACCGCATTGAGGATAAGCAGGACATGCGGCAATACATGTACCTGTATTTCACGGTGGCATCGAATTTCGATGCCGATCCGGAGATCGCGGCGGTGCTGGCCAGGCCGGGACGCAAGCCGGGAGATTTCGCCAGGGCCGTGGAGGCGATAGGGACCGCAGGCGGCAGCCGCTAAAATGCCGCCATGCTTCCTCCTCAAGTCGCCGTCGCCCTTATCGTCCTGCTGCTCGCCGTCGTCGTCCCGCTATGCGCGGTGGCGATTCAGCTGATTCGCTTCATCCATTGGTTCGCATGGGCGGATAAGGACACGCGGGGCGAGCGCCCGCATTTCACGGGGCCGGTCCTGGCCCTGTTCTTCAGCACGCTCGCCGCCAGCGATTTCATGGGCTTCGAGCCCTTCTTGACCTTGTCGGCCCTTAATCCCGTGCCCGTGGAGCACCGCGCCTATCTGCTGGTCGCCATGCTGGCCCTGGCGGTGTGGTGCTGGGCCTATGGGCGATCGATCCGGGATCGCGTGCTGCGCATGTTCCGGCCCGGCAGCGCCGGGCCGGGCTGAAGGGCGGCAGCTATTGCGCGGCCCGCACCTCGATCGTGACGGCGTTCGAGCGCAGGCCGTTGGCTTCCACGTAAACCTCGTAGACGGCTTCCTGCTTCGGCAGCCCGGCGGCCGCGGCCACGTCGGTGCTGAACTGCGTCCCGACGCTGACGCCGGGCTCGATCGGTATATCCCGCGGTGGAACCGAGCCTGGCGCGATATCGATATCCATGCCGCGCGGTTGCGGCCGCTTGCGCTGATAGGCGATGCCGCGATAGACCTTGCCGGTGGCCTTGTCCGTCGCGACGACGGCAGGTGGCGGCATGTTGGTGGTGACGGGGATGATGCCCCGCGCGCAGACCGGCACGACCAGCTTGTCGGCGGCCTGGAGGGTGACGCGCCGAGGGCCGGCCAGGTGCAGCTGGGGGTCGCTGTCGGCCCGGTTGGCAGGCATGCAGGCGTGTTCGCGGGTCGTGCCCACGGGGGCGGTCGCGAAGGCGGGGGGATCGATCCAGTCGGTAGTCATGGGCGAGGGCGGCGAGGCGCCGGAGGGCGCGGGCGCGAGCATGAGGCCGGCGGCCGCGCATAGCGCGGCCAGCAGCGGGCGCCAGCGCGGCGCGCGGTTAGAAGGAAGGCCAGCCATTGGAGAGGTCCACTTTGCGCACGGCCTTGGCGCAGGTCGGGCAGAAGCGTATGGGGGCCCCGCTGATGCCGAACATGACGCAGGAGCCCGATTCGTAGGCATAGTCTTCGACGTTGGCCAGCTTGGCCAGGCCGAAGTGGCAATGGCGGCCGTGGGACGAGTAGAAGTAGGGCGAGGCGTCCAGGTGCGAGTCGTCGTCCTCGTAGCCGTTCGCCTGCGCCCACGCCGGCCCGCTGGCCACCATATAGATCAGGTGGCCGATCTCATGCACCAGCGTCTGCTGGCGGCCTGCGGGGTCCGCAGGATCCCAGGGGGTGCGGGCCGCGACGCATAGCAGATTGGTGCCCGGAAATGCCACGCCGGTGGCTGCCGAGTCCATCAATTGCACGTTGAGGTGGATCTTGCCCAGCGTCCGCGTCGGCGTCAGGCCATCGACGATCACGCCCACGCCCGGGCATTCCAGGGGCTTGCCCTGGTCTTGAGGCACCGGGAAGACGCGATCGGGCGGAATGGGGATGCGCCGGACCTGGCCCGAGGCGTCCGTGTATTCGTAGGTGGCGCTCAGGAACCACGGGTCGTTGTCGATGCCGTACCAGAGGAAATGGGAGGCGCCGTCGCCGCCCACCAGCGGCACATAGACCTTGCGTTCGCCCGGGCCCGCGTAGGCGTCCCGGTAGATGGTGTGCTGGGGCGCCTTGAAGGCCAGGCGTTCCACGTGGCAGACGACGATCGTGTAGGGCTCGTGGTCCGGCCCTTCGGATTGATCGTAGATCGCTCTCGCCTGGCGCTGGAGCAGGTCGGCGTCGGCCTGGTCTACGTCATAGTTCGGATTTCCCGCGCCCTGCCGCACCGGCAGATGCGCGACATCGATGCCATGGCGGCGGTACTCGGCGACCGCCGCGCTGTTGTCCTGCGCGCGCGCCATGGGGTCGGGGCCGGGCAGCACCAGTTCCTGGATGTAGAGCCGGCGGGCCGTCTCCACCGTTTCGGTGGCGATGCGCTGGTTCCGCGCGTCCCGGACCTCGAAGGTATAGGTATTGAGCCCGGCGGCCGGCAGCGCGATATCGTTCACGACCTTGGTGCCGTCGGGATCGGTCTGGTATTGGAACGTCTTGCCGTTCGGGTCGCGGTAGGGGGCGTGACGGCCCTTTTCGGCTTGCGAGTAGGCGATGTTGTTCTTGCCCGCGATCACCTTGATGCTGAACTTGTGGACGGCGGCCTTGCTGAATTTGACGCGGATCTTGGGCTTGGCGGTCTGCCGGTCCTCGCTGATGAGGACGGTGCCGTCGTTCCAGAACCCGTCTTCTTCGGTGAAGTTCACGAACTGCAGGTGCGCGCCCGTCTGGCCGCGGTAGGTGGTCAGCGCATTGGAGACGGCGGCCTCGCCGGCATCCTGCGCGCCTGCCGCGCCTTGGGCGGCGGCTCCGGGCGTGCCCGGTGGCGCGAAGGGCGGCGTTCCCGAGCGCGGCAGCACGCCCGCCGTCTGCAGGATCCTGGTCACGGACGAGGGCAGCATGTCCGGGCTGAAGCCCGGCGTGCGCATCACGGTGGCGGCGACCGCTGGCAGCCCCGAGCCGCTCACGGCTGGAGACTGCAGGACCGCGCTTGCCACGGCGGGCAAGGCGGAAGCGTCCAGGCTGGGCGCGCGCATGATGGCGCTGGCGACCGCCGGCAGCCCGTATTGTCCGGCCCGGGTCGATCCCAGCAGGCCGTTGACCGCCGCGCCGATCGCCGACCCCCGGTCGCCGTCTCCCGTCAGGGCCTGCGCCATGGCGGGGTTCACGAATTCGCCGATCTTGCCGGCAGCGTCGCCGGCGGCCGCAAGCATGTCCTTCGCGCCCGACAAGGCGGAAGCGCCGCCCGCGGCCGTGGCGCTCAGCAGCCCCGAGGCCGCGCCCTGGGCGGCAGACCCCGCGGCAGTGCCCGCCGCGGAGGAGGCGGCGGTGGCGGCGCTGGCCGCCATGCCTGAGGCCGTGGCCCCGGAGGCGTTCGCGGCGGCTGCGCCGACGGCGGTATCCGCCGCCGCGGAAACGGCCGTGCCTGCGCTGGCGCCAGCTGCGTTTCCGGCCGCGCCGGCCAGGCCCGCTCCGGGCCCGCCCATTAGCGACGGCGTGACGGCGTTGGCGGCCGAGCGCGCCAGTTCGCCGGCCTTCTGCACCGCGCCATTCATCAGGTCGGCGCCGGTTTGCCGGGCGTTGTCGATGGCGCCGGTGACGGCGGAGGACGCGCTCTTGATTGTTTGCGCGGCGCTGCTGGCCAGATTGCCAGCCTGGCCCGCCAGCGCGGATGCGCGGCCGGCCAGGCCCGGCTCGGCCGCCGTGGCGCCGCCCGCAGCGGCGCCCGTTGCGGCGATATCCGGGCCGGTTGCCGCCCCGCTTGCGCCGGCGGTGGCATGGCTGGCCTGGGCCGCCCCGGCTTGCAGGCTGGCCAGCGCCTGCGCCTTGGCCCGGTGCACCAGTTCGGCGCTCACGATCATGGGGTCGCCCACCTGGGTCGACGGCAGCGCGGGCAGCGCGGCTGCATCGCTGCCGGGGCCGATCAGGCTGTGCGAGGCCCCCTTGACCGAGAACATGCCCGGCCCCTTGAACAGGATGTCGCCGCCGTCCAGCACGATGCTGCCGTTCGCGGCCTGCAAAGTGATGCGTTCGTTCGCCAGGATTTCGATGCTATCCGTGGTCGACGTGATGGTGACGTCCTGGCCCGCAAGCATCTCCAGCATGTCGGTGTGCGCGTGCAGGGAGACCGGCGCGTTGGCCGCGATGGCGCGCAGGCCGCCATCCTGCACGAACAGGCTGGTCGACTTGCCCGAAGCGCTGGCGAAGGTATGGCGGGCGGCGACGTGGCCGTCTTCCTGCGCGGTGACGTGCAGATTCTCGCTCGCGTGCAGGATGGCCGACGCGGGCGTGGACAGGTTGAGGGAGGAGGGCGCGTCGACCAGCATGCGCGCGCCGTCGATGCGTTCAACCGGTTCGGTGCCGGTGCGTTCGCCGCCGCTGGCCTTGACGGCCTGCTGGCCGCCCACGCTGCTGGGATAGCGGCCGTCGGCCGTGGGGTCGAAGGCCTTGATCTGCGCATCGAACTGGCCGGTGGCCGCCAGTTCGCGCGCCTGGCGCTGCGCGGCGGCGGTGTTGATGCGCTGCGCGGCGTGCTGCGCGCCGCGCATCTGGGCCACCGCCTCTTTCGCGTCGGCCTGGGTGGAGGCCGCGTTTGGCCGCGCATTGGCCGACAGCAGCATGCCCTGCCCCGAGCGCACCACGGTCCAGGCGTCCGAACGCAGCTCGAAACCCGTGCCGCGCCAATCGCCGCGGCTGGATTCGTCCGCCGCCTGCTGGACCAGATGGCCCAGGCCCAGCTGCGAGGCAGCGGCCGAGCTGGACAGGCGCGTGCGCACCTGTTCCGAAGTGTCGTCGAACAGCCATTGGCTGTGGCCTTCGCCGTCCAGGCCTCGGCTGTGCCAGCCGCTTAGCGTGCCGGGGTGGTTGGCCTCGGCGTCCACGCCGGCCGACCAGGGCGGCAGATCGGAATCGTTGTAGAGCTGCGCCACGACCACGGGCTGGTCGATGTCGCCGTCCAGGAATTCCACGACGACTTCGGTGCCCTGGCGCGGCAGATGGTGCGCGCCCCAGTTGGGACCGGCCTGGGCGCCGGCCACGCGCAGCCACGTGCCGGAGCTGTCGTCGCCCGGCGCATTGCCTTCGTCGTCGCCGTGGCTGCGGTGGGGCAGGCCGCCCGGCAGGGGGCGGCGTCCGCGCTGCCACGGAAACTGCACCTTGATGCGCAGGTCGCGCCCGGACGAAATGGCTTCGTCTTGCGCCGTCACCACCACGGCGACGAGGCCTTCGGGGGCGGTCGGCTTGGCGATCCAGGGGGGCAGCAGCGCGGCCGCCGCGGGTTGGGCGCTGAAGGTGTTGCGGTAGGCGCCGTGTTCCAGGTCGGCCGCGCCCAGCACTTGGGCCGCCTGGCTGCCCAGGTTGTTGGCGGCCTCGTGCAGCACGTGCAGCAGCGTGTACCGGTTGCCGCCCAGTTCGTCGACCGCCTGGCCCGAGCCTGCCGCGTAGCGGTCGTGTTGGGTCAGCGTGAAGTCATGGCCAGGCGACATCTGGCGCGCCGTGCCGCCGCCGTCGAAGCGCACCATGCGCGCCTCGTGGGCCAGCAGGCTGCGCGCGGCCCGTTGCTCGGCGCCGGCGTCGTCCATATAGCGGCCGTGGCCGTCGTAGTCATAGTCCTCCAGCGGCGGCACCGAACCCGCATCCAGGCCGGACTGGGCGTGCGCGCCATGCGCGAGCAGCGCGCGGTCGTTCCAGGCCGCGCGCGTGACGGCATTGGGCTGGATGGCGCGAGCGGCGCCGAAGCGCGTGACGCTGTCTTCGGTTTCCGTGGCGTCGCTGCGGTGGAAGCGCAGCGTGGCGGCGGGATTGGCGGGATGCGCGGCGCCCGCGTCGAACACCACCAGGCGATGCTGCGCGCCTCCTGAGGCGCCGTCCTGCTGTTCGCCCTGCTGATGGTCGAAGCGAAAGCTCAGGCCCGCCTCGGCCATCAGGCGCAGCACGAAAGCCAGGTCGGTTTCGCGGTATTGGGTGCGCACCGGGCGCGGCGCCGGCGGCTCGGTGATGTCGAACGCGAAGGAAGCCAGCGGATAATCGGCGAACACTTCGCTCAGGATGTCGGTGACCGGCTTGTCCTGGTAGAGGAAGCTGTCGCGGCGCAGGCGCAGCGTGGCCAGCCAGGGCGCGGCGTGCAGGCGGTAGCGCGCCAGCCCGCCATCGGCGCCCAGGGAGTCCACGCCTTCCACCACCGCGTGCCAGAGGCGCCTGCTGCCGTCCGCCAGCAGCAGGCCGACGCTGATTTCCTTGCCCAGCAGCGGCTCCACGTCCAGCTCCGCCGACGACGCCAGGCAGTCCAGGGTCAGGGCGAACAGTTCGGACACGCCTTCGCGCAGTTGCATGCGTTCGACGGTAAGCGCGTCGCCCAGCGGCGTGCGCACTTGCAGCAGGCGGGCGTTCTGGGACAGCGAGGCGGCATCCAGGCTGCTGAAGCCCGCAGGCGTGGAGGAGCGATCGATCATGGGACGTGGCGGTGTGAGTGGGCCTTCAGGGAAGCGAGATGGTCAGGTGGGCGGCGCGCGGGCCCAGCTTGACGATGTCGTGATAGGGCGCCATGGCGGTTTGCATGTCGGCGTTCAGGAAATGGCTCATGCCCAGGTACGCCAGCAGGCCGAGCAGCGCGAACATGGCGCCGATGCTCCACAGCGGCACGTCGCGCTTCAGGGTATGGGCGATCTTGTCGGGCAGCGGCCAGTGCGGCGCGAAGCCCGCGCGCTTGCCGCGCAGCAGCGCGATCTCGTCGCCCAGGCGCGCCGTCAGGTAGCCGAGCTTCTCCTGGCCCTCGATCATGTATTTGCCCTGGAAGCCCAGCAGCAGGCACATGTAGAACACTTCCAGCGACTGGAGCCGCGGCGCGCCCTGGGCGCGCAGGTCTTCGAGGCGGGCGAAGAAGTTCTCGCCGGCCAGCTGTTCTCCGAACAGGGTCAGTTGCAGCGGCTGCAGCATCCATGCATCCCGGATGGAGAAGCCCGAGTTCAGCACGGTTTCGTCCACTGCCGCGCAGAAGGCGTATTTGGTCGCGTAGACGTCCTCGGCCGGGATGTCCATTCTCTTGGCGCTGCGTTCGAAGTCCGCCAGGAACTGCTGTACGCGCGCCGAAAATGACGCGGCGCTGGCGGGCTCCTGGCCGCTCTTGAGCAGGAACAGCATCAGGAAGCCGTCGTACAGCAGGTCCAGCAGCGACTTCGCGGGGCGCGAGCCGTAGAACTCGGCGGCTCGGGGAGGGAGCGAGGCTCCGGGCATCAAAGAGGGCGCGTCGGCAGTCATGGCGGGCTCTTTCGGTTGGCGTCGGTTAGCGGGTGACGGCGATCAGGTCCAGCTTCAGTTCCGGAATGCCGGAAGGCGCGTAGATGGCGATGCTGCGGGCTTGCAGCATGCGGTCGTAGAGCGAGCCGCGCGTCTGCAGGGTGAAATAGCAGGCGCCCGGCTTGACGGGTACGGCCGGCGGCACTTGCGGCGTGTACACCAGCTGCACGCCCGGCATGGCCGACAGGACCAGCTTTTCCACGTCGTCGGGCGCGCCGACCTTGAAGCGCAGCGGCACGGTCTCGGCCAGTTCGCTGGCCGGCGTGGCGGCCGATACCGACAGGTAGAGCGCAGTGGTCTCGTCCAGCTTGTCGGAGTCCAGGCGGCCGACGTGGAACGACGGACGCAGCTCTTCCAGCACGATGGAGAAGTAGCGGGTGGAGATGACGGTGTCGAGCAGGTCTCGCAGGATGCCGTCCAGCTGCGCGAAGGCCGCGCCGGGCTGCTCGTGTCGGTAGACGGGCAGGTCCGCCAGCGTGTGCACCTTGGAGAAGGTCATCAGCGCGCCGGCCAGGCGCAGCATTTCCTGGAACAGGCGCTCCGGGTGGAGCTGCGGGTTGTGGAACAGGTGCGAGAGCGCCGAATAGGCTTCGTTGGCGGTATGCAGCAGCCAGAAGGAGGCCACGTCGCCCGAGCGGAACTCGATGATGTTCTTGTTGGGCTCGCGGTGAAAGCCGTACAGCGCATTGACCTTGGCCTGCAGCGCGTCCAGCAGGCGGCGCAGCTGCTCGAAGAGCGCGCCGCAGGCCTGCACCGTGAGGCTGGGCGCGATGAAGCTGGTATCCAGCTCGTAGCCGGCGCTGGACGTGCGGCGTACGCGCGCGACGGGTATCGTCAGGAGCGCGTCGCGCGGCTCGTGCTCGGACAGCAGGCGCACGTTCTTGCGCAGGAAGGCGAGGTCGGCTGTGCTGGCGTTGGTGTAGAGGTCGGGGGCGGGGCTGTCCTGGTGCGCGTAGCGGGCATCGAAGCCCTGGCCTTGCTGGGCATCGCGGTAGTTGCCGCCAATGTCCTTCATGGGGTGCAGCGCCAGGTAAAAGACCGCTTCGCTCGCGCCGTCCAGCCCGTCCAGCGCCACGGCGGGCGGCAGGTCGTCGTTGTGGGGCGCGTTGTAGATTTCCCCGTCGGGGAAGATCGCCGACAGCTCGGTGGCGCGCAGCATGCCGTTGGCCAGCGCGGCGGCGTCGAAGCGGGCGGCGCGCAGCCCCCAGGAATAGGGGTGCAGCGCGCGGCTCATTTCGGCGAGGCGGGCTTCGTGGTAGGCGTCTTGGCGTTGAAAGTGCTGGGGCCGCAGGAATAGCCCCTCTCCCCATAGGATCTTCGCTGAATGGCTCACGTTTTCTGGCTCTTGTTCATAGTAGAGAGACGGCGGTTCATGACGGCGGGGCGGCGCGGATCGCGCGTTCAGCCTGGACACTGCACCGATCCCAGCCGGGCCGGGTCGAAGCTGGGCACGCCCGGCGGCAAGGTGATCTTGCCGGTAACGACCGTCATCGCGCAGGCATGGGCGCCCATGACGATGCCGGTGTCTTCCGCGGTTTCCACTTCGAACACGTACTTCCAGCGCTGTGGCGCGGGTGCGTAAAACAGACCCGCAACGGCGATATAGGCGGCGTTCTTCGGCACCTTTTCCAGGTTTTCGTAACGCTGCCCCGGTGTCAGGGTGACCTCGCGCGAGGCGATGATGCTGTCGCCCAGCGCCGACTTTTCGCCGTCAGTATCAACTAATTGCGTGAGCGGCGCGCGCTGAAATGCCTCGGCGTTCTTCAAATAGTATATTTTCGTAACGACAGCCATGGGCTGGCCGCTGCTCGCGTTCAGATTTTCTCCGGCGTGTATCGCCAATTTCACATCGACAGGCGCATTCGGGTCCTTTTTCAGGCCCGCCATATCCATTACGCCGCCAGTCATTCCTGCCACTGCTCCGATCGCCGAAACCGCTGCACAGCCACTGATGACGGGGGTTGCCGCGATCAGGGCGATCGCTGCCATGCGCCGAGAAAAATAGAGATGTTTTGACATGGCTCTTTATACCGGAAGGCTGCGACAACATATAGATCGCTGCACGATGGGCGAAATTTCGAGGTGAGTTACATGAAGTAATGCACTGTAGTGCTGTGCTAACAAAAGGTTGTTGAAATACGCGGCCTTGGTTACACCCACCTACAAGCCAAAAAATGCACATTTCCCGGGTTCTCCTCATAAGCGGAATGCTGGCCGTCCTCGCGGGCTGCGCAACATCGTCCAAGCCGCCCACGGATGCCGAATACAAGCAATCGATGACTCACGCCACCGAGACGCTGGCAACGAAAGGCAACGACCAGGCCGTGGCCGAATTCGAAGAGATCGCGCAGCTCAATCCGTCCCGCGGCGGGCCGTGGTCCTACATCGCCAAGATCCGCTTCGACGAACAGAAGTACGGCGAGGCTATCGTTGCGGCCGACGAGGCCCTGAACCGCGATCCCGAGGACTTCACGGCCAAGACCGTGCGCGCGGTAGGCGGCCTGCGCGTGGCGATGCAGTCGCTGGCCGACCTGCGCGCCGACGCGCTGCTCGCCGGCAATGCCCGCACCGACGCGGTGGCGCTGGCGGCCGCCATGCGTGAAACCCTGGGCCAGGACGTGCTGTTCCCGGAAGGCCGCAAGCCGCCGCGTCCGCGCCCGCCGCGCCGTAACGATACGCAGGGCACGGCGCCGGCCGCGGTAACGCCGGCCGCCGCAACGCCTGCCGCCGCGCCTGCCGCCGCCGCAACGCCAGCCGGCGCGCAGGCGGCCAGGCCTGCCGCCGCTGCGCCCGCCGCAGGTTCGCCGGCCGCCCCCCCGCCAGGATCCGCCGCCGCTCCCGCCGGCCGCGCGCCGGATCCCTTCGGCAATCTCCTCAAACCCTGACCGGGCTGCCAGCCCGTCACTATGCACTTCGCTTGGAGCCCCCATGGCTAAGAAAGAAAGCGTTCAGAAAAGACTCCAGAAGGTACGTCCGCCGCGCGTCCAGCTGACCTATGACGTCGAGAAGGGCGATGCGATCGAACAGAAAGAGCTTCCCTTCGTCGTGGGCGTGGTGGGCGATTTCAGCGCGCAGTCGGAAGCCGAGCTTCCCCGCCTGAAGGACCGCAAGTTCGTCAATATTGACGTGGACAATTTCGATGACGTGATGCGTGGCCTGGAACCCCGCGCCGCCTATCGCGTGAAGAACCGCCTGACCGACGAAGGCGGCACCTTTGGCGTGGACCTGAAGTTCCGCTCGGTGGAAGACTTCCGGCCCGAAGCCGTGGTGCAGCAGATCGAACCGCTGAAAGAACTGCTGGATATCCGCACCAAGCTCGCCGACCTGCGCAACAAGCTGGCGGGCAACGACAAGCTCGAAGACCTGCTGGGCGAAGTGCTCAGCAGCACGGAAAAACTGCAGCAACTGACCAGCGAAGCCGGCAAGAATGGCAAGGGAGGCAGCAATGAGTAATTCCGCCGCCGCGCAGAACGTTTCCGCCCCGGCCGCCGAGACCGATTCGGGCCTGCTGGACCAGATCGTCGAGCAGAGCCGGGTGGCCAAGTCCACCGCCGAGCATGACCGCGCCAAGGATCTGATCGGAGAACTGGCGCGTGAAGTCATGAAGGGCACCGTCGTGGTGTCGGACAACCTGTCCGCCATGCTGGACGCCCGCGTGGCCGAATTGGACCGCCTGATCTCCGCCCAGTTGAGCGAGGTCATGCATGGCGCCGAATTCCAGAAGCTCGAAAGCACCTGGCGCGGCCTGCACTACCTGTGCCAGGAAAGCAATACCGGCCCGATGCTGAAGATCAAGGTGCTCAACGTCACCAAGCGCGACCTGGTGCGCGACTTCCAGACCGCCATCGACTTCGACCAGAGCCTGATGTTCAAGAAGGTCTACGAGGAAGAGTTCGGCACCTTCGGCGGTTCGCCCTTCGGCGCGCTGCTGGGCAATTTCGAGATTACGCGCCAGCCCGAGGACATGTACTTCATCGAGCAGATGTCGCACGTGGCCGCGGCCTCGCACGCGCCCTTCATCGCCTCGGCCTCGCCCGAGCTGCTCGGACTGGACAGTTTTGCCGACCTGGGCCGCCCGCGCGATCTGGCGAAGGTCTTCGATACCGTCGAATACACCAAGTGGCGCAGCTTCCGCGATTCCGAGGATTCGCGCTACGTGGGCCTGACCATGCCGCGCTTCCTGGGGCGCCTGCCCTATGACCCGAAGGAGGGCACCTCGGTGGAGGGCTTCAACTTCGTCGAGGAAGTGGACGGCACCGATCACGCGAAGTATCTGTGGTGCAACGCCGCCTGGGCCTTCGGCGCGCGCTTGACGGCCGCGTTCGCCGATTTCGGCTGGTGCGCGGCGATCCGCGGCGTGGAGGGCGGCGGCCTGGTGGAGAACCTGCCCACGCACACCTTCAAGACGGACGACGGCGAGATCGCGCTGAAGTGTCCCACGGAAATTGCCATCACCGACCGCCGCGAGAAGGAACTGAGCGACCTTGGCCTGATTCCGCTGGTGCACTGCAAGAACTCCGACTACGCCGCCTTCTTCGGCGCGCAGTCCGTGCAGAAGGCCAAGAAATACAACACCGACAGCGCCAACGCGAACGCTGTGCTGTCGGCGCAGCTGCAATACATTTTTTCGGTGTCGCGCGTGGCCCATTACCTGAAGGCCATGATGCGGGACAAGATCGGCAGCTTTGCCTCCGCGCAATCCGTCGAGAGCTTCCTGAACCGCTGGGTCTCGCAGTACGTGCTGCTGGACGACAACGCGAGCCAGGAGCAGAAGGCGCAGTTCCCCTTGCGGGAGGCATCGGTGCAAGTCGCCGAAGTACCGGGCCGTCCCGGGGTGTTCAGGGCCGTGGCGTTTTTGCGGCCTCACTTTCAGCTCGACGAGCTTTCGATTTCCCTGCGTCTGGTCGCGGAGCTTCCCGCGCAGGCCCAGAAGTCGTAAAGACCGTTAGATTCGACGCTTTTTTTACTGGAGAGGCTATTAATGAAGGACATCTACGTCAAATTCGGCAATCCTGCGCTCAAGGGCGAGTCCCAGGACAAGGATCACCCTGACTGGATCGAAGTCGGTTCGTGGCGCCATGAAATCATCCAGCCGCGCTCGGCTACCGCCTCGACCTCCGGCGGCCATACCGCCGAACGCACCGAGCATGGCGAGATGGTCTTCACCAAGGACCTGGACGTGGTCAGCCCGCTGCTGTATCAGCACGCCTCCGGCGGCACGACGTTCGACGAAGTCACCATCGATTTCCTGCGCGCCGACGGCGAGGGCAACCGCGTCAAGTACCTGGAAATCAAGCTCAAGTACGTGATCATTTCGCGCGTGGCCCCCGAAGTCGTCAGCGAAGGCCTGCCGCACGAATCGTTCTCGCTGAAGTACGCCGCGGTCCAGTGGAAGTACACGCAGCAGAAGGTGGGCGGCAATCAGGGCGGCAACGCCCAGGGCGCATGGAGCCTCACCAAGAACGACAAGACGTATTCGGTCTGAACGTGACCGCGTAGAGGGTAAAGGCCGCGGCTCGATCCGGGCCGCCGCCTTTCCTGAATGAGGTCCGTGATGAAAGGATTCGAACCCAGCCTGTTCGACAAACTGTTCGACGGCGACGGGAAAACACCGCACGCCCTGCGGCGTCTGTCGGTAGAGGAAATCAAGGAAACCGTTGCTCGCGACATCGAGGCCCTGCTCAATACGCGCATGGTCTTCACCGAGGAATCGCTCAAGCGATATCCGAATTGCCAGCGGTCCATCCTCACCTACGGGTTGTCGGATTTTTCCGGCCTGAGCCTGGCCAGCCACTACGACCGCGAATTCATCTGCCGGTCGCTGGAACAGGCGATCGCGCGCCATGAGCCGCGGCTGACGCACGTGCGGGTCATGCTGCAAGTGGACAGCCGTGCCACGTCGGTGCTGTATTTCGCGATCACCGCGATGCTGGACGTGGGTCCGGCGCATGAACCGGTGACATTCGATGCAACGTTGCAGCCATCTACTTTGCAGTACTCGGTGAGCAAGGGCTGGGCCAAGACCGCAGCCGCCGCCTGAACGAACAACAAACGCGGGCGCCGGCGCCATGCCGCCGGCGGAGAAGGGAAAGATGGAAGAACTGCTGCCTTATTACGAACGCGAACTGGGGTTCCTGCGCAGTTCGTCGCGCGATTTCGCGCAGCGCTATCCCAAGATCGCCGCGCGGCTCGGTCTGTCGGGCGAGACCTGCGAAGATCCGCACGTGGAGCGGATGATCGAGTCGTTCGCCCTGCTGGGCGCGCGCATCAACAAGAAGCTCGACGACGACTACCCGGAATTCACGGAAGCGCTGTTCGAGGTGATGTACCCGCACTACCTGCGCCCGTTCCCCTCGTGCTCGGTGGCGCAGTTCGACATGGGCGGCGTGGCCGCCCAGCTGACCGCGCCGGTGCGCCTGCCGCGCGGCACGGAGCTGAAATCGCATGCCGTGCGCGGCGTGGCGTGCCGTTTCCGCACGGCCTACGAGGTCACGCTGGCGCCCGTGGCGATCCGCCAGGCGGGCTTTGCCTCGACCGCCAACGCGCCGTCCTCCACTTCCCTGCCGCCGGGCGTGACGGGCCGCCTGTCGCTGACCCTGGCCTGCCTGGCCGAAACGCAGAATTTCTCCACGCTGGCCGTGGACAAGCTGCGCGTCTATCTGCATGGCGAGCCGTCGTTCGTCGCGGCGCTGCGCGACTGCGTGTTCCTGCGCACCGCCGCGGCCTATGTCGAGACGCAGCCCGGCCGCTGGCATCGGCTGCCGGAGGTGCCGCTGGCGCAAGCGGGCCTGGACGACGAGGACGCCCTGATCGATTTTCCCGCCAGTTCGCACCCGGCCTACCGCCTGCTGGCGGAGTACTTCGTCTTTTCCGAGAAATTCAATTTCGTGGACATCGACCTGGCGGCGCTGCGGCGCGCGGTAGGGCCGGTCCGCGAATTCACCCTGCACCTGCCGGTGAGGGGGCTGCGCGCCGACTCCAATACGGCGCGGCTGCTGGAGTCCGCGTCCGCGGACAACTTCCGGCTGGGCTGCACGCCGGTGGTGAACCTGTTTCCCCAGCGCGCCGACCCGATCCGCGTCACGCACGCCGCGGCTTCCTACCCGGTGGTGGCCGACGCGCGGCGCGCCTACGGCTACGAGGTCTATTCCATCGACCGCGTGCGCCAGGTGCGCCAGAACGCCCAGGGCGACTCCATCGTCGAATTCCGCCCCTTCTATTCCCTGCATCACGGCGAGACGCCGGAGGGAGCCAGCCACTACTGGACGGCGCGGCGGGATTCCATGGTGGCCGAGCGCAGCCCGGGCTACGAGATGGAAATGTCCATCGTCGACATCGACTTCGATCCTTCGGTGCCGCAGACCGAGACGCTGAGCCTGGAATTGACCTGCACCAACCGGGATCTCCCCTCGCACCTGGCCGTGGGCCAGCCCGGCGGGGACCTGTTCCTGGAGGGCGGATCGGTTGCGCGCGAAATCCGCATGCTGCGGCGCCCGACGCATACGCACCGCTTCCAGCAGGGCCGCGCGGCGCATTGGCGCCTGATTTCGCATCTGGCGCTGAACCATCTGTCCCTGGTGCAAAGCGGCCTGCCCGCCCTGAAGGAAACGCTGCGCCTGTATGACCTGTCGCACGCCGCGGTGGCGGCGCGCCAGATAGAAGGGCTGGTGGGGCTGGACTACAAGCCTGCCACGCACTGGATGCCGGGCGAGCCGTTCGCCACCTTCGTGCGCGGCATCGAAATCCGGCTGACGATCAATGAAGACAACTTCGTCGGCACCAGCCTGCATGCCTTCGTGGCGGTCATCAACCGCTTTTTCAGCCTTTACGTGCATGCCAACAGCTTCGTGCAGTTGGTGGTGCTGTCGCGCCGCGGCGCGGAAGAAATACTACGGTGCCCTCCATGCAACGGCGACGCGATCCTAGCGTAATCGAATCGCTGCTGGCCGAGCCGCAGCGCTTCAAGTTCTTCCAGGCCGTGCGGGTGCTGGAGCTGTGGTTTGCGCGGCAGGAAGGCACGCGCGCCAAGAATGCCGTGCCGGCGCACCTGCGCTTCCTGAATTCGTCCTCGCTGGGCTTTCCCGCCAGCGAGATCGCCGGGCTGACGGCGTACGACAAGGACGGGCAGGCGCTGGACGATGCGCAATCGCGGCTGGCCGCGCTGGCCTCCGGCAAGCTGGGACGGGTCGAGATCGAGCCGGCCTTCTTTGGCCTGCTGGGCGCGCAGGGCGCCTTGCCGCTGCATTATTCCGAGATACTGAGCCACCGCGAAAGCGCCAAGCGCGATCGCGGCGCGCGCGCATTTTTCGATATTTTCTCGAACCGCGCGGCGGCGCTGTTCTATGCGGCATGGAAAAAATACCGCATGCCGCTGCGCCACGAAACCGAGCAGGACCATCACTACCTGCCGCTCCTGCTGGCGCTGGGCGGACTGGGCCACGCGGCCCTGCGCGACCGGCTGCATTCGGGCCAGGGGCAGGTGTTCGACGAGTCGCTCGCCCATTACGCCTCCGCGGCGCGCCAGCGACCGGTGTCGGCGGCCTATCTGCAGCGGGTGCTGTGCGACTACTTCCAGGTGGATATGCGGGTCGAGCAGTTCGTCGGCCGCTGGTACCACGTGCCGCCCGAACACCGCACCCAGCTCGGCATGCCGGGCGCGGTGCTGGGTGTTTCCGCCATGGCCGGGGACCGCATCTGGCAGCGCGACATGCGCATCCGGTTGTGGATCGGCCCGCTGTCCAAGGCCGCGTTCACCGACTTCCTGCCTGGGGGGGCCCGCGCCCAGGCGCTGGCAAAGCTGCTGACGATGTTCGGCGGGATGAGCTTCGAGTACGAGGTGCGGCTGGTCATGGACAAGGCCGACGTCTCCGGCAGCGTCCTGGGCGGGGATGGCGAGGGCGCGCGCCTGGGCTGGAACTCTTTCCTCTGCACCGAACCGGTGGCGTCGGATCGCGACGACGCCAGCTATGAACTGCACACCATTCACTAGAAACAAAACCACCTAGAACATGGCCACACCCTTGAAAACCCTGATCGGGAAACTGAACCAGACCTGCCGCCAGGCCGCCGAGCGCGCCGCCAGCCTGTGCATGGCGCAAGGACACTACGAGGTGGACCTGGAGCATCTGTTCCTTGCCCTGCTGGAAAAGCCCGCCAGCGATTTCAGCATCGTGGCCCGCCGCAGCGGAATCGACGCGTCCACGCTGGAAGCCGACCTGAACGCGGAAATCCGGGGATTCAAGAATGGCAATACGCGCACGCCGGTGTTTTCGCCGCATTTGCCGCGCCTGTTCGAGCATGCCTGGCTGATCGCCTCGCTCGACACGCAGACCACGCGTATCCGCTCGGGCCATTTGCTGCTTGCGCTGTTGACGGAGCCCGACCTGGCGCAGCTGGCGCGGCGCGGCTCGCATCTGTTCGAATCGTTCCGGCTGGAGGAGCTGAAGCACGATTTCGCCGCGCTGACGGCGGGATCGGAGGAGGCCGGCCAATCCGTTTCCCTGGGCGACGGCGCCGAGGGCGCCGCCGAGCAAAGCGGCGCCGCGCCGGCCTCCGGCCTGTCCAAGACGCCGGCGCTGGACCAGTACACGGCCAACCTCACGGAAAGGGCCCGCGAAGGCAAGATCGACCCGGTCATCGGCCGCGACGCCGAGATCCGCCAGATGATCGACATCCTCACGCGCCGGCGGCAGAACAATCCCATCCTGACCGGCGAGGCGGGCGTGGGCAAGACGGCGGTCGTCGAGGGGCTGGCGCTGCGCATCGTGGCGGGCGACGTGCCGCCGGCGCTTGCCGGCGTGGCCCTGCGCACGCTGGACATGGGCCTGTTGCAGGCCGGCGCGAGCGTCAAGGGGGAATTCGAGAACCGCCTGAAGAACGTCATCGACGAGGTCAAGCAAAGCTCCACGCCCATCATCCTGTTCATCGATGAGGCCCACACCATGATCGGCGCGGGCGGACAGGCGGGCCAGAACGACGCGGCCAATCTGCTCAAGCCGGCGCTGGCGCGCGGCGAACTGCGCACCATCGCCGCTACCACCTGGAGCGAATACAAGAAGTACTTCGAGAAGGACGCGGCGCTGGCGCGGCGTTTCCAGGTGGTGAAGGTGGAGGAGCCCAGCGAGGAACTGGCCGCCAGCATGCTGCGCGGCATGGCGCCGCTGATGGAACGGCATTTTGGCGTGCGCGTCCTGGACGAGGCCATCGTGGCGGCGGCGCGCCTGTCGCACCGCTACATCAGCGGCCGCCAGCTGCCGGACAAGGCCGTCAGCGTGCTCGATACCGCCTGCGCGCGCGTGGCCCTGGGCCGCAGCGCCACACCGGCGCTGATCGACGATGCGCGTCATCGTCTGGCGCGCCTGGAAACCGAGCGCGCCGCGCTGCGCCGCGAAGCGGCGGCGGGAGCGGCGCAGTCCGTGCGCCTGCGCGAACTGGACCAGGAAATGGACGCCACGCGCGCCGCGCTGACGGATGCGGAAGCTCGGCTGGCGCAGGAAAGCGAACTGGTCCGGCAGATCCACGCGCTGCGCGAGGAACTGGAGGCCGCGGGCGCAGATGCTGCGCCCGAGTCCACCGGCAAGCGCCGCTCGGGCAAGGCGGCCGAGCCCGCCGCCACGCCCGGGCAGGCTCAACTGGCTGAACTGCAGCAGCAGCTGCGCGCCTTGCAGGGCGAGGCGCCGCTGGTGCCGGCCTTCGTGGACGCGCAGGTCATCGCCGAGATCGTGTCCGCCTGGACCGGCATTCCGCTGGGCCGCATGGTCAACGACGAAATCCGCACGGTGCTGGAACTGCAGCCCCTGCTGGCCGAGCGCGTCATCGGCCAGGACCACGCGCTGCATGCCATCGCCGAGCGCGTGCGCACGGCGCGCGCGGGCCTGGAGGATCCGAACAAGCCCAAGGGCGTGTTCCTGTTCATCGGCCCCTCGGGCGTGGGCAAGACCGAGACCGCGCTGGCCGTGGCGGACGTGCTGTACGGCGGCGAGCGCAAGCTGGTCACCATCAACATGAGCGAATATCAGGAAGCCCACAGCGTATCGGGCCTGAAGGGCTCGCCGCCGGGCTATGTGGGCTACGGCGAAGGCGGTGTGCTGACCGAGGCGGTGCGCCGCCAGCCCTACAGCGTTGTGTTGCTGGACGAAATCGAAAAAGCCCATCCGGACGTGCTTGAACTGTTCTTCCAGGTGTTCGACAAGGGCGTGATGGACGATGCCGAAGGGCGCGAGATCGACTTCCGCAATACGCTGATCATCCTGACCTCCAATGTCGGGTCGCCGGCCATCATGCAGGCCTGCCTGAACAAGAGCGCCGAGGAACGGCCCGACCCCGAGGCCTTGCAGGAGCTGCTCGCGCCGCAGCTGTACAAGGCCTTCAAGCCCGCCTTCCTGGGCCGCATGAAGACCATCCCCTACTACCCGGTGGACGACGACGCCCTGGCGCGCATCATCGGCCTGAAGCTGGGCCGCATTGCCGAACGGGTGCAGGCCAACCACCGCGCGGTGTTCGACTGGGACGAAGCGCTGGTCGAGGCCGTGCTGGCGCGCTGCACCGAGGTGGATACCGGGGCGCGCAACGTCGATCACATCCTGAACGGAACGCTGCTGCCGCAGATCGCCGAGCAGGTGCTCAGCCGGATGGCGCAGGGCGAGGCGATCGCCCGGATCCGCGTCACGGCCGCCAAGAATGGCGATTTCCGTTACCGCCTGACCTGAGCCGGGAGCCGTTGCCATGCCCCAGGATTCTCCCGGACTTTCCAGCCTGCCGACCGCAGGCGTCGAGCAGGCCAACCGCCTGCTGAACCTGACCACGCCGCTGGGCGAGAACCGCCTCGTGGCGGAGACGCTGGCTGCGCACGAACAATTGAGCGGGGGCGCGTGCCGGCTGGAAATCACGGCGCTGTCCAGCGATGCCCACATTCCGTTGAAGTCGCTGTTGGGGCAGCCGGTGGCGCTGCGCCTGCAGACGGCGCTGGACCGCGAGCAGCCGCGCCTCTGGCACGGCCATGTGACGGCGGCGGAGTTCCGCGGCGCCAACGGCGGCATGGCGCGCTACGCCCTGACGGTGGAGCCCTGGCTGGCGTTTCTGCGCGCCCGGCGCGACAGCTTCGCCTACCAGGACAAGACGGTGTTCGACATCGTCGAAAGCATCTTCGGCGACTACAAGGGCCAGGGGACGCTTGCGCCGCAGTGGCGCTGGGACGTGAAGGACAGGTCGGGCTACCCCAAGCGCAGCCTGACCATCCAGTACCGCGAAACCGATTACGCCTTCGTCGAACGCCTGCTCGCGGAAGAGGGCCTGTTCTACTGGGTCGAGCACGAGGCGGACGGCCACACGCTGGTCATCGCCGACCACAACGGCGCGTTCAAGCCGGGCGCGCAGGCCAGCGTGCGTTTTGCGCGGGCGGACGTAACGGAAACCGAAGACAGCATCCAGCAATGGAGCCAGCGCAAGCGCTGGCAGACCAATGCCGTGCGCATGGCCAGCTGGGACTATCGCAGCGCCCAGGCGCGGCCGGTCGCCGCGCAGGCCGATGCGGGCGGGGCGCAAGGCATGGAGTTGGCGAGCAACGATTACCCCGGACAGTACGCGTACGAGGACAGCGCGCAGGGCGAACGGCTGGCGCATAATGCCCTGGCCGCCATCCGCGTGCGCCAGGAGAGCTACGAAGGGGCGGGCACCGTGCGCACGCTGGCGCCGGGGCAGCGTTTCGAGCTGACCGGCCACTATCGGCAGGGCGGGCCGTCCGCGTATGTCGTGATCGCGATGACGCACCAGGCCCGCAATAACCTCGATGCCGACCTGGGGCGCGCGGTGAGCGAAACGCAAGACAACGCGGACTTCTACAAGAACACCTTTACCTGCATCGGCATCGACACCGAATTCCGCCCGGCGACGCAAGACGGCCACGGCGCGCGGCTGCATCCGCGTCCCACCGTCTTCGGCGCGCAGACCGCGCTGGTCGTGGGGGCCGAGGATCCGGTGCATACGGATCGCGACCATCGCATCAAGGTGCAATTCCACTGGCAGCGCGGCAAGGCCTCCAGCAGCCGCCTCGCGCACCCCTCGGGCGACGAGAACGCGCCGGCCAAGGACGAACTGGGCACCTGGGTCCGCGTGGCGGAGCCTGTCGCAGGAGGCGACTGGGGCGGCCATTTCGTGCCGCGGGTGGGGCAGGAGGTGCTGGTGGAGTTCCTGCATGGCGATATCGACCGGCCCGTCGTGGTGGGCGCGCTCTACAACGGAGAAGGGGCCGAGGACGCCTCGCACAACCAGGTGCAGGCCGGAGGCGCCAACGCGACCGGCAACGCGCCGGCGTGGTTCGCGGGTGGCAACGAAGGCCATGCGCACAACGTCGTGATGTCCGGCTTCAAGACGCAGGCGCTGTCGAGCAGCGGCGCGGGCACCGGCGGCTACAACCAGCTGGTGCAGGACGACACGCCGGGCCAGTCCCGGCTGACGGCGTCCACCACGCAGGCGGACGCGCGCTTGAACCTGGGGCACATCAAGCAGCAGCGCGACAACGAGCGGCTGGACGACCTGGGCCATGGCGCGGAACTGTCCACCAAGGAAGCGGTGGCGGTGCGCGCGGGATCGGGGCTGCTGATCAGCGCCGATCTGCGCGAAAACGCCGACGGCGCGCTGCTGGACAGCGCGGAGGCCGCCAAGCAGATCGAAAGCGCCATGGAGTCCGCCCAGGACCTGGCGGACGCGGCAGTCAAGCAAAAGGCCGTGCTGGAGGGGGATCCCGAAGCCTTGCCGGCGCAGGAAGCGCTCAAGCATATCCTGGACGTGGTGGAGGCGACGCAGGAGGGACCCGGTGGGGGCGGGGTCCGAGTGGCGGTGACGGCGTATAGCGAGCCCCATATCCAGGTCAGCGCGCCCAGCGGGATCGGCCAGTACACGGCCGCGGATGCGTTCTTAATGGCGGGCAACACGTTCGCGCAGGTGGCGCCGGATGTGAACTGGGCCAGCAGCGCCAACGTCGCGCTCGGCGTGGCCGGCGGCGCGGTGCTGTTCACGCTCGGGCTGGCCCCGTCGGGCAGCCGAGCGGTCAAGGACCAGGGCCTGCGCCTGCACGCGGCAGGCGGCAAGCTGCGGCTGCACAGCCAGGACGCCAAGATGACGCTTTCGGCCGAGAAGGCCGTGACCGTGGCCTCGGCCGACGCCAGCGTGCTGGTCGAGGCCAAGCAACGCCTGCTGGCTACGGCGGGCGGGGCCTACTTACGGGTTGAGGGCGGCGGCATCCAGTTGCACGCGCCGGGTAAGGTGGAATTGAAGGCCGGCTTGCACAGTTGGGTAGGGCCAGAAATGGCCGACACCGTTGCGCCGCTGCCCAAGGGCGACCTGAAACTGTGCGACTTCAAGATGAGCAACGCCGATGGCGACGCCATTGTTCCCGTAGGTTGAGGCCCGCGTGCAATGGATCATCGGTTCTTTCTTTCCCACGATTATGCGTTGATCAACCCCGTGCAGGTCGAAGCATCGGCTTATGCGCATTGGCAAGTATTGCCCGTCGTGCCCAAGGCATTGAGCGACAAGCCGCATTTGCTGCCATGTCTGCTGAATCTGCGATCGATGGAGCCTCGGGAGCGGGTCGACGCGCTGGCGCTTGCGCAGGACTGGCAGGAGGCCAACCCTGGCCGGGTCTTCTTCAGCGCATTGCTGGCGTCCCCGGCAGAAGGGGAGCGCATCGCGAAGCACCTGAGCGCGCAGTTGCTGATGAACAGCCCGGACGGCGGCCAAGCGTTGTTTCGCTGGTACGACCCGTCCGTGTTCCGCCATTTGCCCTGGTTGCTGGACGACGGGCAATTGAACGACCTGATGGGGCCGATCGATGCCTGGTCGTGGCAGGCCCCGCCGGGTAAATGGCATCGCCACGAACGCAGCGGTCCCGCCAGGCGGACCTGGCTGCGCCTGGATGACGCGCAGTGGACCGGTCTTACGCGGGTCGGCGTGATGAACCGCGCGCTGTCCCAGCTGGCGCGGCGGTTGCCAGGACGGGATATTCCGCCTCAGGAGGTGCTGCGCCTCCTGGCGTTGGCCTATGAGGTCTGGGGCTTGGAATACGAGCCGGATTGCCTGTTGTTCGTGGAGCAGGCGTTGCGCTTTGGCGACGGCATCCATCAGCATCCCGAACTGGGCAGCCGCCTGCGCGCGGCCGCCGCGGGCGGGCTGAGCTATGTGGGCGCCTGCGCCGGGCTGGACTTGAATCAATGGCAGCGGACGGGCGAGTCCGACGCTGCGCGAGCGCCGGAAGGCGACCAGGAGAAGGGCGGTGGCCTGCGATCCCTCTAAGAAATGCCCCATCTGCGACCAGCGGGGGCTTCCCCTATTGCCCGTGCGCTACAACGTGGCCCGCGCGGACGAAGTGAACCCCGCCGTGGCCGCGCCCGAACTGCCGGAAGGCTTCTCGGCGGCGAACATCCCATTGCCGGCGGAGCGGGCACATTACACATTGCGGATGCTGCGCGCGGGGTATCTGTACACCTATCATGCCAAGCGCGACGAATGGACGGGCTATGTGGTGAGCGACGATGCCCATCTGGTCGCCTACGACATGCATGGCACGCCGCCGATGCTGGCGAACGCCGAGCCCTGCGCGCGCATGCAGCGGGAACAGACGGGCAGATTCATCATCGTGCCGGACGGCCAGTTCCCGGAGCAGCTCGGCGAGTTCTGGATGGCATATTCGGCGGTGGCGTGGACTGCGGAGACCTGGGAAAAGCACAAGTCGCCGACGTTTCGCGCCAGACACATGCGCCAGGTCGACCTGGCGGCCTGGGCGAACAACTCGAACCAGGCACAGAATCATCTTTGCGGGCTGTACCAGGGGCTGGAGCAAGTTGCGGACCTCCATCTGGCCGCCGGTTATTCCGTTCCGGGCATCGGCGCGGAGCCGCCCACGATGGCGACGGTGAGCGTCTATCCGGGGAACCTGCCGTTCGAACACAGCCTGACGAGCCTGGTGGGTTTCAATAAGGCGCAGGTGGACGCGTTGCGGGTGGCGGTGCGTTCCGCGGCGGGGCAGACCACGCCCGAAGACATGGTGAGGGTCGCGCCGGCCATGGTGGCCCTGGACGATCCGATCGGAATGGCGGCAGATCTGAACCAGCTCGTGCTGGGCCAATTGCTGACCTGGGCGGAGGAGCCTGATCGCAAGGAAAAGCACACGACGGCTGTCTCCATCACGGCATTGCGGGAGGCCGTGGCAAATGGCGCGGTGCTCAGCGAGGAGTTCGCACGCAAGGAACGGGCGATGATCCAGAGTTCGGTCATACAGAACCTATTCGGCCGCGCGCACACTCAGCAGTTCATCCGGCCAGTGGAAGAGTGGGACGACGCCTGGTTCCAGGTGGAGGACGAGGCGGAAGTGCTGCGGCTAGGGAGCGAGGCCTGGGAAAAATACGAAAAGCAATTGAAGCGCGCAAGCGGCGGCAAGTGCGAGTATGAGCAGTATCTTTCCACGACCTATCCCCAGGAACTGGAGGTAATCGGGAAGCAGGCCATCAGGCCGCTGGACGTGGCTTACGTGGCATGGCTGGAGGCGTCAGAATTCAAGCAGCACATGATCTGCAATTTCGATCCCAAGAACGCGGGCGACGGGATCCAATACCAGGAGGCGGTGGCTGCAATCCTGGGGGAATCACTGGCGCGCACGCAGGTATTCGACTACGTGACCAAGTGCCTGATGAACGACGACCCTGCGGACGAGAAGTCCATCATCATGCGGGCCTTCGCCTGGAACCTGGATGAGGCGGTGGCGCAATGGAAGAACGCGGCCGCGAAGATGGATGGCAGCGCGCCGGATTGGCTTGGCGTATCCAGCACGCTGTACACCGCGTTCAGCAAGGCCCTCGAGAACGGGGCCAGCGGAAAGCTGGTGGGGGCGTTTGCGGGCTTGGCCAAATTCATGGAAAAGATGGCGGCGCCAGTGGCCGGATTGGTGGGCAAGGCGGCCGACCTTCTGGGGGCCAAGAGTACGATGCTGTTGTCCCACAAGATGCAGATGAGCCTGCTGTCGGCCTTGGTGAAGGCGGACAGTCCGAATTTGCAGGTCGTGGACCTGCGCGCCTACGCTACGCCCAAGGCGGCTACCCGAGCGGTCGCGGCGGCGGTTGCTGCGAAGGCGGGCATCTGGCCGCCGGAAGGAGCGCGTAGCCCTGCGCGCGAGGCGCTTCGCCGGGGCGGCACCCCTGCCAAGGGGTTCGCCTTCAATATGGTGGTATTGGCCGATACGGAGGAATTGGGCTTGGTGAAGGCATTGAACATCAACGACCCGATGTTCAGGGGGGTACGAAATGAGGCGATTACCCGCGCATTGAGTTCCCACGAGTTTGACCGGTTGATGTACCAGAGCGTTGGAAAATTGAACCATCTGGAGTTCGGGACTGGCGTCGTCGGGATGATCTTTGCCGCAGCTAGTCTGAAGAGTCTGATCAGCGAATATGAGAAGGCGGCGCCGACGGCGCAAAAGTTAAAGCTGTGGAATCTGAGGGCTGGCTTGGCCGCCTTGCTGGGTGGTGCTGCCGAAACGATCGGGGCGCTGGGCAGGAAACTGCCTTGGTTGTCGCAAAATTTGGCAAAAGCGATGGGCCCCCTAATGTTTCGGGCTGAAACTCGCGCGGCGGTTTTGGCTGCTGGAGGACGCTGGCTGACTGGTGCAGCGGGGTTGGTCTCGGGATCCGTATTAATCTCGGAAGGCTGGAACGACGCTAGTCTCAACCTTACCTATGGGGGGCTGATGGTGGCGGCGGGCGGAGCGTCAATAGCTGCCGCCGGCATGCTGATGTTCTGCGTTGCCGTGCCAGCCGCAATCTTTATTCTGCTCGTGGTCGCAATAGTGACGATCGTATTGTCTTGGTTTAAGCCGGACGAGATCGAACGGTGGCTCAATAAAACGCTGCATTTTGGTCGAAATTCATCTGGTGTGTTTCCAGATTTGGAAACTCAGATTAACGACATGGGATCTATTGGAAAGGCAAGTTGACATGCTGACGGGTACGTATCCCTCATTTAAGTGCAATCGTCCGTTGGAACAGGAAGAAAAGCAGGCGCACCTTTCTTATGAGGTCCCTCAGTTGCTCGAACCTGATGATGCGATAGCGATGATACGGTTTAACTCCACTTTTGTAGAGTTCGTGGATCGGCGTTTCAGAATAAAGGGGATGGCGGCCACACTCGTTCTGAGTTCAATCTCTCTATTCCTGTTAGCGTTGTTCGTGCTGTTCGTTTTCAATTTTTGGCGGACCCCAGGAAGCATGCTGGAAAAGGCAGCAGTCTTCTTGATTCTTGGAGGCGTGGCCGTTGGCGCATCGGCATTCTTCTGGATGATTTTTCTTCGGTTCGATCTATGTGCCTATAAATTTAATCCCGTCAGATTCAACCGAAAGGCACAGTGCATTCATTTTTTTGTGCACAATGGTCCGGGCGGTACGGTAACGGTTCCATGGGGACGTCCGAGTACATTCTTCCACATTGGGCGCGGTAGTCAGGACAAGGAGCTCCGCGATCTACGCTGCCACGTTCTAAAAGACGATCTGGTGACGCACACGTTTACCGTGGGCCATTATTGGCGGCACGAAAATCATGTGCGTGGAGAGTGGGAGCTTATCCGCCGATATATGGAAGATGGGCCGGAGAATGCCTTCGACCACCCCCAGGATCGCGTCATCACCCTGTCGCCGCAGGGGTCGTGGCTCAACTGCTACATGTGGGTTTGCCATGCGTTGGGCACCGGCCTGTACAAGGTCAGGTTCCTGCTGTTCCCGATCTACGGCCTGCTTACATTGAGTCGTTGGCTGACGTTCAAGAGCTGCCGCAAGCCGGTCTGGCCGCCGGAAGTGGAGGCGAGCTGCGCCACTGAACCCGACGATCCCTACCGCCTGCCGGAGCCGGCGTTCATGGGCGAGTTCGCCCAGGACGACGCCAAGTACCAGCGTGCGGCCGAGCGGCATCAACAGCGGCAAAGTTGGAAGTAGCAGGCGCGGAACGAGCGCCGGTCATGGCTTGCCAGGACGCCGGCGACCTCAGGCCGTGTGCGCGAGGTCGACACGTGTGCAAGGGTTCGATGCGAAAGCCGGGCTGTGGCCGCGACTACGGAATGCGCTATTTCAGATTCTGATGATGAAAACGAACCTCCACAAACTGTGCGGGAAGATCGAGGGGCTGACGCGGTCGCGGCGTAGCCGTGATTTCGTGATGAGCCAGATTGGAGGTGGAGTCGAGGCGTCTGCAGTGTCGGCTAGTTTGGCGGGCATGGGTGGCGCAGCTATTTCAATAGCCTCTATTGATAGCAATGAAAAAGCTGATTTCGTCGAGTTCTCGCTGAATGGAGAGTCCGTTCGAGGTTGGTTTTGGAGCTTTCCTTTCCAAGAGGGAGATGAGGTGGAGGTGGTGGCGGAGCGTTCCGAAGATGGATGGACGGCTTATGGCGCGCGGCGTCAAGCCGACGCCTTGGTGGCGGTCTATCCCCACTGCTTCGAAGGACGTTGGGCGCATTACGTTTCCACATTTAGGTTCTGGGGTGTCGTAATTGGTTCGATCTTCCTGTTCCTGATGGTGTTGGACGCTGTCTTTTCGATATTCGAGGGAACGTTCAGCGTGGAGGAGCAGCTTTCGGCCTACGTGTTTTATCTAACGCAGTCGTTGCCGATCGTTGTGCTTGTCTTCGGGTTCCTTGCCTGGCGAGGTGGACGCAAGACCGAAGGATTCGCGAGGATTGCGGAGAATATTTTCAACGGGTTCGGCTGGGCTAATGCCAGTCGAATCAATCTGCGCCAGACATCCAGGCGTCAGCGTCGAGAGGGTGACGGTCGCGACTACGGCGTGCGCTATTTCCGATATTGATGATGGAAACAAACTTCCGGAAGTTGAGTGGACATATCGGGGAGCTGAAGCGGTCTTGTCGTACGCGTGACTTCGTGATGAGCCAGATTGGCGGTGGGGTCGGGCCGGCGGCAGTGTCGGCAAGCTTGGCGGGGATGGGCGGTGCGGCTATCTCGATCGCCACCTTGGACACCACGGAAACGGCCGACTATGTTGAGTTCGTGCTGGACGGGAAGCCGTTGCGCGGTTGGTTCTGGAAGTTTCCCTTCAGCAACGGAGACGAGGTTGAGGTCGTGGCGGAGCCTTCGGAGACTGGTCCGTGGTCAGCGCTGGGAGTTCGTCGCGAGTCGGATGGTTTGGTCGCGGTCTATCCCCACTGCTTTGAGGGGCGATGGTCGCATTATTTTTCGACCTTTCGCGTTTGGGCTGCAATTATGGGTTTCACGTTCATCGTCATACTAATCTTCGATCTAATCCAGGCAGTGAACCGGGGTAACTTTAGCTGGAGTGGACAAGCTTCGGCGTATGCCGGTTACTTTGGCTACATGCTACCCGGCCTGTTGGGTGTCAGCGTTTTTTTTACATGGCTTGCCGGACGCAAGACGGAAGGGTTCGCCCGATTCGCTGAAGTGGTTTTTCGGGGTTTCGGGTGGAATAACCCTAGCAAGCTGAATCTGCGCGCGATATCCAAAAGGAAGCGAAAGCCGGGTGATGGCCGGGACTACGGCTTGCGCTATTTCAGATACTGACGATGGAAATGAACCTCCAGAAATAGTGCAGGAAGATCGGTGGCAGACGCAGTTGTGGCACAGTCGTTACTTTGCGACGAGTCTGATGGGAGCGGTCGACGACATGGGAACCTTTGGAAAGGCAAGCTGACATGCTGACAGGGTGGTATCCGACGTTCAGGCTCAATCGCCCATTGGAGCCAGAAGAACGGCAACAGCACCTGGCGTACAAGGCCGCTCAGCCTGTCGTGCCTGACGACGAGCTGGGAATGATTCGATTCAATTCGACGTTCCTGGAGTTCGTGAACCGCACGTTCAAGGTCAAGGGCATGGCCGCCACGTTGGTGTCTGGTGTGGCGGCCATCGGCTTCGTGCTGTTCAATGCGATCCTCGCCATTGTGTCCTACGGACGATATGCCGCGGGGGGCTACACCCTCAATGAGTATGTTCTGGCAACGGCCTTCCTCACCGTCCTGACTTCCGGGCTTGCATATTTTTTCTGGCGTATCCATCTGCGCAACGATCTGTTCGCCTATACGTACTATCCGGTGCGCTTTAACCGCAAGACACGGCAGGTGCATTTTTTCGTGCATGAAGGGGCTGGCGGCACGGTTACCGTCCCTTGGGGCGACGCCTCCGTTTTTTTTCACATTGGGCGCGGTAGCCAGAACAGGGAGCTTCGCGATCTGCGTTGCCATGTCCTAAAAGACGATCAGGTGACGCAGACATTTACCGTGGGCCATTATTGGTGGCACGAAAACCGCGTTCGCGGAGAATGGGAGCTAATCCGCCGATATATGGAGGAAGGGCCGGAGAATGCCTTCGACCACCCTCAGGATCGCGTCATCACCCTGTCGCCGCAGGGGACGTGGCTCAATTGCTACATGTGGGTTTGCCATGCGTTGGGCACCGGCCTGTACAAGTTCAGATTCCTGCTGTTCCCGATCTACGGCCTGCTTACGTTGAGCCGTTGGCTGACCTTCAAGAGCTGCCGCAAGCCGGTTTGGCCACCGGAAGTGGAAGCGGGCTGCGCCATTGACCCCGACGATCCGTACCGCCTGCCGGAGCCGACGTTCATGGGCGAGTTCGCCCAGGACGACGCCAAGTACCAGCGTGCGGCCGAGCGGCATCAACAGCGGCAAAGTTGGAAGTAGCAGGCGCGGAACAAGCGCCGGTCATGGGGTTGCGCTATTTCAGGTTCTGATGATGAAAACTACCCTCCAGACATTGCGCGGGCATATCGGCGATCTGAAGCGGTCTCGCCGTACGCGTGACGTCGTATTGGGTCAGATCGGGGGCGGGCTCGGCGCCGCAGCGGTGTCGGCGAGCCGGGCGGGCATGGCGCAATTCAGTCGTCAGCATGGGCGCGCCGCGCCCGGCGTTTCGGAGCGTTGATGGATTACACCGGCTTTATGTCCAGGTTCCCCAACGGTCGGCCGCTGGATGAGTTCGACCGCATACACCGCCTGCTTCAGAAAAAACGTCTGGACGTTCCGTTGCTGGCTCAGCTCTGTGTCGTGAAAATGAATTCCAATTGCCTGGTTTCGGTGGACCGGTGGTATGGCTGGCGGGGTTTCGTGGCCATGTTGGGATCGATAGGCGTGGCCTTCGGCGTGGGCGGCATCCTGATGCTGGCCTGGATTCTGGTGGTGGGCGAGCTGCCCAATGAGAACGGGCTCTGGGAGGCCGTCTTCATCAGCATGGGGATGAGCGCGGCGCTGGCTGCCGCGAGCGCCTGGGTGGCATGCAAGGAGATGTTCCGCTGGACCCACTATCCCATCGTGCTGGACCGCAAGCATCGGCTGGTACACGTGTTCCGGCTGGACGGGAGCGTTCTGACGGCGCCCTGGGACAAGATCTTTTTCACCCTGGGCCGGGGAAGGGGGGCCTTCGGCTGGCTCAATTGGGACATCCGGGGCCTGATCCTGGAAGACGACGGGGTCACGGTCAAGGAAACGTTTGCATTCTGCATCGTCACCAGCCGCATCGAAAACGCGCATTCCCACTGGGAATTCCTGCGCCGTTACATGGAGGAGGGGCCGCAGGCCGTGCTGGCTGCGGTGTTGTTCTGCATGCCGGTGGACGGCAGGCGCGAGAGTTTCGCGTTCTGCAAAGAGCGCATTTTCGCCAACGACGCGCAAAGCCCCGCCTTCATGTATCTGCTCATGGCGCCATTCAATTATGTGCATGCGGCGCTGCGCTGGGCGGTCATGCGGACGAGCACGATTCCGGCATTTCCGCCGGAGATCGAGGCCGCGCTTCAGCCTGAACCCGGCGACAGGTTCGTCCGGGATGCTTCCATGAACCCCGAGGATCTGCGCTAGGGGCCCGCTTCCCGGTCGCCCGCGGACAGGGTTTTGCGCTAGGATTACCGCCACTTCCCCCGCCTCCCTCGGAGAATTCCGCATGGCCGACCTCAGTTCCTTTGCCATTACCCAGAAATGGCCCGCCCGGCATCCCGACCGCATCCAGCTGTATTCGCTGCCCACGCCCAATGGCGTGAAGGCATCCATCATGCTGGAAGAGACCGGCCTGCCGTACGAGGCGCACCGCGTCAGCTTCGATTCCAAGGACCAGTTCTCGCCGGAATTCCTGTCGCTCAGCCCCAACAACAAGATTCCGGCCATCCTGGACCCCAACGGGCCCGACGGCAAGCCGCTGGGCCTGTTCGAGTCCGGGGCCATCCTGGTTTACCTGGCCGGCAAGGCCGGGCAGTTCATCCCGGCGGACACGGCCGGCCGGTACGAAACGCTGCAGTGGGTGATGTTCCAGATGGGCGGCATCGGTCCGATGTTCGGCCAACTCGGCTTCTTCCATAAGTTCGCCGGCAAGGATTACGAGGACAAGCGCCCGCGCGACCGCTACGTGGACGAATCCAAGCGCCTCCTGGGCGTGCTGGACCAGCGGCTGGAGGGGCGCGACTGGGTGATGGGCGACCAATACACCATCGCCGACATCGCCATCCTGCCCTGGGTACGCAACCTGGTGGGCTTTTATGGCGCGGGCGAGCTGGTGGGATTCTCACGGTTCAAGAACGTCGCCCGCGTGCTGGAGGCGTTCGTCGCGCGGCCGGCCGTGGTCAAGGGCCTGGCCATCCCGGGCTAGGCCCAGCCGCTACCCGTCAGAACAGGTCCCGCATCCATGGAACTGCGCCAGCTCCGCTATTTTGTCCGCGTCGTCGAGGCGGGCAGCATCGGCCGCGCGGCGCAGTCCATCGGCATGGTGACCTCCGCGCTCAGCCAGCAGATCAGCCGGCTGGAGGGCGAACTCTCCACCCGGCTCCTGCAGCGCAGCGCCAGCGGCGTGGTGCCGACGGATGCGGGCCTGGCGTTCTTCCGGCAGGCGCAATTGGCGCTGCGCCACGCCGACGACGCCGTGCAGGCGGCGCAGCAGGCGCGCCTGGCCGGGCATGTCAGCGTGGGCCTGCCGTCCACCACGGCCGCGATCCTGGGGGCGCCGTTCGTGCAGGCCATGCGCGAACGCTACCCGGACATCCGCTTGCACCTCGTGGAAGCCCTGTCCGGCCACCTCAGCGACATGCTCAACGGCCGCCAGCTGGACCTGGCGATCGTGTTCCAGGCGGAATCCGCGCGCCGCTGGAGCGTCGTGCCGCTGCTGGACGAACCGCTGTTCCTGCTGGCCCGACCGGACATGCCCGGCCTGCCCGCGGGCGAAACGACACATATCGACGCCATCGCGCATCTGCCGCTGGTGCTGCCCAGCGGTCGCCACGGTCTGCGGGCGCTGCTGAACAACGCCTTCCTGCAGTCGGGGCGGACGCCCCTGGTGGCCGTGGAGGTGGACGGCCTGCCGGTGCTGATGGACGTAGTGCAGTTGGGGCAGGGCGCCACCATCCAGCCCAGTTCCGCCATGGCG
Organism: Achromobacter sp.; assembly: GCF_050285585.1. Classification (GTDB taxonomy): domain Bacteria; phylum Pseudomonadota; class Gammaproteobacteria; order Burkholderiales; family Burkholderiaceae_B; genus Achromobacter. The sequence continues at coordinate 302,037 of NZ_JBLZXF010000002.1, read as the reverse complement.
CGCATCGCGCCCGGCCAGTTGCACATGGCGAGGATCGACGATGCGCACCTGTTCCGCCCCAATCTGCTGGCCAGCCTGTCGGAGGACGAACTGTCGCCGGCCGCGCTGGCGGCCCGCCTGGTGCTGGCCGAGGTTTCGCGCGCGCTGGTGCGCGAAGGCAAATGGGCGGTCGTGGCTCTTCACGATTCATGAAGACCTGTTGACGCCTGGCTGATATCGGCGGGCCGCCGGGCCCGATACAGTCCGTTCCTTGAATTGGGAACAATGGCATGGTCGACGTCTTGGTGATAGGAGGGGGCAACGCGGCGTTGTGCGCGGCCCTGATGGCGCGCGAAGCCGGCGCCAGCGTGCTGCTGCTGGAAGCGGCGCCGCGCGAATGGCGCGGCGGCAATTCGCAGCACACGCGCAATCTGCGCTGCATGCACGACGCGCCGCAGGACGTGCTGGTCGACGCCTACCCCGAAGAGGAATACTGGCAGGACCTGCTGAAGGTGACGGGCGGGCTGACCAACGAGCACCTGGCGCGCCTGGTCATCCGGGAATCCTCCACCTGTCGCGACTGGATGCGCCGCCATGGCGTGAACTTCCAGCCGCCGCTGTCCGGCGCGTTGCACGTGGCCCGCACCAACGCCTTCTTCATGGGGGGAGGCAAGGCGCTGGTCAATGCCTATTACCGCAGCGCCGAGGCGCTGGGCGTGCAGGTCCGCTACAACGCCCCGGTCGATTCGCTGGAGCTGGACGGCGGGCGCTTCGTGGCGGCCCGCATCGGCGGCGAGCGTATCGAGGCGCGCGCCTGTGTGCTGGCCGCGGGGGGCTTCGAGTCCAACCGTGAATGGCTGAGGGAGGCCTGGGGCCAGAACGAGCGCGGCGAGTGGCCGGCCGACAACTTCCTGATCCGGGGCACGCGCTTCAACATGGGCGTGCTCCTGAAGTTCATGCTCGACGCCGGCGCGGACGGCATCGGCGACCCGTCCCAATCCCATTGCGTGGCCATCGACGCCCGCGCGCCCTTGTACGACGGCGGCATCTGCACGCGCATCGATTGCGTGTCGCTGGGCGTGGTGGTCAATCGGGACGCCCAGCGCTTCTACGATGAGGGCGAGGATTTCTGGCCCAAGCGCTACGCCATCTGGGGACGCCTGACCGCCATGCAGCCGGGGCAGATCGCCTATTCCATCATCGATGCCAAGGCGGTCGGCCGCTTCATGCCGCCGGTGTTCCCGGGCGTGAAGGCCGATACCTTGCCGGAACTGGCGGAGAAGCTGGGCCTGGATCCGGCCGCTTTCGAGCAGACCATCCAGCAGTACAACGCGTCCTGTCGCGTGGGCAAGTTCGACCATACCGCGCTGGACGATTGCCATACCGAAGGGCTGACGCCCGCGAAGACGCACTGGGCGCGCCCAATCGACACCGCGCCTTTCTACGGCTACGCCTTGCGACCCGGCATCACCTTTACCTATCTGGGCCTGAAGGTGGACGATACCGCCGCGGTCCGTTTCAACGACGTGCCCAGCGACAACCTGTTCGTCGCCGGCGAAATGATGGCCGGCAACGTGCTGGGCAAGGGCTATACGGCCGGGGTGGGCATGTCCATCGGCACGGCCTTCGGCCGCATCGCCGGCACCCGGGCGGCTGCCGCCGCGCGCCGCCAGCACTCCGCGGGAGCATTCCATGAAGCCGCTTGAAGCCCTGGCCCGCGAGGCGCAGTCCTTTTCCGAATCGAAGCCGGCCATGGCCGAGCAGACCATCCAATGGCACGGCAGGAACGCCAAGCCGCAGGCCGGCGCCTTGACGGACGACGAATCCGAAGTCGCGCGCGTCATGCAGATCTGCAATGCCTGCCGGTACTGCGAAGGGTTCTGCGCGGTCTTCCCCGCCATGACCCGGCGGCTGGAATTCGGCAAGGCCGACATCAATTACCTGGCCAACCTCTGCCACAACTGCGGCGCCTGTCTGCATGCCTGCCAGTACGCGCCGCCGCACGAGTTCGCGGTGAACGTGCCGCAGGCCATGGCCCGTGTGCGGGTACAGACCTATACCGACTACGCCTGGCCTGCCGCCCTGGGGGCGCTGTACAAGCGCAATGGCCTGGCCCTGTCCCTGGCCACCGCGGCCGGACTGGCGCTGTTCCTGGTCCTGGCGGTGGTGATGGCGGGCGGGCTGTTCCACGAGCCGATGGGCGGCAACTTCTACGCCGTGTTCCCGCACAACACGCTGGCGCTGATGTTCGGCGTGGTGTTCGGCTTTGCCGTGCTGGCCCTGGGCGTCGGCGTGGCGCGTTTCTGGCGCAACGTCAGCCCGGGGGCGGCGTCCGGCGCGGCGGTGGCCGAGGCCGCGCACGACGCGCTGCGCCTGCGCTATCTGGATGGCGGGCACGGCAAGGGCTGCAATAACGCGGACGACGCCTTCACGCTCTGGCGTCGGCGCTTCCACCACTTCACCTTCTACGGCTTCATGCTGTGCTTCGCGGCCACCAGCGTGGCCACGCTGTACCACTACCTGCTGGGACAGCAGGCGCCGTATCCCTTCCTCAGCGCGCCGGTGCTGCTGGGCACCGCGGGCGGCATCGGGCTGCTGATCGGCCCGGCCGGGCTGCTGTGGCTGAACGTAAAGCGCCACCCGCTGCAGGGCGATGCCGCGCAGAAGCCGATGGATCGGGGCTTCATCGCGCTGCTGTTCCTGACCAGCGCCACCGGCCTGGCGCTGCTGGCCGGCCGCGACGGCGGCGCGATGGCGCTGCTGCTGGCGATTCACCTGGGCGTGGTGATGGCGCTGTTCCTGACCTTGCCCTACGGCAAGTTCGCCCACGGCATCTATCGCTCCGCCGCGCTGCTGAAGTGGTCCATCGAGAAACGCCAGCCCAACAAGCTGCAACTGGGCTCGGATTGAACGGCCGCATGCCGGCCTGAGGCGGGCGCCGCCTTGCACGGCGCCGCAAGCGACAACAAACCTGGAGACTTCAATGTTCCGCACTCCCTTGCTGGCGCGCGCCGCGCTGGCCGCCTGTCTGCTGCCGGCGCTGCCGGCCGCCCAGGCGCAATCCTTTCCCGCGAAGCCCATTACGCTGGTCGTGCCGCACTCGGCCGGTGGCACCTCGGACATCCTGGCGCGCACCGTCGCCGCCGAGGCCGCCAAGACGCTGGGCCAGACCATCGTCATCGACAACAAGGGGGGCGCCAACGGCACCATCGCGGCCAAGCAGGTGGCGACGTCCGCGCCCGACGGCTACACGCTGCTGCTGGCCACCGCCAGCACCCACGGTATCAACCCCTCCCTGTACTCGCGCATTTCGTACGATGCGGTGAAGGACTTCACCCCCGTCACGCTGCTGGCCACCGTACCCAACGTGCTGGTGATCGGCAAGCAGGTGCAGGCCGGAAACGTGCAGGAGCTGATCACATACATACGGTCCCAGGGAGACCGGACCAACATGGGCTCGGCGGGCGCGGGCACGCCCGGCCATCTGGCCGGCGAGATGTTCAAGAGCGCGGCCAAGCTGGAATTCACGCACGTGCCGTACAAGGGCGGCAGCCCGGCCATCACCGACCTGATCGGCGGCCAGATCGATTTCATGTTCACCACCATTCCCGGCGTGCTGCCTCACGTGAAGGCAGGCACGCTGCGCGCGCTGGCGGTGACCTCGCCGCAGCGCTCGCCGGCCATGCCCGACATCCCCACCATGGCGGAATCGGGGCTGCCGGGCTTCCAGGCGGTGTCGTGGCACGGCATCGTCGCGCCCGCGGGCACGCCCGACGCGGTCGTCGCCCGGCTGAACGACGCCTTCAGCGGCGCGCTGGCCGCCCCGGCCGTCAAGCAGCGGCTGATGGAGGAGGGCGCCCAGGCATCCAACCTGAACACCACCGCCTTCGGCTCTTTCATCCAGAAGGAAATCGCGGCCTGGGCCAAGGCCGTGAAGGATTCGGGCGCCACGGCGAACTGAGAGGCGGGCGCCGGCCTGTCTTAGAATGGCCGCATGCTGATCTCCGCCCTTCTCACGACGCTGGCCCTGGCGACAGGCAACGCCTCCGCCTTCGATCTATGGTGCTTCTACGCGGACAAGACCGCCGACGGCGTGTTCGAGCGCGTGGAGCATTGCGCCCGTGAAGAGGGCGGCGCCATCGTCTTCAATCCCGAATACCTGCGCCGGATGCAGTTCGGCGGCGACGGGCTGGCGCCCGCCGGCCTTCCCAGCGGTTGGCGCTGGGTGCGGCCGGATGGCCGCTCGGTGTCCGTCCTGACGTACGACAACGGCCCGGACGAATTCGAGGAAGGCCTTGCGCGCGGACGCCGTCCGGAAGGCATGGCGTACTACGACAGGCGATTGAACCTTGCGCTGGCCACGTCCTATGCCTGGGCAGAACCCTTCAGCGGCGGCCTGGCGGCCGTCTGCACCCGCTGCGTCATCGTGCCGGAAGGCGAGCATTCGATGGTGGTGGGCGGCGACTGGGGCGCGATCGACCGCCAGGGCCGGCTGGCGCTGCCCCTGCGGCCGGACGCGGAGTCCCTGCGCCGCGAGCTGAAGGCCGCGAGACAACGCTGAGCGCCGCCCGCGGTTCAGCCGCCGGCCAGCAGCTTGCCCAGCGTCGCCATGCCCTGCTCCATGTCCGGGCTCCAGGGATGTCCGCCGTTCAGGCGCAGGAAATTGCCGAATGCGCCGGAGGCCGAAAACAGCGGGCCCGGCGCGATGCTGATGCCGTGCCCGAGCGCGGCGCGGTGCACCTTCAGCGTGTCGATGTGTGCGGGCAGTTCCACCCACACAAAATACCCTCCCGCAGGCCGGGTGGCCCGCGTGCCCTTCGGGAAGTAGCGGGCGACGGCCTGGAGCAGCTCGCCCTGCTGCAGGGCCAGGGTTTGGCGGAACTGCCGCAGGTGCCGGTCGAAGCCGCCTTTTTCCAGATAGGCGGCGATGGCCGCCTGCGTGGGCGCCGCAGTGGCCAGGCTGGTGGTGAGCTTATTGCGCATGATCTGGCGCGTATAGCGGCCGGCCGCGACCCAGCCCACGCGGTACCCGGGCGCCAGGGTCTTGGAGAACGACGAGCAGTGCATCACGATGCCTTCCCGGTCGTAGGCCTTGGCGGGGCGGGGCCGGTTTTCGCCGAAATACAGTTCGCCGTAGACGTCGTCCTCGATCAGCGCCACGCCATGCTGCGACAGGAGCCGCACCAAGGCCTCCTTCTTGTCGTCCGGCATCAGGCTGCCCAAGGGATTCTGGAACGTGGTCATGAGCCAGCAGGCTTTCGGCCTGTGGCGCAGGATGGCTTCTTCCAGCGCCTGCAGGTCTATGCCCTCACGCGGGTGAGTGGCCACTTCGATGGCGTGCAGGCGGTTGCGCTCCAGCGATTGCAGGGCCGCGTAGAACGTGGGGGATTCCACGATCACCGCGTCGCCAGGCCGGGTCACGGCCGCCAGGCTGAGATTCAGCGCGTCCAGCGCGCCGTTCGTGATGATGATGTCGTCCACCGGCACGGACAGGCCGTCGGCCAGGTAGCGCAGCGCGATGGCGCGCCGCAGCGCCGGGTCGCCCGGGCTCAGGTCGTCGATCGAGCCCCAAGGATCCAGGCGCTGGACCGTGGCCGCCATGAACTTCGCCAGCCGGCCATAAGGCAGCAGCGAGGGGCTGGGAAAGGCGGATCCGAATGGCAGCATGTCGCGCCGCAGAGTGGCATTGAGCACCTGCAGCACGTTGTCGCTGACGTCCACCGGATGGCGGCCGGCGCTGGCGTTCGACAGGCCGTCCGGCTCCGGCAAGGAGGCATGCGGCGCGCGCTGCACGTAGTAGCCGGAGCGGTCGCGGGCGCGGATCAGCCCGCGCGCTTCCAGCAGGTAGTAGGCCTTGAATACCGTCGACGGGCTCACGCCGCGGCTGGCGCTGGTCTGCCGGACCGAAGGCAGGCGGTCGCCCGCTTGCAGCAGGCCCGAGCGGATCGAGGCGGTGATTTCTTCTGTCAGCCGTTCATAGCGCTTCATGGGAGGGTCCGTTCTTGTGAGCGGTTCAGGCGGACATGCCGATGGATCTCATGATCAGGCGCAGCGCATAGGCGGCCGCGCCCAGCGCCGCCACGCTGCATGCCCAGATTATCGCCAGCCAGAGCAGCCGGCTGCGCCACGAGGGCAGGGGGGAAGCGGAACCGTTCATCAGTGGAACTCCTCGCCGGTGCGCACCTTGCCCCGGAACACGTAGTATGACCAGGCCGTGTACATGAGAATGACCGGAATGATCGCCAGGGCGCCCACCAGCGCGAAGCCCTGGCTTTGCGGCGGCGCCGATGCGGTCCAGATGGATACGTCGGGCGGAATGATGGCGGGCCAGATGCTGATGCCCAGCCCGCTGTAGCCCAGGAACACGAGAGCCAGCGAGAGGACGAAGGGGCCGGCGCCCGGCATGCCGCGCACGCGGCGCATCAGATCGAAGCCGGCGGCCGCCACCAGCACGGGCACGGGAAGGAACCAGAACATATTGGGCAGGCTGAACCAACGCTGCGCGATCTGCGGCTGAGCGAGCGGCGTCCAGAGGCTGAGCGCGGCGATCACCGCCAGCAGCGCCAGCGTGAGCGGACGCGCGATGGCGCACATCTGGCGGTGCAGGCGCCCTTCGGTCTTCATGATGAGCCAGGTGCAGCCCAGCAGGGCGTAGGCCACGACCAGTCCCGCGCCCGTGAACAGGGAGAAGGGGCTGATCCAGTCCCAGGGCCCGCCGTCATAGGCGCGGCCCGCTACCCGGATGCCTTCGATGTACGCGCCCAGCGTGACGCCCTGGAAGAAGGTGGCGCAGACGGAGCCGGCGACGAAGGCGCGGTCCCACATGGGGCGATGGCGCTCGTCCGCCTTGAAGCGGAATTCGAACGCCACGCCGCGGAAGATCAGGCCCAGCAGCATGAAGACCAGCGGCAGATGCAGCGCGTGCAGGATCACGGAGTAGGCCAGCGGGAAGGCCGCCATCAGGCCGGCCCCGCCCAGCACCAGCCAGGTTTCGTTGCCGTCCCACACGGGGGCCACCGTGTTGACCATCACGTCGCGTTCCGCGCGGTCGGAGATCAGCGGGAAGAGAATGCCGATGCCCAGATCGAAGCCGTCCATGATCACGTACATCATGACGCCGAAGAGGATGATGACGGCCCATGCCAGTGCAAGGTCGATGCCCATGGCGTCAGACTCCCGAATGCTTGCGTTGCGCGGGCCGCATGCCCGCCAGGGTGGAGGCGGCCGACAGCGGCCGGGACGGCTGGCGCGGTTCTCCCGGCCCGCCCGACAGCGGCGAATGGCCGGGGGCGGGGCTGGGCCCCATGCGGATCAGCCGCAGCATGTACGACACGCCCGCCCCGAACACCAGCAGGTACACCGCCACGAAGAGCGCCAGGGTCAGCGTCAGCTCGCCCAGGCCGTGGGGCGTGGCCGCGTCGGCCGTGCGCATCACGCCATACACCACCCATGGCTGGCGTCCGATCTCCGTGACGTACCAGCCCGCCAGGATGGCGATCAGCCCGGACGGACCCATCCACAGGGCGTAGCGGTGCAGCCAGCGCGCCTCGTACAGCCGGCCGCGCCAGCGCGCCCACAGCGCCCAGGCGGCCAACGCGATCATCAGCATGCCCAGCCCGGCCATGACGCGGAACGACCAGAACACGGCCGTCGCGTTGGGGCGGTCTTCCGGCGGATAGGACTTGAGGCCGGGGAACTGGCCGTCCCAGCTGTGCGTGAGGATCAGGCTGCCCAGGCGCGGAACGTTCAGCGCGTAGCGGGTTTCCTCGAGCTCCATGTCGGGGATGCCGAACAGCGTCAGCGGCACGCCGGCACCGGGCTCGTTCTTCCAATGCCCTTCGATGGCAGCGATCTTGGCCGGCTGGTGCTTTAGCGTGTTCAGCCCATGGAAGTCGCCCACCACCGCTTGCAGGGGCGCGACAAGCAGCAGCATGCCCATGGCCATCGCGAACATCTTCTTCACGGCCGGACTGCGGTCGCCGCGCAGCAGGTGCCAGGCGCCCGACGAACCCACCATCAGGGCGGTGGCCAGGAAAGCGGCGATGCCCATGTGGGCGAGGCGGTAGGGGAACGAGGGGTTGAAGATCACCGCCAGCCAGTCGGTGGGCACGACCCGTCCGTCCAGGATTTCGTAGCCGGCGGGCGTCTGCATCCAGCTATTGGAGGCCAGGATCCAGGTCGCCGACACCAGCGTGCCGAGCGCGACCATGACGGTCGAGAAGAAGTGCAGGCCCGGCCCCACGCGCGACCAGCCGAACAGCATTACGCCCAGGAAGCCGGCCTCCAGGAAGAAGGCGGTCAATACCTCATAGGCCAGCAGGGGCCCGGTCACGCTGCCCGCGAAGTCGGAAAAGAAGCTCCAGTTGGTGCCGAACTGATAAGCCATCACCAGGCCGGACACGACGCCCATGCCGAAGTTGACGGCGAAGATCTTGGTCCAGAAATGGTAGAGGTCGCGGTAGACGGTGTTGCGCGTGCGCAGCCACAGCCCTTCCAGCACGGCGAGGTAACTCGCCAGCCCGATGGTGATGGCGGGGAAGATGATGTGAAACGAGATGGTGAAGCCGAACTGTATTCGGGCGAGCAATAGCGCGTCGCTATCCATGGCGGTATTCCTGACGGGTTTGTCCTACGCCATGACCTTAGGGTTTCCACCGGTATCAGTACAGATTCAGAAGCAAGAGAAAAAAGCGGATCAGATTTGGATGGAACGCTGCAATCTTCGCCCGCGCCATAGGGAAAAGCGGCGATGTCCCAGATGGCCGGGAGACCGCCAAGTTACAAAAAAAGCAGCACAGGCGGATGGGCGCTGCGCCTGCTCCGCAGGGGCTACAGCGGCCTGGGAGCCGCCGCCATGGCGGCGGGACGCTGGGCGCGCTGGCTCAGCCACACGCTGGCCACCACGATCGCCATGCCCGCAAGCTGAGCCGCGCTCAGGCTCTGCCCGAGCAGGCCCCAGCCCAGCAGCACCGCCGTGACCGGACTGAGAAAGCCCAGCGACGACACCACCGAGGGCTCCAGCCGGGCGATGCCGCGGAACCACAGCACATAGGTCAGCGCGGCGCCGATGAGGCCCAGGTACGCGAGCCCGAGCACGTTGGGCGCGGTGAGCGCGGGCAGGGAGGGTTCCGCCAGCCAGGCGGCCGGCAGCAGCAGCAGCCCTCCCGCCGTCAACTGCCAGGAGGTGAACGCCAGCGCCGAGACCGGCGGCTGCCAGCGGCGGCTCAGGACCGTGCCCAGCGCCATCGAAGCGGCGCTGGCCAGCCCTGCGGCGATGCCGGTGGAGTCCAGCGCCGCCCTGGGCGTCAGCACCAGCAGCGCGACCCCCGCGATGCCGGCGACGGCCGCCACGACCGACAGGCCGCGCACGGCAGCGCCCAGCAACGCGCGGGCAAGCAGGATCACGACCAGCGGCTGGATGGCGCCCAGCGTCGCCGCGACCCCGCCCGGCAGGCGGTAGGCGGCCACGAACAGAAGGGCCCAGAACACGGAGAAATTCAGCGCGCCCAGGACGAAAGCGCGCAGCCACCAGATGCCTTGCGGCAGGGCGCGCACGCAGGCAAGCAGCAGGAGACCCGCCGGCAGGGCGCGCAGCATGGCCACGGTCAGCGGGTATCCCTGCGGCAGGAGTTGGGTGGTGACCACGTAGGTGCTGCCCCAGATGGCTGGAGCCAGGGCGGTGAGGAGCAGGTCTGCGCTGCGGTTCATGGCGGGCTTCCTTGCGCGGGGTTCAGGCCAGTTCCAGGACCTCGGACACCGGCCGGCGCGGTTTCTGCGGCCAGTTTCCCGCGCGGGCGTAGCCCATGGCCACCAGCATGACCGGCACTTCGTCCTGGCGCAAGCCGAACGCCTGCGCCACGCCGGGCGCATCGAATCCCGTCATCGGGCTGGCGGACAGGCCTTCCGCCTGGCCCGCGAGCATCAGCGCGGAAGCGCCGAAAGTGGCGCTGCGCACCGCCTCGTCGCGCTGCGTCCGGGGGGCGTCCGTGTAGAGGCGGCTGGCCGCGCCTTCCCAGGCCGGCACCATGCCGGGCGGCATGAACCCCGCCTCCACCGAGGGCCGCAGGCGCTCGGGCAGCGAGTCCGCCCGGGGCAGCACGCCCAGCACGATGAAGGTAACGGCGGCGTCGCTCACCTTGGGCTGGTTCCAGGCCAGCTCCCGCAGGCGCTGCTTGCCTTGCGGGGTGCGCACGGCAATGAAGCGCCAGTTCTGCAGATTGAACGCGGTGGGCGCCCGCGTGGCCCAGCCGATCAGGGCGCGGATGCGGGCGTCGTCCACGGGGAGGTCCGGGTCGAAAAAGTTGGCGGAATTGCGCGCCGCGAGGGCGTCGGTGAGGGGATGGCTCATGGCTTGCCTGCCTTTGGAAACGGGTTTCGGTTGCCGGACGATGCCGGCCACTCCATGGATGACAGGCTAATTGAATCTATTCAAAGCGATAATATGCATTCCGATGGCAAGATAATTCGCTCACGGTAAATAATCCATGGACCATCTCACCGCGCTCAAGGTTTTCCGGCAGGTCGTCGAGCAGGGCGGCTTTGCGGCGGCGTCGCGGCATATGGGGTTGTCGCCCGCCGCGGTCAGCAAGAACATCGCCGAACTGGAGGCCCATCTGGCCGCGCGCCTGCTCAACCGCACGACGCGGCGCATGAGCCTGACGGAAGCGGGCACGCGCTACTACGAACAGGTCGGCCGCATCCTGGACGAGCTGCACGACGCCGAGATGTCGCTGGGCCCGCTGCACCAGGCGCCGACCGGCACCTTGCGCGTGAGCGCGCCGATGTCGCTCAGCCTGACCCGGCTGTCGGCCGCCATTCCGCGCTTCCTGGAACGCCACCCCGGGCTGTCCCTGGACCTGAACCTGGAGGACCACCGCGTCGATATCGTCAAGGAGGGCTACGACCTGGCGATACGGGGCAGCGACCGGCTGGAGGATTCCAGCCTGGTGGCCCGCAAATTGATGACGCTGGAGCACGTGCTCTGCGCCGCGCCCGCCTATTTCCAGCGGCACGGCGTGCCAGCGGAGCCCGCCGCGCTGCGCGGCATGGAATGCGTGAGATTCACGCTGTCGGGGCATGCGGACGAATGGACTTTCCAGCGCGACGGCCAGGTCCAGCGCGTGCCGGTGCGGGGACGCTACAAGGTCGGTTCCAGCCTGGCCGTGTGCGACGCGCTGCGCGCGGGCTTCGGCATCAGCCTGGTGCCCCGGATCTACGTGCAGGGCGACCTGGACAGCGGGGCCCTGCAAGCCGTCCTGGCCGACTGGGCCCCGGTGGAAACCTATGTGTACGTGGTGTATCCCTCGCGCCGCTACATGGTGGCGAAGCTGCGGGCATTCGTGGATTTCCTGCTGGAGGAACTCGGCCCGCCGCAGGCCTGAGGCGGGCCGCAAGTTCAGCCGCCGTGGCGGCCGCCGGGCTGGCTGGCCTCGCGCATGGCCGAGCATGCGGACGCCATCTGGTTGGACAGGGTGGTCCAGATCTGCGCCATGGGAGTGGCGTCCAGGCCGATGCCGCCGCCCGCGGCCTGCTTCAGCCAGCCCGTCATGGCTTCGCTGATGCCGGCGGCCAGCGCGGCCTGTTCTTCCAGCAGCGCGTGCGTGATGGCCTGGCTGGCTTCGAGCTGGCATTGCCACTGCTTGCGGGTGGCTTCGCCCAGCGCGGGCGCGATGTCCTGCCAGGAGCCGGATTGTTTCAGGGGCCCCAGCGTGGACAGATACCGCGCGGCGCCATCGTCCGCCAGGCGCCGGCCCAGCTCGATCCAGCGCTGCTGGCTTTCTTGCGCAAGCTCGGCCATGCGCTGGCAATAGGCGGCGTTGGCGCCCGCGAGGCCCTGGGGCATGGAGGCAGTAGTTTTCTTCATCATCCGTCCTTTTAAAGAGTAGTAAGGGGCAACGAATGCACGGCCTCACGCCATCTGGCTGAGGGTCTTGCGAAAGCGGGCCAGGGAGAACGCGAACAGGATCGAACCTATCAGCGCCAGCGCCAGGAACGGTTGCCATACGACACCGATTCCCGCGCCGCGGTAGAGAATGGCCTGGCCGAGTTCCACGAAATGAGTGGTAGGAGCGGCCAGCATGATGTCCTGCACGAACTGCGGCATGCTTTCGCGCGGCGTGGTGCCGCCCGACAGCATCTGCAGGGGCAGCAGCACGAGCACCAGCAGCATGCCGAACTGCGGCATACTGCGCGCGAGCGTGGCCATGAAGATGCCCATCGACGTCGTTGCGAACAGGTGCAACGCCGCGCCGGCGAGGAAAAGCGCCACCGATCCTTCGATCGGGACATGCAATAGGCCGCGCACCACGAAAGTCAACGATAGCCCGGCCGACGCCAACACGACCAGCCCCATCGACCAGACCTTGGCGACCATGATTTCGGTGGGCGTCACCGGCATGACCAGCAGGTGTTCGATCGTGCCATGTTCGCGCTCGCGGATCAGCGCCGCGCCCGTCAGGATGATGGATAGCATCGTGACGTTGTTGATGATCTCCATCAGCGCGCCGAACCATGCCTGCGTCAGGTTGGGATTGAAGCGCATGCGCACGGCGAGCTCGACCGGCAGCTCGGTCGGCGCGCGGTAGCGTCTGGCGAATTCGTTGATCTCGTCGGTGATGATCTGCTGGATGTAGCTGCTGCCCGTGAATGCCTGGCTCATTCGGGTCGCGTCCACGTTCAGCTGGATTTCCGCCGGCCGGCCCGCCAGCACGTCGCGCTGGAAATCGGGGGGGATGCCCACCGAGAAGGTGTAGCGCCCCGCGTCCATGCCGGCGTCGGCTTCGGCGGAAGTGATCAGGTTCGGGGGCGTGAAGTGCGGCGGATAGAAGGCCGAGACGATGCGCGCCGACAGGGGCGAGACGTCTTCGTCCACTACGGCGATGGGCGCGTTGTGCAACGTTTCGGGCACGGCGGTGGCCGCCGTGTAGATCATCAGCGTGAACGACACGAAGATCAGGATCAGCATCATCGGATCGCGCGCCAGGCTCCACAGCTCCTTCACGCCCAGCCGGTAGATGTTCGCCAGGTGCCGCATGTCAGCTCTCCTGTTTCTTCAGCAGGAGCGCCGAGGCGCCGAGAACGATGGGGATCGCGGCCAGCAAGGGCCAGAACGAGCCTTGCAGGTTCGAGAAATCCAGGGCCTTGCTGAATATCCCGCGGCTGATGGTGAGCATGTGAGTGGCGGGATAGATCTGGCCGATCAGCCGCCCGGCGCCCTCCAGCGACGAGACGGGGTTCAGCAGCCCCGCGAACTGCACCGCGGGCACCAGCGTGCCGATCATGGTGAAGAACAGCGCCGCGATCTGGCTGCGGGTAAAGGTGGAGGCAAGCAGCCCGATCGCGGTAGCCACCACGTTGTAGATCAGCGCGGCCACGAGCAGCGTGGGAAAGCTCCCAGTGATCGGGACGCCGAACAAGGTCACGGCCAGCAGGGTCATCAGGAGGAAGTTCAGCATGGCCAGCGCCACGTAGGGCGCCTGCTTGCCGAGCAGGAACTCCAGCCGCGTCACCGGCGTGACATACAGATTGATGATGGATCCCAGCTCCTTTTCACGCACCACCGCCAGCGCGGTCAGCATCGCGGGCATCATGAGCAGCAGCAGGGGAATCACGGCGGGCACCATGGCGGGCAGGCTGCGCACGTCGGGGTTGTAGCGGAAGCGCGTTTCGATGCCGACCGGCAGCGTGGCGCTGGCGCCCAGCCGTTCGCGCGCCTGTTGCATCAGCCAGCCCTGGTGCATGCCCATCACGTAGCCGCGGATGGTTTCGGCGCGTTGGGGCATCGCGCCGTCGATCCAGACGCCGATCTGCGCGCTGGCGCCGCGCTGCACGTCGCGGGCGAAGCCCTGCGGGATTTCGATGGCCAGCGACAATTCCCCGCTGCGCATGCGCGCGTCCATGTCGGCGTAATCCCGGATGGGCGGATGTTCGATGAAGTAGCGCGATCCGGCGAGATTCAGGCTGTAGTTCTGGCTCAGCCCGGTCTGGTCGCGGTCCATGACCGCGTAGCGCAGATCCTCCACATCCATGCTGATGCCGAATCCCATCACGAACATCAGCAGGAGCGATCCGGCAAGCGCCAGCGTCGCGCGCACCGGGTCGCGGCGCAGCTCCAGCGATTCGCGCCACATATAGCTCAACATGCGCTGCAGGCTGAAACCATGGCGTTCGGACGGCCCGGAGCCGCCGGTATCCGCGGGGGCGGCTTCGCCGCCGGCCTCTTCGTCCGGCGCGGTGCCCGCGCCGGCGTCGATCAGGTAGGCGATGAACGCCTCTTCCAGGGTCTTCGCGCCGCGCATGCGGGTGATCTCGTCGGGCGAGGCGCTGACCAGGACCTTGCCCGCGTGCATCAGCGACATGCGGTCGCAGCGCTGCGCCTCGTTCATGAAGTGCGTGGAGATGAAAATGGTGACCTGGTCCTGGCGCGCCAGCGCGATGAGCAGCCGCCAGAACGCATCGCGCGCGACGGGGTCCACGCCCGACGTGGGTTCGTCCAGGATCAGCAACTCGGGCCGGTGCACCATGGCCACCGCCAGCGACAGGCGCTGGCGCACGCCCATGGGCAGGTTCTCGGGCAAGGTGTCCAGCACCTCGCCCAGGTCGAAGCGGGAGACCATCTCGTCCACGCGCGCCGGAATCTCGGATTCCGGCACGTGGAAGAGGCGCGCATGCAGTACCAGGTTCTGCCTTACGGTCAGTTCGCCATACAGCGAGAACGACTGTGACATGTATCCCACGCGGCGGCGGGTATCGATGTTCTTCGGATCGACCTCCGCGCCGAACAGCCAGGCCTGGCCCTCGCTGGCCGGCAGCAGGCCGGTCAGCATTTTCATGGTGGTGGACTTGCCGCAGCCGTTGGAGCCCAGGAACCCGAATATCTCGCCTTTGCGGATGCGGAAATTGACGTGGTCCACCGCGACGAAATCGCCGAATCTCATGGTGAGGTCGCGCGCCTCGATGGCGATTTCGGCGTCGTCGCCCACCTCCAGCGGCACGATCTCCACGGGCTTGTGGCCGCGCCGCTTGGCCTCGGGCAGCAGCGCGATGAACGCCGCCTCCAGCGAGTCCGCTCCCGTGCGCCGTTCGAGTTCCGCGGGGGTGCCGGTGGCCAGCACCCGGCCTTCGTCCATGGCGATGAGCCAGTCGAAGCGCTGCGCCTCGTCCATATAGGCCGTGGCCACGATGACGCTCATGCCGCGGCGTTCGCGGCGTATCTGGTTGATCAGATCCCAGAACTGCGCGCGCGCGAGCGGGTCGACGCCGGTAGTGGGCTCGTCGAGGATGAGCAGGTCGGGATCGTGGATCAGGGCGCAGCACAGGCCGAGCTTCTGCTTCATGCCGCCGGAAAGCTTGCCGGCGGGCCGCGACAGGAACGCCGACATGCCCGTGCTGCGCGTCAGGCTGTCGATGCGGCGGCGGCGTTCGGCCTCGTCATGGCCGAACAGGCGTCCGAAGAACTGCAGGTTCTCCTCGACCGACAGCGTGGGGTACAGGTTCTTGCCCAGGCCCTGCGGCATGTAGGCGATGCGCGGGCACACCGCGTCGCGGTGCCGGCGGCTGGCCATGTCGCCGCCCAGAACCTCGATCCTGCCTTCCTGCACCTTGCGGGCGCCGGCCACCAGGGCCAGCAGGCTGGACTTGCCCACGCCGTCGGGGCCGATCAGCCCCACCATGCGGCCGGCGGGAACGTCGAGCGTGATGCCGTCCAGCGCGACCGTTACGCCGTAGCGCAGGCTCACGCCCGACAGCGTGACGACGGGGGCGGTGTCCGCGCGGGCCATCACGGCACCCTGACTTCCAGATTGGCGGGCCATTGGGCGTCGGCGTCCAGCTTGAGCCAGGCCACGCCCGGCAGGCCGGTCTTGACCTGCTTCAGGTGCCGCTGCAGCAGCTCGGGGCTGATCTGGGCCTTGACGCGGAACATCAGCTTCTGCCGTTCGCTGGCCGTTTCCACCGTCTTGGGCGT
This sequence comes from Achromobacter sp., assembly GCF_050285585.1. GTDB lineage: Bacteria > Pseudomonadota > Gammaproteobacteria > Burkholderiales > Burkholderiaceae_B > Achromobacter. Next base: position 286,094 of record NZ_JBLZXF010000002.1, on the reverse strand, counting down.
GAATTGCGCGGTGCTGGCCACGAAGGACACCTTGGCGGGAATGACGTACTGCGGCGCGGCGTCGAGGATGATGCGCACGTCCTGGCCCATGGCCACGCGGCCCGCGGCCTGCTCCGGCAGGAAGAACGTCATGTACACGTCGGACAGGTCCACCATGTTCAGCACCTTGCCGCCCGCGCCCAGGACCTCCCCCGGTTGCGCGACGCGATACTGCACGCGGCCATCGCGGGGGGCGCGCAGTTCGCTGTCGGCGATGTCGGCCTCGATGCGCGCGATGGTGGCCTGCGCCGCGGTGACGGCGGATTCGGCGCCGACCTGGGCGGCGCGCGCGGCGTCGATGGCGGCCTGGGCCGCGTTCACCTGGGCGCGCGAGGCATGCACGGCGGCCTGCGCGCTGCGCACGCGCGCGCGGTCGTCGTCCAGCTCCTGGATGGACGACGCGCCTTCCTTGGACAGGGCCTCAGAACGCGCCAGGCGGCGCCGCGAAGCGTCCAGCTCGCTTTCCCGCTGCACCACGACGGCCTCGGCGGCCAGCTTGTCGCTTTCGCGTTGCACGACCTGCGCGCGGGCGCTGGCCGCGGCATTGACGGCCTGCTGGTGCTGGGCGCGGGCCTCTTCGCGCTGCGCCTGGAGCGTGTCCACCTGCATGCGCGCCAGGGGCTGCCCCGCGCTGACGAAATCGCCCTCGACGGCGAGCACTTCCTGCACGCGGCCGGCCAATTTGGCGGCGACGTCGATTTCCGTGGCTTCGATACGGCCGTTGCCGCTGATGAAACCCTCGCCCGGACCGGTGTCCGAGAGCATCCGCCAGCCATAGTAGCCGGCGGCGGCGACGGCCAGGACGATCAGGACGGGGACCAGTTTTCGGGAGGGCAGGCGCATGGGGGAGTCCTAGGTTCGCGGTTATCTGGAGCCGGCGTTGCGCAGGCCGGAGGCCGCCTGGGCCGGGGCGGCGGCTTGCGTGCCTCCGCCCAGCGCGGCATACAGCCTCACCCTGCTGGATAGGAGCGCGCGGCGTGTCTGCGCAAGCTTTTGCTGGGCGGCAAGCAGGTCGCGCTGGGCATCCAGCACTTCCAGGTAGGGCGACGCGCCGTGGTCGTAGCGTAATTGGGCCAGGCGGGCGCGCTCGCTCTGCGCGTCCACCGTGGCGCGGAGCACCTCGACTTGCTCTGCCAGCCAGCGGCGGGCGGACAGGGCGTCGGACACGTCCTTGAAGGCCGTCTGTATCGTCTGTTCATAGCTGGCCACCGCCTGGTCGCGACGCGCCTCGGCCAGGTCCACCGTCGCGCTGCGGCGTCCTGCGTCGAAGATCGGCAGGCTGATGCTGGGCGCGAAATTCCACGCGCGGCTGCCGCCGGCGAACAGGCCGTCCAGCTCGGCGCTGGCGGTGCCGAACGCGCCGGTCAGGGTGATGCTGGGCAGGAACGCGGCGCGGGCCGCGCCGATATTGGCGTTCGAGGCCTTCAACCGGTGTTCGGCCGCGACGATGTCGGGGCGGTTGACCAGCAACTCGGACGGCAGGCCCGGGGGCAGATCCCGCATGACGGCGCTGTCGTCCAGGCGGGCCGGCAGCGAGGGCAGGTCCAGCGGCGCGCCCAGCAGCAGCGCCAGCGCATGGGCCTGTTCGGCGCGGGCCTGTTCCAGGTCCGCGCCCAGCGCCTTGGCCTGCTGCCACAGCGTTTCGACCTGGGTGAGGTCCAGCTTGGAGATGGAGCCCACTTCGTAGCGGCGGCGAAAGATGCGCAGGGACTCCTCGCGCGAGGCGATGGTCTCGCGGGTCAGCGCCAGACGTTCGTCCAGTTCGCGCAGCGACAGGTAGCTGTCCGCCACTTCCGCGATCAGGCTCAGCGTCGCCGCCCTGGCGGCCGCGTCGGAAGCCAGGTAGTTCTGCAGCGCGGCGTCCTTCAGGTTGCGCACGCGGCCCCAGAAGTCGAGTTCCCAGCTGGCCATGCCCAGCCCGACCTGGTATTGGCTGGAGATCTGCGGCTGTCCGGTGAGATTCAGGTCGCCCGGCACGCGCGAGCGGGCGCCGTCGGCCTGCGCGCCGATCGTGGGGTACTGGTCTGCGCGCTGAATGCCATACAGCGCGCGCGCTTCTTCCACGCGCAGCAGCGCATTGCGCAGGTCGCGGTTGTTGTCCAGGGCGGTGGCGATGAGCCCTTGCAGCACCGGGTCGGGGAAATAGGCCTGCCAGGCGATATCGGCGGCGGCCGCGGCGGCCGGGGTTTCGGGGCCGGCGGCATACGTTGCGGGCACGGGCAGGGCGGGGCGCTCGTAGTCGGGCGCCAGCGAAACGCAGCCGCTGGCCAGCAGTGTCAGCAGGGCCGCAGGGACGAGGCGCGTGGCGATCGTGGCCGGAAGCGGGCGGCGTGTCATGCGAGGTCTCTCCAGCGCAGGGGGCGCCGGGGACCGTTCCGGGATTGGCGGGCTTGTGGCGCCGCCTCCGGGACGGACCCGACACCGAGGTCATGCCAGTATTGTGCCGAGCCTTGCCCGCGCATTCCTTGACCTGGATCAAGCTAGCGACTGACCAGTCGGTTTTTAATGAATCGCATGCATGGAGGGAACAGCAGGATGAACACGCAGCGCCGTCGTCTTCCGCAGGCCGTGCGGGTCGGGCAGATCCTCGACGCCGCGCTGCAGGAGTTCTCGCAAGCCGGCTACGCCGGCGCCAGGATGGACGACATCGCGTTGCGCGCCGGGCTGTCCAAGGGGGGGCTGTACGCGCATTTCGATAGCAAGGAGGCCGTCTTCGAGGCCCTGCTGGCGCGCCACCTGAGTCCTTCGAGGCTGGACGTCGAGGCCGTCGTGGACGGAGCCGCGACGCCGCGCCATCTGGCCGAGCGCATCGTCAATCATCTCTACGTCAGCCTGGGCAATCCCGCCATGGTCAGCACCCTGCGCCTGTTGCTGGCGGAAAGCGGCCGCGTGCCGCATCTGGCCGCGCGCTGGCGCAACGACACGGCGGCGGCCCACCAGGCCGACATCGCGAGGCTGCTGGAGCGCGCGCGCGACCGCGGCCTTTGCGGCGAATGCGTGGCGCGGCACCATCCATGGCTGCTGCTCTCGCCCATCGTCCACACGCTCGTCATGTCCGCGCTGCTCGGCGCGGGCGAACGCATCGACCTGCCGGAGCGCCGCCTGGCGCACGTGGCGCTGATCTGCGAGCTGTTGCGCCCGCCGGCCGCGCCGGCGGGGCCGCCACCCGCCGCGGCCGGCCCGGTTCATCCTTCTTGACGTTGCGTGCGTCATAGTGTCCTATCCAGGCTGGGCCTGCGACAGTCACGGACAACTATGCGGCGAGGCGATATGCCTACTTCGGGAATGACGGTCGGCGCACCGTCCTGGCGTTATCTGCCAGTGGCGCTGGCCTTGGTGCTTCCCCTTCTCGTCTGCGCCGGGTGGACGTGGCTGTACGCGAACAATGCCCAGCGGCAGGAAGCCGGGATCGCGGCCCGCATCGTGCGGGTCCAGGCGGAGAGGATTTTCGCCCAGTCCCGGGACATGCTGGAGCGGGTGGCGGCGCTGGCGCCCGGGGCATGCCCCGACCTGCTGCCCGACCTGCAACGCTGGGGCGCGCTCAATCCTTACTTCCGGTCCCTGGCCCTGGCGCGCAACAGCCGCGTCTATTGCTCGTCCGCTCTGGGCGAGGTGGACGCCTCGATCGACGATTTCAGCAGATGGCCCGTGCGCATCTCGCCGGACAGCTGGCCGCGCACGGTCGCGGGTACGCCCCTGGCGCCCGACCGTCCGGCCGTCCTGCTGGGCAAGTCCCGGCCGGACGGATACGGCGGCATTGTCGAGGTGGACGGCCGCTACGTGCAGGACCTGCTGGATGCGGTCGCCACCATGGGCGACTTTCAGCTGGAACTCATCGTGGGCAAGGGCGCCCCGATCCGCAGCGAGTCCTGGGGCCGCCCGGCGAGCCACGTGGTGCCTCTGTACCAGGAAACCGCCGACGAACCCGGCGGAGCGGCCCTGACCGTCAACGTCATGGCCCCGGCCGAGGCGCTCGTGCAGGCATGGTCGCAGTCCATGCTGACGTATTTGCCGGTAGCGCTGCTGATCGGTGCGGGCCTTGCCCTGGGCGCCTACCGGCTGCAAGCCAATCGGCAATCGTTCAAGGAGCAGTTGCGCCGGGCCATGCGGGCGGGCGAGTTCCATGTGCACTATCAACCGATATACAGCCTGGCGAGCGGCCGGTGCGAAGGCGTCGAGGCGCTGATGCGGTGGGAACGCCCGGGCTCGGGCCCGGTGCGCCCGGATGTCTTCATCGCGGCGGCCGAAGCGGACGGCATGATCATCGCCCTAACCCGCCACCTGCTGATGCTGATCGAGCGCGATGCGCGGACCTGGGCCACGCCTGCGGACTTCCATATTGGCGTGAACGTGGCGGCCGAGCATCTGTCCAGCGCCGGGCTGGTGGCCGACATCCAGGCGTTCGTCGCGAACGTTGCGGCGCGCCGCCCGCTGGTCGTGCTCGAGATCACGGAGCACAGCCTGATCTCGGACAACGGCCAGGCGCGGCGCAATATCGACGCCTTGCGCGCCGAGGGCCTGCGGGTCGCCATCGACGACTTTGGGACGGGCCACTGCTCGCTCTCGTATCTGCAGAAATTCCCGGTCGACTACCTGAAAATCGACAAGGGTTTCGTGCAGGCCATCGAACCGGCGGGAGGAGAGGCGCCGGTGCTGGACGCGATCATTACCCTGGCGAGCCGCCTGGGGCTGGCGGTGGTCGCCGAAGGCGTGGAGGTCCAGTACCAGTTCGACTACCTGAAGGCGCGCGGAGTCGCCTTCGTCCAGGGTTATTTCTTCGCGCGGCCCATGCCTTCCGTGGAGTTCGTGCGCTGGTACGCCGGGGGCGCGCAGCCGGACGCCGCCGCCTAGAGGGACTCAGGCTGCCTTGCCGCCAGGAGCGGCCTTGGTGAAGAACAGGTCGGTGATGCTCTGGCTGTCCATGGGCTCGCCGCTGATCGTGCGCGCCAGCAGTTCCGCGCCCAGCAACTGCACCGAGAACACCAGGTCGGGTTGCACGCGACGGATCTTTTCCAGGTGTTTGCTCGTGTTGACCAGCGCTACTGTCTTGGCGCCCGTGTCGCCCGTCGCTTCCTTCGCGGCCAGCACGATGAACGCGTTCTCGGCGTCGTCGTCGCGCAGCGCCAGCACATAGCGCGCGCGGGCGACGCCCGCGTTGCGCAGCACTTCCACGCTGGATGGGTCGCCCTCGATCAGGTCGGCAGCCGCGGGGTATTCCTGCGGCACGCCGGTGGGCACGATGACGGTGACTTCGTCGCCGCGGCGGCGCAGCCCTTCGTAGACGCTCAGCGCCAGGGGCGTCGCGCCCGCGATGATGATGTGGTTCTTGCGCATGGCGGTGGAAAACCTGCCTTTGACCAGCCGTTTCAGATTGCCGCCGATGACAGGCCCGGCGATCGCGCTGATGGAGGTGGCGAATATGGTGATGCCCAGGATGATAATCGACGCCGTGAACAGGCGGGCGGTGCCCGTGTGGGGCGTGATATCGCCATAGCCCACGGTGGACATGGACACGATGGAGAAATAGAAGGCCGTGCCGGCATCCTGGATCGGAGGGTTGAATTCACTGCCCAGGTAGAGCGTGCCGAAGACCGCGTAGATCAGCAGAGACAGCATGCTGACCACGGCGAACAGCGAACCGGCCGTGACGCTGGCGCGGTCGAAGCGCCGCCAATACGCGACCAGCGCAATGACGAGGACCAGCGTATAAATGCCCAGGCCGGCGCGGCCGTGGTCGTCCAGTATCGCGAACGTGCCGATGCCGATCAGCAGCACGAGCGAGAACGCCCAGGCGATGCGGGCCTTCAGGATCAGGCCCAGCGCGATGACCTGCAGACCGACCCCCAGGACCAGGCGGGGGATCTCCAGCAGACCGACGACCCGCACGACCTCATGCCAGTTGTCGACGGCGAGCCAGAACGAATATTCGCGCGCGCGCACTTCGCGCAGCACGGGGTGCATGAAGGCGTATCCGTCCAGCGCCACCAGGATGGCCAGGCACCAGTTGGGAGGAAACAGCGCCAGCAATTTCCGCAGGCGGTGCGTGAGGGGAACGGGCATGATCGGCATGGGCGGGTCCTTTGGCGGCATTTTAGAGGGTGCGCATGAAGGGGCTTTCCTATACCGGATATGTATAGAAGACTATCAACAAAGAATTACTGGAAACCTGCCCAAGGTCCTAAACTCCCTGCATCACGCGGCTATCCGCCAGGATCGCCGCTGATAAGGGCGATCTGCCCGCCGGCTTGTCGAGGCGGACCGGTCGTTGCGTTGATCACGTTGCAGCCTGCGCGGGGACTAGAGACCCCGCACGGGTTCACGGCCCAGGCCGTACGTGAGCAGTATGAGGCACGAATGTTGGAATCGCGTGGGCCAGGTAGAAGGCATCAGTGCCGGCTGATGACTCCGGGTTCACGTGTTGTTTTAGCGCGGCGTCTTGGCCTTTCGAGGCAGCGCCGCGTTTTTTTCGCCTGGCCGCAGCGCGCCGGGCCACTTCCGCGTCACGAAGACGCGTCCGCCAGCTCGCGGCGCCAGTCGTCCTGCGAGTCTGGCCGCCCCTCATCCCCCATTGCCCGGAAATCCAGGTCGAACGCGATGTCCGCGGCGAACATATAGCCCCAGCCATGTACGGCGCGGATCGGCAGCGCCATCTGTTTGGCGGCGGCCTTGCGCCGCAGGCGGCTGATCATGACATCCACGAAGCGCCGCCGGGTGATGCCGCTATCCGCATCGTCCATGCCGTCCGCGTGAAATGCCTCGCGGCTCACCTTGCGATCCGGGGAGTTCACCAGCCGGGAAAGAAAGTCGCGTTCTCCGGTGGTCAGGCCCAGGGTCCGGCCTCCCGGGCTGACCAGCGTCCAGCCCTTGTTCGCCAGGCGCCAGGTTTCCTGGGAGGACTCTCCCGCCAGGGAGGCCTCGGATGCCGCGTCCGGGCTTTCCTGGACCGCCGCCCGGCGCACCAGGGCCTGCAGCGCCGCGGCCAGCTCCAGCCCGGTGACGTCCGGGGGCAGGCAGGCGTCGGCGCCGCAAAGCAGCGTGCGGATGCGGCTCTCGGCGTCGGGAAACGCGGAGATGGCGACTATGCCCAGGCCGCGGTCCGCCGCGCGCAGCCGCACCGCGGCGTTGTGGATGTCCGGCAGCGGAGCTTCCAGGACGATCAAGGGGCTGGGGGCGTGGAAATATCGCTCGTAGAGCTTGGCGAGGTCGTGGCAGTGGCGGACGTTGAAGCCCAGGTGGGACAGGGCGTCGGCGAGTCTGGCATGTCTGGCGTTGTCGTAGCCGAGGAAAATGACATCCAGCGTGTTGTTCATTGATGCTTCCAGGACGAAGCCGTCCGGCGGTGTTGTTCGAATGGGCGCGCGGCCATGCTGCCGCCGGCTCGCGGCGGATGCGCGCGTCGACGCCGCACGGAATTCACGCCCGTGTTTCATTTAAACACGGGCGTGTTTTTTTGTGAAGATACGTTTCTGTGGTATCTAATGGTAACCGATGCGCAAGCTCAAATATGGAAAATGCGGCTCTTCGCCGATCTGTGCGGGTATGGGAAACGCCAGGATTCGAATAATCAGACCCCCAGTGGCAGCGACACGTTTCCAGGAAGGCTAAGTAGAAGGGATGCGCACCGCATGCGGTGCGGTATTGATCGCCTCGCAGATGGTGGCGCGTGTCGGCGAGGCAGAGGGATTGCCTGAGCCCGCTGGTAGCCCAACGCCGCAAAGTGAGACGCTCTGTCAGGAATGCCTAGAGTCCGCCGCTCGCACGGCCGCAACGGCTGTGGCACGAGGGTAGCAGGGTGACGGCTCAAGTAGAGGAATACCTGGCTACTCATCAACAGCAGACGGGTTGGATCGCAGAGGCCATTGCGGCGGCGCTCGCTCGCGCCGCCGCAAGCGCTGCGGCGGGCGCGGTACTGGGCGGCGTGGCCGCCCTGCCAGGCGATACGCCGCGGGAGGATGGCGAAGTCAAGCCCACTGCCCCCGCCTTGCCTAGACCCGGGGAGCCATGTAAGAAGTGCCCGCCTGATCTGGGGAGGATCGTTAGACGCCGACATGGCGTGAATTGGAACGCCTACGAGTACCAGGCTCGGATAACAGGATTTGCCTACGATACTGAGTATTGCCAATGGAGTGGTGAGTGGAGTTGGCAGGGCATTGCGGTGGGGGTACCTGATATCGATTTCGACGGCTTCATATCGGCAATTTAAAGATCCAACGCATCAGTCGGGCGATTTCCCGGAGATGCTGCGTCGAATGCACGCCATCACGCAACTACTGGCGCAGAAGTCAGAGGGGTTGACACACTGGTTCTCGCAGGGTGAGTCGGTCGACGATTCCAAGTTATATCCTGCCTTTGAAGGTGCTATACCTCCCGCAAGTGATTACCGCCCAGCAAGTGCCGGAGGCCCAGGCGCTGATCCCCGTCCCTGCCGCCGGAAAGAAGCAGACGGGTACCATCATCGTCAGTGTCGCCGATGAGGTGTTTTCGCTCGACAATCCCAGCCACGTCGAGTTGGCGAATCATATCGAGATGCGTCTGGTAGACCAGGATCTGTTGCCGTGCTACGTAGACCTATGACGCCAGGCGCAGCTGTGCTGCCGGGAGCAGGGTTGTGACGAAGCGGAATCTCACCGTCAATGGGAGACATCCAATTTGCCGTAGTGGAATAGGATGCCCTGCACGAACCGGTTCTTGTTTCGGTAGCCATGGGCCTTCAGTCGCACGTCACGTTCAGCACCTGCCAAGGCTTGCGCAGTCCGAGAATTTTCGCGTAGCGATTTGCATCATTCATGCTCATCTTTAGCCGCAATTACGCTTGAAATAATGTGTGTTTCAAACTCGTGCGCGACGACATCTTAAGTGTGGTCGATACATTATTTTCTAGTTCAGATACATCGAGGGCCTAAACTTGCGCAGTTTTTCATATCCCGCGCCCGCCGGCGCGGGCAGATGCAGGCACGATCCGACGTGGGTGTCGGGCATAAGTCAATGATAGACATGGGTTTTGATAGGCGCTCCGGGCGGGCGCCCCTGCCCGTGCACGGACCTGAATGCCTTGCGGCGGACCGCTGCCGCTATGTGCGGATTAGCCTGGAAATTGGGGCGCAGTCCGTTTATTTGGTGTCGGTGCCGGAATGCTTTAATCAAAAACAATAATCCGAATTAATAATGCCTCAGGTTGATCGATTGGACACGTTTAGCCATCGTCTGCGCAACGCAAGAATGCTTCAGGGATGGACTCAAAAGGACTTGGCGGTCGCGAGCAACCTGTCGCAAAGCGCCATCGGCAACTATGAAAGCGGGCAGCGCCAGCGGCCGTCCAGCGATGCCCTCATCAAGCTGACGCGCGCGCTGCGCGTCAATCCCACGTGGCTCAGCGCAGGCGAGGGGCCCATGCTGAACCCGGCGCCGGAGGACGGCGCGGGCGAGATGCGCGCGCCGGCCGCCTGGCCTTTTGAAACCGTCTCCTACGCCACGTACGCGCGCCTGAGTTCGCAGGAAAAGCGCCAGATCGAACAGGTGCTGGCCGCCTACATCAAGGCACGCGGCGAATAGACCCCAGCGGCTGGGCCGCGGCGGGGCGCCGCCGGCGGACGCTTGCCGAGGGCGCCAGCGCGCTGTCGTCGGCGCCGCCGGCATCCGTGCGCAGACGGCTGCGCAGGCGTTCCACCGGGTCCGCGATCAGCCCGTTGAGCAGCGCCGAGAAACCGATGCAGCCCGTTATGACCAAGGCGGCGAACAGCATCGGCTGGTGCAGGTTGACCTCATCGAACAGCCAGGTGAAGAACATGATCACCAGCGAATGGCAGATGTAGATCGGATAGCTCAATTCGCCGATCGCCTTGTCCAGCCGATGGCGCGATTGGAACAGGAAGGCCAGCGGCAGCAGCGCGGCGAAGATCAGCACCGCTAGGCCGTCGCGCACGGTGGGGTTGATGCCGATCGAGAAGTGCAGCAGGCAGTAGGCGAACAGCGCGGCCGTGCCCAGCTCGGGCAGGCGCTTCGCCTTCTGGGCCCAGGCCTTGTAGCGCGGCAGCAGGACCTGGTGCGACAGCGAGCCGATCAGGAACAGCGCCAGCTCCGTTGGAAAGAAGCGATAGGTCCAGGGATCGCTCCGGCCGATGCCGGCGACGATCAGCACCGCGCGCAGCGCGAGCGAGGCGGCCAGCAGGATCAGCAGCCGGCGTGGCGACCGCAGCACGAACGGCGCCACCAGGTAGAAGCTCATTTCGACTCCCAGGGTCCAGGCCTGGGGCACCAGCAGGCCCTGGTACAGCGGTACTTCGCTGCGGGCAAAGCTGCCCGTGAACGCCAGCGCGGAGTGCTCGATGCCGAAGAACATCAGCCAGTCCTGGCCCATGATGAAAATATTGGAAAGAATCAGGAAGAGTTCCGCGCTGAAGGGCAAGGCGTCGTAGAAGCGGAAAAATGCCCCGCCGCTGATTACGTGCGCCAGCAGGGTCATGGCGGCCACGGCCAGGTAGATGGGGAAGAGGCGCAGGAAGCGGTTCGCGTAGAACTTGCCCGTTGCGCCCTGGTAGTGGTCGGTGGCCGTCAGCACATAGGAAATCAGAAAGCCTGAAATGACGTAGAACAGCTGCACCGCCAGCCTGCCGCCGACCAGATGGTCGGCATTGCCGCCGCCCAGGTGGTCGAGCACTACCGATAATGCCAACAAGGTTCTCAAGAAGCCCATCGCCGTGTCTCCAGGAGTATTGTTTTTGGCCCTGCGGGAGCGGGGCTGCTGCGCCTGCGGTACGGATGGGCGACTCCCCATTTCCTGAAGCCGCCAGGTCCTGCCGGAGGGGGACCCGTACTGATTCTGCGCGTCGAGCAGGGCCGCCGCCATGCGGCTTACGATGCAGCAAGGCCCGACATCGGAGCGAGGCGGCAAGGCCGGCCGTGCTGCTTTTGGATACGGCTGTTGGGCGGAGACGACGGCTGTCTCGCCCCAAGGGCGGTTACAGTTGGGGTATGCAATTCTTTGGAGCCCGTTCATGCCTACTCTGATGTCTACGCGTTGCCGGCTGCTTTGCCTGAGCCTTCTGGCGGCGGTATTGGCGGGCTGCGCCGGATCCACCGGCGGCGCGCGGCCGCAAGGCGCGGCCGCGGCCAATGCCGCCAGCAGCGCGGACTCGCTGGCGCAGACCAGTTGGGAACTGGTGCGCTGGGCGCAGCCCGGCGGCGCGCTGCGCGATATTCCCCATGGCGACAACGGCGAACCCGTGCGCCTGACCTTCCTGGCGCAGGGCAAGCAGTATCGCGTCAATGGGTTCGCGGGGTGCAATCGCTACATGGGGTCGTACAAGCTGGAAGGCGGCAAGCTTTACATCGACGCGCCCGCCATGACGCGCATGGCCTGCGCATCGCCCGAGCGCGCGCGCCTGGAAGCCGATTACCTGCGCGGCCTGACCGTCATCGACACGTTCACGCTGGATAACGGCGGAGCGCCGCGTCACCTGACCTTCAACCTGCGCGGCGGCGACGTGCTGGAGTTCGCGCGGCGCCAGGACCCGCCGACGCCGTAAGCGGCCAGGAGACCTCTATGCCCCGCTCGACTTCCCTGCGCTGGCTGGCGCCGTGCCTGCTGTCCATCGGCCTGGCCGCGTGCTCCTCGCCGTCCAGGCACGCGGGCGGCCAGGATCCCCGCTACCAGCCCGCCTCGGCATCGGACTTCCTGGCGCAGACCCGCTGGGACCTGGCGCGCTGGACGAAACCGGGCGGCGCCTTGCGGCCGGTGCCGCACCCCTCCACGCAGTCGCGCCCGCTCACGGTCAGCTTCATCCACGACCAGGGCGCGCCGCGCATCGCGGGTTTCGGCGGCTGTAACCAATACCGCGCCTCCTATACGATCGCCAACGGCCTGCTGATCGTGCGGGATCATCCCGTGGCGACCATGATGGCTTGCGCGCCCGCCAGCATGAAGCTGGAGCAGGACTTCCTGGCGGGGATGACGCGCATCACGGCCAGTTCCGTGGACAACACCAATAATCCGCAGCGCATGACCTGGATCCTCGCTTCGGGAGACACGCTGGACTTCGGCCGTCGGACCGATCCCATCGCCGGCGGCCAGCAGGGGCCGACCAAGCTGGTCTATGTGGATTCGCAGCAGGCGCCGTGCAGCGACGGAGCGGGCCGCGCCCTGTGTTACCAGGTGCGGGACAGCGCCGCCCAGCCCTGGCAGCTCTGGCATGGGCAGATCACCGGGTTCCATTTCCAGCCCGGTATCCGTTACCGCCTGCGCGTGGTCGAGGTCCAGGACCCGAATCCGCCGGCCGGCGCCTCGTCCTTGCGGTGGGTGCTGGACGCGGTGGTCGAGCAGGAAATCGTTTCCCGTTGAGCGGGGGCTGGGGGCGGCCGAGGCGGCGAGGGCCGGCCAGCGATTACTATTACGGGTTTCGCCGCCTGTCTTCCCCGCTTTTCCATGACTTCCGTCGTCAATATCGCCGCCTACAAATTCGTTTCCCTGGACAGCCTGCCCGAACTGCGCCAGAGACTGCTGGACGAGGCGGCCCGGGCCGCGCTCAAGGGCACGATCCTGTTGGCCGAAGAGGGCATCAATCTGTTTTTGGCCGGTTCGGCGGAAGGCATCGAAGCCTTTTTGCGGTTCCTGCGCGCCGATGCGCGCTTCGCGGACCTCGAAGTGAAGTTCAGCCGCAGCGCCGCCGTGCCGTTCCGCAAGCTGCTGGTGAAGATCAAGCGAGAGATCATCCGCATGAACCATCCGGCCATCCGCCCAGAGGCGGGCAGGGCGCCGGGCGTGGACGCGCATACCCTGGCGCGCTGGCTGGAGCAGGGCGTGGACGACGCGGGACGGCCGGTGGTCATGCTCGACACGCGCAACGCGTTCGAGGTGGATGAGGGCACGTTCAAGAACGCCATCGACTGGCGCATCGAGCGCTTTACGCAGTTCCCCGAGGCGGTGCAGGCGCATCGCGCCGAACTCGAGGGCAAGACCGTGGTCAGCTTCTGCACCGGCGGCATCCGTTGCGAAAAGGCGGCCATCTACATGAACGAAGCCGGCATCCAGAACGTCTATCAGCTCGATGGCGGCATTCTCAAGTACTTCGAGGAAACCGGCGGCCCGGGCTACGAGGGCAAGTGCTTCGTGTTCGACGAGCGCATCTCGCTGGATCCGGCGCTGGCGCCCAGCAAGGCGTAGGCAAGGGCTTCAATGACAAAGAGCCCGCCTGTCGGCGGGCTCTTTGCATTCCACGGGCCAGAGCCGGGATCAGCGTACGCGCATGCCGGGCTTGGCGCCGGGGAACGGTTCCAGCACGTAGATGCCGGCGTCGACGGACTCGTCCGCGTGGCTGGCGGCCAGCACCATGCCTTCCGACACGCCGAACTTCATCTTGCGCGGGGCCAGGTTGGCCACCATGACGGTCAGCTTGCCGATCAGGTCTTCGGGCTGGTAGGCCGACTTGATGCCGGAGAACACGTTGCGATGGCGGCCTTCGCCCACGTCCAGAGTAAGGCGCAGCAGCTTGGTCGAACCCTCCACGTGCTCGCAGTTGACGATCTGCGCGATCCGCAGGTCGACGCGGGCGAAGTCGTCGATGGAGATGGTTTCGGCGATGGGTTCGCCGCCGGGCACCACCGCGGGGGCGGCGGGCGGCTCGAACAGGTCTTCCAGCATCTGCGGTTCGACCCGCTGCATCAGGTGCTTGAACGGCGCCACGCGCTGCGGCAGCACCGAGGCGTCGGCCCACGTAAATGGGCCCGGCGCGCCGAAAAGCTCCAGCGCCACGCGTTCGGCCAGGGCCGGCAGCACCGGCGCCAGCATGACGGACAGGGCCTTGAAGCCAGCCAGCGAGCGCGAGCAGATGTCCTGCAGCGCGGCCTTCTGCTCGTCGCCGGCCGTGGCGATGCCCTTGGCCAGGATCCACGGCTGGGCCGTGTCGAATGCCTGGTTGATGCGGTCGGCGTAGGCCATGATCTCGCGGATGGCGCGGTTGTACTCGCGGGCCTCGAATGCGGCGCGGATGGATTCCGCCTGTTCGGCGTATTCCGCGGCCAGCGCGGCGGTGTCGCCCGAATAGGCCAGGGCGCCGTCGAAATGCTTGGTGATGAAGCTGGCGGCCCGGCTGGCGATATTGACGTACTTGCCGACAAGGTCGCTGTTGACGCGGGCGATGAAGTCATCGGGGTTGAAGTCCATGTCTTCGACCCGCGCGTTCAGCTTGGCGGCGATGTAGTAGCGCATCCATTCGGCGTTCATGCCGAGTTCGAGGTAGCGCAGCGGCGAAATGCCGGTGCCGCGGCTCTTGGACATCTTTTCGCCGCTGACGGTGATGAAGCCATGCACGTTCACGGCGTCCGGCGTCTTGCGGCCGGCGAACTTCAGCATCGCGGGCCAGAACAGCGCGTGGAAGTAGACGATGTCCTTGCCGATGAAATGGACCTGTTCCGTGCTGCCTTCGGGGTCGAGCAGCGCGTCGAAATCCAGGCCCTTGAGCGCGCAATACGACTTCAGCGAAGCCAGGTAGCCCACCGGCGCGTCCAGCCATACGTAGAAATACTTGCCTGGCGCGTCCGGGATCTCGATGCCGAAATAGGGGGCGTCGCGGGAAATGTCCCAGTCGCCCAGCTTGGCCTCGCCGTCGTCGGCGCCCAGCCATTCACGCGTCTTGGCCAGCATTTCGGGCTGCAGGTGCTTGCCGCCGGCGGCGTTCGATCCGGTGGTCCATTGCTGGAGGAACTCCACGCAGCGCGGATCGGACAGCTTGAAGAAAAAGTGGTCCGACGATTTCAGCACCGGCGTGGCGCCGGTCAGGGCCGAGTACGGGTTGATCAGATCCGTGGGCGCGTAGACCGCGCCGCAGACCTCGCAGGAATCGCCGTACTGGTCCTTGGCGTGGCACTTGGGGCATTCGCCCTTGATGTAGCGATCGGCCAGGAACATGCCCTTGACCGGGTCGTAGAACTGCTCGATGGAGCGGGTCTCGATCAGGCCCTGGGCCTTCAGCGCGCGGTAGATGTCGTGCGACAGCGCGACGTTCTCGGCGGAGTCCGTGGAATGCCAGTGGTCGAAACGGATGTGGAAGCCGTCCAGGTACTGCGGGCGTTCCGCGGCGTAGCGGGCCACCAGCGCCTGAGGCGTGATGCCTTCCTTTTCCGCCTTCAGCATGATGGGCGCGCCGTGCGCGTCATCCGCACCCACGAAGTGCACCGTGTGGCCCGCCATTCGCATCGAACGAACCCAGATATCGGCCTGGATGTACTCCATGATGTGGCCGATGTGGAAAGATCCGTTGGCGTAAGGCAGCGCAGTGGTGACAAAAAGGGTGCGAGACATGGTTGTCGATGGAGGTTGAGGGAAAAGGGAGTTGGCCGGCCATTTTAGGGCAACGGCGGAGACTTGCCTGGCGGGGCGCCGGGGACGGGCCCATCCACGGCGCGGCGCGCCTGCCGCAGGGGGCGGATCAGGCGGGGTTCAGGAGGGGCGGAGGATAGCGGGAGCGGCGGCGATGCCGCCTGGCGGACGCATGAAACCGCGGCCCGCACGGCGCCGCGGGCATCGGGAAAGCCGCCGTCAGCGGATTTCGCGGGCTTCGACGTCGATCACGTCGCCGCGCGGCTGCGCGGCGAACGGGGCTGCGGCCGACTGGAACGGGCCGGGGCGGGCGCCCTGGCGCTGGCTCCAATAGGCGCGGACGCCGAAAGGCTTGCCGCGCACCTTGGCGACCACGTACAGGATCGCCACGGCGATGGCCGTGGAAAGCATGAACACCAGCGCCATCGCCATGCCGATCAAGGCCAGGGCGGCGAATAGGACGGCACGAAAGAAGCGGATAAGTGTGTTGGTCATGAAGTTGGGATGCAAAACGCAGCGAAAGGTTCCCGGGTATCCGCTATCCTTTAGGGGATGGCGGCGCGCAGAAGCCGCGCCGCCTACGGAACCACAGTGATATGAGTATAACGATAGAACACATCCGCGCCGCGCTGCGTGCCGCGCAAGACCCGAATACCGGTTTGGATTTGGGCGTTTCTGTAAAAGATCGTGACATTCAGCTGGACGGCGGCCGCGTCGCGGTGTCGCTGGAACTGGGTTATCCCGCCGAGCGCGCCAAGGACTCGGTGCGCGAAATCGCCGAGGCGGCGCTCGCCGCCGCCGGCGTGCAGGGCGCGCAGGTCTCCGTCACCTGGAAGGTGGCGGCCCACGCGGTGCAGAAGGGGCTGAAGCCGCTGCCCAACGTGCGCAACATTATTGCGGTGGCTTCCGGCAAGGGCGGCGTGGGCAAGAGCACCACGGCGGTGAACCTGGCCCTGGCCCTGGCGGCGGAAGGGGCCAAGGTCGGCCTGCTGGACGCCGACATCTACGGTCCCAGCGTGCCGACCATGCTGGGCATCTCGGGCCGTCCCGAGAGCCGCGACAACAAAACCATGGAGCCGCTGACGGGCCACGGCCTGCAGGCCAATTCCATCGGTTTCCTGATCGACGCCGATTCGCCCGCCATCTGGCGCGGCCCAATGGTGACGCAGGCCCTGGAACAGCTGCTGCGCCAGACCAACTGGCAGGATCTCGACTACCTGATCGTCGACATGCCGCCGGGCACGGGCGACGTGGCCCTGACCCTGGCGCAGAAGGTACCGGTCGTGGGCGCCGTCATCGTCACCACGCCGCAGGACCTGGCCCTGGCGGACGCGCGCAAGGGCTTGCGCATGTTCCAGAAGGTCGAAGTGCCGATCCTTGGCGTCGTCGAAAACATGGCCATCCACATCTGCTCGCAGTGCGGGCACGCCGAGCACATTTTCGGGGAAGGCGGCGGCCAGCGCATGGCCGAGCAGTATCACACGCCCTGGCTGGGAAGCCTGCCGCTGACCCTGGCGATCCGCGAACAGACGGATACGGGCGCGCCGACCGTGGTGTCGGACCCGGGCAGCGAGGCCGCGGCGCTGTACCGCGGCATCGCCAGGAAACTGGCGGCTGGTGTCGCCGCGCTCCCCCGCGACATGGCCGGCAAGTTTCCGTCCATCGTCGTGCAGCAACCGACCTGAAGCATGCGGTGGGCAGCCCGCGCCTTCTTGGCAGGACTTTTCATGATGACGGGCGAGGCATTGGCCAAACGCCCGGAAATCATCGTGGATCCCGGCGGCGTGCCGCCGGCCGCCTTGCAGGCGATTACCGAGGCCGTCGATGCGATTGCGCGGCTGGCGGAGGACCAGGACGGCGGTGAAATCAACCGCCTGCGCCGGCGCGCGCGCGACGCGACGCTGGCGGCCCTGGCCACCCAAGGCTATTTTTCGCCCACCGTCACGCTAGAGGCCGGCACCGATATCGGCGGGGAAACCTGGGACATCGGCATCGTTTCCGGCAAGCGCACCACCATCTCGTCCGTGGACCTCAAGTTCACCGGCCGCATCACCCGGCCCGAGTTCGCCCCGCGGGTGCAGAAGCTGCGCGACGACTGGCAGCTCAAGACGGGGCAGCCCTTCATCAACAGCGACTGGAACAAGGCCAAGTCGAATCTGCTGGACGCGGTATCTTCGCGTGACTTCATGCTGGCGCGCATGACCGCGTCGGAGGCCGAAATCGAGGCCGACGCGGCGTCGGCCGCCTTGCGCGTCACGATAGACAGCGGCCCCCAGGTCCGCATGGGGGAACTCACCACCGAAGGCCTGAAGCGGGTGCCGGAGAAGCTGGTCGAGCGCTATGTGCGTTACTCGCCGGGCGCCGCCTATGACCAGAACAAGCTGGACACCTGGCAGCAGGACCTGCAATCCACCGCTTTCTTCCGCGGTGCCTTCGTGTCGCTGGAGCAGCCGGGCAACGCGCAGCCGGCGCCCGCGCCCAATGCCGACCGGGCGCGGGCGCCGGGGTCCACGGACCTGGCCGCTTCCACGCCGGCGGGCGATCCCTCCGTGTCCGGCGCCATGCCGCCGCCGCCGCCCGCCTACGATTCGAACGGCGAGGTGACCTTGCCCGTGCAGGTGCGGGTAGTGGAAGCGCCGCCCAAGCGTTTCACCGGGTCGATCGGCGTGGACGACGAGGCCGGCCTGCGCGTGGAGTCGCTGTACCGGCAGAACGTGGTGTTCGGCCAGCCCGTCACCATGGAGGCGGGCTTCAGCGTGGACCGGCTGCAGCAGCGCGCCTACACGGACTTCCTGTTGCCGCCGAACGAGCGGGGCTACAAGGATTCCTTCGGCCTGCTGTTCGACCACTCCGACATCCAGGGCCTGGATGTCACGCGTTACGCCCTGGGCGCGACGCGCCTGCAGGAACGCAAGGGCGCGGGCGACAGCCGGGTCGAATACGAAACCCGCTGGGGCCTGCTGCTGGCGCAGGACCACGTGAAAATCGATGGCGGCGACCAATACACGCTGCCGACCCTGACCGCGACGGCCGAGTGGCTGCGCCGCGACGTAGACAACAAGTACGACCCGCGCGAAGGCAACCTGATCGCGGTGGGCGGCGGCGTGGGCGTGACCCTGGACACCGGCGAACCCTATACCCGCGCCCGGCTGCGGGCACAGAAATGGTGGCCTATCGGCAAGCTCGACGTGCTGACCGTGCGCGGCGAGGTGGGCCGGGTATGGTCCAACAGCAGGGTGAGGGTGCCGGATGACTTCGGCTTCCGCACGGGCGGCGCGCGTTCGATCCGCGGCTACAAGTACCAGAGCATCGGCGTGCAGCGCGATGACGCCGTGGTGGGCGCGCCCACGCTGCTGGTCGGCAGCATCGAGTACGACCATTACTTCAATGAACGCTGGGGCATGGGGGTGTTCGTGGACGCGGGCGACGCCGCGGAATCGTTCGGCGACATGTCGATGGCGGTGGGCTACGGTGTCGGCGCGCGGGTGCGCACGCCGGCCGGACCCTTGTTCCTGGACGTTGCGTACGGCCAGCGCGACCGCGACCTGCGCCTGCATTTTTCCCTGGGGATCGCGTTTTGAAGGGCCTGCGCAAATTCCTGCGCCATGTGCTGG
This sequence comes from Achromobacter sp., assembly GCF_050285585.1. Classification (GTDB taxonomy): domain Bacteria; phylum Pseudomonadota; class Gammaproteobacteria; order Burkholderiales; family Burkholderiaceae_B; genus Achromobacter. The sequence goes on along the minus strand of NZ_JBLZXF010000002.1, from coordinate 267,128 downwards.
TGTGGTGGTTGCCGGGCCTGGCCATGCTGGCCGTGCTGGCGGGCGGTTTCCTGTTCTGGCTCGTCGGCTCGCAGAACGGGACGCGGCTGCTGCTGACCACGGCCGCGCAGCAATTGAACGGCCAGGCGCTCGATGTGCAGGGCTCGCTGCTGCGCGGCGTTTCGGTAGGCAAGCTGGACCTGGAAGTGGGCGCCACGCGCATCGATCTCACCGATCTGCGGCTGGATGTGCGCTGGCGCGCGCTGGGCGATCGCCTGCTGCACGTGCGCGAGGTGTCGGCGGGCTCGGCGCGCGTCGCCCTGGCATCCTCGCCCGACACGGAGCCGGCGCAAGACGACGGCGAGCCGTTCACGCTGCCCGCGCTGCCGGTGGACATCGCCGTGGACCGGATCGCGTTGGGCGATTTCCAGCTGGAACAGGACGGCCAGCCACTGCCGGTGAGCCTGGGCAATCTCGGCGCCACGTTCGCCGCGGGCAGGCAGGGCGCGCAGCTGCGTATCGCCAGCCTGAGCGTGGGCCACGAGGCCGGGCAGGCGGACATTTCCGGCCAAGCCGACCTGCAAGGCATGGCCGACCCCTGGCCGTTCACCGCGCGGCTGGACGTGACTGCGCGCGGAACCGGCCCCGATTCCCCGCTGTGCGAGGCCGACAAGCTGAGCAGCGTCTATGATCGCCCGGCGGGGGGTGGCAAGAAAGCCGATCCCAAGGCCGATCCCACATCGGGCGCCAAGCCGGATGAGCCGCCACGGCCCGCCTGCCAGGTGGTGCTGCGCGCGGATGCGGCGGGTTCGCTGGATGGCATCCAGGCCAAGCTGGACGGCGAAGGTTCCGGCCTGCTGCTGGATGTGACGGCCGATCTGGCGCCGCGCACGGCGCTGGTGCTGCGCAGTGCCCGGGCGCGGGCGCAATTGCCGGACAAATCCACGCTATCCGCGCAGCTCGACCTGCAATCCGACACTGCCCAGGGGGCGGGCCGCGACCGCATCGCGGGCACCATAAGCGCCCAGCGCCTGGACCTGTCGCCCTGGCTGGGCAAGGATCTCCCGCCCGCGGTGCTGACCGTGCGCGGCGACGTGCAGGCCGGCATCGAGAACCTGAGCCAGCTGCGCCATGCCGCGGTGGACCTGCGCTTCGAAGAGGGCACGCGCTGGAACAGGCAGCCCTTGACCGGCGCGCTCAAGGCCCAGGTCGACATCGCCGAGGCAGCAGCCGGTGCCGCGGCGGCCGATACCGCGGCGGCCGATGCCGCGGCAACCGCCGCCGCCGATCCGCTGGCCGGTCTGCGCATCCACGGCCTGGACGTGGACCTGAAGCTGGGCCGCAACCGCATCCAGGCCACGGGCGAGCTGGACGCCAAGGATGGCGCGCTGAACCTGGATGCCAAGGCGCCGCAGCTGGACGCATTCTGGCCCGGCATCCCCGGGGGCGCGGAACTGAAGGGCAAGCTGGCGGGCACGCTGGCCGCGCACCGCGGCGAGCTGGCGGCCGCCTACACGCCGCCCAAGCCGCGCGCGGGCGTGCTGGGAGAGGCTCCCGCCAAGGCCAGCATCGCTTTCGCCGGCGCCTGGGGCAAGGGGCCGGCGGGCACGCCCGATGCCGCCCTGCCGGGTTGGCGCGGCTCGTTCTCGCGGCTCACGGCCGAAACCGCCGGTTTTGCCGTGGCGGTGGACCGGCCGGTCACGCTGGCCTATGTGCCTTCCGCCGTGGCGCCGCAATGGCAGTGGCAGGTCGGCCAGACGGCGCTGAGCCTGACCCTGCCCGGCAAGGAGCGGGTGGTTCTGGCGCACAAAGGGTCGCGCGGCGGCGGCAAGCGTTGGGAGACCGCGGGCCAGGCCGACAACCTGGTGATCACGGCGGCCATGGCGCGCCAGGTGATCGCCGCGGTCGATCCCGAGGCCGCGGCCAAGCTGGGCAAGCGGCCGACCCGCGTCAACGCGATGGTGCCGGAGGGCCAGCGCCGCATCGCGCTGGACGTGCTGTGGGACCTGAAGTTCGACGGCCGGCTGGGCGGCAAGGCGCGCATCGCGCGCCGCGAAGGCGACCTGCTGATACCGGGCGATCCTCCCATTGCGCTGGGGCTGAAGGCGCTGGTGCTGGACCTGACCGCCACGCCGACGTCCGCCAATGCCAGCCGCCTGGATGCCAGGATCAATCTGGCGACCGACAAGATGGGCCTCATCAACGGCACCGGCACTGCCGTGCTGTTGGTGGACGCCAAGGGCGGCATGGCGCTGGACCCGCGGCAACCGCTGCGCGCCAAGCTCGACGCCGACATCGCCGACCTGGCCTGGGTCGGGCTGTTCGTGGGCGATTCGATGGAGGTGGGCGGCACGCTCAAGGCCAATCTGGAAGCCCAGGGCACGCTGGCGGGGAAATGGTCGGCCAGCGGCAATATCCGCGGCGACAAGCTGCGCGTGGTGCGCATCGACGACGGCGTGCGGCTGATCGACGGCACGTTGTCCGCGCGCCTGGACAGCGACCGGGTGGTGCTGGAGAGCCTGCGTTTCCCGGCTTCGCTGCGGGTGATGCCGGCCGAATGGCGCACCAAGGAGTGGATCACGACCAATCCCGAGGCCAAGGGCGGCTACGCCGAGGCCAAGGGCCAATGGAATTTCATCGACGGCGGCGGCGATATCCGGCTGACGCTGCACCGCTTCCCGGCCTTGCAGCGTTCGGACCGCTACGCCATGGTGTCCGGCGTCATCGACGTGAAGGCGGCCATGCCGCGCATCGACATCGTGGGCGACCTGAAGGCGGATGCGGGCTGGTTCAGCCTGGAGATCCTCCAGGGCGTGCCGTCGCTGGACGACGACGTCAAGGTGCGCCGGCCAGGCGACGACCCCGGCACGGTCTCCACCCCGCTGCAGACCAGCATGAACCTGAAGTTCGACATGGGGCCGCGCTTCTACATCACCGGCATGGGGCTGGACGCCGGCCTGCTGGGCTCCATCCAGATCCTGCTGCAGGACGGCCGCCTGACCGGCGTGGGCGCGCTGCGCACCCGCGGCGGCGGCATCGAGGCCTACGGCCAGAAGCTGCGCCTGAGCCGCGGCACGCTGACCTTCCAGGGCCGCCTGGACAATCCGCTGCTGGACATCGAGGCGCTGCGCACCGGTGAACAGGTCGAGGCGGGCGTCAAGGTGGTCGGCACCGCGCAGCGGCCGCGCATCGACCTGGTGTCCTATCCGGACGTCAGCGACGTGGAAAAACTGTCCTGGCTGCTGCTGGGCCGCGGCCCCGACGAAAGCGGCGGCGACGCGGCGTTGCTGATGTCGGTGGGCACGGCGCTGCTGGGGGGCGGGCAGCCGTTCTACAAGCAGTTCGGGCTGGACGACGTCAGCATCAAGACGGGCAACATCGGCAGTTCGGGCAGCATCCTGCCCGACCGCACGGTGGCCGGCGACGTGAACCGCGACAGCGACAGCCAACTTGCCACGCAATTCCTGGTGGCAAGCAAGACCTTCGCCAACGGCATCACCCTGAGCGTCGAGCAGGCGCTTTCCGGCACCGACACCGTGGGCCGGGCCAGTTACCGGCTGGCGCGCGGGCTGTCGGTGGACCTGAAGGGCGGGGCGGTCAACGGTATTGCGCTGGTCTACCGGACCTTCTGGGGCAACTGAAGCGAAGCCGGGCGGCGGCCCCGCCCGGCAGCGCGCCCGCGCTCGGGATAAAATGGTGTCCATTCCATTCCCTAGCACCATTCCCACCATGAGCATCAAGAGCGACCGCTGGATCCGCCGCCAGGCCGAAGCTGGCATGATCGAACCCTTTGAACCGGGGCAGGTCCGCACGGCCAATGGCGGGCGCATCGTCAGCTACGGCACCAGCAGCTACGGCTACGACGTGCGCTGCGCCGACGAATTCAAGATCTTCACCAACATCAATTCCACGATCGTCGATCCCAAGAATTTCGACGAAGGCTCGTTCGTGGATTTCAAGGGCGACGTCTGCATCATCCCGCCCAACTCGTTCGCGCTGGCGCGCACGGTGGAGTACTTCCGCATTCCGCGCAGCGTCCTGACGGTCTGCCTGGGCAAGAGCACCTACGCGCGCTGCGGCATCATCGTCAACGTGACGCCGCTGGAACCCGAATGGGAAGGCCACGTGACGCTGGAATTCTCGAACACCACGCCGCTGCCGGCCAAGATCTACGCCGGCGAAGGCTGCGCGCAGATGCTGTTCCTGGAAAGCGACGAGATCTGCGAGACCTCCTACCGCGACCGCGGCGGCAAGTACCAGGGCCAGCGCGGCGTGACGCTGCCGCGCACCTGAGGCCTCAGGCGGCCGGCGTCCGCGCCGGCCGCAGGTAATCGATATCCCATTCGCTTTCCGCGGTCTGGACGAATCCATGCCGGCGATAGAATCGGTTCGAGTCGCTGCCGCGCAGCGCTCCCACCCGCACCGGCAAGCCGAGGCGGTCGGCCTCGGCCAGGATCCGCCGCAGGACCTGCCCGCCCAGGCCCTCTCCTTGCGCGCAGGGCCGCAGGTACAGGTGATCCAGGCGCAGGCCGTCGCCATCCGGGCGCAGCGCGTAGAAGCCCAGCCGCTGGCCGTCCAGTTCGATGGACCAGGTGTGTTCCGGCCGGAACGTGCCGCGCAGGCGTGAGCGCGCGCGTTCCGGATCGAAGCGCCCCAGGCGTTCCAGGCTTTCCCGCATGGCTTCGAGGCGCAGCGCCAGCAGCGCCTCGAAGTCCGCTTCCTCGACGGGTTCGTACCGGATGTCGGGCTCCGCCAGCGCGTCGTAGCCCCGGCCCAGGAATTGCAGGATGCAGATGCCGTGCCCATAGGGATCGCTCAGGTGCGCAATGCGGCCCCATTCGTGCGATACGGCAGGGTCCTCCAGCCGCGCGCCCGCGGCCACGGCCCGCTCGACCGCCAGGTCCGCGTCTTCCACCACCACGTCCAGGTGGACGGGCGTCCAATGCCTGGCATAGTCGCGCGGCTGCCGCGTGGCGCCCGCGGCGGGCGTTCCGGCCGCTTTTTCCAGCAGGTAGATGGGCGCCTCGGCGCCACGCATTTCGGCGGCCTTGGGCCCCAGCCGGCGCTGCAGCCTCAGGCCGAAGGCCCGGCGGTAGAAGTCGATGGCATGTTCCAGATCGGGCACATCGATATTGACCAGGATACGCATGGGAGTTTTCCTTCGGATAGGGCGGAAAACATAGCACGGGCGCCAGGCCCGGTGTGCGCCGCGAATGCTAAAGAACCCATCGCCGCGTCCGTAAATGACTTTATATGTGTTTGCCGATCTGGCGACGTCATTTCCGCAAGCGTGAGCAAGGCCCCGATCCGTGCGTTACCCCCATGTCCCCTGGCTGCCCCTGTTGTTCTATCCCGCCCTGCCGGTGGCCGCCGCGGTGGCGCTGCTGTTGTGGCGGGAATGGCCGCCGACGCTGACGCTGATCGTGCCGTTCATGCCTTGGACGATGGCCCTGATCTGCGCGGCCACCTGTTTCATGTACCAGCGTTCGCAGACGCTCGCGTTGACGCTTTGCGTGCTGGCCGCCACGGCGGCCTGGCCGGCGCTGGCGCAGGACGCGCCCTGGGCGCTGGGGCCCGCCATGGCCTGGTGGTCGCTGGCCTACGCGATCAATGCCTTGTGGTCCGAGCGTTCCAGCATGCTGATGGACACCGCGGCGCGCCTGGGGCTGATGGCGCTGGGCGCGGCGGCTATCGCGCTGGCCGGCAAGGAAGGAATGACCGCCGCGCTCGGCGCGTTGTCCGTCCAGGGGCAGCTCGCCCACCTCAGCGTGCCCATCGAGGGGCTGGTCGCCCTGCTGGCCACGGGGCTGGCGCTGACCCTGCTGCTCCTGCGCTACGGTCGTCCGCAGCAGGCCGGGCAATGGCTGGGCTTCGTATGCATGGCCTGGGCCTTGCCGCGCGGCGCGCAGCATCCCGTCGAGCTGGCGTTGATGTCCACCGCCGCCCTGACGGCGCTGTGCGTGTCGCTGGCCCACGAAGGTTTCCACATGGCCTTTCTCGACGAGCTGACCGGCCTGCCGGGCAGGCGCGCGTTGAACGAAAGGCTGCAGCGCATGGGAGGGCGCGTCTACGCGCTGGCGATGGCCGACGTGGACCACTTCAAGGCGTTCAACGATACCCACGGCCATGACGTGGGCGATCAGGTCCTGCGCATGGTTGCGGCGCAAATGCGGCGCGTGCCGGGCGGGGGGCATGCCTACCGTTTCGGGGGCGAGGAGTTCACGCTGGTGTTTCCCGGCAAGACCGCGGCGGAATGCAAGCCGCACCTGGAAAGCGTCAGGCGCGCCATCGAGGCCTACCAGATGCGCCTGCGCGACAAGCCGGCCCGTCCCAAGGCCGACCAGCTCGGCATGCGCCGGCGCGGCGGGCGCGACGGGCGCAATGCGCGGCCATTGCGCGTGACCGTCAGCATGGGCGTGGCCGAGCGAAGCGAAGCGCTGCGCGGGCCGGAAGCGGTGATCAAGGCGGCCGACCAGGCGCTCTACCGGGCCAAGGACGGCGGCCGCAACCAGGTATGCATATACACCGTGCGGCGGCGGGCCGGCGCGATTTGAGCCTCGTCGCTATTTGCCGGACAGCGGCAACGACATCAGCGTTTCGTCGTAGAACCTGCCGTTCACGCACAGCGCTTCGCGTTCGCACCCGTACTCGGTGAAACCCAGGCCCAGATACAGGGCGCTGGCCGCCGTATTGTTCGAGGTCACGCTCAATTGCACGTGGCGGATGCCGCGCATGGCCGCGGCGTGCGCGATGGCAGCATGCATCAGCAATTTCGCCAGGCCCTGGCCGCGCTGGGCGGGCGCCACGTACATGCTCCAGATATGGGCCTTGTGCCGCATCTTGAGCTTGCGCTGCCGGCCCACGCCGACCATGCCGGCCAGCGTGTCGCCATGGAAGACGCCGAACATCGCGCCATCGTCCGCCGGCGCGATCCAGGCGCGGATGTCCTCCAATGTCAGGGTGTGTTCCTCTTCGTAACTCGATCCGAACGATTCTGGCGTTTCCACAAGGGCGTCGAGGCGCAATTGGCGCAAGGCTGCGGCGTCCGAGGGCACGAGGCGTCTGACCTGGGGGGAGGGCATGGGGAGCAAGTGTTGGGAATAGGTAACGTTTTGGGGGCGCTTGGGACAGTATAGAGGGGGGGCTTGCCTATAATGGTTCCAATGCCGCTTGCGGTTTTCACAAAGGAGCCACTGATGTTCGGTTTCCTCAAGATAAACCAGGACGCCAAGCGCAACGAAGTCCAGGAAGAGTTCGTGGCGCGCGTGGCGGATGCCGCGCAGGACTTTGTCCAGGCAGCCGGCCAGACCGGCGCCGTGCTGGACTACTCGCCTTCCAGCGTCCATGCGCTGGATGAAGCGCTGGAGGCCGCCCACCTCGGGACCCTGCCTCTGACCCCCATGCAGACCGTCGGCGCCGCCGCCTACCTCTACGAGGTGGGACGCCGCGCGCACGGCGGCCTGTACGAAGTTTGCGACGACGAAGACCCGGTGGTGCTGGTTTGCGGCCAGCCGGGAACCGAAGTCTGCTTCGGCGCGATCGCCAAGGTCGAACGCCGGATCCGCTACGGGGCCGCCGAGGCGATTCCGCCTTATTTCGAGCAGTTCGTGGCGGCGCTGCAGGCGGGCGAGGCCCGCACGATCCGTTAGCGTCCGGGCCGTCGCCGCCGCCGGGAAGCGCGCTTTTTGGCGCGATGACAACGGCCGCGCATCCCTTCTGGGGATTTCCCGTAGGACTGTAAGAAAAACAGCCCTACAATTCCGCCATTCCCGCCTCCCCGGCGGGTGCTCGCGCCGTCTGTCATCAGGCGGATTTTTACTAGCTGTACACTCGCGCCGCGATACGCGTCCGATTCCGCCTTGCCCCCAGGAGCGCCCGCATGAAATTCCGCTTCCCCATTTTCATCATCGACGAGGACTACCGTTCCGAGAACGCGTCCGGCCTGGGCATCCGCGCCCTTTCTGCCGCGATCGAGGCCGAGGGCGTCGAGGTGATCGGGGTGACCAGTTATGGCGACCTGAGTTCGTTTGCCCAGCAGCAGAGCCGCGCCAGCGCCTTCATCCTGTCGATCGACGATGAAGAGTTCGACGTGGATTCGCCCGAGGACGTGGCCAGCGCCATCAAGAACCTGCGCGCGTTCATCGGCGAACTGCGCTTCCGCAACGCCGACATCCCCATCTACCTGTACGGCGAGACGCGCACCTCGGAGCACATTCCGAACGACATCCTGCGCGAACTGCACGGCTTCATCCACATGTTCGAGGACACGCCCGAATTCGTGGCGCGCCACATCATCCGCGAAGCCCGCAGCTACGTCGACAGCCTGCCGCCGCCGTTCTTCCGCGAGCTGGTGAAGTACGCGCAGGACGGCTCGTACTCCTGGCACTGCCCCGGCCACTCGGGCGGCGTGGCGTTCCTGAAGAGCCCGGTGGGCCAGATGTTCCACCAGTTCTTCGGCGAGAACATGCTGCGCGCCGACGTCTGCAACGCCGTCGACGAACTGGGCCAGCTGCTGGACCACACCGGCCCCGTGGCCGAATCCGAATTGAACGCGGCGCGGATCTTCCATGCCGACCATTGCTTCTTCGTGACCAACGGCACGTCCACCTCGAACAAGGTGGTGTGGCACGCCAACGTCGCCGCCGGCGACGTGGTCGTGGTGGACCGCAACTGCCACAAGTCCATCCTGCACGCCATCACGATGACGGGCGCGATCCCGGTGTTCCTGCGCCCCACGCGCAACCACCTGGGCATCATCGGCCCGATCCCGCTGGAAGAGTTCCACCCGGACAACATCCGCAAGAAGATCGAAGCCAACCCCTTCGCGCGCGAAGCGGTGAACAAGAATCCGCGCATTCTGACGCTGACGCAAAGCACGTACGACGGCGTCATCTACAACGTGGAAATGATCAAGGAACAGCTCGGCAGCTATGTCGACACGCTGCACTTTGACGAAGCCTGGCTGCCGCACGCCTCGTTCCACGAGTTCTACCAGGACATGCACGCCATCGGCCAGGACCGCCCGCGCAGCCAGGACGCCATGGTGTTCGCCACGCACTCCACGCACAAGCTGCTGGCCGGCATTTCGCAGGCCTCGCAGATCATCGTGCAGGAGTCCGAGACCCGCAAGCTGGACCGCAACGTCTTCAACGAAGCCTACCTGATGCACACGTCCACCTCGCCCCAGTACGCGATCATCGCGTCCTGCGACGTGGCGGCCGCCATGATGGAGCCGCCCGGAGGCACCGCGCTGGTCGAGGAGAGCATCCGCGAAGCCATGGACTTCCGCCGCGCCATGCGCAAGGTGGAATCGGAGTTCGGCAAGAACGACTGGTGGTTCAAGGTCTGGGGCCCGAACCGCCTGGTGCCGGAAGGCATCGGCAACCGCGACGAGTGGATCCTCGAGTCCAACGACCACTGGCACGGCTTCGGCGACCTGGCCGAAGGCTTCAATATGCTGGATCCGATCAAGGCCACGGTCATCACCCCGGGCCTGGACATGTCGGGCAGCTTCGGCGAAACCGGCATCCCCGCCGCCCTGGTCTCCAAGTACCTGACCGAGCACGGCGTGGTGGTCGAGAAGACGGGCCTGTATTCGTTCTTCATCCTGTTCACCATCGGCATCACCAAGGGCCGCTGGAACACGCTGCTGACCGCCCTGCAGCAGTTCAAGGACGACTACGACCGCAACCAGCCGCTGTGGCGCATCCTGCCGGAATTCTGCCGCGACCATCGCCGCTACGAGCGCATGGGCCTGCGCGACCTCTGCCAGCAGATCCACGAAGCCTATCGCGAGCGCGACGTCGCGCGCCTGACGACCGAGATGTACCTGAGCGACATGGTCCCGGCGCTGAAACCGTCGGACGCGTTCGCCCGCATGGCGCACCGCGAGGTCGAGCGCGTCGATATCGACAAGCTGGAAGGCCGCGTCACGGGCGTGCTGCTGACCCCGTACCCCCCCGGCATTCCCCTGCTGATTCCGGGCGAGCGCTTCAACCGCACCATCGTCCAGTACCTGCAGTTCGCGCGCGAGTTCAACCAGCGCTTCCCCGGCTTCGAGACCTACATCCACGGCCTGGCCGATGAAGTGGGCCCGGACGGCGAAAAGCGCTACTACGTTGACTGCCTGATCGAAGAGTGAGGCCCGGCGGGCCTGGAGTCCTGATGTTCGATGTAGCCGTACTCGGCGCCGGCGCCGCTGGCATGATGTGTGCTGCGGTGGCCGGCCAGCGCGGCCTGCGCGTGGTGCTGGTCGACCACGCCAGCCGCCTGGCGGAGAAGATCCGCATTTCGGGCGGCGGCCGCTGCAATTTCACCAACATCGGGGCGGGGCCCGCCAACTTTCTTTCCGACAACCCGCATTTCTGCCGCTCGGCCCTGTCGGGCTATACGCCGCAGGATTTCCTGGCGCTCCTGAAGCGCCATCGCATCGCCTGGCACGAGAAGCATCGCGGCCAGCTGTTCTGCGACGATTCCAGCGAATCCATCATCGATATGCTGCGCGTCGAATGCGATGCGGGCGGCGTGCAGTGGCGCATGAATTGCCCGGTGGCCGAGATCGGGCACGGCGAACAGGGCTTTGAACTGCGCACCGCGCAGGGGCCGATCCGCGCGGCCAAGCTGGTGGTCGCCACGGGCGGCATGGCGATTCCCCAGCTGGGCGCCACCGACTTCGGCCTGAAGATCGCCCGGCAGTTCGGCCTCAAGGTCGTGGAGCCTCGTCCCGCGCTGGTGCCCCTGACCTTCGACCCCGCGCAGTGGCAGGCCTTGTCCGAACTGTCGGGCGTGGCGCTGGAAGTCAACCTGCACACCGGACAGGGCAAGGCCCGCGGCGAGTTCCTGGAAGACCTGCTGTTCACGCACCGCGGCCTATCGGGGCCGGCCATTCTCCAGATATCCAGTTTCTGGAAACCGGGCGAACCCATCGTGGTGGACCTGGCGCCGGGCCGCAACATGGCCGAGGAACTGCTGCAGTCGAAGTCCGGCAACCGGCAGCAGCTGCACACGGTGCTGGGCGGCCTCTGGCCCAAGCGCCTGGCCGACCGCTGGCTGCACCTGGCGGAGCAGAAGGGCAAGCCCGGGCTGGCGGCGCTGCGTCTGGCCGACGCGCCGGACAAGACCTTGCGGGGGCTGGCGCAGGACATCCATCAATGGACGCTGGTGCCCAGCGGAACCGCCGGCTACAAGAAGGCCGAGGTCATGCGCGGCGGCGTGGACACGCGCGGCCTGGACCAGAAATCCATGCAGGCCAAGACCACGCCCGGCCTTTACTTCATCGGCGAAGCCGTGGATGTGACGGGCTGGCTGGGCGGCTACAACTTCCAATGGGCCTGGGCCTCGGGCGTGGCTTGCGGCAAGGCCCTGTAGCCGGGACGGAAGGGCTCTAGCGCGAGGCGATGGCAGGGATCGGGATCCTGCCATTGTGATATTAAATAAAAATAAATATCATTTATGTTTTCGATATTGATCAAGGCCCTTCCTTTGGAGGGGCGATCCTACGGAGACACGCATGGCCTACACCCTTCCGCCCCTGCCGTACGCCTATGACGCCCTGGAGCCCCACATCGACGCCATGACGATGGAGATCCACTACAGCAAGCATCACCAGACCTACGTCAACAGCCTGAACGCCGCGCTGGAGGCGGCGGGCATCGCCGCGGGCGAGTCCGTCGAGGCCCTCGTGTCGCGCCTGGACCAATTGCCCGAGGCCGTGCGCGGCGCGGTGCGCAACCACGGGGGCGGACACGCCAACCACAGCCTGTTCTGGTCCGTCATGTCCCCGGAGGGCGGAGGTGAGCCAGATGGCGTCCTGGCTGGGGCCATCGAGTCCGACCTGGGCGGGATGGCCGCTTTCCAGGACGCCTTCACCAAGGCCGCGCTGACCCGCTTCGGCAGCGGCTGGGCCTGGCTGTCGGTGACGCCGGGCGGCAAGCTCACCGTGGAAAGCAGCGCCAACCAGGACAGCCCGCTGATGCACGGCAACACGCCTATCCTGGGGCTGGACGTCTGGGAGCACGCCTACTACCTGAAGTACCAGAACCGCCGGCCGGAATACATAGCCGCCTTCTACAATGTCGTGAACTGGCCGGAAGTGGCGCGCCGCTACGCAGCGGCAAAGCGCTGAACGCGTCTTTCGCAAGGAGGGCTGCGGCATATGAATACCTTCAGCCGTCATCGCGTGCGGCCGGCGGCCACCAGCATCAGCGTGTGGACGCTGGCCGTGCTGGTGTCTTGCCTGGGGCTGCACCAGTTGTGGGCGTACCTGGACGTGCGCGCGCCGCACGTCGCGGACGCGCTGCTGGGCGGCCTGGTCGCGGCCGGCGCGACGGCGCTGGGGACCGTGCCCATCCTGTTCGCCCGCAGCATTCCTCAGAAAATGCAGGACAGCATGTTCGGCTTCGGGGCGGGCGTGATGCTGGCGGCCAGCGCTTTTTCGCTGGTGGCGCCGGGCATCGCCGCGGGCCGCGACCTGGGCTACGGCCCTTGGGGCGCTGGCCTGACGGTGGGGGCGGCCGTGCTGTTGGGGGCGGCCGTTCTGCTGGTCATGGACCGCACGCTGCCGCACGAGCATTTCATCAAGGGCAGGGAAGGGATCGAGGCGCACCGGCTGCGCCGCACCTGGTTGTTCGTGTTCGCGATTACGCTGCACAACCTGCCGGAAGGCCTGGCCATCGGCGTGGGCTATGCGGGCAATGACCCCGTGCGCGGCACGGCGCTGGCGACGGGCATCGCCATCCAGGACATTCCCGAGGGGCTGGTCGTGGCGGTGGCGCTGCTGGCGGCCGGCTACCAGCGCGCGTTCGCGGTGGCGCTGGGGATGCTGTCGGGGCTGGTCGAGCCCCTGGGAGCCGTGCTGGGCGCGGCCGTGGTCGGCTGGTCGGAGCCGATGCTGCCCTGGGGCCTGGGTTTCGCCGCGGGGGCGATGCTCTTCGTGATCAGCCACGAGATCATCCCGGAGTCGCACCGCAAGGGGCACGAGGTCTATGCCACCTGCGGCCTGATGCTGGGCTTCGTGCTGATGATGTTGCTGGACACCGCCCTGGGCTAGGGGCCGTTCGCGCTAACCGGAGCTTCGCGCGAGCCCCGGGCCCGCGCCGCACGGGCATTCCCTGCCGGCGGCTTTCGTTGTATGCTTTCGCCGCTGTCACGCATGTTGCGGGAGAGAGCGGCCTGTTTGCCCGGCCGCCGCCGAAGGCGCAATTCGCCCGGAATCGCTCAGGTAACCCATACCGCCCATGCTTGCCCTGTCCCGGTTTTACCGCGCGGACGCGGCAAAACAGCACTCTGGAGAGACCTGGCGCCGCCCCTGAAACAAGGGACACAGCGAGCAGCCCAGGCGCCGAAGGTGCAAACCCGCGCTGCGGGGCAACTCTCAGGCAAAAGGACAGAGGGGCGGAAGATTCAGCCGGTGTGCAGGCGCAGCCCGCCTGGCACCACCGGCATTCCGTAACCCTGGCAACAATGCCGTCCCGGAGTTCCCGCGCATGTCCGCACCCCTCAAACGCACCCCGCTGGCCGAAGAACACATCGCCTCTGGCGCCCGAATGGTCGACTTCGGCGGCTGGGACATGCCCCTGGCCTACGGCTCGCAACTGGAAGAGCACCATGCCGTGCGCCAGGACGCAGGCATGTTCGACGTTTCGCACATGCTGAACGTCGACGTCGCCGGCCCGGACTCCTTCGCTTTCCTGCAACGCCTGGTGGCCAACGACGTGGCCAAGCTGACCGTGCCCGGCAAGGCGCTGTACAGCTGCATGCTGAACCCGCAGGGCGGCGTGATCGACGACCTGATCATCTACTTCTTCGCCTCCGACGAATGGCGCGTGGTCGTCAATGCCGGCACGGCCGACAAGGACATCGCCTGGATGCAGCGCGTGAAGCAGGCTGGCGGTTTCGACGTCGCCATTACGGCGCGCCGCGACCTGGCCATGGTCGCCGTGCAGGGCCCGAACGCGCGCGCCAAGGTCTGGGCCGCGCGCCCGGCCTGGAAGGCCGCCACCGAACCGCTGACTCCCTTCGTCGCGGCCGTGGTCGGCGACGACACGCTGGTGGCCCGCACGGGCTACACCGGCGAAGACGGTTTCGAGATCGTGCTTCCCGCCACGGAGGTCGTGCAGCTGTGGCGCGACCTGGCCGCGCAGGGCGTGCGCCCCTGCGGCCTGGGCGCGCGCGATACGCTGCGCCTGGAGGCCGGCATGAACCTCTACGGCCAGGACATGGACGAGCTGATCCAGCCTAGCCAGGCCGGCCTGACCTGGACGGTTTCCCTGAAGGACGCCGAGCGCCGTTTCATCGGCCGCGAGGCGCTGGAACAGTTCGCCACGCCGGCCGCGTTCCTCGGCCTGAAGCTCCAGGAGCGCGGCGTCATGCGCGCTCACATGGCCGTGCGCACCAAGGAAGGCATGGGCGAACTCACCAGCGGCACCATGTCGCCCACCCTGGGCGTGTCGATCGGCTTCGCCCGGCTGCCGCAAGGCGTGCGCCCCGGCGATACGGTCGAAGTCGATATCCGCGGCAAGTGGGTGCCCGCGCTGGCATGCAAATTGCCGTTTGTCCGTAACGGCAAAGCGGTCGAACACTCGTAAACTCGAAGCTTCGCGCGGCTGGCGGCCCCTTCGGGGCGACCTGGCCGCCCGCGCGAGGCGCGCAACACCATTCATCTACCCGCATTCCCTCAGGAGTTCCCATGAGTCTGCCCACCGATCGCAAGTACACCGAGTCCCATGAATGGGTCAAAGCCGAAGGCGACGTGTTCGTCGTCGGCATCACCGATACCGCCCAGGACCAGTTGGGCGACCTGGTCTTCGTCGGCGACGTGAAGGTCGGCGCCAAGCTGAACGCAGGCGAAACCGCCGGCGTGGTCGAGTCGGTGAAGGCCGCCTCCGACATCTACGCGCCCGTGGCCGGCGAGATCGTCGCTTTCAACGAAGAGCTGGAAAACAACCCCAACCTGATCAACGAATCGGCTTTCACCGCCTGGATCTTCAAGATCAAGCCGGTCAACGCCGCCGATGCCGACAAGCTGCTGGACGCTGCCGGCTACGAAGCCGTCGCCAACGGCTAAGCCGGTCCTCCGGGGCGGGCATGGCCCGAGCGGCCGCCCGCCCCGCAAGATGCAATACCGTCCGTCCTCCGACGGCACCCGCTACCCCGAGATCTCCCCATGTCGCGCGCCCTAGACACCCATACCGACTTCATTCCCCGCCACATCGGCCCCTCCGACGCCGACCAGGCCGCCATGCTCGCCGTCATCGGCAGCGCCAGCCTGGACGCCCTGATCGAAGAAGTCGTGCCGCCCAAGATCCGCAGCCAGGCTCCGTTGGCGCTGCCGCAATCGCGCAGCGAGACGGACGTGCTGGGCGAACTCAAGCAGATCGCGGGCCGCAACCAGGTCTACCGCAGCTACATCGGCCAGGGGTATTACGGCACGCACACGCCCAATGTCGTGTTGCGCAACATCCTCGAAAACCCCGCCTGGTACACGGCCTACACGCCGTACCAGCCCGAAATCTCGCAGGGCCGCCTCGAGGCCCTGCTGAATTACCAGACCATGGTCGCCGACCTGACCGGGCTGGACATCTCCAACGCCTCGCTGCTGGACGAAGGCACCGCCGCGGCCGAAGCCATGACGCTGGCGCGCCGCAGCGCCAAGTCCAAGAGCCCGGTGTTCTTCGTTTCGCGCCACGTGCACCCCCAGACCCTCGAAGTCGTGCGCACGCGCGCCGAAGGCCTGGACATCGAGATCGCCGTGGGCGACGAGGCCGAAGGCCTGCCCGAGTGCTTCGGCGTGCTGCTCCAGTACCCGCACAGCACCGGCTCCATTTCCGACTACCGCCAGCTGGCCGAAGCCGCGCACGCGCAAGGCGCGGTCGTGGCCGTGGCCACCGACCTGCTGGCGCTGGCCCTGCTGGCCGCCCCGGGCGAGTGGGGCGCCGACATCGCGATCGGCTCGGCCCAGCGCTTTGGCGTGCCGTTCGGCTTCGGCGGCCCGCATGCCGGTTTCATGGCCTGCAAGGACGCCTTCAAGCGCAACATGGCCGGCCGCCTGGTGGGCGTGTCCAAGGATGCGCAGGGCAACCCGGCGATGCGCCTGGCGCTGCAGACGCGCGAACAGCACATCCGCCGCGAAAAAGCCACTTCCAACATCTGCACCGCGCAAGTGCTGCTGGCCGTGATGGCGGGCATGTACGCCGTGTGGCACGGTCCGGCGGGCATCCGCCGCATCGCCGAGCGCGTGCAGCGCGGCACCGCCATCCTGCGCGCCGAGCTGGTCAAGCTGGGCGTGAAGGTCGCCAACGACACCTTCTTCGACACGCTGCTGCTGGAAACCGGCGCGGCCACGCCCGCCATCCTGACGGCGGCAGACTGCGCCCGCATCAACCTGCGCCGCGTGGACGGCGCCCGCCTGGCGGTTTCGCTCGACGAAACGGTGACCGCGGACGATCTGCAGGCGCTGGTCAATGTGTTCGCCGCCGGCCTGGAACGCGATGACGTCGAGCTCGACCTCGACGCCCTGGACGCGGCCGCCGCCAGCGGCATTCCGCCGAGCGTGGCGCGCGAGAGCGCGATCCTGAAGCATCCGGTATTCTCCAGCGTGCAGTCCGAGACCGACATGCTGCGCTACCTGCGCAAGCTGGCCGACAAGGACCTGGCGCTGGACCGCACGATGATCCCGCTGGGTTCGTGCACCATGAAGCTGAACGCCACGGCCGAGATGATCCCCATCACCTGGCCCGAATTCGCGCTGATCCACCCGTTCGCGCCCGCCTCGCAAAGCCAGGGCTACGTCGAACTGATCGACCGCCTGTCGGCCGCGCTGTGCGAAATCACCGGCTACGACAACATCAGCCTGCAGCCCAACTCGGGCGCGCAGGGCGAATACGCCGGCCTGCTGGCGATCCGCGGCTACCACCAGGCCAATGGCCAGCACCAGCGCAATATCTGCCTGATCCCCTCGTCGGCGCACGGCACCAACCCCGCCTCGGCCCAGCTGGCCGGCATGGACGTGGTGGTGGTGGCTTCCGACGCGAATGGCAACGTGGACTTGGCCGACCTGCGCGCCAAGATCGAACAGGTGGGCGACAAGCTGGCCGCCCTGATGATCACCTATCCGTCCACGCACGGTGTCTTCGAGGAAGCCGTGACCGAGATCTGCGATCTGGTGCATCGGGCCGGCGGCCAGGTCTACCTGGACGGCGCCAACATGAACGCCATGGTCGGCGTGGCGCAGCCGGGCAAGTTCGGTTCGGATGTGTCCCACCTGAACCTGCACAAGACCTTCTGCATCCCGCACGGCGGCGGCGGACCCGGCGTGGGCCCCGTGGCGGTGCGAGCGCACCTGGCTCCGTACCTGCCGGGCGTGGTGAACGAACAGGGCAAGCTGCCGGGCGACGCCAAGGTCGGTCCCGTGTCGGCCGCGCCCTTCGGCTCCGCGGGCATCCTGCCGATCCCGTACGTGTACATCGCGCTGATGGGCGCCGACGGCCTGCGCCGCGCCACCGAAGTGGCCATCCTGAACGCCAACTACATCGCGACGCGCCTGCGCGACCACTATCCGGTGCTGTACGCGGGCCGCCATGGCCGCGTGGCGCACGAATGCATCCTGGACGTGCGTCCGCTGAAGGAAACCAGCGGCGTCAGCGCCGAGGACATCGCCAAGCGCCTGATGGACTACGGTTTCCACGCGCCCACCATGAGCTTCCCGGTCGCGGGCACGCTGATGGTCGAGCCGACCGAATCGGAAAGCATCGCCGAGCTCGACCGCTTCATCGACGCGATGATCTCGATCCGCGAAGAAATCGCCCAGATCGAGCGCGGCGAGCGCGACCGCGAGGACAACGTCCTGAAGAACGCCCCGCACACCGCGCAGATGCTGCTGGCCGAAGAATGGCTGCACGACTATCCGCGCCAGCAGGCCGCCTATCCGGTGGCTTCGCTGCGCGATGCGAAGTACTGGCCGCCGGTCGCCCGCGTGGACAATGCCTACGGCGACCGCAACCTGGTGTGCGCCTGCCTGCCGGTCGAAGCCTACGCGTAAACGCATGGCTTGAGGGCCCGGCTCGCGCCGGGCCTTTTTTCCGGGAACACCCGGCAAAAAAAATCCCCCCATCGCAACGATGGGGGGATTTTTTCATGCGCGTCCGGGGCTTATTTCGCCGGCGCGGCCTTGCTGGCGACGGAGAAGTCTTCCGCAATGCTGAAGAACGTGTTCAGCATGATCTGCAGGTTTTCCTTGCCGATGCCGCCTTCCGAGTTCATGTCCATCTGCAGCACCGCCTGGTTCTTGTCGTCCAGGTAGGCGCGCGTCCAGCGGTATTCCTGGTTCCAGGCGTTGATCGCCTTGAGCGAAACCGGCTTCTTGCCGCTGTACGTAGCGGTCACCACGAGGTCGTGGCACTTTTCCGTGAAGTCGTTGCACATGAATTCGACGCGCAGGTCGCTGGCGCCCGTGTTGGCGGCATCCAGGATCAGCACGGGACCTTCCTCGCCGTCTTCCTTGCGGGGGGAGTACGACATGTCCGAGAGCATGGCGTTGACGGTGTCGAAGTCGAAGTCCTCCATCAGGTCGGCGGGAGCCGCCGCCGCGGCGGGCGCTTCCGGATCCATGTCCATGTCTTCGGGCTCGCCTTCGTCGTCCATGCCGGTCGCGCCCAGCAGGCCGGCGAACAGTTCCTCGGCGGGGATCTTCTGGCCGTTCAGGTCGCCCATGCCGTCGGCGAAGTGGAACTTGCCGACGATGTTGTCGCCGTCGTTCTTGCCGACGTTGAACATCTCGGCCATGCCCGACACGGAGCGCATCTGCTCGTCGGCCTGGGCGCCGGCCGCCGTGACGTCCAGGCCTTCCTTCTTGACGGCGTACTGCACCATCAGGTCGCGGACCATGGGCTTGGAGATGATCAGGGTGGCGTCGATCTGCTTGATGGCCTTGACCAGGATTTCCTGCGGGGTCAGTTCCTTCACGTTGGGCGGATTGGCGAGGTCCAGCGTGAACGTCAGCTTGCTTTCGCCCTTGGCGGTCTTCCAGCTGATCGGGTCGATGCTGAACGAGGGATTGCCGTTGAGCAGCTTGCCGGCGTTGTCCAGCAGCACGTCGAACTGTTCGTCCTTCAGGCCTTCGTCGCTGGCGCCCATCATGTACTGGCGCACGATCTGGTTGTAGGTGTCGGACAGTTGCTTGACGGCGTCGCCGTCCAGCCTGGCGAGCTTGACCACGGCCTGGCCGTTGCCCAGCGCGACATCGTTCAGAACGATGTCGCCGGTCTGGTAGGTCGCCTCGGCGTTGATGGTCTTGTCGTCTTCGGACAGCTTGACGCCATAGCCCAGGTTGTCCAGCGAGACCTTGACCTCTTCATCGGGCTTGACGACGTCGATGCGCTTGATCTTGATGTTCGAGTCGCCGACGGACAGGCCGAACTTGCCCATGCGGCTGTTCACGTCCATCGTCAGGCCCGACATCGCCATCGTGATGGGGTCGTCCGACTTCGCGCCGTTCACCGACAGCGTTTCCACCAGCGCGTTCGCGGTGACGGCCTGCAGCTTGCGGTCGAACGTGCCGTTGACCGTCATGCCGCTGAAGTCGACCGTGTTGCCCTCATGCTCGATCTTGACCGGCGCGATCCTGGCGCTGGAGGTGGCGAAGCCGCCGAAGCTGATGACGGCGTCGCCGGCCAGGGGGGAGACGTCCTTGGTGAGCTCGAACAGTTCCTTGATGTTGTCCGTCTTGGCGATCTCGCTGTGGACGAAGGCCAGCTTGGGCGCGATCGCGCCGCGCGCCAGGGCGCTCTTGGGGAAGGGGCCGTGCTCGATGGTGGCGTCGAACTCGACCATGCCGGCGGGCATGCCGTCCGGGGAGTTGTCGCTCTTGACGAAGGACAGGCCATAGCGCGCCTGCGTCGAGAACAGGCCGCGTTCATACTTCAACTGGTCGATGCGCAGGCCGAACAGCGGCGTGATCTTGGCCAGCTTCTCGTTGGCTTCCGCCAGGTGGCGCTGCGAGCTCTCCTCGATGCGTTTGCCGGTGTACCACGTGGCGCCGACCCAGCTTCCTGCTCCCACTATGACCACGCCGAGGGTGATCGCTACGCTCTTTTTCATCGTTCAGTTTGTATCGTTGATTATCGAGTCATATCCGATGCCCGAGGCGGCTTTTGCCGCGAGGCGGCCCTGAGAACCGTCTTCATCGGAATACGCGTATTCATCGGCCTGTAAGGCCCGCGGCGAGTATACCGAGGCGGCAGGCCGCCCGAGCGTGCTCGCAGTTACAGAAGTTTTCCAAATGAAAGCCGGCGCTCTTGCGCCGGCTTTTCAGGCGGGGAAACGCGAAAAGGATCTACAGCGCGTCCAGCGGATAGATCGGGCGGCGTACCTTCTTGAACTCCAGCTGCCCGTAATCGGACGTGGTGACGCCCACGCCCGTGCATTCGATGACTTCCGTGGCCATGTCGGAGAAGCCCGCGCGCCAATGCACGCGGCTCTTCAGCACCACATAGCGCTTTTGCAGCGGGTCGATGCCGGCCGACAGCAGGCAGTTGACGTCGAAGGGCTCCTGGTGCCGCGACACCACCACGATCTCGACGCGGCCCGTGTCGATCACGACGGTCAGCCCGGTATCGTTGCGCACGCCCCGATACATGGGGCCGCGGTTCAGGTAGACGCCGTCGAACACCAGCTTGACGCGGCCGGTGACTTCCAGCGGCTCGCTCGGCTCCTGGATGGCGGGCATGGGCACTTTGCCGCCCAGTTTGAGCGTGATGGTCCGGCCCACGCCGGCCGCGGCGGCCTCCTGCGCCGCTTCGGGGTCGCAGATGGCGTAGAAGACCGCGTTCTCCAGTTCCTGGCGCAGCACTTCGGCCAACACGGCAGTGGTGTCCATCGTGCCGCCCGAGCCCGTGTTGTCGTAGTGGTCCAACAGCACGACGGGGCCTTGCCCGATGGCCTTGGCGCGCGCGATGGTGGGCGCCAGCGGTTCCGGATGGAACACCCAGTCGGCGCGCCCCGCCCAGGCCCGCTCCAGCAGCTCGTCGCGGTATTTTTCCGCTTCGGCCAGCTTGCCATCCGTACAGACCACGGCGCTCAGCCCGGCTTCGCGGATATCGGCATGGGGAAAGCCCACGAACACCGAGGCGGCCAGCACGCCGGCGGCTTCCAGCTCCCGGCAGCGCTCCTGCAGCGGCTTGTTGGGGGCGGCATGGGTGCCCTGGCACATGATGTGGGGCAGCATGGGCTTGTTGGCCCAGGACATGACGGGTTTGATCTCGCCCTTCAGGGTGCGCACGATCACGTTCGCGGCGCGCACGCCCGACTCACGGATGTCCACGTGGGGATAGGTATGGAAGCCGCTGATGACGGTGGCGTTCCTGACGATGTCGTCGTAGATGTTGGCGTGCATGTCCAGCGTGACGGCCACGGGCGTCGTGGGATCGATTTCGCGCAGGCGGCGCAGCAGGTCGCCCTCGGCGTCGTCCACGCCCTGCGCCACCATGGCGCCGTGCAGGTCCAGCAGGATGGCGTCGAAACCGCCGCGCCGGACTTCGTCCAGCACCAGCTTGCACAGGCGCTCGTGCGTCTCCGCGCTGGCCGGCCCGCTGGGCCAGGACTCGGCCGCCACGGGAACGACCATCTCGGCGCCCTCGCGGCGCGCCACCTCGATATAGCCGCCCAGGCCGCTATCGGTGTTTTCGTAGGCCTTGATGGCGCGTTCGCCAGCCAGGATCTCGGGATTGCCGCGGAAGAAACGTTCGAGCGGAGTCGGCACGGGCGAGAAGGTGTTCGTCTCGTGCTTGATCATTGCCAAAAGCCAACGCATGGGAATTCCTCTGGGTCTGCGGGGAAAAGTCAGGCTGCCTTGGGAGGCTGCGGCCAAGGATGCTGCTCGGGACGCATCAGCTCCCAGGCCCGCGCCAGGCGCAGCACGCCCAGGTCGTCGAAGCGCTGGCCGGCGATCTGCAGGCCGATGGGCAGGCCGGCCCTGGTGTAGCCGCAATTGACGGAGGCCGCGGGCTGCTCGCTCATGTTGAAGGGCAGGGTGAAGCCGATGTGGTGCATCGTGGTCGCGACCTCGTTGGTGGGCGACGGCCATTCGGCGTTGTAGGCGACCACGGGCGCCACGGGCGAGAGCACGTAGTCGTACGGCGCGCAGGCCGCGACCGTCCTGGCGCGCACGTTAAGGGTTTCGTAGTAGCTGCGGAACACGGCTTCGCCTGACTGGCCGCCGCCGCTTTCCGCCCAGGCGCGGATGAAGGGCAGGATCCTGGCGCGGCGCGCTTCGGGCAGGGCCGCCAGGTCCAGGGCCGAACGGGTGCGCCAGAAGCGGTCCACGCCGTCCAGCATGTCCGGGCTCATCCAGGGTTGCATGGGCGTCACGATGGCGCCCGCGGCCTCGAAGGCGCGCGCCGCGGCCTGCACCGCGTCGAGGATCTCGGGATCCACGGGCAGGCCGCAGCCCGCATCCGTCAGGAGGCCGATGCGCAGGCCGCGCACATCGCACGCCAGGTCCCGCCAGTCGAATTCCTGGTAGGGCAGGCTCATGTGGTCGCGCGCGTCAGGCAGCGACAGCACGCCCATCATGAGCGCCGCGTCGGCCACGCTGCGGGTCATCGGACCGGCGCAGCGGCCCATGAAGGGCGGATCGATGGGGATGCGGCCCAGGCTGGGCTTGAGCGTGGCGATGCCGCACCATGCGGCGGGCAGCCGCACGGAGCCGCCGATGTCGGTGCCGATGTGCAAGGGGCCGTAGCCTGCGGCCGCGGCGGCGCCGGCCCCGGCGCTGGAACCGCCCGGGTTCTTGGACAAGTCCCAGGGGTTGCGGGTCAATTCATGGAAGCTGGACAGCCCGGACGACAGCATGCCGTAGTCGGGCATGGTGGTCTTGCCCAGCAGCACGGCGCCGGCCTCGCGCATGCGGGCGGCCGGCGGCGCGTCGGCGGCCGCCGGCGTGAGATCGGTCGCGGCGGTGCCCAGGGGCACGGGCACGCCTCGCGTGGCGATGTTCTCCTTGATGGTGGCGGGCACGCCGTCCAGCGTGTGGCCGCCGGCCGATTGGGGCTCGCCCCTCATCCAGCGGGCCTCGGAGGCGCGGGCCATCTCCAACGCGCCTTCCGGATCCAGCGCATAGGTGGCCTTCAGTCGCGGTTCCCAGCGCGCGATGTGCTCCAGCACGGAGCGGGTGGCTTCGACGGGCGACAGCGTTTTGTCGCGGTATGCCTGAAGAAGCTCCACGGCGGACATTTCATGCGGTTGCGGCATTTCGGTTCCTGTATGCGGATCGTTGCGTCACGGCGCGGAGGCCGGCGCCAGGCCGGCCGAGATGGGCCGGAAGTTGCGGAAGTCCCAGTCCCGCCCGGGCGCCGCGTCGATCAGGGCCCGGGTGTATTCGTGGCGCGGCTCGGTCAGCACGGTCTCCGCCGAGCCGGTCTCGACGACCTTGCCGCGCTGCATGACCATGATGGTGTCGCAGATCTGGGCGGCCACGCGCAGATCGTGCGTGATGAACAGCACGCCCACGCCGGTGCGCTGGCGCACCTGCTCCAGCAATTCCAGCACCTGTGCCTGCACGGATACGTCCAGCGCGGACACGGCCTCGTCGGCCACCAGGATTTCCGGATCCATGACCAGGGCGCGCGCGATGCAGATGCGCTGGCGCTGACCGCCGGAGAACTGGTGCGGATAGCGCTGCATGGCGTCCGGGCTCAAGCCGACCACGGCGAGGGTTTCGCCGGCGCGCTTCAAGGCCTGCTCGCGCGGCACGCCGAAATTGAGCAGGCCTTCGATGATGGATTCGCCGACGGTGCGGCGGGGGTTCAGCGAACGGTAGGGATCCTGGAACACGATCTGGATCCGGCGGCGCACGGGGCGCAGGGCCGAGCCGGACAGCGTGCTGAGGTCTTCGCCGCCCATCATCATGTGGCCGGCGGTGGGTTCGATCAGGCGCACGATGCAGCGCGCCACCGTGGACTTGCCCGAGCCGGATTCGCCCACGATGCCCAGGATTTCACCCTTGCGCAGCGTGAGGTTCACGTCGGCGGCCGCGATGATGTTGTGCGAGGCCTTGCGCGACAGCACCGAATGCTTGCCGCCGTAGGTGCGGCCCAGCCCCTTGACGTGCAGCACCGGCATGCCCGAGGGCGCCTCGCGGCGCGAAGGCACCAGGCTGGGCACGGAGGACACCAGGCGCCGGGTGTAGGACTGCTTGGGCTGGGCCAGGATCTCGTCGCGGGTGCCGCTTTCGACCAGGTCTCCGCGGTTCATGACGATGATGCGGTCGGAGATCTCGGCCACGACGCCGAAGTCGTGCGTGATGAACAGCACGGCCGTCTGGTGCTTGACCTGCAGCTCCTTGATGAGCGCCAGGATCTGCTTCTGGGTCGTGACGTCCAGCGCGGTGGTGGGTTCGTCCGCAATGAGCAGCTTGGGCTCGAGGATCAGCGCCATCGCGATGACGATGCGCTGGCGCTGTCCGCCCGACAGCTGGTGGGGATAGGAGTCGAAGATGCGCTCGACGTCCGGCAGGTGCACGGACCGGAACATGTCCAGCACCTTGGCGCGGCGTTCGGCGGCCGACATCTTCTTGCGGTGCAGGCGCAGGACTTCGTCGACCTGCTTGCCCACCGTATGCACGGGGTTCAGCGCGGTCATGGGTTCCTGGAACACCATGGCCATGCGGGTGGCGCGCATCTCTCGCAGGCGGCGCTGGGTGGCCGTGACCACGTCTTCGCCCTCCACGCGGATCGAACCGGCGTTGACGGACAGCACGCCCGGAGGCAGCAGGCCCATGACCGCCAATGACGTGACGGACTTGCCCGAGCCGGACTCGCCGACGACGCACACGGTTTCGCCCGCATGCACGTCCAGGCTGAGATTGCGCACGACGCGGTTGCCCGCGCCCGCGACTTCCACCGACAGATTGCGGATGGCCAGGATGGCGGACGAGGTGTCGCCCGCAGGGGGAGTGGGGGTATAGGTTGTCGACATCAGATTCTGCGCACCATTTTCGGGTCCAGCGCGTCGCGCAAGGCGTCTCCCAGGATGTTCACGCTGAGCACCGTCAGCGACAGGAACAGGCCGGGAAAGAGAATCAGCCCGGGCAGCATGCGGAAATACATGCGGCCCTCGGACATGATGTTGCCCCAGGAGGCGATCTCGGGAGGGATCCCCGCGCCCAAGAAGCTGAGGATGGCCTCGGTCAGCATCGCGGATGCGAAGACATAGGTGCCCTGCACCGTCAGCGGCGCGATCGTGCTGGGCACCATGTGGCGCCACAGCAGCAGCGGCAGCGGCGTGCCCAGCGCCAGCGCGGCTTCCACGTAGGGCTCGCCGCGCACGGTCAGGATCTGGCCGCGCACCAGCCGGACCACCCGGGGGATTTCCGGGATGGTGATGGCCACCAGCACGGTCATGAGGCTGGCCCCCGTGACGGACACCAGGGCGATCGCCAGCAGGATGCCGGGAATGGCCATGATGGCGTCCATCGTGCGCATGATCAGCCCGTCCAGCGAACGGAACCAGCCCGCGATCACGCCGATGACCAGCCCGATGGCGACGCTGACGACCGCCGCGCCCAGGCCCGCGATGAGCGAGACGCGGGCGCCGTAGGCCACGCGCGACCAGACGTCGCGGCCGAAGGCGTCCGTGCCGAGCAGATAGTCGGTGAAGGGCTGCTTCAGGCGCGAGCCCGGGTTGATGAGGGTGGGGTCGACCGTGCCCAGCAGGGGCGCGAACAGCGCGATGACGACGATCGCCGCCAGCACCACCAGCGCCAGCATGACGGGCCAGCTCTTGAGGCCCTGGCGCACCTGCCGCCAGGCCGTGACTTGAGGATTTCCGCCGCCGGGAAGATCGGCGACTTCGGTTGGCGTTTGCATGGGCCGGCCCCTAGTATCTGATCCGCGGGTCGAACACCATGTAGGCGCAATCGACAACCAGGTTGATGAACACGTAGACGAACGCGAAGAAGAGCGTCAGGCCCTGGATGACCGGATAGTCGCGGGCGAGCACGGCTTCCACCACCAGCCGGCCCAGGCCGGGAATGTTGAACACCGATTCCGTCACGACGACGCCGCTGATCAGCAGCGCGATGCCCAGGCCCACGACGGTGGCGATCGGCACGGCCGCGTTGCGCAGCGCGTGCCCCAGCAGGACGCCGGTCTCGCCCAGGCCCTTGGATCGGGCGGTGCGGATGAAGTCCTCGCCCATGACCTCGATCACGCTGGTGCGCGTGATGCGCGCGATCAGCGCCACGTAGACCGTGGACAGCGCCAGCGACGGCAGGATGAGCCGGTGCAGGAACGGCCACAAGCCGTTGGCCAGCGGCGAGTACCCCTGCACGTTGAACCAGCCCAGCTTGATGGCGAAGAGCCAGATGAGCAGGTAGCCCGTGACGAACACCGGCACGGAGAACCCCAGCACCGAAAAGCCCATCACCGCGCGGTCCAGCAGCTTGCCCTGGCGCCAGGCCGCGAGGATCCCCAGAGGGATGGCGACGACCAGGGTGAAGGCGAGGGTCAGGACGGCCAGACCCAGCGAGGGCTCCAGCCGTTGGCCTATCAGCTTGGTGACCGGCACGCCGGACATCAGCGACGTGCCCAGGTCGCCTTGCAGGAGCCTGCCGCCCCAGATGAAAAACTGTTTGATGACCGGCTGGTCCAGGCCCATCGTCTGCCGTATCTGTTCGATACGCTCGGGCGTGGCGCCATCGCCCGCCATGATGATGGCCGGATCCCCCGGGCTGAAACGCAATATCGCGAAGACCACCACCGCGACCATCACCAGAACGGGGATGGTCGCGAGGAGCCGGCGTGAGACAAATGCCAGCATGTAATTCCCCCTCAACAACTTGTTGCCCGTCAAGGGGCTTTCTTGACGTTCCAGAACGCGAAGACGGGCGCATGGACCAGGCCCGAGAGCTTGGTCGAGTACACCGTGGGCACCGACATCTGGCCCAGCGGCACGTACAGGCCCTCGTCGATGCCGATGCGCTGCACTTCCTCGGCGATCTTCTTCTGTTCGGCCGGGTCGGAGGTCAGCGCCATCTTCGTGCGCAGTTCCTCGATCTGCGGGAAGTCGGGCCAGCCGAACCAGGCATTGTCGCCGTTGGCGGCGGCCGGGGCGGAACGGACCGGATCCATCACGTCGGTCGCGTACCAGTTGGTGTTGTGGACGTTCCAGCCGCCTTCCGCGGGCGCCGCCTTGGAGGCGCGGCGGGTGGCCACGCTCTGCCAGTCCATCGCGGCCAGGTTGACGTTGAACCCGGCCTTGCGCAGGGCCTGGGCCATCACGACCGGCTGGGCCGACAGCGTGCCCACGTCGGTCGCGTGCATGACCAGGATGGGCGTGTTGTCGTAGCCCGCTTCCTTCAGGAGGGCCTTCGCCTTCTCGATGTTGGAAGGCACCACCATGTCCTTGCCGATGTCGCTTTCCAGGGGCGTGCCGCAGCCCCACAGCGAGGCGCAGGTCTTCCAGTACTTGGGATTGCCGACCAGCGCCTTCATCACGTCTTCCTGGCCGATGGCGTACATCGCGGCCTGGCGGATCTTCTTGTTGTTGAAGGGCGGGTACTTGAAGTTGAAGCGGTACATCGTGAAGTAGCCGACCGGGCTGAGCGACTCTTCCTTCAGGTCCTTGTTGCCTTCGACCATCGGCAGCAGGTCGTAGGGGAACTGCTCGACGAAGTCGATCTCGCCGCCCAGCAGCGCATTGGCGGTGGTCAGGGCGTCGGGCATGACATCCCATTCGACCTTGTCCACGTTCACGACCTTGCCGCCGGCCAGGCCGCTGGCGGGCTCCTTGCGCGGCACGTAGTCGGCGTTCTTGGCGTAGACCGTCTTCACGCCCGGCTTGAATTCGACGACCTTGAACGGGCCCGAGCCGGTCATGTCGGTGATAGGCTGGCCGATGGCTAGGTCCGCGATGCGCTTGGGCATCATGAAGGGCGCGGTGCCCGTGGGCTTGGACAGGGCGCGCAGCGCCAGGTCGGTGGGCTCCTTCATGACGATGCGGAAGTTCTTGTCGTCGATGACTTCGATCTTGTCGGTGAACTTCATCAGCGTGCGGCCCATGCCGTCGCCGGCGGCCCAGCGCTTGATCGAGGCCACGCAGTCTTCCGAGGTGACGGGCTTGCCGTCATGCCATTTCTGGCCGTCGCGCAGCGTCATGGTGTAGGTCTTGCCGTCGGGCGAGACTTCCCACTTTTCCAGCATCTGCGGCTGGATCTTGTTGTCGGCGTCGGTGGCCAGCAGGGTGTCGTAGATCATGTAGCCGTGCCACGTCGTGATGTACGCGGTGGTGGCATGCGGATCGGTCAGCCGCAGAGGCGAGTGCATCACCGCCTTTATGACGGTGTCGGCGTAGGCGCCGTGAGCCATCATGAGGGTTGCGCCCGCCAACGCGGCGGCTCGGACGAACTTCAGCATGAATCTTCCCCTTGATGCGTAATGAGCGGCGCGATGCGCCGCTGCGTCGTTAACCCGCCGCGCGAAGCGGCGTGCGAGGTTTCAGGCGGTAGCCGACTGGCCGGAAAAGACCGGTCCGCAAGGCGCCATTCTGATGCCCGGGCGCAACCGTGTCCATGGTTGTTTTGCCGCATCCATCAGCATCGAGCCGGGGGCCGCGCACACCAGGATCGTTTGCGCGATCGGAGAGAAATCGGCGCGGAAGTGCGCGGAACTCTTGACGACCAGGATGGCCGCGCGCCGCGGCTCCACGCCCGCGAAGCGGAACATCTCCTGGTCGGCCATCTGCACCTTGTTGGAAGCAACGACGATGCGCACGCCGCCGATGCGCAGGCAGGCGCTGGGGCCCAGGTCCATGTGGAATCCGCGGTAGAACGCGCCGTGCGTATCGAAACGCCCATCCGAAGTTTTCTCGACAATGAATTCGGTGTCCAGCGGTTCGTCGTCGGGAATACCCGAATGTCCACCCAGTGCAATTCGGACCTTTTTCCCTACGCCGGCGTGGTGGGCGGCCAACGCCGCCCCGGGATCCACGATCAGTCCGATGGCCGCATCGCGCGCGTCGTGGCGGATCAGCGCGCGCAGCACGCCGGTGGTGTCCGAGCTGCCGCCCGCGCCGGGGTTGTCCTGCGCATCGGCGATGACGATGGGCCCGGCGGCGTCGCGCGCCAGGCGCATGGCCTCTTGCACGGCCTCGTCGGGCGTGTACAGCCTGCCGCCGAAATCGCGCTCGGCGTTGAGGACGGCGCGCGTCATTTCGTCGGCCGCGGCGTCGGCCTCGGCCTGGGTGGCGCCATAGGCCCACACCGTGGGCGCGCATTCGGGGAAGTCCGCCGCGGGAAATCCCGTGGCGAACGACAGGCTGGCCGCGCCGCGCGCTTCGATGTCGCCCACCAGCTGGTACAGGCTGCGGGACGGCTCGATATCGGTGGACTGCCAGCACAGGGAGATCAGGTACGGCAGGGAGCGCAGCGCCACGCAGGGCCGCCGCATGCCGGCCAGCCGTTTTTGCAGCAGTTCCGCGGCGCGCTGCCCGGTTTCGGCCATATCGATGTGGGGATAGGTCCGATAGCAGACCAGGGCGTCGGCGTAGCGGACCATGTCGCGCGTGACATTGGCGTGCAGATCCAGGCTGGCCACCACGGGCACGTCCGGCCCCACCAGTTCGCGCACGCGCTTGAGCAATTCGCCCTCGCCGTCGTCCAGGTGTTCGGTCACCATCGCGCCGTGCAGGTCCAGGTAGACGCCGTCCAGCGGCGCCGCCTGCGACAGGCCCTGCAGGATCATGGCGCTGATGCGCTCGAACGCGTCCTGGGTGACCGGGCCGGAGGGGCTGGCCGCGGCCCAGGTGGTGGGCAGCAGCGTGTGCCGGCCCATGGCCTCGATGAAGCCCGCCACCGGGATGTTGGCGCCCGCGACCGCCTGGAACATCGCGGGCCCGCTGACGAGCCTGGGCCAGCCGCCGCCTTTCTCGGCGAAGTCCTCCCAAGCGGCGCGCGACGGCGCGAAGGTATTGGTTTCGTGCTGAAAGCCGCCTATCCCGATGCGCATCAGGATTCCCCTTATCGTTTTGATGTGAGGAAGGCGCGGCTACGCCGCGCCCGAGTCAGTTCTGAAATGGCGCTGCCGTACCCCCAACCACGCATAAAACAGGCACAACGCCACAATCAGGCAAGGCCGTCCCCAAGCGGGGTCGCGCGGATCCGGGCTCCGCCGGTCCGCCGCGACGCCCCCCTGGGGGGGAAGCGCGAAGCGCTTCGGGGGGGGGCCTCACTTAGCCACGGGCATGGTGAATTCCGCGCCCTTGGCGATGCTGTCGGGCCAGCGCTGCATCACGCTCTTGTAGCGCGAATAGAAGCGGATGCCTTCCTCGCCGTAGGCATGGTGGTCGCCGAACAGCGAACGCTTCCAGCCGCCGAAGGAATGCCAGGCCATGGGCACGGGGATCGGCACGTTGATGCCGACCATGCCCACCTTGATCTGGCGGGCGAAGGCGCGGGCCACGCCGCCGTCGGACGTGAAGCAGGCCACGCCGTTGCCGAATTCGTGGGCATTGATCAGGTCCACCGCCGAGGCGAAATCCGGGACGCGCACGATGCACAGCACCGGCCCGAAGATCTCTTCGCGGTAAATGTTCATCGACGGCTTCACGTTGTCGAACAGCGTGCCGCCCAGGAAGAAGCCGCGCTCGTTGCCGGGCACGCTCAGGCCGCGCCCGTCCACCACCAGGTCGGCGCCGGCGGCGATGCCGTCTTCGATGTAGCCCATGACCTTCTTGCGATGCTGGGCGGTTACCAGCGGTCCCA
This sequence comes from Achromobacter sp., assembly GCF_050285585.1. GTDB lineage: Bacteria > Pseudomonadota > Gammaproteobacteria > Burkholderiales > Burkholderiaceae_B > Achromobacter. The sequence continues at coordinate 236,398 of NZ_JBLZXF010000002.1, read as the reverse complement.
TTTCAGCGTCGGCCTGCATGCCGTCCTTGACGATCAGCGACTTCACCCGCGGGGTCAGGCGCTCGATCACCTTGTCGGCCACGTCGCCCACCGCCACGGCGACCGAGATGGCCATGCAGCGTTCGCCGGCGGAGCCATAGGCCGCGCCCATCAAGGCGTCGGTGACCTGGTCCAGGTCCGCGTCGGGCATGACGACGAGATGGTTCTTGGCGCCGCCCAGCGCCTGCACGCGCTTGCCGCGGCGCGTGCCTTCCGCGTAGATGTATTCGGCGATGGGGGTGGAGCCGACGAAGGACAGGGCTTCCACGTCCTGGTGCGCGATCAGCGCGTCCACGGCCTGCTTGTCGCCGTGCACGACGTTGAAGACGCCGGGAGGCAGGCCGGCCTCGGTCAGCAGCTCGGCCAGGCGCAGCGACGCCGACGGGTCGCGCTCGGAGGGCTTGAGCACGAAGGTGTTGCCGCAGGCGATGGCCACGGGGAACATCCAGCACGGCACCATCATGGGGAAATTGAACGGCGTGATGCCGGCAACCACGCCCAGGGCCTGGCGCATGCTCCAGTTGTCGATGCCGCCGCCGATCTGGTCGGAGTACTGACCCTTGAGCAGTTGGGGAATGCCGCAGGCGAATTCGACGACCTCGATGCCGCGCGTGACTTCGCCCTTGGCGTCGGAGAAGACCTTGCCGTGTTCGCGCGTGATCAGTTCGGCCAGTTCGTCCTGATGCTTGTCCAGCAGCGCCTTGAAGTTGAACAGGACGCGGGCGCGCTTGAGCGCGGGGGTTTCGGACCACGCCGGAAAGGCGGCCTTGGCGGCGGCCACGGCCAGCGCCACGTCCTCGTTGGAGGCCAGCGGGATCGAAGTCGTGACTTCGCCGGTGGCGGGGTTGAAGCCGTCGGCGTAACGGCTGCTGCTGCCGTCGTAACGCTGGCCGTTGATGAAATGGGGGATCGTCTTCATGCAACTTCCTTCAGGACCTTGCCGATCTGTTCGAAGATCTGCCCGATCTGGGCCTCTTCGATGATCAGCGGGGGAGAGATGGCGATGATGTCGCCGGTGTAGCGCACCATCAGGCCGCTGTCGAAGCACTTCTGGAAGACCTCGGCGGCGCGCGCGCCCGGCGCCCCCGCGCGCGGCGCCAGTTCGATGCCGCAGACCAGGCCCAGATTGCGCACGTCGATCACGTGGGGCGCGCCCTTCAGGGAGTGCGCGGCGGCCTCGAAGGCGCCGGACAGCTTGCGCGCGCGGCCGAACAGGTCCTCGCGGCGGTAGATGTCCAGGGTCGCGAGGATGGCGGCGGCCGCGAGCGGGTGCGCCGAATAGGTGTAGCCGTGGAAGAACTCGATGCCGCCGGCGGGGCCGTTGACGATGGCGTCATGCACTTCGCGCTTGACGGCCACCGCGCCGGCGGGCACCGCGGCGTTGCTGACGCCCTTGGCCATGGCGATGATGTCCGGCGTCACGCCGAAGAATCCCGAGGCGGTGGCGGCGCCCAGGCGGCCGTAGGCGGTGATCACTTCGTCGAAAATCAGCAGGATGCCGTGCTTGGCGGTGATTTCGCGCAGCTTTTCCAGGTAGCCCTTGGGCGGGATCAGCACGCCGGTGGAGCCGGCCATGGGTTCGACGATCACGGCGGCGATAGTGGACGCGTCGTGCAGGGCGATGATGCGCTCGAGCTCGTCGGCCAGTTGGGCGCCCCACGCAGGCTGGCCCTTGGAGTAGGCGTTCTGCTCCAGGTTGTGGGTGTGCGGCAGGTGGTCGACGGCGGGCAGAAGCGCGCCGGAGAAGGTCTTGCGGTTGGCGGAAATGCCGCCGACCGAGATGCCGCCGAAGCCTACGCCGTGGTAGCCGCGCTCGCGGCCGATCAGGCGGGTGCGCTGGCCTTCGCCGCGCGCGCGGTGATAGGCCAGGGCGATTTTCAGGGACGTGTCGACGGACTCGGAGCCCGAGTTCGTGAAGAAGACGCGATCCAGCCCCTGGGGCATCAGGCCGGCGACGGCCGTGGCGGCTTCGAAGGCCAGCGGATGGCCCAGCTGGAAGCCCGGGGCGTAGTCCATGGTGCCCGCCTGGTTGGCGATCGCGGCAACGATTTCCTCGCGGCCATGGCCGGCATTGACGCACCACAGGCCGGCGGTGCCGTCCAGGACCTGGCGCCCGTCGGCCGAGGTGTAGTACATGCCTTTGGCCGTGGCCAGCATGCGCGGATGGGCCTTGAACTGCTTGTTGGCGGTAAAAGGCATCCAGAGATGGGACAGATCGGGCAAGGCGGCGGGGGCGTTCATGGCGGCTCCAGGGTAGGACGGGCGCCGGGCTCGCGCGACGATCGCGCAGCCAGCGGCATGCAGACGATTCTGGTGCGTCCGGAGGGGAATGCAAATATACGATCCGCGCAAATGCCGCTAACTGTATAGTTGTGGGCAGCACAACTGTACAGTTATCTTCGTGATCGATTTCCAGCCCACCCGCGCCCGCGGCCATGCGCCGACCCTGGTCGAGCAACTGGTCGGCGCCATCTTGCAGGCCATCGAGGCGCACACGCTGCGCCCGGGCATGCCGCTGCCCTCGGTGCGCGAGTTCGCGCGCCAGTACGGTGTAAGCACGTTTACCGTGGCCAGCGCCTACAGCCGGCTCGTGTCGCTGGGCTGGCTGGCGGCGCGGCCAGGCGCGGGATACCGGGTCGCCATGCCGGACGCGCCCGCGCGTCCTCGCCAGCCGCTCTCCTGGGAGCCGCCCCGGCTGAACGCGGGGTGGCTGCTGTCGGATATCTTCGCGGACCACTCGATTCCCATCAAGTCGGGATGCGGATGGCTGCCGGGCGAATGGCTGAACGAAGAGGGGCTGCACATGGCGCTGCGCCACATGGGGCGGGTGCCGGCGATGCGGATCGCGAACTATGGGCATCCCTATGGCTATGCGCCGCTGCGCGAGACCATCGCGGCCAGTCTCAGCGCGCAGGGCATGGAGGTCGAGGCGTCGCAGGTCCTGCTGACGCAAGGCGTGACGCACGGCCTGGACATGGTGATCCGTACCCTGCTGCGGCCGGGCGATACGGTGCTCGTGGAGCAGCCGGCCTACGCCAATCTCCTGCAGATGCTGCGCTTGGCGGGCTTGCGGGCGGTGGCCGTGCCGCGCACGCTGGAGGGCCTGGATTGCGATGCGCTGGACGCCGCCGTGGCCCGGCACCGGCCCCGCGCGCTGTTCGTCAATACCGCCCTGCAGAATCCGTCGGGCGCCAGTATCGGCATGGCCAACGCGTTCCGCATCCTGCAGGCGGCGGAACGCCACGGCCTGTGGGTAATAGAGGACGATATTTCCCGCGAGCTCGCGCCCGGCGTGACGCCGATGCTGGCCGCGCTGGACGGCGCCCGGAGGGTGGTCTATCTGGGCGGTTATTCCAAGGTCATCAGCCCCTCGGTGCGCGTGGGCTACGTGGTCGCGCACCGGGATCTCATCCGCGACATCGCGCGCACCAAGATGGCGGTGGGCCTGACGTCGCCGGAGATCATGGAGCGCATCGTGCACCAGGTCATCCGCGAAGGGCGCTACCGAGCCCACATCGCCCGCACCCGCGAGCGGCTGGCCCAGGCCCATGCCAGCGTCGGCCTGCTGATGGAGCAGCACGGCTTCGAGATCTACGGGCGGCCCCAGGGCGGCCTGTTCCTGTGGGCGAAGGCCGGGGGGCAGTGGCGCGAGCGCGGCGCCAATGGCCTGGCGGAGCTCGCGCTCAAGGATGGCATCTGGCTGGCGCCGGGCTCATACTTCGAGGTGGACGAGGCCGACACCCCCTGGATCCGCTTTAACGTCGCCTATTCCGAAGCCCCGGAACTCTGGCGATTCATGCGCAACGCAGGCGCGTAGGTCGGGGAGGGGCTACGCGCGTTCGTACGTGACGAAGTCGTAGTCGTAGCCGTTTTCCGCGGGCTGCGGTTCGCGCGCCGTTTCCTTCCATTGGAAGGACGGCAGCAGCGGGAAAAAGGCGTCGCCCTCGACGTCGGCGCGGACTTCGGTGGCCAGCACGCGCCGCGCCAGCGGCAGGGCCTGCGCATAGATCTGGGCGCCGCCGATCACGAAGGCTTCATCGACGCCGCCGCAGGCGTCGATGGCCGCCTGCAGGGTCGGGACCACGGTCGCGCCCTCGGCGGCGAAGCCGGGGTTGCGGCTGATCACGATATTGCTGCGGCCGGGCAGCGGACGGCCCAGGGAATCCCAGGTCTTGCGGCCCATGATGATGGGGCGGCCCAGCGTGCTGCGCTTGAAGTGCGCCAGGTCGCCCGGCAGCTTCCAGGGCAGGGCGTTGTCGCGGCCGATGGCGCGGTTGGTGGAATAGGCGACGATCAGGGTGAGGCGGGCGGACATGCGGATAGGCTGCGTTGGTGATTCGGTAGGATGCGCCTAGCGTAGCAAATTTGCGCCGCCCGGCGCCGCGCGGGCGGCTCAGTCCGCGGCGTGTTCCAGGAATTCGGTGGCCGGCATGGGCCTGCCCAGGAGGAAGCCTTGCAGGGAGTCGCAGCCCAGCCCGGTCAGGAATTTCTGCTGCGCCGTCGTTTCCACGCCCTCGGCCACGATGCGCAGGTTGAGCTGCTGCGCCAGCGCGACGATGGCCGACACGATGGCGGCGTCCTCGTTGTCGTTCTCCAGCTGGTTCACGAAGCCGCGGTCTATCTTCAGTTCGGTCGCCGGCAGGCGTTTCAGATAGAGCAGGCTGGAATAGCCGGTGCCGAAATCGTCGATCGAAATCGTCACGCCCAGGGCCGACAGGCGCTTGAGCACCGCCAGGCTGGCCTCGGCGTCGCGCATCGCGGTGGACTCGGTCACTTCCAGGGTCAGGCAGGCCGGCGGAACGTTGTGCCGCAGCAGCGCGGAGCGCACCGTCTCCACCAGGCTGGCGTGGGCGAACTGCAGCGCCGAGATGTTGACGGCGATGGTCCAGTGGCCCTGGCCGGCGTCTATCCATTCCCGCATCTGCCGGCAGGCCTCGTTGACGACCCATTCGCCGATGGACAGGATCAGGCCGGTCTTTTCGGCCGTCGGAATGAACTGGTCCGGGCCCACCAGACCGCGTGTGGGATGGTTCCAGCGCAGCAGCGCCTCGGCGCCGACGATGGGGCCGGAGGGCGCCTCGTACTTGGGCTGGTAGTGCAGGACGAACTGGTTGCGTTCCTGTGCCAGGCGCAGATCGTGCAGCAGTTCGATCTGTTCGTGCGCGTCCGCGTTCATGGACGGCTCGAAGAAGCTGTAGCCGGTGCCGCCCAGGCGCTTGGCGTGATACATCGCGGCGTCGGCGTTGGTCAGCAGGGCGTGGGTGTCTTCGCCGTCGTTCGGATAGATGGCGATGCCGACGCTGGAAGTGACCAGCACTTCGTGCCCGTATACCGTGACCGGGCGGGCGATCGCGTCGATCAGGCGATCGGCCACGTTGGCCGCGTCGGTGGGTTCGATCACTTCGCTGAGCACGATGAATTCGTCGCCGCCCAGGCGCGCCACCGTGTCCTGGGTGCGCAGGGTCTGGCGGATGCGCTGCGCCAGGTCGACCAGCAGGGCGTCGCCCGTGTGGTGCCCGTAGGCGTCGTTGACCGCCTTGAAGCCGTCAAGGTCGAAGAACAGCACGGCGAAATAGCCCTTGCGCCGGCTGGCGCTCTCGATGGCCTGCTCCATCCGGTCTTCCAGCAGGATGCGGTTGGGCAGCTTGGTGAGGGTGTCGTGCAGCGCCAGCTGCACCAGTTCCTCGTTGGCCTCGGCCAGCGAGGAGGCGAGGGCCGAGGTGCGAGCCTCCAGCCGGTTGTCCAGCACCGCGACCAGCAGGGCGATGGCCAGCACGCTCAAGGTCACCGCGGTGACGGCGATGGCCAGCCAGCCGGCCGAAATGCCGCCATCCGCCGCCATGCAGATGCTGCCCTCCGGGAAGCCGGCGGCTTCCATGCCCGTATAGTGCATGCCCACGATGGCGAGGCCCATGACGACGGCGGCGAGCGGGCGCGACAGGGCCATCCGGGGGCCGTCCTGGCGCAGGCGGTAGGTGATCCACAGCGCCGCGCCCGAGGCAGCCACGGCGATGAGGATGGACAGCGCGAACCATTTCGCGTCGTAGGCGATCCCGGGCGCCATGCGCATGGCGGCCATGCCGAGGTAATGCATCGCCGCGATTCCCGCGCCCATCAACAGGGCGCCGAACGCCAGCCGCCGGCCCGGCAGTTCGTCCTTGCTCACGGTCCACAGCGCGAATGCGGAGCAGCCGATGGCGATGCCCAGCGACAGGACGGTCAGCGGCAGGTCATAGCCCATCGGGATGGGAAGGGAGAAGGCCAGCATGCCGACGAAATGCATGGACCAGACGCCGACTCCCATGGCGAAGGCTCCGCCTGCCAGCCAATAGCGGGCGGCGGGCAGTCCGTTCGCCGCCCTGACGCGGTTGGCCATGCCCAACGCTGTGTATGACGCCAGGATGGCGACCCCTAGGGATACGAGGACGAGCGAAGGGTTATAAGTTCCAACGAGCATTTGTGGGGTCCTGTCCTTAGCGCATACCGCCGCCGCGCGGGCTTCAACTCAAATCAATTGGTAGTCAACGGTTGCAATTCGATCGCAGGGCAAGTCCTGCTGCCGAGTTTGGCGATATCGGTACTCTCTAGTCGGGAAGGGGAAGGCGGTTGGGTAACGCCGGCGGTCGGCGTTGCCAGGCGGAGTGCCCAGTTTCGCGGCGAGCGACGGGCATGGCGCGGCATGGGCCGGTCGGAGCCAACGGCGCGCGAAACATGCCGGACGCGCGTCCGTGACTAAGGGATGGGTTATACCGAAATCGCGCTTCCAGAAGCTCACCAATCTTCACTTGTGGCCGAAGGAGCGCACCCGGGCGCGGCCCGGGGGCCGCGCCCCGGGGCAATGCCCGTGACAATCCATTCCAGGAGCCGTGGGCCCGTGGCCCGACGAGGACGCTTAGACGGCCATGGCCGCCGTGAGGGGGGCGTGGTGCCGGTAGCCGGAAAGCGAGAAGTCTCCGGGCTCCACCTTTTCCAGCCATTCGGGTTCGTAGCGCCCGGTGGCCGCGAAGTCCGGGATGCGGTCCGACAGGATCAGCCGGGGCGCCTCGTAGGGTTCGCGCGTCAGTTGCTCGCGCAGCATCGGCAGGTGGTTTTCATAGATGTGGGCGTCGCCGATGAAGTAGGAGAACCAGCGCGGCGTGTAGCCCGTCAGCCGGCCCACCAGATGCAGCAGCGCCGCGCCTTCGGTCAGGTTGAACGGCGTGCCCAGGCCGACGTCATTGGACCGGATGTACAGGCACAGCGAGATTTCGCGGGTCGTCGCGTTCGGCAGGAACTGATACAGCAGGTGGCAGGGCGGCAGCGCCATTTCCTCGATCTGCGCCCAATTCCAGCCGTGGAACAGAATGCGGCGGTCGCCGGGACGCTCGTGGATGGTGTCCAGGCATTGCCGCAACTGGTCCACCGCCTTGTACAGCAGCACCTTCGGCTGGCCGCCTTCTTCCAGGTCGGCCACCTTGGCGTACCCGCGCGAGAGGGCGTCGGCGATCTGGTCGCCGCGGCCGGCGTCCAGCATCTTGTACGCGGGCCACTGGCGCCACTGCACGCCGTAGACCGGACCGAGGTCGTCGGCCCCTTCGCGGTACGGGTTGGCCAGCCATTGGCTGTTTTCGTTGGCGTTCTGGTCCCAGACCTTGCAGCCGAGTTCGCGGAATTCCGCCGCGCTGCGGGAGGCGCGCAGGAAGCCCACCATTTCGCCGATGGCCGATTTGAACGCCAGCTTCTTGGTGGTCACCGCGGGAAAACCTTGCTGCAGGTCGAAGCGCAGCGATGCGCCCGGCATGCTCAGGGTGCGTATGCCGGTGCGGTTTTCCTGCCACGCGCCGGTGTCCAGGATGGTTTGAACGAGGTCCAGATATTGTTTCATGGTGGTTCAGGCTGCCGCGGGTGTTTCCTGCGTGTCGACGATATCGACCGAGAACGTCAAGGTCGCCGTCTTTTCCAGCATGGCCGAGGCGGAACAGTATTTTTCGTGGGAGAGCTGCACGGCGCGCTCGACCGCGGCGCGCGGCAGGTTGCGGCCGGTGACGGTGAAAGCGAAATGGATGCGCGTGAAGACCTTAGGATCGCTGTCGGCGCGTTCTGCCTGCAGCTTGACGCTGCAGCCGCTGACCGCGTGGCGGCCGCGCTTGAGGATGAGCACCACGTCGTACGCGGTGCAGCCGCCGGTGCCGGCCAGCAGCATTTCCATCGGGCGGGGGGCAAGGTTGTGGCCGCCGCCGTCCACGGCGCCGTCCATGACGGCCACGTGGCCGCTGCCGGTGCTGGCGGTGAAGAGCATGCCGTTCGGGCCGCCCCAGTCGATCGTGCATTCCATTTTGTCGTGTCCTTGAGCTTGAGCGCAGTCAATGGTTGATGATACCTGTTGCGTACAATTCCAGGCATGAGAGCCCCGCCCAGCCTCAGGGGCGGGGCGCCTGCCTTGCCAAGGAGTCGTTTATGTCCACCGCCCTGTCCCGACCCGGCCCTGTTTCTTTCCTGCGCCGCACCAATCCGCTGGACGCCTTGCTGGCCGAAGCGGACCGCGCCTTGCGGGTGCTGAGCGGCAGCGCCACCGCCGGGCGGCCCTATCCGGCGACCGCCGACGAGGCGCCGCAAGCCCTGTCGGCCCAGGAGAAGCGCCACGCGGCCGGGCTGATGCGCGTGAACCACGTCGGAGAGGTTTGCGCCCAGGCGCTATACCGCGGCCAAGCCTCCGTGTGCCGCGAGCCGGCGCCGCGCGCGTTGCTGCTGAACGCCGCCTCGGAAGAAGTGGACCACCTGGTCTGGTGCAATCAGCGCCTGACGGAGCTCGGCAGCCGCGCCAGCCTGTTGAATCCGGTCTGGTACGCGGGGTCGTTTGCCCTTGGCGTGCTGGCCAGCTACGCCGGCGTGCCCCGCAACCTGGGCTTCATGGCCGAGACCGAAAAGCAGGTCGAGGCCCATCTCGAAAGCCATCTGCGCACCTTGCCGGTGCAGGACGAGCGCTCGCGCCAGATCGTCCAGAAGATGAAGGAAGACGAAGCGCAGCACCGGGCCAGCGCGGAGGAGGCCGGGGGCGTCCCCCTGCCGCTGCCCGTGCGGACGGCGATGAAGGCCATGTCGAAGGTCATGACGACCACGGCTTACTGGATCTGAGGCGGCCCGCATCAAAATGTTGCGATGCGCAAAAAAGCGGCAAGATGGTGCTCGACGCACCGTTCTGGTGCAAAAGATAGCGCGGGATTACCCGATGCCATCTAGGGTTAATCCGAAACGGGTTTACCCATTCGGCAAAAACCCTTTTTTTGGACAAACCGAAGATCGGCGCGGGTTTCCAGGGGGAGGGCGGTAGCCCTGACGCAAAAACGCAACGAAAAAAACCGTCAGGCTTGCGGATCAAAAAAAATCTTGCATCGCACAAAAAACCTCTGTACTATTCACTCATCGGATGTTGAAACGCAGTCGGCGCGGTGCAAAACCCCGAAAGCGCAGCGAGCGGAAACCCCGCTCCCAACATGCCAAGGTTGTCTCCTCCACCCTCCTCCTTTGGTGGATTTAGCCCGAGATCTCACGATCTCGGGCTTTTTTTTTGCCTGGATTTAATGCGTCCCTAATTAGTGGGAAGAGCGGCCTGCCGCGCCGGGACAGGGCGGTTGTCCGCCCAGGAGCGCGCTTCGCGTTTTCCCTGGGATATTTCGGGTGCGCCAGGGCGGAAAGTTCTACAATTGCTCCATGAAACCTGTATTTCCGTGCGTCCGCGGTACGACCGCGGCGATACGTCCGGGCCGGCGGCCGGGATGCGGGCGAACGGCCCGGCCCAGGGAGTTACGTTCTGTGCCTGGGAATTGCACTTCCTTATTCCTCCCATATATGGGCGTTACACCTGCCTCCGATAATGGCGGGCCTGTCTCGATAGACCAACCAGAGGTGATTCTGTGACCTGGCTGTACATTTGCGTGGTCGCATTCATGGTGGGGGGACTCATCGTGGCGTCGGAGCGCTGGCATGGCGCTTTCACTGGCGACAGCGATCTCAACAAGCCTCAGGCCAACCATTCGCGGGCCACGCCCCGGGTTGGCGGCCTGGCCGTGCTTGCGGGCACGCTCGCGGGCCTGCTGGTGCTCGGTCCCAGCAACATGACGCTGACCTGGCTGTGGCCCGCCCTGTTCGTCGCGGCGCTGCCCGTTTTCGTGGCCGGCCTGCTCGAAGACATCACCAAGGACATCGGCGCCAGCAAGCGCCTGCTGGCCGCTTTCCTGTCGGCCGCGATCGCCTGGTGGCTGCTGGGCGGCGTCAGCCGCGTCGGCATGGCCCCGGTGGATTACGTGCTGTCTTTCTGGCCGGTGTCGCTGCTGTTCACCATGTTCGCGGTAGGGGGCTGTACCCATGCGCTGAATATCGTGGACGGCATGAACGGCCTGGCGGGCATGGTGGCCACCTTGATGGCGGTGTCGATCAGCCTGGTGGCGCTGCAAGTGGGCGATGTGCCGATCTTCCTGGTGGCCGCGGCCCTGGCGTCGGCCACGCTGGGCTTCCTGGTCTGGAACTTCCCGTTCGGCCGGGTGTTCCTGGGCGACGGCGGCGCGTATTTCCTGGGCTTCATGCTGGCCGAGCTGGCCGTGCTGCTGGTGGTGCGCAATCCGTCGGTGTCGCCGTTCTACGCCTTGGCCGTGCTGTTCTACCCCGTTTTCGAAACCGGCTTCTCGATCTGGCGCCGCCGCTTCAAGCGCGGCGTGCCGGTGGACCAGCCGGACGCCCTGCACCTGCACCAGCTGGTGTTCCGCCGCCTGGTCCGCGTCACGTTCAGCCGCGGCCGCCGCCATGCCGTGCCGGCGCTGTGCAATGCGCTGGCCTCGCCTTACATGTGGGTGCTGGCCCTGATCGGCCTGGTGCCGGCCACCATCTGGTGGGACAACGCCTGGGCGCTGAGCGCCAGCCTGGTGGTGTTCGCCAGCGTGTATATCTGGCTCTACGCGCGCCTCGTATCCTGGCGCCGCCCCGGCTGGCTGCTGCTGCCCTCCGTCTTGCGGACCACCGATTAGTGTTGAGCGCCCCGGCGATCTCCGCCGGGGGCTCGGTTATCCATCACCCGACCATATTTAAAATGCCGTAATCGTTCTACGGTGAAGGGAGAGTTATGTTGCGAATCCAGGATGTGAAACTCGCTGTCGTCGGCCTGGGCTATGTGGGCCTGCCGCTTGCGGTGGAATTCGGCAAGAAGCGTCCGGTCATCGGTTTCGATATCAATGCGCGCCGCATCGAGGCCCTGAAGGCGGGTCACGACCATACGCTGGAAGTCAGCGACGCCGAACTGGCCGAGGCCGCGCAGCTGACGTACACCGCCGACCGCGCGGAACTGGGCAAGGCCAACGTGTTCATCGTGACCGTGCCGACCCCCATCGACGAATACAAGCAGCCCGACCTGACCCCGCTGGTCAAGGCCAGCGAAACGATCGGCGCGGTGCTCAAGCGCGGCGACATCGTCATCTACGAATCCACGGTCTATCCGGGCGCCACGGAAGAGGACTGCGTGCCGGTGCTGGAGCGGGTGTCGGGCCTGAAGTTCAACGTGGACTTCTACGCCGGCTACAGCCCCGAGCGCATCAATCCGGGCGACAAGGAGCACCGCGTCAGCACGATCAAGAAGGTGACTTCGGGCTCCACGCCCGAGGTGGCCGAGCTGGTCGACCAGCTGTACAAGCAGATCATCACCGCCGGCACGCACAAGGCGTCCAGCATCCGCGTGGCCGAGGCCGCCAAGGTGATCGAGAACACGCAGCGCGACGTGAACATCGCGCTGATCAACGAACTGGCCCTGATCTTCAACAAGATGGGCATCGACACCGAGGCCGTGCTGCAGGCGGCCGGCACCAAGTGGAACTTCCTGCCGTTCCGTCCAGGCCTGGTGGGCGGGCACTGCATCGGCGTGGATCCGTACTACCTGACCCACAAGGCGCAGTCTATCGGCTACCACCCGGAGATCATCCTGGCGGGCCGCCGCCTGAACGACTCGATGGGCGGTTACGTGGTGTCGCAGCTGGTGAAGGCGATGACCAAGCGCCGCATCCATGTGCAGGGCGCGCGCGTGCTGGTGATGGGCCTGACGTTCAAGGAGAACTGCCCGGACCTGCGCAACACCCGCATCGTGGACATCGTGAAGGAGCTGGGCGACTACAACGTGGACGTGGACGTCTACGACCCGTGGGTCGACCCCGCGGAGGCCGTGCACGAGTACGGCCTGACGCCGGTGGACAAGCCCGAGGAAGGCAAGTACGACGCCGTGATCCTGGCGGTGGCGCACAACCAGTTCAAAACGATGGGCGCGGCAGGTATCCGCAAACTGGGCAAGCCGGAACACATACTTTATGACCTGAAGTACGTGTTGTCGCCTGCCGAGTCCGATCTGCGCCTGTAAGGAAGACCATGACTACACGCTTTGAAAACGTCAAGAATGAACTGTCGGCGGCTCCCCGCAAGTGGCTGGTGACCGGCTGCGCGGGCTTCATCGGCTCGAACCTGCTGGAGACCCTGCTGAAGCTGGGCCAGACCGTTACCGGCCTGGACAATTTCGCCACCGGCCACCAGCGCAACCTGGATGAAGTCCAGGGCTCGGTGACGCCCGAGCAATGGGCGCGCTTCTCTTTCATCGAAGGCGACATCCGCGATCTGGAAGCCTGCCGCCGTGCCGTGCAGGGCGTCGATTTCGTGCTGCACCAGGCGGCGCTGGGCTCCGTGCCGCGCTCGCTGAAGGATCCGATCACCACCAACGAGGTGAATATCGGCGGGTTCCTGAACATGCTGGTGGCGGCGCGCGACGCCGAGGTGAAGTCCTTCGTGTACGCGGCCTCCAGCTCCACCTACGGCGACCATCCCGCGCTGCCCAAGGTCGAAGAGAACATCGGCAATCCCTTGTCGCCGTACGCGGTGACCAAGTACGTCAACGAGCTGTACGCGGACGTGTTCGCGCGCGCCTACGGCTTCGAGACCGTGGGCCTGCGTTACTTCAACGTGTTCGGCAAGCGGCAGGATCCCAACGGCGCCTATGCGGCCGTGATCCCCAAGTGGACCGCCGCGATGATCCAGGGCGAAGACGTCACCATCAACGGCGACGGCGAGACCAGCCGCGATTTCTGCTTCGTCGAAAACGCCGTGCAGGCCAACATCCTGGCGGCCATGGCGCCGGCGGAAGGCCGTAACCAGGTCTACAACGTGGCCGTCAGCGGCCGCAGCACGCTGAACCAGCTGTTCGACTTCCTGGCGCAGGCCCTGGGCAAGCAGGGCGTGCCCTACGCCAAGAAGCCGGTCTACGCCGATTTCCGCCCGGGCGACGTGCGCCATTCGCAGGCGGACGTCAGCAAGGCGGGCCGGCTGCTGGGCTACGCCCCGACGCACACCGTGCTGGAGGGCCTGGAAGTCGCCATGCCCTGGTACACGCAATTCCTGCGTTGATTTGAAAGCACTCGTCAGAAAACTCGGCAGCATCCACCCGGACCACCAGCGCATTTTCAAGGGCGCGTTCCGGGTGGCGGTGTTCCTGCTGCTGGGCAAGGCCGCCGGCGCCATCAAGGAGATGGCGGTGGCGTACCGCTACGGCGTCAGCGACGCCGTGGACGCCTATCAATTCACGATGACGATGGCCACCTGGCTGCCCGTGACGATCGTGGGCGTGCTGTCGGTGGTCCTGATTCCGGTGCTGGTGCGATTGCGCCGCGCGGAAGCATCCGAAAGAAATCTGTTTATCGGCGAGTTGCAGGGCTGGGTCGCGGCGGCGGGAGTCGCCCTGGCCCTGCTGACGTGGCTCGCCTGGCCGCAAGTGCTCGGCATGCTGGGGAAAGGGCTGTCCGCCCGCGTGGGCGACATGACCGGCCAGCTGCTCGTCGCGTTCGCGCCCGTATCTGCCCTGCTGCTTGTCGCCGGCATCAGCGCCGCCCGCCTGCGCGCGCAGGAAAGGCATGTCAACACCTTGCTGGACAGCGTGCCCGCCGTGGCGACGCTGGCCTGGGTCATGCTGGCGGTCAGCGCCGACGGGGTGGGACCCCTGTTGTGGGGCACGCTGGTGGGCTATGTCATCCAGACCGTCTGGCTCGCCTGGCTGGCGGCGCGCGCCGACGGCGGATTCTGGGGGGCGCCGCGCCTGTCGCTGCGCTCGCCGCACTGGCCTGAACTGATGAGCGCCGCCGGCGTGATGCTGATCGGCCAGGTGGCAATGAGCTTCGTCGGGCCCTTGGACCAGTACGCCGCCGCCAACCTCGGCGCGAACGCCAACGCCACCCTGGGTTACGCCAGCCGGTTGCTGTCCCTGCTGCTGGGCATCGGGGCGGTGTCGGTGGGCCGCGCGGCGCTGCCCGTGCTGGCCGACGTGCAGGCGCGGGGCGACACCGCGCGCGCCCGCGCCATGGCCTTGAAGTGGTCCGTGCTGATGCTGGCCGCGGGCGGCGCGGTGGTGCTGGCCGGCTGGGTGCTGGCGCCGTGGGGCGTGTCGCTGCTGTTCCAGCGCGGCGCCTTCACGGCGGAGAATACCCAGGCCGTCGCGCACGTGCTGCGCTGGGGGCTGCTGCAGCTGCCGTTCTATTTCGGCGTGCTGATCCTGGTGCAGTTGCTGGCCAGCCAGAACCGCTATCGCATCATGGCCGCCATCGCCGTGGGCAACTTCGCGCTGAAGGCGGTGCTGAATACGGTGCTGGCGCCCCGGATGGGGGCAGCGGGCATCATGCTGGCGACCAGTTGCATGTATGTGCTGTCCTTCGCCTGCTACCTGGCGGTGGCGATGCGCAGGGCCGAACCCAAGGAGACAGATTGAATGGCCCCGACCGACTCTGGCCGGCCCCTGCGCGTATTGCTGTTCATCCATTCGCTGCATGGCGGCGGCGCTGAACGGGTGGCCGCCGATCTGAGCGCGCACTGGGCCGCAATGGGCCGCGACGTCATGGTCGTCACGCAGGCGAGCGCCGAGGGCGACGTCTACGCGCTGCATCCCGGCGTCCGGCGTGAAGTGCTGCACACGGCGGGCGAGGGCGGCGGCCTGCGGGGCGTCTGGGGCAACGTGCAGCGCGTGCGCGCGTTGCGGCGCGTGGTCCGCGCGTTTCGCCCCGATATCGTGCTGGGCATGATGACGACGGCGTCCGTGCTGTCCGTGCTGGCCTGCGCGGGGCTGTCCTGCCGGGTGATCGCCACCGAGCACACGCATCCTCCTTCGCAGACCCTGTCGGGCTTCTGGCAGCGCCTGCGGCGCCTGACCTACCCGCGCGCCGCGAGCGTGGTCGCCCTGACCCGCGGCACCGCGGACTGGCTGGACCGGCACGTGCCGGGCTGCCGCCTGGCCGTCATCCCCAATCCGGTGCATTTCCCGCTGCCGCGCGCCGAACCCATCCTGACCCCGATGACGGACGACGGCCGCAAGCGTTTGCTGGCGGTGGGCCGGCTGCATGCGGACAAGGGGTTCGACCTCCTGATCCAGGCCTACGCGCAACTCGCACCATCGCATCCCGACTGGGACTTGGTTATCCTGGGCGAGGGCGACGAGCGGCGCGCGCTCGAGGCGCAGGTGCGCGAGGCCGGCCTGGAGCGGCGCGTCTTCATGCCGGGGCGCGCGGGAAACGTCGGCGACTGGTATGAAAGCGCCGATCTCTATGTATTGACCTCGCGCTTCGAAGGCCTGTCGAATACCCTGCTCGAATCCATGGCCAGCGGCCTGGCCGCGGTTTCGTTCGATTGCGATACCGGCCCGCGCGAAATCGTGCGGGAAGGAGTGGACGGCGTGCTGGTCCGGCCCAATGGCGACGTGCCCGCGCTTTGCAAGGCGTTGGACGCCGTCATGAGCGACGCCGAGGAGCGCCGCCGCATGGCGCAGGCGGCAATCGAAGTGCGCGACCGCTTTTCGGCCGCGCGCGTGTTGCAGAAATGGCAAGAACTTTTTGACGGCGTGCGCGCACAGGGCCGCTAGGGCCTGTTTGCGCGGCGCGCCGTCGCTACGGTGACAACGAGAACATCATCATGTGCGGAATAGTCGGTATCTGGGGCCCCATCGGGAACAAGGCGCAAGTGCTGGCGGAAAGCTGCCGCCGCATCCGCCATCGCGGGCCCGACAGCAATGGTTTCTGGGAAGACCCCGAGGCCGAGCTGGCGCTGGCGCACGTGCGCCTGGCGATCCTGGACCTGACCGAAGCGGGCCACCAGCCCATGACCTCCGCCTGCGGCCGTTACGTCATGGTGTTCAACGGCGAAATCTACAACCACCTCGACATCCGCAAGCAGCTCGAGCAATCGGCGCTGGCGCCGTCCTGGCGCGGCCATTCCGACACCGAGACCCTGCTGGCGGGCTTTACCGCCCTGGGCATCGAGGCCACGCTGCAGGCCGCGGTGGGCATGTTCGCCATTGCGCTGTGGGACCGCGCTTCGCGCAAGCTGGTCCTGGCGCGCGACCGCATGGGCGAGAAGCCGCTGTATTACGGCTATTCGGGCGCAGAGCTCGTGTTCGCCTCCGAGCTCAAGGGCCTGATGCCCATTCCCGGCTTCGGCCGCGAGCTGAACCGCAACGCCCTGGCGTCGTTCATGCGGCACAACTATATTCCGGCGCCGCAATCGATCTACCAAGGCATCGCCAAGCTGCCGCCGGGCACCTGGATCGAGTTCGCCGCCGACGATACGCGCAGCCGCCGCATGCCGGAGCCGCGGGTGTATTGGTCGGCCCGCGAGGCCGCCGACACCGCCGCGCGATCGCCGCTGTCGTTCGAGACGGACGCGCAGGCGTCGGACGCGCTGGAAGGCGTGCTGTCCAAGGCGGTGGGCGGCCAGATGCTGGCCGACGTCAGCCTGGGCGCCTTCCTTTCCGGCGGCATCGATTCGTCGACCATCGTCGCCCTGATGCAGGCCCAGAGCTCGCAGCCCGTGCGCACCTTCGCCATCGGCTTCCACGAGAAAGGCTACGACGAGGCGCAGCATGCCAAGGCGGTGGCCGCGCACCTGGGCACCGACCATACCGAACTGTACGTGACGGCGGAAGACGCGCTGGCCGTGGTGCCCAAGTTGGCCGACATGTATGACGAACCGTTCGCGGATTCGTCGCAGATCCCGACCTCGCTGGTCACGCACATGGCGCGCCAGCACGTCACGGTGGCGCTTTCCGGAGACGGCGGCGACGAACTCTTCGGCGGCTATTCGCGCTATTTCCGCGTGAACAAATGGTGGCACCAGTGCGAGCGGATTCCCGCCGTGGTGCGCAAACCGGCCGGGGCCCTGCTCAGCGCATCGGCCCTGCTGCCCGGACGCGGCGCCTGGCGCGGCAAGGTCGGCAAGCTGGGGGAACTCCTGCGCGCCGATACGCGCGGCGAGTTCTACCGCCATTTCGTATCGTATTGGGCCGATCCGTCGAGCGTGGTGAAGGGCGGCGTGGAGCCCGAGTCCGAGTTCGCGCGGGCCATGCAGGGAACCACGTTCGAGTCCATGATGAAGCTCGACACGGTGACCTACCTGCCGGACGACATCCTGGTCAAGGTGGACCGCGCCGCCATGGCGGTCAGCCTGGAGACGCGGGTGCCGCTGATCGACCATCGCGTGTACGAGTTCGCCTGGAGCCTGCCGCACCGCTACAAGGTGCGCGGCAATACGGGCAAGTGGCTGCTGCGCCAGGTGCTGTACCGGCACGTGCCGCAGTCGCTGGTGGACCGGCCCAAGCGGGGGTTCGCCGTGCCGCTGGCCGCCTGGTTGCGCGGCCCGCTGCGCGAATGGGCCGACACGCTGCTCGATCCGGCGCGGCTGCGCCAGGAAGGCTGGTTCGAACCCGAACCCATCCTGCGCAAATGGCGGGAGCATTCGTCCGGGCACCGCAACTGGGACAGCCATCTTTGGGGCGTGCTGATGATGCAGGCCTGGCTGGACCGCTATCGCAACGGCGCGGACCAGGGAGGAACGGTTGGGAGTCTTTGACGAATGAAAATACTGATGCTGGTCAGTTCCATGCATGCGGGCGGCGCCGAGCGCGTCGCGGCGACGCTGGTCAACGCCTGGGCCGAGCGCGGAAACTCCGTCACCCTGACGCCTACCTATTCCTCCAAGGGAACCTGCTTCTATCCGCTGTCGGACAAGGTGGAACTGGCGTGGCTGGCCGATCTGGCGGGCACGCGCGCCTCGGGCGCCATGGCCGCGTTCAAGCGCCTTCTGGCGCTGCGCAGGCATATCCGCGACACCCGGCCGGACGTCGTGGTGTCGTTCCTGACCAACGTCAACGTGGCCGCCATTCTGGCCACGCGGGGCCTGGGCGTCCCGCTCATCGTCTGCGAGCGCACGAATCCGGTGGCCGAGACCACCACGGGCTCCGTGTGGCGCAGGCTGCGCCGCCTGCTCTATCCGCGCGCCGACATGGTGACGGTGCAGGCGGAGGACACCGCGGGCCCGTTCTCGCGTCAGGTGCCCGGCATCAAGCGGCTGGCGGTCATTCCCAATCCCTTGCCCGCGCCCTTGCTGGACGCGCCGCGCGTGCGGCAACACGAGGACGGCCCCCGCGAACTGCTTGCGATGGGGCGGCTCGTCACGGACAAGCAATTCGACCTGCTGATCGATGTGTTCGCCCAGCTGGCGCCCGATTTCCCGGACTGGAACCTGCGTATCTGGGGCGAAGGCCCCGAGCGCGGCGCGCTGGAACAGCAGATCGCGCGCCTGGGACTGCAATCCCGTGTCAGCCTTCCCGGCCGCACCGAAGCGCCCTGGGATGAGCTGGCGCGCGGCCAGGCCTTCGTGTTGAGCTCGCTGGTGGAAGGGTTTCCCAACGTGCTGCTGGAAGCCATGTCGCTGGGCCTGCCGTGCGTGGCGTTCGACTGCCCCAGCGGCCCCCGTGAAATGACCCGGGACGGCGAGGATGCGCTACTGGTGCAAGCCGGCAATCGCCAGGCGCTGCGCGACGCCCTGCACCGTCTCATGAGTGACATCGCCCTGCGCGAACAGCTGGGAATGCGCGGCTCGACGGCCGTCCGGCAACGCTATGCGCTGGCCAGCGTGCTGGCGGAATGGGACGAGCTCTTCGAAGCGGTGAGGGAGGGGCGATGAGCGCCGCAGCGCTGCGGGTCCTGCATGTCATTACTGGCCTGGGGCAGGGCGGCGCGGAATCCGTGCTGTTCCGGCTGGCCACCTATCCGGACGCGGGCGTGGAGCACATCGTCGTTTCGCTGACCGACGAAGGCATCTACGGCGAGCGCCTGCGCGCCGCCGGCGTGGCCGTGCACGCGCTGGGCATGAAGCGCGGGCGGGTCAGCCTTGGCGGCTTCATGGCCTTGCGCCGGCTCATCGCCTCGGCGCGCCCGGACGCGGTGCAGACCTGGATGTACCACGCCGACCTGATCGGCGGCCTGGCCGCCCGCCTGGCGGGCGTGCGCGCCATCGCCTGGGGCATCCGCAATTCCGGCGAACATCTCGAGCGCAGCAGCCGGTCGGCCCGCCTGGTGCTGCGCGCGTGCGCGCTGCTGTCAGGCAGCGTGCCCAGGGCCATCGTGTGCGCCGCGCAGAAGGCCGCGGAACGCCATGCCGACAAAGGCTACCGGCGCGAGCGGCTGGTGGTGATATCCAATGGCTACGACCTGTCGCGCTACTCGCCCGACAGCGGATCCGGCATGCGCATGCGCGCGCAATGGGGCCTGACGGGCGACGCGCCGGTGATCGGCTGCGTGGCGCGCTGGGACCCGCTCAAGGACCACGCCAACCTGCTGCGGGCCGTCGCCGCCCTGGTTCGCGACGGCCGTGACGCGGGCCTGCGCTGCGTGCTGATCGGCCGGGGCATGACGGCCGAAAATCCCGAGCTGGAAGCCCTCATCGACCGGCTTGGCCTGCGCGACCGGCTGGTGCTGGCCGGCCCCAGCGACGACGTGCCCGCCGCGATGAACGGCCTGGACCTGCACGTCCTGTCCAGCTGCGCCGAGGGGTTTCCCAATGTGGTCGCAGAGGCGATGGCCTGCGGCGTTTATTGCGTCGTGACGGACGTCGGAGACGCGGCCTATATCGTGGGCGAGACCGGCGTGGTGGTGCCGCCCGAGCAGGCCGAGGCGCTGGCGCGCGGCATCGAGACCGGCCTGCGCGAGGTGGCCGCCCGCGGCCGGGAACGCGCCGGCGGGCCTGGGCGGGCCCGGGTGCTGGAGCATTTCGACCTTGCGCGCATGGTGCAGGGCTATATCGCCGTTTGGCGCCGGATTTCAGGAGCGCAGGCATGAGCGCCGGACGCCGTTTGCTGTTCGTCGTCAACAACCCGGCGTTCTTCATGTCGCATCGCGTCCCCGTGGCGCTGGCGGCGCAGCGGGCCGGCTACGAGGTTCATGTCGCCACCATGGAAGGGCCGGCGGTTGCCGACATCCAGGCGCTGGGCATGACGCATCACGCCATCCCCATGACGCGCAGCGGCAAGCATCCCCTGCAGGAGCTGGGCACGCTGCTGGCCCTGATACGCCTGTTCCGCCGCTTGCGCCCCGGGATCGTGCATCTGGTCACGATCAAGCCCGTGCTCTACGGCGGGATTGCCGCGCGCCTGACCCGCGTGCCGGGCATGGTCGCGGCGATCTCGGGCCTGGGCTTCGTATTCCTGTCGAATTCGCTCAAGATGAAGCTGGTGCGCGCCGTGGTGGCGCGCCTGTACCGCCTGGCGCTGGGGCATCCCAATAGCCGCGTGATCTTCCAGAACGCCAGCGACCGCGACCTGCTCAAATCGCTGGGCGCGGTGCGCGACGCCCAGGTCGTGATGATCCGGGGCGCCGGCGTGGACCTGGAAGCGTACCGGGCGTTGCCCGAGCCGCCCGCGCCGCCGGTCGTCGCCACCATGGTGGCGCGCCTGCTGCGAGACAAGGGCGTGCAGGAGTTCGTGCAGGCGGCCCGGCTGCTGCGCGAGCGCGGCGTGCCGGTGACGATGCAGCTGGTGGGCGGCGTGGACGCCGGCAATCCCGCATCGGCGACGCAGGAGGACGTGGACGCCTGGCAGCGCGAAGGCTGCGTCCGCGCGCTGGGCGAACGCTCGGACGTGGCCGAGCTGTACGCGGCCTCGCACATCGCCGTGCTGCCGTCCTACCGCGAGGGCCTGCCCAAATCCCTGATAGAAGCCGCGGCCTGCGCGCGCGCGGTCGTGACCACTGACGTGCCGGGTTGCCGCGATGCCATCGAGCCCGGCGAGACCGGCCTGCTGGTGCCGGTGCGCGACGCGCAGGCGCTGGCGGAGGCCATCGCCCGCCTAGCGGGCGATGCTTTCTTGCGGCAGTCCATGGGCGCGGCGGGCAGGGCGCTTGCCGAGCGCGAGTTCGATATCGAACGCGTCGCGCGCATTCATGTCGAGATCTACGACCGGCTCGACCCTCCGGGCGCCTGACCCCCTCGTGGGGGCCACCGAATGGCGGACAGCCTTGCGGGAGGCGGACGCCAGGAGAATCAGCGGCGGCGCGCGATGGCGTCGATCCAGTAGCGCGTGGACGGGTCCTGTTCGATCGTCTGCGGCGTATCCAGTTCGTGCATGATGCCCTTGGCCAGGGCCTTGCCGAACTCGACTCCCCATTGATCGAAGGGGTTGATGCCCCAGATCACGCCTTGTGTGAATACCTTGTGCTCGTACAGCGCCAGCAGCGCGCCCAGCGTATAGGCTTCCAGGCGGGGAAGCACGATGAGCGAGGACGGGCGGCCCCCCGGGTGGACGCGGTGCCGCGCCAGCAGCCGCGCGCGTTCAGGATCGCTTTCGATGGCCGAGGTTTCGGCCAGCGCCTGTTCGTAGGTCTTGCCCCGCAGCAGCGCCGAGCGTTGCGCCAGGCAGTTCGCGATCAGCAGTTCGTGATGCCGCGTGTAGGCATGGGCGGGCTGCTCGCACAGGATGAAATCGACAGGCGCGCCCGCGGTGTCCTGGTGCAGCCATTGGAAGAACGTGTGTTGGCAGTCGGTGCCGGACATGCCCCACACGGCCGGGCCGGTGGGCACTCCCGCGGGGCTGCCGTCCGCCGTCGCGACCTTGCCCAGCGACTCCATTTCCAGCTGCTGGGCCCAGGGAACGATGTGATAGAGCCGCGAGTCGTAGGGCGCGATCACCAGCGAGTCATAGCCCAGGACGTTGCGGTTGACCACGCCGGCCAGCGCCTGCTGGACGGGCGCGTTCTCCTCGAAGGGCGCGGTGCGGAAATGCTCGTCCATGGCGGCTGCGCCCGCCAGCAACTGGTCGAAAGCGTCATTGCCCAGCGCCAGCGCGATAGGAAGGCCGATCGCCGACCACAATGAATAGCGGCCGCCCACCCAATCCCATATCTGAAAGATGTGATCGGGCAGTATCCCCAGGTTGAGCGCGGCCTCGACGTTGGCGGTAACGGCCACGACCTGCTTGATCGGGTCGGCCACGCCCGCGTCGCGCAGCCAGTTCATGGCCACTTCGGCGTTGGCCAGCGGTTCGGTGGTCGTGAACGATTTGGAGGCGACGATGACCAGGGTATCGTGCGGATCCAGGCGGCTCATCGCGTCGGCGACGGAATGCGAGTCCACGTTGGAGGCGAAGCGCACCTCGCGGCGGACGCCGCCATAGCGCAATGCCCGTGTGACCAGCCTCGGCCCCCAATCGCTGCCGCCGATGCCCAGATGCAGCACGCAGCCATAGCGGCCGGCCGCATCGGCCTCGCGGACGAATTCCCGCAGGCGCTCGCGCTCGGCCAGCACGGCCTTGGCCACCATCGCCGGCGGTTCGGGCGCGCGCAGCGCGGTATGCCAGGCGGCGCGCTGTTCCGTCCAGTTCGCGTTGCCCCCGTCGAACAGGCGGGCGCGGGCGGCATCGAATCCCTGCTGCGCCAGCAACGCCTCTTCGGCCTTCTGCAGCTCAGGTGAATACGCCTGGGCGCTCAGGTCCAGGCGCAGCCCCGGAGCGTTGATGAGGCGTAAGTGCTCGCCCCGCCGGGAGGCGGAGCGCGCCGCGGCGATGAACTGTTGCCACGCTGGGCTGGTGGATAAGGACATGGGCAGTCTAGAAAGGCAGATTGGCTTGCGGAGCGAGTTTGCTCAGTTCGCGGCGGAAGTCGGCCTGGATGCGCGCCAGCGCTTCGGCCGTTTGCGCTTCGAACCGCAGCACGACGACGGGCGTGGTGTTCGAGGGACGTGCCAGGCCGAAGCCGTCCGGGTACTCCGCGCGCACCCCGTCGATGGTGATGACGCGCTTTGCGCCAGGGAATTGTCCCTGTTCCTGCAGGGCCTGGACCAGGGTGAAAGGCTGGCCCTCTTCCATTTCGAGCTTGAGTTCCGGCGTCGAGACGTCCTGCGGCAGGGCTTCCAGCATGGCGCAGGGATCGGCCGCGCGCGACACGATCTCCAGCAGGCGGGCGCCCGTGTAGAGCCCGTCGTCGAAGCCGTACCAGCGCTCCTTGAAGAAGATATGGCCGCTCATCTCGCCGGCCAGCGGGGCGCCGGTCTCGGCCAGCTTGGCCTTCACGAGCGAATGACCGGTTTTCCACATGAGCGGGACGCCGCCGGCCGCTTCGACCGAGAGGCCGACGTGGCGGCTGCACTTCACGTCGTAGATGATGGTGGCGCCGGGATTGCGCTCCAGCACGTCGCGGGCGAACAGCACCAGTTGGCGGTCGGGCCAGACGATCTGGCCGGACTTCGTGACCACGCCCAGGCGGTCGCCGTCGCCGTCGAACGCCAGGCCCAGCTCGCAGTCGGTCTCGGCCACGCACTTGATCAGGTCTTGCAGGTTCTTGGGTTCGGCGGGATCGGGATGGTGGTTGGGGAAGTTGCCGTCCACCTCGCAGAAAAGTTCGGTGACCTCGCAGCCCAGCGCGCGAAAGAGCGCGGGCGCGACGGCGCCGGCCACGCCGTTGCCGCAGTCGATGGCGATCTTCATGGGCCGCGCCAGCTTGACCCCCGAGGCCACGCGGGCGACGTAGGCCGCCACCAGGTCCAGCTGGCGGCGCGTGCCGGGGGCCGCCGCCGCGGCCGGCGCGGGGCCGTTCATGGCGGCGGCCAGGGCCTGCACGTCGTCGCCATAGAGGGCGCGCCCGCCCATCATCATCTTGAACCCGTTGTATTTGGGCGGGTTGTGGCTGCCCGTGATCGCCACGCCCGAGCCGGTCTGCATGACGTTGGCGGCGAAATAGACCAGGGGCGTGGGCACCATGCCGATGTCCAGGGTGTCCACCCCGCCTTCCAGCATGCCCTCCTGCAGCGCCACCGACAGCATTTCGCTGCTCAGGCGGCCGTCGCGGCCGACGACCAGCGTCTGCACGCCCTGTTCGCGCGCGCGGGCGGCCAGCGCCGCGCCCAACGCGCGGGCGAAGCGCGCGTCGATCAGGTCCGGCACCGTGCCGCGGATGTCATAGGCCTTGAAGACGGCGGCGGGAAATTGCGTGTTATTGCCCACGGCGATGATTCCATTTGGTAAGGGGTTACAGCGCGGGTTCTCGCTGGGTTTGGTTAATGGTAAACCCGCGTGCCGATGCGCGCTTGGCAAAGGGCCAAGGCGGAATTATCCCCCATCGGAGGTCGTCCTTCATCGGGCGGATGGCGTAGGGCATTTGCCGCCGGGGCCGCATCGGGGCGGCGCGGCCCCCGCTTGGTGCGCGAGACGGGGCGATTCCGCCTTGTTCCGGTGCGTCCGCCGCCCCGGCGGACGGCTTTCCCACGGGGGCGGCGCATGGCATGGAACTTGCTCGGCTCTCGAAGGTGATACGCTTGCTATGCAAGCAGAAAGACCGGGAGGGGCCATGGGAGCCAAAGTTTCTACTGTCATGTCATCGGGAGGCGCCACCAGCCGGCGGGGCCCCCCTACGGACTATGCCGGGCCTGCCGCGGGCCGCGAGCGCCGGCTCGACATCCATGTGTTCGTCTCCGAATCGGGACGCCTGGTCACGGGCCGAGCCTGGGAGCGCTGCGTCTGGCGCGAGGCCCGGGTCCTGGTCGCCGAATGTCCGGCGCCGCACCTGCCGATCTCCCTCGAGAACGCCCTGCGCGCCGTCGCCGCCGATGTGGCGCGCGATCACGGCTGGCAGGGCATGGGCACGGTCGCTTTCGCGCTGGACGACCGCAGCGGCGTGTTCCGCGTGATCAGCGCCGAGGCGCAGGCGCATTCGGGCGAGGCCGTCGCCGACTGCGAGCCCGCGGCCGGCCATGCGCTGGAAGTCCGCATCGACGGCTGCGTGGATCGCCGCCTGCCGTGCACGCGGCTGCTGGTGTGCGGCGCGACCCGGGGCGAAGCCCTGCGCCGAGCCTACCGGGCGCTGTCCGAAATGCCCGGCCCTGCCGGCATCGACCGGGCTTTCCTGATGAACCGCATCGCCTCGCGGGCATTCTGCTCCGGCCTGACGGGCGCGCGCCTGGACCAGGCTGTCGGCTAGGGCCTTTCAGCCCCTACAATAGGCCGCACATTCCCCGATCCGGCGCCTGGGCGCGACCAGGCCTTACTTGTGCGGCGCATATGACCTTGCTGAGCGAACTGCAGGCCCTCCTGGGCCCATCCCACGTGCTGACCGGCGTCGACGCCGAATCCTACGCGCTGGACTGGCGCCGCCGCTATCGAGGCGCGGCGCGGGCGGCCATACGCCCAGGCTCCACGGAGGAAGTGGCGGCGGCGGTAAGGCTCTGCGCCAGGCATGGCGTGCCGCTGGTGCCGCAGGGCGGCAATACCGGGCTGTGCGGCGGCGCAACGCCCGACGATTCCGGCACGGCGATCGTCCTGTCCACGGCCCGCCTGACCGCCGTGCGCGACCTGGATACGGCCAACGACACCATTACCGTGGAAGCGGGCTGCCTCCTGCAGGCCGTGCAGGAGGCAGCGGCCCAGGCGGACCGGCTGTTCCCCCTGAGCCTGGCGGCGGAGGGCAGCTGCACCATCGGCGGCAATCTCGCGACCAACGCCGGCGGCACGCAGGTGCTGCGTTACGGCAATACGCGCGACCTGACGCTGGGGCTGGAAGTCGTGACCGCGGAAGGCGAAATCTGGCACGGCCTGCGCGGCCTGCGCAAGGACAATACCGGCTACGACCTGCGCGATCTGTACATCGGCAGCGAGGGAACGCTGGGCATCATCACGGCGGCCACGCTGAAGCTGTTTCCGAGGCCGGTGGCCTCTTGCACCGCCTTGCTGACGCTGGACGGCATAGACCAAGCCGTGGAGCTGCTGTCGCGCGCCCGCTCGGGCTTCGGCGCCGCGCTGACCGGCTTCGAACTCATGAGCGGGGCCTGCCTGCAGGCGGTCGTGCGGCTGTTTCCGCAGCAGCGCCTTCCGTTCGAAGGCGAGTCCGCGGCCTCGCCCTGGTTCGCCCTGCTCGAACTGTCCGACAGCGAAAGCGAGGCCCATGCGCGCGAACGCTTCGAGGCCGTGCTGGGCGCCGCCATCGAAGACGGGCTGGTGCATGACGCGGCCATTGCCGCCAACGTGGCGCAGAGCAAGGCGCTGTGGCATTTGCGCGAAAGCATCCCGCTGGCCGAGGCCGAGCTGGGCAAGTCCGTAAAGCACGACGTGTCCATTCCCATCTCTTCCATCGCGGGCTTCGTGCACAAGACCAATGCCTTGCTGCAGGCGCGTTTTCCGGGCGTGCGCCACGTGATCTTCGGCCACCTGGGCGACGGCAACCTGCACTACAACGTCGCCAACGCGCCGGGCCAGACCGAGGCCGAACTACTTGCGCTGCAGGGCGAAATCTATGGGGTGGTGCACGACAGCGTGCACGCCCACGCCGGTTCCATCAGCGCCGAACACGGCGTGGGCCAGCTCAAGCGCGACGAGCTGCCGCGCTATAAGAGTCCGGTGGAACTGGCCCTGATGCGCAGGATCAAGCTCGCCCTCGACCCGCAGGGGCTCATGAACCCCGGCAAGGTCCTGCAGGGATAGGGAACCAGACCATGGCAGCCAGTCCCGGGGCGGGCGCGAATTGCAGGGTCCTGATTGTCGAGGATGACCCCGTCATCGCAGGCAACCTGTACACCTTTCTGGAGGCCCGCGGCTTTTTGCCCGATGCGGCCTATTCCGGGCCCGCCGCGCTGCAGCGGCTGGCGGAACAGCGCTTCGACGCGCTGATCCTGGATATCGGCCTGCCGGGCATGGACGGCAACGCCGTGCTGCACACGCTGCGCAATGAAAGGCGGCTGGACGTGCCGGTGCTGATGCTTACCGCGCGCGACAGCCTGGAGGACAAGCTGGCCGGTTTTTCGCACGGCGCCGACGATTACCTGACCAAGCCCTTCGCGCTGCTCGAGGTCGAAGCGCGCCTGCTTGCGTTGATCCAGCGGGCCAAGGGGGCTACCGTGGATTCCGTGCGCACCTTCGGCCCGCTGTGCTACGACACGCGCAGCCGCGCCGTGTCCGTGAACGGCCATCCCGTGCACCTGACCCGCAAGGCCTGTCTCATCATCGAAACCCTGTTGCGGGATCCGGGCAGGGTGGTGCCGCGCGAAGAGCTGGAATCGGTGCTCTGGGGCAATGAGCCGCCGTCCTCGGACGCGCTGCGCAGCCAGGTGCATCTGTTGCGCCGCGCGCTTGCCGACGCCGGCTTCGATGGCATCGAGACCATACACGGGACCGGCTGGCGCCTGTCCCTGGATGGCGGGGCGGCGCCATGACGGTCGCTTCGGGCGGCACCCTGACTCAGCGCGTGGTGTGGGCGCTGACGGGAACGGTGGCGTTGTTCGTGACGGCGCTCGCCCTGCTGGCCTACCTGACCTTCGACCAGATGGAAGACGATCTGGTCAACGACATTCTGAACACCGAGATGGACCGGCTCGTGCAGCATGCGCGCGTCAGCGATGGCTTCCTGCCCCGCGAGGGCGTGCGCGAACTGGGCGGCTCCATGCGCGCCTGGGTCAGCTCGGACGGCAACCGGCCCGCGGGCATCCCGGACGAAATCCTGTCCCTGGACAGCGGGCTGCACCTGATCGAGCCGGGCGCCTACACCTGGCACGTCATGGTGGCCGATACGGGCCGCAGCAAGGTGTACCTGCTGTATGACGCCACCGACAACGAAGAGCGGGTCCATGACTTCGGCCTGATCGTGCTGGGCGTGGGCGCCATCTGCGTGGTGGGGGCCTATGCGCTATCGCGGCGCGTCGCCGCCGTGGCGGTCGGTCCGCTGCTGGACCTGACGGACCGGCTGGCGACCTGGGCGCCCGGCTCGCCCGACATGGCCGTGACCCGCGACGACGAGGCCGGCCGGCTGATCGAGGCGTTCAATCGGGTGCAGAACCAGGTGGACAGGTCGATCGCCCGCGAGCGCGAGTTCGCGGGCAACCTCAGCCATGAAGTGCGCACGCCGCTGGCCGCGATTCGTTCGGACAGCGAGCTGATGCTGCTGACCCAGGCGCTGACCCCAGACCAGCGCGAGCGCCTCGCCCGCGTGGTGGACAACGTGGACGACGTCATCGTCAGTCTGGAGAGCGCCCGCGCCATGGCGCGCGACCAACTGCGTCCGCCGGAGCCCGTGGATCTTTCCGCCTGCATGGAAGATGCCTGGCGGGGCTACGAAGCCAAGGCGGCGCTGGCGAAGTTGCGGTTCGACAACCAGATCCAGGCCGGCCATGTCCGCAGCCTGGACCGCTATGCCCTGCTGACGGTGCTGCGCAACCTGGTCCGCAACGCGGTGGAACACGCCGCGCCGGCTACGCTGACGGCCCGTTTGGCCGACGATGGCGGGTTCGAACTGGGCGACGACGGCAAGGGTATCGCGGCCGAAGACCTCCCGTTCCTGTTTCGCCGCTACTACAGCGGCCGCATGCGGGATTCCGGCCCTGGGGCGGCCGACGAGGCGGCGCGGGGGCTGGGCCTGGCCATCGCCAAGCGCGTCTGCGACATGCAGGGGTGGTCGCTGACCGTGGTTTCCTCCCGGGAAGGCGAGGCAAGGGGGACCCGTTTCACGCTGCGCTTCGAGGCCGGGGCTGCGCCGGCAGCGGCGGCGATGGACGCGCAAGCGCGAATTTGACGAAATTTCGACTGTCCGCGGCTTACGCTCTGCGTTTGCCCGACGCCCCCCTGTCCATCGACCATGCCGCCCTTATCGCCGCCCGAGCTTCGGAAGCCGACGGCCGCCTCGTACCTGTGCAGCCATGTCATCGCGGTGACCCTCGTCCTGGCCGGTCTGGCCTGGTGGGCCAACGCCTCCGGGCTGGATCTGCGCATCGCGCAAGCGCTGTTCGATACCGTCCTGGACGATTTCCCCCTGCGGGCCAACCGCTGGCTCGACCTGATCGGCCACCGCATGGTGCTGGCCCTGCCGATCGGCATTGCGCTGGCCTCCGTCGGCGTGGTGGCGGCCAGCTACCGCATACCGGCCTGGCGCCGCTGGCGCGGGCCGGCCCTGGCCGTCGCGGCGACCTGCCTGGCGGGTCAGGTGCTGGTGACGCAGCTGAAGCACCACACGACGCTGCCCCGGCCCTACGACTTGGACACGCTGGGCGGCTATACCCCCTATCCGCTGCACTGGTGGACCTGGGCGCGCGCCAGGGCGGGGGGCGCCTTGCCCAGCGGCCACGCTGGCGCGGGCTATTCCATGCTGACCCTTTATTTCGCGGGCTGGGCGCTGGGGCGGCCCGCCTGGCGTTGGGGCGGGCTGGCCGTCGGCATCGCCGCCGGCGCGGGCTTCTCGGCCGTGCGCATCCTGCAGGGCGCCCATTTCCTGAGCCAGACGCTCTGGTCGGCGGCCTTGCTGTGGTTCCTGGCAGCATTGTGCTTCTATCCGCTCATCGTGGGCCATCCGGGCGGCACGCGGGCCGGGCGGCGCCGCAGGGATGGCGGTGTCCAGGCCGCCGGCACCGGAAAAGGGGCCTGAGTGGTGTGTCGTCGTACAACTGGCCACACGTATAATCGTCGGGCGCGAGTTTTCAGCGTCTCGCCTTGTGCAACCGCTTTCGGATCCTCTGATGAACGCTCCCGCCGAATCCCCCGTCTTGCCGCAGCGTCGTCCCCGGAACCTGGCCCAGGGCCTGGTCGAGAGCATTTCGGAACGCATCCGCGGCGGCGAGATCCGGCCGGGGGACAAGCTTCCGACCGAGTCCGAAATCATGCGGCAGTTCGGCGTGAGCCGCACCGTCGTGCGCGAGGCCCTGTCCCGGCTGCAGGCTTCGGGCCTGGTCGAAACCCATCACGGCGTGGGCACGTATGCGCTGGAGCCCAGCGGCGGCGGCGACTTCCGGGTGGATCCGGCCGACATCGCCACGGTGCGCGACGTGCTGGTCCTGCTGGAGCTGCGCATCTGCCTGGAAAGCGAGGCCGCGAGCCTGGCCGCCGGCAGGCGCACCGAAACGCAGCTGCAGGAAATGCGCAGGGCGCTGGACGCGTTCAAGCACGCCCTGGACGGCGGCGGCGACACGGTCACGCCGGACTTCCAGTTCCACCTGCTGATCGCGCAATCCACCGACAACCGCTATTTCGCGGACCTCATGTCGCACCTGGGGTCGGCCATCATCCCGCGCACCCGCATCAATTCCGCGAAGTTCGCCCATGAAGACCGGGCGGCCTACCTGGCGCGCGTGAACCTCGAGCACGAGGACATCTACGGCGCCATCCTGCGCCAGGACGCGGAGGGCGCGCGCGCGGCCATGCGCACGCACCTGAGCAACAGCCGCGAACGCCTGCGGCGCGCGCAATAGCAAGAAGGCAACATGCGGGTAGGCAGCGCCAAACCGCGTTACTCTTGCCCGTTTTCTTTTTTTCGACGACGAGGCGGCATGGTTCTGCTCGGCATACAAAGCAGCGTTTTTTTCACTGAGCAGGCTACCCGCGGCCGGGGGAGGGCGGATTCATGCGCCGGCTGACGCTACGCTTCATCATTGCCATCCTGGCGCTGCTGACGCTGTCGCGCCTGGGCCTTGCCTTCTGGATGTGGGACCGCGTGCAGGCCGCCGGCGGGCTCGCGCCGTTGCTGTTGGGCGGCCTGCGCATCGACGTATGCCTGCTGTCGATGGTGATCGCGCTGCCGGCCGTGCTCTCGCCCTGGTTCGGGCACCGGCCGCTGGCCGCTCGCATCACCGCGTGGTGGTTCCGCGTCTGGTGGATGCTCTACGTGCTGCTGGAAGTCTCAACGCCCCAGTTCATCGCCGAATACGATACGCGGCCGAACCGCCTGTATTTCATCTACCTGCTCAATCCGAAGGAAGTCGGCTCCATGCTGTGGCAGGGCTACAAGGGCGTGCTGCTGGCGGCCTTCGTGGTGCTGGCGATTGCCGCTTGGATGGCGGTCAGGCTGTTCCCGACCCGGGCGCGCGACCCCGTTATGGGGTGGTGGAAGCGGCCGGTGGCCTCGTTCGTGATCCTGGCGCTGGTGTTCCTGGGCGCGCGCGGCACGCTGGAGCACCGGCCGATCAATCCCGCCAAGGTTGCGTTCAGTTCCGACGCGATGGTCAACGCCCTGGCGCTCAATTCCCTGTACAGCGTGTTCGACGCGGCCTATCGCATGCGCGACGAGCGTTCCTCCGCCGCGATGTATCCGAAGATGGCGGTGGACGAGATGAATGCGATCGTGCGCGAAAAGGCCGGCATCGCGGGTGCGCCGCTGGATCCGCGCTATCCCAGCCTGCATGCGCAGAAGGCCACGGTGCGCCGGGACAAGCCGCTGAACGTCGTGATCATCCTGCAGGAAAGCCTGGGGGCGCAGTACGTGGGCAGCCTGGGCGGGCGCGACCTGACGCCCAACATCGACCGGCTGGGCAAGGAAGGCTGGATGTTCCATCGCGCCTACGCGACGGGCACGCGCTCCGTGCGGGGCATCGAGGCCGTCACGGCGGGCTTCCTGCCCAGCGTGGCCGACGCCGTCGTGAAGCTGCCGCGCTCGCAGACCGGCTTCTTCACGCTGGCGCAGCTGCTGGGCAAGCACGGCTACCATTCGCGCTTCGTGTACGGCGGAGAGTCGCACTTCGACAACATGCGCGCGTTCTTCCTGGGCAACGGCTTCGACGAGATCGTGGACCGTCCCAAGTTCGTGGACCCGGTGTTCGAAGGATCGTGGGGCGCATCGGACGAGGACATGTTCAATCAGGTGGACCGACTGCTGCGCGCCGATGGCGACAAGCCGGTATTCACGCTGGCGTTCTCGGTCACCAACCATTCGCCCTGGGAGTATCCGGCCGGCCGCATTACGCCCGTGGGGGACCCGGCATCGGTGGACAACACCGTGCGCTATGCGGATTGGGCGCTAGGCCAATTCTTCGATAAGGCGAGGAAGGCGCCCTATTGGAACAACACGGTGTTCCTGGTGATCGCCGACCACGATTCGCGGGTGTATGGCTCGATCCCGGTGCCGGTGCGGCATTTCCAGATCCCGGCGCTGATCCTGGGGGCGGGAATCGCGCCCCGCCAGGATGACCGCCTGGTCAGCCAGATCGACATGGCTCCCACCCTGTTGTCCTTGATCGGCCTGGACAATGTGAATCCGATGCTGGGCGTGGACCTGACGCGGCGCGACCCGAACCGGGCGATGATGCAGTACGCGGACAATTTCGGCTACCTGCAGGGCGACAAGCTGCTGGTGCTGGAGCCGTCCAAGCCGCCCCGGGAATTCCGGTACGAGGCGGCGCCGGTGGGCCGCGATGAAGTGTACGAGCCGGTGGAGCCCGCCGATCCCAAGCTCACGGAAGAGGCCCTGGCGCACGCGCTCTGGGCGAGCTGGGCGTACCGCGAAGAGAAATACCGGCTGCCCTGACGCGCCGTCAAGGCGGTTCCGGCCCCATGCCGCCGCCTTGATCCTGCGCAAGCCGTTTTCCGCCCGGGAGCCGCAAACTGGCGGCCATGACTTTTCCAGATCAATCCCAGAACGCTGGCCCCGCCGCCGTGCAGCCCGGCGCGGCCGAATCCGGCACGCTCAGGCCGCAACGCCGCGCCTGGCCGGTGCCGCGCGGACGGTTCGCCTGGATGACCGGCGCATTCAGCGTGGTTCTGCTGTCCGCCAGCACCGTGTTCTGGTGCCTGTTGCTGTTCCCGGTGGCGCTGCTCAAGCTGCTGCTGCCTTTGCCCGCGGTCCGGCGGCGCGTCGACCCGGCGCTCAACGCCATCGCGACGGCCTGGGTGTCCGGCAACGCCGGCTGGTTCGCGCGAATCCAGCGGGCGCCCTGGGACGTCCAGGGCCATGCCGGACTGCGCTACGCGGACTGGTACCTGGTCAACTGCAACCACCAGTCGTGGGTGGACATCTTCGTGCTGCAGCGTTCGCTGAACCGGCGCATTCCGCTGCTGAAGTTCTTCCTGAAGCGCCAGCTGATCTACGTGCCGGTCATCGGCCTGGCGTGGTGGGCGCTGGATTTTCCGTTCATGAAGCGTCATGGCAAGGCCGAGCTGCGGCGCAACCCCGCCCTGGGGCGCGAGGATCAGGAGGCCGCCCGGCGCGCATGCGAGAAGTTTTCGCTGGTGCCGACCAGCGTGATGGTGTTCGCCGAAGGCACGCGGTTCACCGAGGCCAAGCGGGCCGCCCAGGCCTCGCCGTACCGCCATCTGCTCAAGCCCAAGGCGGGCGGGCTGGCGGTGGCGCTGAACGCGATGGGGTCGCGCTTCCGTTCGATGATCGATGCCACCATCGCCTATCCGGAAGGCATACCCAGCTTCTGGGACCTGGCCTGCGGCCGCGCGGGCCAGGTGGTGGTGCGCATGCGGCAACTGCCGGTGCCGCCGGCCTTCTGCGACGCCGACTACACCCGGGACAAGGCGTTCCGGTCGGAATTCCACCACTGGCTGGGGCAGCAATGGCAGGCCAAGGACGACGAGATCGAACGGCTGATGGCGCGCCACGCCCGTTGAGCGCGGCGCGCCGGCAATTCCGCTGGGTCAGATGCGCGCCGGCAGCACCGTGCCCGAGCTTTCGCCGAACCCGATCCGCGGGTAGCCCGCCTTCACGCATTCGGCCCGCATGATGATCTGGTCGCCATCCTGCAGGAAGGTGCGCTTTTCGCCCCAGGGCAGCTCGATCGGCGCCTTGCCGCCGTTGCTCAGTTCAAGCAGCGAACCGGCTTCGGAGGCCTGCGGACCGGACAGCGTGCCGGTGCCCAGCATATCGCCCGGCTGCAGGTTGCAGCCGTTGACCGTGTGGTGCGCGATCAACTGCGCCACGTTCCAGTAGGCGTCGCGGAAGTTGCTGCGCGACAGATGGGCGGGCGGCTGTTTTTCGGCGCGCGATTTCTCGGTCGTCAGCAGCACGTCCATCTGCACGTCGAAGGCGCCCTTGGCGCGGTTGGCGTCGGACGCCAGGTAGGGCATGGGCTGCGGCTCGGACGGGCCGCGATTCCACTGCGTGCGGAACGGTTCCAGCGCTTCCATGGTGACGACCCACGGCGAAATCGTGGAGGCGA
The DNA here is from genome assembly GCF_050285585.1 of Achromobacter sp. GTDB lineage: Bacteria > Pseudomonadota > Gammaproteobacteria > Burkholderiales > Burkholderiaceae_B > Achromobacter. The sequence goes on along the minus strand of NZ_JBLZXF010000002.1, from coordinate 202,156 downwards.
AGTTCTTGGACAGGAAGGGGCCCAGCGGCTGGTATTCCCACGCCTGGATGTCGCGCGCCGACCAGTCGTTCAGGATGCACAGGCCGAACACGTGCGATTCGGCGTCCGCCAGCGGGATCCGTTCGCCCTGGGCGTTGCCCGTGCCGACGAAGATGCCCAGCTCCAGTTCGTAGTCCAGGCGGGCGCAGGGGCCGAATTGCGGCGTTTCGCCTTCATTGGCGGGGCGCGTCTGGCCGACGGGCCGGGGGAACTTCTGGTCCACGCCGATGCTGGAGGCGCGGCCATGGTAGCCGATGGGCACCCATTTGTAGTTCGGCAGCAGGGGATTGTCGGGGCGGAACTGCTTGCCCACCGAGGTGGCGTGGTGCACCGAGATGTAGAAGTCGGTGTAGTCGCCGATGCGCGCCGGCGTGGCGTATTCCGCGTCGGCCTGGGGAACCAGCAGCGGCTCGATCGCATCGCGCAGGGCGGCGCCTTCGCGCAACGCGCGAGACAGCGCCAGGCGCAGCGCGCTCCAGCGGGCCTGGCCCAGCGCCATCAATCCGTTCAGGCTGTCGGCGGCGCAGGCCGCCAGGGCTTCGGCGGCCGGACCTTCGAAAGGCTGCTTCGCGGCCAGCGCGGCCAGGTCCAGGATCTGGTCGCCGATGGCGACGCCCACGCGGAACGGTTCGGACGTGCCCTTGCGGCGGAACGAGGCGTACGGGAGGTTCTGCACCGGGAAATCCGACGCGTTCGAGTTGGCGCTGGCGACCCAGCTCTTCAGGGACGGGTCGTGGGTTTCATTGATGGTGGTGGTCATGGCTGCGTGTCTCTTTCAGTGTTGTGATAAATCCAAATGCCAAACGGCGATGAGCTTGCGCTCATCGCCGCGGGCGTGGAAAGCCGGGGCTTTCGCGTCACGCCTTGTTCGGGTCGAAATGCTTGGCCAGGCCCTGCCAGCACCGGTAATAGTCGCCCTGCAATTCTACCGAGGCCAGCGCCTGTTCCGTCGGCCGGATGACGCGCCGGGTCTCGAACATGAACGCCATCGTGTCGCGGATGTAATGGGCCGTGCCGGTGTCGGCATGGGAAGCCTTTTCGAAGGTTTCCGCGTCAGGGCCGTGGCCGCTCATGCAGTTGTGCAGGCTGGCGCCGCCGGGGGCGAAACCGTCGGCCTTGGCGTCGTACACGCCCTGGATCAGCCCCATGAATTCGCTGGCGACGTTGCGGTGGAACCAGGGCGGGCGGAAAGTGTTTTCCATGGCCAGGATGCGCGGCGGGAAGATCGCGAAATCCATGTTGGCCGTTCCCGGGGTATCGGACGGGGCGGTCAGCACCGTGAAGATAGAGGGATCCGGGTGGTCGTAGCTGATCGAGCCGATGGTGTTGAAGTTGCGCAGATCGTACTTGTACGGCGCGTGCGTGCCGTGCCAGGCGACGACGTTCAACGGGGAATGGCCGATGGAGGCGCGCCAGAAGCCGCCCGTGAACTTGGCGATCAGCTCGAAATCGCCTTCCAGGTCCTCGTACCAGGCCACGGGCGTCTTGAAGTCGCGCGCATTGGCCAGGCAGTTCGAGCCGATCGGGCCCAGCTCGGGCAGGCGCAGCGCCGCCCCGAAGTTCTCCAGCATGTAGCCGCGGGCGGAGCCGTCCAGCAGTTCCACGCGGAAGCGCACGCCGCGCGGGATGACGGCGATTTCCAGGGGCTCCAGGTCGATCAGGCCGAGTTCCGTGGCCAGGCGCAGGCGGCCTTCCTGCGGCACCAGCAGCAGTTCGCCGTCGGCGTTGTAGAAATAGCGGCCCTCCATCGAGCGGTTGGCCGCATACAGGTGGATGCCCACGCCGCTCTGTTCGTCGGGGCCGCCGTTGCCGCCCCAGGTCTTCACGCCTTCCAGGAAATCGGTGGGGGCGGTCGGGATGGGCATCGGGCTCCAGCGCAGCTGGTTGGGCGTCACCGGCGCATGGCCGAACGAACTGAGCCAGCCCGAGGCGCCTTCAAAGGCCTCGAAGGGCTTGTGCTGCGCGCCGGGGCGGATGCGATAGAGCCACGAGCGGCGGTTTTCGCTGCGGGGCGCCGTGAAGGCGGTGCCGGATAGTTGCTCGGCATACAGGCCGTAGGGGCATTGCTGGGGCGAATTGCGGCCCACCGGCAGCGCGCCGGGCAGCGCCTCGGTGGCGCAATCGTTGCCGAATCCGGTTTGGTATTGCAGTTCCATGGAATCCTCCTGGACGGCTGCGCGGTGCTTGGCCGCGCGGCCTTGGTTCAGATCGCCCGTCCGGACGGAGTCCCCCGGGCCATACGCCATTGTCGGAAAAATCCACCTCCGCGGCTACGGGAATGTAAAAATAGAGACTATAAAATTTGTGAATAATGGAGAGAGCCGTGGCCGAGCTGCGCGATGTCGACCTGAACCTGTTGCTGCTGTTCCAGCACCTGCTGGAGGACCGCAACCTGTCGGCCGTAGCGCGTCGGATGGACCTGTCGCAGCCCGCCGTCAGCAATGCGCTGCGCCGCCTGCGGGAAGCGTTCGGCGACGACCTGTTCGTGCGCACCGGCCAGGGCATGCTGCCCACGCCGCGCGCGCAGCGCCTGGCGGGGCCCGTCAGCGAAGCGCTGACCGTGCTGTCGCAGGCGCTGAAGGACCAGGACGTATTCGACGCCGCCACCAGCACCCGGCGGTTCCGGGTGGCGATGACGGATGTGGGCGAGATCCATTTCATGCCCCGGCTGATGGAAGTGTGCGTGCAGGTTGCGCCGCAGGTGCGCATCGATTCCGTGCGCATCCAGGGGCCGGACCTGGCGCGGGAAATGGAGGCGGGGCGCGTGGACCTGGCGATCGGCGCGTTCGATGACATGGGGGCGGGCACCCTGCAACGCATGTTGTTTCGCCAAGGGTACGCAACCCTGTTCCGGCAGGCGCACCCGACGGCCCATGCAGGCATGGGCCTCAAGGCCTTTCGGGCCGAGCGCCACTTGATCGTCTCGCGGGCCGCGCCCTACGGGCAGGTGAACCAGTCCATGGAGCGAGCGGGCGTGGAGCTGGCGCAGCACTTCAGCGTGCCGCATTTCTCGGCGGTGCCGTACATCGTGAGCGCCACGGACCTGCTGGCCACAGTGCCCGAAAAGCTGGCCGCCAGCGCCGCGCCGCCCTTCGGCCTGCGCTTCATGACGCCGCCGGTGAGGGTCCCCGCGCTGCAGACGAACCTGTACTGGCAGCGCAGGGTGGACCGCGATAGCGGCAACCAGTGGCTGCGCGCGCTGATCGTCAATGCGTTTGCGGTAGGAGGGGCGTAGGATGGGTGCAGCGCGAGAGTTTCTGCATAAGAACGCAACCGCCCAGCGCGCGAAACCCATGCGGCCGTGGGCAGACTGGGCCTGGCATCGGCCGAAAAACAATCGATTGCGGCCGCATGGGTTTCGCGCGCCGGAGAGCCATGTTCTTGCTCAAGGGCCCTCGCGCGGCACCCATCCTACGGCGCCACCGAGGCGCGCGCGTGGCGCAGGGCTTCGCGCAGCACGTCCATGTCGCCCAGGTGGTTGGCCAGCAGCAGGATCAGCGCGGCGTTGAGTTCCTGGCTTTGCTCGTTGCTCAGGTCGCGGTGGGTCTCGATCAGCGCCTCGTAGAAGTCGTCCGGCGAGCTCAGGTTGGTTTCGGTAATCAGCATGATGGAGTGATCTCGAAGTTCAGGCGCGGCCGATGGCGCGGCTGACGGCCGCGGCGACGGCGCCGGCGTCGAAGGCGCGCCAGCGCGCGGCGATGTGCTGGTCGGGGCGGATCAGGTAGGCCGTGCCGGGCTGCGCGTCATAGCGCTTGCCCAGACAGCCTTCGCCGTCCGTCACCACGGCCAGTTCCGCGGGCAGCGATGACGGATCGCATTGCGGGCTGGCCACCAGCACGGCCTTGACCGGAACGGGCGCCATGCGCAGGGCCTGCAGGGCGAGCAGCGTGTCGCGGCCGGGCAGGGCATCGCCGCAGAACAGCGCCAGCACGAATTCGCCGTCCAGCTGCGACAGCCACCATTCCGGTTCGCCGCGCGTCTGCACCGGCGCATCCAGCGCTACGGCTCCGGGCACCATGCGGCCGGCGAAGGCGTCGGCGTCCGGCGTGTTCAGCGGCGAAGCCGCGTAGGTGGCGGGCAGCGACAGGCGGCCGCTGTTGACCAGCGAACGCGCGAAGGGGTGGGTCTTCGCCAGATTCAGGACCGCGTTGCGGAAGCTGCGGCTGATGTCGCTCTTGGGCGTGATGAAGTCGGTGGCGCGCGAGGAATTCAGGATATTTTCGTCGGCGGCGTACTCGCGCTCGGCGCCATAGCTGTCGATCAGCGTTTCGGGCGCCTGGCCGGCCAGCACCAGCTTCAGCTTCCACGCCAGGTTTTCCGCGTCCTGCACGCCGCTGTTGGCGCCGCGCGCGCCGAACGGCGAAACGCGGTGCGCGGAGTCGCCGGCGAAGACGATGCGGCCGTGGCGGAACTTGTCCATCCGCTCGCACGCGAAGGTATAGACGCTGACCCATTCCAGTTCGAAGCGCGCGTCGGGGCCGAGCAGGGCGCGGATGCGCGGCAGCACGTTTTCCGGCTTGACGGCCTCGACGGGGTCGGCGTTCCAGCCCAGCTGGAAGTCGATGCGCCAGACGTTGTCGGGCTGCCGATGCAGCAGCACGGACTGGTTGGGATGGAAGGGCGGATCGAACCAGAACCAGCGCTCGGTCGGAAAATCGGCCTGCATCTTCACGTCGGCGATCAGGAAGCGGTCGCGGAAGATGCGGCCATGGCTTTCCTGACCGATGAGCTTGCGCACCGGCGAACGCGCGCCGTCGCAAGCGATCAGCCAATCCGCGTGCAGCGGATACGAGCCGTCGGGGGTTTCCACGCCCAGGACCACGCCGTCGTCCGCCTGGGTAACGGCGACGACCTTGTTTTTCCAGCGCAGGTCGATGTTGGGTTCCTGGCTCGCCCGCTCGTACAGATAGCCTTCGGCGTAGTACTGCTGCAGGTTGATGAACGCCGGGCGGCGGTGGCCGGGCTCTGGCAGCAGGTCGAAGCGCCATACTTCCTGTTCACGGAAGAAGACCTTGCCCACATTCCACGACACGCCCTTGTCGATCATGCGCTGGCCGACGCCCAGGCGGTCCCAGATCTCCAGCGTGCGCTTGGAGAAACAGATGGCGCGCGAGCCGGTCGACAGGCGGAAATCGTCGTCCAGCACGACCACGCGCACGCCCTGCCGGGCCAGATCCAGCGCGGTGGTCAGCCCGACCGGCCCGGCTCCCACGATCACGACCTGATGCCGCGCGAGCGCGCTGGCGGCCTGGTCCGCGTGCTTTTCATAGGCGAATTCCATCGCCTGAAAATCGATGTCTCCCACGGTTGTCTCCTGTGTGGGTCATTTTGCTTTTATGCGCCGACGCCGCGCGCTGCCTGGCGGCGCGCGATTCCGGTTCCTGCGTGGCGGGGGCGGGGCCGCCAGCGGCGGCCCCTGCGGGGATCAGCCTTCCAGCTGAGCCCACATCTCCAGGTCGCGCTTGTCGGTCCAGATGCGCGGATCGTTGTAGCCGGTGGCCTCGTCATAGGCGCGCGACACGTCGAACGGCATGCAGTGATCGAAGATCACCCAATCGCTGTAGCGCGGCTTCATGAAATCGTAGACCTCGCGGTAGATGGTCTTCAGGTCCTTGCCTTCGGCCACGCCGCGGTTCACGGCGCCATACAGGTCGGTCAGGAAGGCGCGGGTGCCGGCCAGGCCCTGGCGGACTTCGGCGGCGTTCTTCAGCGCCGGGCCGCGGCCGGGAACCATTTTCTCGGCGTCGAAGCCCGACAGCGCGTCCAGCGTCGTGGGCCAGTCGCGGAAATAGGCGTCGCCGCAGTAGGGGGTGGACTGGTACTCGACCAGGTCGCCTGCGAACAGGATCTTCTGCTCGGGCAGCCAGGCGATGGTGTCGCCCTTGGTATGGCCGCGGCCCACCTGCAGCAGCTTGACTTCCAGGTTGCCCAGGTTGACGGTCATTTCGCCCTTGAACGTCATCGTCGGCCAGACCAGGCCGGGCGGAATCGATTCGGCGTTGCGGAACAGGCGGGGGAAGCGGCCGATTTCGCTGGCCTTGTCCTGCTCGCCGCGCTCGGCGATCAGGTCATAGGTGTCGCGGCTGGCCAGGATTTCCTGCGCGTTGTAGGCCGACGCGCCGAACACGCGCACCGCGTGGTAGTGCGACAGCAGGATGTACTTGATGGGCTTGTCGGTGACTTCGCGGATGCGGCGGATCACGTCTTGCGCCATGACGGGAGTGGCCTGGGTGTCGATCACCATGACGGCCTCATCGCCGATGATCACGCCCGTGTTGGGGTCGCCTTCGGCCGTGTAGGCATAGGCATTGTCGGACAGTTTTTCGAACGAGACGACCTTGTCGTCCAGGTCGGCGTGCGAGGCGAATTGCTTGCTCATGGGGGCTCCTTCCACTTTTATAGGAATAAGGGGTGTGGAAGGAATATAGCCCGCCGTTAGTGTTTGTGCAATACGTTTGCTATAAACGAACGTCCTTGTTTTTACAGGGATTTCCCGGGGATTTTCGGGCGGCGCAGGCCTAGTTCCTTTGGCATTTAGGGCAGTAATAGGTGGCGCGCTGGCCCTGCACGAAGCGCCGGATCGGGGTGGCGCAGACCCGGCAAGGCTGGCCCTCCCGCTCGTAGACCGCCGCGTGGATCTCGAAATAGGCCCCCGGCTCGCCCGTGGCCCCGACGTAGTCGCGCAGGGTGCTGCCGCCTGAAGTCAGGGCATCGGCCAGCGTGGCGCGCACCATGTCCGCCAGGCGGTCGCAGCGGGCCGGCGACAGCTTGTTTGCCGGGGTCTTGGGGTTGATCCGGGCCCGGAACAGGCTTTCCGACGCATAGATATTGCCCACGCCCACCACCGCCATGCCCGCCAGCAGCACCTGCTTGACGGCGGCGCCGTGGTTCTTGAAATGGCGGTGCAGCCAGGCGCCGTCGAAGCGCGGGTCGAAGGGTTCGATGCCCAGCTTGGCCAGCAGGGGATGGGCCTCGATGGGGCCGTCGGATCCGGGGTGCCACAGCACCGCGCCGAAGCGGCGGGGGTCATGCAGGCGCAGGACCGTCTGCTCGAAGATCCATTCGACGTGGTCGTGCTTGCGCAGGAATTCGCCCGGGGCGACGCTGCGCAGGGATCCCGACATGCCCAGGTGGACGATCTGGGTGCCGTGCTCGAAGCGCAGCAGCAGGTACTTGCCTCGGCGCGCGCATTCCAGCACGGCCCGGCCGCCGACCAGCGCCGGCAGATCCGGCGGTATGGGCCAGCGCATGCGGGATTCGTGGACGACCAGCCGCGTGAGCGTCCGGCCGGTGATGACGGCGTCTATTCCCCGACGCGTGGTTTCGACTTCAGGCAGTTCCGGCATGAGCCAGTGTAAGATCATCAATTGCGTGTACGAAGATTGTGCCATCAACCGGACGGGCCGCGTGAAGTCGTCTTTCAAACCAATGAACATCGGGATTGCCGCGCTGGCGCTTGCGCTGGCAGCAATACTGACCCCGCCGGCGCAGGCCGCCGACAGCCGGACCCGCGATGCGACCGGGCCTCGCATGGCGCCCCAGAGCCGTCAGCCTGAAACCGAGGTGATCCGCCTGCGTCCCGGCCAGTTGCCCTACGTGTCGCTGACCGCCGACATCTTTTACCGCGTGCTGGCGTCCGAGATCGCCGCGCAGCGGGGCATGTTCGGATCGGCCGCCACCACGATGCTCGGCCTGGCCCGGGACACCAGCGATCCGCGCCTGGCCCGCCGCGCCCTGGAATTCCAGCTCGCCGGAGGCAACCTGCCGGGCGCGCTGGAGGCTGCCCGCGTCTGGGCGCGCCTGTCCCCCAACGACGTGGAAGCCAGTTCCACCGAATTGGCGCTGGCCGCGGCCAATGGCCAGACCAAGGGCCTGGCGCAGGCGCTGCGCAACCGCATCGACGCCTCCCGCGACAAGCCGGCGGCCATCGGCCAGGCCTTGGCCGTGCTGAGCCGGCTCAACGATCGCCGCCTGGCCCTGCGCATCCTGGACGAATCCCTGAGCGACAGCGCGCGCAAGCTGCCCGCCGCGCACCTGGCGCTGGCGGACGTGGCCTCCGCTGCGGGCGACTACGAACGCGCCGCCCAGGAGTCCCGCGCGGCGCTGGCCGCCGATCCCAAGTCCGAGGCCGCCGCCCAGCGCGTGCTGGAATACGGCGCCAAGGTGGATCCGCAGCGTGCGCAGGCCGAGGCCCGCGCCTATATCGCCCGCCATCCCAATGCGCGCAAGGTGCGCCTGATGCTGGCCGGCCAGTTGGCCGACAGCGGCGACTACAACGGCGCCCTGGCGGAGTTGCAGGCCATGTCGCGCCGTTCGCCGGAAGATTTCGACCTGCTGTTCATGCAGGCGCAACTCGCCTACAAGGCCGGGCAGCTGCCGCAGGCCAAGACGCTGCTTCAGCAATACCTGGACGTGCAGAACCAGCGCCAGCGCGCCACCGTGCCGGGCGCGACCGACGCCGGCGCCGCGGCCGCCGATGCCCATGTGCTGCTCGCCCGGATCGCTGAAGATCAGGGGCACTACGACGATGCCATCGCCGAGCTGGGCCGCATCGACGACCCGACCCTGCGCTACTCCGTGCGCATGCGCCAGGCCGCGCTGCGCGCCAAGGGCGGCAAGATCGACAGCGCGCTCTCCATGATCGACGCCGCCGGTCCCCAGGACGACGAGGAGCGCACGCTGGGCGTGCTGACCAAGGCCCAGATCCTGCGCGACGCCGACCGCGTGCCGCAGGCGATATCGGTGCTCGAGGCGGCCGACCAGGCGATGCCCGACACGGTCGAAATCAAGTACGAGCTGGCCATGCTCTACGAGCGCCAGAACCGTCTCGATGACCTGGAGCGCATGCTGCGCCAGGTCATCGCGCTGGATCCGGATCATGCCCATGCCTACAACGCGCTGGGCTATACGCTGGCCGACCACAACCAGCGCCTGCCCGAGGCCCTGGACCTGATCACCCAGGCGCTCGAGCTGTCCCCCAACGACCCCTTCATCCTGGACAGCATGGGCTGGGTCAAGTACCGGATGGGCGATTCCACCGCGGCCGCCGACTACCTGCGCCGCGCCTACAGCGTGCGTCCGGAAGCCGATATCGCCGCGCACCTGGCGGAAGTCCTCTGGAGCCAGGGCAAGCGCGACCAGGCCGTCGACCTGCTGCGCGCCGCGCTGCGGAAGGATCCGAAGAACAAGACCGTCCAGGACGTCATCAAGCGCCTGGGGGTTGGCCTGTGACGCCGGCGGTGCCGCGCCCGCGCAATGCCGCGATGTTGTTGCGCTGGGCGTTGATGGCGATGCTGGCCGCATTCCTGGCGGCCTGCACCACGCCCAAGCCGATCGAAGGCGCCGGCGCCGACGCGTTTTCCCGCATCGGGCGTTTCGCGCTCACGGTCAACGAGGAAAGCGGCAAGCAGAATGCCGTGCAGGGCGGCTTTTCCTGGGCCGACGATGGACGCCGCTATGTGCTGGACCTGACCAACCCGCTGGGCTCGACCGAAGCCCGCGTGGAAGGGCGGCCGGGCGCGGCCAGCCTCACCAAATCGGACGGCACGCGCCTGGTCGCCGACAATCCCGACGCCCTCGCGGGCGAGGCGCTGGGCAGCAGCGTGCCCGTATCCGGCTTGCGCGATTGGCTGCGCGGCAAGCTGGCTCCGCAGCCGGAAGCCACCGAGGTGTCCCGCGATGAGCTGGGCCGTCCCGTGGCGTTCGAGCAGGGCGGCTGGCGCGCGCGCCTGTCGCGCTACGACGCGCTGGGCCCGCAACTGCTGGTCCTGGAGCGCCTGGAGCCGGGCCGCCGCATCCTGCTGCGGCTGGTCGTCAACCAACCCTAGTGCCGCCGTGACTCTCTACGACGTACCCGCGCCCGCCAAGCTGAACCTGTTCCTGCACGTGGTGGGCCGGCGCGCCGACGGCTACCATCTGCTGCAGACCGCGTTCCGGTTCATCGACCTTTGCGACACGCTGCATTTCGATGCGCGGGCCGACGGCGTCATCAGCCGCGCCACGGACCTGCCGGGCGTGCCGCCCGAGCAGGACCTGACCTTGCGCGCCGCGCATGCCTTGCAGCGCGCCACGGGCACGAAGCAGGGGGTGCAGATCGGGCTTGAAAAGCGCATTCCGCAGGGCGGCGGCCTGGGGGGCGGATCCAGCGACGCGGCCACGGTGCTGATCGCATTGAACCGGCTTTGGGGAACGGGGCTGTCGCGGCGCGAGCTGATGGCCCTGGCCTTGCCGCTGGGCGCCGACGTGCCGGTCTTCGTATTCGGGCAATCGGCCTTCGCGCAAGGCGTGGGCGAAGAGCTGGCGGCGGTCGCGCTGCCGGAACGCGCCTATCTGGTGGCGCAGCCGGATGCCAGCGTGCCGACCGCTGAAATATTTTCGGCACCCGATTTGACAAGAGATTCTTCTTACATCACAATAGCGGACTTTCTTGCTTCGCCAACTTTCTGCTTCGGCAGGAACGATTTGGAGCCGGTGGTCTACCGCCTTTACCCAGAAGTGCTTGGGGCATCGCGGTGGCTTGCCGAACAGCTGAAGCCTCAGGGCATCGCGGTTCGCATGTCGGGATCTGGCGCGTGTTTATACGCCGAGTTTTCCGAACTTTCCGAAGCCGTTTTGGCGAAAACAGAAATTACCGCTATAATGCGCGGCGCTGATAAAAAAATCAGCCAAACGCATCCACGGTTTCGGTTAGTGCAGGCTTGTACTGGATTGGCTGAGCATCCGTTGCGGAATTGGATTGCAAGATAGTTGGGGAGTCGCCAAGCTGGTTAAGGCACCGGATTTTGATTCCGGCATGCGAAGGTTCGAATCCTTCCTCCCCAGCCAACCGAATACATAACAAAGCTGTTGAACACGCCTGTAAGACACTGGCCCGGGTTCAGCAGCTTTTTTATTTTCCGGATCGGCTGGTGTTTTGTTTCACCCCGCATCACCTCGTCAGTGTCTTAAACGACCATCGCATCATCCATCATGGCAAACGATAGCTTCATGATTTTCACGGGCACCGCCAACACTCGGCTGGCCGTGGACGTAGTCAACCACCTCGATATGTCCCTGGGCAAGATGACCGTCGGTCGCTTCTCGGACGGCGAGGTGATGGTCGAGATCAACGAGAATGTGCGCGGCAAGGACGTCTTCGTCCTGCAACCCACCTGTGCCCCCACCAACGACAACCTGATGGAAATCATGGTGATGGTCGATGCGCTGCGCCGCGCTTCCGCTGGCCGCATCACCGCCGCGATTCCCTATTTCGGCTATGCCCGCCAGGACCGCCGCCCGCGTTCGGCGCGCGTGGCCATCTCGGCGAAGGTCGTGGCCAACATGCTGCAAGTGGCCGGCGTCGACCGCGTCCTGACGATGGACCTGCACGCCGACCAGATCCAGGGTTTCTTCGACATCCCCGTGGACAACATCTACGCGGGCCCGATCCTGCTGGGCGACATCTGGCGCCGCAACTTCTCGAACCTGGTCGTCGTGTCCCCGGACATCGGCGGCGTGGTGCGGGCCCGCGCGCTGGCCAAGCAGCTGGAAGCCGACCTGGCCATCATCGACAAGCGCCGTCCGCGCGCCAACGTGTCGGAAGTGATGAACATCATCGGTGAAGTCGACGGCCGCACCTGCATCATCATGGACGACATGGTCGACACCGCCGGCACGCTGTGCAAGGCGGCCCAGGCCCTGAAGGACCGCGGCGCCGGCGCCGTCTACGCCTATTGCACGCACCCCGTGCTGTCGGGCGGCGCCATCGACCGCATCGAAGCGTCGGAACTGGACGAACTCGTCGTCACCGACACCATTCCGCTCTCCGAGCAAGGCCAGGCCAGCGGCAAGATCCGCCAACTGTCGTGCGCCGCGCTGCTGGGCGAGACCATCCTGCGCATTTCGAACGCGGAATCGGTCAGCTCGCTGTTCGTCGATTAAGACGCGGCGTCCCTCGGACGGGCAGTCCGGATACTGAGTTTTGCGCCTTGCTGGTCGCGGCAAGGCGCAACAAACACGGCGCGCATTTCGCGTGCCGTGCACCAACCGGCGGAGTCTCTTCGCCATTTATCGTTTTTGGAGTTATCCATGAAATTCAATGCCACTGCGCGTAGCGTCCAGGGTTCGAGTGCGAGCCGCCGCCTGCGCCGCGCGGGCCGCGTTCCCGCCATCGTTTATGGCGGTACGGCTGCCCCCCTGAACATCGAACTCGACCACAACGAGATCTACCACGCCCTGCGCAAGGAAGAGTTCCACGCTTCCATCCTGCAAATGGCGCTGGAAGGCGCGGCCAAGGACGAGCAAGTCCTGCTGCGTTCGGTTCAATGGCACGCCTACAAGCCGCAAGTCCTGCACGTGGACTTCCAGCGCGTGGACGCCAACCAGGCCCTGCACACCAAGGTCCCGTTCCACTTCATCAACGCTGAAGTCTCGCCGGCCGTGAAGCTGGGCGGCGCCATCATCAGCCACGTCCTGACCGAACTGGAAGTGACCTGCCTGCCGGCCGCTCTGCCCCAGTTCATCGAAGTCGACCTGAAGGACCTGTTGCCCGGCGCTTCGATCCACCTGGCCGACATCAAGCTGCCCAAGGGCGTGACGTACGTCCCCCACGGTGGCGATGCCAACCCGCTGGTGGCTGCTGCCGTCGTCAAGGGCGGCGCCGCTGCCGCCGAGGAAGGCGAAGCCGAAGCCCCGGCCGCCTAAGCTCGCCCCGCCGGGCCCATGGGCCCGCAGGCGGCCTGAGCCCGAAACCCTGCGTGTGCATTTGCATGCGCAGGGTTTTTTGGTTTAAACACCCCCATCATGTCTACTCCCATACGCCTCATCGTGGGATTGGGTAATCCCGGTCCCGACTACGAAACCACCCGGCACAATGCCGGCTTCTGGCTCGCCGACCATCTGGCGGACGATCTGCGCGCGTCTTTCGCGCTGGAGAAGTCCTTTTTCGGCTTGGTGGCCAAGGCTCGCCTGGGCGCGGACAACGTGCTGCTGCTCAAGCCCGCCACCTATATGAACCGGTCCGGCCAGGCGGTCGGCGCGCTGGCCCGCTTCTACAAGCTGACGCCGGAGCAGGTGCTGGTGCTGCACGACGAACTCGACCTGATGCCCGGCCAGGTGAAGCTCAAGCAGGGCGGAGGCCATGCCGGCCACAATGGCCTGAAGGACATCCAGGCGGCGCTGGGCAGCCCCAATTTCTGGCGCCTGCGCATCGGCATCGGCCATCCGCGCACGCTCGGCCTGGCGCAGCAGGTGGCGGACTTCGTCCTGCATTCGCCGCGCCGCGAAGAACAGAAGCAGATCGAAGCCGTCATCGACCGCTGCCGCGCCGTCGTCCCCGCCATGCTGGCCGGAGACTTTCCGCTGGCCACCCGCCAGCTCCACAGCGGCAACGACGCCTGATGGCGGACGCTGGCGACCGGCCCGCCATGCCACGCGGCAAGCTGCGCTTGCGCAGCGAAGTCGTGGATTTCTGGCGCTTCATCCGCCGGCCTCATCCGGTCGCGCGCCTGCCCGGACGGGCGGCCGCCACCGGGCTGGCAGCCGACTGGTGGCCGGGCATCTCGCCGGGGCGCTTGCTGGCCTGGGCCGCGCTGCTGTGGGCCGTGAACCTTTTCGCGCTGGGGCCGCTGGCGGTGGCCGCGGCCGGGCTGGGAGGCGTCACTCACCGGCTCGACCCCGCGAACATTCCCTGGCTGACCGCCGTGCTGTGGGCGCCGCTGGTCGAGGAGATGCTGTTCCGCTATGGCCTGCGCCGCCCGAAGCAGGCCTTGTGGCTGATCCCCGCGATGCTGCCCGTGGTGCTGTGGGGGCCCAAGGCCTGGACGGGTCTGCTGCTGGTCGCATTCGTGATCCTGGCCTGTTGGGGCGTGCGCCGGCGCGCCGAACCCCTGAAAGCCTGGGACACGACCTGGCGCCGCTATTACCTGAGGCACTTCGGCCTGGTGTTCCACCTGGTCGCGCTGACCTTCGCCGCCGTGCACCTGACCAATTTCGTCTACGCCAAGACGCCATACTGGCTCCTGCCCCTGCTGGTCCTGCCGCAATGGCTGACCGGGCTGGTGCTGGGCTGGATCCGAGTGCGGCGCGGGATCGGCGCGGCCATGCTGCTGCACGCGATCTTCAATGCCGGCCCCATTTTGATGATCTGGCTGATCATGCGCTGGGCCCCGACCGCCGCCGGTTAGCGGGGCCGCATGCCCGCCGCTTCGGCGAAAACCCATTCCGCCCGGCGGGGTAAACTAGAACGTTAACGATCAATACCGTACTTACACAGGATTCCCATGGCTCTGCAATGCGGCATCGTCGGCCTGCCCAACGTTGGCAAATCGACACTCTTCAACGCTCTGACCCGCGCCGGCATCGCCGCCGAGAACTATCCGTTCTGCACCATCGAGCCCAACGTCGGCGTGGTCGAAGTGCCGGATCCGCGCCTGCAGAAGCTGGCCGAAATCGTCAAGCCCGAACGCATCCTGTCCGCCACCGTCGAATTCGTCGACATCGCGGGCCTGGTCGCCGGCGCGAGCAAGGGCGAAGGCCTGGGCAACCAGTTCCTCTCGCACATCCGCGAAACCGACGCCATCGTGAACGTGGTGCGCTGCTTCGAGGATCCCAACGTGATCCACGTCGCGGGCAAGGTCGATCCCATCGCCGACATCGAAGTCATCGAGACCGAACTGGCCCTGGCCGACCTGCAGACCGCCGAGAAGGCCCTGCTGCGCCACCAGAAGACCGCGCGTTCCGGCGACAAGGAATCGCAGCGCATCGTCGCCGTGCTGGAAAAATGCGTGGCCCAGCTCAACCAGGCCCAGCCCATCCGCGCGCTGGACCTGAGCACCGAAGAAAAGGCCGACATCGCCCAACTCTGCTTCATCACCGCCAAGCGCGCGATGTACGTGGGCAACGTGGCCGACGACGGCTTCACCAACAACCCGCTGCTCGACCGCCTGACCGAATTCGCCGCCAAGCGCAACGCGCCCGTGGTCGCCATCTGCGCCGCCATCGAATCCGAGATCGTCGACCTGGACGACGCCGACCGCCAGGCCTTCCTGTCCGACATGGGCATGGAAGAACCCGGCCTGAACCGCCTGATCCGCGCCGCCTTCAAGCTGCTGGGCCTGCAAACCTACTTCACCGCCGGCGTGAAGGAAGTGCGCGCCTGGACCGTGCCGATCGGCGCCACCGCGCCCCAGGCCGCTGGCGTCATCCACACCGACTTCGAGCGCGGCTTCATCCGCGCCCAGACCATCGCCTACGAAGACTTCATCACCTACAAGGGCGAACAGGGCGCCAAGGAAGCGGGCAAGATGCGCGCCGAAGGCAAGGAATACATCGTGCAGGATGGCGATGTGATGAATTTCCTGTTCAACGTCTGATCCATCCACCGCACTTTCGGGACATGCCGTAGCGTCCCGCGAAAAATCCACGCAAGCCGCCGCTGCTCGCGTGGATTTTTTTTGGCGGCCTTGTCGAGCAACGAAGGCTCGTCCATGCGAGACATTCGTCCTGCCAGACCATGACTGCGGCTATTGTGGCGAGATGCCCGCGGCCGTCACGATCTCCCGCCACTTCTTGCCTTCCGTTTCGTTGAACCGCGCGAAGTCGGCGGGCGTGGATCCGACGGGCTTGGCGCCCATGGATGCATACTGGCTGATCACGTTGGGCTGGCGCAGGGCCATGGCCGCGTGCTCGGCGAGCTTGGCGACGATGGCGGGCGGCGTGCCTTTTGGGGCCCAGAGGCCGTACCAGGTGCTGATGTCGAAGCCGGGGAAGCCGGACTCGGCCATGGTGGGCACGTCGGGGAATTCCGCGACGCGCTGCGACACGGTGACGGCCACGGCGCGCAGCTTGCCCGATTTGATGAACGGGGTGGCGGACGGCATGGAGTCGAACATGAACTGGATCTGTCCGCCGACGAGGTCGGTGAGCGCGGGCGCGCTGCCCTTGTAGGGCACGTGCTGCATCGGCAGGCCGGTGCGCGCCTTGAAGGATTCGCCCGCAAGCTGCTGGGCCGAGGCGCTGCCGGCCGAGCCGAAATTCAGTTGCTGGGACTTCGCCTGCGCCACCAGGTCCTGCGGGGTTTTGACGGCGCTGGTCTGGGGCACCACCAGCACCAGCGGCACGTCGGCCAGTTGCGTGATCGGCGCGAAGTCCTTGAATGCGTCATAGCGCATGGAGCGGTAGATGTACGGGTTGATGACGTGCAGCGAGGCGTTAGCCAGGAAGGTGTAGCCGTCCGGCGCGGCGCGGGCCACCAGGTCGGCGCCTATCATGCCGCTGGCGCCGGGTTTGTTGTCGACGACGATGTTCTGGCCGATGGTCTTGGACATCTCGGCCGCAACCAGCCGGGAGACGATGTCGGTGGGGCCGCCCGGGGGGTAGGGCACCACCATCGTGATCGGGCGGTTGGGATAGTCGTCCGCAGCGCGGGCGGGGGCGGCGGCCAGCGCGCTTGCGCATGCAAGGGCCAGCGCAAGCGCCGCGCGCAGGTTCAGGATGTTGTGTCCGGTGCTGCTGCCGCGATGGGCGATGAGGGGTTGCATGGGCGAGTCTCCGATATTATTTTGAGCGCCACTTTGCCCACGACCTGACGGCTTTCCAACGCCTGGAGCGCGGCGGCGAGTTCGGCGATCGGATAGACCGCCGTTACTGCAGGATGGATGCGCTGGCTGCGCGTCCAGTCGAACAGGGTGGCCATGGCCCGCTGCATGGCGGGGGCGTGGACCACGCGCTCGTCGGCTGGCGTCCAGCCGAGGTAGCGCCCGAAGAAGAAGCCGTGCAATGCGATGTTCTTGACCAGCAGCAGGTTCAAGGGGACCGGCGGCACGTCGCCGCTGGCGAACCCCACCGACAGCATGCGCGCGTTGGCGGCCGCGGCCCGCACGGCGTGGCCGAATGCCGCGCCGCCCACCGGGTCGAACACGATGTCTGCGCCGCGGCCTGTGGTCAGCGCCTTGACGGCGGCCGCCATGCCGTCGTCGGCTGGCATCGCGTGGAGGGCGCCGGCGTCCCGCGCGGCCTGGCGCTTGGCCTCGGTGCTGGCGCAGGCGATGACCCGCGCGCCCAGCAGGGCGGCCAGTTCCACTGCGGCAAGGCCGACGCCGGAACCCGCGCCCAGCACCAGCACGTTTTCGCCGGGCTGCATGGCCGCGCGCCACAGCAGGCCGCCGTACGCGGTGCCGTAGGAGATGGGCACGGGTAGCGCCTGCAGCGGGTCGAGGCCATCCGGCACGGCATAGACGGTGTATTCGGGCAGCGTGAGCCGTTCGGCATAGCAGCCCCAGCGCGCCAGCGCCACGACCCGGTCGCCGGGGCGCAGCCGCGTTACCGCGCCGCCGCAGGCCAGCACGACGCCGACCGCTTCGGTGCCCGGCACGAAAGGCATGGGCGGACGGGTCTGGTAGCGGCCTTCGATCAGGAGTTTGGTGGCATGGCTGACGCTTGCGTACTGCACCGCGATGGTGACCTCGGTAGGGCCGGGAGGCGGCGCATCGGGCGCATCGACCAGGGCCACGTCGCTCACGGGGCCGAATCGTTCGCAGAGCAGGGCGCGCATCAGGGGGACTCCTTGTGGGCGCCGTCCTGCACCAGTGTGCCGGCCGCCAGCAGTGCCTGGATGTCGGATGCGTTCCAGCCCCAATCGCGCAGCACCTCGCAGGAGTGCTGGCCGATAGCGGGCGAGGCGGTGGCGGGGCGGCGTCGCGCCAGGCCGGGCAGCGGCGCATAAGGCAGGCTGCCGACGCCGGGCTGGACCAGCGTTTGCAGCAGGTCCACGTGCCCGGCCTGCGCGTGAGCGGCCAGACCGTCGTAGTCGCGCACGCGGGCATGCAGCACGTCCTCTCGTGTCAGCCGTTCGATCCAGTGGGAAGACGGCCGGGTGGCGAGTTGCGCGGCCAGCTCGCGGTGCAATTCATCGCGCCGAGCCATGCGGCCGGCGTTGTCGGCATAAGCGGGTTCTCGCAGCCACGCCGGGCGATCCAGGGCGCGGCAGAGGCGGGCGAACTGATCGTTGTTCAGCGCCAGCACCGACAGGCGCCCATCGGCGGTGTCGAATACGCCGTTGGGCGCGCTGACCGGCCCCGCGCGGCGCGCGCCCGCCATGCCGTGGGCCAGGATGTCGTTGACCTGCAGCGCGGCGCAAGCCTGGAACAGGCTCAGCCGGACGTGTTCGCCCAGGCCCGTCCGCGCCTGCCTGTACAGCGCGGCCATGGCCGCTTGCGCCGCGTAGAGCGCGGTGGCGATGTCGGCCATCAGCACGCCGATGCGGCGAGGCACGCCGGCCTCGTCCTGGTTGGCGTACATCAGGCCGCTGTCGGCCTGCATCACGGAGTCCGAGGCGGGGGCGCTGGCATAGGGGCCGTCCTCGCCGTAGCCGCTGATCGATACGTAGACCAGCCCGGGCTTGGCGGACGCCAGGTCCTGGTAGCCCACGCCCATGCGCGCGGCCACGCCGGGGCGGAAGTTCTGGATCAGCACGTCGGCGCCGTTCGCCAGGCGGCGCAGCGCCTCGCGCCCCGCCGGATGGCGGGCGTCCAGGCAGACGCCGCGCTTGCCCGCGTTGTAGGCTACGGACAGCGCGCTGTGCGCGCCGGCCACGGTGCCCACGTGACGGCCCCAGTCGCCCGCGGGAGGTTCCACCTTGACGACCTCGGCGCCCTGTTGCCAGAACATCTGCGCGCAATACGGGCCGGCGATGCCCTGGCTGATATCGAGCACGCGCAGGCCGGAAAAGGGACCACAGTTCACATCGGCGGCAACGGCGGCGTCCATGGCATCCAAGGGAAGGAAGTCGATGAGCCGATGGTAGACTCGGCCCATCAGCTGGACAATCTGCGTAGTTGTGCCTTGAATGGTGAACAATGATTGACAAAGAGCTGGATCTGAACCTCGTCAGGCTGTTCGTCGCGATGGTCGAATCGCGCAATCTCAGCGCCGCCGCCGAGCGTTGCGGCATGACCCGTTCGAACATGTCGCACCGGTTGAAACGGCTGGAGCTGGCGATGGGCTCGCAGCTGCTGCGGCGTACGACCCGGCATGTCGAACTGACGCAGGCCGGCCAGCTGCTCTACCAGCACGGCGTGCGCCTGCTGGATGAAATGCGCGCGGCGCAGGCTTCCATCCACAGCCTGGACGGCAGCGTGCGCGGCGATGTCCGCATCCGTCTGCCGACGGGCCTGGGGCATCTGTACCTGGCGCCCGTGCTGCTCGATTTCACGCGCCGCTACCCGGATATTTCATTGCGCGTGCATATCAACGACGCCATCGGCGATCTGGTGTCGGCCGAGGTCGACATGGCGCTGAAGATCACGTCCGCGCCGCCGGAGGACCACGTCGCGCGCCGCATCTGCGACGTGCAATGGTGCTTGTGCGCCACTCCCGCTTTCTTGGAAGGACACGGGGCGATCTCGCAGCTGGAGCAATTGGGCGGCTGCACGCTAATCGCGCCGCAATCGCTGGGACGGCGGTTCGATCTGCGCTGCAAGCGCGACCATGGCGACCCGCTGCTGCTGCGCGTGGCGCCGCGGCTGCAATCCGGCGACTATCCGTTCCTGCGCGATGCCGTGCTTGCGGGCCTGGGGGTGGCGTTGCTGCCGCGCTATGCCGTGTGGAGCCAGCTGCGCGAGGGGACGCTGGTTGAGGTGCTGCCCGAACTCGAGCCCGAAGGCGTGGGCGATGCGATCTATCTGCTGACCGCGCCCAATCGCTTTCCGTCCGTGGCGACGCGCACGCTAGTGGATCATCTGCGCGAGCATATCGAACGGCATCGCGGCGACTGGCAGCGCGCGCAGGCGGCCTAGGCCAGGCCGCCGGGCTTGCGGTATCCGCCCGGCTTGAGGTCATAGGTGATCCATTCCGTTGCCTGCGAAACGCCGTCGTAAAGCCGGCGCGCAGGGCGGTTGTCATGGGCGGTGATCCAGCGCACCAGGGGCCAGCCGCGGGCGTGCGCGATGGACGCTACCGCGGCGATCAGGCCGCGGCCGAGTCCTTGCCCGCGGTGCTTGTCCGCGACGTAGAGGTCGTCGAGAAACCCTGCGTCCCGTCCGAGCAGCGGCTTGGGAAAGGAGCGGTAGTGCGCCAGTCCCACCAGTTCGCCGCTTTCCGTTTGGGCGACGATGCCCTCCTCGGGATGCTCGGGCCGCATCAGCCACGACCAGGTGCGTCTCAGGATCTCGTCATCCATGGCGGCGCGGTAGAAGGCGGCGTATTGCCGGTACAGCGCCGCCCACTGGTCCTGGTCGGCCGGATCGACGTTCCTGATCGTGAAGGCGTCCGCGCTTCGCGGGGTCTCGGGATTCATGTCGCTTTCCTCTTGCAATAGGGGTGGATGGGCGGGCGTCCCGGGGTCACCATGAAACGGGCGCCGCGGCCGGCCCCGGGTGCGATGGAAAGTGCGGCAGCACGTCTTCGGCCAGCTCCTGGATGAGTTCGGCCGCGGGCCGCCGCGCGAACTGGATGCCCAGCGCGGCATGGTTGACGCCCGCCGCCTGCCAGGCGTGCAGCAGGTCGATGAGGCCCTTGCGTCCGGTGCGCAGCACGAACCCGCCCTGCAGCGGCGTGGGCGGATGCCCGGGGTCGTCCGTCAGGTCCAGCCACTCATTGGTCATGTGCGGCCGGAAGCCGCCATCGGGAATCCGGTGGCGCCAGGCGCGGATCTTGTCGGCCAGGCGCCGCGGTCCTTCAGCCGTGTGGGTCGCGTCGGGATAGGTCAACCAGCCGTCCGCGTGCTCGGCGATCCAGGCCAGCGATTGGCCGGACGCGCCCGTGACGATCAACGGGACGGAACCGGCTGCCGGCTGTGGCAGGAAGCTGGCGCGCTCGAAGCGTCCCAGCGGAGAATCCACGGCAAGAGGACCCGGCCGCATGAGCTGGCGGAAGTACGCCACCGCCTGCGCGAAGCGCTCGCCGCGTTCTCCGTGCGCCAGGCCATACGCGGGAAATTCGATGGGGCGGTCGCCGGAGGCGATGCCCAGCACCAGGCGGCCGCCCGACAACTGGTCGATGGTGGCCGCGGCCTTCGCGAGGTCGATGGGATGGCGCAGCGAAAAAATGGCGCTGCCCGTCGCCAGCGCGGCCGTTTTGGTCCGGGCGGCGAGAAAGGCCAGATAGGTGAAGGGATCGAAGACCTGCCCGGCATCGCCGAACGAGGGGTCGAATAGCGGCACGTCGCGCACCCAGACGGCGGCGAAGCCGCGCCGGTCGATCTCGCCGACCAGCTCCGCTTGCCCAGCCAGCACGCGCATGTCGCCGGCATAGAAGCGCAGCGGCAGGAACATGCCCAAGGTCAGCCGGTCCGGGGCGAACATGCGCCGGTAGCCGGGATGCGCCTGGAACGCGGTGTGCGAGGCGCCCGTCGGGTGCGGGAGGGAATGCATGTTGTCCATGGCGTGTCCGTCCCGGTGCTTCATGCGTCCGTGGCGGGCGCAGGCAGCGTGACGCCCTTGCGCACGGCGGGCCGCGCCGCCACGCGTTCATGCCAGGCGCTCAAGTGGCGGTGCCTGCTGAAGCCGAAGTCGATGATGCGCGCGATGTGGGTCCAGCCGAAGTGCGCGATGTCGGCGATGGAATACTCGTCTCCGGCCAGATATTCGTGTCCGGACAGGCGTTGGTCGAGCACGGCGAAGACGTCCTCCGTCAGCCGCTGGTAGCGCTCGACGGCGGCGGGGATGCGCGTGTCGGCGAAGCGCTCGAAATGCACGCGCTGCCCGATGATGGGTCCCACGCTGGAGGCGTGGAATTGCAGCCACTTGATCGCTTCCCAGCGCGCGGCGGCCGGGGCGGGCAGGAGCCGGCCGGTTTTTTCGGCCAGGTAAAGCAGGATGGCGGCCGACTCGAACAGCGTGATGCCGGTCTCGTCGTCGGTGATGACCGGGATGCGGCCATGCGGGTTCAACGCCAGGA
Source organism: Achromobacter sp. (assembly GCF_050285585.1). Classification (GTDB taxonomy): domain Bacteria; phylum Pseudomonadota; class Gammaproteobacteria; order Burkholderiales; family Burkholderiaceae_B; genus Achromobacter. The sequence continues at coordinate 180,244 of NZ_JBLZXF010000002.1, read as the reverse complement.
AGTCCGGGCGCCGGTGCTCGCCCGCTCCGATGCGCACGTGGTGCAGGCGGTAGGGCAGCGCCAATTCTTCCAGGGCGATCGTGGCCTTGAAGCCATTGGGCGAACTTTCGGTATAGAGGTCGATCATCGCAGCTTCCATTCGGCAGTGCCGGCATGCGTTGGCGTGGCAGCGCGGCTAAACTTGGAGAGTGTCCTGCTGGAAATTCTGCACGTTGCGCGGCGGGAAAAGAAACGATTTGATCTATCGGCTATGTTTAGCTGGGCTAAACCATGAATCCTGTTTTTCCCCTGCTGGCCCTGCGTGCGTTCGCGGAGGTCGGCCGCCATGGCAGCATCAAGCGCGCGGCCGCCGCGCTGGGGGTGACCTCGGGCGCCGTCAGCCAGCAGGTCCGGTTGCTGGAAGAGCGGGCAGGCCTGCCTTTGTTCGTGCGCGGATCCCGCAGCATGACGCTGACCGAGGCCGGCGCCAGCGTGCATCCAAGCCTGCTGCTGGCGTTCGACCAGATCGAAGGCGCGATGCGGACCCTGGAAGCCGCCCGCGCGCGCAAGGCGCTCACCATCAGCACCATCGCTTCCTTCGCGGCGACGTGGCTGGTGCCCAGGCTGGGGCGCTTCACCCGTCTGCATCCGGACATCGAAATCCGTGTCGAGGCGGCGGCAAGCCTGGCGGACCTGCGCCGCGACCGGGTCGATATCGCCATACGCCACGGGCTGGGCAGCTATCCCGGCCTGTTGTCGGAACCGCTGATGGCCCCGGTGCTGCTGCCCGTCGCCAGTCCGGCGCTGCTTGCGTCGGGTCCGCCCATCCGGGGGCCGGCCGACTGCCTGGACTATCCGCTGCTGCAGGACGGCGGTCGCGCGGACTGGGGGCTGTGGCTATCCGCGCATGGCGTGGCGGAGGATCCGCGCGCCGGGCGCGGCACCGCGTTCGAGGACGACTACCTGCTGATACGCGCGGCCGAGGCCGGCCAGGGATTGGCCCTGGTGCCGGAGATGTATGCGCGGGAGGAGATCGCCGCGGGGCGCCTGGCGCTGGCGCTGGACAGGCCCTGGCCCACGCGGTTCGCCTACTACGTGGTCATGCTGCCGGACACCGGGCGGCGCCCGGAAGTCGCGGCCTTCGTGGAGTGGCTCAACGAGGAGGCGCGTCAGCCCGCCTGAACGTAGCCGGTGGCGCGGATCATTTCCTTGTGCTTCGCGATTTCGGCCGCATAGGCCGCCGCCGCCTCGTCCAGGGTCATGCGGCGCGAGACGTTGCGGCCGTCCGCCTCCAGTTTGGCGACCACGCCGCGGTCTTCCAGGGCGTCGCCGATCGCCTTGTTCAGCGCTTGCTTGATCGGAGCCGGGGTTCCCTTCTTCACGAAGTAGCCGGCGTAGCTGGCGTATTCAAAGTTGGCCAGGGCCGGCGTTTCGGTGATGCTGGCGACCTTGGCCAGCACCGCCGGCTTGTTCCGCGACAGCACCGCAAGCGCCTTGAAACGGCCGCCCTGGATCATTTCCAGCATCGAGGCCTGGAAGGGCATGATGCTGAAATCGATCTGGCCGCCGGCCAGGTCCTGGATGACCGGCGCCGTGCCGCTGTAGGGCACGTGCGTGAAGGGCACCTTCACGGTCTTGCCCAGGTATTCGGTGATCAGGTGGTAGAGCGAGCCGACGCCCACCGTTCCGTAGGTCAGCGAATTCGACGCGTCGCGTTCGCCGGCCAGCTTCAGGAATTCATCCACGTTGCCGGCGGGCAGGCCGGAGCGCACCAGCAGCACCAGGTGCGTCACGGTGATGGGCTGGATGCTTTCGAAGGCATCCGGCTGGTAGCGCACGGCGCGGTTGGTCAGGGGCGGAAGAATCAGTTCGTTCTGCGTGCCCTGGAAGAACACGCTGCCGTCGGCCTTGCCGTTCAGCACTTTGGACGCGGCGATCGTGCCGGTTGCCCCGCCCAGGTTTTCGACCACGACACGCGCGCCCAGGCTGTCGCCGATCGGGCCGCTCAGGATGCGGGCGCTGACGTCGCTGGGGCCGCCGGCGGGGTAGGGGACCATCATGCTGACCGGTCCTGACGGATAGGCCTGCGCGTACGCGGTCTTCATCCATGCGGCGGGGGCCAACGCCAGCGCCGTGCCGGCCTTGAGGAGGGCGCGGCGTGTCTGCAATGCGTGTGTAGTCATGAAAAGCACCTGATGAGAATGCCGGGCGGAAGGGCCGCGACGTTTGCGCCGCTTACCACAGGGTGTGGGCAAGCCGCAGTATCGTGTTGAGCACGGCCTGTCCGCGGGGAACGATGGTGCCGATCTCGCAATATTCATCCTGCGTATGGAATTTGCCGCCGACCGGACCGGTGCCGCACAGCGTGATGGCGCCCAGGCTGGAGGTCACGCCGGAGTCCGCGCAGCCGCCGCTGAATTCGGCTTCCGCCTTGTGGCCGATCGCGCCCAGTTCGGCCTGGTACAGCTCGAACAGCTTGCGGGATTGCGCGGTGGGCACGAAGGGCTTGAATTCGCCGGTGATGTCCAGTTTCGACAAGGTGCCGGTAATGAAGGACTTGTCGCAGATGCAGCGGATCTTGCCGACCAGGGATTCGCGCTGCTCCAGGTCGAAGATGCGCAGGTCGATCGCGGCGCTGGCGGAGGGCGCGGAGGTATTGACGGACAGGCCGCCGTTTACCAGGCCGACGTTGACGGTGACGCCCGCGTCGAGGTCGGTCAGGGCGTCCAGCGCCACCACCTTGTGGGCCAGTTCCGAGATCGCGCTGATGCCTTCGGCGAAGTTCGCGCCCGAGTGCGCGGCCTTGCCTTCAATCTCCATGTTGAAGAACACGCCGCCCTTGCGTCCGGTCACGACGTTGCCCGACGGACGGCCCGGCTCGGCATTGAACACGAAGCCCGCCTGCTTGCCGAAATGCGCGATGACGTCCTTGCTGAGCGGCGATCCGATTTCCTCGTCGCAGGTGAACAGGCCGGTGACTTCCGGCGCCGCTTCGCCGGTGCGGGCAAAGGCGGCCAGCAGGAAGGCGTTCATCACGATGCCCGATTTCATGTCGGCCACGCCCGGGCCATAGGCGCGGGGGCCATCGATGCGGAAGGGCCGGCGCGCGGCTTCGCCCGCCGGGAAGACCGTATCGCAATGCCCCATCAACAGCACGGGCTTGCCCACGGCGCTGCCGCGGTTCACGGTGACCGAGATCGCGGCCTCGACCTCGCCGGCGTAGTGCGAGGTGATTTCCAGCCCATGCGACGCGAAGAACGACTCCAGCCGCCGGAACACGCGCGCCACGCCGGGTTTGTCGAAACTGCCGGAGTCGATATTGACGATATCCTCCAGTAGCGCAAGCATTTCCGGCTGTTGGCTTTCGAGCCATTGCGCAGCGGTGAGTCCGGCCTCGAGATTCATTGTTCGTTCCTCAGGTATTGTTATTTAATACTTAGTATTATTATGTGCTACTTGAGAAAACCCGTACATTAGGTAAAACGATGACGACCAACGCGCTGTATGTCGGGTCCGTGGGCAAGGCCTTCCGGGTCCTGGACTGTTTCAAGAACGCATCGGGCGACCTCGGCCTGATGGAGATCATGGCCATGAGCGGCCTGGACAAGAGCGCCGCCCAGCGTTACGCCTACACCTTGTGCGCCGAGGGTTACCTCGAGCAGAACGCGCAGACGCGGCGCTACCGGCTGGGCACGGGCATGCTCAACCTGACCTTCCATTTCCTGCGCATGCATGCGCTGGTCGAGGCGCTCAACCCCATCATGCTGGAGCTGTCGAAGTCCACGGGCGAGAAGATCAGTCTGTCATTGCTCGATGGCAACGAACTGGTCCACGTCATGCGGCACCAGACCCAGACCGAGCACTATCACGCATCGCTGGTCGGGCGCCGCGTGCCGCTCTATTGCACGGCGGGCGGGCGGGCCGTGCTGTCCCGCCTCGATGAGGCCGATGCGTCGTCCCGCTTGGCGTCCACCGAGCTGGCGGCCTATACGCCCAAGACCCAGACCACGGTGAAGGCGGTCAAGAGCGAAGTGAAAAAGGCCCGCGAGCAGGGCTATGCCCTGATCGTCGACGAGTTCATCGTGGGGGAGGTCAGCCTGGCCGCGGCCGTGACGAACGCGCAGGGCGCGCCCTACGGGGCCCTGCACCTGTCGGGTTCATCCAATGCCTGGACGGGGGAGGCATACGCGGCGAAGTTCGCGCCCTTCCTCTTGCATGCCATCGCGCAGTTCGAGCGCCGCAATCCGCCCGAGTGAGCCGGGCCGCGTCAGGTCTGCGCGGGTCTGTCCCCGGCGGCATGCAGGAAATTCTGTTCCAGCACGCTGAGGACGCGGTTGAGGGTGTCGATGTCGGCCGCCGTCAGGCCCTTGAGCGATTCTTCGAAGAAGGCGGCCCGCCTGGGCAGGGCGTCGTTCACGACCGCCTGCCCGGCCGGCGTCAGGCTGGCGTTGGTCAGCCTGTTGTCCTGAGGGTCCACGGCGCGGGAAATCCAGCCCAGCTTCTGCATCGCCTGCAGTTGGCGCGTGAGCGAGGCCGGGTCCAGCCGGCAGCGCTCCGCCAGGTGCTTCTGCGAGCACTGGCCGCATTCATGCAGGGCCAGGAGGATGCGCCAGCGAGGCAGGGCGTGGCCAACCCTGCTGCTGAATGCGCTTTGCATGACACGATAGGTCAGCCCCATGTGCTGGATGACCTGCAAGCCTTGTTGCTGTTTGGGCAAAAGCTATTCTCCGACGCTGGCCGGCTCCGGCTTGGAGGGGCGGACCAATTGAACCGGGGGCACGCGCCGCACGCACCATAGTGCGAAGACGGCGACGGCCAGGGCGATGAGCTGCCCTTCGTGGATGGCGCTGACGAGCGCAACGCGCGCAATCTCGATCAACGATGTCCCATCCTGGCCCTGGTGCGCCAATTGTGCCAGGAACTGGGTCTGCGCCTCGGGATTGACCAGCATCTGCGGATCGTTCAGTTCCGGCAGCCAGCGGGCCGAGGCCCCGCGCAGCGTGGATTCGACGCCGCTGAAATAGCTGTGGCTGACCATGGTGCCGACAATGGCCGTGCCCACCATGCCGCCGATCATGCGCAGGGATTGCAGCAGCGCGGTGGCGATGCCCAGGTGGCTGCGGCCCGCGGTCTGCTGGGCGAAGACGGTCAGGTTGGGCATGATGAAGCCCATGCCCAGGCCGGCCATCAGCATGTAAACGGCGATGATGGCGTGCGAGGTGTCGTTGTGGGTGGTGACGATGCCCAGGCACGACAGGGCCATCAGGATGAAGCCCGCGTACAGCATGCGGTTGGGGTGGCGGATGCGGGTGATGATGCGGCCGTTCACGATGCTGCCCACGGTAATGAAGACGACCATCGGCGTGATCAGCATGCCCGCGTCCTGGGGCGACAGGCCGAAGCCGCCTTGCAATAGCAGCGGCGCGTAGAACAGCAGCGAATACATGGTGACGCCGACCAGCAGCGCCAGCGTGAACAGCATGGCCAGGCCGCGATTGCGGAACATGTCCAGGGGCAGCAGCGGGTGCGGGCAGCGCCTTTCCCACCAGTACAGCAAGGCGAAGGCCGCCGCGCTGCCCGCGCCGAGCAGCAGGATGGGCGCGCTGAGTCCTTCCTTGGGCAGCAGTTCGACGAGCAGCTGCAGCGAGCCCAGGCCCAGCGCGATCAGCAGCGCGCCCTGCCAGTCCAGCCGCACGGGGCCGGACGTGTGGTTGCGCAGGTGCGGCAGGTAGCGCGCGACGAACCAGAGGCCGAGGGCGCCGATGGGCAGGTTCACGTAGAAGACCGAGCGCCAGCCGTAGTGTTCGGTCAGCGCGCCGCCCAGGGTGGGGCCCACGGCGTTGGCGATGCCGAAGGCCGAACTGAGCATCACCTGCCAGCGCAGCCGCACGTGCGGATCGGGGAACAGGTCGGGAATGGTGGCGAACGCGGTGCCTACCAGCATGCCGCCGCCGATCCCCTGCAGCGCCCGCGCCAGCACCAGGCCGAGCATGCTGTCGGCCGCGCCGCACAGCGCCGAGGCCAGGGTGAACAGCACGATCGCCGTCACCACGAACGGCTTGCGCCCGTAGTAGTCGCCCAGCCGCCCGAAGATGGGAACCGTGATGACGGAGGTCAGCAGGTAAGACGTCGCTACCCATGCATACAGTTCGAAGCCCTTCAGTTCCGCCACAATGGTCGGCAGCGCGGTCCCCACCACGGTCTGGTCGATCGCGACCATCATCATGACGAAGCACATGCCGAGCATGGCGAGCAGGGTTTGTCGAAAGGGAAGCACCTGGCCGGGGGAATGCGGGGTGCCGGAAGCGGGGGCGGACATTGTTGGATAGATCAATGATTGATGTATCAATTATTCTAGCCCTACAATCCGCCAGACAGAAAACCGTCAGGATTTCGCGGCCGGTTCGGGGGCTGTCCGCCCGCGGTTCGGCGGCCTGCCAGGGGCGAATCGTCCGGCGGCGGCGCGAAGCCGGCCTGATTTGTTACGATAGCGGTATCTGTACGCTGGCCCGGCCAGCGTCTTCACCTCTCAAAAGGCCAACGGCGCGACTTGCCGGGCGGTCTTTTCCACCGGTAAAGCACCATCCCCGCGTTGCGGCGCGGAGGGCGGCATTCGAGGATTTCCAGTCGAGGTACCGACGGGGCAGCAATGAAAACGTGGTTCAAGCGCATTTTGATAGGCCTGGTGGTGTTGGTTGTCGTGGCCGTCGTTGGCCTGGCCATCTTCTTGCTGACATTCGACCCGAACGCGTACAAGTACAAGCTGGAAGAGCTTGTCCAGCAACGCTACCACCGCACGCTGACGATCGACGGCGAGATCGAGCTGTCGCTGTTTCCGCGCATCGGGCTGTCGGTGCAGGGCGTGTCGTTGTCCGAGCCGAATAGCTCCGAAACCTTCGCTTCCATCGACAGCACCCGTCTTGCGGTCGCCGTCTGGCCCTTGCTGTCCAACAGCTTCGTGGTGGACCACGTGGCCATCAGCGGTTTCAAGGCCCGCGTGATCCGGGACAAGCAGGGCCAGTTCAATTTCAGCAATCTCGTGGGCGGGACGTCGCCGGTCACGGCCGTGCCGTCCAATCCGGCGGAAGCGCTGGTGGGCGCGGCCCAGACCGCGGCGCAGGCAATCACCAACGGCAGCCTGCCGCAGCCCCGCAACAACATGCAGATCGACATCGCCGGCCTGGACCTGAAGGACGGCGAGGTGCAATTGCAGGACGCGATCAGCGGCATGGCGGTCGCCGTCACCAAGATCAACGCCAACACCGGCCGGGTTACCTTCAACCAGCCGTTCGACGTGCGCCTGACGGCCCGCGTCGAGGGCGGCAATCCGCGCGTGGACGCCAACCTGACCGGCCAGGCCCTGCTGACGCTGGATCCGTCCGTCAAGCGCTATGCGGCGCAAAAGCTCGACCTGCGCATGGACGGCAAGCTGCCTGGCGCCGAGGCCAAGAGCCTGGCCATGCGGGGCAACCTGGCGTTCGACGGCCAGAAATCGGCGCTGGACGTGGCCGGCCTTGAAGTCGTGTTCCAGGGCGACATCACCGACCCCGCCGCGCGCGCCACCAATGTGGACGCCAGCGTGGCGATGCCCAAGCTGTCGATCGATCCGCACAAGAGCCAGCTGCAGATCGAGAAGCTGGCCATCCGCGCCAAGGGCGGCGTGGCCGACGGCCCGTTCGAATTCGCCGTGGACGCGCCCGCGCTCAATATCTCTCCCGCCTCGGCCACCGGCGAGGCCCTGACCGGCCGCGTGCGCATCAGCGGCCTGGACGCCAGCTTCGGCCTGAACGGCATCAGCGGCAACGCCGGCGAGCTCGACATCAAGGAAGCCAAGCTCGACAGCACGTCCAAGAACGGCGAGCGGGTGGTGAAGCTGAACTTCGCCTCGCCGCTGTCGCTGAACCTCCTGCAGCGCAGCGGCGGCCTGTCCGGCCTGCGCGGCGACGTGAACATCACCGATCCGGGGCTGCCCAAGGGCAGCCTGCAGATCCCCGTGATCGGCAGCGTGACGGCCGACCTGCTGAAGGACCAGGCCACCAGCAAGATCAACGCGGTGCTCGAGGGCGGCAAATTCGACCTGAGCGCCGACATCACCCGGCTGAGCGACGCGCCTCGCGTGAATTTCGCGCTGGCCGTGGATACGCTGGACCTGGACAAGCTCGTGCCGCCCGCGGCGCCGCCTGCCGCCAAGCCGCCCGCCGAAGGCAAGAAGGACGAAAACAAGCCCGCCCAACCCGCGCCGGCGCCGGCGCCTCCCGATGATTCGATCAATCTCTCGGCGCTGATCGGCCCGAGCGTCAACGGCACGCTGAAGGTCGGCAAGCTGGTGGTGCGCGGCCTGAAGGCCGACGATGTTGGCGCGTCGGTGAAGCTGGACAAGGGCAAGCTGGAAGTCACCAGCCTGACGGCAGGCCTCTACGGCGGCAAGCTGGCGGGCGCCCTGACGATCGATGCCGCGCAGGGCAACCAGCTGGCTACCAAGATGTCGCTGGCGGGCATCGCGATCGAGCCGTTCCTGATGGATCTGGCGAACCAGAACGTGCTGAGCGGCACGGGCAGCCTGGCGCTGGACCTGAAGACGGCGGGCGCCAACGCCTATGCCATGAAGAGCGGCCTGGGCGGCACCATGCAGCTGCGCCTGCGCGATGGCGCCGTCAAGGGCATCAACCTTACCCAGACGCTGCGCGAACTGAAGGCCGCGTTCAAGCCGGAGTCGCAGGACGAGACCGTTCCCGCCGACACCAGCAAGCAGACGGCGTTCTCCGAAATGGACGCGGACCTGGCGTTCACCAAGGGCGTCGCCGCCGTGAAGCGCCTGAACGTCGTGTCCCCGCTGCTGCGCGTGACGCAGGGCGAGCCGGCCACGATCGATTTCGTGAAGAGCGAGCTGGACCTGGTGGCGCGCGCGCGCGTCGTGAATCCGGCCGCCGATCCCGAAGGCAAGGAACTGATCGACCTGAAGGACGTGACCATTCCCGTGCACGTCAAGGGGCCGTTCCAGAAGCCGACCTACACCCTGCTCTGGAAGAATGCCGTTGGCGACATCCTGAAGCGCAGCCTGGAAAACAAGCTGCGCGAAGCCGTTACCGGCAAGGGCAAGAACGGCACCGCCGTGGACAAGGCGCTCAAGGGGCTGCTGGGCAGATGAACGCCGGACACTTCCAACCCATCGCCGAATGCGGCCTCACGCCGCAGCCCGAGGCCGCCGGCTACCATCGCCAATGGCTGGTCGCCAACGATTCGGGGCAGTGGCTGAACCGAGAGTTGTGCCCCCGGCTGGCCGAGGTGTCGGTCGAGTTGCGGCTGGGCTACCTGGTGCTGAAGGCGCCCGGCATGCTGCGCATGGACATCCCCCTGGACGTCATCGAAGACGACGACAGCGTGCGCTACGGCATGAAGGTCGGCGAACAGGCCATCGACGTGATCGACGAAGGGGAATTGGCCGCGGCCTGGATCTCCAACTTCATCCAGGTGCCGTGCCGCATCATGAAGGTGCATCCGGACACGCCCGTGGCCGCCTGGCCCGCCTAGCGGGCAATGGGCTGGGGCGCCGTCAGACTTGAGCGCCGGCGCGCCGGTATTCGAACGCCGCGTGGGCAAGCAGGCCCGCCACCAGGCCCCAGAAGGCCGACCCGATCCCCCAGAAACTGAAGCCCGAAGCCGTGGCCAGCAGCGTGATGAGCGCGGCCTCGCGGCGTTGGGGATTCGCCATGGCCGCGGCCATGCCGCCCATGATGGTGCCCAGCAGGGCCAGGCCGGCCAGGGCCGCCAGCAGGGCGGGCGGCAGGGCCTGGAAGAACACCGCGACGGCGCCCGCCACGACGCTCAGCGCGACGTAGCCCAGGCCGTAGGTGGCGGCGGCGATATAACGCTTGCTGGGGTCCGGATGGGCCTCGGGACCCGTGCAGATGGCCGCGCTGATCGCGCCCATCGTGACGCTGTGCGCGCCGAAGGGCGCGGCCAGCAGGCCCAGCAGCCCGGTGGCCGCCACTAGGCGGGACGCGGGCGGCCGGTAGCCGGCGGCCTGCAGAATGGCCAGCCCAGGCAGGTTCTGGGAGGCCATGGCGACGACGAACAGCGGAATGCCCAGGCTGACCGCCGCCTGGGTGCTGAAGGCCGGCGTGGTCCAGACGAATTCGGTGAAGCGCCAGTCCAGCAGGTCCAGCCGTATCAGGCCGAGCGCGAATGCGATGGCGATCGCCACCAGCATGACCACCAGCACCGCATAGCGCGGCGCCAGGCGCCGGCAGACGAGGTACGAGGCGCACATCGCCAGCACCAGCGCGGGCTGCTGGTTGATGCTGCCGAAGATGCCCATGCCGAAATTGAGCAGCACCCCGGCCAGCATGGCTGCGGCGATTTCGCCGGGAATCCGTCGCAGGATGGGATCGATCCAGCCGAACAGGCCGCAGGCCAGCGTAAGCGCCGCCGCCAGCACGAAGGCGCCGATGGCTTCGTTGAAGGGGACACCGGCCAGCGCGGTGACGAGCAGCGCGGCGCCGGGGGTGGACCACGCCATCACGATGGGCAGGCCGGTGCGCAGGCTGTACAGGGCGCCGCCGAAACCGAACGCCAGGCTAAGGGAGCCGATCCAGGAGCCGATCCGGGCCGAGTCCAGGCCCGCGGTGTGGCCCGCCTGCACCATCAGCACGGCGGTCCCGCCGAAGCTGACCAGGACGGCGACCAGGCCGGCCGCGACGGCCGAGGCGGAAATATCGCGGCGGGCGTGGTGGCGGGCGGGAGGGAGTTCGATGCTGGATTGCGCCGCGTCGCTCATGCGGCACCGGTGAGGCGGCGGTACTTGGCCATGAGCTGCTCCTGGCCTTCATGCCATTGCGGGTGCAGCTCGATGCATTCCACGGGGCAAACCACCTTGCACTGCGGCTCGTCGTGGTGGCCCACGCATTCAGTGCAGCGGTCAGGGTCGATCACGTAATAGTCTTCGCCCATGGAAATCGCTTCGTTCGGGCACTGGGGCTCGCAAACGTCGCAATTGATGCATTCTTCGGTGATGGTCAGGGCCATGGCAGGGCTGCGGTAGGGCGATGGGGCGGTCTTCATTGTACCGCCGCCGCCCGCCCGGCCCATGCCGCGCGCAAAGGGCGCGTCAAGCGCCCCGGGAAGAACGGGCGCCGGCCCTCAGCCCGGCCAGGATTGCTCGCGGCGTTCCTTGGCCTTTTCCTGCAACCAGCGTTCGACGGACGGGAAGACGAACTTGCTCACGTCGCCGCCCAGCTGGGCGATTTCGCGCACGATGGTGCCCGAAATGAACTGGTACTGGTCCGAGGGCGTCATGAACAGCGTTTCGACGTCGGGCAACAGGTGGCGGTTCATGCCGGCCATCTGGAATTCGTATTCGAAGTCGGACACGGCGCGCAGGCCGCGCACGATGACGCGGCCGCCCTGGTCGCGCACGAAGTCCTTGAGCAGGCCGCCGAAGCTTTGCACTTCCACGTTGGGATAGTGGCCGAGCACCTCGCGCGCGATCTCGACGCGCTCCTCGATGCTGAAGAAAGGCTTCTTGTTGCGGCTAATGGCGATCCCTACCACGACTTTGTCGAAAAGCGTGGCCGCACGGCGGACCAGGTCTTCGTGGCCTCGGGTCAGCGGGTCGAAAGTGCCGGGATATACAGCGGTGATCATGCGAGCTCCGTACCGTTATAAGTGGTGTACACCATCCTCCGAAGCTCGGATTATTGATCTATTTGCGCAATGCAGCAAATTCGAGAAGATGGTAGTGGACCGCGCCGGCCTTGTCCTGCCGCAAAATCGTGAATCCTTCGGGGGCCTCGATGGGGGATTCCGCTTCGACGTAGACCAGTCCGTGCTCGGTCAGGATACCCGGAAGCAGGGGCCACAGGCGAGGCAGCCAGCCCTGGCCGAAAGGAGGGTCCAATAGGATGAGGTCGAATCGGGACGCATCCATGCGCTCGGTGACCTGCATGGCGTCGCCCACATGGATGCGTATCATGTCGGCTTTGAGCTTGTCGCGCAGTGTCCGTAGCGCGGACGCCGCGGTTCTGTCGCGCTCGACCATCTGCACATGCGCCACCCCGCGCGAGGCTGCCTCGAAGCCCAGGGCGCCGCTGCCGGCGAACAGGTCCAGCACCTGCTTGTCGGCGAATTCGCCGCCCCACAGATGAGTCAGCCAATTGAACAGCGTTTCGCGGACCCGGTCGGGCGTGGGGCGCAACGATTCCACGTCGGGCACGGCAATGGGGGTGCGCCTGTATTGGCCCCCTACGATACGAATATACTTGTTACCCATGTTCAGCCGCTTCTTCAAGAAAAAATCCCCTCCGCCCGCCGCGCCGGCCCAGCCCGCGCCGCCGCCGGAGGCAGTAGACCCCATTCCCGCGCCGGCGGAGCCCGCCGCCGCGGAGCCCATTCCGGCTCCGCCTGCGCCGCAACCCCAACCCGAGGCGCCCGCGCCGGCCCCCGTCGAACGCGTCGCCGAGCCTGCCGCGGCGCCCGCGCCGGCCATCGATACCGCGCGCGAGCCCGAACCCGCCCCGCCTGCCGAGCCCGAACCGGCGGCCGCGGCCCAGGTTCAGGAGCCCGCTCCCGCGCCTGCGCAGGAACCGGAGCCCATGCCGGCGCCGGCCGCCGAGGCGCCCAAAAAGGCGTCGTGGCTGGCGCGGCTGAAGCAGGGCCTGTCGCGCACGGGGCAAAGCATTGGCGGCATCTTCGTCGGCGTCAAGGTCGACGAGAACCTGTTCGAGGAACTGGAATCGGCGCTCATTATGGCCGATGCCGGCCTGGAGGCCACCGAGAAGCTGCTGACCGCGCTGCGCGCCAGGGTCAAGAAGGAACGCATCGAGGACCCGGCCAAGGTGAAGGCCGCCCTGCGCCAATTGCTCGCCGACCACCTGCGCCCGCTGGAACGGTCATTCGATCTCAAGCGCACGCAGCCGCTGGTCGTCATGATCGCCGGCGTCAACGGCGCGGGCAAGACCACCTCCATCGGCAAGCTGGCGCATACGTTCCAGCGCCAGGGCGCCAGCGTGCTGCTGGCCGCGGGCGACACGTTCCGCGCCGCGGCCCGCGAGCAGCTCATCGAATGGGGCAGCCGCAACAACGTTACGGTGATCTCCCAGGATGGCGGCGATCCGGCGGCGGTGGCGTTCGACGCCGTCAATGCGGGGCGCGCGCGCGGCATGGGCGTGGTGATGGTGGATACCGCCGGCCGCCTGCCCACGCAGCTGCACCTGATGGAAGAACTGAAGAAAATCCGCCGCGTGATCGGCAAGGCGGACGCTGCGGCGCCTCACGAGGTGCTGCTGGTGGTCGACGGCAATACGGGGCAGAACGTGTTGACGCAGATCCGCGCCTTCGACGCGGCCATCAACCTGACGGGGCTGGTCGTGACCAAGCTGGACGGCACCGCCAAGGGCGGCACGCTGGCCGCGGTGGCGGCGGGCAGCCAGGGTGTGCGCCCGATCCCCGTGTACTGGATCGGCGTGGGCGAGAGCCTGGAGGACCTGCAGCCCTTCGTCGCGGACGAGTTCGCCGGGGCGTTGCTGGCGGAATGATCTACGCCCGGCGCCAGGCGCCGGGCGTAGCGGTTCACTTCCAGAAAGGCTTGCTTGCGGCCAGGTCGTCGAACGCCTGCTGCGCCTCTTCCGCCAGTTCCTGCAGGCGGGCGCTGATCCAGCCCAGCGCGAACCACGCCTGCGGGTGGGTGGCGGTACACGACTCGTAGTAGTCTTTGGCGACCGCGAGGTCGTTGATCTCGCCCAGTATGTCCTGCACGCGCGACAGCAGCTTGCGGTAGCCGCGCAATTTGTTGGCGGGCAGGAGGGATTCCGCGAAGGCCAGGCCGTAGCGCAGCCGCTTGCCGCGCTTGCGCAATTCATGTCTTGCGGGAATGTCCAGCGCCGCGAACTGCGTGCCCTGGTCGGCGACCTTGCTGTGCCAGCGATGGAGCCGCCGGGCCAGTTGCCTGCGCAGGCGTTCGGGATCGGGCTCGGGCGCGAGCATGGGAATGATCGTGGGGCGGACGCTGGGGCCCGCCACGCCGCCTTCCAGCCGGATCGCGGGTTCGGGCGCCGCGTCGCTGGGCGTGCCGTTCGCGATGGGCTGGCCATCGGCCGAGGGCAGGGCCGGCGGCACGTCCAGGCTCCATTCCAGCAGGTCCAGCAACCAGGCCTGGAAGGCCTTGCCGCCCGCGATGGAGCGGGCGTCCTGTTCGGGAGGCGCGGCCTCCATGGGGATCACCGGCATGCCGGCGCGCATCAGCGCGGGCGCCACGGTTTCATTCAATACGTCCTGGTCCCGATTGGCGCCGAATGCCGCGAAATGCGTGCGCACTCCTTGCAGCAATGCGTCGGAAACCGGCGCGATCCAGCCGTCGAAGAGCTTCCAGGCCGAACGCAGCCGGCGCACGCCCACGCGCAATTGGTGCACGTGCTCGGAGTTGCCGGCCCGGTAGGCGTCTTCGGTGTCCACTTCGGCCAGCACCGCGGCGTTGCGGGCGATCTGGTCCAGGCACTCCGCGGCGATGCGCGCCATGGCCTGCGAGGGCGTCATGTCTTCGCGCAGCTTGACCGAGGCGGCGCCGCGCGGCGCCCAGAATTGCGCGATGGCCTGCGCGCGGCGCGTTTCCAGGTCTTCGCCCGGAATCGCGTCCGCATCGGCCAGCCGCTGCGCCAGCTGGGCCAGCGCGTCGCCGCGTTCGGACTTGCTGCGCGGATCCAGCACCAGGGCATGGCGTTGCTGCCAGCCGCGAGCGGCCGCGAAGATGGCCGCGGGGCGGCCCGACACCAGTTCGAATTCCAGTTCGGAGATGGGCAGTTCCAGCGCGCCGGCGCGCAGGATGCCGGTGTCGTAGGCCAGCTCCACCGTGCCGTAGCGGGTGCGGACCTTGCGCAGCAGCCGCTGCACGTCGGTTTCATAGCGCAGCCCGAGTTCGCCCTTGATGGCCGAAAGCGCGGCCTCGACCTCCGTGCCGGCATACACCGACAGGTCCAGCACGGGGCCGGGGCGCGGGTGGTTGAGTTCGATGCGCGTGATGGCGTTGATGCCGGGCATCTTCAGGGTCTGCACCCAATCGCGCCCTTCCTGGCGCAGCCGGATGGCGATGCGCGCCCGCGCGAGTTCGCGCTCGGGCGTATCGAAATACATGGCGTGCAGGCGAATGCGCGTGGCTTCGCGTTGCTTGATCTCACGCAGCACGGCCTGGCGGGAAGCCGCGGGCACGTGCAGTTTCAATTCCTGTTCCGACATGGCGGCAAGTGTCCAACGGCAAAAGCCGAGATCTTAATCAAACGGGAGAGGTTGTTTGATGACTGGTCATATTTATTTCACAGACGCTTGCATGGAGCATAGACGCGGTTGCGGTGCATCCACAATCGCTCGCCGCCGGGTCGGCGGACATTTTCCGCTTTGATTGCGTCCGCTCAATTACCCACTTTCAGTGATATGCAGCGGCGCGCCGAACTTTTCTAATTGTAATTGGCGGGCCGGACGCATTGCGCGGGGCCTCGATACCCATTCGCGCCCGCCCCGGCATCGCCGGCGCCGGGCCACGACAAGAGAAAAGAGAGGCCCCATGAATCGCACGTATCGCATCGTCCTGAACCGAGGCACGGGCCAGTGGCAGGTCGCCAGCGAGCATGCCCGCGGCCGGGGCAGGAGCCGGTCGCGGACCGTGGCGCTGGCGGCCGTGCTGGCGGCGGCCTGCGGGGGGGCTGCCACGCCGGCGCTGGCCGGCGTGGCGGTGGACGGCGATGTGACGCCCGCCGTGAACTGGGGCGATGCCAATGATCTGGTCGTCGGCGATATCGCGGCCGGTTCGCTGCTGATCGAGCTGTCCGGGGCGACCGTGCGCAGCGCCAGCGGCTGGCTGGGGCTGACGACGAGTGGGGCGGGCACGGCGACGGTCACGGGCCGGGGCGCATCCTGGGTCCTGAACGGCAGCCTGGTGATCGGCGCCAGCGGCAGCGGCAGCCTGACGCTGGCCAACTCAGGCGTGGTCTCGGTGGGCCCGAATGGCCTGGGACTGGTCGAGCTGGGCCGCAATCCGGGGGCGGTCGGCGTCATCAACATCGGCACCGCGCCCGGCAGCGCGGCCACCGATGCCGCCGGCTTCGTGGATGCATCGGAGATCCGTTTTGGCGCCGGCGCCGGCACGCTCAACTTCAATTCGGTCGGGCCGGTGATGTTCACCCCCGCCCTGAGCAGCGGCGGGGGCGGCCAGCACCAGCTCAATCATTATGCTGGCGCCACGCAATTGCAGGGCGACAGCTCGCTGTTCCACGGCAACACCCGCGTTTCGGGGGGATCCCTGCAGATCCTCAACATACTGGGCACGGCCGAAGGCCGGATCGATGCCGGCATGGCCCCCGGCGCTACGGCGCGGGTCAGCGTCTTCAATCCCGGTTCGACCTGGGCCCTGACGGACAACCTGTTCGTCGGCGGCGGCGGGCCGGGCGAGCTGAGCATCTTCAACAGCGGCACGGTCTCGAACCAGTTCGCCACGGTCGACGCCCAGCGGAACGACACGGCGAGCGTGGCGATTTCCGACGCCGGGTCGCGCTGGGTCAATCGCGCGGCGCTGCTGGTGGGGTCGGAAGGCGGGCGCGGCGCGGTATCGATCCTGGCGGGGGGCTACGTGAGCAGCGTTGATGGGGTCATCGGTCGGACCCCGAACGGCAACGGCAGCGTCCTGGTGACGGGGCGCGGCTCGACCTGGGCCAACGCCCGCGAGCTCAGGGTGGGCGATGTCGAGGGCCAGGGCACGCTGATGGTCGAGGGGGCAGGTTCCGTCTCGAACGCCGACAGCGTTGTGGGCAGCATGAACGGCAGCGGCAATGTCATCGTCCGCGGCGCCGGCTCCACCTGGAACAACCGCGGCGCAATGACACTGGGGTTCGGCGTCGGGACGGGCGCGGGCAGCCTGACGATCGCGCAAGGCGGGGTTGTCAACGTCGGCGCCAACAACACAGGGAGCATCTCGCTGGCGAAGGACTCGCTCCTGTTCTACCGGACCGCCGGCACGATCAACATTGGCGCGCCGGCGGGACAAGCGGCCGTGGGCGCGGGCACGCTCAACGCCGGCACGATCCAGTTCGGCGCCGGCAACGCCACCGTGAACTTCAACCATAGCGACACGGCCTACGCATTCGCGACGCGGCTCGCCAGCGCGGGCAACGGTTCCCATCGCCTGAACCAGATCGCCGGCACCACGCTGCTGACGGGCGACAATGGCGCGTTCCTGGGCAAGACCACGGTGTCGGGCGGCAGGCTCGTGGTGCTGGACCGGCTGGGGGGCGCGGCCGAAGTGACGGGCGGGGCGCTGCAGTATGGCGATGCGACGGCCGGCGCCGCCAATCGCCTGGCCGGCGATCTGCAGGTGTCGGGCACGGGCAGCGTCCTGGCGCTGCAGGGGGCGGCAACCCTGGGGGTGGCGGGCAACGTCGGCATGGCCGACCACACTATCCTGGATCTCACGGCCGGTATGCGCGGCGCGGCGCTGCGCGCCGACACGGTGACGCTCGGGGCCGATGTGACCTTCCGGCTGGGCGGCATCTACAGCGCCAGTCCGGCCGAGGTGGTGCTGATCGACACCGCGAACGGCATCAGCGGCGACTTCGCCCGCATCAGCACTGGCGGCGCCGGCGGCACGGTGGACTACCTGAGCGTCAACACGCGCAAGTCGGCGGACAACCGCCAGTACCTGGCCGGCTATGGCCTGGCCTGGACCGCCGGCAACAGCCTGGCGCATGGCACGTTCACGCTGGCCAATGCCTCGGATCGGTTCACGGTGGGCGCGGCGCTGGCGGACCAGGCCGCCAATGCCGCGACGGGCTGGAGCGGCGCGACGCTGACCAAGGCCGGCGCGGGGACGCTGGTGCTGAGCGGCGACAACGCCTATACCGGCGGCACCACGATCGCGGGCGGCACGCTGCAGATCGGCCGCGACGCGAACCTGGGCAATGCCGCCGGCGGGCTGACGCTCAGCGGCGGCACGCTGGCGACCACGGCCTCGTTCTCCACGTCGCGCGCCGTCTCGGTGGCGCAAGCCAGCGGCCTCGACGTGGCCGCCGGCACCACCCTGGATATGGCCGGCCTCCTGTCGGGCCATGGCGACCTGGTCAAGCAGGGCGACGGCGTGCTGAACTTCAGCGGCGACGGTTCGGGCTTTACCGGTGGCATGATCGTCGACGGCGGCAGGCTGGCCGTCAACGGCAGGCTGGGCGGTACGCTCGGCATCGGCGCGGGCGGCACGCTCGGCGGCGCCGGAACAGCCGGCGCAGGCGCCGGCTCGACCATAACGGTGGGCTCCGGCGGCACGCTATCGCCCGGCAACTCCATCGGCACCCTGACCATCGATGGCAATCTGGTCATGGATAAGGGCTCGCGCTTCGTCGTCGAAACCAACCCCGACGGCACCGGCGCCGACCTGGTGCGGGTAACGGGCGATGCCGCCCTCAACGGCGGTTCCGTCATGCACGTCGGCGCCGATGGCGGCTATGGGCCGCGCAGCAGCTACAAGATCATGGAAGTGGGCGGCCTCCTGTCGGGCCGTTTCGATGCCGTCTCCTCCGATTTCGCTTTTCTCGCGCCCTCGCTGGACTACGACTATGGCGCGGGCAGCATTTCCCTGAGCCTGGAGCGCAACGAGTCGGCGATGGCCCTGACGGGCCGCACGCGCAACCAGCGCGCGGCCGCGGGCGCCGTCGACGGCATGGGCATGGCCAGCGGGCACGCGGTGTACGACGCGGTGGTGAGCCTGCCAGACGACCCGGCCCTTCTGCACGCCAGCTTCGATCAGTTGTCCGGCGAGGTCCACGCCTCGGCCAAGAGCGTGTTGCTGCAGGACGGCCGCTATGTGCGCGATGCCGTGGGCGAACGCCTGCGTTCGGCCGCGGGCGGCGTCGGCGCCGTCTCCGCGCCCGTGCTCGTCTCCGCCGGCGAGGGCGCCCGGCTTGCGCCGGCCAACGCCAACGGGCCGGCCACCTGGATCCAGGGCATGGGCTCATGGAGCCATATCGACAGCGACGGCAATGCGGCCCGGGTCAAGAGTTCGACCGGCGGCTTCCTGATGGGCGCGGACGCGCCGGTGTCCGACGCATGGCGGCTCGGCGTGATGGCGGGCTACAGCCGCTCGGACTTCGACGTGCAGGACCGCTCGTCCTCGGGCGACAGCGACAACTACCATCTGGGCGCCTACGCCGGCGGGCAGTGGGGCGCGCTGGGGCTGCGCGGCGGCCTGGCCTACAGCTGGCACGACATCACCACCCGGCGCTCGGTCGCCATGCGCGGGTTTTCCGATCGCCTCAAGGCCAATTACGACGGCCGCACCGCCCAGGCCTTCGCCGACCTGAGCTACCGCATCGATACGCCGGCCGTGTCGTTCGAACCCTTCGCCAATATCGCCTACGTCAATCTGGAGACGGACGGCTATCGCGAAAACGGCGGCCCCGCCGCGCTGCGCGGGAAGAGCCAGACGACCGAGACCACCTTCACGACCCTGGGCGCGCGGGCCATGTCGCGCTTCGGGCTGGGCGGCGCGCAAGCCGAGGGCCGCGGATCGCTGGGCTGGCGCCACGCATTTGGCGACGTCATGCCGCTGGCGACCCAGGCCTTCTCGGCGGGCGAGGCGTTCACCGTGGCGGGCGCGCCCATCGCGAAAGACAGCGCGGTGATCGAGGCGGGGCTGGACGTGCAGATCACCCGCCAGGCGGCGTTCGGCCTGTCCTACCAGGGCCAGCTCGCCAGCTCGGCCCAGGACCACGGCGTCAGGGCCAGTCTGAATATCCGGTTCTGACGACACGGAAAAGCCGCCCGTTGGGCAGGTCTCTCGCTTGCTGCCCCCCGGTGGGAGCTCTTAGTCTCGCGGCGGCCCTTCGACAAAAAAAACCGCCCGTTTCCGGGCGGAGCAAAGGAACGCGGTAGCGCGGCGCGAGCGCGTCAGAGGATGCGCTTGCGCGCCTGGGTGATGAGGATTTCGGCCAGCACGACGACGCCGAAGATGGCGGCGAGGACCAGGGCCACGCGGTCCCACTGGAACAGGTTGAGCGCCGTGTCCAGGGCCATGCCGATGCCGCCGGCGCCGACCAGGCCGAGCACGGCCGATTCGCGCACGTTGATGTCCCAGCGCAGCAGCACGATGGACCAGAAGGCGGGGCGGATCTGCGGCCAGTAGGCGTACCAGATCACCGACGCCTTGCTGGCGCCGGTCGCGGTGACGGCTTCGATCGGGCCGCGCTGCGCTTCCTCGATGGCTTCGCCCACCAGCTTGCCGACGAAGCCGATGGAGCGAAAGGCAATGGCCAGCGTGCCGGCCAGGGCGCCCGGCCCGAAGATGGCGATGAACAGCAGCGCCCACACCAGCGAGTTGACCGAGCGGCTGGACACCAGGATCAGCCGGGCCAGCATGTTGACGGTCTTGCTGGGCGTGAGGTTGTTGGCCGCCAGCAGGCCGACCGGCACGGCCATCACCACGGACAGGATGGTGCCCAGCGTGGCGATGTGCAGCGTCTCGATCAGCGCGCCGTGCACGCCTTCCGGGTAATAGGCCCAGTCGATCGGCCACATGCGCTGGAACAGGTCCGCCATCTGCTCGGGCGCGTCATACAGGAACTCCGGGATGATCTCCACGCCGCGGATCGCCTGCACGATGGCCGCGACGACGAGGAGATACAGCGCGAAGCGCAGCAGGCGCTGGCCCATGCTGTAGCGCTGCCACACGCGGGGCGAGCCGGCGGGGTTCAGGGTGGAGGCGGGAGCGTTCATTCTTCCACCTCCGCCTTGCGAGCCACGGAAGCCCTGCTGGCGCCCACGCCGCGCGCCCCGGTGAAGCGGCTTTGCAGGATGCGCTCGAAGCCGAGGTTGTCCAGGAAGACCGCGCGCACGAAGCCCGCCAGGATTTCGCCCAGCATGATGATGGCGATCAGGGTCAGCAGGATGGCGCTGACGAAGTCGTAGTCGAAGCGCTGGAAGGCCGAGAACAGCGTGCCGCCCACGCCGCCCGCGCCCACGATCCCCACCATGGTGGAGTTGCGCAGGTTGGAGTCGAACTGGTAGGTGGCGAAGCCGATGAAGCGGGCGAACACCTGCGGCAGCACGCCGAAGATGATCACGTTGGCAAACGAGGCGCCGGTGGCGCGCACCGCTTCCACCTGCTTGAGCGAAATCTCTTCGATGGCTTCGGTGAAGAGCTTGCCGATGAAACCGATCGAGGCGACCGTCAGCGCCAGGATGCCCGCCAGCGCGCCGAAGCCCACGGCCTTGACGAACAGGATGGCGACGATGACGGGGTGCAAGGCGCGGCACAGCGCGACGATGGCGCGCGCCGGCCACGATACCCACGCGGGCATCATGTTGCGGGCGCCGAGCAGGCCGATGGGCAGGGCGATCAGCACGCCCAGCACCGAGGCCAGCACCGCGATCTCCAGGCTTTCCGCGATGCCCTTCCACAAGGTGGCCGGCTTTTCGAAATTGGGGGGAAACATGCGCGAAAGAAACGTGGACGCATGGCCCATGCCGCTTTCGAAGCGCGCCCAGCTGAAGTCCAGTTGCGCGCCGGCATACACGGTATAGGCCAGCAGCAACAGCAGGCCCGCCTTGGCGCGCCCGGACATGGCGAAGGGGCGGGGGGTCATTCCAGCCAAGACTCGCCTCCGTAGATCGTCTTGAGCATCGCGGCGTCCAGGCCCTGGCCGTCGCCGTCGTAGACCACATGCCCGCCGGACATACCGACGATGCGGGTGGCGTAGCGCCGGGCCAGTTCGACGTCGTGGATGTTCACGATGACCGGGATGCCCGTGGCGTTGCCCTGCTCGGACAGCAGTTCCATGATCTCGACGGAGGTCTTGGGATCCAGCGACGAGGTCGGCTCGTCGGCCAGCAGCAGTTGGGGGCGCTGCATCAGCGCGCGGGCGATGCCCACGCGCTGGCGCTGGCCGCCCGACAGCGCGTCCGCGCGCTGGTCGGCGAAGCCCGCCAGGCCCACGGTATCGAGCAGCTTGTAGGCATGCTCGATATCCTGGGCCTCGAAGCGCCGCATCCAGGCCTTGACGGCCGAGGTGTAGCCCAGCCGGCCGGTCAGCAGGTTTTCCATGACCGTCAGGCGCTCGACCAGGTTGTACTCCTGGAACACCATGCCGATGCGCCGGCGCGCGCGGCGCAGCGACGCGCCGCGCACGCGGGCCAGGTCCACCGCGCCATCGCGGGACTGGAGCACGATCTCGCCCCGGGTGGGTTCGATCAGCCGGTTGATGCAGCGCAAGAGCGTGCTCTTGCCGGTGCCCGAGGGGCCGATGATGGCGGTCAGCCCCTGCCCGGCGATCTGCAGGTCGATGCCGTTCAGTACCGGCTGACCGGCCCGGTATTCCTTCACCAGGCCGGAAATGCGTAGCGACGTCGTCATACTGGACTTACTTCTTGCTCTTGGCGGTTTCGCGGTCGTAGGCGGCGCGGTTGAAGCTCTCGCCGCCCGATTCGGCTACCTGGCGGACGATGGCCCAATCCTTCTGGTAGGTCACGGGGTAGAAGCGGTCGGCGCCGTCGAATGCCTTGGACATTTCCGCGGGGAAGCGGTAGTCGTAGAAGCACTTGAGCATCTGGTCGCGGAACTTCGGCTCCAGGTCATGCGCGTAGGCGAACGAGGACGTCGGGAACTTCTCGCTGCGGTAGATCACGCGGAAGTCGGCTTCCTTGACCTGGCCGCGCTCGACCATGCGCTTGAAGACGTCCGAGGCCACGGCCGCGGCGTCGTAGTCGCCGGAGTTCACGCCCATCACGGACTGGTCGTGCTTGCCCGAGAAGATCACCTTGTAGTCCTTGTCCGGCGTCAGGCCCTCCTTCGGGAACAGCGCCACCGGCGCCATGTGGCCGGAGTTGGACGACGGCGCGGTGTGCGCCAGCTTCTTGCCCTTCAGGTCGGTCAGCTTCTGGTACGGGCTATCCTTCTTGACGATGACGATCAGGTTGTAGCCCTGGAAGCCGTCGGCGTAGCCCTTGACCGCGAACGGCACGGCGCCGGCGATGTTCACCGCGAAGGCGGTGGGGCCCGTCGAGAAGCCGCCCACGTGCAGGCGGCCCGAGCGCATGGCCTCGATTTCGGCCGCGTTGCTCTGCACCTGGTAGAACACGACGCGCTTGCCCGTGCATTCCGACAGGTGCTTGGTGAAGGGCTTGAAGATGTCTTCGTAGACCGCCGGATCTTCCACCGGGGTGTAGGTGAACACCAGCGTGGACGGCGTCTTGAGCTTGGACGCGTCGGTGGGCGTGTCCGCCACCAGGTCCTTGTCGGCGTCGCAGTACATCTGGTCCAGGTCGCCGCGGTTGGAGCAGGTGTCGGCGGCCTGGGCGGCGGGCGCCCCGAACGCGAACGCCGCAACGGCGGCCGCTTGCAATAGACGCAAGGCGTGCATGGTGTGTCTCCTCTTGTAGATGAATGTTTCCTGAATTCAATCACATAAGAGGGGACGGCACACCTGGGAAAGTCCCTGTCTTTCTTTTCGCCTTTTGTTCGAAATGTTCGTTTTGTGTTCGTTTTTGCGCGAAGTGCGCTCAGGCGCGGTAACCCAGCTTGCGCGAGATCTCCTGCGCGCAGTCCAGCAGCGGGCGGGCGATCGCGCCGTCCCAGGAAACGTCGAACAGGCCGGTGGGCCCCAGGCTGGTCAGGGCCAGGACGATGTTGCCCGTGTTGTCGAACACCGGCACCGACAGCGCGTCGACTCCGGGCAGCGGATTGCCCAGCGCCCGGGCCATGCCATGCACGCGGATGTCCGCCAGTTGGGCCTCGATGTTGGCCCGGGACTCCTTGCGCGGAGGCGGCATGCTGGCGATGACGGCCGTGTCGCCTTCTTCGCGCGCGATGTAGTGCTCGCTGACCTTGGGCGGCAGCCAGGCGGCGAACACCAGGCCGGTGGCCGTGTGCAGCATCGACATCACCGTGCCCTTGCGCATGTTCACGTGGACCGGGTAGCTGGCTTCGGTCATGTGGATCATCGTGGGCCCGTGGGACCCGAGCACGGCGATGCCCAGCGTGTGGCCGATTTCGGACTGCAGCCGGGCGATCTCGGGCATGGCGATGCGCACCGGATCCAGGCGCTGCAGACTGACCAGCCCCATTTGCAGGGCGAAGGGGCCGAGTTCGTATTGGCCGGTAATGGCGTCCTGCTGCACCAGGCCGACGCGGATGAAGCTGACCAGGTAGGGGTGCGCCTTGGCGGACGTCATGCCGGCGCCCGCGGCCAGGTCGCGCAGGGTCAGGGGCTTGCCGGCGTCGACCAGGGCGGCGAGCAGCGGCACGCCCACCTCGATGGACTGGATGCTGCGGCGGCCGTCGTTCGCGGCGGCGGAAGAAGGAGTCTTGGATGTCGCCACGTCTTGCGGACCTCAGGCCGGCTGTGCTTGGGAGGCGCGCGCGGCCAGCAGCCGGTCGGCCATTTCCACGAACCCCGCGCCGCCGTGGAAGGCGGCGACGTAGGCCGGGCGATGCGTCAGGCGATGCAGCTGGGCCTGGATATTGGCCACGCCGACCGAGACCGGGAAGTAGGCGAACATCGGTTCATCGTTGGGGGAATCGCCGATGAACAGCGTGCTGTCCAGCGCATCGGCCACGTCCGCGCCGAATTCGCGCTGGAACATGGTGCGCGTCATGGTGAGTTTGTCGTAGTCGCCGAACCAGCCGTTGACATGGATGGAGCTGACCTTGGCCTGGGCCCCGGCCTCCTGGAAGATTTCGACGATACGGCTGATGGCCGCGTCGGGCAGGGCGGGCACGTCCTCGCAGAAGTCGATGGCCAGGTCGGCCACGCGGTAGTCCTGGTCGCTCGCCACGGCCGTGCCGGGGACCTCGGCCAGCACGCGGTCGCGGATCGCGTCCAGCTTGCGGCGGCTGGCCTGGCGCGAGGCGGCGTCCGTCCAGTAGTGCGTCGTCATGCGGCGGGCCTGGCGGTCATAGGCGTAGTAGAACGCGCCGTTTTCGCCGACCACGGCGCGCACGGGCCACATGCGGGCGATGTGATCGCACCAGCCGGCCGGGCGGCCGGTGATGGGAACCACCTGGATGCCGGCCTGTTCCAGGCGTTCCAGCGCCGCGTAGGCGTCCGCCGGCAGGCGGCCCTCCGTCGTCAGCGTGTCGTCGATATCGGTCAGCACGACGCGGACGGCCGCCGCGACGGTCAGGGGCATGGCCGCAAGGGCTTGCATGGGTTTTTTTCCTCGTGGGAGCGTAATTTTCAGGGAGAGTCTCCGGCCGGAAGTTTAACCGGATGCCTCTCTTTGGACGGGGTCGGCGGGGCCGGATAGGGGTTCTGCCTCCAGGGGCGGTAAAATCCGGGCTTTCCCGCCTGGTTTGCGTGCCCGCCATGTCCGTCCAGTTGTCCCCCTTGCCCGGCTCCGAGCCGGAATCCTTCGGTATCGCTTCGGTCGCCGAAATCATCGCCGAGCTGCGCGCCGGCCGTATCGTCATCCTGGTTGACGAGGAAGACCGCGAAAATGAAGGCGACCTCGTCATGGCCGCCGAATTCGTCACGCCCGAAGCCATCAACTTCATGGTGACGCACGGCCGCGGCCTGGTGTGCCTGACCCTGACCGAAGACCGCTGCCGCCAGCTGGACCTGCCCCTGATGGCGGCCCGCAACGGCACGCGCTACGGCACCAACTTCACGCAGTCCATCGAGGCCGCCGAAGGCGTCGAAACGGGTATTTCGGCCGCGGACCGCGCCCGCACCATCCAGGTGGCGGTGGCGCGCGACGCCAAGCCTTCCGATCTGGTCCAGCCCGGCCACATCTTTCCGGTCCGGGCGGTTCCCGGCGGCGTGCTGGTGCGCGCGGGCCACACCGAGGCCGGCTGCGACCTGACCGCCATGGCCGGCCTGACGCCCGCCGCGGTGATCTGCGAAATCCTGAAACCGGACGGCACCATGGCGCGCCTGCCCGACCTGGTGGAGTTCGCCCGCCAGCACGGCCTGAAGATCGGCACCATCGCGGACCTGATCCAATACCGCAGCGAGCACGAATCCATCGTGAAGCGCGTCGGCAAGCGGCCCATGCAGACCGCCTGGGGCACCTTCGAAGCCGTCGCCTACGAAGACGCCGCCACCGGTTCCGCCCATTTGGCGCTGGTGCATGGTAACGTGACTCCCGACGTCGAGACGCTGGTGCGCGTGCATGAGCCGGCGTCCGTGCTGGACGTGCTCGATACCGGCGCCAGCCCGCACAGCTGGGGCGTGGCGCAGGCCTTGCAGGCCATCGCGGCCGCGCCGGCGGGCGTGCTGGTGCTGATGAACTGCCAGTCCTCCACCGAGCACCTGTTTGGCCAGATCGCCGGCTGGAGCGATCCGAAATCCTCCGCGAATCCCGCCAACGCCGATCGCTTCGGCCTGCGTACCTACGGGATTGGCGCCCAGATTCTGCGCGACCTGAACGTGGGCCAGATGAAGCTGCTGGCCCGCCCGCGCAAGATGCCCAGCATGGCGGGCTTCTCGCTCACCATTACGGGTTACGATTGCGACCCTCCGAACACTCCCGCAACACACTGAAGGCCGACACATGAACCCTTACATCCTTACCCCCGACCTGAATGGCGAAGGGCTGCACATCGGCATCGTACGCGCCCGCTTCAATGAAGAAATCGGCCAGACCGAGCTCGAAGCGTGCCTGAAGGAACTGGCCGAGCTGGGCGTGGACGAGCGCGACGTGATGGTCGTCACCGTTCCCGGCGCGCTGGAACTGGGCGTGGCCCTGTCCCACATGGCCGAAACGTTTGAATTCGACGCCCTGATCGCGCTGGGCGCGGTCATCCGCGGCGAAACCTATCACTTTGAAGTGGTCAGCAATGAAATGGCCACGGCAATCACCCGTATCTCCCTCGAAACCGGCATCCCCGTCGCCAATGGCGTGCTGACCGTCGACACCGACGAGCAGGCGCAGGCGCGCGCCGCCGGCAAGGGCCGCGATTGCGCCCAGGTGGCCGTTGAAATGGCCAACCTGGTTGCGGCCCTGGAGCCCGAGGAAGACGACGAAGACGACGAAGACGAGGACGAAGATTTTGACGACGAAGAAGACGACGACCAGCGCTGATAGCGCGGCGCAAGCCCGCGCCAACGCCCGCAGCGCGCGCCGCCGTGCGCGCGAATTCGCGCTGCAGGGCGTGTACGCGTGGCTGCTGCGCGGCGGCGAAGGCACGCAGGACGCCGGCGAGATCGACGCCCATCTGCGCGACACCGAGGATTTCTCCGAGGCCGACGCCCAGTGGTTCAAGACTCTGCTGCATGGCGTCCTGCGCGAAGCGCCCACGCTGCGCGAGCGTTTCACGCCCTACGTCGACCGCCCGCTGGCCGAGTTGTCGCCTGTCGAGCATGGCATCCTGCTGATCGGCAGCTTCGAACTGATCCATCATGTCGAAGTGCCGTACAAGGTCGCCATCAATGAAGCCGTCGAGCTGGCCAAGTCCTTCGGCGGCACCGACGGTTTCAAGTTCGTCAACGGCGTGCTCGACAAGCTGGCCGCCGACGTGCGTTCGCACGAGGTCCAGAACAAGAAGTAACCCCCCCCCGAAGCGCTGCGCGCTTCCCCCCCAGGGGGGCGCCGCTGCGGACCGGCGGAGCCGGCTCCGCGCGGCCCGGATCGGGGGGGCACCCGTTTCTTGCGATGAGCGGCTTGGGTGGGCCTCCTTCCCGCTTGTGCGGGAGGCGATGCATTATTTTTATTTGTTTGGGCTGTCGTCCCGAGTGGGATTCAATGCCGGCCAGCCGCGCCGGACTGCGGAGTTGCCTTGGCGTCCGAATTTGATTTGATCGCGCGCTATTTCACCCGCGCGGCCCCTGCCGGGCTGCTGGGCGTGGGCGATGATTGCGCCCTGTTCCCGGTTCCGCCCGGCGAGCAGGTGGCCACCAGCACGGACCTGCTGCTGGAAGGCCGCCATTTCTTTCCCGACGTCGATCCAAAGGCGCTGGGGCACAAGGCCCTGGCGGTCAACCTGTCGGACCTGGCCGCCATGGGCGCGCGCCCGCTCGGCTGCGTGCTGGGTCTGGCCCTGCCGCGCCTGGACGAACCCTGGCTGGCGGCGTTCGCCGACGGTTTCCATGCCCTGGGCGAGGCTCACGGCTGTCCCCTGATCGGCGGTGATACCACCCGCAGCGCCCACGACCTGGCCATCAGCGTCACGGTGTTCGGCGCGGTCCCGGCCGGCCTGGCCCTGCGCCGCGACGGCGCCCGCCCGGGCGACGATATCTGGGTGTCCGGCGAGTTGGGCGCGGCCGACGTTGCCTATCGCCTGCTGGACGGCCAGTATCCCGCCGATTCCGCCTTGCTGGCGGCCTGCCGCGGCGCGCTGGAACGCCCAGCGCCGCAGGTCGCGCTGGGCCTGGCGCTGCGGGGTATCGCCCATGCGGCGATCGATATTTCGGACGGCCTGCTGCAAGACCTGGGCCACGTGCTGAAGGCAAGCGCGGCGGGCGCCACGCTGCGCTATGCCGAAATGCCCGTCGCGGCGGCGCTGGCCGGCCTGGCGGACGCGCCGCTGCGCCGCGCCGTGCTGGGCGGCGGCGACGTCTACCAGCTGTGTTTCACGGCGCCGGCCGGCCGCCGCGAGGCGGTCCTGGCCGCGGGCCGGGAGGCCGGCGCGCGCGTGACGCGGGTGGGCGAGATCCATGCCGAACCCGGGCTTGCGGTGCTGGATGCCGGCGGGCAGCCGATGACCGGCCTGCCGGGCGGCTACGATCATTTTCCCGCGGACTGATCCCCGCTCGCAGACTCTTTCCAACCTCCAGACATGCCGTCCTCCGATACCCCGTCCTCCTCGATGCGCGACCGCGCCCGCGCCGCCTACCCGCCGTTGTCCTGGATCTGCCGCGACCCTGGCCGGCTGATTGCGTTCGGCCTGGGCAGCGGCCTGATCCGGCCGGCGTCGGGCACGTGGGGCACGCTGCTGGCCTGGGCCATCTGGATCGCCGCTGCGCCGGCCGCGTCGGACCTGGCGATCGGCGTGTTCCTCGCCGTGGCGTTCCTGTACGGATGCTGGGCCTGCCATCGCGTGGGCCGCGAACTCCAGCAGCCGGATCATGTCGGAATGGTCTGGGACGAGATGGTGGCGTTCTGGCTGGTGCTCTGGCTGACGCCGGGCGGCTGGCTGGCGCAGGCCTTGGCGTTCGTGCTGTTCCGCACGTTCGACATCGTCAAGCCGCCTCCCATCAAGTTCTTCGACGCCCACATCAAGGGCGGTTTCGGCGTCATGTGGGATGACATCGTGGCGGCGGGATACGCGTTGCTGGTCATGGCGCTGGTCGTGCGCACAGGAGTCTTGGGATGAGCGAACAAAAGAATCTCCGGCCGGGCCGGTCGGCGCCGGAGCTGGCCCAGGCGACCTCGCTGGGCCTGGCCGAACTGCTGGGCGAGGCCTTGCGGCGCAAGGGCTGGATGCTGGGCACGGCCGAATCCTGCACCGGCGGCCTGCTGGCGGGCGCCATCACGGCGGTGGCGGGGTCCAGCGAGTGGTTCGAGCGGGGCTTCGTCACGTACAGCAACGATGCCAAGGTCTCCGAGCTGGACGTTTCGCCCGATGCCCTGCATCACTTCGGGGCGGTCAGCGAGCCCGTCGCCCTGGAAATGGCCAACGGCGTGCTGCTGGCGTCTCCCGCCGCGCATGTGGCGGTGTCCACGACCGGCATCGCGGGGCCGGGCGGCGCCACGCCCGGCAAGCCGGTGGGGATGGTGTGCTTCGGTTTCGCCGTGCGCGCCGGCGACGGCATCAGCAGCCGCGCCGTCACCCACGTGTTCCCGGGCGACCGCGGGCAAGTGCGCCAGGCCGCGGTGGACTATGCCTTGCGCGGCGCGCTGGAGCTGCTGGGCGCGCCGGTCAACCGGCGCTGAGCCCGGCGGGGGCGGTCAGCGGACCGCGTTGATTGCGTCGCGCAGGCCCTGGGCCGCCGTGCCGGCGGCCTCACGCCAGTCGTCGCCGCCGCTTGCGTAGATGATGGCGCGCGACGAATTGATCATCATGCCGTTGCGGGCCGCGTTGGCGCCGGCGTTCACGGTCGCGGTGATGTCGCCGCCCTGGGCGCCGATGCCCGGGACCAGCAGGGGCAGGGCGTCGCCGATGCGCTGGCGCACGGCGGCCAGTTCGTTGGGGAACGTGGCGCCCACCACCAGGCCGCACTGGCCATTGGCGTTCCATTTGTCGGCCACCAGGCCCGCCACGTGCAGGTACAGCGGCTGGCCGTCATCCATCTTCAGGAATTGCAGGTCGGAACCGCCGGGATTGGACGTGCGGCACAGCACGATCACCCCGCGGTCGCGCCACGCCAGGTAGGGCTCCACCGAGTCCAGGCCCATATAGGGGCTGACGGTGAGCGCATGCGCCTGATAGCGCTCGTAGGCTTCGCGCGCATAGTTCTCGGCGGTGGAGCCGATGTCGCCGCGTTT
The DNA here is from genome assembly GCF_050285585.1 of Achromobacter sp. Taxonomy (GTDB): domain Bacteria; phylum Pseudomonadota; class Gammaproteobacteria; order Burkholderiales; family Burkholderiaceae_B; genus Achromobacter. The sequence continues at coordinate 149,881 of NZ_JBLZXF010000002.1, read as the reverse complement.
GGCGTCGAGCACGATGGGCAGGTCGGGGTGCTTGTCCCGGATGTGCTGGCACAGCGCTTCCAGCTGGTCTTCGGCGCGGTGGGCGGCGAAGTAGGCGATCTGCGGCTTGAAGCTGCAGGCATACGGCGCGGTGGCGTCGACGATGTCGCGGCAGAACTGGAAGATAGCGTCCGGCTTGCCCTGCAGTTCGCGCGGGAAGCGTTGCGGGTCGGGATCGAGCCCGACTTGCAGGAGCGAGTTGCTGGTGGTCCAGGCGTGTTCGAGTTTTTGGATGAAGTTCATGGGGATTCAGTGCAGTTTGACCCGGGGACGCGTGCGCCGCATGAGCAGGCGGGCGAGGGCCAGGGAGGCGGTGCGCGAGATGCCCAGCACGGCTTTGTGGTGCATCAGGTGCAGGCTCATGTACATCAGGCGCGCCAGTGTACCGCTTACGAACAGGCCCCGTCCGGCCAGCTTGCCCATCAGGCTGCCCACGCCCGCGTCCTGACCCAGCGAAACCAGCGAGCCGTGGTCCTGGTAGACATAGGGTTCGGCGGGCTCGGCGGCATGGCGCAAGCGCGCGGTGAGCTTCTTCGCCAGGTAATCGGCCTCCTGGTGCGCCGCCTGCGCGCGGGCGGGCACGGTGCGGCCGTCGCGCCACGGCGCGGCGCAGCAGTCGCCCAGCGCTACGACGTGCGGATCCGGCGTTTCCAGCCGCTCGTTGACCTCCAGCTGGCCCAGCCTGTTCAGCGGCAGCCCGAGCTCGGCGAGCAGGGCCGGGCCCTGGATCCCCGCCGCCCACATGCAGAGCTGGGCGGGAATCTCGCGGCCATCCGCCGTCCGCACGGTGTCGGCCGTGACTTCCGACACCCGGCAGGAGGTTTCCACGCGGATGCCCAATTCGGTGAGGCGGTTGGTGGCCGCCACCGAGATCTTTTCCGGCAGCGCCGACAGGATGCGCGGCGCGCCCTCGACCAGCGTGATGGCCAGGTCGCGTTCGGCGCGGAAATTGGGCAGGCCGTAGGCGCTGACCACGTGGCTGGCTTCCACCAGTTCCACGGCGAGCTCGACGCCGGTTGCGCCGCCGCCCACGATCACCAGGTCCAGCCGGGCCGACGGGTTGCTTACCTTCGCCAGGTCCACCTGCGCCATCGCCTTGAGCATGGTCAGGCGGAACTGCTCGGCGTTCTCCGTGGTGTCCAGCGTGACGGCGTGCTCGGCGGCGCCGGGGGTATTGAAGAAATTGGAGGTGCTGCCCAGGGCCAGGACCAGCGTGTCGTACGCCAGCTCGCGGCGGGGCAGGACTTCATGGCCCTGCGCGTCGCTCACCGAGTCCAGCACGATCCGGCGGCGGTCGCGGTCCACGCTGTCGAGGCGGCCCTGCGCGAACGAAAAGCCGTTCAGGTGGGCCAGCATCAGGTATGACAGGCCTTCCTGGTGGATGTCCAGCGTGCCGGCCGCCGCTTCATGCAGCGAAGGCTTCCAGATGTGAAACGGCCGGCTGTCGACCAGGGTGATGTGCTGCCGCCCGTGGACGCGGCCCAGCTTGGAAGCCAGTTCCAGGCCGCCGGCGCCGCCGCCGACGATGACAATGCGTTCCGTGGTGTCCGACGTCGATCTAGGCATCATGGCTCCCAGTATAAATAGCGGCGCATCTCCCGGGAGATGCCAAGCCGTGTCAATGCATGACGAAACGGCTGATGGCGACGCCTATCCAGACCGTTCCGGCGAAGATCAGCAGCAGCATGACGGCGGCGCTGCCCAGATCCTTGGCCCGCCCCAGGAGCGGGTGCGATTCGACGGAAAGCGCGTCGGCCAGCGCTTCGATGGCGGAATTCAGCAGCTCGGCCGCCAGCACCATGATCACCGTGCCCACCAGGAAAAACACTTCGACCGTGGTGCGGCCCAGGAAGAACGCGGCCGGGATCATCAGGACGGCCAGGGCCAGCTCCTGGCGGAACGCCGCTTCGTACTTGATCGCGGCCTTCAGGCCCTGCAGGGAGTAGCGCAGCGCGTTCAGGATGCGACGCAGGCCGCCTGTGCTCTTGTAGGGCGAGTGATGCGGGTTCTGTGACATGGTGCGGAAAGTGGGCTGGGTGTGGCGGCTTTTTAACAGATATGCATTGCCCGCGCGGCCGTGACATCTTTGGGCAAACCCTAATTGTGACGCATCCGGGACTGGCGCAAGATTTTGGTCAATTGGTAAGGCCACTTTACCTTTTTGCCTGAATGCGCCATTTGCTTCGCCGTCCATGCCCATCCAGACCATCGAACCCCGCCGCCTGTACCGCCAGATCGCCGACCAGCTCCGGCTGCTGATCGAGGCGGGCGAGTTCCCTGTCGGCGCTCGCCTGCCGCCCGAGCGCGATCTTGCGCTCAAGCTGGGTGTGTCCCGCCCTTCGGTGCGCGAGGCGCTGATCGCGTTGGAGGTCGAAGGCTGGGTGGAAGTCCGCATGGGGTCGGGCGTTTATGTGCAGAGCCTGGCGGGGGCCCCGCGCACCAGCCTGACGGCCGAGAGCCCGCTGGAAACCATACGCGCCCGCCAGGTGATCGAGGGCGAGCTGGCCGCGCAGGCCGCGTTGCGCAACGCTCCCGCGCTGGTGGACGGGCTGGCCGAAGCCGTGGGGACCATGGAAGACGAAGCGCTTGCCGGCAACGTGCCCATCCGCGGCGACCGGCTATTCCACCTGCGCGTCGCCGAGATGGCGAACAACGCCGTGCTGGTGCGCGTGGTGAGCGAACTGTTCGACGAGCGCCACAACCCGCTATCCGTGAAACTGGGCGACTACTTCGAGAACCCCGCCAGCTGGGCCGCCGCCATCGCCGAGCACCGCAAGGTGATCGACGCCATCCGCGCCGGAGACGACCGCGGGGCGCGCGCCGCCATGCACCATCACCTGGCCTGCTCGCACGACCGCCTCACCGCAAGCTGGCCCGGCGCCGACGCGCCCGGCCAGCAAGTCGACAGCCGGGAGCAGATGGAACCATGAACATCGCGCGCAGGGCCTTCCCGCTGCGGACGCCAAGGAGCGCGCCGCCATGACGCTGGCCTGTCGCATCCACGGGGCGCGCGACCTGCGCCTGGAACCGGACGACGTCGCGCCGCTGGCGCCGCACGAGGTGGAGCTCAGGCTGGGAGCCGCTGGCATTTGCGGATCCGACCTGCACTACTTCCTGCATGGCCGCGTGGGCGCCTTCGTCATCCGCGAGCCCCTCATCCCCGGCCATGAGGCGTCGGGCGTGGTACTGCGCGTCGGCGAGGCCGTGCGTTCGGTGGCGCCGGGGATGAAAGTCGCCATCAACCCCTCGCATCCTTGCGGCGGGTGCGATTACTGCCGCGCCGGCCGCGACAATCTTTGCCGCAACATGCGGTTCCTCGGCAGCGCCAGCGTCTATCCGCACGTGCAGGGCATGTTCCGCGAACGCTTCGTGATGGGCGAGCGGCAGCTTACGCCAGTGCCGGAAGAGGATGTTTCGCTGGGCGAAATCGCCTGCGCCGAACCGCTGTCCATCGGCCTGCACGGGATCAACCGGGCCGGGCCGCTGATGGGCAAGACCGTGCTGGTGACGGGCGGCGGCACGATAGGTTGCATGACCGTGCTGGCCGCGAGGCTGGCGGGCGCGGCGCGCGTGATCGTCGCGGACATTGCCGACCGGCCCCTGGACATGGCGCGCGTGGTTGGCGCCGACGAGACCGTGCGCAGCGACCGGCTAGCGCCCGCCGAGCTGGCCGACATCGCCGAGATCAGCGTCGAGGCCGCCGGCAGCCCGGCCGCGCTGGCGACCTGCCTGGCGGCGACGCGGCGCGGCGGCCGCATCGTGCAGGTGGGAACGCTGCCCGCCGAGGGCATCGCGTTCCCGGCCAACAACATCATGGCGCGGGAGCTCGACTATGTCGGCGCGTTCCGCGCGGGCGTGGAGTTCGATTGGGCGGTCTCCTACCTGCGTTCGCGCAAGGTGGACGTGCGGCCCCTGATGAGCGCGCAGTTGCCGTTGTCGCGGGCGTTCGAGGCCTTCGAGCTGGCGGCGGATCGCAGTCGCAGTACCAAGGTGCAACTTGTAGTTGAAGCATGATCCGCCGGCGGCTCGCTACGGGCCGCCGGGACGGGCATCCGAAAAACAACGAGGAGACGACATGAACCTAGGCAACGCCGTCAAGGCGCTGGTTGCCGCCCTGGCGCTCGCCGCCAGCGGCAGCGTGCTGGCGCAGACCAAGCTCAAGTGGGCCCACGTGTACGAGACATCCGAGCCTTTCCATACCGCCTCCGTCTGGGCGGCGCAGGAAATCGGCAAGCGCACCAATGGCCGCTACCAGATCGACGTATACCCCGCCTCGCAGCTGGGCAAGGAAAACGACATCAACCAGGGCCTGACCCTGGGCACGGTCGACATCATCATCTCGGGCTCCAGCTTCGCGGCCAAGAGCTTCCCGCGCATCGGCGTCACCTACTATCCCTACACCTTCCGCAATCCCGAGCACCTGATCGCCTACACCAAGAGCGACATCTACAAGGAGCTCACGCGAGGCTACGACGAGAAGAGCGGCAACCACATCGTCGCCACCACCTACTACGGCACGCGCCAGACCACGTCCAACCGCCCCTTCACCAAGTGTTCCGAGATGAAGGGCCTGAAGATCCGCGTGCCCGACGTGGCCGCCTACCTGGCCATGCCGCGCGCCTGCGGCGCCAACACCGCGCCGATCGCCTTCGCGGAGGTCTACCTGGCCTTGCAGAACGGCACCGTGGAGGCGCAGGAGAACCCGCTCACCACCATCGAGGCCAAGAAGTTCTACGAGGTGCAGAAGAACATCATCCTGACGGGCCACATCGTCGATCACCTGAATACCGTCATCTCGGGCAAGCTGTGGAAGAACCTGTCCGACGAAGACAAGAAGATCTTCTCCGAGGTCGCGCAGCAGGCGGCGGAGAAGGCGTCCGCCGAGGTGGCCGAAAGCGAGAAGAAGATGGTCGAGGTTTTCCGCAAGCGCGGCCTGAACGTGGCGGAGGTGAACGTCCAGGACTTCCGCGACACCGTGCTGGAGAAAGTGCCGTTCAAGCAGTACGGCTACGAAAAATCGGATTGGGAACGGATCCAGGCCGTGAATTGAGCGCGCCCGGGGCCGCCCGCGCGGCCCCGCAGCGATCCATCCGATTCCGCACAAGGGGAACGCCATGCATTCCGATGCCAAGGCCGCCGTCATGGCGGCCGCCAGCCACAACCCCGTCCGGTCCGCCGGGCAGCAGCCGCCGCCGGCCACGGCGGAGGAGATCGTCCACAGTTTCGAGGAGGCCGATCATCACGAGGTCAGCCTGGCGGGCTATCAGCCCGAGGACTGGATCTGCCTGGCCATCTTCTGGATCATGGCGCTGCTGGTCTTCCTGCAGTTCTTTTCGCGCTATGTGCTGAATGACTCCTACGCCTGGACCGAAGAACTGGCCGTCTATTGCCTCATCGGCGTGGTGTTCCTGGGCTCGGCCATGTGCGTGCGCGCCTGCCGGCACATCCAGGTCGACTTCCTGTACCGCTACCTGCCGCGCCCCGTGGGGCGCGTCCTGGCAACCGCGATCGACTTGCTGCGCACGGCGTTCTTCGGCTATGCGGTGTGGCTCACCTACCGCTACATCGCGCTGGTGGGCGACGAGCCCATGACCACGCTGTTCTGGAACAAAGCCTATGTCTACTGGGTGGCGCTGGCGGGATTCGCCTTGATGTTCCTGCGCTCCGTGCAGGTGTCGATGTGCAATTGGCGCCAGGGCTACTCCATCCTCGAAAACCCCGCCGCCTACGACGCGCAGGATTAGGGCAGGCGATCCGGGGCGGCTCCCGGAATCCGACAACGACAACCGGAAGCGAGACATGGGCATACTGATCGGAACCTTTCTGCTGTTGATGATCTTCGGCCTGCCGGTGGCGGTAGCCATGGCGGGCGCATCGCTGCTGTTCGTGCTGGTCTCGGGCAGCGTGCCCGACGTGGTGGTCGCGCAGCGCATGATCGCGGGCGTCGAGTCCTTCCCGCTGCTGGCCGTGCCGTTCTTCATCCTGGCCGGCAACCTCATGAACATTGCCGGCATCACCGGCCGCATCTACAACTTCGCGGTGGCGCTGGTGGGCTGGATGCGCGGCGGCCTGGGGCAGGTGAACATCATCGGCTCGGTGGTATTCGCCGGCATGTCGGGCACCGCCATCGCCGATGCCGCGGGCCTGGGCACCATCGAGATCAAGGCCATGAAGGACCACGGCTACGAGACCGAGTTCGCCGTGGGCGTGACGGCCGCCTCGGCCACGCTGGGGCCCATCATTCCGCCTTCGCTGCCTTTCGTCATCTACGGCATGATGGCCAACGTGTCGATCGGCTCGCTGTTCCTGGCCGGCCTTATCCCCGGCGCCGTGCTGACCGTGTTGATGATGCTGACCGTGGCCTACTACGCGCGCCGCAACAACTGGGGCGGCGACGTGTCGTTCGACTGGAAACGGCTGGGCGGCGCCACGCTGGAAGTGTGCATCGTGCTGGCGTTTCCGATGGCGATCTGGCTCATGACCGAGTTCGGCATGTCGGCCAACCTGGCCGCGGGCATCGCCTTCGCCCTGTTGCTGGCGCTGGACTGGCGCTACAACTTCTCGGCCGTGATGGCGCTGATGGCGCCCGTGATCCTGATCGGCGGCATGACGCTGGGCTGGTTCACGCCCACGGAGGCGGCCGTGGCCGCCGTGATATGGGCGCTGTTCCTGGGGCTGGTGCGCTACCGCTCCATGACCTTGCGCACCCTGGCCAAGGCCTCGTTCGACACGATCGAGACCACCGCGTCCGTGCTTTTCATCGTCACCGCCGCCTCGGTGTTCGCGTGGCTGCTTACCACCACCCAGGCGGCCCAGGCGCTGACCGACGGCATCCTCAGCGTGACGCAGAACAAATGGGTGTTCCTGCTGATGGCCAACGTGCTGATCCTGATCGTCGGCTGCTTCATCGACACCATCGCCGCCATCACCATCCTGGTGCCGATCTTGTTGCCCATTGTGCTCAAGCTCGGCATCGACCCGATCCACTTCGGCCTGATCATGACGCTGAATCTGATGATCGGCCTGCTGCACCCACCCATGGGCATGGTGCTGTTCGTGCTGGCGCGCGTGTCCAGGCTGTCGGTGGAACGGACCACGGTCGCCATCCTGCCGTGGCTCATGCCGTTGTTCCTGGCTCTGATCGCCATCACCTACATCCCGCAGATCACGCTGTGGCTGCCCACCGCCATGGGCATGGCCAAGTGAAAAGGAAATCGCCATGACTGGAAGATTGCAAGGCAAGACCGCCATCGTTACCGCCGCCGGACAGGGCATAGGCCGCGCCGTGGCCGAGGCCTACGCGCGCGAAGGGGCCGACGTGCTGGCGGTGGACATCAACGGCGGGGCGCTGGAGACGCTGGCGGGATGCCGGCGGCGGACGCTGGACGTAACCGGCGCGGACGCCGCCGCCGCATTGGCCGCCGAAGCGGGGCCGGTGGACGTGCTATTTAACGGCGCCGGCTTCGTGCATGCCGGGACCATCCTGGACTGCGACGAGCAGGCCTGGGATTTTTCGTTCGAACTGAACGTGAAATCCATGTACCGCATGATCCGCGCCTGCCTGCCGGGCATGCTGGCGCGCGGCGGGGGCTCCATCGTCAACATGGCCTCGGTGGCCTCCAGCATCAAGGGCGCGCCCAACCGCTGCGTCTATGGCGCGACCAAGGCGGCGGTGATCGGGCTGACCAAGTCCGTTGCGGCGGATTACGTGGGCCAGGGCATACGTTGCAATGCCATCTGCCCGGGCACGGTGGAGTCGCCCTCGCTGCGCCAGCGCATCGAGGCGCAGGCGAGCGCGGGCGGGCAGACCCTGGCCGCGGTGGAGGCCGCCTTCGTTGCCCGCCAGCCCATGGGCCGCATCGGCAGCGCCGCGGAGATCGCGTTGCTGGCGGTGTATCTTGCCAGTGACGAGTCGGCCTTCACCACGGGCACGGCCCAGGTCATCGACGGCGGCTGGTCGAACTGAATATTCAACGCTTACACAAAAGGAACATGCGATGAAATTGTTGCGCTATGGCGCGAAAGGCGCGGAGAAACCCGGGATGTTGGACGCCAGCGGGCAGGTGCGGGATCTGTCGGCCGTCGTGCCGGACATCGCCGCCGCCATGCTAACGCCTGCCGGCCTGGCGCCGCTGCGCGGGCTGGACCCGGCCAGCCTGCCGCTGGTGGAGCGTCCGGGCCGATTGGCCCCGCCCTGGAGCGGCATGGGCAAATTCGTCTGCATCGGCCTGAACTACGCCGACCACGCGGCCGAGTCCGGCCTGCCGGTGCCTGCCGAGCCGGTGATCTTCATGAAGCCCACCTCGGCCGTGATCGGCTGCAACGATCCGGTGGTGCTGCCGCAAGGCTCCGTCAAAACCGACTGGGAGGTCGAACTGGGCGTGGTGATCGGCGAGCGGGCCCGTTACGTCAGCGAAGCCGACGCCATGAAACACGTGGCGGGCTATTGCGTGGTCAATGACGTGTCCGAGCGCGAATACCAGATCGAGCGCGGCGGCACCTGGGACAAAGGCAAGGGCTGCGACACCTTCGGCCCGGTCGGCCCGTGGCTGGTCTCCGCCGACGAGATCGCCGATCCCCAGGCGCTGGATATGTGGCTGGACGTCAACGGCAAGCGCTATCAGAACGGCAGCACACGGACCATGGTGTTCGGCGTGGCGCAGCTGGTGTCGTACGTCAGCCGCTTCATGACCCTGTACCCCGGCGACCTGATCAGCACCGGCACGCCGCCGGGCGTGGGCATGGGCCAAAAGCCGGCGCCCGTCTACCTGAAGGCGGGGGACGAGATGCGGCTGGGCATCGCGGGCCTGGGCGAGCAACAGCAGCGCGTCCACGCCTGGGATCCCTCGCTGATCGACGGTTAGCGGCGCGCGCGCCAGGAGTCATCCATGCCTGATATCGATACCGCCGTCATACGCATCCATCCGGCGGATAACGTGGTGATCGCCAGGCGCCAACTGGCCGGCGGCACGCGCCTGGCGGGCGAAAACGTCACCGTGCGCGGGCTGGTGCCGCCGGGGCACAAGGTGGCGACGCGGGCGATCGCCGCCGGCGAGCCGGTGCGGCGCTACAACCAGATCATCGGCGTGGCGCGGTGCGACATCGCCGCCGGTTCGCATGTCCACACCCAGAACCTGGAATTCTCCGACTTCGAGCGCGACTACGCGGTGGGCGCCGACGCGCGCGCCACCGAATACGTCGATGCGCCCGCGCGGTTCGAGGGCATCGTCAGGGCCGATGGCCGCGTCGCCACCCGCAACTACATCGGCATACTCACCAGCGTGAACTGTTCCGCCACGGCCGCCCGCGCCATCGCGGACCATTTCCGCCGCGACATCCATCCGGAGGCTCTCGCCGGCCATCCCAACGTGGACGGCGTCGTGGCGCTGACGCATGCCGCGGGCTGCGCCACGGGCAGCGAAGGCGAGCCGCTGCGCCTGCTGCGCCGCACGCTCGGCGGCTACGCCAGGCATCCCAATTTCGCGGGCCTGCTGGTGCTGGGCCTGGGTTGCGAGACCAATCAGATCGGCGGCCTGATGGAGCAGGAAGGACTGCGCGAGAGCGGACTGCTGCATACCTTCAACATCCAGGAGACCGGCGGCACGCGCAGGACGGTCGAGCACGGCATCGAGCTGGTGCGGGCGATGCTGGGGCAGGCCGACCGCGTCCGCCGCCAGCCCGTGCCGGCGGGCAAGCTGACCGTGGGCCTGCAATGCGGCGGCTCCGATGGCTATTCGGGCATCAGCGCCAACCCCGCGCTGGGCGCCGCGGTGGACCTGCTGGTGCGCCACGGCGGCACGGCGATCCTGTCGGAGACGCCGGAGATCTACGGCGGCGAGCATCTGCTCACGCGGCGGGCGGCCTCGCCCGAGGTCGCGGCCAAGCTGCTGGCCCGGCTGCGCTGGTGGGAGGACTACTGCGCGCGCAACGACGCCGAGATGGACAACAACCCATCGGCCGGCAACAAGGCGGGCGGGCTGACCACCATCCTGGAAAAGTCCCTGGGCGCCATCGCCAAGAGCGGCACGACCCGGCTGGCGGACGTGTACGAATACGCCGAGACGGTCCGCGAGCGCGGGCTGGTATTCATGGACACGCCGGGCTATGACCCGGTCTCCGCCACGGGCCAGGTCGCCGGCGGCGCCAACCTGATCTGTTTCACCACGGGCCGCGGCTCGGCCTACGGCTGCGCGCCCGCGCCGTCGCTGAAACTGTCGACCAACACGGCCCTGTGGCGGCGCCAATCCGACGACATCGACATCAATTGCGGCGAGGTGGTTGACGGCGCGCAAAGCGTGGCGGAGATGGGCGAGCGCATATTCCGCCTGATGCTGGAGACGGCCTCCGGCCGGCGCACGCGCAGCGAACAGCACGGCTACGGCCAGAACGAATTCGTGCCTTGGCAGCTGGGCGCGGTGATGTAGGCGTCCGGCTTCGGCCAGGGGTTTCCAGCATTCCACAGGACCACTCATGAAGATCACCCAAGCGCGCGTTATCGTCTGCAGCCCCGGCCGCAACTTCGTCACCTTGAAGATCGAAACCGACGAAGGCCTGCACGGCATCGGCGACGCCACGCTCAACGGCCGCGAACTGGCCGTGGCGGCCTACCTGACCGAGCATGTGATTCCCTGCCTGATCGGCCGCGATCCGCAGCAGATCGAGGACATCTGGCAATACCTGTACCGCGGCGCGTACTGGCGGCGCGGGCCGGTCACCATGTCGGCCATCGCCGCCGTGGACACGGCGTTGTGGGACATCAAGGCCAAGGCGGCCGGCATGCCGCTGTACCAGCTGCTGGGCGGCAAGAGCCGCACCGGCGTCATGGTGTACGGCCACGCCAACGGCCGCGACATCGACGAAACCGTGGACGAGGTGCTGCGCTACCGTGAAATGGGTTACATGGCCATCCGCGCGCAGAGCGGGGTTCCTGGGCTGAACGCTGTGTATGGCGTGGGCCGCGGCCGCATGTTCTACGAGCCGGCCGATGGTTCGCTGCCTTCCGAGCACGACTGGTCCACGGAAAAATACCTGGACCACGCGCCGCGCCTGTTCCAGCGGTTGCGCGACGCCGTCGGCTGGGAAACGCACCTGCTGCATGACGTGCACCACAGGCTGACGCCCATCGAGGCCGGCCGGCTGGGCAAGGCGCTGGAGCCGTACCGCCTGTTCTGGATGGAGGACGCCACGCCGGCCGAGAATCAGGAAGCCTTCCGGCTGATCCGCCAGCATACGGTCACGCCGCTGGCCGTGGGCGAAGTCTTCAACACCATCTGGGATTGCAAGGACCTGATCGAACACCAGCTGATCGACTATATCCGCGCCACGGTGGTCCATGCGGGCGGCATCACGCACTTGCGCCGTATCGCCGACCTGGCGGCGCTCTACCAGGTGCGGACCGGCTGCCACGGCGCGACCGACCTGTCGCCGGCCTGCATGGGCGCGGCCCTGCATTTCGACCTGTGGGTGCCGAATTTCGGCATCCAGGAATACATGCGGCACACCGACGAGACCGACGCGGTGTTTCCCCATGCTTACGCCTTCAGCCAGGGCATGCTATACCCTGGCGACGCGCCGGGCCATGGCGTCGACATCGACGAAAAGCTCGCCGCCAGATATCCCTACCAACGCGCCTACCTGCCGGTCAACCGGCAGGCGCATGACGGCGCACTATGGCACTGGTAACCCATGCTCGAACGCTTGAATTCGGAGTCCCTGCCGCATCTCCCCAAGGACGTGGAGCTGCCCGCCTATGACCGGAGCCGGCTGACCCCGGGCATCGTGCATCTGGGTATCGGCGCCTTCCATCGCGCCCACCAGGCGGCCGTGACGGACCTGGCCATGGCCGCCAGCGGGGACCTGAGCTGGGGCATCGTGGGCATTTCGCTGCGCAGCTCCGCCACGCGCGACGCGCTGGCGCCCCAGGACGGCCTCTACGCCCTGGCGCTGCGCGATGCCGGCCCGGACGGGCAGGCCCGCGAACAGCTGCGGGTGATCGGGTCGGTGCTGCGGGTCGTGGTGGCCGAGGAAGATCCCAACGCGGCGCTGGAACGCATCGCCTATCCGCAGACCCGCATCGTCAGCCTGACCGTGACCGAAAAGGGCTACAGCCACGAACCGTCCACCGGCTACCTGCGCTGGGACGACCCGGACATTGCGCACGATCTCGAGCACCCGGACAGGCCGCGCAGCGCCATCGGCATGCTGGTGTACGGCCTGGCGCTGCGGCGCGAACGCAGCCTGCCTCCGGTCACGCTGCTGTCCTGCGACAACCTGCATGCCAACGGCGACACGCTGCGCAGCCTGGTGCTGGCCTTCGCCCTGCGGGTAGACGTCGGCCTGACCGCCTGGATCGACAAGAACTGCACCTTCCCGAATTCCATGGTGGACCGCATCGTGCCGGGCACCCGGGAAGAGGACCGCTCGCGCGTGGCCCGGCGGCTGGGCGTGGAGGACGCCTGGCCCGTGGTGGGAGAGCCCTATCTGAACTGGGTCATCGAGGACAAGTTCGCCGCCGGCAGGCCGGCCTGGGATGTCGCGGGCGGCGCGACCTTCGTGCGCAACGCCGCGCCATACGAACGCCTCAAGCTGCGCATGGTCAACGGGCCGCATTCCGCGTTCGCCTACCTGGGCGCGATGCTGGGGCTGCGCACCAACAGCGAGGCCGCCGCCACGCCGGCGCTGCGCCGCTACGTCGATGACATGATGCGGCTGGAAATCGCGCCCACGTTGCGCGGCGTTCCCGAGTCGGGGCTGGACGAGTACCGCCAGCGGTTCCTGATGCGCGTGGCCAATCCGGCGCTGCCGCACCTGACGCGGCAGATCGCCATGGACGGTTCGCAGAAGGTGCCGCAGCGCCTGCTGGCCGCCATCCGCGACCGCCTGCGCCGCGGAGACGATTTCAGCCGGCTGGCCCTGGCCGTGGCGGCATGGCTGCACTACCTGCGCGGTTGCGACGAACTGGGCAACGCCTATTCCATCCAGGATCCACTGGCCGGGGCGCTGGCCAAGCTGCTGGCGCGCGCCGACGTGGCCGCCACGGCCTCGGCCCCGTCGCAGGCGGCGCATCGGCGCGCCATGGTGCTGGCCGGTTTCCGGCCCGTGTTCGGAGACCTGGGCAGGAAGCCGGCGTTCGTCGAGGCGCTGGCCCTGCAGCTGGAACGCCTGCGCGCGCTAGGCGTGCTGGGCGCGCTGGAGGCTTTGGAGCGGGACGCGGTCCAGCCCGAGCCGGTCGCATGACGGCGGGCGGCATGCCGCCCGCATCTACGAGGAGTGCCGAATGGCTGGACTGGAGCGCGTGGACGCGGGGCGGTGGCGGTTATGGGGCGAGGCGTGCCTGCGGGCCCTGGACTTCAGCGAAGCCGACGCTGGCTGCCTGGCGTCCAGCCTGGCGCAGACCAGCCTGTGGGGCGTCGACTCCCATGGCATTGCCCGGTTGCCGCATTACCTGAACCGGGTCGCGCATGGCTCGATCCTGGCGAAGCCGGAAATCCGCATCGAACAAAGCGGCCCGGCGACCGCGCAGGTGCATGGCGGCAGGGGCCACGGCATCGTGGTGGCGCATCGCGCCAACGCGGCCGCGTTGGCGCTGGCGCGAGAGGCGGGCGTGGGCGCCGTGGGCGTCAGCGATTCGTCCCACTGCGGCGCCATGGGGCTGTACACGCGCGCAGCCGCCGGCGAAGGGCTGATCGGCATCGCCTTCACCCATTCCGACGCCATCGCCGCGCCCTTCGGCGGCCGGCTGCCGTTCTTCGGCACGAATCCCGTCTCCTTCGCATTCCCCCGGCAGGGCGGCGAACCGCTGTGCCTGGACATGGCGACAACGTCCATCCCGTGGAACCGCGTGATGAACGCGCGCCGCGACGGCACGGAACTCCCGGCGGGCGTAGCGCTGGATGCCGAGGGGCAGGGCGTGACGGATGCCGCGCATGCCCGGGCCCTGACGCCGCTGGGCGGCGAGTACGGCCACAAGGGCTACGGCCTGGCGCTGATGATCGACCTGCTGTGCGGGCCGCTCAACGGCAACCCCTACGGGCCGCGCATCGGCCCCATGTACGAACAGCTGGAGCGCCCGCGCGAACTGGGGGCGTTCTTCATTGTCATCGATCCTGCCCGGTTCGCCGGCGGCGCGGCGCTGGCCGCGGTGGTGGCGGGCATGGCGGCCGAGCTTGCGGCGCAGCCGGGCGCGCCGCGCATGCCGGGCGATCCCGAGCTGGCCGCGCGGGCACAGCGCCAGGCCTGCGGGATTCCGGTGCCGCCGGCGCTGAAGGCCGAGATGGCCGAATGGAGCCGCCGGCTGGGCGTGCCCCTGCCGCGATTCACGGCGCCGCGCGCCGAGGGCTGACCGCGGCCGGTCCGATTTATCGCGGAGGCTACGCGGCGCGCCGGTCCAGGCCGAAGAACGCCATCGTGTTGCCGCACAGGATCTTCCGCTGCACCTCGGGGAGCAGGCCGGCGTGCGTCACCAGCCTGCCCACTTCCTGTTCGCCCAGCGGATAGGGATAGTCGGAGCCCAGCAGGACGCGGTCTTCGCCCATGACATCGATCAGCAGCCGGAGCGAGCGCGGGTCGAAGACCGCGCTGTCGGTATAGAAGCGGTCGGTATAGGACGAAGGCAACTGCGGGCAATCCTGGCGGATGATGTCGCGGTGCCGCCAGGCGTTGTCCACGCGCCCGAGCAGGAAGGCGAAGCTGCCGCCGCCATGCGCGAAGCACAGCTTAAGGCTGCGCGGTATGCGTTCGAAGGCGCCGGACAGGATCAGCGACAGGATACCCAGCTGGGTTTCCGCCGGCATGGCGACGAGCCACGGCAGCATCCACTTCTTCATGCGGCCGTCGGTCATCATGTCCCAGGGATGCACCAGCACGGGGATGTCGTTGCCGGCGCAATGGATCAGGAACTGCACCAGGGTTTCGTCATCCAGGTCGCGCGGGCCGACGTGGTTGCCGATCTGCACGCCCAGGTGGCCGGCGGCGCGCGCCCGGGACGCTTCGCGGCAGGCCAGGTCCAGGTCCTGCAACGGCACCTGCGCCAGCGCCTTCAGGCGCGATGGCGCATGGGCGCAGTGCTCGAGCGCCAGATCGTTCATGCGCGCCGCCCAGTCGGCGGCGGCTCGCGCGGGATAGGCGTAGCCGAACATGATGGGCGTGGCGCACAGGATCTGCACGTCCACGCCCTGGCGGTCCATCTGCCGGATCCGCAGGGCGGGGTCCCAGAGGGTGGCGTCCACGGGGCGGAAGGGCCGGTCGCCGGCCATGATCTGGCCCGTGGATCCATCGCCCTCCGGCCGTAGCCAGGGAGCGTTGACGGGGTCGAGCGCGGCCGCTTCCTCCCGCGTGATCGGCGGAAAGAAGTGGGCATGCATGTCGATTTTCTGAATGGTTCGCGATGGGGCCTGCGTCGCTTGCGGAGTACTCATGCCGGCATGTCCCCCTTGCCCGGATGGATGGCGCCGCAGCCGCGGCAGGTGCGTTTTTCCACGCTGGAATAGAAGGACTGGAACAAGGGCGGCAGGTCGGTCACGATGCTCTGGAGCTGCACCTCGGCGCGATGCACCAGTTGATGGCATGCGGGGCAATACCATTCGAAGCCATCCAGCAGGCCCTCGGGGCGCTGGCGCTCGATGACCAGGCAGACGCTGCCGGCTTCGGGCCGCTGCGGCGAATGGCGCACGTGCGGCGGCAAGAGGAAGACGTCGCCCTCCTTGAGGTCCACGCGTTCCGGCCTGCCGTCTATCCAGAGCGAAAGCCAGGCGTTGCCGCGCAACTGGTGGAAGAATTCTTCCAGGGGATCGTCGTGGTAATCGGTGCGCAGATTCGGGCCGCCGACCACGGTAACGATGAAATCCGCGTCCTGCCAGATCTGCTTGTTGCCGACCGGCGGCTTGAGCAGATGCGCGTTGTCGTCGATCCAGCGCTGGAAATTGAACGGGGCGCCATAAGCGAGCATGTGGAACTCCAGGAATGGGGAAACTGCGCTCTTCCTCGGAGTCTAAGCGGCATGGCGAACGGCTGCACAATAGAAATTGTGTGGGCGGCCATGCCGCCTTTCTATCGCGGGATAACCCGGGTGCGTCATTCGCCGCCGCTTCCGCGCTGCGCGGCGGTCTGCTTCAAATAGTCCACGAGCCGCAGGCAGGCCGGCGTCAGGGGACGGTCCGCCCGGACCGAATAGCCCACGTCGCCGAAGGCGCCGAAGACGTCCGTGGGCAATCGGGCCAGCACGCCCATGGACAGGAATTGCGCCGCCGCGTCGTAGGGAATGAGCGCGAGCGCGTCGCTGTGCATGAGCACGCCGATATTGGTCAGCAGCGACAGCGATTCGAGTTGGCGGGCGGGCAGCCGCAAGCCGGCGTCGGAGAAGGTGCGCTCGATCGAGGCGCGCAGCGGCGAGGTGGGCGAGGGCAGGATCCAGAGGCAATCGGCCAGGTCGGACAGCGCCACTTCTTCCGCGCCGGCCAGGGGATGGCGGGCGCCGGCCACGAGGCACAGGTCTTCCCGGTACAGCCTGTGGTGGTCCACCGCCACGCCGGAGATCGACGCCATGTCGGCGCCGGGCAGGCGGCCGACGACGATGTCCAGATCGCCCGTGGCCAGCGCCGGCAGCAACTGGGCGGTCGGCCCTTCGCGAACGGTGACCTGGATGCCCGGATGGTCGGTCATCAGGCGCGCGATGGCCTCGGGCAGCAGTTTCGCGGACGCCGCGATGAGCGTGCCCACCGCCACGTGGCCGCTGGCGCCGCCCAGCACCGCGTCGATATCGTCGGCCAGGTACCGGATCTCGGCCATCATGGCGTGGACGCGGCGCCCCAGCACCACGGCCAGTTCCGTCGGCGTGACGCCGCGGTTGGAGCGTTCGAACAGGGGGGCGCCGAAGAACGCTTCCAGGTCGTGGACGGCCTTGGTGACGGTGGGCTGGGTCAGGTGCAGCTCGCTGGCGGCCCGCGACAGCGAACGGCGCGCCAGCACGCGTTCGAAGATCTGCAACTGGTGCAGCTTCAGCTTGCGGCCGAGCGCGTTGGGCGTAATGCGGAAAGTCGGCATGCGCGCCGCCGCTAGCGCGCAAGCGGCTTGTAGGCGACCGCCTTGATTTCGATCAGCAGCTGCGGGTGCGGCAATTGATGCACCGCGACGGTGGTGCGTGCGGGGCCGTCCGCATCGAAGTACTCGCCATACACCTGGTTGTATCCGCCGAAATCGTTCATGTTGACGAGGTACGTGCTGATTTCCACCACGTCGGCCAGCGTGGCGCCGGCGGTGCCCAGGATGTCCCGGATGTTCTCGATGACGGCCCGGGTCTGCACCCGGATGTCCAGGGTGGCGGTGCCCATCGCATCCACGTCGGCGCCCGCGATGCGGTTGTCGGGCAGGCGCGAACTGGTGCCGGAGACGAACAGAAAATCCCCCGCGCGCTTGATGTGCGGGTACTTGCCGCGGGGCGTGGCCTTGCCGGCCACGACGGTGGCGCCGATCTCGGCCCGGTTCGTTTCCGTCCGGTCTGTCTTGGGCTGGTTCATCGCGATTTCCTTTTGGGTGGAACAGATCAGAGTTTGACGCATACGTTGGTGGGTTCAGTATAGAAATGCAGCGAATGGCGTCCGCCTTCGCGGCCGATTCCCGACAGGCCGCTGCCGCCGAATGGGGTGCGCAGGTCGCGCAGGAACCAGCAGTTGACCCAGGCCAGACCCACCCGCATGGCCTGGGCGACGCGGTGCCCGCGGGCGAGATTCTGCGTCCATACGGCCGCGGCCAGGCCGTATCGTGTGTCGTTCGCCAGGCGGATGGCCTCTTCCTCGGTGTCGAAGGGCGCCACGTGGCAGACCGGGCCGAAGACCTCCTCCTTGATGCAGCGGGCCTCCTCGGACAGGCCGGTCCAGACCGTGGGCTGCACGTAGGCGCCGTCGTCGCGGGCGTCTCCGAATTCGGGGATGCCGCCGCCGGCCGCCACCGTCGCGCCTTCCTGGCGGGCCAGCGCGAAGTACGACAGCACTTTCTCGCGGTGCTCGCGCGACGCCAGCGGGCCCATTTCCGTATCGGGCTCCATCGGCCAGCCGATGCGCATCGACCTGGCCCGCGCCGCCAGCGCCTCCACGAAACGCGCATAGATCGGACGTTCGACGTACACGCGTTCCGTGCACAGGCACACTTGCCCGCAGTTGGCGAACGCCGAGCGCGTCACGCCGTCGACCGCCGCGTCGAAGTCCGCGTCCGCGAACACCAGCGCCGCGTTCTTGCCGCCGAGTTCGAACGACACCGGCTTCACGCCCGGCGCCACGGCCCGCATGATGGCGGCGCCCGTGGCGGATTCGCCCGTGAAGGTAATGCCGTCGATGTCCGGGTGCGTGGTGATGAATTCGCCCGAGGACCCGGGGCCGAATCCATGCGTCAGGTTCAGCACGCCGGCCGGCAGGCCCGCCTGGCCGGCGACCTCGGCGAGCAGGGTGGCCGTCGAAGGCGTGACCTCGGACGGCTTCATGATCACGGTGTTGCCGAAAGCCAGGGCGGGCGCCACCTTCCAGGTCAGCAGGAGAAGAGGCAGGTTCCAGGGCGAGATCACGCCTACCACGCCCAGCGGCTTGCGGTAGGCGTAGTTCAGCGCCTGCCTGCCGTCCGGCGTGTCGGTCATGTAGCTTTCCATGTCCAGCGTGCGGGCCAATTCGGCAAAGGCCTGGAAGTTGGCGGCCCCGCGCGGGATGTCTACCTTGCCGGCCCAGCCGACGGGCTTGCCGGTATCGCCGATCTCGGCCTGCAGGAAGTCGTCGAAGCGCCGGTGGATACCGTCGGCCAGCGCCAGCAGGTGGTCGGTGCGCGCGGCGACCGGCAACGCGGCCCAGGCGGGCAGGGCGCGCCGCGCCGCCGCCACGGCGCGGTCCACCTGGTCCCGGCCGGCTTCGTGGACCTGGGCGATCAGCCGGCCGTCCACCGGGCTGTGTTTGTCGAAGGTGGACGCGCCCTCTTCAAAGCGGCCATCGATGTAGTTGCGCAATTGGCGGATCGTCATGCCGGGCCTCTGTTACGATGCAAATAAATACGTATACGTACTATATTTCGAGAATCATAGGCACGCCCCAGCCGCAAGTCAATGCGCGTATTCCGGAACGCCAGCGCCTACAATCCCCAGGCGTACCACCATGGAAGTCCGATGACCGCCACAGCCAGACCCGCCCGCGCCGGCCAGGCCAAGCTCCGCGCCCTGGATGAATTCGACCTGACCCACGTGGCGTCCCACCTGTTGCGCCGCGCCCATTTTCGGGCGGAGGGCCTGTTCACCCAGGCCTTCCCCGGCGAGGACCTGACGCCGCGTCAGAAGGCCTTGCTGATCACGGTCTACCAGAACCCGGGCGCCACGCAGAACCGCATCGCCGAACTGATCGCGCTGGATCGCAATTCCTTTGCCGAAATGATCGCGCGCATGACGAAGAAGGGATACGTGCGCCGCACGCGCTCCGCCGAGGACGGCCGCGCCTATGCGCTGGAAATCACGGACGAAGGTATCGACCTGCTCGCGCGCATCCTGCCCCACGATGCCGCGGTCGAGGCGCAGGTGCTGGCGCCCGTGCCCGAGGAATTGCGCCCCGTATTCCTGAAATGCCTGCGCCTGATGGCGGGGCTGGAAACCCGCGACGAGCCCTGAGCCGCAAGGATCAGGCGCCGGGATTGCCGTCGGAGCTTGCCGGCTGCGCCGCCGCCGGCTGCTCGCGGCCGAAGCGCAGCGCGAATTGCCGCGTGAATACGGCGCCGAAGAAAAAGATCTGCGCCGAATAGTAGATCCAGAGCAGCAGGGCGATCAGCGAGCCCGCCGCGCCATACGCCGACACGGCGGCGCCGCGGCTCAGGTACACGCCGATCCCCCATTTGCCGACGAGGAACAGGGCCGCCGTCACGATGGCGCCGGGGATCACGTCCGGCCATGAGATCTTCGCGCTGGGCAGCAGCTTGAAGATCACCGCGAACAGGGCCGCGACCACCGAGAAGGAAAACAGATTGGAGATCCATTCCGCCACCAGCGCGAAGGACGAGGCCGTCCACAAGTCGCCGTAGTAGCTGCGCGCGGCTCCCAGCGCCGCATTGACGGTCAGGGAAATCAGCAGGAACAGCGCCAGGACCAGCACCAGGCCGAACGACAGCATGCGGCTGCGCACCATGCCGTGCAAGCCGCCCTTCTGATTGGCGGATACCTCCCAGAGATCGTCCAGGCTGGCCTTCAGTTCAGCGAAGGCCGTCGTGGCGCTGAAGATCAGCACGAAAATCGAGATCAGCGCCGCGATCCACCCGCCGCCGGACTCGTGAGCGCTGGCCAGCACCGTCTGGATGACTTCGGCGCCGCGTTCGCCCGTAAGGTCGCGCAGCTGCGAGAACAGCTCCGAGCGCACGGCGTCCTCGCCGAAGAAGGCGCCCGCCACCGCGATCACCAGGATCAGCATGGGGGCCAGGGAGAACACCATGTACAGGGCCAGTGCGGCGCCCTTGCTCGACGCCCGGTGGGTAGACCACTGCTTGGCGGAATCCATCAATAGCCCGCCGATCTCGGACGGACGCAGGGCACGCAGCAGGGTCTTGGATATGCGCATGGGGTAAGGCTCGCTCGGGGGAACCCCTATTGTAGGGACGCATGCGCCGCGGGGAAACCGCAAGACTGTGCGCAAACGTGTCCACCGCATGCGGAGGGCGGAAAAAGAAAAACCCCCGGGGCGAAGGACCGGGGGTTTTTCGGGGAACGGCATTCCCCGGCCGAAGCCGGGGAGGCCGGGAAGCGGGACTTAGAAGTCCATGCCGCCCATGCCGCCCATGCCGCCGGGCATCGCCGGAGCAGCGGGCTTGTCTTCGGCCAGTTCGACCACGGCGGCTTCAGCCGTCAGCAGCAGGCTGGCGACGGAGGCAGCGTTCTGCAGGGCGGTGCGGGTCACCTTGGTGGGATCCAGCACGCCTTGCTCGACCAGGTCGGTGTACTCGCCCGAAGCGGCGTTGTAGCCGTAGTTGCCCTTGCCGTTCAGCACATTGTTCACAACCACGCTGGCTTCTTCGCCGGCGTTGGTGACGATCGTGCGCAGCGGCTCTTCGACAGCGCGCAGGATCAGCTTGATGCCGGCGTTCTGGTCAGCGGTGTCGCCCTTCAGGTCGGAGATGGCTTGCTTGGCGCGCAGCAGAGCAACGCCGCCGCCAGCCACGACGCCTTCTTCCACTGCAGCGCGGGTAGCGTGCAGGGCGTCTTCGACGCGAGCCTTCTTTTCCTTCATTTCGACTTCGGTGGCAGCGCCAACGCGAATCACGGCAACGCCGCCGGCCAGCTTGGCCACGCGTTCTTGCAGCTTTTCACGGTCGTAGTCGGACGTGGCTTCTTCGATCTGCACGCGCACTTGCTTGACGCGGGCTTCGATGGACTTGCTGTCGCCAGCGCCGTCGATGATCGTGGTGTTTTCCTTGCCCACTTCGATGCGCTTGGCTTGGCCCAGTTCAGCCAGGCCGGCCTTTTCCAGCGACATGCCGGTTTCTTCGGAGATCACCGTGCCGCCCGTCAGGATGGCGATGTCTTCCAGCATGGCCTTGCGGCGGTCGCCGAAGCCAGGAGCCTTGACGGCGGTGGTCTTCAGGATGCCACGGATGTTGTTCACAACCAGGGTGGCCAGCGCTTCGCCTTCGACGTCTTCGGCGATGATCAGCAGCGGACGGCTCGACTTGGCGACTTGTTCCAGCACCGGCAGCAGGTCACGGATGTTGCTGATCTTCTTGTCGAAAATCAGGACAAACGGATCTTCCAGGGCGGCAACTTGCTTGTCCGGGTTGTTGATGAAGTAGGGCGACAGGTAGCCGCGGTCGAATTGCATGCCTTCGACGACGTCCAGCTCGTTTTCCAGCGACTTGCCGTCTTCGACGGTGATGACGCCTTCCTTGCCGACCTTGTCCATCGCGTCAGCGATGATCTGGCCGATGGAGGTGTCGCTGTTGGCCGAGATGGAACCGACTTGAGCGATTTCCTTGCTGGTCGTGACCGGCTTGGATTGCTTCTTCAGTTCGGCGACGGCGGCGGCGACAGCCTTGTCGATGCCGCGCTTCAGGTCGATCGGGTTGAAACCGGCGGCAACGTACTTCAGGCCTTCCTGAACGATGGCCTGGGCCAGCACGGTGGCGGTGGTGGTGCCGTCACCGGCGTTGTCGGAGGTCTTGGAGGCGACGTCCTTGACCAGCTGGGCGCCGATGTTCTCGAACTTGTCCTTCAGTTCGATTTCCTTGGCGACGGACACGCCGTCCTTGGTCACGGTCGGGGCGCCGAACGAGCGCTCCAGCACGACGTTGCGACCCTTGGGGCCCAGGGTGGTCTTGACAGCGTTGGCGAGAACATTCACGCCGCGGACGATACGCACACGGGCGTCGTCACCGAACAATACTTGCTTGGCAGCCATTTCTTAGCTTCCTTCGAAAATTCGTTTGAGGCAGGGTTTACTGGACCACGGCGAGGATTTCGTCCTCGCGGATGACGAGCAGTTCTTCGCCATCAACCTTCACGGACTGGCCGGCGTACTTGCCGAACAGAACCTTGTCACCAGCCTTCAGGTCAACCGGCAGGATCTTGCCGTCTTCGGTCTTCTTGCCGGGGCCGACGGCCACGACTTCACCTTGATCAGGCTTTTCGGCGGCGCTGTCGGGGATGACGATACCCGACGCAGTCTTGCGCTCGTTTTCGAGGCGTTTGACGATCACGCGATCGCCCAGGGGACGCAAGGCCATGAGGAACTCCTGTTACAAAAAGAAGAGGAAAAGAATGATCAGTTGAGCCCGGGAACGTTGTTAGCACTCACCGGTGTCGAGTGCTAATTATAGGGATGATGTTCTAGGCTTCAAGGGGGGAACGACGGCTGTTACATATTGGGAGAATGGAATTAATTGGGGACGCATAATGGGTTTCCCGCTGCCGAATTTCATTGCGCCCGCGATCCGGTTCACTGAAGATGTGGGCAGGCGCTTTCGACCCGCCGCAGCCGCCGGCCGTCCGGCGTTTTGCGTCAGATTCCTCTCGCCCCAGGAGAATAGTCATGCCGGCATTCCAGATTCAGCACCTGGACCACATCGTCCTGAGGGTTCGGGACCTGGCGCGTAGTGTGGACTTCTATACGAAGGTACTGGGCTGTTGCGTCAGGAAGAAGAACGATGAATACGCCATGATCCACCTGGGCGCCGGTGGATCCATGATCGATCTGGTCGATGTGCAAGGCCCCTTGGGCGCCGCTGGCGGTGAAGCTCCCGGGAAGGATCGGCACAATCTCGACCACTTTTGCCTGCGGGTCGATCCGTTCGATGAAGCCGCCATCCTCGAGCATCTGCAAGCTTTCGGAATTGCCGCGGACAAGGCCGTGATGCGATACGGAGCGGAAGGAGAAGGACTTTCGATCTATTGCTTCGATCCCGACGGCAATCAAATCGAGTTGAAGGGGCCAGCGATCCAGGGCGGGTAGCAAAAAAAGGAGTCGGACTACGATTCCCTCGTCTCGCAACCGCGAGGGAAGGCACGCTATCAATATTGTTGATATCGACCGCCGCACGAGTGAAACCCGGGCGCGGGAATATATCCCTCAGCCGCAGGTCCGCGAGCGGGGAGCCGGCAGTACACCGTCGGCCTGGCTCAGGCCTGCGCGCGGCGCGGCAGCCAGCGCCAGAAGACGCCGGCCGCTACCAGGCCCAGCGTTCCGACGCCAAACGATGCGCCGCCGAGCGATAGCAGGGCGGTCAGCATCGACAGCGCCACCGGTCCGCCGCTCGAGCCCAGATCGGCCATGAAACGCCAGATACCGAGAAACTGCGTGCGCGCGCCCGCCGGCGCCGCGTCGGCGCCCAGCGTCATCACGATGCCGGATCCGATGCCGTTGCCGAAACCCAGCAGCACCGACACCAGGATGAAGCTCGTCACGCCGCCGGTCAGCGGGATCGCCATCAGGCTCAGCCCCATCAGCAGCGTGCACGGCAGCGCCACCCACAGGCGGCCGCGCTGGTCCATCACCTTGCCCGCCGGATAGAACACCGACATGTCCACCGCGGCGACCAGCCCATAGACGAGCGAGGTGGTGGTGGCGTCCAGGCCGATATGGTCCGCCCACAGCGGAATCACCACCTGGCGCGACGCGCGCAGCGCGCTGATCAGCATTACGCCCACGCCGAGCGTGGCGTACACGCCGCGATGGTCGCGCGCGACCTCGCCCATGCGCGCGCGCGGCGCGCCGGAGCCCTTGCCGCCCGAGGGTTCGATGTCGGGCGCCTTGATGGCGATGAACCCCGCGCCAAGCATGGCGCAGACGGCAATCCAATAGGCGCCGTCGAGCCCCAGGAAATGGATCAGCGCCGCGCCCGCGAACGGGCCGATGAAGGTGCCGATCCGCGTCGTGCCTCCGAGCGTGGACAGGGCGCGCGCACGGTACGTCAGCGGCACGACTTCGATCATGTAGCTCTGGCGCGCCAGCTGGAACACCGACTGCGCGCACCCCTGCATCAGCATGGCCAGCGCCAGCACCCAGAGTTTGGGCACGCCGATCACGAGCAGCAGGCCGACCACGCTCAGCAGGGCCGCGCCGGCCATGGCGCGCTTCTCGCCGAAGCGCTCGGTGATCAGCGCGGAAGGAATGTTGGAGAGCAGCGAGCCGACCCCGATGAGGGCGGCGATCAGACCCGCCGTGGCTACCGACGCCCCATGGTCGCGCGCGGTGAGCGCGATCACGGGAAGAATGGCGCCGTTGCTGATGCCGTAAAGCAACGACGGGCCGAACGCCGGCACGGCGATCTTCTTCAGATTGAACGAATCGGATTGGGACATGACAGGAGATTGAGAACTCGGCCGCCCGCCGGCCGCCGCGCCTCTGCGCGCGGGACCGGCGCGGGATCCCGAGAGTGTAGCTGGAGGCCCTCGCTCCTGGCTGTCTGTAGGCTGACAGCGGGCCGCTATCGCCGGCCCCGTCCTGCTCCGCGGCGGCGTTCGGGCACGCCGCTTGCTAGCTGCCAGCCATGGCATCATCTTTATCCTACTCCCGCGCGGAGGGCATCGTGGCGGCCTTCCCCCGGCGCGCGCAGGCGTCCGAGCATGAACTGGCCTCGCAGGAGGCTCTGGCCTCCCGCCTGGCCGCATTGCTGGGCAGGCGCTATGTGCCCGATTACCGGCCCAGCCGCTACCGTGGCGGACCCGCGCCTTACTACGTGCCCGATCGCAGCATCGTCGGCGCCGCGCGCGCCGCCGTGCTCGGTATCGAGGGCATGGGGGATATCTACGGCGGCGTGGTGCCGCACGCCTTCGTGGCCACGAAGGCCATCAGCCACGGGCTGGTCGGACCGGACGCCCGTCGCCCTGCCGGCTGGGTGCCAGCGCTTGCCTCCGCGTTGCGTGACGCGGTGCTGGAAGGCTATACCGCCTTCTGCCCCGAAGACGCTTTTGCCGCGGGCCTGCGGTTGCTCGCGCGCGGCGCGGTCCGTGTAAAGCCCCCGGACGGGACCGGCGGGCGCGGGCAGGTCGTGGCGAGAGACCAGGAGGCGTTGCGGGCGGCCGTCGCGGCGCAATGCGGCCGGGTGATGGCGCGCCAGGGCCTGGTGCTCGAGGAGGACCTCGAAGAGGTCGAAACCTACAGCATAGGCTGGTCGAGGGTGGGCGAGATGGATATTTCCTACGTCGGCACGCAATCGTTGACCGACGATAACCAGGGCCGCCGGGTGTACGGGGGATCCGAACTGCGCGTGGCGCGCGGCGGGGTCGATGCCCTGCGCGCCCTGGATCTCGGCGACGAGGAGCGGCACGCCCTGGATCTGGCGTGCCGCTATGACGCGGCGGTCTCGGCCGCCTACCCGCAATTGATCGCGTCCCGGCGCAACTACGACGTCGCGATCGGTCGGTCGGTGGAGGGAGGCGCCCGCGCCGGCGTGCTGGAACAATCCTGGCGCGCAGGCGGCGCAAGCATCGCCGAACTGGCCGCCATGCAGGCGTTTGCGCTGTCGCCCTCGTTGAACGAGGTGCGCGCCGAAACCCGCGAACGCTACGGCGCGGACGAACCCCCGCCGATTGCGCAGCGGCTGGTGTTCCACGGGATCGACCGCGCCGTCGGACCGATCAGCAAATCGGGAGGGATCGTGGAGGCAGAAGATGGCGGCGCATAGCACTCCGACCGCGCTTGAAGTCGATGACGTTTCACTGGAGGCAACCTTTCTCACTCCGGAAGACAAGGTGCCGGGGGTGTTGTTCGTGCATGGCTGGGGCGGCAGCCAGGCATTCGATTTGTCCCGCGCCAAGGGCATCGCGGCATTGGGCTGCGTCTGCCTGACCTTTGATCTGCGCGGGCACGCCGGCACGCGGGCCCAGCAACTGCAGGTGACCCGCGAAGACAATTTCCGCGACGTGGTGGCGGCCTACGACAGGCTGTCCCTTCATCCGTCGCTGGATTCCGGCTCGATCGCGGTGGTGGGCAGCAGCTATGGCGGCTACCTGGCGGCCCTGCTCTCCACCATGCGTCCGGTGCGCTGGCTGGCGCTGCACGTTCCGGCGCTGTACCGCGACGATGAATGGCTGCTTCCCAAGAATCAGCTCAACCGCGAAACGCTGCGCGCCTACCGCAGCGCCTATGTCCCGCCCGAGGAAAACCGCGCGTTGAAAGCGTGCACCGAATTCTCTGGCGATGTGCTGCTGGTGGAAGCGGAGAACGATATCTACATACCGCACTCCACCATCATGAGCTACCGTTCCGCCTTCCGTCGGTCGCACTCCCTGACCCACCGGATAATCGACGGCGCCGACCATGCGCTGACGGAAAAGGCGGCGCAGCGCGCATACACCTCGATTCTCGTCAACTGGGTGACGGAGATGGTGACGGGCGCGCGCGTGGGCGAGCGCCAGCGGGAATTCTAGAGAGGCGCGGCCACTCCGGCCCCGATCGCATGGAGGCAGCCAGCGGCGTCCCAGGGGCGCGCCATCGCGCCGCGACCGTGTCGGTTCGTAGCGGCTACCCGCCATGCGCCTGGTCATCGTCCTCGTCGTCCTGCCATCCCTGCGCGCCGATCAGGGGTACGAATGCGACCATGCCGAGATCCAGCTGCTCATATTCCGCGATTCCGCGGCGCGTGATCCGGACCAGGCGCTGCACCGCAGGCCTGTCGCCCAACGGCATCACGAGCCGGCCTCCCACGGCCAGTTGCTCGCGCCAGGACGGCGGCACGATCGGGCCTGCCGCCGCGGCGACGATGACGTCGAACGGAGCCTTTTCCGGCAAGCCCAGTGTGCCGTCGCCCACATGTATGGCGACGTTGCCGCAACCGATGCTGCGCAGGGTCTCCCGCGCCCGGATCGCGAGGCGCTCGTGGCGCTCGATCGCGTCGACCTTGCCGACGATCTGCGCCATGACTGCCGCAGCGTAGCCCGACCCGGCGCCGATCTCCAGGACTCTGTCCCCCGGTCGCATGGAGGCCGCCTGCGCCATCAGCGCGACAATGTACGGCTGCGATATGGTCTGGCCGCAGCCGATCGGCAACGCGCGGTCGTCGTAGGCCAGCGCCCGGCTCTCATCCGGCACGAACGCCGAACGCGGCACCCGTCGCATCGCCCCGAGCACGGCGGGGTCGCGCACGCCGCGCGCCACGAGCTGGCGCTGCACCATGTTTTCGCGGAGTTCCTGTTCCTCGTCCATGTCGGCTGCCGGAAAGGGCGGACCCTGGGCCACGTTCATTCCGCGCCAGCATGGCCCGTGCCCGCAAGGGGCGGCCCGGGGCGTGCGAATGACTCAGCGCTCCTCGAAATCGCCCGCACCCAATTCGATCCGTTGTTCAAAGGGCACCCATTGCGCGCGATGCGCAACTTTCCGCAGCGCCTGTGCGGCGCCCTCGAATGCCTGCAAGAGCTCAGGCGCGCTTTCGTCCCTTGCGCCGAAACGACGCCGGAGGACGTCGCCGGATATCTCGAACTGCCTTGTGACGCCCGCCGTTTCCAGCTCGAAAATTATGGCGTCGCCTTGCACGTGCGCCTTTGTTTCCTTGGTGAATTTCATTGTATGTCTCCTATGAAGCAGCCACTGCCGGCCTCGTGTGTCCCCTTTTTATGGCGGCATGACGGCGGTCAACGCGGGTCCGCGGTGCCGCCCGACCCGGAAGATGCCCCCGAACCCGGCGACCCGCCCTGGCCCGTCGAGCCGGTGGTGGCGCCTGTCGGGCCTTGGCTGCCCCGCGCATCGGTGCCTCCCTGCTCCGCGTGGTCCAGGCCATTCGAACGTCCGGGCGGCCTGGGCGCAGGTAATTTTTTCCGCTCCTGCCCGGTTTTTCCCTCGGCATCCTGCCTGCCGGCCGCGGCGCCATCGGCAGGCAGGTGCTCGCGCGGGCTGGGAGGCTTGTCCCGAGGGGAGGGGTCCGGAGGCGCCGCCATGGACAGCGATCCTCCTAGCAAAACAAGGGCGATAGCGCGTAAAGTGACGGACATGGCTGACATGGGAGCTCCTTCCCGAGAATCGAGTGTTGCCCATGCAAATGCCGTGCCGGGCCCGAGGCTTGCTGTCGCCGCCGCGTGTCCAACCAGGAGAACGGTATGAACGATCAGCGGCCCGTCGTTCCCCCCGCCGGCTTGGCTGCCGACGAAAGTCCGCCCGTGCCAGGGCGCCGCAGCGTCCTCAAGGCGCTGACGCTCGGCGTGCCGGGCGCCCTGGCGGTTTCCGGGGTGCCCGCCATGGCGCAGGCTCCCGCCTCGCACCCGCAAGCGGACTCCGCGGCGCCAGTGCCTTTGCGTTTTTTCAATGCGCAGGAAGCCGCGCTCATGGACGCCATCGCGGCCCGCCTGATTCCGGCCGATGAGCTAGGGCCCGGCGCCAAAGAGGCGGGCGTCACGCATTTTCTGGACGGCCAGCTGGCGGGCGCATGGGGCGCGGGTGATCATTTGTATCGGCAGGGCCCTTTTATGCCGGGTACGCCGGAGCAGGGCTACCAACTGTCATTCACGCCGGCCGAGATGTACCGCCGAGGCCTGGCCGCGTTCGACGCGGCCGTGCGCAAGAAGGAGGGCAAGGCCTACGAGCAGCTCGCCGAGCAAGACCAGGACGCCTGGCTTGTCGCCATGCAGAAAGGCGAACTCGATTTCGACCCGTTGCCGGCGGAAGTATTTTTCCAGGCCTTGCTCGAGGGAACCCTGGAAGGCTTCTTCAGCGATCCGCTGTACGGAGGAAACAGGAATATGGTCGGCTGGCAGTTGGTAGGCTTCCCCGGGGCCTATGCCAGTTTCTCCAACGACATCGAGCGGCATGGCGTGGCTTGGCAGGGCAAGCCTGTGTCCATCGCTCAGGCGCGCGGACACCAGCCCGCAGGAGGGAGCGCGCCCTCCCGCAATGAAGGAGGCGGCCATGGCTAAAACGATGCCCGCGGTGGACGTAGCCATCATCGGCGCTGGCTGGACCGGTTCCATCATCGGCAAGGAACTGGCCGCCGCCGGCCAGCGGGTGGTGGTGCTGGAGCGTGGAGAGCCGCGTTGGCCGTCGCCGGACTTCCAGGGACCCACTGTCCACGACGAACTCAAGTACACGCGCAGGCACGCCCTGCATCAGAATACGGCCAGCGAAACGTTCACCTTCCGCAATCACGACGGGCAAACCGCATTGCCCATGCGGCGCTGGCAATTTGCCTATCCAGGGACGCATCTGGGCGGCGCGGGCAATCATTGGTCGGGCGCGTACTACCGATTCGATCCCACCGACTTCAATATGCGCAGCCACTACACCGAGCGCTACGGCGCCCGGATTTTCGACGAAGACCTTACCTGCCAGGACTGGCCGCTGAGCTACGACGAGCTTGAACCGTATTTCGATCGCTTCGACTACCTGATCGGCGCCTCGGGTCAGGCGGGCAATATCAAAGGCCAGAAGCAGGAAGGCGGCAATCCATTCGAACCGTGGAGGTCGCGCCCCTATCCCAACCCGCCCATGAAGGTTCCATATGCGCCGGCATTGTTCGGCGAGGCGGCGCGCAGCCTGGGATACCACCCTTACGTGCAGCCATCCGCGCTCTGTACCCGGCCCTACGTGAACAGCGAGGGACTGCAGATGAGCGCCTGCGTCTATTGCGGCTTCTGCTCGAACTTCGGATGCGAGCACTACGCCAAGGCATCGCCCCAGGTCTGCGTGCTGCCGGTGGCGCTCAAGTTGTCGAACTTCGAATTGCGCACCGGCGCCCACGTGCTGCGGGTGGAACTGACGCAAGACAGGAAGCGGGCGCGCGGCGTGACCTACGTGGACGGCGCGGGCACGGAGATTTTCCAGCCCGCCGAGGTCGTGGTGCTGTGCGCCTTCGGCATCAACAATGTGCGCCTGTTGCTGCTGTCAGGCATAGGCGAAGCGTATGACCCGCAACGCAACACCGGCGTGGTGGGGCGCAACTATACGCACCAGACAACCTCCGGCGTCAATCTGTTCTTCGACGAATCATTCAACATCAATCCATTCATGGGCGCCGGGGCGGTGGCGGTCACCATGGACGACTTCAGCGCGGACAATTTCGATCATGGGCCGCTTGGATTCGTGGGCGGGGGCTACCTTCAGATCCAGGTGGTCAGCGGCGCTCCCATCGGCTACCACCCGGTGCCCAAGGGCACCGCCGCCTGGGGCAGCGCCTGGAAGCAGGCGGTCAAGCGCTATTACAACCACTCGGCCTCCATCACCATCACGGGGTCGGCGCAACCCACCCGCGGCAGCTACCTGAGTCTGGACCCTACCTACAAGGACGCGTGGGGCCTGCCGTTGCTGCGCGTCACCTACGACCTTCCGGACAACGACATTCGCATGTCGGCCTTTCTGACCGAACGCGGCGACCAGATCGGCCGCGCCATGAAGGGCGTGCAACGCACGGAGCCCGGGCCTCGCAAGCGGCCTTTCACTGCCGCGGCGTACCAATCAACGCATCTCACGGGCGGGGCCGCCATGGGGGCTGACCCGCGTACCAGTGTGGTGAACCGTTACGGTCAGGTGTGGGAAGTGCCCAACGTGTTCGTGACTGGCGCGGCGCTGTTTCCGCAGAATTCCGGCTACAACCCGACGGGCACGGTCGGCGCCACGACCTATTGGATCGTGGAAAAGATCAAGTCCGATTATCTGAAGTCGCCGGGCCCCCTTGTGACCTGAGCGATGCAGCCGGGGTGACACCATGGGCATGCCTCTACGCAGCTATGTAACTCTGGGCCTGATCGCGGGCGCGCCGCTGATCACAATCGTCGCCACCCTTTTTCAGATTTACGGGCAGGGCGGCGATGGCCTGATCGCGCCATCCCGGGTCGAGCAGCCGCCCGCGCCTCCTGTCGCGCAAAAGCCGGCGCCCGCGCCCGCGGCGGCGCCGGCGGCGGTCCTGCCCGCAGTGGCGGCCCCCAAGCCCGGCAGCCCGGTCGCGGGCCGCAGCGCCTTGGACTTTGCCGCGTACCGTCCCGCCTGGGAGCCCGCATTGCAGCACGCCAACGTCGACGCCGGAAAACAACTTGCCCAGACGGGCAAGGCGGGCGTACAGGCTTGCGTCGCCTGTCACGGGCCGGCCGGCATGACGCCCTTGGGCGGCGCCTTCCCCAATCTGGCCGGGCTGACTTCCGACTACCTGGCAAAGCAATTGTGGGACTTTCGCGATGGCAGCCGCCAGCATCCGCTCATGAGCGGAATCGCCAAGGGCCTGTCCGATGAGGAAATCGCGCACCTGGCGCGCTACTACGGCGGCCTGCCGCCCGGCGGGAAATCCGCCGCCAAGGCGGACGCGGGGCAGCACGAGGCGGCTCTCCGGCTGGACACGCTGGGCGATGGCCCGCGCGCGCTGCCCGCTTGCGCCAATTGTCACGGCCTTCAGGGGCGCGGCGAAGGTCCGCTGCTGCCTCGGCTGGCAGGCCAGCCGGCTCCTTACTTCGTGGACCAGATGAACGCTTTCCGCTCCGGTCTGCGGCAAAACGATGACGTGGGGGCCATGCGAGCCTTTGCCCAGCGCCTGACTCCCGACGAAATCGGCCAATTGTCCCGCTATTACGAAAGCCGGTCGCCCGAGAGCGAATGAGTTCAAGCCTGTTTGGCCATGCCGATGGCGCCGTCGCCGCGCCCGGCGTCCTAAGCGTCCGTCGCAGGCGCCGCGGCCGGATCAAGGTGCCCCGGGAACTACCTGCCTCTTCGCTGCGGCTGCATCAGCGCCGCCCGCGCAGCAACCATAGCGCCGCACCTCCCGCCAGCGCGACCGTCGTGACTACCGTGGCGCGCTGGTGCATGGCCATATGGGTGTAGACGCTGTGCCGGCGCCCGGAACGCTGCACGGCCGGATGCTCGCCACCCGCTTCATAAAGGGAATCCGTGCCCTGGCCCGCTCGCGCCGGCCCGCGCTGGCGCCGGAACAGCCAGGCCGCCATGCGGTCCGCGATGCCCGGCATGTTCTGGCCCAGCGCCGCGATCGCGCGAGACGCCCCGCCCACGTAAAGATCCCGCACCGGATGCCGCGCCGCGTGCAGAATCGCTTCGGCCACCATCTCGGCGGCGTAGATCGGCGGCGGCAGGTCCGGCTGCGCGTCCATGTAGTTGCGGGCGTGCACGGTGAAACCGGTGGCGATGGACGCGGGCTTGATCAGCGTTACGGATATCGGCGCGTCCTGCTCCTGCAACTCCATGCGCAGGGCGTCGGTGTAGCCCTTGACCGCATGCTTGGCCGCCGAATAGGCCCCCTGTAGCGGAACGGCGCGATCCGACACTTCGCTGCCCACGTTGATGATTGCGCCGCCGGAAGATTTCATGTGCCGCACAGCGGTCATGCAGCCGTAGACCACGCCCCAATAATCGGTCTCGAACAGCTTGCGCTGGTCTGCGATCGGCACCTGTTCCAACGTGCCGTAGATCGAAATCCCGGCATTGTTCACCCATGTGTCGACGCGGCCGTAGCGTTCGATGGCCTCGGCGAGAATGCGTTCGTGGTCCTCCTGGATTCCGACGTCGGCGACTACGCTGACCGCCGTTCCGCCCTCTCGGAGGATGTCCTCGACAACCTTCGACAAAGTCTCCTGTTGCCGTCCCGCCAGTACCACCTTGGCGCCACGGCCTGCGGCCATCCGCGCCGTAGCGGCGCCGATGCCGCTACCTGCGCCCGTGATCACGATGACCTGGTCGCGCAGTGGTTTCAGATTCGGTTTCATTGAAGCCTCCTGGTTGCGGCGGCCCGATAGCGCGCCGTCAGCGGCGCAGCAAGAAGCGTACCTGCCTGAGCGCGATGTCTTGCTCGCGCCGCGTGCCGCCGACGCCCTTATGCGCCGTCGGCGGATTGCACCGTATGCTCCGTCCATCCTCCCCCCAGCGCCTTGTACAGATCGATGAGATTGTTCAACCGCGTCAGGCGCGTCCGCACGAGAATCTGCTGCGTGCCGTACAAGGTACGATGGGCTTCGAGCAAAGCGAGGTAGTCGTCCATGCCTTCTTTGAAGCGTTGCTCGGCAAGGGCATAGGCATCGAGGCTGGCGGCTACCGATAGCCGCTCCGAACGGATCTGCTCGTCGAGCGTGCGCTTGCCCGCCAGGCCATCGGCCACCTCGCGGAAGGCGCTCTGGATCGCTTTTTCGTAGTTGGCGATTTCGATGCGCTTTTGCACATGCGCCACGTCCAGGTTCGCGAGAAGCGAGCCGCCGCGGAAGATCGGCAGCGTGATCCGGGGCAGGAAGCTCCAGGCCCGGGTGCCGGAATCGAACAGGCCGTCGAGGGAAGCGCTGGCGGTGCCCGCCGAACCGGTCAGGCTGATCGCGGGCAGGAAGGCGGCGCGCGCGGCGCCGATGCTGGCGTTTGCGCCGCGCAGCCTCTGCTCGGCCGCTCGGATGTCCGGACGGCGGGTGAGCAGCTCCGATGGCAAGCCCCCGGGCAGGTCGGGGGGCACGATGCCGTCCGGAAGCGTCGTCGCTGCGTCCAGTTGCCGCGACAGTTCCGGCGTCAGGGGCTGGCCTAGCAACAGCACCAGGGCATTGCGGTCTTTGGCCGCCTGCCGGGTATAGGCTGCGTGGTTGGCCTCCGCATTACGCAGCGTGATTTCCGCCAGGCGCAGATCCAGTTGGGTGGAATTTCCCGCCGCGGCCAGCTGGGCGGTCAGATCGTACGAATGTTTCTGCGCGGCGAGCGTGTCGTTCGTCAGGCGCAGCAATTCCTGATCGGCGCGCAGCGTGAGATAGGCGTTGGCGACTTCGGATACAAGACTCAGTTGCGTGGCGATACGGGTTTCGTCCAGGGCGAGGTACGAAGCCAGGGCCTGGTCACTCAGGCTGCGGATACGGCCCCAGAGGTCCAGCTCCCAGGCGGCCGCCACGCCGGCAACATCGTATCGCCGGCCGACGTAGGCGGCCTCCGTGGCGCTGAGTTCGGCCGGAACGCGCTCGGAGGCGCCGCTCGCGGCAAGGCTCAGATTCGGCAGCATTTCGGCGCGCTGAATGCGGTACAGCGCTTGCGCCGCTTCGACGTTGAGCGCGGCCCTGCGCAGGTCCCGGTTGTTGTCCAGCGAGATTGCGATCAGTTGCTGCAACAGCGGATCGCGGAAAAAATCCCTCCAGCCGATGTTTGCGGCAGCGGGCTCGTCCGGCTTTTCTGGCGCGTCCCGGGCGTATGCGGCATCCGAAGGGTAGGCCGCGTCGATGGGCGCCGCGGGGCGCTCGTACCTGGGAGCCAGGGAGCAGCCGGCCAGTGCGGCCGCGAGGGCCAACGGCGCCAGCGGTCGGGCCAGTCTGGAACGGGTGAAAGCGGTCTTCATGGTGAATGTCCTCCTGGCCGTCAGGCGTGCTGGTTGCCCGAACGGGCGCGGGTGCGACGGGCCTCGCGGCGCAGGGCCAGCCGGCGAACGACGACATAGAACACGGGCGTCAACAGCAAACCGAAGAGCGTTACGCCCAGCATGCCGGCGAATACCGCGATGCCCATGGCATGGCGCATCTCTGCGCCGGCGCCGGTAGCGAGCACCAGGGGAACCACGCCGGCGATGAAGGCGAACGAGGTCATCAGGATGGGCCGCAGGCGCAGCCGGGCGGCTTCCAGGACCGCCGCCAGCGGGTCGGCGCCTGCTTCCTCCTTGCTGCGGGCGAACTCCACGATCAGGATGGCGTTCTTGGCTGCGAGGCCGACCAGCACCACGAATCCGATCTGCGTGAAAATGTTGTTGTCCCCGCCGGAGATCCAGACCCCCGCGATTGCCGATAGCAGCGCCATGGGAGCGATAAGCAGCACCGCGAACGGCAGCGACCAGCTGTTGTATTGGGCAGCCAGGATGAGGAAGGCAAGCAATACAGCCAGCGGGAAGATGTATAGCGCCGAATTGCCGGCCTGTTTTTCCTGGTAGACCAGGTCCGTCCATTCGTAGACCATTCCTTCCGGCAGAGTCTCGCGGACGATTCTCTCCATGGCGTCGGTGGCCTCGCCGGACGAGTAGCCCGGCGCGGGGCCGCCACTGATGTCCGCCGAGGGAAAGCCGTTGTAGCGGATGACCCGGTCCGGGCCGGAGCTTCGGATCAAGGTCACGAACGCGCTCAGTGGAATCATGTCTCCGTTGGCGTTGCGTACCTTGAGCAGTCCGATGTCGTCGGCCTGCATGCGGAACGGCGCATCGGCCTGGGCCATCACCCGGTAGGTGCGGCCGAAACGGTTGAAGTCGTTGACATAAAGCGACCCTAGGTTGATTTGCAGGGTTTCGAAGACATCGGTCAGCGAGACGCCCAGGGACTTGGCCTTTACCCGATCGACGTCCACCTGCAACTGTGGCGCGTTGGTTTGAAAACTGGCCAGCATGTTTGCCAGTTCGGGCGTCTGCATCGCCTTGGCCATGATCTGGCCCTGCGTCTGTACCAGCGCCTCGAACCCAAGTCCGGCGCGGTCTTCGATCTGCAGCTTGAACCCGCCCATGGCGCCCAGGCCGGGCACTGGCGGCGGAGGGAAGATGCCCAGGAATCCATCGGGGATCTGGCTGAATTTGCCCATTAGCTTCCCGGCAATGGCGTTGGCCGAAAGCGAAGGATCCTTGCGCTCGTCGAAGGGTTTGAGCATGGCGAACATCAGCGCGGAGTTCGGCACGTTCACGGGTCCGTTGACCGACAGGCCGGGGAAAGCGACCACGCTTTCTACTCCGGGTTCGGCCAGCGCGATCTGGGACATCTGCCTGACCGCAGCTTCGGTGCGGTCGAGCGAAGCGCCGCTGGGCAGTTGGGCGATGCCGACCAGGAAGTACTTGTCCTGGGCCGGCACGAAGCCGTTCGGCACCTGGTGGAAACCCAGCCAGGTCAGGCCGACGAGACCGGCATACAGCATCAGTACGATCACGCTGCCGCGAACCGCCCGGCGCACCATCCCCACGTAGGCGTCCGACGCGCTGTCGAAGAAGCGGTTGAAGCGCCGGAAAAAGCCGCCGAGCGCGCGGCCCATGACGCGGGTGAGCCAATCGGATCCCGCCGCTTCGTGATGCGGTTTAAGCAGGATGGCCGCTAGCGCGGGCGAGAGCGTGAGCGAATTGATGGCCGAGAGTATGGTCGAGATGGCGATGGTCAGGGCGAACTGGCGATAGAACTCGCCCTGCAGCCCGGAGAGGAACGCCGAGGGGATGAAGACCGCCGCCAGTACCGAGGTGATGGCGATGATCGGCCCCGTGACTTCGTCCATGGCCTTGATCGCGGCCTGCCTGGGCGGTTCGCCGAGCGCCATGTGACGCTCCACGTTCTCGACCACCACGATGGCGTCGTCCACCACGATGCCGATAGAGAGCACCAGCCCGAACAGCGACAGCGTGTTCAGCGAAAAGCCGAAAACGTGCATGAGCGCGAAAGTGCCCACCAGCGATACCGGCACGGCCACGAGTGGAATGATGGAGGCGCGCCAGGTTTGCAGGAACACCACCACCACGATGACGACCAGCGCGATGGCCTCCAGCAGGGTAATGGCCACGGACTGCAGCGACGCGCGCACGAAGACCGTGGGGTCATAGGCGATCCGGTATTCGATGTCCTGCGGAAAGCCCTGTTGGAGCGCCCGCATCTTGGCCCGGACCGCGTTCGAGACGTCGATGGCATTGGCGCCCGGGCTCTGGATGATCTGCAGGGCCGGCGCCGACTCGCCGTCGAGCAGGCTGCGCAGGGTATAGGCGTCGGCGCCCAGGGACACCCGCGCGACATCGCGCAGCCGCGTGACCTGGCCATCGGCGCCGGTCTTCACGATGATGTCGCCGAACTGCTCCGTGCTGACCAGGCGCCCCAGCGTGTTGACCGTCACCTGGAAGGCGGCGGAGGTATCAGGCTGTTGGCCCACGGACCCCGCGGCCACCTGCACGTTCTGTTCCCGCAGGGCGGCGACCACGTCGCTGGCGGTCAGCCCGCGCGTGGCAACGCTGGAGGGATCCAGCCAGACACGCATGGAGTATTCTCCCGCGCCCCAGACCAGGACATCGCCGACACCGGGCAGGCGCGCGAGTTCGTCACGCACCTGTCGGATCGCGAAGTTGGACAGGTAAAGCGGGTCGTAGCGTTTTTCGGGCGAAACCAGGTGCACCACCATCAACACGTCAGGCGACGTCTTCTGCGTGACGACCCCGATGCGCTGCACCTCTTGCGGCAGCCGAGGCAAGGCGCGGGAGACTCGGTTCTGCACCTGGATTTGCGCCATGTCCGGGTCGGTTCCCTGCTTGAACGCAATGGTGAGCACCATTTGGCCGTCGATGGCCATCTGGGAGTTCATGTAGAGCATGCCCTCGACGCCGTTGATCACCTGTTCCAGGGGCGCGGCGACGGTGTCGGCGATCACTTCAGGGTTGGCCCCCGGGTAGCTCGCCGTCACTTGCACCGTGGGTGGTGTGACGGCGGGGTATTCGCTCAACGGCAGCTGCCAGAAGGCGATTGCGCCGGCCAGCAGCATGATCAAGGACAGGACGATGGCGAAGATCGGCCGGGCGATGAAAAAGTGGGGGAACTTCATTGGCGCGCCTCCGCCAGGTCCGTGTTGGCCTCGGCGGCCGCCGCGCTGTCCGCCCCGGCCGTCGCGACGGCGGCAGGCTGCATCGGCACCAGGTCAGGCGTGACCCTCATGCCTGGGCGCACCAGGCCTTTGATCACGATCTTGTCGCCGGCTTGCAGGCCGGCATTGATGATGCGCAGTCCGTCTGCCATCCGGCCCAGTTCCACCGCGCGGTACTGGGCCAGATTGTCCTTGTCCACGAGCAGGACATAGTTTTTTCCCTGGTCGGTGCCTACTGCCTGGTCGTCGACCAGGATGGCCAGGCGCTCGGCGCCGGTGGCCAGCCTGGCGCGGGCGAACAGGCCAGGCGCCAGCTGGCCGTCGGGGTTCGGCACCACGGCGCGGGCGCGGATGGTGCCCGTGCTCCGGTCGATCCGGTTGCCTACGAAGTCGAGCAAGCCTCGGTAGGGAAAGCCCTTGTCCGTGGTGAGTCCCAGGTCGACCGGCAGCGACGACTCGCCGCCGCCGGCGTCGGGCCGGGCCTGCCTCACCGCATTGAGGTATGTCGCCTCGTCAATGTCGAAGTACGCGTGTATGGGGTCGATCGACACAATCGTGGTCAGCAGAGTGGCCGCGCCGGCCGCGCCGCCGCTGACCAGGTTGCCTTCGGTCACGAGCACGCGGTCGACTCGTCCGGAGATCGGGGCGGTGATGTGCGCGTAGGATAGATCGAGCCGCGCCGCGGCCACCGCGGCCTTGGCCACCTGTACTTGCGCTTGCCGCGCGCTGCGCGCAGAGACGGCGTCATCGTAAGTCTTGCGCGACACCGCGCCGGTGGATACCAGGCGCCGGGCGCGGTCGAAATCGGCCTGGGCCTGGGTGGCCAGCACCTCGGCCTGGCGCAGTTGCGCTGCGGCGGTATCGAGCGCCACCTGGAAGGGGCGCGGATCGATCTGGAACAGCCGTTGTCCCTTGCGTACCAGGCCGCCCTCGGGGACGCTGACCGCATGGATGGCCCCGCCGACGCGCGAGCGCAGCTCGACAGTCTCGGGCGCGGCGAGGAAACCCGTGAAGTCGCTCGACGGCGTAATCGCGCGTTCGATGACCTCCGCCACGGGGACCCGCGGCGCCATGGACGCGTCCGTGGCTTCTTTCCGCGACGCTGCCGCCTTGCCTTCGTCTTCGGCGACGCCATAGGCGGAGAACGCGATGGCTCCAGCTGCCGTGATGACGCCTGCCAACACCGCAATCTTGAATTTTCGACGCATGGACATGTCCTTTCTTTGCAGCAGGGCCCCGGCCCTTCCGAAGCCTCTCTGCAGAAATTTCCGGCAAGGCTAGGCATTACAACGACAGGAAGGTCAAGCCTTGTGCATGCGTGCTTTTTTCCCGCCCTTGACCTTGCAATCGTGGGAAGGAATAGATTGAACCGGCCGCTTGAAAGGCGAGGCATAGATAGCCGTTCAACACCAACATGAGGAATCCGGAGCAGCCATGCAGAACAGCACCGACGGAAGCCATTGCGCTCGAGGCAGGCGTATCAGAACGGTCGATATCCGGCAGGTGCGAACCCGAGTGCCGGTTCTGGAAGGCCAGACCATTCTGGAGGCGGCGCTGCAGAATGGCGTCTCCTTTCCGCACGGTTGCCGCTCCGGTCGTTGCGGAAGCTGCAAGTCCCGTCTGATCGACGGCCAGATCGAGATGCTCTCGCATTCTCGCTTCGCGTTGACGGACGAGGAGAAGGCCGCAGGCCTGATCCTGGCGTGCCGCGCGGTCCCGAAAACCGATACTGCGGTGGCCTGGCTTGGCGCCGGCGACGAAGCGGCCGCAGTGCGAGCCCGGATGCGGCAGGGCACCGTCGTCTCCATCGACGACGTGACTCATGACATCAGACGTGTCCGGATTCGTCCCGATGGCACGGATGCGCTGGCATTTTTCGCCGGGCAGTATGCCGACATCAGGTTCGGGCCCTCTCCCGTACGCAGCTACTCGATGGCCAACCGGTCAGGCGACCCCGAACTGGAGTTCCACATACGCCGGGTTCCGGGCGGCGCGGCGTCGGGCTATGTCCATACTGTCCTGAAACCGGGGGACCGCATCGTGCTGGAAGCGCCGCGAGGTTCCGCGCATTTGCGCGAAGGCCATTGCGGACCGATCCTGTGCATCGCGGGTGGATCGGGATTGGCCCCCATCAAATCGATCGTCGAAACCGCCCTCGCACACGGGATGAGGCAGGCGATCCACGTCTACTTCGGCGCGCGGACGGAACGGGATCTCTACTTGGTCGACCATTTCGAAGCGTTGACACGCCGGCACGCCAACCTGGCCTTTACGACCGTGCTGTCCGAGGCGCAGGCCACGGCGCGGCGGATAGGCATAGTCACGCAAGCCGTTGCAGACGACTTCCCGGACCTGGCCAACTTCAAGGTTTACGTCGCGGGCCCGCCGCCAATGGTGGACGCGGCGATGGAGACTGCTTTCGGTCGCGGGCTGAATGCGGGGGATATGCACGCCGATGTTTTCTTCACCCCGCAGGGGCAGCCGCCCTCCGGCGCCGCCGGATGAAGGCAGGGCGCTTGACCTTCCCACAATGGCAAGCCTCAGGCTTTCTTTCATTGAACAAGGAGACTGCCATGAACATCGGTGAAGCATCCAAGGCATCCAGGGTATCGGCCAAGATGATCCGCTACTACGAGCAGATCGGGCTGATCCCCGCGGCGCAGCGGACCGCGTCGGGCTACCGCGCCTACGGCCGGGCCGACGTCCACCGCCTGCACTTCATCCGCCGGGCTCGCGACCTCGGGTTTTCGGTGGCCGAGACCAGCGACCTGTTGAGCTTGTGGAACGATCAATCGCGCCAGAGCGCCGACGTCAAGCGCCTGGCCCAGGCGCACCTTGCCGAACTGGACCGGCGTATCGACAGCATGCGGCAGATGGCGGAGACGCTCAAGGCTTTGATCCGGTGCTGCGCGGGCGACGAGCGGCCCAACTGCCCCATCCTGCACATCCTCGAACAACCCGACAATGGCGGCCCGGAGTCCGAAGCCCGCACAGGGGCCGTGGCGCGTCGCCCTCGCGGAAACCGGTTGGCCAAGCGCGCGCCGTCCTACTGAGCCCTGGAGCACGATATGCCAATCATCACCGTTCTTCCGCATGCCGATCTGGCGCCCGAAGGCGCCGTGCTGGAAGCGCCAGCGGGCTCTTCGATCTCCGAGGCCTTGCTCGC
Organism: Achromobacter sp.; assembly: GCF_050285585.1. Classification (GTDB taxonomy): domain Bacteria; phylum Pseudomonadota; class Gammaproteobacteria; order Burkholderiales; family Burkholderiaceae_B; genus Achromobacter. Next base: position 108,727 of record NZ_JBLZXF010000002.1, on the reverse strand, counting down.
AAATGGCATTGAAATCGAGCATGCGTGCGACATGAGCGGCGCATGCACGACCTGCCATTGCATCGTGCGGCAGGGCTTCGACTCCCTGAATGAGATCGAGGATGGCGAGGACGACCTGCTCGACCGCGCCTGGGGGCTGGAGGCGCAGTCGCGCCTGAGCTGCCAAGCGATCGTGGGCCCGGAAGATCTGACTATCGAGATCCCCAGGTACACCGTCAACCATGCCAAGGAGAGCCGTTAGGGTCGACCCCGGCGCTTGACCTTCCAACCGTGGCAACGGCCAGACTGCCTGGCATCCCAACCCGAAAGGAGCATTCCATGCAATTCCATCTCGACGACATGACCTGCGGGGGATGCGCCCGCACCGTAAAGGCGGCGATCCAGTCGGTCGATCCCGACGCCGGTATCGTTACGGATCCACAGACCCGCCTGGTCCAGGTGCAGACCTCGGCATCCGAGAAGCAGATAACCGAAGCCTTGCGCGAAGCCGGTTATCCGCCGCGCGCGTAGCCATTAGGAGGCTGCCGGCCTGGGCGTCGTCGCCAGCAGGATCTGGTGCGCGGCGTCCTGGCCGTGGCGCGCCTCGAGTGCCGCCTGGTAATCCGGCAGCGGCGCATGGCGCTTCGAATCGGGCGATGCGGGCCCGCCGACGCTTGCGGTGCGAAACAGCCCCTTCGCGATGGCGGCCTCCACTCACGACAAGCCGGTGTGCCACGCGATAACGGGTATGCTCGAAGCCGTAGCGCCCTGTTGCGTATTCCAGGCGCAGAACGAATGAGGCCAGGCCGGTGGAGACGAAGGTAAAGCGCAGGAAAACGAGCGGCGCGGCGCGTAAGCCCAATCTGCGCGAACGCGTGTATGGCATCGTCCGCCAACGCATCCAGAGGGGTTTGATCCGCCTGGAAGACCGTCGGGTGGATCACGATATCGCGCATGAACTGCATGTCGAGATCCGCACCTTGCTCGAGCCCCCCCGCCGCCGCTTCCGCGTCGCTGCACGCGGACCCCAAGGGCCTGGCCGGAATGAAGGCCGCCCTGGAGCAGGCCGAAAGCGCGCACCTCCGGACCGACCTCGACGATTTCATGCGCAGCAATGCGCGCTTGCGGCTGGTCTGGCTCGCCATGGTGCGCAATCGCGAATTGGCCGGCGCGATCTCGCGCTATATCGATCACGTGCAGGGGGTGCGCCTGGTGACGATGGACGACCGGCAGGTCCGCAGCATCATCCTGGACGGAATGCGGGGCCTGTGCGAAGCCTTGCTGTCCGGCGACGCCGAACTCGTCCGTATCCGCATGCTTGGCCACGCGCGCGCGGCGGCCGCCTGCTACTACAGCGCGTACCAGAAGATTTTCGAGTCGGGGAAGGGGAACTGATGGCCAGCTTTCGGGCCTACCATCTTTTCGCTCCGCCCCATGTATCCGCATGGCTGTCAGAGCGCCGGTAAGGAGCGTCCGCCTTGTTTCTGTATTACCGAATCAGTTTCGTCTTGAGCGTGCTGGCGCTCGCGGTCTGGATGGTCGGCATTGGCACGTATGAGGCTCCGCGTTATGGCGACGGCTATGGCCCCGACGCCTTCGGCGTCCTGCTTTACCTGTCGTTGTGGCCGGTAGGCCTCCTGCTGGCGCATTCGAGCCTGCTCGCCTGCTTCGCGCGCGCCAAGCGGCCCGCGACGATCCTGCAAGGCCGTCGGGGGATCTCCATCCATCTTGCGCTGTGGGCGGGTTTTCTCGCTTACGCGCTGTATGCGTTCTATCCGGGCTGAGTTCCGGGCCCGCCTAGGCAAGGGCCGGCGGGTCGGGGAGACTCTCGCAAGTGCCGCCGCTTTCACTGGCGCCGGCCATTGCGGAACCTTCAAGCGGCGCCGCGTTGCCGTTCCACCAGTCGCCCAATGCCTCCAGCAGCGGCACGAGCGCCCTGCCCGAGGCCGTAAGGCCGTACTCGACGCGCCTGGGATATCCGTCGAAGTCGGTCCGACGGACGATGCCCGCCAATTCCAGCTTGCGCAATTCCAGGGTCAGCATGCGGTGGGAGATCGTCGGATTGTCGCGGCGCAGGTCGCTGAAGCGCTTGGTGCCCTCTTTGAGGTAGTAGATCAGCAGCGTCGGCCATCTGCCGCTCAGGACCTGCATGATCTCTTCGATGGGGCAGCGCGATCGGCGTTGTGTTCTCGGAGACCATGGCGATTGCGAGGTGGATCGAGAACCGGGACATCGAGCGGCGCGTCAGTTTCGATCCTCTCTCACCGGAGTCGGATCGAATGCACCAGTTCATCGCGTTTCTGAATACCGGCTTTACCGCAGGTCCGACGCTGGGGGACGCCGTTCTGGTCGGCGTGGCGCGTTGGCGCGATTTCCATGGCGTTGCCGATCCGTCCCGTTGGCCCCGGCTGGCCGCATTGCGGCAACGCCTGGAAAACGACCCGGCCGTGAAGTACGCCACCGCGCTGGAGGCGGGCGCAAGCCCGCCCGGCTCGGGCCCCTGCAAAGGCCACGTGCCCCTGCAGACACTGATATCGACGTACGGGAAATAGGCCGAGCGCTTGCGCAAGCGCCTTACGGGCTGCCGTGGCGGAACGCCCGTTGCAGGCGATCGGCGGCAGCGCTCAGCAGCGGCAGGACATCCTTCACCAGCTTTTCCCGGGAGTAGTCTTTCGTGTTCACGGAAACGGCCAGTCCATATCGCTGGGCTCCGGCCTCCACCAGGGTGCCGATGGCGGAATAGCCGATACCCAGGTCTTCCTCGACGAGCGACCAGCCGCGCTTCCTGGTCTCTTTCATCTCCTTGGCCAGCTTGCCGCGATGGACGAGCGTCTTGGACGTCATCTGCGAAATCTTCATGCTGGCCACGTATGCGTCGATATCGTCGGATTGCGAGATCAGCATGCGGCCCATGGCGCTGCAGTGGGCGGGCAGGCGGCTTCCGACATGGATGTTCATGGTGACGAGCTTGCGCGTTTCGAGCGACGCGATGGAGCGGGCCACGACGACGACTTCATCTCCTTCCAGCAAGCCCAGGTGCACCGAGCCGCCAACCGCGTCGGCCAGCACCTCCATTTCGCTTTCCGCCATAAGGGGCAGCGACAGACTGGACAGCGCGGCGTATCCGAGTTCCAGCACCAGCGGCCGCAACTGGTAGCGCTTGGTTTCTTCGTCGTGGCCTACATAGCCTTCGTCCTGCAGGGTCCGCAGGAATCGCAGGCAGGTCGCCTTGGTCAGATTGACGCGAGTGGAAATCTCCGTGAGGGATGGCGAGGGAATGTCATTGAAGACTCGAACAATGGCGAGACCTCGCGAAAGCGAGCGGTTTGAAACGGTCACGGTATCTCCGATTTTTGCGGACTTATCGTTGCCACAAAGACTAGCGCGGAAGCACTCATTTTTCGATATCTTCCGTGCGATGGCACCTAGTGTAAATGGGCGGCGGCCTGTCGTTCCTCGTCCCTGAAAGATCAAAAAACCTGAATGTATTCAAGGGCATCCGCCGCAATTGCTTGCTGCGGTGCAGAACAACTTGTTCTTGCATGTTCAAATTTTGCCGCCTAGTATTGGTTTAAAGAGCGACACAGTGGTTCATTAAGTGAACCATGAGATGATAACTAAAGGAGACATGCATGCATACCCTATTTGGTTCCATCAGGCGCGTGTTGACGACGGTGCTGCTGGCATCGTCGCTCGTTTCCCTCGCAGCCCATGCGCAGGAGCCCGTGAAGCTGACGCTTTGGTTCACCGATTCGCGGGCGCAGTACAAGACCTGGCTGGAGAAGTCGGCCGCCGAATTCCGCAAGGCCAACCCCAACGTCAGTTTCGAGATCGTGCAGATGTCTCCGAACGACGCCTACATCAAATGGCCCGCCTCGATCGCGGCAGGCAACCAGCCGGACATCACCTGGATGTTCTTCGCGTTCTCGGCCTGGGTGAACGACATTCCGGGCGGCACGCTGGCGCCGATGGACGACGTCATCAACGCGCTCGGCAAGGACAAGTTCCACCCCGACGGCCTGTCCGCGTGGCGCTACAAGGACAAATACCTCGGCATTCCGTACACGCGCCAGCCGTTCTATCTTTTCTGGCGCAAGGACAAATTCGCCGAGGCTGGGTTGCCGGCGCCGAAGACCTGGGACGACATCATCAACGCCGCCAAGGTGCTGCACAAGCCGGAGAAGGGCCAATACGGCATCGCCATAGCGGGCAAGAACGATTGGACCGTGCGCCAGAATTTCGAGCTCGTGCTGTATTCCAACGGCGGCCACCTGCTGACCAAGGACGGCAAGGCCGCGTTCGATAACGACGTGGGGCGCAAGGCGATCGATATCTACACGGCGCTTTTCAAATACACGCCGCCAGGCTCGTTGAACGCTGCCTATGCGGAGGTGAACCGGAGCTTTGCCACGGGCACCGCAGCGATGGCCATCTCGCTTCCTGTGGCGCTTAGCCAGTTCCACGACGCGAATCCGGGCAAGGCCGGGCAGGTCGGGGCGCTGATTCCTTCCGACGCCGGGCTGGCCATGACCATGCAGAACAACAAGGGATGGTCGATCTTCGAGAAGTCCAAGCACCAGGCCGAGGCGAAGAAGTTCGTGCAGTTCCTGTATGAAACCGACCAGTACGCAAGAGGCCTGGAGGCCAGCGCGCTGGGCGGCCTTGCGCTGTACGACGATAAGCAGGCCGTCGACATGTACTTCGACCGCGTGGGCTCGGTGAAGGCCTACCCCGACGTGGTGAAGACCTTGCTTTCGAACCATTCGGGCTACTACTCGGGCATCGACTGGTACGGGCAGAACCCCAAGGGCGGCCTGGTGGGATCCAAGGGGATCGTCGAGCGCAACCTGAACATGCATCTGGCCAAGAAGCAGGACACGGCCCAGACCGCCCAGGCCATTCAGCGCGAGCTGAAGGAAATTTTCGACTGACGTTCCGGAGAGGGGCTCCTCTCTGCTTTCCAATCCATCGGAGAAACAGCATGCAGGATGACACCATCCTTGGCACTGGGTTGCGCACGCTTGCGCAACGCTGGGAGCGCAATGGATACCAGTTGATGAGCCGCCGCCTGGAAGGCGCGCTGGGGCGGGAGTTCCGGTTCGAATGCGCCGGCGAACCCGCCATGAGCCTGATGTTGACGGCCAAGACCGCCGCCATCGGGCCCGCCGATCCCGCGCAGCCCGCGTACGCGACCATCGCCATGGGGCCCGGCGACTGGAAACAGGTCTTTTCGGGGAAATGGTCCGTGATGACGGTCGTCCTGGGGGGGCGCAGCAATTTTCCCAAGCATGAACGCCGCTACATCATGCAGCTGTCCATGCTCATGCAGGCACTTTTGCTTCTGGAGGCATAAATGGGCGCGTCGGATATTCAGCAAGCGCAGGGGCTGGCGCGCGAACCGGTCACCATGGAATACGCCAGGTTCGCCGCCGGGCTGGGCTATGACGCGCTGCCGGAGGCAGTCGCGGCGGTAGCGAAAGACCAGATCCTGGCCACGATCGGATCCTGCCTGGCAGGCTCGCGCATGCCGGGCGCGGAGTCGTTGCGCAGGGGGAGCCGGATTCTGGGCAGCGGAGAGGCGGCCACGCTGTTCGGCCTGCCGGAAAAGGTGCCGGCGCCGGCCGCCGCCCTGTACAACGCGGGCACCGGCCAGATCATCGAATGGGATGACTGGGTGCTCATAAGCCATACTGGCGCCTGTGTCGTGCCCACGGCTTTTGCCACCGGCGAAGCGTGCCGCAGTTCGGGGCGCGACGTGGTGACGGCCGTCGTCATCGGCAACGAGGTGGCGGGGCGGACTTCGCGCGCCATCCAGCGAGGCGCCTATCTCGGCAACGGCATGCCCAACCATCAGGCCGAAGCGTCCCTGGTGGCCGGCCACCTGATGAGGCTCGACCCCATCGCATTGGCGCGGTCGGTCAGCCATTCGGCCTACCTCGCGATGGAAAACTGCTTCCTGGGCTGGGCGAGCGATTCCAAGGTGCTGGTCAATGGCTTGCCGGCGATGTGGGGGATCGTTTCCGCCAATCTCGCCAAGGAGGGCCTGATCGGCAACCTGGACATGATCGAGCATCCCGCGGGGTACCTGGCTACGGTCTCCGAAGAGGTGGATCACAGCGAGCTGCTCAAGGGGCTGGGCCAGGACTGGTACACCTTGACCCTGAACACCAAGCGCTATCCGTCCTGTGCGTACAACCTGGCGGCGATCGAATCGGCCATCACGCTGAACGAACGCCTTGGATCCGAAGCCACTCGCAGGATCCGCAAGATAGTCATCCAATGTCCCGGCGTGACGATCTACGTCAGCGGACGCTATCACGGCTTCGAGCCGGACATCCGCGAACTGATACGGGACGACAAGCTGAGCCACATGGGCCTGTGCTTCGACGCGGGCTATGCGGTGGCCGCCGCGCTCGTCGACGGGAAGCTCACCTACAAGCAGTTCCTCAAGGAACGGATCTTCGACCCCGAAGTCGCCCGCCTGCACGGCATCGTCGAGTACCGCACCGATCCCGACATGCAGAAGGCCTACTACAAGGACTACCAATACGGCTCCCGCGTGGAGCTGCACATGGAGGACGGCTCAGTCCTGCACGAGGAGCGCAAGCAGTTGCTGGGCGCGCGCGATCGAACCTTCGACCACGTCGAGAAGTTCATGGAAGGCGCGGAGGACGTGCTGCCCCACGCCCAGGCGTGCGAGGCCGCGGAAGCGCTGCGCTCGTTGGAAAAGGTCCAGGACATCAACGAAGTCGGCGCCCTGCTGCGCCCCAGAAATCGCTGAACACCGAGAGGAAAAACGACATGAAGAACTTCTCCACCGTATGGCCGCGCGACATGGTTTTCGGGCGCGGAGCGCTGAGCCAGCTGGGCGCCCGCGCGAAGGCGTTGAACGTGCGGCGCATGCTGATCGTCACCGACGCCGGGCTGGTCAAATGCGGCCTGGCCGAGAACGTCGCGCGGACGCTCGCCAAGGATGGAATCGAATCCCGCATCTTCGGCGAAGTGCAGCCCAACCCCACGATGACCGAGGTGCGGCGAGGCGTTGCGCTGTGGCGCTCGGAATCCTTCGACGGCCTTCTCGCGCTGGGCGGCGGCAGCTCCATGGACGCGGCCAAGGCCATCGCGACGACGCTGCTTTCAGGCAAGGAGATCGTGGACCAGGTCACCAACGGCGTGGACCACCTGCCCGGGGATCCCGTTCCATTCTTTGCCGTTCCGACAACCTCCGGCACGGGCAGCGAGGCGACCTCCGCGGCGATGGTGAAGGACGACGATGGCCGGAAGTACCTGATCCGCAGCCTGCGCTGCAGGCCCGTCCTGTCGGTGCTGGATCCCGAGATCACGGCAAGCGTTCCGGCGCGCATGACGGCGGCGACCGGCATGGACGCGCTGATCCATGCCATGGGCGCCTACACGAACAGCAGCCAGCATCCCATCGCCGACGTCCTCGCGCTGGAGGCGATCCGCCTGGTGATGGAGAACCTGCCCCGCGCCGTGCAGCGTGGCGACGATCTCGACGCCCGGGAGAACATGATGCTGGCCAGCCATCTGGCGGGCATCGCCATTTCCTGCAAGGGCAACGACGCCGTGCACGGCCTGTCCACCCCGGTCGAATCCCTGCTGGACGTGACGCACGGGGAAAGCCTGTCGGCCATACTGCCGCACGTGGTGGCCTTCAACATCGAAGCCCGGCCGGACCTCTACGCGACGATCGGGCGCGCGATAGGCGCGGCGGACAGGAACGCAAGCGATCAGGCCGCCGCCCGCGCCCTGCTCGAGCGGGTGACGGCATTGCGCGACGAGATCGGCGTTTCGCGCGCGCTGGCTCCGCTGGGCGTGAAGCCCGACATGATCGAGCGCTTGTCGGAGCTCGCGGAGAATAGCCGCTCCACGCTGATCAACTGCCGCAAGATGTCGCGTAGCGACATCCAGGCGATGTACCAGCGGATGCTCTGATGGACGCGCCCGCCATTTCCATGTGGCGGCCGGGCCCCAGGCTGGCCCGGCACAGCCTGCCTTACTTGTTGATGGCCCCAGCGCTCGTCCTGCTGACGGCCTTGACGCTGGTGCCGCTGCTGTACTCCATCTTCCTCAGCTTCTACGAGGCGCAGCTGGGGTTGGGGCTGGGGCGTTTCGTCGGCCTGGACAACTATGCAGCGGTCCTCCAGGAAGCCCGGTTCTGGACCTCGGCGTGGAACACCGTGATCTGGGTGGCGGGCTCGGTTTCATCGCAGATCATCGTGGGAGTCGTGCTGGCCGTAATCCTGGACCGGCTGGTCATCGGGCGCAACGTCTTCCGCGCGGCCCTGTTCCTTCCATGGGTGATGCCGGTGGCCGTGATCGCCTATCTGTGGCGATGGATTCTCAATCCGCAATCCGGCATCGTGAACGTCACGCTCAGGAATCTGGGATTCGATTGGGGGGCGACTCTGCCCTGGCTCTCGGAGCCGGACACCGCCATGGCCAGCGCGTTGTTGATCAATCTCTGGCGGGGCGTTCCGTTCGTGCTGATCATGGTGGTGGCGGCCCTGCAAGGCATTCCCAAGGACGAGTACGAGGCGGCGCGCATTTCGGGCGCGGGCGCGCTCCGCGAGTTCTGGTACGTCACGCTGCCCAACCTGAAGCTGATCATCGCGACCCTGGTGCTGTTGCGCACCATGCAGATCGCTAACAACTTCTCGCTGATGTGGCTGCTGACCGGAGGCGGGCCGGCGGACTCGACGGAAATACTGCCGATCCTGGTCTATTTGAAGGCCTTCGGCGCACACCAGTTCGGGCAGGCGTCCGCGCTTGCGGTCCTGCTGTTGATCGTCCTGATGGCAGTCGCGGTGCTGTATGCGCGGGCGTTGAGGGAGCGCAACCATGCTTAGGAAACCGACTCCCGGCGTGCTGTTCGCCTACGCCACCGTGATCGCGACCACGTTCGCGGTGCTGTTTCCTATCGTGTGGATGGTGCTGACAGCGATCAAGCCCACCGCCGAGATCTACTCTCCGGAAGCATCGTGGATCCCCGCCACGATAGACTGGTCGCATCTGCGTTCCGCATGGCTGGAGAAGAACTTCAGCGTCTATTTCCTCAATAGCCTCATCGTGTCCACGGCCACGGCGGTCTTCAGCACGGCCGTGGCCATACTGGGGGGCTACGCGCTGTCGCGCTTCGAGTTCAGGGGAAAGCGGGTGCTGGGCGCGTTCGTGCTGGTGATCTATCTGGTGCCAGTCATTCTTCTTGCCTTGCCGTTCTACCTGCTGCTTAGCGAGCTCAATCTGCTGGACACACGCACCGGGCTGATGCTGGCCGTGTCCACCTACGCGGTGCCGTTCTCGGTATGGGTGCTCAAGGGGTATTTCGCCCAGGTTCCCCCCGAGATCGAAGAGGCCGCCATCGTGGACGGCGCCAGCCGGATCGGCGCCTTGTGGCGAGTGGTCTTGCCGGTTGCGCTGCCAGGCATCGTGGCGACCTTTCTCTTCTGTTTCATCCTGGCCTGGGACGACTACCTGTTCGGCTTGATCATCATCAACTCCGACAGCATGCGCACGCTGCCCCTGGCGGTTGGATTGCTGGCGGCGGATTACTCGGTCACCGACGGCCAGATGATGGCCATGGGCACCATCACGACGGTTCCCATCATTTTCCTGTACCTGTTCTTTCAACGCTATTTCATCAGCGGCCTGACCTCTGGATCGGTCAAGGGCTAGCCCATAGGAGACAAAAATGGATCAGGCATTGCCGAAAACCCTGCGCGACGCGCCGTATCCCCTGCTGATCGGCGGAGAAGAGGTGCCCGCGGCATCGGGAGCAACCTTCGCCAGCATCAACCCGGACAACGGGGAAATCCTGGCGCATGTGGCGCAGGCGGGGGCCGCGGATGTCGATCGGGCGGTGCTGGCCGCGCGCAAGGCCTTCGAGGGGCCCTGGGGAAAAATGACGCCCAAGGAACGTAGCAAGGCGCTTCTGAGGCTGGCGGCCGTGCTGAACGACAAGGCCGAAATGCTTGCGCAGATCGAAATGCTGGACGTGGGCAAACCCATCAAGCAATCGCGCGCGTCCATGATCGGCCTGGCTCCCACGCTGGAGTACTACGCGGGCGTGCTGCTCGGAATGGGCGGGGAAACGATCAATGTCTCCGACCCGGCCATCATGGATTTCACGCTGCGCGAGCCGCTGGGCGTATGCGGGCTGATCGTGCCCTGGAACTATCCTGTCAGCCTGGCGGTGCTGAAGCTGGCGCCCGCGCTGGCGGCGGGCAATACCGTGGTCATCAAGCCTTCCGAGGTGACGCCGCTGTCCACGACGGAGCTTGGCCTGGCGGTCGTGGAGGCGGGCATTCCTCCGGGCGTCGTCAACATCGTCCATGGAACCGGCGAAGAAGCGGGCGACGCATTGGCGCGCCACCCCGGCGTCGCCAAGATCTCGTTTACCGGCGGCACGGTGACCGGCCGGAAGATCTTCCGGGCGGCGGCCGATTCCATCAAGCGCTTGACGCTGGAACTGGGGGGCAAGTCGCCGCTGATCGTCTTCGCCGACAGCGATATCGATGCCGCCGTGACGACGGCCTACAACGACATGACCCGGAATACCGGTCAGGTGTGCGCCGCCTGCACGCGCCTGGTGGTCGAGCGGTCCGTCCACGATGAATTCATCGAGAAGCTGGCGCAGCGGGTGGCCAAGGTGAGGATAGGCAGGCCCGATGACGAGACCACGGAAATGGGGCCTATCGTCAACGCTACCCAGATCAAGCGTATCCAGGCCTATCTGCAGGTGGCGGGCGAGGAGGGCGTCCGGACCGTGCGCAGCGTCGACCTGGCAGGCCGGCCTGAACTGGGCAAGGGCTACTACATGGATCCCGTCCTGTTCCTCGACGCTAGCAACGAAATGCGCGTGGCCCGCGAGGAAATCTTCGGCCCGGTGCAGACCGTGATCGCCTTCCATACGGAGGACGACGCGGTGCGCATTGCCAACGATTCCCCGTTCGGCCTGGCCGCCGCCGTCTTTACGCGCGATGCGGCCCGTTCCATGCGCATGGTGCGCAAGATCCAGGCGGGCACGGTATGCGTCAACCATGGCGCCAAGGCCGCCGTCGATGCGCCTTTTGGCGGCTACAAGGAAAGCGGCATCGGAAAGGAACGTGGAATGTTGGCAATGTTGGACGACACGCAGGTGAAAAATGTCCGTTATGCACTTGTCTAAGCCCTCCTCGCGGATCGAACTGGACGGGATCGCGAAGCGCTTTGGCGACAACTCCGTCCTGCACGACCTGAATCTGTCCATCGAGCCCGGCGAGTTCGTCGTGCTGCTGGGGCCTTCGGGTTGCGGAAAGAGCACCCTGTTGCGCCTGATCGCGGGCCTGGAGGAGCCCAGCGCCGGGCGCATACGCATCGGCCCCCGCGACGTGACGGATTTTCCGCCGCGCCGCCGGGACGTCGCCATGGTGTTCCAGAGCTATGCGCTCTACGCGCACCTGAGCGTCGCCGACAACATCAGTTTTCCGCTCAGGATGCGGGACCTGCCCTGGTACTACGAAATACCGGTGCTGGGCAGGTTGATGCCCGCCGCGAGGGAGAGGAAGCGGGCGCACCGGGAGCAGGCGGGTAAGGCCGCGGAGGCCGTGGGCATGCAGCACCTGCTGCATCGCAAGCCGCGCGAACTGTCGGGCGGGCAGCGGCAACGCGTGGCGCTGGCGCGCGCCATGATCCACGATCCGTCCGTATTCCTGATGGACGAGCCGCTGTCGAACCTGGATGCGCAGCTGCGCTCTCATACCCGGGCCGAGATCATCCGCCTGCATCAGCGCCTGAAGCGCACCTTCGTCTACGTGACGCATGACCAGGTCGAAGCCATGACGATGGGGACTCGGGTGATCGTCATGAACCAGGGGCGGATCCAGCAGGATGGCACGCCTGACGACCTCTACGACGCGCCCGCCAACGCATTCGTCGCGGGCTTCGTGGGCAGTCCCGCCATCAATCTCATTCCGGCGCAGCCCGCCGCGGAAGGGTTTGCCGTCAATGGCTACGTGCTCCCGGGATCGGTCCAGTACCGCGCCGCCATGGGCGCAACCCAGCTGCCGCGCAGTCTCACGCTCGGTATTCGGCCCGAGTATCTCCGGATCGGCGAGCAAGGGATGCCCGCGCAGATCGAACTGGTGGAGCGGCTCGGAACCGAGCAAGTGGTGACGTTGCAGGCTCTCGGCGCGTCGTTGCGCGTCAAGCTCGACAGCGAGGTGCGTTACCGGGCGGGGGACCGCGTGAACGTGAGCCTGGATTGGAGCCGCGCGCATCTTTTCGACGCCGAGGGCGGCGGCCGCATCGAAACCTGTCGCGGCCAGACGCGACCATTGAAGGAGAAATTCGCATGAGCGCAAAGACTGTCAGGGAGCCGGCCCGCGATATTCCCGTGCTGGCCGAACCCGATGTACTGGTGGCGGGCGGCGGCGTGGCGGGCATTGCGGCGGCGGCCGCGGCCGCGCGCTCGGGGGCGAAGGTGCTGCTGCTCGAACGTTGGGGGTTCCTGGGCGGAACGGTGTCGGCGGTCACGCTGGGAGGCTTCTGCGGCATCTGGGCGGTGACGCCGGATGATCTCATTCCGGTCGTCGACGGCTTATTCGGCCAAATGGTGGACCGGCTGCGCAAGCGCGACGCGGTGACCGGGGCGCGCCGCTGGTCCCTGGCTGCGTCGCTGCCATACGACCCGACCAGCGTGCGGCTGGTGGCGGACGAAATGATGGCGGCTTACGGAGTGGAGGTGCTGTTCCATACCTGGGTGGCCGACGTCGCCGTGGAGGACGGCAGGGTGGGCACCGTGTTCGTGGAAAACAAGGGCGGCCGGTTCGCCGTGCGCCCGCGCATGGTGATCGACTGCACGGGAGACGGCGACATCGCGGCCCGCGCGGGGGCCCCGTTCGAATTGGGTTCCGGGGGGATCACGCAGTTCGGATCCAGCATGTTCCGCATGGCGCCCGTCGACGTGGAGACTTTCTGCAAGCTGAGCCGGGACGACGTCAGCGCCCGCATGGCCGAGATCGTCGCGGGCGGGACGCCATTGCCCCGGACCATGGTCGCGCTCTACCCGAATCCGATAGAGGGCGTCGTCCACCTGAACGCGACGCGTGTCGCGCGCGAGGATGGAGAGCCATTCGACCTGACCGATCCGATGCAGCTTTCCGAGGCCGAAAGGGAAGGACGCCGCCAGGCCTACCTATACGAATCCGTGCTGCGCGAGCACATGCCGGGATTTTCCCGCGCGCGCATCGTCGATATCGGCGCGCAGATCGGCATCCGGGAAACGCGGCTGGTCAAGGGGGACCACGTCCTGACGGCGGAGGAAGTTCTGGGAGGCGCGAAGCCCGACGACGGCATCGCCTGCAATGCCTGGCCGGTCGAAGTCCACGCGCAGGGGCTGAAGACGGTATGGAAATTCCTGGAGCCGGGCGAATACTGTCGGATACCTTATCGTTGCCTGACGCCGCGCGCATTGCACAATGTCCTGGTGGCGGGGCGCTGCGTGTCCTCCACGCACGAGGCGCAGGCATCGATCCGTGTGTCCGCGCCCTCCATGGCCATGGGCGAGGCGGCTGGAATGGCCGCCGCCATGGCGTTGGAAGCGAAATGCGATAGCCGGGCGATCCACGTCGGGGTGCTGCAAGAGGCGTTGCGGCGGGAGGGCGCGATCCTGGAACCGGGAGGCTGAGCGGCGGCGCGCCGGCCCCATGGGAGGGTCAGTCGCGGACGGTCCGGGCCGTCAGCACATAGCCCAGCAGGCCGATGACGGGGCCGGGCACCAGGACCCAGGCAGCGTCCAGGCCGATCCTCTCCAGCACGGACGTGGTCAGCGCGATTGAAACCACGGTTATCGCGAAGCCGATCGAGTTCTGGATGGCCAGGGCGGATCCGACGATTTCGGGCGGGCAGCTGCGGGCGGACAGGGCCGAGAATTGCGGCGAGTCCGCAACGACGGAGACTCCCCAGAGGAGCAGGAGCGCCATCATGGCCGCGGCGGGCAGCGCATGCCAGGACAGCGCGAATATGGCGCCGCAAAGGCCCGAGAGGCAGAGCGCCCCGAGGGCGACCGGCGCGCTTCCATGGCGGCGCGAGACCAGCCCGCCCACGATGCAGCCGAGCGCGCCGACCGCAATGACGGCGAACGAAATCCCCGGAATGCCCGTGAACGGCAGGAAAGAGGCGAGATCCGTGCGGGCCACCAGGACGGGAACCACGGTCCAGAATGCGTACAGCTCCCACATATGGCCAAAGTATCCCCAGGCCGAGGCGCGGAACTTCCGGACCTTGAAGGCGGACAGCACATTCGGCCTGGCGGGCGCCGCGGCGTTTGCCCGCGCGTCGCGCGGGCGTCGGGCGGGCAGGAATGGGCCATCCCCCAGCTTGAGTATCATCAGGCCGCCCGCCACCGCGAGCGCCGAGGACGCCAGGACGACGGACTGCCAAGGAAGGCCGGCGCCCAACTCGCGCAGAAGATGGGGCAGGGCGGTGCCAAGGGTGAGCATAGCGACGAGCTGGGCGAGCGCCATGCCCGTGCGGGCCGGCTCCCAGCTCACGATCAGCTTCATGCCGAGCGGATAGATCCCGGCGAGCGACAGGCCCACAAGGAATCGATAGGCGATCGCGTCGCCGAGGCCGTGGGCGGCGAGCGCGAAGAGTCCGTTGAAGGCCGCGCCAAGCACCGTGCTCAAGGCAAACACCCGGCTCGCGGGATAACGGTCGGCGAGGCCGAAGAGGGCCAGGACCAGCGTTCCGGCGATGAATCCCGCCTGCACGGCGCTGGTCAGCCAGCCGATGTCCGATGCGGTGATGTTCCACGAGACGGCCAGGTCGGGCGCGGCGCTGTTTGCGCTGAACCAAAGCGACGTGCCCAGCAGCTGCGCGACGGCGATCACGGCCGAAGGGCGCAGCCAGCGGTTCGTTTCCATGCCGGGGGAAGTGGCTTTCATGCGCGTTTCCATGCGGATTCATCCGATGGCCCGATGGCCCCGCGCCTGCCGGAAGTAGGCATGCGCGAGATCGACCCAGTACCGGACGCCATGGGGAATGGCCGAATCGTTGAAGTCATAATTGGGATGGTGAAGATTATGCGATTTCCGGTCCGGCGATCCATTTCCGATAAGAATATACGCGCCGGGCTTCTCTTGAAGCATGAAGCCGAAGTCCTCCGACGTCATGTTCGGCGGCGTGTCCACGTCCACCTTGTCGACCCCGAAGGCATCCTGCAGGACCTGCGCGCAAAGCCGTGTCTCGGCGGGGGAGTTCACGGTCGCCGGATAGAACTGGAAGAATTCCAGTGAGATGCTGGCGTCCTGGACCAGCGCCAGGCCGTTGCAGATGTTGTCCATTGCGCGCTGCAGCATCTCCAGGACGCCGGTGGAGAGGGCGCGAGCCGTGCCGCGGATCTCCACGCTCTCGGGTATGACGTTGTCGGTATGCCCGGCGTTGAGCATGCATACGGAGATCACGGCCGGGTCGATGGGGTTCTTGTGCCGCGCCGCCAGGGTCTGAAGTTCCAGGACGAGCGTGCAGGCCAGGGGGATGGGATCGCGGCCCAGATGCGGCTGCGCCGCATGCGCTCCCTTGCCCTGGACCACGATCCGGAAGCGCGCGCCGGCGGCCATGATAGGCCCCGGGCGGATCCCCGCGCTTCCGACAGGCAGCGCGGGCCAGTTGTGCATGCCGAAAACCGCATCGGCGGGAAAGCGGGTGAATAGCCCTTCGTCGATCATGCGCTTGGCGCCCGCGCCGCCTTCTTCGCCGGGCTGGAACACGAAATGCACGGTTCCCGGCAGCTGGGGCCGCAGCTTGAGCGCCCTGGCTGCGCCCAGCAGCATGACGATGTGGCCGTCGTGGCCGCAGGCGTGCATGTGGCCCGGGTGCCGCGAGGCATGCTCGAAATCGTTGGCTTCCTGGATCGGCAGCGCGTCCATGTCCGCCCGCAGCATGATGGCCCGGGTCGGGTCTTTGCCGGGCAGCGTGGCCACCAGGCCGGTCTCGGCGATGCCACGCTCGACGGCATAGCCGTAGCTTTCCAACGCCCGGGCGATGGCGTCCGAAGTGAGGCGCTCTTCGAAGCGCAGCTCCGGCCTGGCATGAAGCTGCTTGCGCAACGCGGAGAGGGGCTCGATCGGGTCTTGGGAAACGCCGGCGGCGCGGGTGTCTATGTCCATGGCGGGCCTCACGCGGCTTGATCGACGTCTTCCGGGGGGAGGTCGAGCTCGAACCTGTGCAGCGCGTCGAGCATGCCTTCGCAGGCATCGGCGACTTCCCTGCCCTTGTGCTTCAGATGATCGGAGAAGAACTTCCCGTGGTCGTCATGCGAGTGGAAGTGATGGGGAGTCAGCGACATAGAGAACACCGGAACGTTTGTTTCCAGCTGCACGCGCATCAGGCCGTCGATGACGGCTTGCGCGACGAACTCGTGTCGGTAGATGCCCCCGTCGACGACCAGCGCGGCGCCCACGATCGCGTCGTATCGCCCGGACAGCGCGGCGCGCTTGGCCAAGAGGGGGATTTCGAAGGCGCCGGGAACGTCATAGGTATCGATGCGATTCAACGCCCAGCCGTAATGGGCCATCCTGTCGTAGAAGGCCAGCCTGGAGTGGGCCAGCAGGCCGGAGTGCCAGCTGGACTGGATGTAGGCGATGCGCCTGGTCTGTGTCTTGTTCCGCATAAACGTACATTCGCGGCGCCGTTCGCGATGAACGGCGCCGCAGGCTCGGGTCAGGGGTTAGGAAGCGTTGGGCGAAAGCCGGCCCGGGGCGGAGAGGCCGCGCGTCGCGATCGAGACGACGGTCAGGACGACCAGGTTGAAGAACAGCGCGATCATGCCGACGTTCAAGTCCTTCAAGGCGGTCGGCAGGAGCGGGAACATGCCGGCGACGGTCTGCTTGGTCAGGGAAACATAGGCCACCGTGGAGACGCCCACGATGATGCCGGCGAAGGCGGCGGGCTTGGAGACCGGGTTCGACTTGAACAGGCTGGCCAGGAACACGGGGAACAGCTGCGTCACGAAAGCGTATGCCATGAGCAGAAGCGCCACGATCGTGTCTCCTCCGCCCAGGGTGAACCAGACGGCCACCGCCATGATGGCGGGCGCCAGCCATTTGGCGACGCGGGCGATGTGCGCGTCTTCCACGCCGGGCCGCAGGGGGCGGTAGACGTTGTTCGCGAGCAGCGTAGCGGAGGTCATCAGGATCATGGAGCCGGGAACCAGTGCGGTGAGAATGCCTGCCGCGCCGATGACTCCGACGAACCAGGGGTCGAACGTCTGCAAGGAGATCTTGAAGAGCGCCAGGTCGATGTCGCCGCCCTTCAGGCCGGGGACCTGCAGAATCGCGGAGAAGCCGACGAACAGGATGAACAGCAGCATGAGCTGGTAGATCGGCAGGATGAACGCGTTCTTGCGCAGGACGCCGTCTCCCTTCGCCGTGTACACCGCCATGAACATATGGGGCCACATGTAGAAGCCGAGGGTGGACAGCACCACGGTCGACACCATCCACGTCGGGCTCTGGCCCACGTCACGCAGCGCGAGAAAGCCGGGTTTGGCCGCCTCGATTGCGGTGAACATGTTCTCGATGCCGCCGTAGTAGTGGTACGGCAGATACAGGCCGAGGAAAACCGCCACGAACATCACCAGGGCGTCCTTGATCACGGAAGTCCAGGCCGATCCGTGGACGCCCGACAGCGCGACGTACGCGGCGACGACGATCGCGCCGATGATGACGCCCTGGTTCGAGGAGATGGCGGAGTAGGAGGAGATGCTGACGATGATGCCCAGGCCCTTGAGCTGCAGAACCAGGTAGGGGATCAGCGCGATGAAGCCGACGATCGCCACCAGCACGCCGAGCGCGCTGCTCTTGTACTTTGAAGCGAAGAAGTCGGGTTGCGACAGCAGCCGGCGTTCTTTCGCGTACCTCCACACCGGGGGCAGGATGAAGTAGGAAAGAATGAAAGGCAGGCTGCCATACCCGAGGAGGTAGTAGGCACCGGCGCCGTTGCCGTAGGCGAAGCCGCTGCCGCCCAGGAAGACGAAGGTTGTGTAGATTTCTCCTGCCATCAGCAGGAAGACGATCGCCGCGCCGAAGCCGCGACCTCCGACCGTCCATTGTTCCAGGCTCATGTCCTTGCCGCGCCTTGCCCGGATCCCGAGAAAGAGCGCGACTCCGACCGCCAAGGCAATAAAGATCAATGCGCTGTTCATTTTGCGTGGCCGTCCCGTTGAGTGGATTCTGCCTTTTGGTCAGAGAAATAGATGATCGCCATCACAATGGATGTAAGGACGAGGGACAGCGCCAGCCAGGACAGCAGAAACGGCATCCCGAGCAGGAAAGGGGTGACGCGATTCAGAAAGAACGGCCCTACAAGGACCATCAGGACTGGCGCTAACGCCAGGGTGTGAACGGCTCGCATGGATGAATCTCCGGTTTTTCCCTTGTGATTGGACGTGAGTCGACCTCAAGGCGATGGTCCATCGCCTCGATGATCTCTGCACGCGGTTGTTACGGTGAGCGTGGCCGACGCTCGCCGCTTATCGTCGATGGAGGCCCTATGCCCAATCCATCAAATGGGAGATGCTCTTGACGTGCGTGTAGCACTCAAGGCCTTCGGTGCCGCCTTCGCGGCCGTAACCGCTTTCCTTGACGCCGCCGAACGGCGTCTCGGACACGGCCGACACCAGGTGATTGATCGCCAGGTTGCCTACCTCGAGCTCGTCGCCCAGCTTGTACGCATTGGCCGCGGACGTGGTGAAGGCGTAGCCGGCCAGTCCGTACGGCAGGGCATTCGCCCGAGCGATGGCCTCGTCGATGTCGGTCACGCGCACGACGAGAACCAGCGGGCCGAACGGCTCTTCGTTCATGGCCCGGGCGTCGCCGGGAACGTCGGCAAGCACGGTAAAGGGGTAGACGTATCCCGCGCCCGAAGGCGGATTCCCGCCGCATACCAGGCGCGCGCCGCGTTCGAGCGCATCTTTCGTCAGGGCGTCGATCGCGTCGAAGCGGCGGCGGTTGACCACCGGGCCGATGTCGTTGCCGGCGTCCATCGCGTTGCCTGCCTTGACCTGGCTGCCGTGGCGCTGCATGGCGTCGACGAAGGCGTCGTAGATCCTGGCGTGGACGAAGAAGCGGGTGGGCGAGACGCACACCTGGCCCGCGTTGTTCAGCTTGCCCTTGATGCATGCGATCGCCGCCTTTTCCGGGTCTGCGTCCTCGCAGATCACGACGGGAGCGTGGCCGCCCAGTTCCAGGATCGCCGGCTTCATGTGCTGCGCGGCCAGCCCTGCCAGGTGTTTGCCTACGGGAGTCGATCCCGTGAACGTGATGCCGCGCACCGTGGGGTTCGCAATCAGATGCGCCGAGATCATCGCCGGGTCGCCGAACACGACGTTCAGCACGCCGTCGGGCAGCCCCGCGTCCTTGAACGCCTTTGCGAGCAGCACCGCGCCGGCCGGCGTTTCCTCGGCCGCCTTGAGAATGATCGAGCAACCCGCGGCCAATGCGCCGCCCACCTTCCGGGCGGGGGAGCTCATCGGGAAGTTCCAGGGCGTGAAGGCCGCGATGACGCCTATGGGTTCGCGGATCACCGTGTGGCGCATGCCGGGCTCGGCCGGCACGACGCGGCCGTAGAGCCGCTTTCCTTCGTTTGCGTCCCACGTCATCAGGTCGCAGCCGCGGAGCACTTCGGCGCGGGCCTGGGCCAAGGTCTTGCCCTGCTCGAGCGAAATGGCGTGGGCGATTTCCTCCACGCGTTCGCGGATCAGCGCGATGGCCCGCAACATGATTTCCGCGCGCAGGGCGGGCGCGGTCTTTCTCCAGGCGCGGAACCCCTGGGCGGCCGCCTGGATGGCATCGTCGAGATCCTGCGCGCCGGCCCTGGGGACCGAGCCGATGACCGTGCCGTCGGAGGGGTTGATGACCGGATCGCCGGCGACTCGGCGCCACTGGCCGCCGATGAGCATCTGGATTTCTGGGTAAGCGTGCATTCTGATATCCAAAATTCTTGGTTCGTGCTTCGGCCTGGCCGGCGCGGCAAGGCAAGCCCCGGCCATCGTCAGCCTCCGGACGAAGGAATGAAGGGCTCGCCGCGCGCCCCTAGGCGTGGGCGGGTTGCGGCGCCTGCGGCAGGCGGTGGAAGTCGCGGCCGAAGTACATCAGGCCTTCGCGGCCGGCGGTGCTGCGGATCGCCTTGATTTCGCAATAGAAGACGGTGTGCGTCCCGACTTCGTTCATGGACATCACTTCGCAGTCCAGGGCGGCGACGGCGTCCACGAGCGCCGGCGCGCCGGTCTCCAGGCGATCCCAGGTCGCCGCCGCGAAACGCGATTCCATGGGCACGTTCCTGGAGGCGAATCGCATGGCGATGTGGCGTTGATCGCCGGCCAGGACATTCACGCACAGATTGCCGTTTTCGCGGATAACGGCGTTGTTCTTGCTTGCCCTGTTGATGCACACGAGCAGGGTGGGCGGGTCGTCCGTCACGGAGCAGACCGCGGAAACCGTGCAGCCGGCAAGCCCCGCCTTGCCTTCGCTGGTAATGACGTTGACCGCCGCGCCCAGGCCGGACATGGCCTCTCGATAGGTCAATTTATCAATCATGATGGCACCTTCCTGTTTTCCGGCCGGGCATGCAGGCGGATTCGGCGCTGCGTGCCCGGGCACGGCCACGGCTTATTTCCCGTTGCTGCGATAGCTGGCTGCGGGGTGCGACGCCGGCAGGCGGGCCTGGCCGAACAGCTTTTCGCGATAGCAACCGTCGTTGTAGGAGGTCTTGTAGACGCCGCGTTCCTGCAGTTGCGGAATCAGGAGCTCGATGACGTCGTCGAAGCATTCGGGGACCACGGTGCGAGACAGGTTGAAGCCATCTACGTCGGCCTCCTCGCTCCAGCCGATAAGTTGCGACGCGATCTGATCGACGGAGCCGACCCAGGGCGTTTGCCGGCTGCCCAGGACCATCTGTTCCAGCAGCTTGCGGCGGGTCCACTGCGGGCCGCTGGCGCGCGTCATGGCTTCCACGTTCGAGACGATCGCCTGGCTTTTGCCGGTATCGATGGGCTCGTCGATGTCGTATTTCGAGAAGTCGATGCCCAGCGACGCCGCGGCGTGGGCGAGGGCGCCTTCGGTGCTGACGTACTTGCGGTATTCGGCGAACTTCTCCTGGGCCTCGGCCTCGGTGCGGCCGAGGATCAGCGTGGCGCCCAGGAAGACCTTTACGTCGTCGGCCTTGCGGCCGAGCTGCACGGCCTGGGCGCGGATGTCGCTGACGATGTCCTTGACCCCTTCCTTTTTCTGGCCGTTCACGAAGACGCATTCCGCGTGCGTGGCCGCGAACCTGCGGCCGCGGGTGGAGGAGCCCGCCTGATACAGCACCGGCGTGCGCTGCGGAGAGGGCGCGCAAAGGTGCATGGCGTCCACCTTGTATTGGGGCCCGGCGTGATGGATCGTCCGCACCTTGGCGGGATCGGCATAGATGCCGCGTTCGCGGTCGGCGAGCACGGCGCCGTCGTCCCAGCTGCCTTCCCACAGCTTGTAGACCAGCGACATGTATTCGTCCGCCAGGTCGTAGCGGTCGTCGTGGGCGATCTGGCCTTCGATGCCGATCGCGCGGGCGGCGCTGTCGAGGTAGCCGGTGACGATGTTCCAGCCGACGCGGCCCCCCGTCAGGTGATCCAGGGTCGACATGCGCCGGGCGAACAGGAACGGCTGTTCGTAGGTGAGATTCGAGGTAACGCCGAAACCCAGATGCTTCGTCACGGCCGCCATGGCGGGGATGAGCAGGGTAGGGTCGTTCACGGGCACTTGCGCCGCGCTGCGCACGGCCGCGTCGGCGTTGCCGCCGAGCACGTCGTAGACGCCGACCACGTCGGCGAAAAAGATGCCGTCAAACAGGCCGGCTTCGAGCCGTTTGGCGTAATCTACCCAGTATTGCAGCTCTCCGTGCCGTGTCGATTGATCCCGAGGATGCGTCCACAGGCCTTGCTGGATGTGGCCGACGCAATTCATGTCGAAGGCGTTGAAGCGAATTTCACGTGACATATCAGTTTCCGAAGCGGTACTTGGTGAGTTCCGGGGTGGGGCCCGAATCGCCGGTCTGGCTGTGTCGTCAAGTATAGTGAACGATTGATCACTATCAAAGACTTCTCATCTAGGTACAAACCCGGGAGTCCGATATGTGCTATGAGATCGGTACGGCCGGCCGGCGCGCTGCGGGCCGATACAATGACGAACAGAACCCGCCGCCCTCACTGCCAACATGAACAACCCGCTTCCTGATCCTTCCATCGCCATCGCCACGCGGCTTCGCATAGAGCGCGAAGCCCGCGGCTGGTCTTTGGGCGACCTTGCAGACAAGTCCGGCGTGTCCAAGGCGATGATCAGCAAGATCGAGCGCTGCGAAGCCAGCCCCACCGCGACCATCCTGGGCAAACTGTCCGGCGCGTTCGGGCTTCAGCTGTCCATGCTCCTGGCCCTGGCCGAGCGGACTGGCGAACGCCTGAGCAAGGCGGATTCGCAGTCGGTGTGGGTGGATCCGGAAACCGGCTACGAGCGCCGGGTGGTGTCGCCTCGCAACGGGACGATGCTTGAGATGGTGCAAGTGACCTTGCCCGCCGGCGTGCGGGTCGAATACCCGGCCAGCGCCTTTGTCTTCCAGCACCAGCAGATCTGGGTTCTCGAGGGAACGCTGACGTTCCAGGAAGGGGACATCACGCACGTGCTGGAGCGGGGCGACTGCCTGCAGCTCGGCCTGCCGACCGCGTGCGCATTCCAAAACGCGACGGACGCGCCCTGTGTCTACGTGGTGGCGCTGATCCGACGCTAGGGCCTGTGGCGTCGGCCTCAGCCATCCACGGGCTGGGCAGGGCCTTCGAGGCGGAGCTGATAGAAGCTTGCGTCGAGCCACCGGCCGAACTTGAATCCCACCTCTGGCAGGGTCCCCACGTGTTGGAAGCCGAGGTTCTCATGTAGCGCGATGCTGCCCGCATTCGTCGCGTCGATGCAGCCGATGAGCGTGTGCACGTTCGACTCGCGCGCCCGCGCGATGAGCGCGGACATGAGCGACTTGCCCAGTCCACAGCCGCGATAGTCCTTGTGGACATAAACGCTGTGCTCCACGGTGTACTTGAACGCGGGGAAGGCGCGGAACGTGCCCCAACTGGCAAAACCGGCAAGCGTGCCGTCGTCCGTGAAGGCCCCGATCACCGGGAAGCCGCCCGCGGCTTTTGCCTGGAACCAGGCCGCCATCGCGGCCGGCTCGCGCTGCCGGTAGTCATAGAGCGCCGTCGAGTTCAGGATGGCTTCGTTCAAGATATCGAGGATCGCGGTCGAATGCTGTTCCTCGCGGCAATCGGCAAATTTGAACGTGGGTCGGGGCATTTTTGCTTGTCTACTATAGAAAACAACCGAATCCTATAGGGGATGGAGAGGGCGCACCATCTTTGAAACGTATGGAAACATAACCTTGTTATTGACCTTCGCCCCATGGTATCAATCCCCGATGTCGGACCGCGCCCGCGGTTGCTTACCAGCGTTGCCATGAAATTCCTGCACGTCCTGCTTACCGCGTTCCCCCTGCTCGGGACCAGTCTCGGTCCAAGCGCCATGGCCGGGGAAGTGCGTGTTGCCGTCGCGACCCTGCTTGCCGAACCGCTGCGCGCCATCGCCCAGAGCTTCGAAAAGGACACTGGCAATAAGGTGATCCTTACCGTAGGAAACACCAGCGACCTGCTGCGGCAAATCCTCGGCGGGGCCCGGTACGATCTGTTGCTGCCCAATAACACGGCGGCCTTGAAGGAACTGGAAGCACGCAATCTGGTTGTGGCGGGCACGCGTTATACCTACGCGACGAATTCGCTGGTGCTGTGGTCTCCGCAGGAAGGGTATGTCGACTCGCAGGGCCATATCCTGACTCGCAACAAGTTCGACCGGCTTTCGGTCGTGAGCCCGGATCTCGTGTACGGCCAGCCGGCGAAGCAGGTGCTGGACAACCTGGGCATAGCCAGCAAGATCTCGGCCAAGCTGGTCGAACGCCACGATATCGCCGAGTCCCGGCGGTTCGTCGCCTCGGGCGCTCCCGCCCTGGGCATCGTGACCCTGTCGCAGGTGTACGCCAACGGCAAGCTCTCCCGAGGATCGGCCTGGCTGATCCCGCAGTCGCTCTACGATCCGATCAGGCAGCAGGCCGTCATCCTCGATGAAGGGCGGAACAATCCGACGGCGCGGTCGTTCCAGTTCTATCTCAAGGGTTCCAAGGCCGGTTCCATCCTGCTCGGCTATGGCTACAGGCACGAAGTAATCGCCGGGGCGCTCTGACATCCCCGCGATGCCCAACGCACCGGCAAGCGCAATCCGCCCATGAAAGTCCAAGGCCCCGCCCGGCCGGCCGCGGCCTGATTCCCGGCCGGCCCGTTTTTTTTCGGCCGCCCGCAAGACGTCCCGTCTCCCCCGCCTCGCATCCTGGTCGCCAGCGCCAGCCTCGCCCATTTCTAAGCCGAAATAGATGTGCTTCGGGTTATTGGTGAACCGTTTCATTGTGTGCTAGAGTTGGCGAAAATTACGGAGACAGCCGTTAATTACCAGAGAATTCAACGGCCATCTGAGGAGGCATGGTGCTTTTTTGTAGAGTTAATGAATCGGTTCAAACAAAGGAGCGCATGCCTAGCCAAGCCCGGGCGGGGCGGCGCGGCTTCCTCACCGCCATGGCGGGCATGGCCGCCATGGGCCTGCCCGGCGCCGGCCGCGCCGCGGCCTATCCTTCGCGGGCGCTGACGCTGTATGTGCCCTTTGCCGCCGGCGGCATCGCCGACAGCAATGCGCGCCTGGTGGCCGAAAAACTCGCGGCCCAGCTTGGACAGCCTTTTGTCGTGGACAACCGGCCTGGCGCGGGCGGCAACATCGCGCTCGGCGTGGCCACGCGGGCAGCGCCCGATGGATATAGCCTGATGTTCGGCACCAATGGCACGCATGCGGCGAACCGCTATCTGTACAAGGATTTTCCCTACGATCCGCTGCGGGACTTCGTGCCCGTGCACGGGCTGTTCGCCGACTTCAACGTGCTGGTCACCGGCGCGACGACGCCGTTCGCCACGTTCGGCGAATTCCTGGCCCTGGCCCGCAAGCGGCCGGGTCAGATGACGTATGCCTCGGCCGGCGTGGGCACGGCGCAGCATCTGGTGGCGGAGCTGCTGCAGCAGGTAGCGGGCATCCGGTTGCTGCACGTGCCCTACAAAGGCGCCGGCCTGGCGATGAACGACCTGATGGCCGGCACGGTGGACGTGATGTTCGATTACCCCATCACCAGTCTGCCGCTGATCCGTGCCGGAAAGCTCCGCGCGCTCGTGACGACGGGGCCGGGGCCCCTGCCCAGCCTGCCGGGCGTTCCCACCATCGCCGAGGCCGGATATGCGGGGGCGCAGTCATCGGTGTGGTCGGGGTTGTTCGCGCCGCGCGGCACCCCGGCCGATGCTGTCGAGATATTGTCCGGCGCCTGCGGCCGCATCTTGGCGGACCCGGCCGTGCAGGCGCGTGCCGCCCAGAACGGCACCGAATTGCTGCGCAAGCTCGACGCGCGGGCGTTCCCCGCATTCGTCGCGGCCGAGGCCGGGCGCTGGCGGGGCATCGTGCAGTCCGCGCGCGTGCAATTGTGATGTGATGGCAAGGAACGACAGAAAAATGAATCCACGCTGGAAAGTACGGCCCTCGGCATCGAACTGGGGCGACTTCGGGCCGGACGATGAGCTGGGCCGGCTCAACTTGATCACGCCCGAGGCGGTTCTGCGGGGAGTGCGCGAGGTGCGGGAAGGGCGCAGCATCTGCCTGAGCCTGCCGCTGAATCTGCCGGGCGGCAATGTGCTGAATCCGCGCCGCCATCCGCCGGTGTTGGCGCCGACGCGGCGGGACGGGCGTCCCGTCTACAACCTGCCCGTGGACCCGGACGGCCACGCGCACACCGACGTGGTCTGCGACGACGCGGTAACCCTGCATACGCAGTACTCCACCCAATGGGACAGCTTCGCCCACGTGGGGCACCGGTTCGACGTGGAGGGCAATGGCGAACCCGTGGCGGTGTATTACAACGGTTTCCGCGCCGGCGTCGACGTGGTCGGCCCCGAAGACGGGGCGCCGCCGGGCGCGCACCGCCTGGGCATCCAGACCATGGCGGAAAAAGCCATCCAGTCGCGCGGCATGCTGTTGGACCTGCACGCGCTGTGCGGCGATGCGCGCCAGTATGTGGGTTATGACCTGCTGATGCGCGCCGTGGATGCCGCCGGCGGCGATATCCAGTCCGGCGACATGCTATGCCTGTACACGGGGTTCGCCGACAAGATCATTGCCATGGGCGGCGCGCCCGACGCCGCGGTGCTCGATAACAGCTGCGCCGTGCTGGACGGCCGCGACGAGCGCCTGCGACGCTGGATCGTGGATAGCGGGATCGCCGCGCTCTGCGCCGACAACTACGCCGTCGAGGGCATACCGGGCCGGCCCGCGGCGGAACCCTGCGCGCGGCTGCCCCTGCATCAGTTATGCCTGTTCCAGTACGGGATCCCCCTGGGCGAGCTTTGGCACCTGTCCGAGCTGGCGCGCGCCCTCGCCGCGCAGGGGCGCTCGAAATTCCTGCTGACCGCGCCGCCGCTGCGCCTGCCTGGCGCGGTGGGATCTCCCGTCACGCCGGTCGCCACGCTTTGAGCCGCTGCGCTCCTCCTATCAAGAGTCCATCATGAGCCAAGTACAGAAATCCGAAGCCGCAGCTTTCCGCCTGGAGGGCCGCCGTATCCTGGTGGTGGGGGCTGGGCGCTCGTCCGGCGCGCGCCAGCCTGCGGCCAACGGCAATGCGGCGTGCCTGGCGCTGGCCCGCGCCGGCGCGCGCGTGGCCTGCGCCGACCGCGATCTCGACGCCGCCGAGCGCACGGTGGGCGATATCGCCGAGGTTGGCGGGCAGGCGATTGCCCTGCAGGCCGACGTGTCGGACGTGGGGCAGATCGAGGGCATGATCGACCGGGCGGTCGCGGCCCTCGGCGGGCTCGACGGCCTGGTGCTGAACGTGGGCGTCAGCCACCGCACGCCGCTGTCGGGACTGACGCCGGACAACTGGGACGCGGTGCTGAACGTCAACACCCGGGCGCATGTGTTCTGCGCCAAACACGCCTTGCCCCGGATGGCGCCGGGAGGCTCCATCGTTTTCGTATCGTCCACGGCATCGCGCCGCCCTGGCGGGCGCAACCCCGCCTACGAAACGTCGAAGGCAGCGCTGTCGGCCGTATGCCGGGCGGTGGCGCTGGAAGGCCAGCCGGCGGGAATTCGGGCCAATACCGTGGTGCTGGGCCTGATCGACACGCCGATGGGCCGGGCTGCAAGCCAGGCCAGGCCGGACCGGCTGGCACAGCACATGCCTTTCGGGCGGCAGGGAACCGCGGAAGAAGTGGCGGCCGCGATCCGGTTCCTGCTGTCCGACGAGGCCAGCTATATCAACGCTGTTGAATTGCCGGTGGACGGGGGCATGTCGGCCGGCATCGTCTTGCGCAAATAGGGCGGCGCGCGCCGCACCGCACATAACAACACCAGGAGACAACGATGAACCCTCGCATTTTCTTGCGCCTGGCCGTGCCGGGCATGAGGCGCATGCTGGCGCTGGCCATGGCCGCAACCGCCGTGGCCGCGGTGCCCGGCGTGGCGGCCGCCGCCTATCCGGAGCGGCCCATCCGCTACGTGATTCCCTTCCCGCCGGGCGGCTCCACGGATACCACGGGCCGGATCCTGGCGGAAGCGATGTCGAAGATCCTCGGCCAGCCCGTCGTCGTGGAAAATCGCGGCGGAGCCGGCGGCAACATCGGCGCCGCGCACGTCGCGGGTTCGCCTCCCGACGGCTATACCCTGTTGCAGGGAACGATCGGAACGCACGGAATCAATCCGACGCTGTACGAGAATCCGGCTTTCGACGCGCGCAAGGATTTCGAGCCCGTTGCGCGCATGACGGCAGGCACGAACGTGCTGGTGGTGAACCCCTCGGTTCCCGCGAAAAACGTGCAGGAACTGATCGCGTGGACGAAGGCGAATCCGGGCAAGCTGATGATGGGCTCATCCGGCGCCGGCAGCAGCATCCACATGTCGGGCGAGCTTTTCCAGGTGCTGACGGGCACCCGCTACACCCACGTGCCGTATCGAGGAGGAGGCCCGGCCATGAACGATCTGCTGGCCGGACACATCCAGCTCATGTTCGACAACCTGAACGTTTCGCTGCCGCACATCCAGGCCGGCAAGCTGCGCGCCCTGGGCGTGACCAGCCGCAACCGCGCCAGCGTGCTGCCGGACGTGCCCACGCTGATGGAGGCCGGCGTTCCCGGCTATGAGGTCACCAGCTGGAGCGGCATCTTCGCGCCCGCCGGCACGCCCCGGCCTATCGTGGAAAAGCTCAATACCGTCATCAATCAGGCGCTGGCAAGCGATTCGGTGCGTGAGCGCTTCGACGAGGCCGGCATCCAGATCGATCTGATGGGCGTCGACCAGTTCAAGGCATTCGTCGACAGCGAGATCGACCGCTGGGGCGACATCGTCAAGAAATCGGGCGCGAAGGCGCAATAATGGCCCCGACGATGCGCGCGCTTGTCCTGGGGGCGGACGGACCCGTGCTGGCCCGGGCGCCGGTGCCCAGCCCGGGGCCGTCGGAAGTCCGGCTGCGGGTGCTGGCCTGCGCCCTGAACCGCGCCGATCTCTACATGGCCGAAGGCCGCCGGCATGGCGATGCCGGCGGGCCGGGCGCCATCCTCGGCCTGGAGTGGGCGGGAACCGTGGATGCCGTGGGGGCCGAGGTGCCGAGCCATGTCCGTATCGGACAGCGCGTCATGGGGTCGGGGCGAGGCGCCTTCGCCGACTATGCGGTCGCGGACTGGGGGCGGGTGCTGCCCATGCCGGACGGCCTGGAGCCCGCTCAGGCCGCCTCCCTGCCCATTGCGCTGCAGACCATGCACGACGCCCTGGTGACCCATGGTGGGCTGAGGGCCGGCATGTCCCTGCTGATCCATGGCGCCTCGACCGCCGTGGGCCTGATGGCGCTGCGGATCGCGCGCTGTCTCGGGGCCGGTTGGGTGGGAGGCAGTTCCACCAGCGAGGCCAAGCGCCAGCGCCTGCTCGGCCTGGGCATGGATCTGGTGGTGGATCCTGCCGTCTCCGGCTGGTCCGGCCTGGTGCTGGACGCCACGGCCGGCAGGGGAGCGGACTTGGTGGTGGACATGCTGTCGGGGCCTGCCATCAACGACACCCTGGCTGCCACTGCCATCGAAGGGCGCATCGTGAACGTGGGCCGGCTGGCGGGCCGCACGGGCAGTTTCGACTTCGATCTGCATGCCTTGCGGCGCGTGCGCTACTGCGGCGTCACGTTTCGCACCCGCTCACGCGAGGAGGTCCGGCGGATTACCGCGGACATGCTGCGCGACCTGGGCGGCCCGTTGGGCGACGGGACATTGCGCCTGCCGGTGGACCGCGAGTTTGCGCTGGAGCAGGGCGCGCAGGCCCTGGCCTATATGCGGGCCAACGGCCACTTCGGCAAGATCATTTTGCGCGTCGCTTGACCGGGCCGCAGGATTGGCGCTCGATCAGCGCATAAGGGAAAACGTTGGTGCGCGGTTCAGGCTGCGCTTCGCCGCTGCGGGCCTGGATGCGTTCCAGCAGCATCGCCGAGGCGCAGTCGGCCACGGATTCCACCGGGGTGCGCAGCACGGTCAGCGCAGGGGCGTAATCCTCGGCGAAGTCGGAATCCCCGATGCCGACCACGGAGATGTCTTCGGGCACCCGCTTGCCCATTGCCGCGATGGCGCGCAGCGTGCTGCTCAGGGTTTGCGTGCCCTGCGCAATGATGGCCGTGGGCGCGTCGGGCCGGCCCAGCAAGTCGGTGATGGCGTCATAGGCGGAACTGGTGGGAGAAGGGCCCTGGATCAGCAGGTCGGGAACGGGCAGGTGCGCCGCCTTGAAGGCCGCTTTGTAGCCTTCGATGCGCCTGCGCACGGGGCGGCTGCGCGCCTGCCACAGCACAAGGGCGATTCGGACATGGCCCAGGGAAATCAGATGGCGGACCGTGTCGGCAATGCCTTTGGCATGGTCATACAGGACCGCGTCCGCCTTGACGTCCATGTCGCGATCGTAGATCACCGCGGGCATGGTCAGGTTCTGCACCGCATTCAGCACGTCGGGATCGCGCTCGTTGCCAGGCGCGATGATCACGCCGTCCATGCCGCGCAGCTGGAACGTGTTGAGGATGCTGACTTCGCGCTTCGGGTCGTTGAGGCCGTTCGCCAGCAGCAGCATGTAGCCGGCGTTGAAGAAGCGGGCCTCGAGCGCCCGGAACGCCCGCGCGTAGAGAGGGTTGGTGACGTCGGAGAACATGCAGCCGATGGTCTTGCTGCTGCGGGAACGCAATGCCTGCGCCGCATGATTGGGGCGATAACGCAGCGCGGCGATGGCGCGTTCGACTTTGGCGCGGACTTCGGGCGTGACGTTGGCAGCGCCATTGATCACGCGCGACGCGCTGCCCACCGAGGTGCCAGCCAGGGCCGCGACGTCCCGGATGCTGATTTTTTTTTGCCGCATGTAGATCCCTTTTGCAGCGCCAAAGTATACCCCAGGCCCATCCGCGAGCACGCATGGCGAACGCCCGCCGCGCCGGTTTTTGTCGGTCTATTGATGAAACGATTCATTTAAGAATATACTGCGTATTCGTTGAGCATATGAAAATGTTGGTGAAACGATGCAAATGCCCTTGGGCGCAGCCGTTGCACCGCCCTCACACAAGGACAGCAATGCGTACACACCGTGCCCATGTCGGCGGCACCATCGGCGACTTGATCATCCAGGCGATCGCGCGTTATCCGGACCGCGTGGCGTTCATCGACGAGCAGTCCCGGCTCAGTTATCGCCAGCTTGGACGGCGTATCGGCCAGGCCATGGCGGCGTTTTCGGCCCTGGGGCTCAAGCGCGGCGACGGCGTCGCCCAGCTGTCGGGAAATCGCAGCGACGTATTCGTGGTGATGGCGGCCGCCTATCTGATGGGGCTGCGCTCCATCACGCTGCATGGCATGGGTGGCCTGGAGGACCATGCGTACATCGTCCGCGACGCCGAGGCATGTTTCTTCATTGCGGACGGGGGCTACCGCGAGCGCCTGGATGCGCTGCGCGGGCGCTGCCCCGCCGTGCGCCATTGGTATTCGCATGACAGCGGCGTGGCGGGCCAGGCGTCGTTCTGGGAGTACGCGCAGGAGCAGGAGCCCGCGCCCTTGCGCGTGACGGCGGAGGCGGATGACGTCATCCGCCTCGCCTATACCGGCGGCACGACGGGCAAGCCTAAGGGCGTCATGCTGACCAACCGGTCGATGTGGATGCAGGCGGTGCTTCTGCTGGCCGCGCGCCAGCTGCCGGCGGAACTGCGTCTGCTGTGTCCCACGCCCATCTCGCACGGCGCCGGCGCGATGCTGGTGCCCACGCTGTGGCGCGGCGGAACCGTCATCCTGCAGCGAGGGTTCGAGCCCGAAAAGTACATCGCGGCGCTGCAGGCGCACCGGGCCTCCTTCAGCTTCCTGGTGCCCACGATGGTGTACGCCATCCTGGACCATCCGCTTTGCAAGACCGCCGACTTTTCGTCGCTGCGCCTGCTGTCGTATGGCGCGTCGCCCATGGCGCCCGCGCGCATCGAGGAAGCGCTGCGCGTATTCGGGCCGGTGCTGGTGCAGAGCTACGGCCAGACCGAAAGTCCCAGCAACATCCTGTTCCTGTCCCAGGAAGACCATGCGCGCACCGACGTCAATACGCTGGGCTCGGCGGGCATGCCGTACCCGGGCGTGACGGTGGAGCTGCTGGACGATCAGGACCGGCCGGTCGAGCCGGGCGAGATAGGCGAGCTGTGCGTGCGCAGCCCCTTGGTGATGGAGGGTTATTGGAAGCAGCCGGAACTGACGGCGCAGGCGCTGCGCAACGGCTGGCTGCACACCGGCGACATGGCCTATCGCGATCCCCACGGCTATTACTTCCTTGTCGACCGCAAGAAGGACATGATTATTTCGGGCGGCTTCAACGTCTATCCGAAGGAAATCGAGAACGTATTGGCGGCGCATTCCGCGGTGGCCGCGGCGGCCGTGATCGGCGTGCCCGACGAGAAATGGGGAGAAGCGGTCAAGGCCGTGGTGGTGCTGCGCCCCGGAAGCGCCGCCACCGAAGACGACCTGAAGGCGGCGGTGCGCAGCGCAAAAGGCCCCGTCAACACGCCGAAGTCGATCGATTTCGTGGACGCGCTGCCTCTGACCACGCTGGGCAAGCCCGACAAGAACCAGTTGCGCTCTCGCTATTGGGGCGACCGCAAGCGCAAGATCAATTAATGGAACTACACATCAGGGGAAGACGATGAGCATGGAAATCCAGGCAGCGGCGCGGTCGCTGGAGGGCCGAGTGGCCATCGTGACGGGCGCGGGCTCGCGCGCCGATGGCATAGGCAATGGCCGGGCAGCCGCTGTCCTGCTGGCGCGCGACGGCGCGCGTGTGGCGTTGATCGACGCCGTCGAGGAATGGGCCGACGTGACGCGGCGCATGATCGAGGACGAGGGCGGCGAGGCGCTGGTCCTGCCCTGCGACGTGAGCGCCGATGCGCAATGCGCCCAGGCCGTGCGCGAGGCCCGGCAGCGTTGGGGCCGGGTGGACATCCTGGTCAATAACGTGGGCGTGGGCGGCCCGGCCGGCAACGCCGTCGATCTGGACCTGGAGGAATGGGACCGGGCGCTGCGCACCAACATCACCTCGATGATGCTCATGGCGCGCCATTGCATTCCGGCCATGCGCGAGCTGGGGCGCGGCGCCATTGTGAACGTGGCGTCGGTGGCGGGTCTGATGGGCGGCCATCCCAGCCTGCTGTACCCCACGTCAAAGGGAGCGGTGGTCAACATGACCCGGGCCATGGCCGCGCATCACGGCGAAGAGGGAATTCGCGTCAACTGCGTGGCGCCGGGCATGGTCCACACGCCCATGGTGTATGCGCGCGGCATGTCGGACGAAAAACGGGAGATCCGCCGCAAGCGCTCCCTGCTGCGCACCGAGGGCAATGGCTGGGATGTCGGCCACGCCATCCGCTATCTCGCCAGCGACGAGGCGCGCTGGGTCACGGGCGTGGTCCTGCCGGTGGATGCGGGCACCACCGCCGGACGGCATTCCTACCAATAGGCCCGCGCAATCGCATCGGAGGAAAACATGAAGAACTGGAACAAGAAACTTGTGGCGGCGGCCGCGGCGGCATGCGCTTTTCTGATCGGGCCGCAAGCCCGCGCGCAAGACTTCCCCAGCCACAGTCTCACGCTGGTCGTGCCGTTCGCGGCGGCCGGCATATCCGACAACCAGTCGCGCCTGCTGGCGCGCAAGCTGGCCGACGTCCTGGGGCAGCCGGTCGTGGTCGAGAACCGGCCCGGCGCCAGCGGCATGATCGGCGCCGAGGCCGTGGCGCACGCCAAGCCCGACGGTTATACGCTGCTGTACGGCACCCACGGCACGCAGGCCGCCAATCTGGCGCTGTTCGACAACGCGCGCATCGATCCGTCCAAGGATCTGCGCGCGGTGCACTCGCTGTTTCGCCAGTCGACCGTGCTGGTGGTCAATGCCGCCACGCCCTATCACAGCCTGAGCGACCTGGTGCGGGCGGCCAAGCAGCGGCCGGGAGCGGTGAACTACGCTTCGGCGGGTTCGGGCACGCAGACTCATCTGGCGGCGGCCAAGCTGCAATCGGCGGCGGGCATATCCATGACGCACGTGCCCTACAAGGGGGCGGGGCCGGCGCTGTCCGACGTGTTGGCGGGCAATGTGGAGATCATGTTCAGCTACCCCGAATCCGTAAGCCAGCACATCCAGGCGGGCAAGCTGCGCGCGCTGGCGGTGGCGGGATCGAGCCGGCTGGACGCCATGCCGACGGTGCCCACCATGGCCGAGGCAGGCTATCCGGATGCGGCGCTGGAGGGCTGGTCGGGGGTGTTCGTGCCCGCGGGCACGCCGGACGCCGTGGTCGCCAAGCTGGCTCGCGCGATCGGGCAGATCACTCAGGCGCCGGACGTCGTGGCCGCGATGGCGGCCATCAGCAGTTTCCCCATGGGCCTGTCCGACCGGAAGTTCCAGAGCTTTGTGGAACAAGAAGTGCCGCGTTGGAAAGCCGTGGTGCGCCAATCGGGCGCGCGCCTGGAATAAGCGGCCGATCCGAATCCGAAAAGGAAAACACATGTTCAAGAGCGATATCGGCGGCGGCGACGCCGACCACATCAGTATCAGAGGCCATGACCTGGTCGAGGATCTGATCGACAAGCGCGACTTTGTCGATGTGCTGTGCCTGACCGTGCTGGGAAGTTTCCCGGACGCCAATCAGCGCCGCATGATCAATATGTTCCTGGTGACCGCTGCGGACCACGGACTGACGCCCAGCGCGCTGGCGACCCGCCTGACCCTGCACGGGGCGCCGGAGTCCATGCAGGGCGCCGTCGCCGCCGGCCTGCTGGGCGCGGGTAGCCGCTATCTGGGCGTCGTGGAGTACGCCGCGCGCTTTCTCCAGCAGGCCGCGGCGGACTTCGACGGCTCGGACGCGGATGCACTGGCCGCGCACGCCGAGGGCGTCGTGGTGCGCGAGCGCGCGGCGCGGCGGCGTATTCCCGGAATCGGGCATCCCATCCACGTCGAGGCCGACCCGCGCTCGAACAAGATACTGGCGGTGGCTACCGATTGCGGGTACTACGGCAGGCATTGCCGTTATGTGCTGGCCCTGGCGGCGGCCGCAAGCCGAGTATTCGGCAAGCCCGTGCCGTTGAACGCGACGGGCGCGAAGGCGGCAGTGTTGCTCGACATGGGACTAAGCCCTGAATTCGGCAAGGGCATGACGCTCATCGGCCGGGTGGCGGGGCTGATCGCCCACGTCATCGAAGAGCGCGAGCAGCCGATTTCCCAGGCGCTATGGGACGTCGCAAGCGGGAAGTCGAACGGGAATTAGTGCGATACGGGCCGGTTCTGGCATCATGGCGGGTTCTGAAAACCTGGAGCGCCCGATGACTGAGCTTCACCGTGCCCGCATGGTGCCGGAACTGCTGGTAAGCGACCTGTCGCGCAGCCTGGCTTTCTGGATGGATTTGTGCGGCTTCGAGATCGCCTATCGGCGAGAGGACGAGGGTTTCGTCTACCTGGATCTGGACGGCGCGCAATTCATGCTGG
Source organism: Achromobacter sp. (assembly GCF_050285585.1). Lineage (GTDB taxonomy): Bacteria > Pseudomonadota > Gammaproteobacteria > Burkholderiales > Burkholderiaceae_B > Achromobacter. The sequence goes on along the minus strand of NZ_JBLZXF010000002.1, from coordinate 73,544 downwards.
AAGAGGTGCGCGGCGGCGAGAACTGGATCACGGCGCCGCTCGACGCGCCGCGGGGCCGGGGCATCAACTTCGAGATCAAAGTGCAGGCGATCGCGCCGTTGGTGGAGCGCCTGGCGGCTGCCGGATGGCCGTTGTACCGCGAACCCCAAGAGCGCTGGTATCGCAGCGATGCGGTCGAAGTCGGCGTGCGGCAATTCCTGGTGCAGGACCCGGACGGATATCTGCTGCGCTTCTCGGCCTGGATCGGCGACCGGCCGGCCTGATGGCCGGCGGCGCGCCGGCTCAGGCCGGCTCGCCTATCGTGCCGAATTCCACGCGGCTCTTCGCATAGAAGAGGCGCAGGCCGGGCTCGCTGCGCAGGCGATCCATCAACGCCTCGCATTCCTCCGCGGACACGATCATGGTCACTTCCACGGGCTGGTCGGCCAGGTCGAAGAAATGCGCGGAATGGAGGCGATGATGGCTGCCCAGGCCTTCCTGGGCGCTGACCAGCGTGGCGCCGCGGATCTGCATCGATTGGGCCAGCGTCAACAGCCATTGGCATAGCTGCTGATGGCCGTGCCGGCGTTCTTGCTGGGTGAAGAAGGTGAGCTGATATCCGTCCATGGATGACTCCCGCGGAGCACGGCGTTCGCGCCGCACAGCGGCAGGCCGGCACGAACCGGCGCGGCACAAGCGATACACTGGCGGCCAGTGGAGGAATGCCATCCCCATGCAAATCCAGTGTACGCCCCGCAAATTGGCCGCGCAATCGGCCCGAACCGCCTGGATAATCGACGAGGCCCTTGAAATTGAAGACCGGGAATTATCTGTTCGGCATCATCGTTTCCTTCGTGCTGGCGGGCCTGGTGGCGGCTCTCGGCGTGTATGCCGTGTCCAGCGGCAGTCTGGGCTGGGGGGCGGCGGCCCTGCTGAGCTACGGGCTGCTGTTCGGCGGGCCGCTGGCCGTTGTGCTGCTGCTGACCTGGATCGTGTACATGGTGCGCGACCGCGGAAGCATGCCCGGGCGGGCCCATGCCTTGCTGCTCCTGCCCACGCTGCTGGCGGCGATGATCGTGCCGATCAGCGAGTCGGTCCAGCAGAGCCGGCGCGACCGTTTCCGCGAGGCGCACCCGGCGATCAGCGAGACGCACGTCAATCTGAGCGGCGGCATGATCGGGTTCGATACACGCGGCGGCTATAGATCGTCGGACGCAGCGAGCTATCTGGAGCCCGGCTCGGCCGAAAACCGCCGCTTCGCCAGGTTTTCCCGCTATCAGCATGTGATCCCGCAGGGAGGGGGAAAATTCCCTTATGCGGGTGCGCGTCTGAAGGACGACGTCCGGCTTTACGAGTATCCCGGCCAGGATGGGGCGCCAGGCGCGTCCCTGCCGCTGCGGCGCCTGCCCCAACCGGAGGTGGGCAAGCTGGCGGCGGCGCATGCGTACGGGGAGGCCTCGCTGCTGGTGTTCCAGTATTTCCACTATGCCGACCACGTCGACGTGGCGCCGAGCATCGCGCGGTTTGCCGCAAGCACCGAGGACGCGATGACGCGGGCCCGCATCCCGGGGCTGGCGATCTTCGGCCTGGAGAACTACACGCCCCAGACGATCTTCAGGGTAGAGATCAACGGCCAGACGCTGGACCTGGGTGAATACGCCGCGCGCAGCCTGGCATTGCAACCATGCGACCCGTCCGTGGGCGGCAGCCCTGTCCTGGCCGATCTGGAACAGCCCGTGCGCGTGCGCTGGCAGGCCTTGGAAGATCCCCAGGCCTGGCACGAGGCGACGGTGGCCGTGCCCGCGTTCAGCCAGGCCAGCAAGGCCGACCCCGATACGGGCCTGGCGCGCGTGCGTCTGTACCTGCTGCCCGATGGCGAGGTGGCCGCCGAGCGCTACAAGGAAATCCGTTCTCGGGACGGGAAGCTCGCCATCCGCGCCACCGGGCTGCCCGCGCGGGCGCGGCCCTACGCGGGGTGCGGCAGCGGCGCCTACGCCAAGTACAACCCGCAGACGGTAACGCTGCTGCCCAACTGAGGCTAGTCCGTAAGCGCGTACTTCTGGTCCTGCAAGGGCACGGTGGCATGCCAGCCGAGTTCGCGCTGGATGCGTTCGCGCAAGGCTTCGGCGGCCTCCGGCTCGCCATGGACGATGAAGACCCGGCGGGGCGCCTCGAGAAAGCCGGACAGCCAGCGCATGAGCTCATCGCTGTCGGCGTGCGCCGATAGCATGGGCAATTCGGTGACTTCCGCGTTGATGCTTATCCATTGGCCGTAGATCCGGGTCTCGGCGGCGCCGTTCAGCAGTTTGCGCCCGCGCGTGCCGGCGGCCTGGAAGCCGGAGAAGAGCAGGGTGTTGCGGTGGTCGCCGCCGAAGGCCGCGATGTGATGCAGCACCCGGCCGCCGGTCGCCATGCCGCTGGCGGAGATGATCACCTTGGGATAGCGGTTCGCCGACAGCGCCTTGGATTCCTCGACGTCGCGCACATAGGCGACGGCCGCGCAGGCCGCCTCGTATTCGCCCGAGGGCATCTTGTGTTCGGCGGCGTGGCGGTACAGCAGTTCGGTGGCGCTCGCCGCCATCGGGCTGTCGAGATACACGGGGATATTCCGCAGCCGGCCCGCCTGGCGCAGCTTCCACAGCGCGTAGATCAAGGTTTGCGCGCGTCCCACGGCGAAGGCGGGGATCACGACGGTGCCGCCTCGCTGCACGGTGCGTTCGATGATCGCGCCCAGGGCTTCGATGGGATCGGCCGTGTCGTGGCGCCGGTTGCCATAGGTGGATTCAATGACGATGTAATCGGCCCGTGGAACCGGTTCGGGGTCGTGCATGACCGGATCGCCGTAGCGTCCGAGGTCGCCGGAGAAGACCACGCGCATTCCGCCGATGTCGATCTGCGCGGTGGCCGCGCCAAGGATGTGTCCGGCGCGGCGCAGGGTGAGTCGCGCGCCGCCGGGCAGGGCGGTCGGCTGGCGCAGCGCAACTTCCGAAAAGCGTCTCATCGCCCGTTCCGCATCGACGACGCGGTAGAGCGGCAGCGCCGGCGCATGCTTGGAGAAGCCCTTGCGGTTGGCGAATTCAGCGTCCTTCTCCTGGAGATTGGCGCTGTCCAGCAGGATCAGTTCCGCGACGTCGCGGGTGGCGGAGGTGGCGTGGATGCCGCCCTTGAATCCATCGATCACCAGCCGCGGCAGGTAGCCGCAGTGATCCAGATGGGCATGGGTCAGCACGACCGCGTCGATGTCGGCGGGCGCGAGGGGCAGGGGCTGCCAGTTGAGCTCCCGCAGGTTCTTCAGGCCCTGGAACAGTCCGCAGTCGATCAGCAGGCGGGTGTTTCCATGGCTCAGCAGGTGCTTGGATCCGGTGACGGTGCCGGCGCCGCCCAGGCAGGTCAATGAGAGCATGGTTTCCTCGTGAGTGTCAGGACCGGGGATCGAGCAGGTCGGCGGGATTGCCGCGGCCGTCGATGGCGCGAAGCCGGGGCGGGTCCAGCACGTCCTCGCGGCGCCAGCCCGCCACGGCGGCCGCGGCGGCGACCGCGTGCGCCCAGGTGCAGCGGTTGGCGAAGAGCATGCCCGGCACGTCCAGCGTTCCGCCCCGGCTGATGTAGCCCAGCGCCCGGGTGCGGGCCGGGCCGTCGTCCAGCCGGCGCAGGACGCCCAGCATGGGTTCGGGGCGGGTATGGCACAGCAGCACGCGCGGCAGCCCTTGCGGGAAGAGCGCATGCACGGCGGCATCCGGAAGGACGAAATCGGATTCGAGTTCGTCGCGCGGCATGCGCAGGCGGCCGGGCTCGAGCACCACGGAAACGCAGCATGCGTGCCCGCGAGCGGCCAGATGGTCGCGCGCCTTCAGGGCTTCTTCGAGCTGGTAGGCGCCAAGCGCGACGAATTGCAGCTCGCTGGCCGACGGGTCTCCCGCGACATGCGCCGCGCCGTGTTCGACGAGGGATTCGGCGGCCCGCGCGTCGAAGCGTTGCGGGCCATCGCGCTTGGACACGACGATGCAGGCCACCTGGGCGCGGCGCGCGTAGACGGCCCGCAATGCCGCCGCGGCGCTATTGCCGTCCACGGGGAAGAGCACGCGGGAGGTGTCGGACATCTCGCCCAGCAGGGCTTCGCCTATGGTGGGATCCTGATGCGATTGCTCGTTCTTGGCGTTCTCCCAGGTATGAGAGGTCACCACCAGGGGCACCGATAGCCATCCGGGCGATTGTCCGAGCTCTTTCTGGCGGCGGGCGAAGAGGATTTCCTGGCGCAGCAGGCCCAGCATTTTCACTGCGAAGGCTTCGTAGCTGACGATGAGGTTCAGGCCGGCCTTGTTCGCAAGCGCGGCGGCCGCCACCGCCTCTTCGTTCAATGCGGTGATGACGGCGCCGTGCAGGTCCTCCGGCACTTCGGCTTCCGGACGATTGACGCGATGCTTGAGCAGGGCCAGCGTGCCGCCCATCTTGTTGCTGGCCAGTTCGTCCGGGTTGCCGACGCGCACGCGCAGCGACGGATTGGCCCGCGCCAATTCCACGAACCAGCGGTCCAGCGTGGCCATGGCGCTGCCCTGGCTGCCGAGCGTTTCCCAGGCCGGCGCGGGCAGCACGGGGGCGTCGGGGTGGCGATGCGCCATGGGATGCCGGCTTTCGCGCGGGCGCCCCTGCGCGCCGTGGTTGACGAGCGTGTCGACCGCGGCATCCAGCTCCGGTCCGGGAACATATAGACGGCGCGCCCCGTCATTGAAGGCGTCCCGGGCCGCGCGATCGATGCGGGGATTGCCGTCCAGCGGCAGGTTGTGCGCGGCGTTGGTTCCCGCGCCCGGGAAGCCGTAGCCTTTTTCGGTCTCGGCGATGACGTAGGGCAGCCGGGCGGGGTATTGGAAGTCCGCGGCCGCAAGGCGGGACGCCAGCCGCGATTCGGCTTCGAGAATGGCCCAGGCGATGGCCGAGGGGTCGCGTCCGTCGACGATGAGAGGGTCGAACCCGTTGTGCCGCAGGTCTTCGGCCAGCCAATCCGCGCCGCCTTCCTGCACGATCTGCGTGCGCTGCTCGATGCGCCGGCCATTGAGGACCATGACGGGAACGGCCCGGCCGCAATCCTCCGCCCGCCACCAGCGCGTGGCCCAGTCCGACCCGCGCTGCTCTTCGAAGGCGCCGTCGCTCAGGAAGGCCACCAGGCCCTCGCCGGGCAAGGGCATGTGCACGTATTGCAGGCCGGCAAAACCCAGATAGCCGCCCTCGGAGACGGCGCCCGCCGTATTGGGGCCGGCGTGGCTGCCCAGCGGAACGGCGGGCAGCCCCCGGGCGTCGATGGCGTAGGAATAGAAATCGGTGACGAGGCGGGCCAGGCCGGCTTCGCTGCGATCGTAGCGTCCGCGCTGCGCCGGCGAGACGTCGCCGGTCAGTGCATTGACGGCTTCGATGGCGGCCACGCAATGGCCCTGGCCCATCAGCCAGCCGCGGGTCATCCCGCTTAGCGCATTGGCCAGCAGATAGCCCACGAAGGCGGGCACCATGTTGAGCGAGCCGCCCGTATGGCCTTCCGGATTGGGTTTGAAGTCCTCGGCGGCCAGCGGCGCGCCGGTGGGATCGATGCGCCGGGCGTAGGTCATGTGCGCCACCACGTTCATGGCGGCGCAGCACAGCCGGTCCGCCGCAGCCAGCATGGCGTAGGCTTGGTCCGGGTCGGGGACGCGGCCGGCGGCCGCTAGGCCGCCCACCAGCGCGTCCATGCGGGTGACCGTGCCGGCACGGTGCTGAATGGGGCCATGGCCCGATAGCCAACGATCGCGGAGTGTCATCGCGGTGTTCCCGGAAAGAGCGATGCGGATGAGGGGCGGCGATGGCCTGATTATGGCGCAACGGGGCGGACCTGGCGGAGTCAGGCTCCGCCGGAACCTTGATGCAACTCAAAGGTTTGGGCGCCTAGCATGCGTCCCGGCGGGGCTTGCGGGCGTATCTGCGGGGCTGCACGCTAGCCCAGGTGCTCCACGTTGCCGCAGACGGAGATGCTCTGGCCGCTGATCATCGCGCCGGCGTCCGAGCACAGGAACGCTACCTGGCTGGCCACGTCTTCCGGACTCGTCATGCGGCGCAGCGACACGCGGGACACCAGTTGCGCGCGCATCTCATCGTTGCCGACGCCGGCCGCGGCGGCGCGGGCGGCGATGATGCGCTCGACCCGTTCGCCCGCCACCACGCCCGGCAGCACGGAGTTGACGCGGATGTTGGACGGACCCAGTTCCATGGCCCAGGTCTGCGTCAGGCCGGCCAGCCCGAACTTGCTGGCGCTATAGGGGGTGCGCAGCGAAAATCCCAGGCGGCCCGCCACCGAGGAGATGTTGACGATGGCGCCGCCGCCGGCCGCCCGCAGCAGGGGCACGGCGCTCCGGGCGCACAGGAAGGTGCCCGTCAGGTTGACGTCCAGCGTATGGCGCCACGCGTCGAGCGTGGTGTCTTCCAGCCGGCTGGTAGGACCGGATACGCCGGCATTGTTGATCAGCGCGTCGAGCCCGCCCCATTTTTCGGACAGCTGGGCGAACAGGGCCAGCACCTGTTCCTCGGACGACACGTCGGCGACGCTTACGCTCAGGCGGGGATGGATGCCTTCGGCGGCGCGGCAGGCATCCGCGTCCACGTCGCAGGCGTGCACCTCGGCGCCGGACTCCAGGAACCTGCGCGCGATCGCCAGCCCGATGCCGTTCGCGCCCGCGGTGACGAGGACGCGCTTGCCTTTCAGCGATTCGTTCATATTGGTCCCCATCATGCGGCGAATTCGGGCCGGGGGCCGTCGGTCCGCGGCAGGCCCATGATTTCCCTGGCTTCCGCAGGGGTGGCGGGTTCCATGTCCAGTTCGCGGATAATGCGCACGATGCGTTCGGTCAGCTGCACATTGGTGGCCAGCTCGCCGTGGCGGTAGTACAGGTTGTCTTCCAGGCCCACGCGGGCGTGGCCTCCCAGCAGCAGGGCGCTGATGTTCGCTTCCAGCTGCGAAGGGCCGATGCCGCTCACGCAGAACACGGCGTTCCGGGGCAGCAGGTCCACCATCATCTGCAAATGGCGGGGCGAGAACGGCATGGCGTTCTGGAAGTTCCGGTGCACGTTCATGACCAGATTGATGAAGGGCGGCCCGTCGTCCAGGCCTTCGTCGATGAGCGTGGCGGCATCCTGGATGATGTGCGTGGGGCTGAACACCTCCCACTCGGGCTTGATGCCGCGCGCCTTCATGCCGGCGGCCAGCTCGCGCGCCTTGCTCAGCGGCGTATTCATCAGGTATTCGCGCTCGCCGAAGGCCAGATTCAGCGTGGTCGCATCCAGCGTGCACATCTCGGCGCCCGCGTCCATGCCCTTCAGCCGCTCTTCCCACAGGATTTCCCAGGTGCCGGGCGAGGTTTCCTTGACCATGTCTCCATGCACGCCGCCGCCGGTGGAATTGTTCAGGACGATGCCGCAGCGGTCCCGGATGAGGCGGTTCATCTCACGGTAGATCGTCGCGTCGCAGGTGGCCTGGTCATCGGGCCGGCGCGCATGCAGCGCCGCCACGCTGGCGCCGGCGTTGTAGCAGCGGTAGACGTCCTCGGCGATTTCGGCGGGCTGGGTGGGAAGGTTGGGGTTCTGGCTCTTGAACGCCATGCCCCCGGTCGGGGCGATGGTCACGATCACTTTGCGTTTTGCCATGGGATTCTCTCCGGGGATCGCGCGGGCGCGGCTTATTTCCACAGCGCGCAACGGCTTTCCGATTGCTTGGTGAAGGCGTCGTTGCCGTCGATGGTCTGCACGACATTGAAGTAGTCCCAGGGCTCCTTGGACTGTTCGGGCGTCTTGACCTGCAGCAGATACATGTTGTGCACGACGCGCCCGTCGGGCCGCACGACGCCGTCCTTGATGTACATGTCGTTGAGCTTGCCGTCGCGCATGTGGGCCAGGACCCGGTCGGCGTCGTCCGTGCCCGTGGCCTTGACCGCGCGCAGGTATTGCAGCGCGGCGGAGTAGTCGGCCGCCTGCAGGGACGAGGGCATGGCCTGCCGCCGCTTGTAGAACTCCCGGCTCCAGGCGCGGGCGTCGTCCGAACCGTTCCAGTACCAGCTGTCGGTCAGGTACATGCCCTGCGCCGCCGGCAGCCCCATGGCGTGGATGTCGTTGATGAACATGATCATGCCGGCGAGCTTCATCGTCTGGGTCACGCCGAACTCATTGGCCGCCTTGATCGCGTTGGTGGCATCGGCGCCCGCGTTCGCCAGGGCCAGTATCTCCGCCTTGCTGGCCTGGGCCTGCAGCAGGAACGAGGAGAAGTCGCTGGAGGACAAGGGATGCTTGACCGCTCCGAGGACCTTGCCCCCGGCCGCCTCCACCACGGTGGTGGTGTCGGCCTGCAGCGCCGTTCCGAAGGCGTAGTCGGCCGTCAGGAAGTACCAGGTCTTGCCCCCGGTCTTGACCACCGCCCCGCCGGTGCCGCGCGCCTGCGCGACGGTGTCGTAGGCATAGTTCAGGGTATAGGGGGTGCACTGCTCGTTCGTCAGCGCAGGCGCCCCGGCGCCGACCACGATAATGGGTTTCTTCTTGTCCGAGGCAATCTTGGACATGGCGAGCGCCGTGCTGGAATTGGTTCCGCCGATGAGCATGTCCAGGCCCTTCTGGTCGAACCATTCCCTGGCCTTGGCCGAGGCGATGTCGGCCTTGTTCTGGTGGTCCGCCACCAGCAACTCGATCTTCTTGCCGTCGATCGCGCCGCCCATTTCCTCTATCGCCATCTTGATGGCTTCCGCGCCGCCGGGGCCATCGGGGCCCGAGTACACGCCCGACAGGTCGGTGATAAAGCCGATCCGGATGACGTCGTCCGAGATCTGCGCATGGGCCGCGCCCGGCCCCGCGAACATGATGGCGCCGCAGGCTGCGGCGGCGGACATCGCGCGCGACATTGACAACATTCCTGTCTCCTCTTATGTTTTTTGGCCCGACGGGCTTCCTTATTCTGTGGCCGGGCCCGTCGCGCGGACAGTCACCATGGTGACAAAGAACCTAAGGGTTTACCTGGGCGTGGCCACACAGCCGGCGATGAGGAAGCGATGCGCACAGCGTCAGGGAACACTGGGGATGGCCCATTGAGCGCGCGGCGAAGGCAGGCGCAAGGCGCGGTGGACCGGATGCTGGGCGTCGTGCCCTGGTACAACGGCCTGCCGGAGGCCGAACGCGAGGAAATCCGGGGCAGGCTGCGCATGGTTTCCCTGGGAACGGGCGAGTACCTGTTCCGCGCCGGGGAGCGCTCGCCCGGCTGGTACGGCGTGGTCGACGGGCTGGTGAAATGGTCGTCGCGCGGGGCCGACGGCAAGACGCTGTCGCTGGCGGGCTTCAGCACGGGAAGCTGGTTCGGCGAAGCCACCATGATCCGCGGCGCGCGCTTCGAGTACGAGGTGGTCGCGCTGCGGCCGAGCCGGGTGGTGATCCTGCCGCGCGATACCTGCGAACAGCTCTGGAACAACAATATCGAGTTCACCAAGGCCTTGATGGAACATCTGGCGCAGCGGGTGGACTGGCTGATGGCGAGTTACACGGGCAATGTGCTGCTCGACGTGGACACGATGGTGGCGCGCGCCGTCGCGGCGCAGCTCGCGGCGGAATCGCATTCGGGCACCGACGGGCGCCTCAAGATATCGCAGGAGGAAATCGCCAGCCTGTGCGGAGTGTCCCGCCAGCGCTGCAATGCGGCATTGACGCGGCTGGCCCGCGCCGGCGTCCTGCAGACCCGCTACGGGGGGATGACCATCCTGGACCGCGACGCGCTGCACCGGCACGCGAAGATGAACCGCAACGCCGGGAATTGAGGTGCTGCCGCGCATGCGCGCGGCGGACGCATCGCAACCGAGAAGCGAAGCCCTCCCATGGGCGGATAATGCCGATACCGGCAGAATGGGGCGAATGAGCGATGAACAGCGAATTGACGGTGCGCACGGCGCGGCAGGGCGACCATGAATGGATCGTTGCCGCGCACGGGGACGTCTATGCCCGGGAATTCGGCTTCGACGCGCGATTCCACGACGGCATCGCCGGGAAAATGCATACCTTTCGCCAGTTGCCCGGCGCATTCGGGCGCGTTTGGGTCGGCCTGGTGGCGGGGCGGCGCGCGGCGTCGATCGCCGTTTCCGAGCGGCCCGGCGAGGTGGCGTTCCTGAATTTCGTCCTGGTGCTGCCGCAATACCGCGGCAGGGGCGTGGGGCGGGCCATGATGGATACGGCCCTGGATCACGCGCGCGCGCATGGCCTGAAGGAAGCGCAGCTCGAAACATATAGCTGCCTGGTGGACGCAAGAGCGCTTTATGGGCGCCTGGGCTTTCGCATGACGGAGGCGATCCCCGGGAAACAGGCGTTCGGGCAGACGTTCGATCAGGAATTCTGGGCCTTGCGTCTCTAGCCCGGAGGCTCCACGGCCAGCGGGAAGACGGTGTACGTCGTTTTGCCGCGGGCATCCACGGCGACCGTGACAGGCATGTCGCGCACTTCGAATTCGTAGATGGCCTCCATGCCCAGGTCGGCAAAGGCCACCACGCGGGCGGATCGGACCGTCTGCGCCACGAGGTATGCCGCGCCGCCCACGGCGCTGAGATAGGCGGCGCCATGCGTCTTGATGGCCTTGATGGCCGCCGAGCCGCGCTCCGCCTTTCCTATGGTGACCAGCAGGCCGGTTTCCGCCAGCAGCCGAGGCATGAACTTGTCCATGCGGGTGGCGGTGGTGGGCCCCGCGGGGCCCACCGCTTCGCCGGGCACGGGATCCACCGGCCCCACGTAGTAGAGCGCTCGGCCTCGCAGGGGAACGGGCAGGGGTTTGCCCTGGGCGAGCAGGTCCGCCATGCGTTTGTGCGCCGCATCGCGCCCCGTCAGGAGCTTGCCCGACAGCAGCAGCGTATCCCCCGCCGCCCATTCGGCCACCTCGGCCCGCGTGAGCGTGTCCAGGTCCACGCGCCTGCCCTCCTTGGCGGGCAACGCATCGGGTATCCCTTCCCATATGGCAGGGTCGGGTGGCGGAAACCGGGCGGGCCCAGCCGCCGGCATATCGAAAGACACGAAGCGCGTGGCGGCGCAATTGGGGACCAGCGCCACCGGCAGGAGCGCGGCATGCGAGGGCGCGGTCGCCACCTTCACGTCCAGCACTGTCGTGGCCCCGCCCAGTCCTTGCGGTCCGATGCCCAGTGCATTGACGCGCTGGAACACCTCGGTCCGCAGCCGTTCTTCCGGAGTGCCGGCGCCCCGGCGCAGCAGGTCGGGCATGTCGATTTCGCAAAATAGGGCGCGCTTGGCCATGGCCACGGCCTGCTCGGGCGTGCCGCCGATGCCCAGGCCGAGCACGCCGGGAGGACACCAGCCGGCGCCCATGCCCGGCAATTGCGACACCACCCAGTCGGCCACGGAATCGCTGGGGTTGAGCATGGCGTAGCGTGTCTTGACGTCGCCGCCGCCGCCCTTGGCGACGACGGTCAAGGCCAGCGCCTCGCCTTCGACCAGGTCCACCTGCAGGATGGCGGGCGTATTGTCGCGGGTGTTGCGGCGCGAGCCCAGCGGATCCAGGACCATCGACGCCCGCAGCGGGTTCGAGGCGCAGCCATAGGCGCGGGCGACGGCGCGGTTGGCCAGCGTCTGCAGGCTGGGCGTGGGACCGGCGCCCTGATGGCGGATGCGCACGTCCATGCCCATCGTGACGTAGATGTGCGCCACGCCCGTATCCTGGCAGACGGGGCGGCGGGCCCGCGCGCTGAGCTTGCTGTTGATCAGCAGCTGCAGCAGCGCGTTGCGGGCGGGCGTCCGGGTTTCCACGTCATGGGCCGCTTTCAGCGCCCGCACGAAGTCGGCCGGATGCGTGTGGCTGACCGCCTGCAATGCGTCGGCAATACTGGTTTCGATGTCCGAGGCTTCGACGACGCGCATGATCGGGGCTCCTTATTGCAGCGTGATGCCCGCTTGCTTGATCACCTGGGCCCAGCGTTTGCCTTCGTCGGCGGTGAACTGCTGGAAGGCGGCGGGCGCGTATTGGGCAGGCGGCAGCAGCTGGATACCCTGTTCGGCCATCTTGCCGGTGAACGCGCTGTCCTCCAGCGCTTTCTGCCATGCCTGGTACATGGTCTGCACGACCTTGTCCGGCGTGCCCTTGGGGGCGTACAAACCGTACCACGTGGATACCTGGAAGCCGGGGATCGCTTTTTCCGCCATGGTGGGCACGTCCGGATACTGCGCCATGCGTTCGGGCGAGGTCAGCCCCAGCGCGCGGACCTTGCCGCCCTTGGTTTGCGGCAAGGCGGTATTGGTCTGGTCGAACATGGCGTCCACCTGGTTGCCCATCAGGTCATTCAGCGCGGGACCCGCGCCCTTGTAGGCGATGGGCGTGATGGTGATGCCGGCCTGGCTGGCGAACATGGCGGCCACCAGGTGGGAGGTCGATCCCACGCCGGCATTGCTGAAATTCAACTTGCCGGGATGCTGCTTGCCATACGCGATCAGCTCGGGGAGCGACTTGTGGGGCGAGGATTCTCCCACCAGCAGCACCAGGGGCGTGTCGGGGAAGCGGAATACGGCCTGGAAATCCTTGACCGGATCGTACGGCAGGCGGGCATAGAGCGATGGCGCCGCCGCCATGTAGCCGATGTGCCCCACCAGGAAGGTATAGCCGTCGGGCGCGGACTTGGCCGCCTTGGCCGCGCCGATGGTGCCGCCCGCGCCGCCTACGTTCTCGACCAGGATCGTCTGGCCGAGTTCCTGCGCGACGCGGTTCGCCACATTGCGCGCCATCGCGTCCGTGGGCCCGCCGGCCGAGAAGGGGACGATCCAGGTGATCGCCCGGCTGGGGTAGTTGTCTTGCGCCTGCGCGCCCATCGGCAAGGCGAACGCGCCCGCCGCGGCCAATGCCGCTATCCGGTTCTTCATGAGTTGACTCCGTCCTGTTGTTTTTATGGATCAGGGAAGGGCTGCCGTTCAGGCCAGCCCGGTATAGGGGCGGGCCCGCATGCGGTCCACCATGTCGGGGGCTGCCCCCAGGTAATTGGCGGGCGCGCAGAGGCGCTCGATGGCCTCCGAATCCAGCCGCTCGACAACCCGCGCATCGTCTTTCAGCACGTCGGCCAGCCGCCGCCGGGACGTGGCGGCCTTGCGGCATGCGTCGTACACCACGTCGTGCGCGGTCTGGCGGCCGATATGCGGGGCCAGCCCCATCATGACCGCCTCGGCCACGATGAGCCCGCCGGAAAGGTCCAGGTTGCTGGCCATGCGCGCGGTGTCGACTTCCAGCCCGCCCAGCATGAACCTCGCCTGGTGCAGCGCGCCCGCGGTCAACACGAAGGCTTCGGGCACGGCCGTCCATTCGACGTGCCATGGCCCGGTGGCGCGTTCGAAATCCTGCAACATCGCGTCCAGCGCCAGACCCGCGTGCTGGCGGACGGTCTTGGACGCGCTCCACATCAGCTCGCACGAGATCGGGTTGCGCTTTTGCGGCATGGTGCTGGACGCGCCGCGGCCCTTCACGAACGGCTCGTAGGCTTCACCCAGTTCGTTGGTCATCATCAGCATGATGTCCACGGCGATCTTGCCCAGCGATCCTGCCACCAGCGCCAGGAATTGCACGGTTTCCGCCAGGCCGTCGCGGGCCACGTGCCAGGTGACCGGCGTGGCCCCCAGGCCCAGTTCCTGCATCAGGGCGGCATGCACCGCCAGGCCTTCGTCGCCGAGGGAGGCGAGCGTGCCGGCGGCGCCGCCGAACTGGCCGGCCAGGACGCGCGGACGCAACTGCGCCAGCCGTTCGCGATGGCGGCGCACCATCAGCAGCCAGACGGCGGCCTTGTAGCCGAAGGTGATGGGCAGGGCGTGTTGCAGATGGGTGCGCCCGGCCATGGGCGTGTCGCGGTACCGCAGCGCCAGCGCATCCAGGATGCCGTCCAGGGCGGCCAGGTCTTCATCGATGATCGCCAGGGCATCGCGCACCTGCAGCACCGTCGCGGTATCCATGATGTCCTGCGTGGTGGCGCCCCAGTGCAGGTACTCGCCTTCGGCGCCGCACATCCGCGACAGCTGGTGCACCAGCGGGAGGATGGGATAGCCGACGATCTCGGTTTCCCTGCGCAATTCATCCATGTCGATGGCGGCGGCATCGGAGCGGGCCTCGATCGCGCGGGCGGCCTCGGGCGGGATGATGCCGAGCCGGCCCTGCACGCGGGCCAGCGCCACTTCGGTTTCCACATAGCGCCGCACGGTGGCGGCATCGTCGAACACCGCGCGCATCGCGGCGGTGCCGAACATGTCTTTGAACAGGGTGGATTCGAGAACCGAGACTGCCATAATATGTACGCTCATAAAAAGTTGTACGTACATTTAAGCAGGCGCAAAAGGGGACGTCAACGCCGGGGATTACCCGTAGAAGAGGCGGGCCGGGCGGCAGCAGATAGAATGCGGGGTGTCGCCAACCAGCCCCCTGCCATGTCCATTACGCTGTACACCCGCATCTCGGAAGAATTGGCGCGGCGCATCGCCAGCGAGGAATATCCCGTGGGCACGGTATTGCCCGCCGAGAACGCGCTGGCCGAGGAATTCGACGCCAGCCGCCACACCGTCCGCGCGGCCTTGCGCCAACTGCAGGACCTGGGCCTGATCGCGCGCCGCCGGGGTAGCGGCACGGTGGTGACCGCCGCCCGCCCCAAGGCGGGCTTCAGCCAGTCCCTGCGTTCCCTCGAAGACCTGGTCCAGCTCGCCGCGCGCACGCCGCGCAGCATCAGGCAGATCCAGGAGGTGGTGGTGGACGTGGATCTGGCCGTCCGACTGGGAGTGGGGCCCGGCACCCGATGGCTGAAGTTCTCGTCCACGCGCGGGGCCGACGGCCAGCCGCCGGTCGTGTGGACGGAGCTGTACGTCGACGCGCATTACAAGGGCGTGCGCGCGCTGGTGCGCAAGCATCCCGATCGGCTGGTATCGGAACTGATCGAAGAACACTATGGCCGGCGCATTGCGTCGGTCGAGCAGACGATTTCCGCCTGCGCCTTGCCAGCGGCGGCCGCGCGCGCGCTGGAAGTGGCGCCGGAATCGCCAGGCCTGTATATCCTGCGGCATTACAAGGATCAGGCGGGCCACATCGTCGCGGTGTCGTGCTCGCATCATCCCGCCGGGCGCTACGAGTTTTCGACGACGCTGATCCGGGAGCATTAGCCGCCGCCATTCGTGCCGCTCTCCGCGCGCCGCGAGGCCGGAGGCGCCGCGGTAAGATGCTGCATGCCCGCCAAGGCCGGCCTGAAATGACCGCTTCCTGCCTGCGCGCGTTGGCGGGCCGGCCCAATTTTCTGGAACGCGTCTCCATGACTGATTCAGATGCCTCTCCCGCAGCGCCGCCGTCCAATCGCTACGACAGGATGGAATGGGCAGGCGCCTTCGGCGACCTGGGAACATTGATTCCGTTCATCGCCGCCTATATCGGCGTGCTGGGCATGGATCCCTTCGGCATTTTGTTCGCATTCGGCCTGTCCATGCTCGTGTGCGGGCTGTATTACCGGACTCCCATTCCGGTGCAGCCCATGAAGGCCATTGGCGCCGCCGCTTCCATCCAGGCCGTGCAGACGGCCGTGGTCACGCCCGGAGCCGTCCATGCCGCCGCGCTGGCCACGGGGCTGGTGTGGCTGTTGCTGGCGCTCAGCGGTTTCATGCGCCATGTCGCGCGCTGGGTGCCGGCGACCGTGGTCTACGCGATCCTGCTGGGGCTGGGCGTGGGGTTCATGCTGCAGGGCGTGAAGATGATGCATGGCGACCTGCTGGTCGCCGTCGCCGCCGGGGCAATGGCGCTGGCGTTGCTGCGCAGCAGGCGGCTTCCCGCCATGTTCTTCCTCCTGTTGTTCGGCGCGGCCCTGGGAATCTGGCGCCAGCCTGCGCTGCTGAGCGAGCTGGTGTCGGCGCCGCCGTCCCTGCGCCTGCCGAGCTGGGAATTGGGCGAGCTGGACTGGAACCAGGTCTTCGTCGCCATCGTCTTGCTGGTCCTGCCCCAGATCCCGCTGACGCTGGGCAACGCCATCCTCGCCATCAGCCGGGAAAACAACCGGCTCTTTCCCGAGCGTCCCGTTTCCGAAAGCGGGATTGCCTTCTCCACGGGGCTGATGAACCTGTTCGCGGGCGTGAGCGGAGGGGTGCCGATGTGCCATGGCGCGGGCGGCATGGCCGGCCACGTGGCGTTCGGCGCGCGCACTGGCGGTTCGGTGGTGATCCTGGGCGGGCTGCTGCTCGTTCTGGCGCTGTTCTTCAGCGGCACGGTGGTGACGCTGTTCCAGCTGTTTCCGCCCGCCGTGCTGGGCGTGCTGCTATTCATTACCGGCCTGCAGCTGGCGGTGGGCAACGGCCAGCTGCCGGAGGCACGGACGGAGCGCGCGGTGGTGCTGGCCAGCGCGGCCGTCTGCATCTGGAACGTGGCCGCGGGTTTTCTCCTGGGCTGTGCGCTGCACTACGCCGCGAGACGCGGCTGGCTTCGCCTGTAGGGGCGATAGACGGGACGCCAGCCGCTATACTGGCTGCTATGACCGCAGGGCCGCATGCGCGGCCGGAACTCGTGAGCGTGATGATAAATAAAAGCCAAATCACCGGGTTGATCCTGGCCGGCGGGCGAGGTAGCCGCATGGGGGGCGTGGACAAGGGGTTGCAGAATTTCCAGGGCATTCCCCTGGCGATGCATGCCTTGCTGCGCCTGGGGCCGCAGGTCGGCGAGATCATGATCAACGCGAACCGCAACCTGTCCGCGTACGAATCCCTCGGCGCGCCCGTATGGCCTGACGCCTCGGCCGATTTCGCCGGGCCGCTGGCGGGTTTCGCCGCGGGGCTGGAGCGCTGCGAAACCGAATACCTGGTCACCGTGCCCTGCGATTCGCCGCTGTTCCCGCCGGACATGGTGGAGCGCCTGGCGGCGGCCCTCCAAGAGGCCGGGGCCGACATC
Source organism: Achromobacter sp. (assembly GCF_050285585.1). Classification (GTDB taxonomy): domain Bacteria; phylum Pseudomonadota; class Gammaproteobacteria; order Burkholderiales; family Burkholderiaceae_B; genus Achromobacter. Next base: position 56,644 of record NZ_JBLZXF010000002.1, on the reverse strand, counting down.
GCCATGGTCGCCACGCGCGAGGACGGCGTAACGCGAACCCAACCGGTGTTTTGCCTGCTCAAGACCGCATTGCTGGGCAGCCTGCTGGCGTTCCTGGACAGCGGTCAGAGAAAGATCGACATCTGGACCGCCAGCCACGCCTGCGTGGAGGTCGTGTTCGAGGATGCGCATGCCTTTGCCGGCGCCAACACCCTAACCGAATTGCAGCAGCTTCAATCATGATTACCGACCGTCCTGCGACCCTCGCGGCCATTGCCTCCTGCGTCGACGGCTACGACCCGAACGCGCTGCCCATCGACCGGGCGCGGGAGTTCATCGACCGCCTGGTCCCGCGCCTGAACGCCATCGAGGTGTTGCCCCTGCGCGCGGCGCTGGGCCGCACGCTGGCCCGCGACATCATTTCCGACATCGACGTCCCCGCCCACGACAATTCGGCCATGGACGGCTATGCCCTGAGGGGCGCGGACTTGCGTGCCGACGGCGATACCGTCCTGCATGTCGCGGGCAGCGGATTGGCGGGCGAGAAATTCGAGGGCGTGGCGGGCTCCGGGCAGTGCGTGCGCATCATGACCGGCGCAGTCATGCCGGCCGGCCTGGATACCGTGGTGCCCCAGGAATTCGTGCGGCAGGAGAACGGGGCCGTCGTCATCCCGGCGGGCATACTGCGCCAGGGAGACAATCGCCGCCTGGCGGGCGAAGACCTGGCGCGCGGCGAGCCTGCCCTCTCGGCGGGCCGCGTGCTGCGTCCGGCCGATATCGGCATGCTGGCCTCGCTGGGGCGGGGCGAGGTTCCCGTGCGGCGCCGCGTGCGGGTGGCGTTCTTTTCCACCGGCAATGAGCTGCGCTCCATCGGAGAGCCGTTGGACGAAGGCTGCGTATACGACAGCAATCGCTACACACTGTGGTGCATGTTGCAGCGCCTGGGCGTGGAAATACTCGACATGGGCGTGGTGCGCGACGACGAGGCCACACTGGAAGAGGCCTTTGCGGCAGCGGCCGCCAACGCCGATGTCGTCATCACGTCCGGCGGCGTCAGCGTGGGCGAAGCCGATTACACCAAGAAAGTCATGGCGCGCCTGGGCGATGTGCTGTTCTGGAAGATCGCCATGCGGCCGGGGCGGCCCCTGGCCATCGGGCGCATCGGGCAAGCCATTCTTTTCGGCCTGCCGGGCAATCCGGTGGCCGTCATGGTGACTTTCTACGCGCTGGTGCGCGACGCGCTCCTGGCCATGGGGGGCGCGGAGCCGCAAGCGCTGCCCCTTCTGCGCTGCGTGACGCCCAAGCCCATACGCAAGAAGCCCGGCCGCACGGAGTACCAGCGCGCCATCGTTACGCGCGCGGAAGATGGCGGCTGGCAGGCGGCCATCACGGGCTCGCAGGGCTCGGGCATCCTGCGCAGCATGAGCCAGGCCAACGGTCTGCTGGTATTGGGGCATGAACAAGGCAATATCGCCGCGGGCGAATATGTCGACGTACTGCCGTTCGATGGCTTGATCTGAGGCGCCGGATGACCCGAGTGATAGGTTTTGCCGGATGGAGCGGCGCGGGCAAGACGCAGTTGCTGACGCGCCTGATTCCCGTGCTGAAATCCCGTGGCCTGAGCGTATCGACGCTCAAGCATGCCCATCATGCTTTCGACATCGACCATCCGGGCAAGGACTCCTACCTGCACCGCGAGGCCGGCGCGAGCGAGGTGCTGGTGGCCTCTTCGGCTCGCTGGGCGATCATGCATGAATTGCGCGGCGAGCCGGAGCCGGGGCTGGGCGAACTGCTGGGCCGCATGAGCGTCGTCGACCTGGTGCTCATCGAGGGCTTCAAGCGCAATCCGCACATCAAGATCGAAGTGCACCGCCAAGCCAACGCGAAGCCCTGGCTCTATCCGGAGGACGCGAGCATCGGCGCCATCGCCAGCGATGTGCCGCCGCCTTCCGGCGGCGGCCTGCCCTGGGTCGGCCTGAACGACTACGAAGCCGTGGCGGACCTGGTCCAGGCGCATGCCTGGCCCCTGGAACGGGTGCTGGCGTCCGTGGCCTGACGCGCGCCCACTGCCGCTATTGGTCGGCGTTCGGAAAGAACAGCTGCTGGCCGTTGATCTTGTAGCTGGCGATCGTGTCCTGCCCGGCCTTGGAGGTCACCCAGTCGGCGAACTTCTGGGCGGCTGCCGATTTCACATGCGCGTGCTTGGCCGGATTGACCACCATCACGCCATACTGGTTGAACAGTTTCTTGTCGCCCTCGACCAGCACTTTCAGGTCGCCCGGATTCTTGAAGCTGAGCCAGGTGCCCCGGTCCGACAGGACATAGGCGTTCATCGACGACGCCATGTTCAACGCCGGACCCATGCCGCAGCCGCACTCCTTGTAGCCCGTTCCCTTGTTGTCCAGACCCGCCTGCTTCCAGTAGCGCAGTTCGGCCGCGTGCGTGCCGCTCTTGTCTCCGCGGGAGATGAAGGAAGCGTTGGCGGCGGCCAGCTTGTTCAGGGCCGCGACGATGTCGTTGCCCTTCGCGCCCGCCGGGTCCGCCGAAGGGCCGATGAGGACGAAGTCGTTGTACATGACGGGATACCGCTTGACCGAGAAGCCTTCGGATACGAACTTCTCTTCAGCGGCCTGATCGTGCACGAAGACCACGTCGGCGTCGCCGCGGCGGGCGGTGTCCAGGGCCTGGCCGGTGCCCTGGGCGACGACCTTGACGTCGATGCCGCTGGCGGTCTTGAAGGCGGGCAGCAGATGAGCGAACAGGCCAGACTGTTCGGTAGAGGTGGTAGAGGCCATCGTGATGGTCTCGGCCTTGACGGGAGCCATGGCGAATGCCGCGGACAGCCCGGTGAACGCGGCGCCGTATTTAAGGGGGGTGAGCAGATTCATAGGATGCGTTCTCCTTTGAGGAACAGACTCGCGGTTTCGGGCAGCGGGCCATTGAAGAAATCGTGCACGGGCAGGTCGGCCAGGATCCGGCCGTGGTCCAGATAGACGACGCGGTCGGCCAGGCGTTGGACCTGGCCGAGGTTGTGGCTGGCGAAAACCATGGTGGCAGACTGGCCGGCGCTGAAGCGTTGCATCAGGTTCTCGACTTCGCGCTTGGAGTGCGGATCCAGGCTGGCGGTCGGCTCGTCCAGCAGCATGGCTTCCGGCGATTGCGCCCACGCGCGCGCCAGCGCCAGGCGCTGCTTCTGGCCGCCGGACAGGCTGCGCGCATTGCGTCCGGCCAATTCACCCATCTCGACCTGATCCAGCGCCTGGGCGGCGCGCTTGCGCGCCTGGCGCCAGGCCGTGCCGCGCAGCCACAGGCCCAGCGCGACGTTGTTCAGGGCCGAGGTACGCAACATATAAGGATGCTGGAACAGCATCGCCTGGCGGTTCGTGGGCAGGCAGCGCGCCCGGCCGGAACTGGGGCGGGCCAGTCCATGGAGGACGCGCAGCAACGTGCTCTTGCCGCTGCCGTTGGCGCCCACCAGCGCCACGCGCTCGCCGGCGCCGATGGTGAGCCGCAGGTCGCGCAGGGCGTGGACGGCGCCATAGCGCACGTGGACCCCGTCCAGTTCGAACAGCGCGCTCATAGCGCTTCCCGCGCGAGGATCGACGCGCCGCCCGCGTCGCGCTGCTCGCGCCAGCGCCGCACCATGGCGCCGAGGATATTGAGCGCCAGCACGACGGTCAGCAGCACCAGGCCCAGCGCCATCGCCATGGGCAGGTCGCCCTTGCTGGTTTCCAGGGCGATCGCGGTGGTCATTACGCGGGTGTAGCCGTCGATATTGCCGCCGACCACCATGACCGCCCCGACTTCGGAGATGGCGCGCCCGAAAGCCGCGATCACGATGGTGACGAGGGCGAAGCGCTCGTCCCACAGCAACAACAGGCCTCGCATCGAGGCCGGAGCGCCCAGGGAGCGCAATTGCTCGCCATGGTCGGCCTCGGCGTCGCCCACTGCCTGGCGGACCAGGGCGGTGACGAAGGGCAGTACGAGAATCGTCTGCGCCAGCACCATGGCCTTGAAGGAGAAAAGCCAGCCCAGGAATCCCAAGGGGCCGGAATGCGACAGCAGCAGATAGACAATCAGGCCGACCACCACCGAGGGCAGGGCCAGCGAGGTATTGAGCAGGGTCAGGACGGCCGCCTTTCCGCGAAAGGCGGCGACGCTCAGCCAGGCGCCGGCGGCCATGCCCAACGTACAGGCCAGGATGCAGGCAGTGACGCTGACTGCCAGCGAACGTCCGACGATGGCCAGCAGGACCGGATCGAGCGAGACGATGAGCCGCAGCGCAGTCTGCACGCTCTCCAGAAGTGTGTTCATGCCTGTTTTCCCCTGTATCCCCGGGGCAGGGTATCGTATGCGTTGCCGGCGGGCCATATGAAGCGGATTGCATAGCGATGCGCCCGGCTTTGCGCTACGCTGCTGCGATGTAATCCGCGGTTTTTGTCACCGGGCCGTCCCGAGACAAAAACGCCTCTTGGGAGGCAGGAAACCCGCAAGGCGGGTACAGCGCGGGGGGGCTTTTTGAGGCATACTCGCCGCCGTGCATAGCATTGAACTTACCTATCTGCTGGGCGCCAGCGGCGCGCAACCAGCCCTGATCCGCAACGCCCTGATGGACTTGCTGTTCGCGGTGCGCGAGCACGGATCGATCTCGGCCGCGGCCAAGGCGCTGGGCCTGTCGTACCGGCACGTATGGGGCGAACTGAAGCGCTGGGAGCAGACGTTGGGGCGCACCCTGATCGTCTGGGACAAGGGCCAGCCCGCCCGCCTGAACGAGTTCGGCGAAAAACTGCTGTGGGCCGAGCGCCAGGCCCAGGCCCGGCTGGCTCCCCAGATCAGCGCGCTGCGCGCCGAATTGGAGCGCACCTTCGCGGTGGCCTTCGACAATGCCGCGCATGTGGTGCCGCTCTACGCGAGTCACGACGACGCCCTGGCCGCCCTGCAGGAGCATGCCGTTGCTTCGGCCAAGCTGCATCTGGACGTGCGTTACGCGGGCAGCCTGGACGCCATCAGCGCGCTCAACGAAGGCCGCTGCGTCATGGCGGGATTCCACACCCGCCAGCAGCCGAAGCCGGGGTCGCGCAGCGAAAGGGCCTACAAACCTCTGCTGCAGCCAGGGCTGCACAAGATCATTGGTTTCGCCCAGCGCGAACAAGGGCTGATCGTGCCTCGCGGCAACCCCAGGGGCCTGGGCGGCATCCAGGACCTGCTCCAACCGGGCCTGCGCTACGTGAACCGCGCGCTGGGCACGGGCACGCGGGTGCTGTTTGACGAGTTGCTCGAAGAGGCCGGCATCGATCCCCAGGCCATCGATGGCTATCAGCGCACCGAACCTTCGCACAAGGCCGTGGCGCATGCGGTGGCCTCGGGCGGCGCGGACGCAGGCCTGGGAATCGCCTCGGCGGCGCTGCGTGAGCGCCTGGATTTCGTGCCGCTCGTCAGGGAGAACTATTTCCTGGTGTGCCTGAAATCGACGCTGGACCAGCCGTCGACCCAGGCGTTGATGGAAATCCTGCGCAGCGAAACATGGCAGGCGTTGCTCGCCCGGATGCCAGGGTATACCCCGACGAACAGCGGCGAGGTGCTGTCGCTGCGGCGCATGCTGCCGTGGTGGGATTTCGGTGGCAAGCCCAAGCGGCGCTCCGCCGGCGCGAGGCCGGGCAAGGCCGCTGGCCGCTGAGGCGCGGGGAGATCAGCCGGCGGCCGGCGGGAAGCGTTCCGCGGCCAGCTCGGGTTGCAGCAGCAGGCGCTCGGGGGCGGTGTAGCAAATGAAGCGCTTGTTGATGGCGCGCCCGATGGCGCACAGGCCCAGCTGCTCCGCGATTTCATAGCCCATCTGCGTGATGCCGCTGCGTGAAACCACGATGGGCACCCCCATCTGCGCCGACTTCATGACCATTTCGCTCGTCAGGCGGCCGGTGGTGTAGAACACCTTGTCGGCGCCGTCCTGGCCCTGCGCGCCTTGCAGCCACATCCAGCCGGCGATCGTATCGATGGCGTTGTGGCGGCCGACATCCTCGACGAACATGAGCATTTCCGAGCCCCGGAACAGCGCGCAGCCATGCACCGATCCGGCCGATTTGTAGGTGGTTTCCTGCACGCGTATGGCGTTGAGCAGGCCGTACAGTTCGTCCTGGCCCAGGCGCGCCTGCGGCGCCAGGCGGATGCCGTCGATTTCGCCCATCAGGTCGCCGAATACGCTGCCCTGGCCGCAGCCGGTCGTGACGACGCGCTTTTTCGTGCGGGCTTCGATGTCGGCGATGCCGTGGCGGGTTTCCACCGCGGCCGCATTGACTTCCCAATCCACGGTCACGGTGAGGACTTCGTCCAGTTCCCGCACGAGGCGCTGGTTGCGCAGGTATCCCAGCACCAGAAGCTCGGGCATGGCGCCCAGGGTCATCAGAGTGACGATTTCACGGCGATCCACGTAGATGGTGAGCGGACGCTCGGCCGGAATGAACAGGGATTCGCGCTGGCCGTGTTCGTTGACGACGCCGACTTCGCGGGTCAGCGGGGCGCGGGCGGCGGTCATGCGAGGAAGCGGGTGTGTCATGGGGCGGACGCAAGTCGGCGGCTCGGAGCCGGGGGCAACCGGCCAAGTCTAAAACAAAAGGCCCGGCGCGCAAGGGCCGGGCCCGATGTTCGCAACGGGATTCAGGGCTTGGGCTTGCCGTCGGCGGCCGGCGTGCCGGTGCTGGGCGGCTGCGTGGCCGTGCCCGCGGGGGAGTGGGCGCCGGAGGCTTCGCGCGGCTTTTCCTCGGGCCGGGTATAGGCGAAGGGCCCGGGGTCTTGGCAGCCGGCCGTGGCCATGGGCGGACGGGTGGTTTTGCCGGCGGCCTTGGTTTTTTCATAGTACAGGGCGGCGACCCGATCCTGCGCCTGGCAGAGCTTGTAAGCGTCCACCTTGGCCGACCAGGCGGCCTTGGCCGCGGTCTCGGCCGCGCGCGCCTGGGCTTCGGCGCTGGGAGGGGGAAGCTTGGCATGGGCCACCGGCGCGGCGCCCAGCACGAGGAGTATTGCGGCGATCTTTTTCATGCGGACTCCTTGCGCCGGGCCGTCAGGCGCCGGCTGGGCGGGTGGGGCGCGATTTGGCGCCTTTGTCTGGCGTGCGCTGGGCGGGGATCTTGCCGGCCTGGATGTCGTCGTACCAGAGCTCATGGTGTTCGCGCGCCCAGGCCTCGTCGACATAGCCGGTCTTCATGGCCTTGAACGCGCCCTGCATGCCGATGGTGCCCAGATAGATATGGCCCATGATCATGCAGGTCATGAGGATGACCGACACGGCGTGGACCATGTGGGCGATCTGCATATTGCCGCGCGAGTAATCCAGGCCGGGCGCGACCTTGTCCAGGAACAGGCCCGACAGGACCGCGATCAGGCCCAGGAACATCATCCCGCCCCAGAACATGATTTTTTCGCCGGCGTTGAAGCGGTGCGACGGCACGTGCGCCGTTCTCAGGAGGCCTCCGCCCTTCTTGAGCCAGATCAGATCGTAGCGGCGGGGGATGTTGTCCTTGATGAAGGTCAGCAGCACCACGACGAGAGACACGGCGAACACCGGCCCGACGAAGTTGTGCGTGGTTTTCAGGACCCAGGTCATCCAGCCGTACAGGGCGCTGCCCATGATGGGCAGCAGGAAGAACTTGCCGAAGGCCATCACGATCCCCGAGATCGCCAGGATCACGAAGGCCGTTGCGTTGACCCAGTGCGCGGCGCGCTCGAAGTAGGTGAAGCGCTCGATGCGGCGGCCGGTCGGCGCCTCGCGCAGCTTGATCGAGCCCTTGCCCAGGAAGAACAGCAATATGGCGACCAGGACGATGAGCAGCAGGCCGCCGCCGTAGGGAATGATCCAGTGGTTGCGGACCTGGCGCCATGCTTCGCCGGCGGTCGTGAACGTCGAGCCGGGATACTGCACGAATCGCTGGATCAGGACGCCGGCCTCGGGCGCCTGGCTGTGCGGCAGGCTGGAATAGCCGGGCTCCCCGGAATTGACCTTGCGCCACATGGGCGCATTGTTGCCCGGCTGGACCTTGGCGCGCTCTGCATTGGTCTGCTCGGCATAGCCCGGCAACTCGTTGGCGTCGGGCTTGACCTCGAAGATGTTGGCGCTCTGGATGCCGCCCAGCGCGCCGGCGGGCGGCTGCGAGGGGGCGTTCTGGGCAACAGCCGGCGCCAGGGCCGACGTGCTGATCACCAGTGCCGCGATTAGTGACCGTATCATGGCAAGCTCCCGATCAATACACTCGCGTGTATTCGTTCTGGCCCCGCTGAGTGCGGGTCTTCATCTCTTGCTGCCAACTGTTCTTGTCGCCTGGCTTCCAGCCCGCGGCCATGAAATTGCTGCCCGTTCCGTCGTAGTAAGGCTTGCCGACATTGCCGGAGTGCAATTCCTGGGAGGGTTCGCTGCAGGCCGACAGCAGAAGCAGGGCGGTGGCCATGAGGGCGAGGCGGGCGTTCATGGCTTGGCCTTCGCGGGTTGGGATTGCGGTTGACCGGCGGGCGGCTGGCCCGCCTGCTGCGAGCCGTAGGCGGTGCCCCAGCCCCAGACTTCGGCGCCCTTGCCGCGATGCACGACGCGGGTGCGGAAGATGTCGGCCACCACGTCGCCGTCGCCAGCCAGCAGGGCCTTGGTCGAGCACATCTCGGCACAGGCCGGCAGCTTCCCTTCGGCCAGGCGGTTGCGCCCGTACTTCTCGAATTCGGCCGCGCTGCCGTGTTCCTCGGGTCCGCCCGCGCAGAACGTGCACTTGTCCATCTTGCCGCGCACGCCGAAATTGCCCTCGGAGGGGAATTGCGGGGCGCCGAAAGGACAGGCGTAGGAGCAGTAGCCGCAGCCGATACAGGTGTCCTTGTTATGCAGGACCACGCCTTCGTCGGTGCGATAGAAGCAGTTCACGGGACAGACCGCCATGCAGGGCGCATCGCTGCAATGCATGCAGGCCACCGAGATGGACTTCTCGCCCGGCACGCCATCATTGAGCGTGACCACGCGGCGGCGGTTGACCCCCCAGGGGACTTCATGCTCGTTCTTGCAGGCGGTGACGCAGCTGTTGCATTCGATACACCGTTCCGCATCACAGACAAATTTCATGCGAGCCATTGCGCTCTCCTTAAGCTCTTTCTATGTTGCAGATGGTGGTCTTGGTTTCCTGCATCATCGTCACGGAGTCGTAGCCGTACGTGGTGCCGGTGTTCACGGCCTCGCCGCGCACGATGGGCGCGGCGCCTTCCGGATAGTGCGCGAGCATATCCTGGCCTTGCCAGCGGCCCGAGAAGTGGAAGGGCATGAAGGCGGTGTCGGCGCCCACGCGCTCCGTGACCAGGGCCTGCACGTTCAGGCGCGCGCCCGTGGGCGTCACGACCCAGCAGCGATCGCCGTTGCGGATGCCGCGATCGGCGGCCGCCTTGGGATTGAGCTCGACGAACATTTCCTGTTGCAGTTCGGCCAGCCACGGATTGGAGCGCGTTTCCTCGCCGCCGCCCTCGTATTCGACCAGGCGGCCCGAGGTGAGGATGAGCGGGAATTTTTCGTACAGCTTTTCCGCGACGTTCTTCTTCTGCAGCGAGGTGTACAGCGTGGGCAGGCGCCAGAAGGTCTTGAGGTCGGCCTGGGCCGGGTACTTCTCGACCAGATCCGGGCGTGTGCCGTAGATCGGCTCGCGGTGCTGCGGAATCGCGTCGGGGAAGTTCCAGACCACGGCGCGCGCCTTGGCGTTGCCGAAGGGGTAGCAGCCGTGTACTTTCATGACCACGCGGATGATGCCGCCGGAGGGGTCGGTCTTCCAGTTCTTGCCTTCCGCCGCGGCCTTCTCCTCGGCGGTGAGATCGTCCCACCAGCCCAGCTTCTTCAGCAGCACGTGGTCGAATTCCGGATACCCGGTGGTGAGGTCTGCGCCCTTGGAGTGCGAGCCGTCCTCGGCCAGCAGGTTCACGCCGTTGCGTTCAACGCCGAAGTTGGCGCGGAAATTGCCGCCGCCGTCCATGACGTTCAGGCTGGTGTCGTACAGATTGGCCGTGCCGGGGTGTTTCAGGCCTGGCGTGCCCCAACAGGGCCAGGGCAGGCCAAAATAGTCGCCCGTCAGGTCGTATCCGGTTTCGGCGTCCTTGCCGCCCTTGGCGCGCAAGGTTTTCACGTCGAACATCTGCATGTTGCGCATGTGCGCCTTCAGGCGTTCGGGGCTCTGGCCGGTGTAGCCGATGGTCCAGCACGTGGCGTTGATCTCGCGCAGGATGTCCTCGACGACCGGCTCGTCCATGTCCTTGACCTTCTGCATCTTGTAGTTCTTGCAGAGTTCCTTGCCGAAGCCCAGTTTCTCGGCAAGCTGGTACATGATCATGTGGTCGCTGCGGCTTTCCCACAGCGGTTCGATGACCTTTTCGCGCCATTGCAGCGAACGGTTCGACGCGGTGCAGCTGCCGTTGGTCTCGAACTGCGTCGCGGCGGGCAGCAGATAGACCGCCCGGTTGGGGTTGAGGTCTTCCGCCTTGCCGGGCATGGCGGCCATCGCCGCGGTTGCCGACGGATAGGGATCGACCACCACCAGGAGATCCAGCTTGTCCATGGCGCGCTTCATTTCCAGCCCGCGCGTCTGCGAGTTGGGCGCGTGCCCCCAATAGAACACGGCGCGCAGATTGGTTTCCTGGTCGATGAGGTCGGGGTTTTCGAGCACGCCGTCGATCCAGCGCGACACGGTGATGCCCGGCTTGGTCATCATGGCCGGCGACGCGTAGCGGCCCTTGATCCATTCGTAGTCGACGCCCCAGGTGTGGGCGAAGTGCTTCCAGGAACCTTCGGCCAGGCCGTAGTACCCCGGCAGCGAGTCCGGGTTGGGGCCGACGTCGGTGGCGCCTTGCACGTTGTCGTGGCCGCGGAAGATGTTGGCGCCGCCGCCGGACTTGCCGACGTTGCCCAGCGCCAGCTGCACGATACAGGACGCGCGCACCATGGCGTTGCCGATCGAGTGCTGGGTCTGGCCCATGCACCACACCAGGGTGCCGGGCCGGTTTTCGTGCATGGTCTTGGCCACCTTGAACATGGTCGCCTCATCGACGCCACAGGCGTCCTGGACCTTGTCCGGCGTCCATTTGGCCAGGATGTCGGCCTTGACCTGGTCCATGCCGTAGACGCGCGCGTCGATGTACGCCTTGTCTTCCCAGCCGTTCTTGAAGACGTGGTACAGCAGGCCGAACAGGAAGGGAATGTCGGTGCCCGAGCGGATGCGCACGTATTGGTCGGCCTTGGCCGCCGTGCGGGTGAAGCGCGGGTCGACCACGATCATCTTGCAGCCGGTTTCCTTGGCGTGCAGCATGTGCAGCATCGATACCGGGTGCGCTTCGGCGGCGTTCGAGCCGATGTACAGCGCCACCTTGGAGTTCTGCATGTCGTTGTACGAATTGGTCATGGCGCCGTAGCCCCACGTATTCGCAACGCCGGCCACCGTGGTCGAGTGGCAGATGCGGGCCTGGTGATCGCAGTTGTTGCTGCCCCAGAAGCTGACGAATTTGCGCAGCAGATACGATTGCTCGTTGTTGTGCTTGGAAGAGCCGATCCAGTAGACCGAGTCGGGGCCGCTCTCCTTGCGCAATTGCATCAGCTTGGCGGTGATCTCGGCGTAGGCGGTGTCCCAGCTGATGCGCTGGTATTTGCCGTTGACCAGCTTCATGGGATAGCGCAGGCGGTGCTCGCCGTGCCCGTGCTCGCGCACGGAAGCGCCCTTGGCGCAGTGCGCGCCCAGGTTGATGGGCGAGTCGAACACCGGCTCCTGGCGCACCCAGACGCCGTTCTCGACGACGGCGTCCACCGCGCAGCCCACGGAACAGTGCGTACAGACGGTGCGGCGCACTTCGATCTTGGTATTGCCGGTAGCCACCCCGTTCTTGCCTTCGGCCGCCTCCGCGCGCTTGAGCAGCGACAGCTGGGTGGCGGCAAGGCCCGCGCCCACGCCCAGCCCCGAGCGGCGCAGGAAGGCACGGCGGTCCATGGTGGGCAGCGCTTGCGCCATGCCGCGGCGCAGGCTTTGAACGAATCGCGACTCGGAGGCGCCCGCAGCGGCTCCGCTGGTTTTCTTGGTCAGCAACATGCCGGGCTCCGTATCAAACGAGGGTGGTCTTGTAGTAACGCTTGACGTGTTCGCTCAGTCGGTAGCCGCCGCCCTGTTCGGGCGCGGGCTGCGCATCCGTGGCAGCCGGCCTGGCCTGTACACCGGGGAGGACGACGGCCCCGACAGCGGCGGCGCCTACCGTGGCCGTACCCGCGAAGAATTTGCGGCGCGAACGATTGGTCGGGCTTTGCGACATGGTCGTCTCCTGGTATTTAGCTATGAAATTCTTTGCATAATGTACCCCGTGCCCCAGGGCAGGACAACCGCCTGACGGGCGAACCGCAAGTTGCACCGCACAATAGTGAATGCCGAATTGCAGACGGGAATCAATTCATGTCGGGCCGGCTATCCCAGCATGTCGAATCCTTGGGCCTCGACATTCGCGAATGCCTGGAGGAAGGCCGCCGACCGCGCATAGAAGCGCGCGGCGGGGTGGGCGCCAATGGCGGCGACCATGTCGTGCACCCAGGGCTGGATGTGCGTGCCGAAGAACTCGCGCTGGCGGGCCAGGTTGGACACGCCGGCATCCTCGCCGGCGATCAGGTAGCGCATGACCTCGCACAGAAAGGCGATGTGATCCTCGGTTTCGGACACGGAGGCGTCGCGCGCCAGGCCCAGCGCCTGCAGGTCGTTGCGCAGGCCGACCAGGGGCTTTTCGTTCAGGAAGCCGGTCAGGTAGTGCGAACCGAATAGATAAACCTCCGGTTTTCCCATGCCGCCGAACAGCGTGTCGTACTCGGCCGCAACGGCCGCGTCGTCCATGGCCTGGGCCTCGCGCACCAGGTCCTGCCACGGGGCTTCGAGGAAACTGCCCGAGTCCGGGGCATGCGGTTCGGCCTTGCGCAGGGCTTCCAGCAGGTCGGGCGGCGGGGGAGCATAGAACAGTTGCGCCAGCAGGCCGTATATGTCGGCGCGGGCGACTTCCTCGTCGAAATCCGACGGGGGGGAGATGGCGGCGGAGACGGAAACGGTCATAGTTGCGTGATCTTGGTTTCGTTTTCGGACGAGTACAGTTCGATGACGCGGCAGTCGCCGCACATCTTCAGGCGTTCGAGCGCCGCCCCTTGGAACATGGCGTGCCCCGCCAGCCGGCCGAGCATGGCTTCGACCCCCTTGACCGTGCCAAAGGGCTTGTTGCAGCGCACGCAGTGAAAGGGCTGAGTCTCGTTGACGACGACGGCTTCCTTGCGCTGCGGCGTCAGCAACAGGCGGGGCGTCAGCGTGATCGCCTGTTCGGGACAGGTGGTGACGCACAGGCCGCACTGCACGCAGTTCTTCTCCAGGAAACGCAGCTGCGGCGCCTGGGGGTTGTCCAGGAGAGCGCTGGACGGGCAGGCGCCCACGCAACTCATGCAAAGCGTGCAGCGTTCGCTATCGACTTCCAGCCCGCCCAGCGCGGCGCCCGCGCCGGGGGCGCCGGCCGGCAGCGCGATGGCCTGCGGCAGCGGCGCCGGAGCATGGGCGATCAGGTGGTCCAGCGCCAGTTCCAGCGTGGTGCGTTTCTCCGGCGCCACGGCGTGGCGGGCGTGTTCGCCGGGCGCCTGCGGACTGTTGCCGGCCAGGGCAAGCAGGGCCCGGTCCAGCCCCGCCGCGTCGGATTCGCGGAGCAGGTGCAGATGCCTCCCGGCGTAGCCCAGGCCGCTGAGCACGGCTTGCGCCACGTCCATCTGCGCGGCCAGGCCGTCCAGGTATTGAGGCGCCTCTTCCCCGGTGGTCAGCACGGCGATCTGGCTGGCGCCATAGGCCACGGCCGACAGCCAAAGATCGGCGCCCAGGCTCGCGGTGTGCCAGAGCGATACCGGGATGACGTTGGCCGGAACGCCATGGGCCACGCCCAGCGCGGCGGCGCGGCCGAGTTGGCCGATGAGGTCCTGGCCGCGGTCCTGACTGTGCAAGAGCACGATGGCGTCCCGGCCTCCCGCCCGGGCATAGGTCGACAGCAGCGTGCGCAGGCGCGCGCCCTGGTCGGTCGAGCGGGGGTAGCTGTAGCTGATCGCCCCGGTCGGGCAGACGGTGGTGCAGGCGCCACAGCCGACGCACAGATTGGGGTTCACCTTTATCTGCTGATTGCGGACATCGCTGGAGATGGCTTCGGCGGAGCAGATCTGCACGCAGGCGTCGCAGCCCACGGTGCCGTTGCGGCTGTGGGCGCAGAGCTTCTGCTTGTAGTCGAAGAATTTGGGCTTCTCGAACTCGCCGACCATGTCGCGCAGCCGCAATAACACGCGCGGATCGGCGCCGTCCCAGGTGAAATAGCCTTGCGGCGGCGCATGGCGGGTGAAAACGGGATGCGTGCCGACGTTCAGCACCAGATCGAAGGTTTCCGCGTAGGTTTCCGGCGGGCGGCTGAAATCGATCGCGCCCGCCACCTGACAGGAGGCGACGCAGTCGCGGTGTGACTGGCATCGCCCGACGTCGACCTGGTAGTCCAGCCCGATGGCGCCTTCCGGACAGGCTGCCAGACAAGCGTTGCAGCGCGTGCAGAGATCCAGGTCGATGGGGTTGTCCTGGGTCCATTGCGCTTCGAAGGCGCCCAGCCAGCCGGTAACGGCGTTCAGGCGGCCGGACAGGACGGGAAACCGCCGGTCCTGGGCGCCGCCGAGTTCGCCGAAGCCTTGGGCAAATATCGTCACGTTCAGCACGTCGTCGAGCAAGGCGGCGGCCTGTTCTGCCCGATCCAGCGGGCCGATGATCAACAGGCGGCCCGCGCTCTTGTACGTGACGGTCGCAACGGGGTCCGGGTCGGGCAGGTGGGCGGCCGCAAGCAGCGCCGCGAGCTTCGGCATGGCCTGGCTGGCGTCCCGGCTCCAGCCGCCGGTCTCGCGGATATTGATGAATTTCACGGGGGCAGCCGCGCCTTCGGTGGCGGCGCCGAGCTCCGCGAACAGGCGCTTTTCCTGCGTACAGGCCACCACCACATCGCTTTCGCCGCGTATGGCTTGCTGGAAGGCGCCAGCGTCGCGGCGGCATAGCGTGGAATGCAGGGTGAGGGTTTCGCCCAGCGCCTTGCCCAGCGCGTCGGGCGCCAGAGGCATGGTGCGGTTGCAGTCGCAGATGAGTGTCGTCATGGCTTGGTTCTGGCTGTCGGCTCCGGCACGGTGGCGGACGGGAGGCCGGCGGGGGAATCGGCGGGCGGGGACAAGGCGGAGACGGCGTCGCCGCCCGCTTCCGCCGTGCCGGGCTCATGCGTTTCCGGCTCGTTTCCGCAGGCGGGCGCCGGGTTCGCTTGTTTTGCGGCGGTCAGGTCGGCGGCGCAGCGCGCCTCTTCCTCGAAAAAGCCGAGGACCTTGGATACGGCCATCTTGCGCAGGGCGGATTCCGGCAGCGGCGCCAGCTGCGAATAGTCGTCTATATAGGTATCCAGCCCGTCCATCACGTTGTAATGCGGGTCTGAAAACAGCTTCTTGAGCGCCGCGTTCTTGACCTCGGGCGTCACGCCGCGGATCACGAAGCGGCTGAAATCTGAGTCGGGCGTGAGCGCGCGGACGTCGTCCATCGTGGGGAGCTCGGGCTCGGCCTGGGGCAGCGGGGGCTGCTCGGGCTGGACAAGCGGCATTGCGTCGGCCGCGGGCGTCTCCTCGGCTTCGCCTGCGGGCGCCGGCGCTTCTTCCAGGCTTGCGCCTGCCCGCGCCTCGATTTTCCTGCGCGACCAGCGATGCAGGAAGCCTGAACGGCGTTCTTCGTTCATGGTTGCTCGCCGCCGAATTTCTTGTGGGTGGTGACGGAGGCCGGGTTGCCGAAGCGGTCCTGCAGCGATTGGAAGCTGGCCGGGCGGCGGCGCCGCTTGGGCTCGGGCACGTAGTAGGTGGCCACGAATGCCTTGATCCACGCCACGATATCGGGCGGCGCGGGTATCTGCTCCACGGTTTCCTGGGCGTCCAGCCAACGCCCGGCATCGTGATAGCTCAAGGTGACGATTTCCGGGCGCGCCAGGCATTCCTCGGCCACGGAAGGGCTTTCCTCCATGCGCCACAGCACGAACCAACAGGGCGCCGGGGCGGAGGCGTTGAGCAGATAGCCTTCCGCGTCGTCCTTGAAGAGGCGCACGGTGAAGCCCGGATGCAGCCAGCGCTCCTGGGCGTCATCCCGGTAGAGCAGGCGCGGCGCTTCGCCGAACCCCGGTTCGTTGACCACTACGTCTTCGAGCACCCACCGCCAATCCTGCCAGCGGCTCATGGGGCCGGTGATGCGTTCTTTGCGCATCAGCACGGCGACTTCCAGCGTGAGGGGGAGGGGCGGCAAGGTTTCCATGAGCGTCTTCCGTCACGCCCGCTTGATGGCGATGGCCGAGAATTTCGCGGAGTAGTCCTTGTCCATGTCCGCCACGGCCACGGCCACCTGGCGCGCCAGGGATTTGTACAGGCCCGCGACTTCGCCGTCGGGGTCGAAGACCACCGAAGGCCGCCCGCTGTCGGCCTGGAGGCGGATATCGATGTCCAGCGGCAGCGCGCCCAGATAGGCCAAGCCATAGTCCGCCGCCATTTTCTGGCCGCCGCCCGAGCCGAAAATGTGTTCGACGTGCCCGCACTGGCTACAGACGTGCACCGCCATGTTCTCGACCACGCCCAGGATCGGGACACCGACCTTCTCGAACATCTTCACGCCCTTGCGCGCGTCCAGCAGGGCGATATCCTGCGGCGTGGTGACGACCACCGCGCCGGTGACCGGCACTTTCTGGCTGAGCGTGAGGTGAATGTCGCCCGTGCCCGGCGGCATGTCGATGACCAGGTAATCGAGATTCTTCCAGTTGGTTTTGCGCAAGAGCTGTTCAAGCGCCTGCACGGCCATGGGGCCGCGCCAGATCATGGCTTCATCGGCGTCCACCAGGAACCCGATGGACATGACCTGCACGCCGTAGTTTTCCAGCGGTTCCATGGTGTCGCCGTCTTCGCTCTGGGGGCGGCCTTCGATGCCCATCATCAGGGCCTGGCTGGGGCCATAGATATCCGCGTCGAGCAGGCCCACCCTGGCGCCTTCGGCGGCGAGGGCGAGCGCCAGGTTGACGGCCGTGGTGCTTTTGCCGACCCCGCCCTTGCCGGAGGCGACGGCGATCACGTTCTTCACGTTGGGCAGGAGCGCGACGCCCCGCTGCACGGCATGGGCCGTGATGACGCTTTGAAGATTGACGGATACGTTCTGGACGCCGGGGACCGCCTTCGCCGCCGCAATCAGCGCGCGGCGCAGGGCAGGGATCTGGCTTTTGGCTGGATAGCCCAGTTCGACATCGAAGGAAACGTCGCCGTCGGGGCTGATTTCCAGGTTCTTGACCGCACGCGCCGAAACGAAATCCTTGCGGGTGTTGGGATCCAGGCAGGTTTGCAGCGCTTTGAGCAGGGTATCGGAGGCAACCATCGGGCTTCTTATGAAGGGTGACGACAACAAATAGGTGCACCTTCAGGAGCGTCTTGCCCCTGGATGACCTGGGCAATCCATCTTAGCAGAGGCGGCAGTGCGCAGCGATGAGTCTTTCAGCCGCCGGATTCCCTTGCGGGCCGCGCCGCGCGAGCGGAGCGGACATTGCGGACCGCGTGGCATTGTCCTAGGGTTTTCCCTCGAAAAATCGAGCCCGCGGCGCCGCCGGAAATGCCTATCGACGGGCGGTGCGGGGAACTTCCCGGCCGTCCCGGTTACTCAGGCAGCATCCAACCATGCTTGCGCTTCGATAAACGCAATCTCCAAGACTGAGGAACTCCCGATGTCCAGGCAAAACCTGCAAACGCTTCTGCAACGCTTCGGCCAGACGGTCGGCATTTCCGGCATGGCGCTGGACGACGACGGCTATTGCCAGCTTCGGCTGGACGGCAAGCTGGATATCTCCGTGGAGTTCATCGAGGACGGCGAGCAGGCGGTCTTCACGGCGCGCTGCGGCGCCTTCGGCGACCATAACCGCGCCCGCGTGCTGCAGCAGATCGCGGACGCCAATTTCTATTGGGTCGGCGCAGGCGGCGGCACGCTGTCGACCAATTCGCGCGAGGGCATGGTGTACCTGCAGTTCCGCGAGCCTACCGCGCAGATGGACCAGGCCCGGCTGGAGAAACTGCTGCAGGCGCTCGTCATGAACGCCGAACGCTGGGCCGGCCGCCTGGCCGATCCCACGCCGGAATCCTCGTCCGCGGCGGCGCCCGACGCCGCGGCGCCGGGCGGCATGCTTGCCGGCTGGGCTTGAGGAGCGCATCGTGCCCGGCATCCAACTGAACACTTTCGCCAACCATGCGCAGGCCGGCGTCGATTCGCGCTTCGCGCTTGACGGCAAAGGCGGCCTGCAAGCCACTGGCAAGCGCAACGTCGCCAACATCTTCACCCGGGCGTGGGACTGCATCACACGCAGCGACGAGCAAATCGCGGCCAACAAGGCGGCCGCCAGCAGCTTCATCGGCGCGCTGCGCGAAGAGTACGGGGACGAGATCGCCAACGTCATGTCGCGCGATCTGCAGGCGCATCTGTCCAAGGGCAGGCCCCTGACCGGCTACCGCATCGAGCAGGTGCTGGCGAAAGCCGAACGGATGAGCAACGGCATCCAGGCCCAGAACCGCCAGCTGCTCGACGAGTGCCTGCCCGAACTGACCGACTGGGCCCTGCGCGCAATGGGCAACGATACCCATCCCGGGGTATTGAACCGCGGCCAGGCCGAGCAGGCGCTGCGCCAGGCCATCGAAGGTTCCCCCGCATTCCTGCAGCAGCCGTTCCTGAATGCGGTGCATTTCCTGATGGACATGTTCGGCGAGGACGGCGTGGGCCAGGCCACGCAGGAATTCCTTTCCCATTTCAAGGGCGCCGCCAAACAGGCGCTTGAGCGCGAGGTGTCGGCCCGCCTGATGCCGGGCAGCACCGCGCTGCGCGGCGCGAGCGGCGACGGGGCCATCGATCGTTGCTTCGACACGCTGCCCGACGAGCCGCGCGGCAGGCTCAAGGAGATCGAGGCCTATCTTGGCGGCATCATCAAAGCGTCGCTGCGCATCGACGAGGACATGTCGCCGTCGAAGGTCGGCAGCTACGTCGGCATGCACGAATACCTGGAAGGCGGCGTCGAGTATTTGCAGGGCCTCGACACGAGCGGCATGAGCGATATCGAAAAGGCCTATGTCGAGGCCATGCGCGACGACGCCGTTCATATGCAGGGGCTGATCACGGAGCGGCTGGGCCTGCAGGGCTTGACGTCCGATCAGATACGCGCCCTGACCGACGTGAACCGCGAGGCCGGCATGCTGGAGCAGGATATCGGCGAAAGCCGGCTGCGGGAGGTCGAGCCGATGTGCCGCGAAACCGCGCGCAAGATCGGCGTCTCGATGGAGACATTGCGTGGCGTGCAACCCGGCAACGAGGAAGCGCGCATGACGCTGCAATCGGTCATGGATCGGGGCGAGAACGCCATGTCGATCGCGCGCGGCCTGCCCGGCGCCATGGTGAATGGCCTGCGAGGCGAAGACCTGGTCTCTCCCCGGCACGAAGCGCACGACATCCTGGCGCGGTTGGACGAGGGCGGCTTCGACGGACCGGACATCGCGTGGATGCACGCCCAGGGCCTGAACGTCGGCGATACCGTCATGCGTTTCTCGCTTGAGCAGGTGCGGCTGCTGAAGACCCAAGGCCTGGGCATCGAACTGGGCCTGCAGTACCTGGACAAGGGCGTGCCCATCCATCCGCGCACGTTGGTGGACGACTATCGCGATGAGCTGATCGTCGGCGAACCCAAGGCCCTGGGCGGCGGGCAGGTGAGCAAGCCTTATGACGTCACCTATGGCCGCGATCGCATGGTCTACAAGGAGCCGCGGATCAATCCTGAAACGGGCGAGGAAAGTGGTTACGGCCCGTCTTCCAAGGTATTGGGCATCAATCCCGAGCATCCGCAGATGACGGTCCGCAACGTGGCCACCCGCGTCGTCGACGAACTGCTCGGCTTCGGGCTCGTGCCCGACACGCGGATCGGCGTGCTGGGCGGCAAGCTGGGGCTGGTAATGGGCTATGCCGAAGGCATCGCGCCCCGCTACACGGTCGACGTGGACGACACGCCCCGGCAATGGGGGAAGATGATGGCGGTGCTCGGCGAGGAAGACGCCGACGTGCTGCAATCCGTCAAGGACGGCGATCCGGAAACGGTCGGCATCCTCAAAGACCTGGTGTCGGCCACCGAAAGCCGCTATGAGCTGGGCGCTTTCGACGTGACGGACAGCGAACAGGGACGGCGCATCCTGCTGCTTGCCGACGGTTCGCCGCAGGAAAAGGAAGAGGCCAGGGCGCTGCTGCGCGGGCTGCCCGGAAAAATCGAGGAAGGCCGCGTCATCCAGGAGCTGCGCATCATCGCCATGCGGCAGCGGGGCGACCGGGACCTGGACTTCGACGATCCGGTGGTGCGGCAGGGGTTGGTGCAGCTGCAGCTGCTGGACGCGCTTACCGCGCAAGGCGATCGGCACCAGGCCAACTACATCGTCACCCAGGACGGCAGCGGCAACTACACCGGTGTCATCGCGATCGACAACGACCAGGCCTTCGGCACGAAAATCTCCAACCCCAACGACCTCCTGCGGCGGGTTCCCGGCAAGATGGTCATGGGGCCCGACGGCGAGAGGCGCGGCGGCATGCAGAACCTGAACGGCGTGATGCTGCCCGGCGTGGTCGACCGCGAAATGAAAGCCGCGTTCGACAAGATCACTTCCGAGGCGCTGAGGGCCGAATTGGCGGGCCTCTTGCCGGATCCGGAAATCGAGGTGGCCGTCTTGCGGCTGAACGTCATCAAGGGCCACCTGGATCAGCTAGAGGGCAAGGGCATGGTCATCGGCACGGACGAATGGGGTGGCGACAAGGCAAATTCGGCTTTGCAGGACGTGCACAGCAGCTATGTGGCGCGCGACCGGAAGTACATCAATCAGCTGCGGCAGGAAGAAGACCTGGAACGGGAGATCCCCGAGTCCCAGGGCTCGGTTTGACCCGCAGGACGCCAAGGACACTCATGGACGCTACCAATACGCCATACGGCGCCGCGGCGCTCGACGCCGCCAGGACTTTGTACCGAGGCGAGGGGCTGGCGCTGCCGCCCGTGCCGGCCTCGCTGGTTCCGGGCCTGCGCCAGGTCGGTGCCAATGCCTATGCCAGCCGCGATCTCGGCTGGACGCTATACGACTTCGGGAATTTCGTGGACGAGCTGCGGGCGGGCGAGGCGGTCGAGCCCTACGTGGCCTTCGGCCTGTCCGGGCATGGCGTGGCCTTGCAGGCCGCCCATTACTACGCCGTCACCGCGCGCTGCGCGCTGCTGTTCCAGATGCGCTGGGGCACGCCGATGAACCGGCCAGAGCAGGACCGCCAACGCCACGACGCAGTGCTATCGCTCGGACAGAGACTGCTGGCCGCCGCCGAGGCGCAGGCGAAGGCCGGCCGGCTTCCCGCCGGTCAGCGCATCGTGGCGGCGGAAAGCAGCTTCCACGGGGCGCGCTGGGCCTGGTTGCCGGCAGATGAGGCCATTTGGCACCCCAGCCGCAGCGGCGCGGTCATGGATGCCTTGATCGCTGTGAAACAGCCGGGCTGACCCGGCCGCGGCGTCGGGGGAGGTTCAAGCCTGGCATTGCCTGACGCGGGCCTGGCGGCGCGGCAAGGCCCGCAACGCCAGGGCGCCGGCGGCCGTTGCGGTGGCCAGCGCCGTCACGCCGCTCCAGCCCCAATGGGCCAGCGCCATACTGCCGAGTGCGCCGCCCGCCGCCATGCCGACGAACACGCCCGTCATGAGCACCGCGTTCAGGCGGCTGCGCGCAGCCGGATCGATGCCGTACACGATGCTCTGATGGGCGATCAGCGACATCTGGATGCCCAGGTCGAAACCGACGGCGCTGGCTGCGATCAGCCACAGCGCGGCGGATGGCGGCAACACGGGCAGAAGCGCCATCGCGGCGAAGGAGACGGCCGTCAGGGCGGCGCCCAGGCGGCCGAGCAGAGCGGGGCCGTGGCGGTCGGCCTTGCGGCCGACCAGCGGCGCGGCCAGCGCGCCTGCCGCGCCCGCCAGGCCGAAGGCCCCGGCGGCGTCGGCGCCCAGATGAAACGGCGCCGCGTGCAGCATGACGGCAAGGGTGGACCAGAAGGCGCTGAATCCCATGTACAGCAATCCTTGCGCAATGGCGCTGCGGCGCAGTTCGGGGTGCTGGCGCCACAGGGTGCCCAGCGAGCCGAGCAGGGCCCGGTAGGGCAGCCGGCTGGATGGCGCGAAGCGGGGCAGATGGCGCCCCAGCGCCAGGGTCAGTGCAAGAATCGCCAGCGCCGCCAGCCAGAACATGTAGCGCCAGCCGATGTTTTCCGCGACGAAGCCGCCAATGACGCGCGACAGCAGGATGCCCAGCAACAGGCCGGTCATCACGGTGCCCACGACCGCGCCGCGGCGCTCGGCCGGCGCCAGCGTGGCGGCCGCGGGCACGATGTCTTGCGCCATGGTCGCCGCAACGCCGACTATGAAACTGGCCGCCAGCATCACGGCCATGTTCGAGGCGAAGCCGGCCAGCAGCAGGCCGGCGACAAGCGCGATGGACTTGGCCAGGATGATGCGTTTGCGATCGTATCGGTCGCCCAGAGGCGCCAGCAGCAATATGCCGAACGCATAGCCAAGCTGCGTCAACGTGGGAATCCAGCCCAGGGCGCCGGGCGCGGCGTTCAGCTCGGCGCCCAGCACGCCCAGCATCGGCTGGCTGTAGTAGAGCGAGGCCACGGCCAGGCCGGCGCCCACGGCCAGAAGCACAATAAGGCCGCGCATGAGCGGAGTTTCGGTAGCGTTCGGGGTAGACATGATGGAAGTCCGAAAAAGGAGTGTGGCGCAGATTGTGGGCGTCGATGCCGGCCGCTGGTAGCCCTGCCAGGGGTAGATCCGTTATACGATAGGCGTATGACCAAGCCTCAACTTCCGGCGTTCGGCACCGACCGCATGCTGCTCATCGAGACCTTCGTGCGCATCGTGGAGGCCGGCAGTTTGTCGGCGGCCGCCGTGCAATTGGGAGGCACCCAGCCCACGGTCAGCCGGCGCCTCCAGCTGCTGGAGCGCGCCCTGGGCGTGCGCCTGCTGCAAAGGTCCACCCATGCGATCCGCCTGACCGAGGACGGCCAGCGCTGCTACGAGCGCGCGAAGGACCTCATTGCCGGCTGGCAATCCTTTGAAAGCGAGGTGCGCGGCGCGGTCGAAGAACCCGCGGGCATGCTGCGCGTGGTCGCTCCGCACGCCTTCGGCCAGCATCAATTCGTGGAGCCGCTTGCGCACTACTTGCGGTTGTATCCCAACATGCGCGTCGAATGGCTGTTGCATGACCGCATGCCGGATTTCATCGCCGAAAACGTGGACTGCGCCTTGCGCGTGGGCCCCGTCACGGATCCTTCTGTGGTGGCGCTGAAACTGGGCGAGGTGCCGCGCATCGTGGTGGCGGCGCCCGGCCTGCTGCCGTCCGGGGAAGTGCCGCAGCACCCCAGGCAACTTGCCGGGTTGCCATGGCTGGCGTTGCGCACGTTCTACCGCAACGAGGTCGTCCTCACCAACCTGGACACGGGAGAGGTGGCGCGTTTTGGCATCGAGCCCCGCCTGTCCACCGATGGCCTGCATGCGCTGCGCCGTGCCGCGGCGCTGGGGCTGGGCGTGGGCCTGGGTTCGGCCTGGGCCATGGCCGAGGACATCGCCCAAGGGCGTCTCGTGCACGCGGCGCCGCGCTGGCACGCCGAGCCGCTGCCGGTGTACCTGGTGTATGCGCCTTCGCGCTATCAGCCGGCGCGGTTGCGGCGCTTCATCGAAGTCATGCGCGAGCACCTGCCGGCCGAACTGCGCAACGTCGAGGCCTGAGGCGGCAGGGCTGCGCAAAAAGGGGGGGCGGAGCCTTGTGTTCTTGCATCCGCCTTCGTAAGCTAGCCGCTTCAGTCAGTACTGCATTTCAAGCTGCCTCTTGGGCATTGGAATCATGTCTCTGAGTAGCGGGTTGCCCGCGCGGCCGCGGCGTACCGCCTGGCGTCGGACCAGGAAGGCCCTGCGTGTTCCTGGCCTGGTCGTCGCCGTCTTCCTGGCCACGGCGATCGGAATGCGCCTGTACGACATCCGGCATGGCCCGCCGCTGGCCGTCTGGCATACCTGCGTGCCGGAGGAACTGAGCCGCGACGCGGTGGCCTATCCCGAGCGTTTCGCCCATGACTGGAACCTTTCGTCTGTGCTCGAGCCGGATGCGGAGCCTGCGGGGGTGGCGGTCCTGCTGCATGGCCTGACCGATTCCCCCTACAGCCTGAGGCATATCGCGGCGCATTACCGCGACGCGGGCGATACGGTGGTGGCGATCCGCCTGCCGGGACATGGCACGGCAGGCGGCTTGACCGATGCAACCTGGGAAGACTGGTCCGCGGCGACGCGGCTGGCGGTGCGGGAAGCAAGGCGGCGCGTGCCCGCGCCCCGGCCCTTGCATATCGTGGGTTTCTCCAATGGCGGGGCGCTCGCCCTGATGTACGCCATGGACGCCATCGATGGCTCCGGGCCGGCCCGCCCGGACCGACTGGTCCTGGTCTCGCCCATGATCGGCATTACGCAGTTCGCGCGGGTCGCGGGCCTGGCGGGCCTGCCGGCAATATTGCCGGCCTTTGCCAAGGCGGCGTGGCTCAGCATCGTGCCGGAATTCAATCCGTTCAAATACAACTCCTTCCCGGTCAACGCGGCGCCAATCGTATGAGCCGACCCGCGTGCTGCAGGGGAACATCGCCACGCGGCAGCGCGAGGGTACGCTCGACCGGTTGCCGCGCATCCTGACGTTCCACTCGGAGTACGGCATCAGCCTCGGCGCGATCTCGATCAGGGGAGAAGTGGGCGCGCTGGTGAGCGGGATGGACTCCCTGGCAAGGCTGACGTCCAATCCGTGGGTTTTCGCCGAAGTGTGTGGGCAAGCCAGTCATAGGGAAGACGGAAGACGCGCGTACTTGCGTTTAAATATGCGTATGAACGATACAATCTCTACGCAAAGGTTCTCGGGCTGCGAAAGCCCTGGCTGGTGTTGAACGTGACGGTGAGCGAGCCGTTGAAGACCATAACGGTGTTCGTCGGCCCCGATGAAGTTGCGTTCGCCTAGGGGCGGGACTACGTGACGATCGTCTCATCGGCTCGGCGCGTGCGGGCGGTCGAAGATGGGCGGGCCGCCGAGAGCTTACGCCGTTACTTCAAAGCGCTGGGGCACCGGCGTTCCGAGAAGCTCAAATCCGTCTCCATGGACATGAGCGGAGCGTATATCAAGGCCGCGCTCGACACCTTGCCCGACGCGATAGGGAAGGCTGTGTTCGATCACTTCCATGTTGCCAAAGCGCTGGGAGAATCGGTGGACAACACGCGCAAGAGCGAGTCGCACCGAGTTGACTATAGCCTGCGTCGGGATATCCATCGAAGCCGCTACGATTGATTGCGGCGCGGCGCAGCTCTGTCGGACTTTTTCCGTGATCGCATCCAAGCGTTGTCAGCCTGCTTGCTGGACACAGCCATGGTCTGGATGCTCAAGGAAAAGGCGCGGGAGATCTGGCATACGGGCTATCATCCGAGCCAGTCGGCCAAGACATGGCAAGTGTGGATCCAAGCGGCGCGGCAAACAGGCATTACCTCCTTGCGCGGCGCAGCCAACCAGATCGAGGCGCGCCTGTGGGGTATTCTCAATGCCATGCGTTTGAAGGTATCCAATACGGGAGCCGAAGCCCTGAATAGCCAGATCCGAGTTATGCGACTGAAGGTTCGTGGCTACCGAAACAAGAACCGGTTCGTGCAGGGCATCCTATTCCACTACGGCAAATTGGATGTCTCCCATTGACTGTGAGATTCCGCTTCGTCACAACCCTGCTCCCGGCAGCACAGCTGCGCCTGGCGTCATAGGTCTACGTAGCACGGCAACAGATCCTGGTCTACCAGACGCATCTCGATATGATTCGCCAACTCGACGTGGCTGGGATTGTCGAGCGAAAACACCTCATCGGCGACACTGACGATGATGGTACCCGTCTGCTTCTTTCCGGCGGCAGGGACGGGGATCAGCGCCTGGGCCTCCGGCACTTGCTGGGCGGTAATCACTTGCGGGAGGTATAGCATCCAACCCACGCCAGGCTTGTCGTCGAAAACTTG
Source organism: Achromobacter sp. (assembly GCF_050285585.1). Lineage (GTDB taxonomy): Bacteria > Pseudomonadota > Gammaproteobacteria > Burkholderiales > Burkholderiaceae_B > Achromobacter. Next base: position 30,478 of record NZ_JBLZXF010000002.1, on the reverse strand, counting down.
CTTTTGAGCGTAATAGCGCGGCGAGACAGACACATACAAAGGGCGAAAAATCTGCACCAACCCAATAACAATATCTTTAACCGAATCCGTGCCGCCGAACCTGTCGTCTCGCCGTTTATGATTTGAAATGGTCAGTGTACAAGGCTGCCTCTTGTCGTTCGCATGGAGTGCGAGCGAAACCCCGTTGCGTTGCTCGCGGGCCCCGTTCCAAATTGAAACGAGCGTGAACGACTTGTCATTTCGGTACTTGTGGTTGAGCACCGCAAGCAATGCTGTTGATGGCTCTCCGTTCTCAAAAGCTGGATATAGGTACGCTTCTTCAATGGAGTCGCCTTGCGCGAACCAGTTGTCCAAGCCTTCCGACTTCTCAGCCAACATGGTGGTAATGCTGTGCATTCGTCGCAGCATCTCAGGGAAGTCTTCCGAGGCGAGTTCTGGATCTCTGAATTTGCACGTAATGATCATTTTCGCTCTCTAGGGACGCCATTCCGACTCAACACGATATTCGATCAATACCGAGTACATTAGCGCTAGGGTCTTAGGGGTTTGAAAGTACCATCTCAATCGCATCGGCGGAGAACTGTTAACGGCAAAAGCTTGCCTTTCAATGTCCCCTTGCATGGTACGAAAGCCTCCAAACCATTCTGGGATCTCCCCATCATCATCAATGAACTGATCGTAGTCACCTTTGGCCTCCTGCAGCAGGCACTCGGCGGATATGAAGCCGTCAAAATGGATCTCAAAGGCATCTCCAAGGGCATTTCCAACCCAATACCATTCCTCACTCCACAGGCAATACTCGGTATCGTAGGCAAATCCCGTTATCCGGGCCTGATATTCGTAGGCATTCCAGTTCACGCCGTGCTTGCGCCTCACTATCCTCCCCAGATCAGGCGGGCACTTCTTACATGGCTCCCCTGTTCTAGGTAAGGCGCGATCAGTGGGCTTGGCTTCACTGTCCTCGCGCGGCGTATCGCCTGGCAGGGTGGCCACCCCGCCCAGTACCGCGCCTGCCGCAGCGCTTGCGGCAGCCCGTGCAAGTGCGGCCGCAATGGCTTCCGCGATCCAAAGGCACCCCACCGCGCTATCGCCCAGCCGTTGTAGCGAAGCCATATGAGAATCTCGGTCGCCCGTGCAATCAAGCAGCCAAGGACCAGCGTTAGCCAGTGCCTCGTCAGGCGTTCCGTCGAACAATGCGACACAGGATGCGGAGCGGAACAAAGCCTGATCGGACGAAGCCTCGCCGTATAACAGTCCGTCAACCAGGCCGTATAGCCGCAATGGGTAAGGCGTCTGCTGCTGACGAGTGGCCAGGTATTCCTCTACTTGAGCCGTCACCCTGCTACCCTCGTGCCACGGTCGTTGCGGCCGTACGAGCGGCGGACTCTAGGCATTCCTGACAGAGCGTCTCACTTTGCGGCGTTGGACTACCGGCGGGCTCAGACAATCCCTCAGCCTCGCCGACACGCGCCACCATCTGCGAGGCGATCAATACCGCGCCGCATGCGGTGCGCATCCCTTCTACGGCGGTGTCGTTGCCCATGAAGGAATGATTGCGTCCCGGGTCGGGCAAGATTGGGAAGGCTCCCTTGCATTTCGGGCATACGACCCTGTGCCCCACCAGGGCGATTTCCCGTCCGAGAAGCATCGAGGTGGGGTGGCCTTCTACCACTGTGCCGCCGTGCGAGGTTCGATCCCCTCTTCGGATAATGGCTCGTTCAGACATGCAGCCTCCGTCATCGTCGGAGACCAATTTAGCCTTCCTGGAAACGTGTCGCTGCCACTGGGGGTCTGATTATTCAAATTCCGGCGTTTCCCATACCCGCACAGATCGGCGAAGACCCCCAATCCGTTCTATCCCTATCTGATCAAACGCATGGACGGCGTCATTTCCCGATGATGCCTACATCTTGTACTGCACCGTCAGAAGATAATTCCGGGGCGCGCCGTAGTAGTTGTGGTCATAGCTGATGGACGTGTAGTACTTCTTGTCCGTCAGGTTGCCCACGTTCAGCGCAACCGATAGCCGGTCGTCGAAACGGTAGCCGATGCGCGCGTCCAATACCGTGTAGCCGCCTTGCACCCGGCCGTAATAGGCGAATCCGGACGACTCGCTCTGCGTGGTGACGCCGGCGCCCACCGAATAACGGCTCCACTCGCCCGGCAGGCGGTAGTTGGCCCACAGGCGCGCCAGGTGGCGGGGCACCCCCGTGTTGGCGGAAATGTCATAACCGACCGCGGGAACGTCCTCGCCCTTGTGCTTGGTCTGCGTGTAGGTATAGGACGCGGCGAGTTGCAGGCCGGGCAGCACTTCGCCGCTGGCCTCGGCCTCGAAGCCCTGGCTGCGCACCTGCGCCGTCGGACGGTAGCAGGTGCCGCCGCATTGCGCGTTGGCCACCTCCTCCGGGACGCCGCCATCTTCGAACGCCACCTTTTTCTGTTCGGTGCGAAAGAGCGCGAATCCTACGTCGACGCGTCCGTCCAGCAGTTCGCCCTTCAAGCCCAATTCGTAGTTCCTGCCCGTGACAGGGCTGAGGAAGGCGCCGGATGCGTCGCGCTGGCTTTGCGGGCGGAAGATGTCCGCGTAGTTGGCATAGGCCGACCATCGATCGTTCAACGTGAGGACCGTGCCCAGGAACGGCGTGAACTCGCCCGTTTCCTTGGCCGTCGTTTCCGAATAGCCCCAGACGCCGTCGGAAACGTAGGTTTGCTTGTACCAGGAGAACCGCCCGCCAAGCACGATCGACAGCGGATCGAGCAACGGGTAGCGCGCGGTGGCGTACAGGCCCTTTTTGTCGGACCGGTAGCCGTCGTCCATCCGGTTGGCGGCGATGATCTGGTCGCTGTTCATGCCCGGCACGGTAACGGGCTGGTCATAGCTTGCGTTCAGGCTTTCGACGTTGCGGGTCCAGCCCCAGGTATCGTTGCTGCGCTGGTGCGAGAAGTTCGCGCCCACCGTCAGGTCGAGCCTGCGGCCGAACAGGGTGGCGCCTCCCGTCAGGTAGGCGTCGCCGCCCAGATTCCTGGACGCCATGTCGAAGGCATAGGCATCGCCGCGGAAAGTGTTGGGCGGCCCCAGCCTGCCTGTGCGCAACAGGTATTTGATGTCGTTGGCCTCGTCCACCCGCACCAGGGCGGCCTTGAACTTCCAGCCGTTGGCGAAGCGGTGGAGCAGGTCGGCGTACCAGGTGTCCTGGGTCTTGTAGGCATGGTTCCAGGGGGCGCTCAGGTTGGTGGAGCGGGAGTAATCGGGCATGGAGCCGTCGCCGTAGTTGGGCAGCCCCGTCCAGTCGATGACACCGTACGGTTTTTCGCGGCTGTAGCCTATTCCCAGCGTGGTGGAAGGGCCCAGGTCTATGTCCAGCGCGCCGTAGATCGTCCGGTCGTTGGAGTCCAGGTAGTCGCGGAAGGATCCCGCCGTCTCGTAGTTCACCACGACCCTGCCGCGCACGGTGCCGCTTTCGTTCAACGGGCCTCCCAGGTCGGCCTGCGCGCCGTACCGGTCCCACGACCCCGCCTTGCCGGTCAGCGTCATCTGGAACTCAGGCGTCGGCCGCTTGCGCACCATATTGACGGAACCCGAAGGGTCGCCCGCGCCTTCGAACAGCCCTTGCGGGCCGCGCATGATTTCCACGCGGTCGTAGATCGCGGTGTCGGAATTGAAGGCTGAACCGCGCGCATAGAGCTGGCGCTCCAGCGGCACGCCGTCGAACTGGTAGCTCTGGATGAAGAAGCCCCGCGAATAGAATTGCCCGCCGGGTTCATTGGCCACCATGGAAACGCCCGGCGCGTTGCCCAGGGCCTCGCGGATGTCGGTGATGTTCTGGTCGTCCATGCGCTGGCGGGTGATCACCGAGACGGCCTGGGGAATCTCGCGCAGCGATTGATCTCCCTTGGCGATCGTCACGACGTTCGAGGCATAGGAGCCCGATCCCTCCGTGGTGGCGAGATCCCGGCCTTGCACCGTGACGGGCGCCAGCGTGGATATCCCGGCGGCCGGGTGGATGCGGTATTGCCCCCGCGTATCCCGCAAGGCATCCAGGCCCGTCCCCGCCAGGGCGGCGTTGAGCGCGGCTTCCGGGCTGAGCATTCCGTGCACGCCGGGGCTTTGGCGCCCGTCCAGCAGGCCGGGCGGGCTGGCGAGCAGGACGCCGGATTCCGCGGCGTAGCGGGCCAGCACCGAACCCAATGGGCCTGCCGGAATGTCGTAATGGCGGGTCTGGCTGCCAGGCGTAGGGGGGCGGCCGGCACCCTCGGCCAGTGCGAGGGCCGCCGGGGCCCAGGCTGCGGCCGCGAGCAGGCCGCAGGCGCATGCGAGCCGCAAGGCGGCGCGCGCCGGCGGAGCCGGTTGCCGGGCACGTCCTTCGTGGGCGGGGCCGCGGAAAAGGGACAATGGAATGCGTGCCTGGGCGGGCGGGCGAACGGACATGAGGGTTCCTTGGAAGCCGAGTTGTTCAGTGATCGGGTGAGCTGTCATCCCGTTCATCGAACGAGCCGCCGAAAATAGGAACCTCGGTCCAAAAAAAACGTGCCGCGAGCCAAGAGCTACCGGGGCGTGACGCGGACCCACCACGGCGCCGGGCGGCCGATGCGTATGGGCAATACCGATTCGAGCATCGCCAGCGCGCGATCCGGATCCGTCATCGGATAGCTGCCGAACACCGGCAGCTCGGCTACCTGGGGCGATACGGTCAGATACCCGCTGCGATAACGCTCCAGTTCACGCAGCACGGCTCCCAGGGGCACATCTTGCGCGATGTAAAGCCCGCGCGTCGATGCTTCGCTTGCGGGGCTGGCGGGCTCTGCGGGGGATAGGCCCCCGCGGGCCAGGCGAGCCCGCCAGCCCGCCTGGATGATCGTGCTGCTGCCGTCGATGGCATGCGCCTGGACCGCGCCGTCATAGACCGCGATCCGCGTGTCGCCGTCTTCCAGCCTGACGGTGAAGCGCGTGCCCAGCGCGCGCAGCCGGCCTTGCGGCGTATCGACCACGAAAGGACGGCTGGCATCGGCGGCAGTGTCGACCAGGATTTCGCCGGCCACGAGCCGCAGGCGCCGCAGCGCCGGGGTGTAATCCTCGTCGAATGCGCCGGCCGTGCCCAGCCACACGCGCGTGCCGTCGCCGAGCAGGATCTCGCGCACTTCGCCGGTGGCGGTCCGGTGGTCGGCCGCCCAGGCCAGGAGCAGGCCCGGCAGGAGGGAGGGGCGCCATGCCGCGCCGCCCGCCAGCCCGACGCCGGCGAGGGCGGCAAGCCCCAGTATCAGGCGGCGCCGGCCGGCATCGATCGTTGCCGAGCGGTACGCGCGGACCGTGCCGCGGGGATCGGGCGCTTTCCGGATAGGCTGGAACAGCTGGCCGACGCGGTCCACGCGCTCCCATGCGGCGCGATGGGCCTCGGCGCTTTCGTGCCACGCGCGCCAGGCCTCCCGGTCGGCGGATGTGGCCTCGCCCGATTGCAGCAAGGCAAACCATTCTGCCGCCTGTTCAAGCGCGGCGCGCTCGGAGCGGGACGGAGACTGTTGCCGTTCAGAAGGCGCATCGGCGGCGTTCAAAGCGTTTCCAGGCAATGCAGCATCGCCTGCGCGATGTATTTACGCACCATGCGCGTGCTCACGCCCAACTCGGCCGCGACCTCTTTTTCGCTCATTCCGCTGCCGACCGTCATGACGAAGGCGTGAGCGGCCTTGACGGGCAGGGTGCGCAGCAGACGGTCTATTTCCTGGAGCGCTTCGAGCACGATAGCCTGGTGCTCCGCCGACGGAGCGCGGGCTTCGGGCTGCGCGGCGAGGGTGTCGAGCCAGGCCTGTTCGATGCGTCGCCGGCGCCACAGGTCGACGCACAGGCCTCCCGCCATCGTCCTCAGGTAGACGCGCGCTTCGGGCAGGCTGCCGAACTTGCGGGGCGCGGCGAGCAGCCTCAGGAATGCATCCTGCGCGAGATCCGCGGCGTCCGCCGCATTGCCGAGCCGCCGGCGCAGCCAGGACTGCAGCCACGGATGGTGATCGCAGTAGAGGGTCTCCACGCTGGGCGGGAAAGCGTAATCCGAAGTGTCCAAGGCCTTGAGCCGCCCATGCCGGCGGGTAATTAAATAAGAACGATAATTATTACTTGTTTGCCAAATTCCGGGCAAACATGCACCGCCGCGCGAGACGCGAATCGTCCTGGATCGGCGCAGATGCTGACGAAAGGCTGAATATGAAGGCGCTCCTCGCTTTGAGTTCCACCGCTGAAATATTGTAATCTATATAAAACTCATTCTTATTTGCATGTACTGAGGGGTACGGCTTGGCTAATCAACGCAAATTCCCGCAGGGCTCGCGCGCCCGGCGGCTTACGCCTGGACTGGCGTTGTCCCTGGTTCTGCCCGCCGCGGGCGTTTGGGCGCAGGAGGCGGCGCCGACCACGACCCTGCAGGCGGTCACGGTCACGGGCGGGTCGATCGCGGATGCCGAGCTGCCGCCAGCCTATGCGGGCGGGCAGGTGGGGCAGGGCGCAAGACTGGGCCTGATGGGCAACCAGGACGTGATGGACACCCCGTTCAACGTCACCAGCTATACCTCCGAGCTCATCGAGAATCAGCAGGCGCGCACGCTTGCAGACGTCATGGCCAACGATCCGTCGGTCCGGTTCACGACGTCCAGCGGGCACGTCTACGAAAACTTCCGCATCCGCGGTTTCGACGTCAACCAGAATGACGTGGCGATCAACGGCATGTACGGCCTGGCGCCCATGGGGCACGTTCCTGTCGAGTTCGTTGAGCGGGTAGAGGTGCTGAAGGGGCCGAACGCCTTGTTCAGCGGCATGGCTCCCAGCGGCGCGGTCGGCGGCACGGTGAACCTGGTGCCCAAGCGCGCAGGCGATACGCCCAATGCCGCGTTCGGGGTCGATTGGCAGTCCGACGGACAATTGGGCACGACGATAGACGCGGGCCGCCGTTTCGGCGCGGGCAATGAATGGGGCGCGCGCGTCAACGGCGCCTTCAGCGATGGGGCCACCACGCTGGACGGCCAATCGAAGAAGCGCGAGTTCCTCTCCGCCGGCCTGGATTATCGCGGCAGCGCGCTGACGGCCTCGATCGATGCCTATCACAGCCAGGAATCCTTCACCGGCGGCACTCCGGCCATGTTCTGGTTCGGGGGATCCGTCGTTCCCGAGGCGCCCGATCCCCGCATCAACCAGTTCAGCACGGGGTACGGCAGCGTGCAGAGCAATGCGGTAGTGGGGCGCGCCGAGTATCGTTTCAACGACAACGTGTCGGCGTTCGCAGGCGTGGGCAGGCGCGACAGCCATCAGTCGGGCCTCATCAACGGCACTCATGCGCGGCAGATCGACGCCAATGGCAACTTCACGGGATCGATCGTCGGCCAGCGCGCCTATTCCGACAGCACGTCGGCCGAAGGGGGGCTGCGCACCCGTTTCAGAACGGGCAGCGTGGGGCATGAACTCGTGCTGCAGGCCTCCATCCTGGACACCGAGGATGGCTCGGCCACCGGCACCGCCTCCACGTTCAAGTCCAACATCTACGATCCGATCGCGCCGGTGATGCCCGCGGTGCCGAGCTACGCGCCCAAGACGAGCGAGAGCACGCTTTCCAGCCTCGCGCTGGTCGACACCATGTCGTTCTTCGACGATGCGCTGCGGCTGACGGGCGGGCTGCGCAACCAGCGTGTCAAAACCCGGAACTTCGACAAGTCGGGCAACGTCACTTCCCGCTACGATGAGGACGCCGTGACGCCCGCCGTGGCCGTGGTCGTCAAGCCCTGGGGGCCGGACGTTTCCCTGTACGCGAACTACGTGCAGGGCCTGAGCAAGGGAGACAGCGTCACGGACACCGCGGCGGCCAACTTCGGGCAGGTCTTCGCACCGTACAAGACCGAACAGAAGGAGCTGGGCGTCAAATGGAACGCCGGGGCCTTCGCCAACACGCTGGCCTTGTTCGAAATCACCAAGCCCACGCTGGTCAGCGACGGTTCGCCCGCCAATCCCACCTATGCGGACGGTGGCGAGAAGCGCGTCCGGGGGATTGAATGGAACACCTTCGGCGAACTCACCCCCGAAGTCCGCGTGCTGGGCGGGGTCACGTATACGCAGGGCACGCAGACCAAGACATCCTTCGGCCGGTACGACGGCAACACCGCGGTCGGCGCACCTCGCTGGCAGGCGAACCTCGGGCTGGAGTGGGATACCCCTTGGGTGCCCGGCCTTACGTTCAGCGGCCGCGTGCAGGCGACCTCGAAACAATACGCGGACTCGGCCAACAAGCTGGAGATCCCGGGCTGGGGGCAACTGGACCTGGGCGCCCGTTACGCCACCAAGGTGGGCGGCCGCGACGTGGTGCTGCGCCTGAACGTCAACAATGTGTTCGACAAGCACTACTACGCCGGCATTTTCAGCGATACGACCCCGATCGCGACCCTGGGCCCCGCCCGCAGCGTCACCGCGTCCGTCAACGTGAGTTTCTGACCGGGTGGCCATGCAACTGCTCCACATACTGGGCCTGGCGGCCATATTCCTGGGCTGCTTCTGCGTTTATCGCGCCTCTCCGAACCAGCGTTGGCGCCGCGTGCCGTGGCCGGCCGCGCCCGCGCGGACCGCGGGCGTCGCCCTGCTGGCGCTCGGCGGCTGGGCCTGCCTGCGCGCCTATTCGGCCGTCGCCGCGGTGTTTGTGTTCTGCACGGCCCTGATGCTGTTCTTCTGCCTGATTCCCTACCTGGGCGCGCTCATCGGGCTGCGCAGGAGCGATTCGCATGAAAGCCGGTAAACCCGCTGCGATCCAGCGCGATTGGATATCCAAGACCCTGGCCGGCGCGGTACTGGGCTTTGCGCTGGCGATGGGAAGCAGCGCGCTGCTCGCGGCATTGACGGTCAGCGTGCCGCTGGTCACGCGTTCCCAGCTCGCCATGTGGCTCGTGCCTCCGGTCTGGCTGGGCGTGCTGAGCACCGTCTATTTCTTCGGCAGCGGGCTGCGCGCCTGGGCCTGGCTGGGCGCCGCGTGCGCGGCGCTTTATGGCGGCCTGTTCCTTGCCGGGGTGCTTTGAGGGGAAACGCCATGAGAGCCGACTACATACGCATCTACAAATCGGTCCATACCTGGACGGGCATCCTGGCCGGCATGGCGCTTTTCATCGCCTTCTATGCCGGCGCCTTGACGGTGTTCAAGGAGCCGCTGGCCCGTTGGGCATCGCCGCAATCGACGGTCTCGCGCGTGCCGCTGGAGGCGGCGCCGGCATTGATCGCGGGAGTCCTGAAGGCGCGGCCCGACGTCGCCAAGGGCTTCAGCATCCACTTGCAGGACACGGAAAACGCGCCCGCGAGAATGGGCTGGGAGGTCCGGGATTCGAAGGCGGACGACCATGACGAATCCTCGGTGCGGCACTATTCCGCCTATCTGGACGCGGACGGCGGAGTCCGCATGGAGCGGTCATCCGCCAGCGGGCTGACGTACTTCATAGACGTTCTGCACCGCGTTGTGGGGCTGCCCGTCGACAGCGACCCCAACCGCTGGATCATGGGCGTCATCGCGACGCTGTACGCGGTGGCGCTGGTGTCGGGCGTCATTGTGCTGCTGCCGTCGCTGGTGAAGGATTTCTTCGCTCTGCGGACCGGCAGGAACCTGAAGCGCATGTGGCTGGACGCGCACAATGTCGTGGGCATCGTGTCCCTGCCGTTCCACATCGTCATGGCGCTCAGTTCGGTCGTGTTCGCTTATCACGACGGCATCTACGACCTGCAGGACAAGTTCATGTACGGCGGCAAGCTGGAATCGGTGTTCCAGCGGCCCGGGGGCGCGGAGGCCCCCGGGGCCGCCCGAGACCCGGCCGCCATGCTCGCGCCGCTGGAACTGGTGGCGCGCACGAAAAACCTGGCGCCGAACTTCGAGCCGAGCATGCTGCAATACCAGCAGGTCACCGGGCCGCGCGCCATGGTGCGCGTATGGGGCAAGGACACCAGCGCGGTGTCGCCCAGGGCGCGCGGCGGCTTCGTGGCGATCGACCCGTATACGGGCAGGATCGTCAATACCGATTACCTGCCGGGCAAGCAGACCACGTCCAATCTCTGGGTCAGCAGCTTCTTCGCCTTGCACATGGCTTCCTTTGGGGGCGCGGCGGTGCAGTGGCTGTACTTCCTGCTCGGCCTGGCGGGCGCATGGCTGTTCTATAGCGGCAACCTGCTTTGGATCGAGACGCGCCGCAAGCGCGCCGATCGCAAGACGGGGGAGCCGCCGCGGCAGCGGCTGGACACCAGGCTGATGGCCTCGGCGACCGTTGGCGTGTGCCTGGGCTGCGTATGCGGGATTTCATTGATGGTGGTCGCGTCCAAGTGGCTGCACGGGCGCGTCGGAGACCTGAACGCCTGGTTGCAGGGGATTTATTACCTGGTCTTCTTTGCCTGCCTGGCCTGGTCGTTTCTGCGGGGCGGAGCCAGGGCGGGCGCGCATCTGCTCTGGCTGGCCGCCGCCCTGACTTTCGCGATTCCCCTGACTTCGCTGCTGGGCGGCCTGTTTCCCCGGACGGGCGTGTGGGCGCATACCTCGGCGGCGCTGGCCGTCGATGCGACTGCATTGGCCGCCGCCGCGGGGTTCGCCTGGATGGCGAAGGCGGCCGCCCGGCGGATCGGCCAGGGAGCCATGGACAGCGTGTGGGCGCCGAGGCGGGCAAGCGCTTCGGCCTCGGCGGCGGGCTAGCCACGACGCAAGCGGGCGCCGCGCCAGAAGAATGGAGATCCGGCGTGGCGGGCTATCCCAGCGCGGCGACCAGCCTGCCGACCTCGGCGAGGATGCGGTCGCGCTCCGGCATGGGAACGCCGGCGGTTTCCAGATAGGCCGACACGACGATGGGGGCGCCGCCGGGCGCCTGCGCGAAGCCGGCGTCATTGGAACCCACCTTCGAGTAGGTGCCGGTCTTTTCGCCGATCTTCCAGTCCGCCGGAAAGCCCGCGCGCAGGCGCTTGCCGCCGGTCGTGTTGGCCAGGAGCCAGGACTGCAGCAAGCGCCGCGACGCCGGTTCCAGCGCCTGGCCGAACAGCAGGGTGTTGAGGGTGCCGGTCATGGCGCGCGGGCTGGTGGTGTCCAGCGGTTCGCCCGCATGCGGGCGGTTCAGTTCGGGCTCGTAGCGATCGTGCCGCGTGACCGTGTCGCCCAGGCTTCGGACGAACCGGGTCAAGGCTTGGGGGCCGCCGTAGCTCCGGTGCATCAGATTGGCCGCCGTATTGTCGCTGGTAGTGATGGTGGCCTCGCAGAGTTCGGCCAGCGTCATGCCTTGCGGTCCGACGTGCTGCCGGGTGACGGGAGCGTGTTCCTGCAGATCCGCCTTGGCGATGGGGATGCGCCGGTCCAGCCGGTCCTCGCCGCGGTCCGCGCGCGTCAGGATGTAGGCGGCGGCCAGCGTCTTGAACGAACTCAGCATCAGGAAGCGCTCATCGCCGCGGTAGCCGACGGTCTGCCCGCTGGCGGTGTCCAGAAGCGCGACGCCCAGCCGACCCCGGCTGGCGGTTTCCAGCGTGGCGAGGGCCTGGTTCAGCGTGGCCAGACGGTCGGCCGTCCATCGATAATTCTTATCCGTCCGGCCTCGCGCCAGCGCGGGAATCCAGCCGGCCAGCAGGCCGGCCGCCGTGAAGGTTCTTCTCGTAATCAAGGCGTTCTCCTTTGAAAAACGCTTGCATGCTAGGCGCTGGACGGCCGCGGGAACAAACGGGAATAATTGTGGCTATCCCATAGAAAAACTTATGCCGGCCATGGACCTCCCCCTGAACGCCCTGCGGGCCTTTCAAGTGTCGGCGCGGCATCTGAGTTTCACGCGGGCCGCGCAGGAGCTCAACCTGACGCAGGCGGCCGTGAGCCAGCACGTCAAGAACCTGGAGGCGAGGCTGGGCGTGGCGCTATTCCGGCGAGTGCCGCGCGGGCTCGTGCTGACCGACGAGGGCCTGGCCCTGATGCCGGTGCTGTCCGAGTCGTTCGACAGGATCGCGACGGCCCTGCGCGGTTATCGCGGCAAGGCGCGGCGGCAGGTCCTGTCGGTAGGGGTCGTGGGGACTTTCGCCGTGGGCTGGCTGTTGCCCCGCATGCGGGACTTCCAGGCCTTGAATCCGAACGTGGACCTGCGCGTCTTTTCCAACAACAACCGGGTCGATCTCGCGGCCGAGGGCCTGGACCTGGCGATCCGGTTCGGCGACGGCAATTGGCACGGCATCGATGCGCAGCCATTGCTGTCCGCGCCCTTGTCGCCCGTGTGCGCGCCCGCAGTGGCGGCGCGCCTGCGCGCCCCGCGGGACGTGCTGCGCGAGCCCTTGCTGCGCTCCTACCGGCCGGACGAGTGGCCCGCCTGGTTCGCCGCGGCCGGCCTGGAGCCGCCCCTGGTGCAGGGATCCATGTTCGATTCGTCCCTGGTGCTGGCAGACGCGGCGGCCCAGGGCGCCGGCATTGCCCTGCTGCCCGCGCGCCTGTTCGAGCGCGAGTTCCTGTCGGGACGCCTGTTGCGCCCGTTCGCGCTGGAGGTGGAGACGGGGAAGTACTGGCTGACCCGCATCGCCAGCCGCCGACCGAACGCCGCCATGCAGGCCTTCGGCGCATGGATGCAGGGCGTCCTGGCGGCGTAGCGCAAGATACGGCGCTTCAGCGCCGGGCTTCGATCAGATGGCGGGAGGCGTGGGCGATGAAAGGGATGCCCTGGCGCATCCTGCCGTCCAGCGCGCGCAGCGGGCCGAGATACTTCCGCACGGAGAAGTCCGGAACCCACCATACGCATTTGCGCAGGATCCAGACGACCGTGCCCACGTCGTGAAAGACCATGCGGCAACGCGCCAGGCGCAGGTCCGTGACGGTCAGCCCGGCCGCCCGCGCTTCGGCGGCCTCTTCATTCGGATCGCGCCGGGCGCGTTCGCGCGGCAGCGGGCCCAGAAAGTACTCGATCAGCTCGAACGCGGAGGCCGGGCCCACGTGCTGCGCGAAATAACAGCCGCCAGGCATCAGGACGCGGTGGATCTCCCGCCAATCCGGGCGCACCGGGTGGCGCGCCGTGACGAGGTCGAAAGCGGCGTCGGCAAAGGGCAGCGCGGCGCCGTCCGCCACTTGCACGACGTCCACGCCGCGCGCAGCCAGGCGCGCCTGGGCCTGGCGCGCGTTCGGCGGCCAGGCTTCCGTCGCGCACAGGCGCGGCGGAAAGCGAGGCGCTTCAGCCAGCACCTCGCCGCCGCCCGTATCAAGGTCAAGCGCGGACCGGGCCTGGGCCAGGCGCTGCGCCAACAGGCGCGCATAGCCCCAGGGCGGCCGTTCCTCGGTGGCGCGTCCGGCCAGCCAGCCGAATCCCCAGCCGGTCACATCGGCGGCCTCGGCCTCGGCGATAAGTTGATCGAAGGGTTTCATGGTGTCGAATGTCTCATGACGAATCAGCCGGAGCCGCAGGCGCCATTGCCCGAATGGACATGGAGCGCGGGAAACCGCAGCCCGCCGTTCGAAGACGCTATCTGGAGAATGGACGTCATCGCTCCAGGGTCGCTTCCGATTGGCGATGAGGCCGGGCCCCGGGTTCGTGCTCGCCGTCGGCGCCGACCGTCCGGATCAATGTCTCGCGAAAGGTCTGCACCAGAGGCCTCAGGTTGATTTTGTGCCAGGCCGCCCAGAGCGGCGTGCGATAGGAAAATTCGGGCAGTTCGCGCATGACGACGCCAGCCGGCGCCTGGTGGCGCAGGCTGCGCTGGACGGTGGTCACGCCGAGCCCCGCGGCGACCAGGCCCAGCGCGGCCAACGGTTCCGTGGCCTCCATCGATATCGTCGGCGTGAAGCCCGCCTTCGCGCAGGCGGCGATGAATGTGTCGTGGCGCAGCGCGCTTTCCTTGTGCATGACGCCGATCCATTTCTGCGCGGCGAGATCGGCCGACGTGATCTGCGCCACGTCGGCAAGCGGGTGCCCCACGGGCAGGACCAGCAGCATCGGGTCGTTGAGCACCTGGGCGGCTTCGAGATCGGGGTCGTCGGGCGAAGGAGGTTCGCAAACGAGCGCGATATCCAGGCTGCGCTGGCGCAACCCTTCCAGTTGCGTCTCCGACTGCTGGTTGTACAGCGCGATGTGCACCGCCGGGCGGCTGTCGCTCAACTCGCGCAACGCGTTCGGCAGCACGCCCGAATGCATCGCGTATTCCAGGTATCCGATGCAAAGGCCGCCCTCGTCGCCGCGGCCGAGGCGGCGGGCCAGGGATTCGAGCCGGTTGGCATGCGTCAGGAAGGCCTTTGTCTCCGCCAGGAACGTGCGCCCGTCGCGGGTCAGGCGGATCCGCTGCTGGGAACGCTCGAAAAGCACCAGCTCGAGCTTTTCCTCGAGCTGGGCGATCTGGCGGCTCAGGGGGGACTGGGAGATATGAAGCCGCTCGGCCGCGCGCCCGACGTGCTCCTCCTCGGCGACGGCGACGAAATAGTGAAGTTGGCGCAGATCCAGCATGTTAAGACCTTGAGTGACTCATCTTGTGCAAATTATGTCTTGGACAGACTTAAGTGGCAACCCTAGACTGCCTTCACCTCAACAAATCTGCACATGGAGCAATCATGAGCATCAAGGAAAAACTCGCCGGAAACGTACTGGGTTTCGGCACCGCCCCGCTGGGCAACATGTTTCGCGATATTCCGGAAGCGGAAGCCCAAGCCACGGTGGATGCGGCCTGGGAACAGGGCGTGCGTTATTTCGATACAGCCCCGTTTTACGGGGCGGGCCTGGCCGAAATCCGGCTGGGCGAAGCGCTGGCCCGGCACAAGCGCGACGAATACGTGCTCAGCACCAAGGTGGGCCGGCTGATCCTCGACGAAGTCGAGGACGCCAGCGCGCGGGCGCTCGGTGAAAAGAGCGGCCTGTTCGCGGCCGGCCGCGCCAACCGACTGGTCAACGACTATTCCGCCGACGCGACGCTGCGTTCCATCGACGACAGCCTCAAGCGGATGAAGACCGACCGTCTCGACATCGTCTGGATCCACGACATCGCCCAGGACTTCTACGGCGATGAGTGGCTGTCGTACTTCGAAGTGGCCCGCAAGGGCGCCTTCCGCGTCCTGACCCGCCTGCGCGAAGAGGGCGTGATCAAGGCCTGGGGCCTGGGCGTGAACCGCGTCGAGCCGATCGAACTGACGCTGGATCTTTCCGAAGCGCAACCCGACGGGTTCCTGCTTGCGGGCCGTTACTCCCTGCTCGACCACGAGCGCGCGCTGCAGCGCCTGATGCCGAAGGCGGCGCAACGCAAGACCGAGATCGTGGTGGGCGGCCCATACAGCTCCGGCATCCTGGCGGGCGGAACGCACTTCGAATACCAGGAGGCGCCTCCCGAAATCATTGCCAGGGTCGGGCGTATCAAGGCGATCGCGCAACGCCACGGCGTAGGCGTCAAGGCGGCGGCGCTGCAGTTCGTGCTGGCGAACCCCGCGGTGGCGGCCGTCATTCCGGGGGCAAGCCGGCCGGCGCGCGTTGCCGAAGACGCCGCCGCGTTGAAGGAAGCCATACCCGCCGATTTCTGGCACGAACTGCGCGAGCAGCGCCTGGTCGCCGCGAACGCGCCGCTGCCCGTCGACCGCATCTGATATTCGTCAGGAGGATTTCATCATGGCTAAAGCTTCTGCAATGATCGCGCTGCCGGTCGAACCCGGCAAGGTATGGCAATTGATCGGCGGCTTCGATGCGCTGCCCGACTGGTTGCCGTACATCCCGAAGAGCGAACTGAGCGAGGGCGGCCGCGTCCGCCATCTCGCCAACCCCGACGGGGACGCCATCGTCGAACGGCTGGAAGCCTTCGACAACGGCGCGCGCAGCTATACCTATTCCATCCTCGAAGCGCCGTTTCCCGTCACCGGGTACCGCTCCACGCTGCGCGTGGTCGGCACGGACGGCGACCGGGCCTCGCGGGTCGAGTGGTCTGGCGAATTCACGCCCGTGGGCGTCAGCGACGACGCTGCCTCGGAGTTGTTCGAGGGCATCTACCGGGACGGCCTGAAGGCGTTGGAGGCGACGCTGGCCGCCGCCCAGCCCTGACGTGTGGATGCGCGGCATTGTGCGCCTGGACGGCCCGCGCCGCCAGGCGCGCATTCATTATTGATTTGAATTCAAAAGAATTTGGACCATCCAGGGCTTAATCCACAAATATAAAGCGCGCACACTTCGGTCCATTCGAGAATTTCATTGGAGCGCGGTCATGCCTCTCGCCCTGTTTGCCCTGACTCTGGCGGCCTTTGCCATCGGCACCACGGAGTTCGTCATCGTCGGCCTCATCCCGACCATCGCCATGGATCTGGGGGTGTCCCTGCCGTCGGCCGGGCTGCTGGTCAGCTTGTACGCCCTCGGCGTCGCCGTAGGCGCGCCCATCCTGACCGCCCTGACCGGGCGGGTGCCACGCAAGCCGCTGCTGGTCGGCCTGATGGCGCTGTTCACCGTCGGCAACGTGGTGGCCTGGCTCGCGCCCGGCTACGCCACGCTGATCGTGGCCCGCCTGCTGACGGGCCTGGCGCACGGCGTGTTCTTTTCGGTCGGTTCCATCGTCGCCACCAGCCTGGTGCCGCGCGAGAAAGCGGCCAGCGCCATCGCCACCATGTTCAGCGGCATGACCGTGGCCTTCGTCACCGGCATTCCGCTGGGCACCTTCATCGGGCAGCATTTCGGCTGGCGCACGACCTTTCTTGCCGTCGCCGCGTTTGGCGTGATCGCCCTGATCGGCGCGCTGCTGCTGGTGCCGCGCAATATCCCTCACGCCGCGCCGGCGCCGTTGCGTCGCCAGGTCCGCGTGCTGCTGCAACCGCGCCTGCTGCTGGTCTACGCGATGACTGCCGTCGGCTATGGCGGCTCGCTGATCGCGTTCACCTTCCTGGCGCCCATTCTCGAAACCGTTGCGGGTTTCAAGCCGGACATGGTGGGGCTGGTGCTGCTGGCTTATGGCATATCGGTCGCGGCGGGCAACATCTGGGGCGGCCGCCTGGCCGACCGCCGCGGCCCGGTGGCCGCGCTGAAGATCATCTTCGGCTTGCTGGCCCTGGTCCTGCTGGTGCTTACGTTTACCGCGCCGAGCAAGGTGCTGGTGGTGTTGACCGTGCTGGCCTGGGGCGCCGTGGCCTTCGGCAATGTGCCGAGTTTGCAGCTCTATGTGGTGCGCCAGGCCGAACAGGTCGCGCCCGATGCGACCGACGTCGCCGCCGGCTTCAATATTTCCGCCTTCAACCTCGGCGTGGCGGGCGGATCGTGGGCCGGCGCGCTGGTGGTGGGCCACCTGGGCCTCGAGCACACGCCGTGGATCGCCGCGCTGGTGACGCTGGCCGCGCTGGGCCTGACCGTGCTGTCGGGGCGCCTGGACAAGCGCGCCGCGGCCGTGCGGCCCGCGCACGCCTGATCCCTCTTTCATCCATTCGACTTAGGAGCCATTCCATGAATATGCGGGAACGCAGCGGCCGCGACGCCGACGCCGACGCCAAGGCCCAGGGCCCGGCCATGCCGGACGCCCTGGCCCGCCTGGGGGCGGGCGGCTTCAGCGTCGGTATCGAGGCGCCGCTGGACAATGACTGGACGCACGCCGGCGAACAGGCTCGGCGCCAGGCCGGCCGCCTGCCCGGCGAGCCCGACCTGCAGCGCCATGCCGAATTGGCGCAACTGGCCGACCGGCTCGGCTTCCGCGCCCTGTGGGTGCGGGACGTGCCCGTCTACGACCCGTCGTTCGGCGACGCGGCGCAGGTTTTCGAGGTGTTTTCCTATCTGGGCTATCTGGCCGGCATCACGCGCGACATCCTGCTGGGCACCGCCGCCGTGGTGCTCCCGATCCGCGAGCCGCTGCTGACGCTGAAATCCGCGGCGACCGTGCAGCGCCTGAGCGGCGATCGCCTGCTGCTGGGCGTGGCCAGCGGCGACCGGCCCGTGGAATACCCGCTGTTCGGCCGCGACTTCGCGGGCCGCGGCGGCAACTTCCGCGAGCAGGTCGCGCTGCTGCGCGACGGCGCGCCGTCGCGCCTGCCTCCCGGGCTGGAGGTCCTGCCGCGGCTGGACGCGCCGCTGCCGCTGCTGGTTGCGGGCCTGGCCCAGCAAACCCCGGCCTGGATCGGTGAACACATGGACGGCTGCCTCGCCTATCCCGGCACACCCGACGATCATGCGCGGCGAGTCGCCGCCTGGCGCGACGTGGCGGGCGCCAAGCCTTATGCCACCTTCATCCATCTGGACCTGGCCGAACGCGCCGATGAGCCCATGCAACGCTGGCGTTTCGGCATGCGCGGCGGCCGCGAGGCGCTGAACGCCGAATTGCGCGCCCTGCGCGAGGCCGGCGTCGACCACGTCAGCCTGCATTTCCGCCGCAACCGGCGGCCGCTCGCCGAAACCTTCCATGAGATCGCCGAGCACGTGCTGCCCCTTTTCCACACCCCATCGCCGGCCGTGACCGCGGCCGCCGAGGAGACCTGCAATGCCTGATATCAAAGATCCGCTCTTCCAACCCTACTCCCTGGGAAGCCTCGAACTGCCCAACCGCATCGTGATGCCGCCGATGACGCGCTCGCGCGCCAGCCAGCCCGGCGACGTGCCCAATGCGCTGATGGCCGAGTATTACGCGCAGCGCGCCAGCGCCGGCCTGATCGTGAGCGAGGGCACCTGGATTTCGCCGCTGGGCAAGGGCTACGCCTGGACGCCCGGCATCCACACCCCGGCGCAGGTCGCCGGCTGGCGCCAGGTGACGGAGGCGGTGCATGCCGCCGGCGGCCGCATCTACGCCCAGCTCTGGCACGTGGGCCGGTTGAGCCACACCAGCCTGCTGGGCGGCCAGGCGCCCGTCTCTTCTTCCGCCATCCAGGCCGAAGGCGTCAATGTGTTCGTGGCCGAGAACGACGGCAAGCCCGGCTTCGTCCAGGCGTCGATGCCCCGCGCGCTGGACCGGACGGAAATCCGCGCCATCGTCGACGAATACCGCCAGGCGGCGCGCAACGCCATGGAAGCGGGATTCGACGGCGTCGAGCTGCATGCCGCCAACGGCTACCTGGTCAACCAGTTCATCGATTCCAACGCCAACAACCGCAAGGACGAATACGGCGGCTCGCTGGAGAACCGCCTGCGCTTCCTGGATGAAGTGGCCCGCGCGCTGGCCGAAGGCACGGGCGACGCCGGCCGCGTCGGCATTCGCCTGGCGCCGCTGACCACGCTGAACGGCTGCTCCGACGCCGATCCGGAAACCACCTACCTTGCGGCGGCCAAGCGGCTTGGGGAGATCGGCGTGGGCTACATCCACATCGCCGAGGCCGACTGGGACGACGCGCCGTTGATGCCGGTCGCGTTCAAGGAGCGCCTGCGCGCAGCCTTCCCCGGCACGTTGATCTACGCCGGCCATTACACGGCCGAGCGCGCGCGCGAAGCCGTGGCGCGGGGCTGGGCCGACCTGATCGGCTTCGGCCGTCCCTTCGTCGCCAATCCGGACCTGCCCGAGCGCCTGCGCATCGGAGCGCCCTTGAATGAACACGACCGCGCCACGCTGTTCGGCGGCGACGCGCGCGGCCTGATCGACTATCCCGCGCTGGAAGCGGCGGAGGCCTGAACCATGGAAAAACAATCTCCCGGCACCAAGCCGGTCTTCGCCGGGCGCAGCTTCCGAGTCGACTACGAGGGGCTGTCGGCGCACAACCGCTATTCCGAGGACGGAGAAACGATCCGCTACGAGATCGTCTCCGGCCCCTACGCCGGGGCGAGCGGCGAGGCGCGCTGCCAATGGCGGCAGGTCGGCGACGGTGTCTACGCGATCTCCTGGCAGGAGGCCGACGGCGCCACCGTCGTGCATCTGGACGACTTCGCGCAAGGTCGGTCGCTTGCCTACTTCACGGCAGCCGACATGAGCTTCCACCGCATGCAGGGGCCGCTGACGGCGCTGGCGGCGGACTAGGCCGTCGCTACGCTTCGGGCGTCAGGCTCCCAGGTACGCCTGTCGCACCTTGGGGTCGTTCAGCAGTTCCGCGGCCGGACCGCTGTGCACGATGCGGCCAGTCTCCATGACGTAGCCGCGGTCGGCGCCCGACAGCGCAAGGTGGACGTCCTGCTCGACGAGCAGGACCGTGACGCCGTCGCGCCGGATGTCGGCCAGGACGCCCATCAATTGCTCGACCACCACCGGCGCCAGGCCCAGGCTCATCTCGTCGATCATCATGAGCACGGGAGCGGCCATGAGCGCGCGCGCCATGGCGCACATCTGCTGTTCGCCGCCGGACAGGCTGCCGGCGAGCTGTCTGCGCCTTTCGGCCAGCCGCGGAAAGACGCCGTAGACTTTTTCCAGGTCGCGCGCGACGTCGGCCTTGGCGGTGCGCCGGTAGGCGCCCATGAGCAGGTTGTCCTGTACCGTCATGCGGTCGAACAGCTGGCGGCCCTCGGGCACCTGGACCATGCCGCAGGCGAAGGCCTGGTCTGGCGTGGCCTGCGACAGCTGGCGGCCATTCATCACGATGCTGCCGGTGCCGGGCAGCACGCGCGACAGCGCGCGCAGCAGCGTTGTCTTGCCGGCGCCGTTGCTGCCGACCAGCGCCACGATCTCGGCGCGCCGGACTTCGAGCGCCACCTCGTGCAGCACCGGCAGTTCCCCGTAGCCGGCGTTCAGGCCCTCTACCCAGAGCAGGGGGGCCGCGATCTCGTTCATGCTCGCTGCCTGCCCAGGTAGGCTTGCACCACTTCCGCGTCGGCCAGCACTTCGTCCGGGGCGCCGTCGGCGATTTTCTCCCCGTGGTGCAGTACCAGCAGCCGGTCCGAGAGGCTCTTGATGGCCTTGATGACGTGCTCGATGACCAGCACGCTGATGCCGGCGGCGCGCAATTTGCGTATCACCTCGATGACTTCGTCGATCTCGACCAGATTCAGGCCCGCCATGACTTCGTCGCAGAGCAATATCCGCGGCTGCATGGCCAGCGCCTTGGCCAGCTCCAGCCGCTTGCGGCCCGGGCCGCCCAGTTCCTCGGCGCGCTGGCCCGCCGCGCGGCCCAACCCGACGAAATCCAGGCAGGCGCGCGCCTGTTCGCGGGCTTTCGCCAGATCGGGCTGGCCGCCGCCGCGGCCGAACAGCGCGCCGACCGCGACATTGTCCAGCACGGACAGGCCGGGAAAGGGGCGCATGATCTGGAAGGTCCGGCCGATGCCCAGGCGGGCGCGGCGGTAAGCGGGCAGGTTGCCTATCGGCCTGCCCTGGTAGAGGATTTCGCCATGCGTCGGCTCGAGCGTGCCGCTGATCAGGCTCACCAGGGTGGTCTTGCCGGCGCCGTTCGGACCGATGAGGCCCAGGATTTCGCCTTCGCCCAGCGTGAAGCTGACCTGATTCACGGCCACCAGCCCGGCGAAGCGCCGCGTGACGTTGCGGATTTCGAGGATCGCCGTCATAGCTTGTGCGCCCGGATGTTTTCGATGAAGTAGCGCCATCCCGACTTCCTGTAGCGGCGCAGCAGGTCGGTCAGCCCGCGCGGCATCAGCACGACCGCGGCCACGATGACGGCGCCGAAGAACAGGCCGGCGGCGCTGGTTACCTCGCTGGACAGCAGCTCGGATATGGCCGACAGCGAAAAGGCGCCCACGACGGGGCCCAGTATCGTGCCCGCGCCGCCGAACACGGCCATGATGATCATCTTGACGTTCAACCCGATGTCGAAGGCGCTTTCGGGGTCCAGGAAGGTGATCCAGTAGGCGTAGATGCCGCCGGCCAGCGCGCTGAACGCACCGGACAGCGCGAACGCAGCCACTTTGTACAGGGTGGTGTTCACCCCCATGACGGCCGCGCCTTCTTCGTTCTCGCGGATTGCGATCAGGCCGAAGCCGAACTTGCTGCGCGTCAGCCAGGCGACGGTCAGCGTCGCCAGCACCAGCAGGCCGAGTGACAGCTCGTAGAAGAGCGGATCGTTGTTGAGCGGCGGCAGCACCAGGCCGATGTTCTGGCCGGCCAGCGCGATGTTCGAAACGATGGCCGTCATGACCTGCGCCAGCGCGAGAGTGGCGATGGCGAAGTAATGGCCGCGCAGCCGCAGCACCGGCAGACCGAGCAGCAGCGCGAAGGCGACGGCCAGCGCAACGCCGAATGCCAGGCCGACCGCGAAGGGCAGCTCCCACTGGACCATGGCGATGGCCACGCCATAGCTGCCCAACCCATAGAAAACGGAATTGCCGAAGGACGCGTAGCCGGTGTATCCGCCGATCACGTTCCAGCCCTGCGCGAGCACGGCAAGCAGCAAGGTATTGATGCCGAACTGCACCAGCACGTCCGATCCGTACCAGGGCACGCCGGCCAGCGCGGCCACCGCCGCCAGCGCCAGGATCGCGCGTCCGGCCTTCATGCCGCTCTGCCCAGAAGCCCGCTGGGCCGCAGGAACAGCACCAGCACCAGTATGCCGAAGCTCGCGACGTCGGCGAACGTGGGCCCCACATACAACGTGGTCAGCGATTCGATGATGCCCAGGAACAGGCCGCCCACCATGACGCCCAGGGGATTGTCCAGCCCGCCGATGATGGAAATGGCGAAACACTTCGCGGTCAGCGTCGCCCCGATGTAGGGATTGATCTGCGACACTGTGCCGTACAGCCCGCCGGCCGCGCCCGCCAGCGCCAGGCCCAGCCCGAACGTGACGGCGTAGAGATGGCGCGGCTCCACGCCATAGAGGCGGGCGGCCACGAGGTTCTGCGCGGTGGCGCGGATGGCGCGGCCCAGGCGGCTGTGCAGCAGGAACAGCCACATGCCCAGCGTCAGCGCCAGCGCCACGCCGAAGGCCGCCAGCCGCGCCATGGGCAGCGTCACCGGGCCGAGGGCGTAGCTGTTGCCCGCGTAGGGCGGGTTGATGGTGCGGAAGTCCGCCGAGAACGCGAGCTGCGCCAGGTATGTCAGCACGACCTCCAGCCCGAAGGTGATCAGCAGCGTGTTGAACATGGGCGCGCGCACGATAAGGTTCAATAGCCCGCGCTGCAGCGCATAGCCCAGGACGAATAGGGCCGCGGCCGTCACGGGCAAACCCAGGAAGGGGTCCACGCCCAGGTCGGTGTACAGGTACCAGGAGGCATACGCGCCCAGCATGATGAACGCGCCGTGAGCGAGGTTGACGATGTTCAGCACGCCCCAGACCAGCGCCAGGCCCTGGGCCATCACGGCATACAGGCCGCCTAGCAGTATGCCGTTGACGAGGATTTGCGCGAGCAGGTCCATCGCCTGATCCCGGGCCTCTGGCGGGCCGCCTAGCGCGCGTTCCAGGCCGGCATCGGGTATTTGGGCCGCGTGATGAAGCCCTTGGCGCCGTAGACCTCCGCCAGCTTGTCGCCCTGAATCTGGATCACAACCTGGGGCAGGTCGATCTGCCCGTGGGCGTTGAAGGCGATGGGGCCGTACAGGCTGTCGAAGCGGGTCTTGGCCAGGGCGTCGCGCACTTTCTGCGGATCCAGGCTGCTGGCGCTTTCCATGGCCTGGACCAGGGCTTCGACGTCGGCCACGCCGGACGCCGCGTGGTAGTCCGGTTCATAGCCGTACTTCGCCTGGTAGGCCTGCGCAAACTGTTCGGCGTCGCCGAACCAGCGGTCCTTCAGCGCCGCGGACGGCAGCCAGGCGGTCATGCCGAAGGCATAGTCCGCGTCGGCGCCGAGCGCCTTGCGGAAATCTTCCGAGGGCACGCCGACGGTGAACGAATACATGTTGGGCGCAACGGCGAGGCTCTTGGCCTGGCGCACGAAATTCAGGATTTCCGTCTCGTGTCCGGCCACCAGCACCGCGTCGATCCGCTTGCTTTTTATTTGCGAAAGAAGCGAGTTGAAGTCCGTGGCATTGGTGCTGTAGCGCTCGTCCATCGCGACGCGCAGCCCGGCCGCTTTCAGCAAGGGGCGCGTGCCCTGGGCGACCGACACGTCGAACGAATCGTCCGCATACAGCAGCGCCACGCTGGCCGGTGGCGGCTTGAGCGCCTTGAGCATTTCCACCGTGCTGCCGAAGTAATTGCTGGCGGGCGCCAAGGTGCCGAATATGTACTTGAACTTGCGCGAGAAGATCTGGTCGGACGCGCCGCCGCCCTGGACCATGGGCACCTTGTACTTTTCCGATACGGCGGAATCGGCCAGCGCGAAGTTGCTGGCGAACGGGCCGAGCAGCAGATTCACCTTGTCCTGGGTGACGAGCTGCGTGTATTGGCGCACGCTCAGGTTCACGTCCGATTGGTTGTCGTAGATCTTGAGCGCGAGCCTGTGGGCCGTTCCGCCGATCTTCACGCCGCCCGCGGCGTTTATCCGATCCACCGCGATCTGGTAGGCGTCGCGGTAATAGCGTCCTGTGTTGGCGACGGGGCCGGTCAGCTGGATGGAGGCGCCGAGCACGACGTCTGGCGCTGCGGGGGCTGCGGCTGCGCCCGCCGAGAGGACGAGGGCCAGCGCGGGCAGCGCATGCAATAGTCTCCGAGACATGATGATGTCTCCTTGTATTGGACCTTATGGGCTCCATTCTCGGACTCGCTTGGTTACGTTAACCTGAACCGCAGCTCGCAATCGGCCGTGGCGGCGCCGCGCGGGCACGACGCTTGCTGCAGGCGATCCGTGCCGTTACGTCCGGGAGGAAACATGGACGCGTCCCGTGCCCGAAGACATGGCCCGCCGCGACCGTCGGGCAAATCCGTCGCGACCTACTTCGACCACTTCGCCGCGGCGGTCACAGCGTGGGCGGGATCCTCGATCGCGTTTGGCCTGGCGGTCGCCGTGGTGGCGGCATGGGCCGTGACCGGTCCGGTTTTCGGATACTCCGAGACCTGGCAGCTGGTGATAAATACCGGCACGACCATCGTGACCTTTCTCATGGTGTTCCTCATCCAGCAGAGCCAGAACAAGAACGACCGGGCGCTGCATCTGAAGATCGACGATCTGCTCATCGCGCTGAAGGATGCGGACGAAGACCTGGTCGACGCCGAGCGCCTGGATGAGGACCGGCTCGTCGCGCTTGCGGCCGCGTTGACCGCGCACGCCAAGCGCATGGCGAGGGACAAGCGCAGGCGGCTGACGGACGAGCGCAAAGGGCAGGCGCGGGAAGAGGGCGGGCGCGTAGCCATGAAGACGGCGCGGCGCCGCGCCGCGGGCGGCGGGTCCGCGGCAAAGCGCCAGGCGGCGGGGCCGTCCGCTGCGCGTTCCCGCCTGAGGCCGAAGGGACGGGCGCGAGAGCCCTAGGGAGATGGCCCGCGCGGGCCGCGTTTGCGGCCCGCGCTTTCATTCATTGAACGGAGGTCGGGGCGGCCGTGCGCGAGGCCTGCGTAGGCATGCGTTCCACGGTCAGCGAGCCGGGGGCGCCGGCGGCGGGGCGCACTACCGCGGCCTGGTTGGCGTCGTTGGCGCCCAGATTGGGCAGATCCGAGGGGCGCGCGGCCACGGCCGCGAACGCGCTGCCGCCGCTGGACGGCACGCCGTCCAGCGTCAGGCTTGCCGCCCACATGCCGGCGCGGCGCGACAGCACCTGGTAGCGTTGCTGCCCGCCGTTGGTGCGGGCGACGACGTACAGCGTGCCGTCGATGATGTTGATCGCGGGCGGCGAAGCGGCCTCGGCGTCCAGCTTCGCCGGCTTGCCGTGTTCGACGAGCCAGAGCTGCCCGCCCGCGCGTTCCAGGAACGCGAGCACGACATTGCCCTGGCCGTCGGCGCCGATGGCCGGGCGTCCGATGTAGGGCACGCCCAGATCGGCCGGAGCGCTCCAGTCCATGTCGAGGTCGGTCGTGTCGCCAGTTTCCAGCAGCCGGGTCAGGTGATTGTTCGCGCGCTGGCGGAAATAGAGCTCGATGCGGTCTTCATGGTTGCGGATCGCCGCCAGGCCGCCCGCGGCGGTCGGCGCCGGCACCGGGCGCCATCCTTGCCATTCGGGACGATGGCCCCTGGCGGCCGGCAATTGACGCGTGTAGAAAAGTTCGCCCTTGGACGTGATCGCGAAGACGACATAGCGCCCATCGGCCCCGCGCGCCGCGGCGGGGCCGCCGGTGGCGCCATCGAGCAGCGGCAGGTCCTGCCAGGTGCTCCAGCCGCCATCGATGCCGGAAGGCGCGATCCAGTGGAGCCGGTCGTCGTAGCCCAGCGCCACGGCGGCGGCTTCGCCGCGCGGCGCCACGGCAGGGATCTGCGTCACGCGCACGCCGCCCAGCGCCTGCCAGCCTTGCCAGGTGCCGTCATGGCGCTGCTTGTTCGCCCACACGCCGCCAAGCGGATCGCGGGCCATCAGGCCGGCGGTGCCGTCGGCATGGGTGAACGAGACCAGCGGCCCGCTGGTGCGCCCGCCCAGGCTCTGCCAGCGGCGCTGGCCGGAATCCCAGCGGTTGACGGCGGCATTGGTTTCTCCGGCCGCGAACACCACGAGGCCGCCGCGGCCGTCCGGGTACAGCTGCGGCGTCATGTCCTGGCGCGATACGTAGTACGCGCGTTGCACCCAGGCGGCGGCGGGCCCTGCGGGTTCCTTGCAGCCGGTGGGCCCGGCGCAATAGTGGTAGTCGTTCCAGGCGTAGTGCTGGAAGATCACCGACTTGCTGGCGATCTCCGTGTCGGTGAGGTTGCTGGCGCGTTCCTGGCTTGGGTAGTCGATGTAGCCCGTCTCCGCGTAGTTGCCCGGGACGCGCACCATGGCTTCGCGCACCAGCCGCGCGCTGGCGATGTGGTCCGGATGGCCATGGCCGGCGCAGCGCCAGCACAGCTGGGTATAGGGCACCGCGATCGTGTCGTCCAGGTGGCGCACCGTGGTGGGGGCGTACTGGCGGATCACGTCCGCCAGGGTGCCGATCAGTTGTTCGCGCGTGTAGGACTCGGCATAGGGGCCCAGCGTCTCGACGCTTTGCCCGGGTTCCGACTCCGTGCGGCTCAGCGGCGTCAGGCTGCCCCAGCCCTTGCCCAGCCAGGGGTCCTTCAGGCGCATGTGCCAGAGCTGGACGCGCGGGTTCCCCTGCAGCGTGAAACGCGCGAAGTGATGCCCGCCGGCGGTGCCGGCATCTTCCTTCCAGACGTCGGGCTCGTGCGCCATGTAGGCATAGGCGGCGCGCACGCCGCGCTCGCGGCCCAGCATGTAGCTTTCGCCTTCGCCCGCGTCGCTGGCGGTCAGGTAGACGACGCGCACGCAGCCGCCCGCCTCGATGTTGGAGGCGATGTCCGGATTCATGAACAGCAGATCGTCATCCAGATGGGCCACGAACGCCAGGTCCTTGATGCCGTGGCATTGCGTCAGCGTGGGAGGGGAGGCGAACGCTTGGGGGGAGAGCAGAACCGCGAGCGTAGCGAATAGCGCCTGGCCAACGGGGCGCAGCAAGGCCTTCAGAACGTGCATAACGGGGCGCGGCAGAAAAGGCGTCGCGCGGCAGGGGGTTGACGAGTCGAAAAGTATAGCGGCGACGGACGGCGGGCTGGTGACGGGATATGGGGTCGGATAACCGGCGCGCGACGCTAGCCTGCGCTTTCCAGCAGCCAGCCGCGCAGCCGCTCCAGGGCGGCGTCTGCGCGTGCGGGGTCCTTGCGCGTGCACAGGCTGAAGGCCGCGCCGCTTTCGACGAAGCCCAGCGGCGCGGCCAGCCGGCCCCGGTGCAGATCGGTCTCGACCAGCACCGAAGGGGCGATGGCGATGCCCAGGCCGGCTGCGGCGGCTTCGAGCATGTGGCCCAGGTGGTCGAACTCGCGCCCGGGCCGCCTGGAGGCGAGCGGAAGGCCCTGGCATGCCGCCCAGTCCTGCCAGGCGTCGGGCCGGGATGTGGTGTGCAGCAGCGGCGCGTCCAGGACGTCGGCCGCACGCCCGATGCGATCGGCCCAGGCAGGGGCGCAGACGGGGCCGATGGTCTCCGCGAAGAGCGGGGTGACGGCCCATTCGCGCGGCCAGTCGCGGCCCGCGAGGATCAGGGCGTCCACCCGCTGGGTATTCAGCAGGCTGGGGTCTGCCGCCGTTTGCAGCCTTATCCGGATGTCCGGATGCCGCGTTTCGAAGCGTTCCAGCCGGGGGATGAGCCAGTTGGACAGGAAGCTGGCCGGCGCGCCCAGGGCCAGTTCCGCTGGCTGCGAGCCGCGCTTGAGCTCGTCGCAGCGGCGTTCGAGCAGGTCGAACGCTTCCTGGGTGGCGCGCTGCAGATCGAGGCCCGCCGCCGTGACGTGGACGCCGCCCGCGCGGCGCTCGAAGAGCGGGCAGCCGAGCCAGTCCTCCAGTTGCCGGACCTGCTGGCTGACCGCGCTATGGGTAACGCACAGTTCCTTCGCGGCAAGCGTGAAGCTGGAGTGGCGGGCAGCGCCGTCGAAGAACCGCAACGCGTTCAGGGAAGGCAGGCGTCTCATGATATAGGTATTAGCTGTACTTACACGAATTCTAAACAAATCATTGATTCAAATAAGTTTTTCATGAAGATAGCATAAGCATGAATGTCGCCTTATCTGCCACGGAGCCCGCGATCCATGCCATTCTCCAGCCACCCGGCCGTTCCCGACAGCCTTGGCCAATTCGGCCCTTACGGCGGCCGCTACATGCCCGAAACCCTCATTCCCGCCCTGGACGAGCTCGAACGCAGCTTCAGGGCGGCCTTGTCGGACGAGGATTTCTGGCAGGCCTACCGGGGGTTGCTGGCCGACTACGTCGGACGCCCGAGCCCCTTGTTCCTGGCCCGGGGCATTTCCCAGGAACTCGGGGGCGCGCAGGTCTATCTCAAGCGCGAGGACCTCAATCACACCGGCGCCCACAAGATCAACAACTGCCTGGGGCAGATCCTGCTTGCCCGCCGCATGGGCAAGCGACGCATCGTCGCGGAAACCGGCGCCGGCCAGCACGGCGTGGCGACCGCGACGGTGTGCGCCCTGCATGGCCTGGATTGCGTGGTGTACATGGGCGCCGAAGACATGGCGCGCCAGGCCGTCAATGTGCGCCGGATGCGCATGCTCGGAGCCGAGGTGCGCGCCGTGCATGCCGGGACGGCCACCCTGAAGGATGCGATGAACGAGGCCCTGCGGGACTGGATCGCCCATCCCGCCGACACGTACTACCTGCTGGGCACCGGCGCTGGGCCGCATCCCTATCCCTGGCTCGTGCGGGAGTTCCAGAAAGTGATCGGCGAGGAGACGCTTCAGCAGATCCTGGCCAAGACGGGGCGCATGCCGGACGCCATGGTCGCCTGCGTGGGCGGAGGCTCCAACGCAATGGGGTTCTTCTATCCCTTCCTGGAATCGGCGGACGTGCGCCTGTACGGCGTCGAGGCCGGGGGCCTGGGCCTGGCCAGCGGCGCGCACGCGGCCAGCATCACCGCGGGCCATGCGGGCGTGCTCCACGGTTGCCGCAGTTACTACCTGCAGGACGAGGACGGGCAGATCCTGAATGCGCATTCGGTGTCGGCGGGGCTCGATTATCCGGGCGTGGGCCCCGAGCATGCGTTGCTGCATGACCGCGGGCGCGTGGCTTATGTGTCCGTGACGGACGAGGAAGCCGTATCCGCCTTTCACTGGCTGACGCGCTCGGAGGGCATCCTGCCCGCGCTGGAAAGCGCCCATGCGCTGGCATACGTGCGCGAGCTCGCGCCGCGGATGGGGCGCGACGAGGCCCTCGTCGTCTGCCTGAGCGGACGCGGCGACAAGGACCTGGACACGGTTACGCAATTTGGCGAGGTAGCGGCATGACACGGCTGGACCACACCCTATCGGCGCTGCGCCAATCCGGCCGCAGCGGCCTGGTTACCTATTTCGCGGCGGGCGATCCCGATTCCGGCGCCTGCCTGGACCTGCTGCGCGGCCTGCCCGAAGCGGGCGCCGACGTGATCGAGCTGGGCATGCCGTTCAGCGATCCGGTCGCCGACGGCCCCATCCTGCAACGGGCCAACGCCCGGGCGCTTGCGGGGGGACAGACCTTGAAGCGCACGCTGGAACTGGTGCGCGACTTCCGGGTGTCGGAGAAGGGTACGCCGCTGGTGCTGATGGGGTACCTGAATCCCATCCTGCGGCACGGCGCAGGCGCCTTCATGGCGGACGCCGCGGCGGCAGGGGTGGACGGGCTGATCATCATCGATCTGCCCATCGAGCATGCCGGCGAAATCGGCCGGCAAGCGCGCGCTCGCGGCATTCACCTCATCCGCATGTCCGCGCCCACTTCCGAGGACGCGCGCCTGGCGCAACTGCTGGCCGATGCCAGCGGATTCGTCTATCACATCATGCTGGCCGGCACGACGGGCGCGGCGCTGCCGGACGAGCGCCGCATCGCCCGGGACCTGGACCGTCTGCGCGCGCATACGCGGTTGCCCGTCGCCGCGGGCTTCGGGGTGCGCTCCCCGGAAGCGGCGCGGCTCGTCGGGCGGCACGCGGACCTGGTGGCGGTCGGCTCCCGGCTTGCCGAAGTGCTGGCGGAGCGCGGCGTCGCCGGGGCGCTGGAGGAGGTGCGCGGGCTGGCGGCCGCCTTGCGCGGATGAGGCTGCGGCGGCGGGTGTCTCCGTCCGGCCCGCGCCTTCCCGCGCGCTCAGGCGGGCGGCTGGCCGCCGGTTTCTTCCATGAGGATGGGAATCGCCAGGTTGCAGGAATGGATGCCCATGAC
>NZ_JBLZXF010000001.1:0-698711 GCF_050285585.1 Achromobacter sp. | reverse complement strand
AATCTTCGGAGTAAGAGACATGATCCTTGAATCTGTTCGGCAGGCGCTAGGCGCAAACCCGAACATGCTATGCGGCGGGAAGCCGGTAGATGTTGTCGAGAGTGGGTTCGTCTGGGCAGGCGCGCTGGCCGCGACAGCCTGCCCAACATGGCGGGCGCCCACCCATTTTTTGCTTGGCTGGCCCGGGAGGGCCGGTTCTACCGGCCGGATCCTGGTCCGCCTCCAGGGAGGTGCGACTGCCACGAACCTTCCATTGTAATACCGTGCTACGTGCGGCGCGCAGCAAAACAACAGGTTTTGGCCGGAACGTGGCCCGATGTGCAGTCAAATAAAATGGGGACGCACTAATTCGGGCAGCGCGGCCGCTGTCCGGGCCGGGCGGCAGGGGCGTTTGACAAAGCGCGGCGCTTGGAGGAAGCTACGGTCCATGCATTTCCGCGCCGTCCGCATTTCGCTGATTATTACCATCATTCCTGGAATGGTGGGTTAGCGCGCGACCGCATTGTCACAGCCACCCGCCCCAAGAGGCGGGTTTTTTGTGGCCGCCTCTGCCGGGCAAAGCCCATCCTCGCAGAGAACCGCATGCACGCCACCCCGCAATCCGCCACGCCCGCCGCCGCATTCCAGGACGGCAACGCCTCGTCCATGGAATACCTGAGGCAGATCCTGACCGCCCGCGTCTATGACATCGCCCGCGAAACCGAGCTCGATCCCGCCCGCGGCCTGTCGGCCCGCCTGGGCAACGCCGTCCACTTCAAGCGCGAGGACAACCAGCCGGTCTTTTCATTCAAGGTGCGCGGCGCCTACAACAAGATGCGCAACACGCCGCAGGCCGCGCTCGACCGCGGCGTGATCACCGCGTCGGCGGGCAATCACGCGCAGGGCGTGGCCATTTCCGCCGCCAAGATGGACGTGCGCGCCATTATCGTGGTGCCGCAGACCACGCCGCAGGTCAAGGTGGATGCCGTCAAGGCGCATGGCGGCCCCACCGTCACGGTAGTGCAGGCGGGCGATTCGTACAGCGACGCTTACGCCCACGCCCAGAACCTGGCGCGGGCGCAGGGCCTGACCTTCATCCCCGCTTTCGACGATCCCTACGTGATCGCCGGGCAGGGCACGGTGGGCATGGAGATCCTGCGTCAGCACGCCGGCCCGCTGCATGCGGTGTTCGTGCCGATCGGCGGCGGCGGGCTGGCGGCGGGGATCGCCACCTATATCAAGGCGGTGGACCCGGGCGTCAAGGTCATCGGCGTGCAGACGGAGGATTCCTGCGCCATGTACCTGTCCATGCAGGTGGGAGAGCGCGTGAATCTGCCCGAAGTGGGCCTGTTCTCGGACGGCACTGCCGTCAAACTGGCGGGCGAGGAGACCTTCCGCCTGTGCCGGGAGTTTCTGGACGAGATCATCCTGGTGGATACGGACGCGGTCTGCGCGGCGATCAAGGACGTATTCCTGGATACCCGCAGCGTGCTGGAGCCGGCGGGCGCGCTGGCGGTGGCCGGGCTGAAGAAGTACGTCCAGCGCGATGGCGTGCAAGGGCTGTCCATGGTGGCGGTGACCTCGGGCGCCAACATGAACTTCGATCGCCTGCGTTTCGTGGCGGACCGCGCCGAGGTCGGCGAGGCCCGCGAGGCGGTCTTCGCCGTGACGGTGCCGGAGGAGCGCGGCAGCTTCCGCCGCTTCTGCGGCGTGATCGGCCAGCGCAGCGTGACGGAATTCAATTACCGCATCGCCGACGCCCGGACCGCCCACATCTTCGTCAGCGTGCAGATCGCCCGGCGCGGCGACGCGGCGGAGATCATGGCTGCCTTGCAGGAACAGGGGTTTTCGGTCGGGGACCTGACCAACAACGAGCTGTCGAAGCAGCATATCCGCTACATGGTCGGCGGCCGTTCTCCGCTGGCGGGCGGCGAGCGCCTGTTCCGCTTCGAATTTCCCGAACGGCCGGGCGCGCTGATGAAGTTCCTGACCGCGATGGCGCCCAACTGGAACATCAGCCTGTTCCATTACCGCAACCAGGGCGCGGATTTCAGTTCGGCGCTGGTCGGCATCCAGGCGCCGCTGGCCGACAGCGGCGCGCTGGACGCATTCCTGCGGCAGCTGGGCTACGCGCACTTCGAGGAAACCGGCAACGAGGCCTATCGCCAGTTCCTGGCCTGAACCCTCAGCGGGGCGCGCAGCCCGGCTTGCGGGGCAAGGCCGTTCCGGACCGCAGGCCCAGCGTGGCGCGGCCGGAGGCCTGCGTCAGCTCCAGGGTGGCCGCGCGCCAGGCCGGGACCTGGTCGAAAGCCACGTCGGGCGCGGCGCCGGACTTGGCCAAGGCGTCGGGCCGGTCGAACTGGATCGACGGCAGCCCCAGGCATGTATCCTTGAAATCCAGGCGCGCAAGCTCGCGGCCATCGCTCAGGCGCACGGCCCGGAACGCCAGCGGGGTGCTCACGAACGTGGTGATGGCCGGCACGAGCTGCCGGTAGCCGTAGGCGTCCGTGACGTAGCGGGTGGGTTCGACTTCGACCGCCTCGCGGCCGGGCGGGACGGCCAGATAGGCCACGCCGTCGGCCACGTCCAGGAGCTTGCCCGGCCCGACGTTGAGCGCTTTCGGGGGCGCATGGCGGATCATGACGGTTTCATTCCAGGGCGTGGAGATCCGCGTCCAGCCCGGCAGGCGCGCGTCCTCGAAACGGGTGGCGGCAAGCCGGTCGCGCTGCGGGTCGCCGGATACGGCGAGCCGGGTCACGCGCAGCCTGCCGTTGGCCACCTGCAGGTGGGCGAGGGCCGTGCCCGCGCTGGAGCTGGTGAAGTAGGCGAGCACGGCGTCCGTCTCCAGCGCCTTGGCCGTCGACGCGCAGAAGAAGGCGCGGGCCGCGATGTCCTTGCCGCCCGGGTAGAGCAGGGCGCCGACCTCCTTGCCGCAAAGCTCAACGCCGTTGTACGTGATGGTGGTGCGGCGGGTAGCCTGGCGCTGGCCGGTGTTCCAGTCGTCGCGGCTGCCGGTGGCGGCATCCACCACCAGGCCGTGATTGTCGTAGATGACTGCGGCGCCGCCGGGCGCGGCAAACAGGCCGAACAAAAAAGCGGCAACGCGGTACCTCGTCATCGGCGGGCTCCCCGGCATGGCTGGAGGGATGAATATATACCCGCGGGATCCCTCCGCCTTGCGCCGACCGCCGGCGCTACTGCGGCCCGAGCTGGCGAATCAGGCCGTCGAGCATGTCGAGTTCGGCGGGCAGCAGGTCCGTCAGCGGCGCGCGCACCGGACCGGCGTCGTGGCCGACGAGCTTGGCGCCCGCCTTTACGATGCTGACCGCGTAGCCGGGCACCCGGTTGCGGATTTCCAGGTAGGGCAGGAAGAAATCGTCCAGCAGCCGGTTGGTGGTGCCGTGGTCGCCGGCCGCGATGGCGCGGTAGAACGCCATCGCCGTGCGAGGCACGAAGTTGAAGACCGCCGACGAGTACACCGGCACGCCCAGCGCCCGATAGGCGGCGGCGTAGACCTCCGCGGTGGGCAGGCCGCCCAGATACGAGAAGCGGTCGCCCAGCTTGCGGCGGATGCGGACCATGGCCTCGATGTCTCCCACGCCGTCCTTGAAGCCGATCAGGTTGGGGCAGCGTTCGGCCAACTGGGCCAGGCTGTCGGCCGACAGGCGGGACTGCGCGCGGTTGTAGACGATGACGCCGATCCCGACCGATTTGCACACCTGTTCCACGTGGGCGGAGATGCCTTGCTGCGAGGCCTCCGTCAGGTAGTGGGGCAGCAGCAGGATGCCCTTGGCGCCGAGGCGCTCGGCTTCCTGGGCATAGGCGATCGCGCTGCGCGTCGGGCCGCCCGCGCCGGCCAGGATGGGCACTTTGCCCGCGCAGGTCTGCACCGCGGTGCGGATGACGTCGGAGTATTCCTGCGGCGCCAGCGAGAAGATTTCCCCGGTGCCGCCAGCGGCGAACAGGGCGGTCGCGCCGTACGGGGCCAGCCATTCCAGGCGCTGCGCGTAGCGCCTGGCATTGAAGTCGCCGTTCTGATCGAAGTCGGTCACGGGAAAGGACAGCAAGCCTTCCGAAACGATGTCCTTGAGTTCCTGCGGGGTGGTCATGTTGCGCTCATCCTCGGGCGGGCGCCGCAGCGCCGGGCTCGGCTTGCGGTTGGTGGGGAAAAAGATTAGTCATCGTACAACATGGATTCTCGGTGAACAAGGAGGATTTCCCTATAGCTTCCCCTGGAATAGAGGGGAAACCCGGAATTTATTTTCCGATATTTTCGGCGTTATTCTACAGGTTGTACGACAACTTATCGGATGAGCTCCCATCGGGATGCCATCGATGCGCGAGGAGGCTTCATGCAGGTTGCGGAAGGACGGGCGCCGGTGTTGATCAAGATCCACCCGCAGGACAACGTCGCCATCGTGGCCAGCGATGGCGGCTTGCCGGCGGGCACGCTCCTGCCGGATGGCTTGCGGCTGGCCGAAGCGGTTCCGCAGGGACACAAGGTGGCGCTGGCGGACCTGGCCGAAGGCGACGCGGTCGTTCGCTACAACGTCGTGGTCGGCTACGCCGCGCGGTTCCTGCCGCGCGGCAGCTGGGTCAACGAACGCGTCACCACGATGCCGGCGGCGCGCAGTTTGCGCGAACTGCCCGTGGGCACGCGCGCCGAGCCGCTGCCGCCGCTGGAGGGCTATACCTTCCAGGGGTTCCGCAATGCCGACGGCACCGTCGGCACGCGTAACATCCTCGCCATTTCCACCACCGTGCAGTGCGTGCAGGGCGTGGTCGAACACGCGGTCGCGCGTATCCGCCAGGAGCTGTTGCCGGCCTATCCCAACGTGGACGACGTGGTGGGCCTGGCGCATACCTATGGCTGCGGCGTCGCCATCGACGCGCCCGGCGCGTCTATCCCGATCCGCACGTTGCGCAACCTCGGCCGCAATCCGAACTTCGGCGGCGCCTCCATGGTGGTGAGCCTGGGCTGCGAAAAGTTGCAGCCGGACCGCCTCCTGGCCCCGGACGCCATCCCGATCCGCGCGGGCGAGGGCATGGGCGCCGACGGCGTGGAGACCATCGTGCTGCAGGACGAAGCGCTCGTCGGTTTCGAAGCCATGGTCGAGCGCATGATGCGCACGGCGCAGGGGCACCTGCGCAAACTCGACGCGCGCCGGCGTGAAACCTGCCCCGTCTCCGACCTGACGGTGGGCGTGCAGTGCGGCGGCAGCGACGCCTTCTCGGGCCTGACGGCCAACCCCGCGGTCGGCTTCGCCACGGATCTGCTGGTGCGCGCGGGCGGAACGGTCATGTTTTCCGAGACCACCGAGGTGCGCGACGGCATCGACCAGCTGACCGCCCGCGCGGCCACGCCGGAGGTGGCGGCGGCGCTGGTGCGGGAAATGGCCTGGTACGACGATTACCTTCAGCGCGGGCTGGCCGACCGCAGCGCCAATACCAGCCCCGGCAACAAGAAAGGCGGCCTGTCGAACATCGTGGAAAAGGCCATGGGCTCCATCGTCAAGTCGGGCTCGTCGCCCATCCACGGCGTGCTGTCTCCTGGCGAACGCCTGACGCGCAAGGGCCTGATCTTCGCCGCCACGCCGGCCAGCGATTTCATCTGCGGCACGCTGCAACTGGCCGCCGGCATGAACCTGCATGTTTTCACCACCGGCCGTGGCACGCCCTACGGGCTGGCGCAGGTGCCGGTGATCAAGGTGGCCACGCGCTCTGCGCTGGCGCGGCGCTGGCATGACCTGATGGACGTGGACGCGGGCGTCATCGCCTCCGGCCAGGCGAGCATCGAAGAGGTGGGCTGGGAGCTGTTCCGGCTGATGCTGGACGTGGCCAGCGGCAGGAAACAGACCTGTGCGGAGCGGCTCAAGCTGCACAACGCGCTTGCGCTGTTCAACCCGGGCCCGGTGACCTGACGGCCGCCGGCCGTCCCCGCGGACCCGCAAGGGAACATAAAGAGGAGACAGCATGAACCCGAGCAAGAGACAGTTCCTGGGCGGCGCCGCGGCGCTGTGCCTTTCGCCGTGGATGCCAGCCTGGGGGCAGTCGCCCGACTGGCCGACGCGGCCGGTCCGCATCATCGTGCCTTATCCGCCGGGCGGGTCGTCCGATATCATCGCCCGCCTGCTCGCGCCCCGGCTGAGCGATGCCTTGAAGCAGACGGTGGTGGTCGAGAACAAGCCCGGGGCCAATGGCAATCTCGGCGCCGGGCTGGTGGTGCAGGCCGCGCAGGAAGGCCATACGATGCTGCTGTGCGACGTGGGGGCGCTGGCGATCAGCCCGTCCGTGTACACCAAGCTCTCGTTCGATCCGTCGAAGGACTTGCGGGCGGTGGGTATGCTGGCCTACTCGCCGCACGTGCTTGCGGTGCACCCGGACGTTCCCGCGCGGACGGTGCCGGAACTGGTCGCGCTGTCGAAAAAGCAGCGGCTGAATTTCGCCGTGACCGCCATCGGCAGCGCGCCGCACCTGGCTGCCGTGGCCGTGCAGCAGGCCACAGGCGCGCAGTGGGAGTACGTGCCCTACAAGGGCGGTTCGCAGGCGGTGACGGACACCATCGGCGGGCAGACGCAGGTCATCATGAACGGGCTGCTGGCCACGCTGCCCCACATCAAGGCGGGCAAGCTGCGGCCGATCGCGATCTCGAAGCGGGAACGCATGCAGCTCGTGCCGGACATCCCGACGATTTCCGAACAGGGGGTGGCCGGTTTCGAGTCCGGAACCTGGCAGGGCGTCATGGCGCCGGCCGCCACGACGGACCCCGTGGCCAACCGTCTGTCGGCGCTGATGGCGCAAATCGTCAGCCAGCCCGACGTGAAGGCGCAACTGAACGAGCAGGGCGCGGAGATCGTCACGCGCAATCCCGCCGAACTGGCTCAGTTCTTCAACAGCGAACGCGCCCGCTGGGCCACGGTGGTGAAAAGCACGGACATCCGGCTGGATTGACAGCCAGGCGGGCGGCCTTCCTGGACAGGCCGCGCGCGGCGGGTGCACACTGGACCTGTCCCGCGTCGGCCCAGGCCCCGGCGCGACGCGGGCCGGCAGCCGCAGCGCCCTGGCAAGGGGCCGGGCATCCAGGGGCGGAGCATGCAATCATGAAAATCGCATGGGCGGCGGCGCTTCTGGCGGTGTGCGCGCAGGCCGCCGCGCAAGGCGGCCCCCCCGCCATGCCCCGCCCCCCGTCTTCGGCCCGGGTCATTCCCGATTCCTGCGTCGGCTCCGCCTGCCCCAGGCTGATCAATCCGGGGGCGCCGGCCGAGCCCTGCCTGGGCGTCGGCTGCGCCAACGCGGGCCGGCCGCCGGGCCCGCCCGCGCCGCCTTCCAGCGGCCCCAGCCGCCAGCCGGGCTGGGTGAGCCCGGCGCCGTCCCGGTTGCCTCCGCCGCCGCCATCGCCGCGAGGCCCGCCCTCGGGGCCGCTGACTCCCGCGCCGCCGCTGCCGGTGCCGCGCTGATATCCGCGTGTTGCGCTTTCGGCATGAAACCCGGATGAATGTACGGCTCTCCGCAGCAGTTTCTGCCCTTGGACATCGCGCAGTTGCCGCGCGTCGCCGTCGGTGGCACGAAAGGGCGCCAGCTAGCCCGCCATCCGCATATGTGCCCGGTAAGGCTCCGACGACGCCATGCTCGCGAGCAATTCCCGCAGAATGCCTTGCACGATCTTCACGGCCTGGGTCAGGGGCCGGCTGGACGCGGTGGCCAGCATCAGCCGGGTCGACAGGCCCGGGTTCACGATCCTGCGGGCGACTAGCTGGCCCGACGCCAGTTCGCGCACCACGGCGGGCACGCCCAGGACGGTGTGCGCCAGTCCTTCCAGCACGATTTCCTTCATCAGCTCCAGCGCGTCCATCTCGAACACCACGTTCAAGGGCCTGTCCTCCTGGGCCGCGGCGTGCTCCAGGGTGCGGCGCAAGCCATGGCTGCGCGTGGGGAGCGCCAGGGGCAGGCCGCGCAACTGCTCGAAATCGATCGAGGTCTGGGCCCGCGCCGCGGGCGCCAGATTCTGCGCCGGCGACACCAGGAGCAGGTCCAGCTCGGCCAGGGGATCCACGGCCACGTGCTGGGAGCGCCGCGCGTCGTGCAGCACGGCGATGTCGACGCGGGCGTTGGCCAGCCACTCGTGCACGTAGCCGCTGTAGCCGGTGACCACGTTCAACTGGATGCGCGGGTGGCGTTTCCAGACTTCGGCCACCAGCGGCATGCCGACCATGTGGCACAGCGTCGGGGTCAGCCCCAGCGTGACCTGGCCTGAGGGCGACTTCTGCTCGTCATGGAATTCGGTCACGACGCGCGTCATCTGCGTCAACAGGGGGCGCAGCTGGTCGAGCAGTTTCTCGCCCTCGGGCGTCAGCGATACGCCGCGTCCGTTGCGGTAGAGCAGCGCGCAGCCGCATTCGTCCTCCAGCTTGCGCACCTGCCGCCCCAGCGCGGACTGGGCGATGCCCAGCACCGACGCGGCCTTGGAGAAGCTGCCGGAATCGGCGACGTGGATCAGGTTCTCGATCTTGCGTAGGTCCATCGCGATGCTTCGGGCCTGCGCGAGGGGGCGCGGGCCGGCGTTCCTTGTGTGCGTTTTCCGTATATCTGATAGGCACAGTATGCCTACATGGCGCCCGGCCAGCCACCCTAGAATTCAGACGAACCCCTCCCGCGCGCCCGCGCCTGCCCATCCCTTCCGGCCATTCATGACACATTCCTCCGAACCGATCACGTCCGCCCACGCCTTGCTCGGGATACTGGTCCGCAACGGCATCGACCGGGTCTTTCTCGTGCCGGGAGAAAGCTACCTGGGCGTGCTGGATGCCTTGCATGATTTCCCGGGCATAGACGTGCTGACGTGCAGACACGAAGGCGGGGCGAGCTTCATGGCGTGCGCCGACGGCCGGCTGACCGGCAGGCCGGGCGTGGCGATGGTGTCCCGGGGGCCGGGCGCGGCCAATGCGTCCATCGGCGTGCATGCCGCGCAGCAGGACGGCGTTCCGATGATTCTGCTGATCGGGCAAGTGCCCCGCAAGGATCTGCGCAAGGAGGCCTTCCAGGAGATCGATTACCAGCGCATGTTCGGCTCCATCGCCAAATGGGTCCACGAGGTGGCGGAGCCCGAAGACCTGGCCTGGGCGGCCTTGAAGGCCTTGCGGGTGGCGACGGCCGGCACGCCCGGGCCCGTGGTGCTGGTGGTGCCGGAGGACGTGCAGCAGGCGGTGGTGCCCCCGCGGGACTGGGTGGCCGAACCGGCCAGCCCGACCCAGCCCGCGCCCGCCACGCTTGCGCGGGTGCAGGCCTTGCTGGCGGCGGCCCGCCGGCCCCTGATCATCGCGGGCGGCGCCTTCAACGCTCCCGGGGGGCGCGACGCCCTGCGAGCCCTGGCCGAGCGGCACGGGATCCCCGTGGCGGTGTCGTTCCGGCAGCACGACATCTTCCCGAACACGCATGCGCTGTATGCCGGGGACCTGGACCTGGCGACGCAGGCCGCGCAGGTGGCGGCCTTCGATTCGAGCGACCTGATCCTGGCGCTGGGCACGCGCCTGGGCGACATCACCACCCAAGGCTATACGTTTCCCGGCTATCCCCGGCCGGCGCAGACGCTGGTGCACTGCCACGCCGACGCGCATATCGTGAACCAGCATTTCACGGCGGACGTGGGCATGATCGCGGATCCGGTGGCCACGGCGCAGGCGCTGGCGGCGCTGCCGGCCACGGGGGGCGGCACGGCGCGCGGCGACTGGGCTGCCTCGCTGCGCGCCATCCGCGAACGCGCCTGCGCCTGGCCCAGTCCGCCGGCGGAGGACGGCGTGCCCTTCGTGTCGGTGGTGCGCAGCCTGGCCGAGCAGGCGCCCGCGGACGCCATGATCTGCCTGGACGCGGGCACGTTCGCCGCGCCGGTGTACCGCCATTTCCCCTTCGTCTATCCGCAACGGCTGATGGCGTCGCAGTCCGGGGCGATGGGCTACGGCACGCCGGCGGCCATCGCATCGCAGCTGCGCCATCCCGCGAGCAAAGTGGTGTGCCTGGTGGGCGACGGCGGCTTCCTGATGACCGGCAACGAGATGATGGCCGCGGCGGAGCGCGGCCTGCCCATCCTGTTCATCGTTTCCAACAACAATTGCTATGGCTCCATCCGGCTGCATCAGGCGCGCACCTATCCCGGGCGCTACGTGGGCACCAATCTGGCCAGCCCGGACTTCACGATGATGGCGCGCGCCTTCGGCATGCAGACCGAGCACGTCACCCGACCGGAGCAGGTCGCCGCCGCGGTCGCCAGGGGGCTGGCGTCCCGAGTTCCGTACTTCCTGGAGGTCAAGACCAGCCTGGCCGCGATCCTGCCGGCGGGCGCCGACACGGGCGCCGGCATCGATCTGCTGCGGCGCGGCGAACCCGCGCGGGCCTAGTCGCGCGGCCGGGCCTTAATCCCGGTAGCCGGGGTCCTTCTTGTCCATGAGGCGCAGCATGGCCGGCCACTCCAGTTCGCCGAAGGGGCGGCGCGTCGTCGGCTGGTACAGGTGCCAGGTCTTTTCGACGATGTCCGGCGGCGGGACGCAGAGCTCGCGGTTGGCCGACAGGGCATCCACCTGCGCCTTGCAGGCCATCTCTAGCCAGTACAGGGTGTTGAACGCCTGCGCGATGGTCGGGCCCACGGCCAGCAGGCCGTGGTTGCGCAGGATCATCGCTTCGGACTGCCCCAGGTCCGCCACCAGGCGTTCTCGTTCGTCCAGATCGATGGCTACGCTTTCGTAGTCGTGGTAGGGAATCTTGGCGAAGCGCATCGCGGTCTGGGTCAGGGGAAGCAGGCCGCATTTCAGCGCGGACACCGCCATGCCGGCGCGGGTGTGCGTATGGATGACGCATTGCACGTCACGGCGCGCACCGTGCACGGCGCTATGGATCACGTAGCCGGCGGCGTTGATGCCGTACTCGCCCACGGGATTGCTCAGCACCCGGCCGTCCAGATCGATCTTGACCAGGCTGGACGCCGTGATTTCGTCGTACATCAGGCCATAGGGATTGATGAGGAGATGATCGTCCGACCCGGGAATGCGCGCGGTGATGTGGTTGTAGATGAGATCGCTCATGCCGAAGTGCGCGACCAGCCGGTAGCAGGCAGCCAGCTGGATGCGGGTGTCCCGTTCCTCGGGGCTCATGCCGGAAGCAGTGCTCATGGTTCTTGCTCTCCCAATCAGTCCGTGGCTTTGACGTTGAAGTCGCGGACTACCTTGCCCCACGACTCGTATTCCGTTTTCATCATGGCGCCGAAGGCGGCGGGCGAGGGGGTGGTGCGGACCTGGGCGCCCAGATCCGCCAGCTTGTCGCGCACGGCCGGGTCCGCCAGCACCGCGTTGACCTCCGCGGCCAGCTTTTCCTGGATCTGCGGCGGGATGCCGGCGGGGGCGATCAGTCCCAGCCAGGCGCCCATGTCGAAGCCGGGAAATCCCTGCTCGGCCACGGTGGGCACGTCAGGCAGGCTCGGGACCCGTTCGGGCGTGCTGACCGCCAGCGCCTTCAGGCGGCCGGCCTTCACCAGCGCCAGCGAAGACACCATGGTATCGAAGGTGGCGTAGGTGCGCCCGCCCACGATGTCCGTCTGCGCCTGGCTGCTGCCCTTGTAGGGCACGTGGATCATGCTGGCGCCAGCCTTGGCGAGCAGGACGGAGGTCACCAGGTGGCTGGTGGTGCCCACGCCGGTCGTGGCGTAGGTGTATTGATTCGGCCTGGCCTTCACCGCCGTGAGGAATTCGCTGAGGTTGCGGGCGGGGTTGTCGGGGCTGACGACGAACAGGTAAGGCAGCCAGGTCAGCAGGCCGATCGGAGCGAAGTCCTTGCGGGCGTCGTAGTTGAGGTTGGGATAGACGTGAGGGTTGATGGCTTGGGGCGCGGAGGCGCCGATCATCAGCGTGTAGCCGTCGGGCTTGGCGCGCGCGCCCAGGCCCGCGGCAATGGAGCCGCCCGCGCCGGGTTTGTTTTCGACGATGAACTGCTGGCCCAGGCGCTGGGCCAGGCGGTCGCCCAGCATGCGCGCGACGGTGTCGGTCGCCGTGCCGGGCGGGAAGCCGACCAGGATGGTGACCGGCTTGGCGGGATAGGGCGCCTGCGCGCATGCCGGCCCCGCCGCGACCCATGCCGACCCGGCAAGCAAGGCCGCCAGCGCGGCGCGCCTCCATGATGGATGGGCCGCCCCGGGGGCGGGTTGCCTCCCGCCTCGCGTTATCGCATTGCGCATCGTTGTCTCCAGTCATTGTTCTGATGGCGGGAGAGCGCCTGCGCCTGCCCGCAACGGGTTCCTGTCGGAAGCCCGTCGCCGTCCACGGTCGCACAAGCGCGAGCGGCCTTCAATGATGCTGGCGGCCAAGCAGATAGCTCGAAATGGCATAGACGGCGGACGCAGGCCGGGCGTCCGCCGGGGGATCAGGCCGTCAGGCTGATCCAGGTCGTCTTCAGGTCGCTGTACTTGTCCAGGGCGTGCAGCGATTTGTCGCGGCCGAAACCCGATTGCTTGACCCCGCCGAAGGGCACGGTGATGTCGCCGTCGGCATAGCAATTGACCCATACGAGGCCGGCGCGCAGGCGGCGCGAAAGCCGGTGGGCGCGCGACAGGTTCGCGGTCCACAGCCCGGCGCCCAGGCCGTAGACCGAGTCGTTGGCGAGCCTGACGGCGTCGTCCTCGGTGGCGAAGCGCTGGGCCGCGAGCACCGGGCCGAAGATCTCCTCGCGCACCAGGCTGTTGCCCTGGTCGGCGCAGTCGAAAATGGTCGGCTCGATGTAGTAGCCGCCGGTGGCGCCCCGGGCCTGGCGGCCGCCCAGGCGCAGGCGCGCGCCTTCGGCGGCGCCCGCCTCGATGCGGGCGAGCACGCCGCGCATCTGCCGTTCGTCGACCATGGCGCCCATGGCGGTGGCCGGGTCCAGCGGATCGCCCGGCTGCAGCGCGGCGGCGTGGGCGGCGACTTTTTCCATGAAGGCGTCGTAGATGCCGTCCTGGACGTAGAGGCGGGAGCCGGCGATGCAGACTTCGCCCTGGTTGGAGAAAATGCCCAGGGCCGCGGCCAGCGCCGCGCGGTCCAGGTCGGGGCAGTCCTCGAACACGATGTGGGGCGACTTGCCGCCGCATTCCAGCCAGACGCGCTTCAGGTTCGACTGCCCCGAATACTCCATGAAACGCTTGCCGGTGGCCGTGGATCCGGTGAAGGCGATGCAGTCCACGTCGGGGTGCAGCCCCAGCGCCTGCCCGGCCTGCGCGCCCGTGCCGGGCACGACGCTGAAGACGCCCGCCGGAATGCCGGCTTCCTCCGCCAGCGCCGCGAGGCGGATCGCCGACAGCGAGGCCTGCTCGGCCGGCTTGAGGATCACGCTGTTGCCGGCGGCCAGCGCGGGCGCAACCTTCCATGCGGCCATCATCAGCGGATAGTTCCAGGGCACCACGGCCGCGACCACCCCCAGGGCCTCGCGCGTGATGGTGGCCAGCGCATCCGGGCCGGTGGGCGCGATCTCGTCGTAGATCTTGTCGATGGCCTCGGCGTACCAGGCGTAGCAGCGCGCGGTCTCGGGCACGTCGAAGGCCAGCGCATCGCGTATCGGCTTGCCCATGTCCAGCGTTTCGATCAGGGCGAGCTCTTCGCGGTGGGCGTCGATCAGCGCCGCCAGGCGCAGCAGGCGCTCCTTACGCTGGCGCGGGGCCAGGGCGCTCCACACGCCGGCCTCGAAGGCGCGGCGCGCCGCAAGGACCGCGCGGTCCACGTCCGCCGCGCCGCAGGCGGCCACGTCGGCCAGCTTGCGGCCGTCGA
This sequence comes from Achromobacter sp., assembly GCF_050285585.1. GTDB lineage: Bacteria > Pseudomonadota > Gammaproteobacteria > Burkholderiales > Burkholderiaceae_B > Achromobacter. The sequence goes on along the minus strand of NZ_JBLZXF010000001.1, from coordinate 684,957 downwards.
CGGGGCTGGTGGATGCGAACGTGGCGCCGTCGGCGGCGTCGCAATAGGCGCCGTCGATGTAGGCGCGGCCGTTGAACGACAGGGTGGCGGCCTTGGCGCGCCAGTAGGCGGTGTCTTGGGTCATGGCTATGCCTGCGTGGGGTTGGCGCGCGCCACCATGGCGTCGAGCAGCACGTTGCAGCCGGCCTCCAGGTCGGCCGGCTTGGCGTCTTCGATTTCGTTGTGGCTGACGCCGTCCTTGCATGGCACGAAGATCATGGCGGTGGGCGTGACGCTGGCCATGTAGACGGCATCGTGGCCGGCGCCGGTGACGATGTCCATGGCGGCCAGGCCGCGCCGGGCCGCGCCGTCGCGCACCTTGCCGACCAGATCGGGATCGAAGGGCGTGGGCGCGAAATACTGCACGTCCTTGACCTCCACTTCCACGTTGTGGCGTTTGGCGATCTCGGCGCAGGTTTCCTTCCAGCGGCGGTCCATCCGGGCGAGCGTGGCTTCGTCCTCGTGGCGAAGGTCGACGGTGAAGCGTACCTGCCCCGGGATGACATTGCGCGAGCCGGGATGCGCCTGGATTTCCCCGACCGTGCCGCGGCCATGGGGCTGATGGTCGTTGGCGATGCCGACGACCGCCTGCAGCAGGTAGCTGGCGGCGTACAGCGCGTCGCGGCGGATCGGCATCGGCGTCGGGCCGGCGTGCATTTCCATCCCCGTGACGACCACGTCGTACCAGCGCAGGCCCAGCGACCCGGTCACCACGCCGACCACTTTCTCTTCATGCTCCAGGATGGGACCTTGTTCGATGTGCGCCTCGAAGTACGCGCCCACCGGGCGTCCGCCGACGGGGTCGGGCCCGGCGTAGCCGATCGCCGCCAGTTCGTCGGCCACCGACTTGCCCTCGCGGTCCGTGGCGGCAAGCGCCACTTCCAGGGGGAATTTGCCGGCGAACACGCCGGAACCCATCATCACGGGCACGAAGCGCGAGCCTTCCTCGTTGGTCCAGATCGCCACTTCCAGCGGCGCTTCGGTTTCGACGCCATGGTCGTTCAGCGTGCGGATGACTTCGAGTCCGGCCAGCACGCCGTAGCAGCCGTCGAACTTGCCGCCGGTGGGCTGGGTGTCGATATGGCTGCCCGTCATGACGGGCGGCAGGTCGTTGTTGCGGCCGGCGCGGCGCGCGAAGATGTTGCCCACCTGGTCCACGCGCAGCGTCATGCCGGCCTCGCGCATCCAGCCGGTGACCAGGTCGCGGCCCTGGCCGTCCAGCGCGGTCAGCGCCAGCCGGCAGTTGCCCCCCTTGGGCGTGGCGCCGATCCGGGCCAGGTCCATCAGCGACCGCCACAGCCGCTGTCCGTCGATAGAGATAGTCGTCGTCATGTCGAAAGTCCTTGCTAGTCAGTGGGCGGCGCGGGCCAGCGCCGCTTCGCGGATGCCCATCAGCGTTTCGCCCGGCGCGATGCCGTTGGCGTCGTACCGGATCTCCAGCAGCGCGGGAAGATTCTCGCGCTGCGCGAAGGCCAGGGCGCGCTCGAACGCCGGGCCGAAGTCGGCGGTATTTTCCACCGCCTCGCCAAAGCCGCCGTAGCCGCGGATGATCTGGGTGAAGTCCGGGTTTTCGAAGGAGAGCGCAATGGCGCGCGCCGGGAACTCCCGTTCCTGGTGGGCGCGGATGGTGCCCCAGATGCCGTTGTTGAATACCAGGACGACCACGCCCAGGCGGTACTGCAGCGCCACGCCCAGTTCCTGCATGTTCATCTGGAAGCAGCCGTCGCCGGCATAGCAGACCACGGTGCGCTTGCGGTCCTCGAGCTTGGCGGAGATGGCCGCGGGCAGTCCGTAGCCCATGGAACCGACGGTGGGCGTGAGGCTGGTGCCGGGCCCGGCGTAGCGGCGGTAGCGATGCGGATACAGGGCATAGTTGCCTGCGCCCACCGTGATGCAGGCGTCGGCCGGGACATGGGCGTCGACGTAGGCGGCCGCCTCGTCCAGGCTCATGGGGCCGGGCGAAGGCAGCGGCGTCAGGCTGTCGACGAGATCCTGGTGCGCGGCGCGCACCGCGTGCCCGCGCGGCGCGGCGTGGCCGGGCGTCAGCGTGGCGGCGGCGGCCGCGAAGCTCGCCACGTCGGCCACGATGGCCTGCGCCGGCGAGAACACGCGGCCCAGTTCGGCGGCGTCGGGATAGACGTGGATCAGTTTCTGGCGCGGCTGCGGGCTTTCGATGACCGTATAGCCCTCCGTGGTGGCCTCGCCCAGGCGCGTGCCGACCGCCAGCACCAGGTCGGCCTCGCGCAGCCGCTGGCGCAGCGCGGGCGTCATGGCCCAGCCCACGTGGCCCGCGGCATTGGGGTGGCGCTGGTCGAAACACTCCAGGCGGCGCCAGGCGGTGCCCACCGGTAGTTCGAAGCGTTCGGCGAATCCGGCGATCTGATCGATGGCGTCCTGGTGCCAGCCATTGCCGCCCAAAAGCAGGAAGGGGCGTTCGGCCGCGTCCAGCAATTGGGTCATGCGGGCCAGGTCGGCCGCGCCGGGATGGCTATGCACGCGGGGGTAGCGCGGCAGGTCGGCCACGCGGGCCCGGCCCCACAGCGTGTCTTCGGGCAACGCCAGCACCACCGGCCCCGGCCGGCCGCTGGTGGCCACCGCGAACGCGCGCGAGATGTATTCGGGGATGCGGTCGGTGCGGTCGATCTGCGCGACCCATTTGGCCATCTGGCCGAACATGCGGCGATAGTCGATTTCCTGGAAGGCCTCGCGCTCCATGAAGTCGTTGCCGACCTGGCCGACGAACAGAATCATCGGCGTGGAGTCCTGGAAGGCGGTGTGCACCCCGATGCTGGCGTTGGTGGCGCCGGGGCCCCGCGTGACGAAACAGATGCCGGGCTCGCCCGTCAGCTTGCCGTAGGCCTCGGCCATGTATGCCGCGCCGCTTTCCTGGCGGCAGACGATGGGCTCGATGGCGTCGGTGTGCTCGTTGAGCGCGTCGATGCAGGGCAGATAGCTTTCGCCCGGAATCATGAAGATGCGGCGCGCGCCATGGATGCGCAATTGCTGCATCAGGATCTGGCCGCCGTTGCGTTCGGGGATTGCGGCTGGCGTCATTCGGTGTCTCCTTGTTGCGGGCTGGCCTGCGCGCGGCGCTCGGCGGCCCAACGTTCGAATTGGTAGTGGCGCGCCAGCAGGCGGCGCGCGGTGTTGTAGGTAGGCGGATCTATGCGTTCGGCGTCGTTGCGGCCGGCGCGTTGCGCCTCGTGGCGCGATACGCAATCGTGCGCGGCGGCCACCTCGTCGGGCGCGGGCGTGAAGACGGCGTGAATCATCGGCACCTGTTCGGCAACGGTGGCGCACTTGGATTTCAGGCCCAGGCGGCGCGCCCAGCGGAGATCCGCCTCCAGCGCCGGCATGTCGCGGTAGTTGAACGGGCAGTCGATGGGCAGGACGCCGGCCGCCGTGCAGTCGACCAGGAAGCGGGCCCGCAGGTGATGCAGTTCGATGCCGTCCTTGCCGCGTTCGGCGCCCAGGCTGGCGGTGAGGTCTTCCGCCGCCAGGAGGCAGGCGGACACGCGCGGGCTGGCGGTGAGGATGTCGTAGGCGCGGTGCACGCCCAGCGCGGATTCCAGCGTGGGCACGATCTCGGTCGCGCCGGCGGGCAGGCCCAGTTCGGTTTCCAGGGCCGTGATGGCCTGGTCCAGCGCGGCGATCTGCGCGGCGCTTTCGGCATGCGGAAGGAATACGGCGTCCGGCGCGCCGGGCATGACGCCGCGCAGATCGGCCTGGCCGTCCTCGTCGAGCTTGTTGATGCGCACGGCGGCCACCACGCCCTGGGCGCGGCAGCGGGGGAACAGGGCCGCGATGCGGGCGCGGGCGGCCGGCCGGTCGCCTGGCGCCGTGAATTCCTCCAGGTCGGCGACCAGGGCGTCCGCGCCGCTGGCCAGGGCGGACGCATGCGCGTCCGCATCCATGCCGGGCACGAACATCCAGCTGCGGCGCAGGGCCGCGGGGCGCGGGGTGGGTTTGGCAGGGTTCATTGCACATGCCTCGGCAGGAAGAGCACCAGTTCGGGAACGAAAGTCAGCAGCAGCATGACGGCGGTCATGGCCAGCATCATCCAGGACAGCGGGCGCAGCGTCTGCATCATGTTGATCCCGCCGATCTTGCAGGCGGCCATCAGGTCGACCCCGACCGGCGGCGTGTTGGCGCCGATGGCCATGTTGATCGACAGCAGGATGCCGAAGTGCACCGGATCAATGTTGTAGTGCGCCAGGACCGGCATGACAACGGGGGCCACGATGATGATGACCGGGATCGCCTCCATGAAGGTGCCCAGCAGCAACAGCACCACCGTCAGCACGAGCAGCACGGCGACCCGGCTGTCGGTCCAGTCGACCAGCAGCGAAGACAGGGCCTGGGGCACCTGTTCCGCCACCAGCACCCAGGCAAAGAGGCCCGACGCGCCGATGATGAGCAGGATGGACGCGCTGCTTTCGCCGGTGGACTTGAGGTTGTCCCACAGCGACTTCAGGCTCAGCGTGCGGTACCAGAAGAAACCGATCAGCAGGGCGTAGACGATGGCGCTGGAGGCCGCCTCGGTTGCCGTGAAGATGCCGAAACGGATGCCGCCGATGATCAGCACCGGCACCATGAGCGCGGGCAGGGCGTCGACCGCCGCGGCGCGCAGCTCGGGCCAGCTGAACGGCTGCCCGCCGGCCCAGTTGTGCTTGCGGGCCTGCCAGATCGCCACGCCGATCAGCGACAGCCCCAGCAGGATGCCCGGCACGATGCCGGCCAGGAACAGTTTGCCCACCGAGGTGTCGGTAATGGTGCCGTACACGATGAGCACGATGCTGGGAGGGATGATGGTGGACGTGGCGCCCGCGCTGCCCACCAGGGCGCAGGAAAATCCCTTGTCGTAGCCGCTGCGCGCCATGGCGGGCAGCAGCAGGCTGCCGATGGCGACCACGTCGGCGACGCCCGAGCCGGACAGGGCGCCGAACATCAGGCAGGCCAGCACCGCGACGACCGCCAGGCCGCCCTTGATGTCGCCCACGATGGCGGCGCACAGCCGGACGATGCGCTGGGTCAGGCCGGCGCCGTTCATCAGCTGGGCGGCCAGGATGAAGAGGGGAATGGCCAGCAGCGTGAAACTGTCCAGCCCCACCACGTATTGCTGCGCCGCGACCATCATGGGCGCGGAGTCGTAGACGACCAGGTAGGCCAGGCAGGAGAGCACCAGGCCGAAGGCGATGGGCATGTCGATCAGCACCGTGACCGTGAACACGCCCATCAGGAAGAGAGCACCCGAAGACATTTTGTCGATCCTTTACTGCTGCGGCGGGGCCGGGGAGAACAGTTGCGCCAGGTGCACGATCACGGTGATCGCGCAGGCGAAGGGCAGCGCCAGGTAGACGGCGCCGGCCGAGACCTCGAGCGCGGGCAGGGTCTGGTCCATCGTCAGTTCGGCCAGTTGCCAGCCGGCATAGCCCAGCGCCGCCAGCCCGACGATGATGAGCGCCTGGTTGAGGCGTTCGAACGCCGCCAGGATCCGGGGATTGCGCACCATGAAGGGCAGCAGGCCCGCCATCAGGTGCGAGCGCTCGAAGCTGCAGGTGACGCCGCCGATGAAGGCGGACCAGACCAGCACCAGGCGGGGCAGTTCCTCCGCCCAGTGCGGCGTCGTGTGTGTGACGAAACGGGCGAACACCACGTAGGAAATCAGGATCGCCAGCAAGGCCACCGCCAGGGCGGCGAGGGCCTTGCTGATGCCCGACAGGATCGCGGACAGTCGGTTCAGCATTACTTGGCCTCGCGGTACTTCTGGACCAGCGCCATCAGTTCGGGGCCGTAGGTGGCCGAGTAGGTCTTCCAGACGGGGGCGACCGCGGCGGCGAAGGCGGTCTTGTCGACCTCGTTGACCTGCATGCCCTTTTCCTTGAGCTGGGCGACGAACTGCTGATCGCCGTCGCTGATCATCTTGCGCTGCGCGTCGCGCCACTTGTCGGCGGCGGCCTGCACCACCTGCTTGTCCTCGGCCGACAGGCGGTTCCAGATCGGCTTGGAGATGATCAGGTTTGCCGGCCCCCAGACGTGGCCGGTCAAGGACAGATACTTCTGCACTTCGAAGAAGGACGACGTGTAGATGATGGAAAGCGGGTTCTCCTGAGCGTCGAAGACCTTCTGCTGCAGGGCCGAGTACAGCTCGCCGAATGCCAGCGGAGCCGGGTTCGCGCCCAGCGCGGTGAAGGTGTCCAGGCGCATCTTGTCGGGCGTGACGCGGGTCTTCAGGCCGGCCAGGTCGGCGGGCTTGGCCACCGGGCCGCGGTTGTTGGTGACGTGGCGAAAGCCATTCTCCCACCACGAGACGATGACCAGGTTCTTCTTGTCGGCCAGTTTGGCCAGCGCGGCGCCGAGCTCGCCGTCATAGGCCCGGTAGGCCTGCGCGGCGCTGGACCAGGTATAGGGCAGTTCGACCACGCCGAACTTCGGTTCGATCGGCTGCAGCGAGCCCGAGCCGATGATGGCCGCGCCCTGGCTGCCTATCTGCAGGCCTTCGAGCATGGTCTTCTCGTTGCCGAGCTGGCCGCTGGGAAACAGCACGAAGTTGACGCGGCCGGCGGTCTTTTCCTTCACTTCGGCGGCGAAGCCTTCGGCCGCCTTGTTCCAGCTGTGGTTGGGGGCCAGCACGTGCCCGAGCTTGATGTCGAGGGCATGGGCCGACAGGGGCGCCAGGCCGGCTAGGGCAAGCAGGGCGGCGGCGAGCAGGGTCTGTTTCTTTTGAGGAGCGGTGGTCATGGCGGAACTCCAGGAGCAGGGTGGGTAAGGGTTGATCCGGTTGGGCGGCAGGGTCAGCAGGATTGGGCGCGCATCGAGGCGGGCCGCCCGGGCAGGGCGATGCGGGTGCCGGTGTCGGCCAGGCCCTCGTCGCCCACGGAGAGGACTTGCATCTCGGCGTCCAGGAAATTGCCGACGTACAGGTAGCGGCTGTCGGGGCTGAAAGCCAGGCCTTCGGGCAGCGCGCCGGCTTCGATGGCGCCGGCGCGGGTCACGGACATGCCGTCGATGCGCAGCAGCACGATCTGTCCGCGCGGATGATGGAACCACTCGCTGGACGGGTTGTTCGAGCCCTGCACGATGGCCACCGCGGCATGGCGGCCGTCGGGGCTGATGGCGATGCCTTCTGGGCCGTCTTCGACCATGACGCGGTCGACCACGCGGGGCGGCGCGGCGCGCAGGTCCACCACGCTGATGGAATCCGCATGGCCGTCCGAGGCGGTCGGGCTGCCCATGTCCACCACCAGCGCCAGCGCGCCGTCTGGCGACACCGCCAGGTTGAAGGGGACGAGGCCGGTGGTCAGGTCCTCGGCGGGATCGTGCGTCACGCGGGGCACGTCCCCGCTATCGTCGATGCGCAGCACTCCCAGGCGGTGGGTGTCCATCTTGACCGCATAGGCGCGGCGGCCGTCGGCGGCAAAGGACACCGCCACCACGGGCGTGCCCATGTCCACTTCCCCGCAGACTTCGACGCGGCCGTCGGCGACGCGCAGCACCGACACGGAACGGCCGGCCTTGTTCGCCACCAGCGCAAGCGTGCCGGCGCGGTTGATCGACAGGCCCGACGGTTGCAGGCCGACCTCGAGCTTTTGCTTCACCGTGGGCGGCCGGGCCGCGAGGTCGATGACGTACAGGTCGCGTCCCGGCGCAGGCTGCCAGCCGGCGCCGTCGGCGCGCTCGGGCCAGGCCATGGAGTCGGCGACGAGGCCCAGGCGCTGGTCCGGCGTGACGGCCAAGTTCACGGGCGGGCCGAACAGCGAGTTGGGCAGCGCAAGCGTGGCGAGCAGGTCGGGCTTGGCCGGATCGGCGCCCGCGTCGAAGATGCACAGGCTGTCGTTGCCGGGCGCCAGAAAGCGGATTCGGCCGTCGTCCCAGGTGACCTTCTGGTCGTTGCCGACGAGCAGCAGTTGCGGGCCGCGGGTACCGTTCATGCCGCCATCTCCTGGAGCTCGGGCACGGCCAGCGTGGCGCCGATCAGTTGCCGGGTATACGGATGGGCCGGCGCGAAATAGACCTGCTCGGCGCGCCCGCGCTCGACCACGCTGCCGCCTTGCAGCACCACGATCTCGTCGGCGATGTGCTGCACCACGGCCAGGTTGTGGCTGATGAAGAGATAGCCCAGGCCGCGCTCGCGCTGCAGCGCCATGAGAAGGTTGAGGATCTGCGCCTGCACCGAGACGTCCAGCGCGGAGGTGGGTTCGTCGCAGATCAGCAGCTGCGGCTCCAGCATCAGGGCGCGGGCGATCGCAACCCGCTGGCGCTGGCCGCCGGACAGCTCGCGCGGATAGCGGGCGGCGAAGGCCGGCACCAGGCCCACGGCGTCCATCATGCGGCGCACGGACGCGGCGCGCGCCGCGGCGTCGCCGATGCCATGCACGCGCAACGGGGCGGTAAGGATCTCGGCGATGGTGCGGCGCGGATTGAGCGAGGAGTACGGATCCTGGAACACCATCTGGATGCGCCTGGCGCGGGCGCGGGCGGGCATCGCGGCCAGCGGCCTGCCGTCCAGCAGCGCGCGGCCTTGTGTCGGGGCCAGCAGGCCCAGCATGAGCTTGGCGATGGTGGATTTGCCGCTGCCGGACTCGCCCACCAGGCCGATGGTGCGGCCGGCGGGCACCAGCAGGTCGATGTCGTGCAGGATGCGGGGCGCGGGGCGGCGCGAGAACAGGCCGGCGCGCCCGTACTGGAACGACAGGCCTTGCAGGCTGACGCTGGCGCCGCGGGAAGTAGGTAGAGTCATACCAACGCTCCGTGGCGCAGCGCGCCGGGTTTCACGCAATAGCAACGGTGGCCGCCTTCGACGCGGGCCGCGAAAGGCTGGCCGCAGCGCGGCTCGGCCGCGGGGCAGCGCTCGCGGAACGCGCAGCCGACGATGGCGGCGTCCAGCGAGGGCACGGCCCCCGCGATGGTGGGCAACTCCGCCCGGGGCGCGGTGCGGCCCGGCTGCGGAATGCAGCTCAGCAGCATCGAGGTATAGGGATGGCTGGGGCGCTCCAGCACGGCCTGCACGCTGCCGGATTCGACGATGTCGCCGGCGTACATGACGATGACGTGGTCGGCGATGCGCGCGACCAGGCCCATGTCGTGCGAGATGAACACCATGCCCAGGCCGAATTCGGCCTGGATGTCGCGCAGCAGGTCCAGCAGCTCGGCCTGCACGGTCACGTCCAGGGCGGTGGTGGGCTCGTCCGCGATCAGCAGCTCGGGGCCGCACATCAGCGCCATCGCGATCATCACCCGTTGGCGCAGGCCGCCCGACAATTCGAACGGATACTGCCGCATGCGTTCCTTCGGGTTGGCGATGCCCACGCGGCGCAGCAGGTATTCGGCGCGCTCGGCGGCCTCGCGGCGGCTGACGCGCTTATGGCGGCGCAGCACGTCGATCAGCTGGGTGCCGATCGGGAACACCGGGTTGAGCGAGGTCATCGGATCCTGGAAGATCATGGCGATGCGGGCGCCGCGCAGTTCGGCCAGCGCCGCGGGCGTGAGCCTGGCCAGGTCCTGGCCGGCGAATTCCAGCGCGGCGACGCGCCGGCGGGCGGCAGCGGGCAGCAGGTCCAGCAGCGCCAGGGCGGTCAGCGATTTGCCGCAGCCCGATTCGCCCACGATGCACAGCGTCTTGCCGCGCTCCAGGCTGAAGTCCACTGCGCGCACCACGTGCTTGACGTGGGTGGGCGTCTGGATGTCGATATGCAGGTCCTGGACCCGCAGCAGGGGTCGGCCGGTAGCGCTCATGGGGTCAGCCCTTTTTCATTTGCACGGCGCGCAGCGATTCGCCCGCGCGGTTCACGCACAGCACCAGGATGAACAGCACGACGCTGGGGATCACCACCAGCGAAGGCTGGAACAGCATGTTCTCCTTGCCCTCGGCGATCATCAGGCCCAGCGACGGCATCGGCGCCGGAACGCCCAGCCCCAGGAACGACAGCGAGGCTTCCAGCGTGATGGCCATCGCGGCGTCGACCGTGCCGATGATGAGCAGGTTGCCCGCCAGGTTGGGCAGGATGTCGCGCCAGATGATCTGCAGGTGGGTGCAGCCCTGCAGGCGCGAGGCCGTGACGAACTCGGCGTTGCGCAGGCCGGCGGCCATGGTGCGCGCCACCAGCGCGTACCGTTCCCACAGCAGCAGGCCGAGCACCAGCACGACGACGGTGAGCGAGGCGCCCACCACCGACACCACCGCGAGCGCCACCAGGATGATGGGCAAGGCCAGCCGGGCAGTGATGAGGAAGGACACCGCGCGGTCCACCGGGCCGCCGAAGTAGCCGGCGACCACGCCCAGCGTGGTGCCGATCAGGCCGCCCATCAGCGCCACGGACAGGCCGATCAGCGCCGATACGCGCACGCCGTACAACGCGCGCGCCAGCACGTCGCGGCCCAGCTGGTCGGTGCCCAGGATGTGGTTCCAGTTGCCGTCCTCGCCCCAGACCGGCTCCTGCAGGCGCGCCAGGAGATCCTGCGAGTACGGGTCGTGCGGGATCAGGTAGGGGCCGATCAGGCCGGCCAGCACCAGCAGCGCCAGGACGGCCAGGCCGAAGCGGCGGCCATAGCGGGCCGCGCGCTCGCCGCGGGAGACGGGGGGCAGGGTAGAGGCGATACTGCTCATGACGACACTCGCACGCGGGGGTCGAGCCAGCCGTTGATCAGGTCGGCGACCAGGGTCAGGACGATGTAGATGAGGGCGAAGATCAGGATCAGCGCCTGCATGGTGGGGAAATCGCCGCGCAGGATCGAAGTCCAGGCCAGCAGCCCCGCGCCATTGATGGCGAACACGGTTTCGATGACGACCGAACCGGCCAGCAGCGTGCCCATCTGGGCGGCGGCCAGCGACACCAGCGGGCGCAAGGCATTGCGCAGCGCGTACTTGAGCACCACGCTCGGGCCGCCCAGGCCCATTGCGCGGGCGGTGCGTATGTAATCGGTGGCGAGCACGGTCTCCATTTCCGACTTCATCAGGCGCAGCATCGCGGGCATGGCGAACAGGCCCAGGGCGACCACCGGCATGATGTAGTGTTTCCAGCTGTCGAAGCCCGAGGCCGGCAGCCATTGGTTGCGGACGCTGAAGACGATGATCAGCAGGAAGGCCAGGCAGAACGGCGGCATGGCCTGGGCGCAGGCGGACAGCAGCATGGTGGCGCGGTCGGCCAGCGAGCCCTTGCGCAGGCCGGCCAGCACGCCCAGCGGAATCGCCAGCAAGAGCGCGAACAGCATCGCGGCCAGGCCGAGCTTGGCGGTGGCGGGGAAATGCTGGCCCAGCAGTTCGGCCACGGGCCGGCTGAAGTAGAGGCTGTCGCCGAAATCGCCGCGCGCGACGCCGGCCAGCCAGCGGCCGTACTGCAGCAGGATCGGATCATCGAAGCCGTGCAGCTGCGACAGGCGCGCGGCGTCGGCCGCGCTGCCTTCGCCGGCCAGGCGCGCCGCCGGATTGCCCGAGGCGAACACCAGCGAGAAGCTGATCAGCGATACGAATACCACCAGCAGCGCGGACACCAGCAGGCGGCGGAACAGGAATGCAATCATGGGTCAACCTTTCGGTGGCCTCCTCCCCGGGCGCGCGGGGACGACGGGGAGGAGGGCCGCGCCGGCGAGGCCGGCAAACCGGATCAGTTCCAGGCGGCCTTGTAGAAACGCGGGAATTCGTCGCCGTCGACCGAGAAGTTCAGGTCCTTGGACTGCACGGCGTTGAGCGAGTGGTTCCACAGGGGCACCCAGTAGGCCTGTTCCGCCACGATCTTTTGCGCCGCGCCGTAATTCTTGGCGCGCAGCTCGCGGTCCACCGTGGTGTCGGCGGCTTCCAGGTACTTGATGACTTCGGGGTTGCGGGCCTGGTCGTCCGGTCCGCCGCGGAAGAAGTTGCTGGTGGACAGGGCGGCGTCGGCGATGCCGTAGGAGCCCCAGTTCGACGACAGCATGGCGATCTTGCCTTCGCGCCAGTTGGTCATCGCGGTGCCGTATTGCTGCTCGACCAGGTTCAGCTTGATGCCGGCCTGCGCCATCTGCGCCGCGGCCGCGTCCAGGATGGCGCGCGGCGGCGCGGAGATCACCAGGTCCAGCGTGACGCCGTTGGGGTAGCCGGCCTGGGCCAGCAACTGCTTGGCGCGGGCCGGATCGTACTTGTAGGCCCGGACGTCGCCGGCGCAGCCGAACTGGGCCGGATTGCAGGCCGCGTCGATGACCTTGGACGCGCCGCCCACCAGCGCGCGGCGGATGGCCTCGCGGTCGATGGCGTGGTTGATGGCCTGGCGCACTTCCTGCTTGGCCAGCGGCGACTTGCCGTCGTCGAAACGCGGATTCAGCGAGATGTAGCTGATGCGCATGATGCTGCTGCTCTTGACCGTGACGGAGGGCTGCTTCTCCATGCGCTTGGCGACATCGGGGGGCACGCGCCAGATCCAGTCCAGTCCGCCGGACAGCAGTTCGGCGTATTGGGTGTTGGCGTCGGGCAGCACGCGCACCACCAGCTTCTGCACGGCGGGCTTGGGGCCGAAGTAGTCTTCGTAGCGTTCGTACACGTAGCGGCTGCCGGGCTGGCTTTCCACCAGGCGGTACGGACCGGTGCCGATGGGCTTGGCGCCCATGTCGGACTGGTTGGCCTCGTAGTACTTGCGCGGATAGATGGGCAGGTTCTCCGACAGCATTTCCAGCGCCAGCGGATACGGCGTCTTCATCTTGATGCGCACGGTGTCGTCGGACGCCTTCTCGGCCTTGGCGATCCACGCGACCTGATTCTGGAAGCGGGCCTTGTAGCCTTCGGAGGACACGAGGTTCAGCGTGTAGAGCACGTCGTCGATCGTGAGCAGGGAGCCGTCGTGGAACTTCACGTCCTTGCGGATCGGCAGCTCGATGGTCGTGTCGTCCACGAACTTGTAGCCGGTGGCGATGGCCGGGCCGAACTCGCCGGTATCCTGGTTTTTCTGCAGCAGGCCCGAGAAGACCATGCGCGCCAGCGCCAGGCCGGGACGGTCCGATTCCTTGTAGGCGTCCAGCGTGGCCGGCGCCGCGTCGAAGGCGATATTGAGGGAATTGTCGGCCTTGTTGGCCTGGGCGGCGTGGGCGCCAAGCGCAAGTAGCGCGGCGCTCAGTAGCTTTACGGTACGGGTCGGCTGCATGTTTTCACCTTGATATGTTTTAGTGGGGTACTGCGGGTGCTGCGGTACTGCGTATCGGCAGGCAAGCCGCTCCCCTTGCCGCGGGCGGCGCCAGGGCGCCGGCGGTGCATGCACTGTCGGTGGAGAGAGGCGGGCGTCCTGCGGCCCGGCGGGGTTAGCGGGTCATCGTGTCATCGGATCCCAACGTTGCCGAAGTCTTCCCGCAGGCGCGCCAGGATGCCGACCAGATGGTCGTGCATGGCGTGGCGCGCGCGGATCGGATCGCGGTCGACGATGGCCGCGAGGATGCGCTCATGCTCTTGCTGGGCTTCGCTCCACACCTTGGTGGTCACGAAGTGCTCTTCCAGCCTATGGAATACCGGGCTCAGCGTGCTCAGATGCCAGATATGGGAAATCGCCGCGGCCAGCGCCGCGTTGCCGCAGGCCGCGCCGATGGCGCTGTGGAAGGCGCGGTCGTGCTCGCTGGGCGATTCGGTCAGGGACATGCCTTCGTGCGCCGCGCGGATCGCCGCGATCTGCGCCGGCGACGCCTTCTGCGCCGCCAGGGCCGCGCATTCGGGTTCGATCAGCAAACGGGTTTCCAGCAGATCGAACGGGCCGATGTCGGCGCCATCGGCGGGCGCGGGCGCCTGCGGGGATTCCTGGTCGTGGCTGTCCTCGCGGATCGCGTTGACGAACACGCCGGTGCCAACCCGCACCTCTACGTAGCCCTCGATTTCCAGCGCGATCAGCGCTTCGCGCACCGACGCGCGGCTCACTTGCAGTTGCTCGGCCAGCTCGCGTTCGGCGGGCAGCCGGCCGCCCGCGGGGAAATCGCCCGCCTTGATGCGCGCGGCGATCTGGTCGGCAATCATGCGATAGAGGCGGGTGGAGGCTACGGCCTGGAGAGCGGTCATTGTTGCGTCGGAATGGTGGGTCGGGACGTAGAGCGTAATGGGTCTGCCAAGTCTTGTCTTGCCGGGAAGGCGGCCGATCTCCAGAGAGTGTCTGGATATCTGGTGGCCCAGTGGTCAGGCCACTGGACGAAATGTACCGGAGGCGTCCCGGCTTGTGAACCCGGCGGGGCGGCAATTCTTTGATTTCTAGGGAAAACCACTAGCGGGCCGGGGCGCCGCGAGGCGGGCGGCCCGCATGCGGACAGAGAGGCTCAGGCGCCGGCCAGCCCGGCGAAGAAGCGGGATGCGTTCGATGCCAGGCCTTCGATGTAGTAGCCGCCTTCCTGCACGATCAGGCTGGGCAGCTTCAAGGCGCCGATTTCCCGTCCCAGGCGCTCGAATCCGTTCTCGCTGACGGCGACCTTGGCCTGCGGGTCTTTTTCGAAGATATCGAAGCCCAGGGACAGGACCAGCGCGTCCGGCTGGAACAATTCGATGGCGCGCCGGGCCTGCGCCAGCTTTTCGAAGAACACGGACTCGGGCGAGCCGTGAGGCATGGGCAGGTTGATGTTGTAGCCGTAGCCTTCGCCCGCGCCCCGCTCGTCTTCGTAGCCGGCGACGACGGGGTAGAAGTTCCGGGGATCGCCGTGTATGGACACGTACAGCACGTCGCTGCGCTCGTAGAAGATCTCCTGGATGCCCTGGCCGTGATGCATGTCGGTGTCCAGGATGGCCACGCGCGGAAACCGGGGGATCAGGCGCTGCGCGGCGATCGCGGCATTGTTCAGGTAGCAGAAGCCGCCCGCCGCGTCGCGCCGGGCATGGTGGCCGGGCGGGCGGCAGATCGCGTAGGCATGGCGGTCCCCTGCCAGCAAGGCGTCGGCCCCCGCGACGGCGCATTGCGCGGACCAATACGCGGAATGCCAGGTGCGGGGACCCACCGGGCAGCTGCCGTCCGCCAGGTAGCGGGCGGCCTGGGCGAGCACGCCGCGCAATGCGTTGGGCTCGCGCACGAACACGTTGGACACGACTTCGTCGCCCCAGTCCTCGGGCAGCTTTTTCCAGTCGGCGTGCGCTTCCTGCAGGAAGCGCAGGTAGTCCAGCGTATGCACCGCCGAGATCGGGCCGGCGCCCTGGTCGGGCGGCGGCTGCACATCGAAGCCCAGGCGGCGCGCGGCTTGCGCCAGCGCGTCCAGGCGGGAAGGCACTTCCTGCGGGGTGCGCATCTTGCCCCGTGAAAAATAGGTCTGCGGATGGTGCAGTTTCTGATCGTCGTGGAAGTACGCCTTCATGCTTGATGACCCTTGATCTGGAGGTGGATGCGGCGAGGGCCGGGCGGCCCCCGCCGGCAGCGGGACTTGCCGGGAAGTGATGACGTTATACGTCCCTATCGTCCGCACGCAAAACGGATTCCCGCGGACGCGGCTCCGATCAGGGTAATCCCGCAAGCGTTCCGGCCTAACCGGCGAGGCGCGGATTGAAGGCGTCGTTCAATGCGTCGCCCAGCAGGTTGAGCGACAGCACGGTAAGCACGATGGACAGGCCGGGCAGCGCGGCCAGGTACCAGGCCGTGCGCAGCATCTCGCGCGCGTCGCCGATCATGCTGCCCCAGGACACGGCGTTCGGATCGCCCATGTTCATGAAGGACAGCGCCGATTCGATGAGGATGGCGTTGGCCACCAGCACCGAGGTCGTGACAATCACGGGAGGCAGGGCGTTGGGCAGGATTTCCAGGAAGACGATGCGGAAATGGCTGAACCCGATGCTGCGGGCCGCTTGCACGAACTCCGCTTCGCGCAGGGTGCGGAACTCGGCGCGCACCAGCCTCGCCACCACCGGCCACGAGGCCACGCCGATGGACAGCGCGATCACCGTCACCGAGGGCCGGCCGATCGCGACGATGACCACAACCAGCAGGAACGAGGGTATGGTCTGCAACAGTTCGGTAATGCGCATCAGCACGGCGTCCGTCCAGCCGCCCGCATAGCCGGCGGCCGCCCCCACGGCGATGCCGATGGCCAGGCTCAATAGCGCGGCCGTGACGCCCACCGTCAGCGATACCCGGGCGCCATGCGCCAGGCCGGCGGCGATGTCGCGCCCCATGGTGTCGGTGCCCAGCGCGAATTCCGGATCCTGGCCGGGCCACAGGATGGGCGGCCCGACCATGTCCAGGGGATCGTGCGGAAAGAGCCAGGAGGCGGTGGCCGCGGCAAGGAGGATCAGCAGCAGCAGGATGGCGCCCATTGCGGCGGCGGGATTGGCCAGCAGGCGGCGCAGCGCGCCCTGGCGGGGATGGGGCCGGCCGGCGGCCGCGGCGGGCAGGGATGGGGAAGTCGCATTCATGGCGTATCGGGGCGGGGCAAGGGGCGTCAACGGGCGCGGATGCGGGGATCCAGCAAAGCGTGCAGCAAGTCGACGAGCACGTTTGCCAGGATCACCAGAAGGGAGGACAGGATCAGGATTCCCAGCAGCACGACGTAGTCGCGGGCCATCACGGATTCGTATGCCAGGCGCCCCAGGCCGGGCCAGCTGAAAACGGTCTCGACCACCACCGCGCCGCCCAGCAGCGTGCCGAAGTTCAGCCCGGCCACCGTCGTGACGGGAATCAGGGCGTTGCGCAGGATGTGGCGCCGCGCAACCGCCCACGGGGCCAGGCCCTTGGCCCGCGCGGTGCGCACGAAATCCTGGCGGCTGACTTCCAGCATGGAAGCCCGGGTCAGGCGGGCGAAGATGGCCACGTAGAAGCCCGCCAGCGCCAGGGTCGGCAGCACCAGGTGGCGCGCGACGTCCAGCGCGTGCGCCAGGCCGGTGGCGGCGGAGCCGATGGTGGATACGCCGCCCGGCGGCAGCCAGCCCAGTTGCACCGACAGCAGGATGATGGCCATCAGACCCAGCCAGAAACCGGGCGTGGAATACAGCAGCAGCGCCGCCAGCGACAGCACGCGGTCCGGCCAGCGGCCCGCGAAGCTGGCCATGAGCGCGCCCAGCGCGATGCCGGCCGCGAGCGCGCAGCCCAGGGCGCCGAGCATCAGCAGGACCGTGTTGCCGAGCCGGCTGAAGATCAGGTCCGACACCGGCAGGTTATACCGGGGCGAGACGCCCAGATTGAGGCGGGCCAGGTTGCCGGCGTAGGCCTGCAATTGTCGCAGCACGGGCTGGTCCAGGCCGAAATGGCTGCGCACGGCGGCCATGCTGGCTTCCGTGGCGGAGCCCGATTCGGCGGCGATCACGTCGGCGGCGTCTCCCGGCACGGCCTGCAGCAGGAAGAAGCTGAGCAGGATGACGCCGACAACGGTCGGGACCGCCTGCAAAAGGGAGCGCGCGAGGGTCCGCGCGGCGCGTAGCGTGGTCATGGCGGCGTTCCGTGGCGCTTTACTGCAGGTACACGTCTGCCAGGTTCGATTCCACGCCGTCGGCGGTCAGCGAATGGTCATGGACCCGCTGGTTGGCGATGGTGATGAACTCGGGCTGGTACAGGTTGAGGTCCGGCACTTCGCGCGCCACGATCTGCTGGAACTCCTTGAACAGCTCGACGCGGCGCGCCGGATCGTTCTCCACCGCGGCGGCCTCCAGCAGCTCGTCGACCTTGGGATTGCGGTAGTGCGTGCCATTGGAGAAGGGCACGCCCTTGATGAAGTTCTTCGACCAGTACAGGCGTTGCACGCCCACGGTGGGATCGAACAGATTGCTCGCGCCGTTGGTGGTGAAGGCGAAATCGCGGTCGGTATAGACCCGCTTGATGAAGGCGGACGCGTCCTGCGAGCGCACCGCCACCGCGATGCCCACGCGAGCGAGCGTGGTGCGCAGGTAGTCGGCCAGGCGGGCGCCGTCCGCGCCGATCGGGTTGTAGTCCAACGGCACGCGGAAGCGCACGCCATCGGCCCCTTTCGGGTAGCCGGCCTCGTCCAGCAGCGCATTGGCGCGCTTCAGGTCGTACGGATAGGGCGAGGGCGCCGGATCGTTGTAGGCCTTCAGGCCCGGGGCGATGGGGGAATAGGCCACCTGGCCCACGCCGTAGTTCACCACCTTCAGGATCACGTTGCGATCCACCGCGTGCGCGACGGCCTGGCGCACCTTCTCGTTGCCGAAGTGCGGATCGTCCAGGTTGAACTCCAGCCGCGTGACGTTGTAGGAGTAGCTGTTGCCCTTGGTCTCGAAGCGCAGCGACGGCACGGTCTTCAGGCGCGCCAGGTCGGCCAGCGGGACGGGCGTGCGGTAGCCGAGGTCGGCCGTGCCCGTCTCGAAGGCGATGGCGGCGGCGGCCGGATCCGCCACGATGCGCACGATCAGGCGGTCGATGTAGGGCTTGGGCTTGTCCCAGTAGTCCGGATTGCGCTCATAGACGATGTGGCTGCCGCGCACCCACTCCTTGAACTTGTAGGGGCCGGTGCCGACAGGAGCGGACGTGGCGGGATTGGCGAGCGGGTCGCTGCCCTCGTAGAGGTGCTTGGGCACGATGGGCGTTTCGGTGGCGACGAAGGCGCGGATCAGGTAGGGCGCGGGCTTGGACAGGCGCAGGACGACGGTATGGCCGTCCGGCGTTTCGATCGCGGTCACGTTGGCGAAGGTGTTGCGGCCGCGGGGGTGGATGCGCTTGAGCAGGTCGATGGAGTAGGCCACGTCAGCCGCGGTGAAGGGCTTGCCGTCATGCCACTTCACGCCCTGGCGCAGGGTGAAGGTGTACACGGTGCCGTCGGGGCTGATCCGCCAGGCAGTGGCCAGCTGGGGTTCGGGCTTGAGCTCGTAGTCGTACTTGAGCAGGCCTTCGGTCACCTTGGCGCTGACGCTGAGGATCGGGGTGGCCACATTACCCAGGGTCACCAGGGCGGTGGGCTCGGAGGGCAGCAGCAGCGTCAGCGTGCCGCCGCGAACGGGCTCGGCGCGGGAGGCGGGCGCCAGCGCCAGCAGCGCGCCGGCAAGGGTCAGGTGTAGAAACGAACGGCGGGGAAAGCTCATGATGGGCAATGGATGTCGATGTCGGAGGGGGCGTCCGGGCGCGGCCCGGACGCGGCGGGTAAACGTGGCGCGGGGATCAGGGCCGGGAGACGGTCCGTCCATAGGCCTGCGCCGCCTGGCCGGCGCTGATCAAACCGTCGCGCAGGTCGCGCTCCAGGCGCGCCGGATCGCGGCCGGCCGGGTCTCCCAGCCCGCCGCCGCCGGGCGTATGCACCACCAGGCGATCGCCGGCAGGCACCAGTTGGCGGCCCTTGGCGTGCAGCGGCCGGCCGCCGGCCAGGGCCAGTTGCCCGCCCGCGCCGGCCAGGCCGCCCAGCGCGCCGCGCGCCGGATGCTTCACGCGGTCGAACGCGGCGGCGATGATCATCGCGGCGCCGGGGTCCGCGTGCCGCACGACGATGGTCTGCCCCAGGCCGCCGCGCACGGTGCCGGCGCCGCCCGAGTCCTGGCGGTATTCCTTGCGTTCGAAGACCAGGGGGTTGGCGCTTTCCAGGATTTCCAGCGATACGTTGCGCACGCCGCTGGGATAGGACGTGGCCGACAGCCCGTCCTTGCCGGGGCGGGCGCCCGTGCCGCCGGTCGAGAAGCTCGTCGCATTGAAGCGCGGGCCGGCGAGCAGCGCGGCCTGTTCCTCGGGCGCCGCGCCGGCCAGCGGCTCGCCGCCGACCAGGTGCAGGTTCCACAGGGACGAGGCCCCCTCGGCGGGAACCTGCTCCGGGCGCGCCTGGCGCAAGGCGCCGAAGACGGCGTCGGGCAGCAGCTGTCCGATGATGTGGCGGGCGGTAACCGCCGCGGGAAAGCGCGCGTTCAGGATCGAACCTTCGGGCGCCGAAACCTCCACCACGGAGAGCGAACCGGCATTGTTCGGCACGTCGGCGCCGATGAGGCAACGGATGCCGAAGGACGTGTAGGCGTCCGTATACGCCTTCACCACATTGATGCCGCGCGCCACGCTGGGCGAGCTGCCGTCGAAGTCGACCCGGATCCGGCGGTCTTCGATCGTTACGCTGGCCTGCAGCGTAATCGGGGCGTCGTAGCCGTCGATGACCAGCGTGTTGCGCCAGGTGCCCTGGGGCCACTGCGCGATGGCCTCGCGCATGGCGCGCGCCGATTGCTCGATGATGTATCCGCCCAGCGCCTGCAGGTCGGCCAGCCGGAACTCCGCCAGCAAGGACTTCAGTCGGCGCCCGCCGATGTCGTTGCAGGCGACCAGGGCGTACAGGTCGCCTTCCACCTGCTCGGGCTCGCGCACGTTCGCGCGGATGATGGCCAGCACGCCCGGGTCCGCCTCGTGCCGGCGGAAGAAGCGCAGGATGGGCAGGAACAGCCCTTCGTGATAGACCTCCAGGCCGTCGGCGCTGCTGCCGATGCCGCCGATGTCGATGACGTGCAGGGTCGAGGCGAACAGCGCGACCAGCGCGCCGTCATGGAACACCGGCGACACCATGGTCATGTCGAACAGGTGCCCGGTGCCTTTCCACGGATCGTTGGTCAGCAGCACGTCGCCGTCTTGCAGCGTCTCGGGCGGAAACGCCTTCAGGAAGTGCTTGACGGACTCGGCCATCGCATTGACGTGGCCCGGCGTGCCAGTGACGGCCTGCGCGATCATGCGTCCGTCCGGCAGGAAGACGCCGGCCGAGAGGTCGCCGGCTTCCCGCGTCGCGGTGCCGAACGCCGAACGGATCAGCACTTGCGCCTGCTCCTCTACGACGGACAGCAGCCGGTTCCAGGCCAGCTGGTAGCGGATGCGTTCCTGGGCGGCGGGTCGGGACGGCGTGGTCATGATGCGATTTCCTTGTTGGTGGCGGATTCCTGGCGCGGCGCGGCCGCGCCGATGTCGTCCAGGACCAGCGAGCCGAGACGGCTGCGGCGGGCCTCGAAGCCGGCGGGAACGAAGGTGGTCGTTTCGTCTTCCACCACGAGCGCCGGACCCGTCAATGTCTGTTCCGCGTCCAGCGCGGACCGTTCGAAGCAAGGCACCTCGGTCCAGGCATCGCTTTCGAAGTCATAAAGCCTGCGCGTGCCGGCCTGGCGGGCCGCGGTGCCGGGCCCGCTGGCGATACGGTCGGCTTCGGCGGCGCGAGGCTCGCCGGCCTGGGCGGCAATGGACCAGCTGACGGCCTCGACGGCGACGTGGGGCAGGTCGCGGCCATAGAGTTGGGCATAGCGCTGCGCGAACGACCCGGCCAGTCGGGCGCTGGCGCTTGCGTCGAAGGGGCCGTCCGGAAGATCCACGGCAATCTCATGGCCCTGTCCGCTATAGCGCATGAAGGCCACGCGCTTGTGGCTCAGGGCCGCGTCCGGCGCAGCGCGGCGCACCACCGCATCGACATTCGCGGTCAGTTCGTCCAGCAAGGCCTGCACCGCGGCATGATCGATGCCGGCCAGGCGCTGGTGGAAGCTGCGGACCGCCTGATAGGCGATCGGCGCCCAGAGGAAGCCGACGGCGGAGCCCACGCCGGCCGACTCGGGAACGATGACCCGGGCGATGCCCAGTTTGCGCGCCAGCCCGGCCGCATGCAGGGGCGCGGCCCCGCCGAAGGCGATCAGCACGTGCTCGTCGGCGGATTTGCCCAACTCCGAGGCGTGCACGCGCGCCGCGTTCGCCATGTTCTCGCTCACGACTTCGACAATGGCGTGTGCGGCCTGCGGCGCTTCGAGCCCGCCGGGCGCGGCCAGGTGCGCCTGTATCGCGTCCCTGGCGAGGTCCGGCCGCAGGCCGACCTTGCCCACGGCGAAGCGTTCTGGCGCGATGGTGCCCAGCAAGGCGTGGGCGTCCGTCACGGTGGGGAGTTGGCCGCCATTGCCATAGGAGGCGGGGCCGGGCGACGAGCCGGCGCTGTCGGGCCCCACCTGGATGGATCCGAGGTGATTGAATCGCGCGATGGAGCCGCCGCCTGCGCCGATCTCCACCATCTCGATCACGGGGATGCGGATGGGCAGGCCCGAGCCTTTCAGGTGGCGATGCACGCGCCCGAACTCGAAGCTGCGGCTGACCTGGGGCTCATAGTCGTCGATGTAGCAGATCTTGGCGGTGGTGCCGCCCATGTCGAAGGACAGCGCGCGGGCGGTCCCGGTCTGCCGCGCGATGTGCTGCGCCAGGATGGCGCCGCCGGCGGGGCCGGATTCGACCAGGCGCACCGGCTCCTCGATGCCGGTCTGCAGGGTGGCGATCGCGCCGCCCGAAGTCATCAGGAACGGTTCTTCGAGCAGGCCGCGAGCGCGGGCGGCTTCATTGAAGCGGCGCAGATAGCCGGATACCTGCGGCTGCACGTAGGCATTGGCGCTGACGGTGGACAGGCGGGGGTATTCGCGGATCTCGGCGCACACATCGGACGATAGCGAGACCCACAGCCGGGGCGCATGCGCGCGCAGCAGCTCGCGGATACGGCGCTCGTGGTCCGGATGGGCGTAGCTGTGCAACAGGCAGACGGCCACGCTTTCGATCCCCGCCTCGGTCAATTCGCGCGCCAGCGCAATCACCTGCGCTTCGTCCAGGGGCGTCAGCACGCGGCCCTGCGCGTCGACGCGCTCGGTAATGCCGTAGCGCCAGGGGCGCGGCACCAGCGGCTCGGGCTTGTCCAGGAAAATGTCGTACTGCGCGAACCGGTCTTCCAACCCGATCTCGACCAGGTCGCGGAAACCCGCGGTCGTCAACAGCGCGGTGCGGGCGCCCTTGCGTTCGATGAGGGCGTTGGTGGCCAGGGTGGTGCCGAGGATCAGCAGGCGGATCCGCGGCCAGTCCGCGCCGGCCTGGTCGAGCAATTCCTGGATGCCCTGCAGCACGGCGGTTTCGGGGGCGTCCGGTGTGGTGAGCAGCTTGGCGGACCAGCGGCGCTGCCCGCGTTCCAGCACGATATCGGTGAAGGTGCCGCCGACATCGACAGTGACGCGCACGGCGGGGGCGGCGTCCGGGGTAGGGGGTAGGGGCATATGCGGCAACTTGAATCAGGTCGTGGAGGCCCGCGAGACGCAGGCGGGCCAAGACCGGTGATGCTAAGCAGTCGCGGCGCCGGCTTGAACGACGGATTTCGAGTTTGCATATGAGAAAAAGCGCGCGGCGCTTTCCCTCGGCCGCGAGATCAGCCGGGGCTGCCCGAGAGCGCCAGGATCAGCGCCAGGCACAGCAGCACGCCGAACGCGGCCAGCGCAAACGGCAGCAGCAGGACGTAGACGCCGCGCTCCTGGCCACGGCCATGCGCAAGCCCCGCGGCGATCGACATCCGCACGGGCGAGAAGATCCCCAGCGAGGTGCCGGAAACGTGCAGCAGCGCGGCGGCGGCGGGCACGCTCAGTCCGGCCTGCAGGGCGAGCGTAAGCTGGGACGACATGAACAGGCTGTTCGGCGCGTTGCCGCTGTTGGCCAGGATGCCGAACGCCCCGGCGAGGAGGGGCGTGATCAGCACCGTCCAGTCCCGCAGGCTGGCGAACAGGCCGTCGGCGAATGCCTGCGAGATGCCCGCGCCTGCAAGCACTTCGGCCATCATGGCGAACAGGAAGACCGAATACACCGCATGGCGGCCGGTGGCCCAGGCGGCGCGCGCCTGGGTGGCCAGGACGCGGGGTTGGCGGCGCAGGGCCGCTATCGCCAGCGCTCCCGCGATAAGCCAGCTGCCCGCATGGACGAACGGTTTCCAGCCGGGGAGATCCGGGTAGGGGTGGAACTCGGCCAACGCGGACAGCCCGCGGTTCAGGCCCGGGAGCAAGCGCGTCGCGACCAGCCAGGCGATCATCGCGATATAGGGCAGCGCGCCGCGCGCCGCCGCCCACATCCGGGGGCGGTCGGGCCGGCGGTCGAGCAGGAAGCGCAGCACGATCAAGGGGCCATAGGCCGACAGCAAGGCGGTCTCCGGCCCCAGCACTGCGGTGGCGGCGGCCAGCGCCGCCAGGCTGGCCGCCATCCATCCCGCTTCGCGCCAGTACTCCGGCGCTTCTGCGCGCAGGCCCGCGCGCGCGGCGCTGCGCCAGTACAGCGCCATCCAGATCGTCATCAGCAAGGCCACCGGCACCATGCTGTAGAGCGCCAGCTCGGCGGCCGGCACGCGCGCGTAGGCCGACGCCAGCAGCGTGCCGCTGCCCATGGCGCCCCACGGAATCAGCGTCTGGCTCAAGAGCGCGAACACCATGGTTTCGCGCGGCGGCAGGTTCAGCGGCCGGATCAGCAGCACCGTTCCCAGCATGCCCACGCCAAAGCCGGTCGCCGACTCGGCGAAGGGTCCGACCAGGAAGCACGCGAAGAACAGGCGCCGGCGCCGCGCAAGCCCGTCAACCCATTCGGCCGGACGGGGGCCGGCGGTCTTGCGCGCCGGGCCGCGGTCCGGCGCGGCCATGTGCCAGAACAGCAGCCCGCCGAGGATGTATGGCGTGATGATCCCGCCGATCCAGAGCCCGCGCGCGAGCGCCATGCCGAGCTGCCCGCCTTCGAAGGGCGCGGGAGCCGTGCCTAGCGCCACGGGCAGCGCGGCCCCGAGTCCCAGAATGGCGGCGGACGTGGTGTTCACGCGCCCGCTGGCGATGGCGGCGATGACGGTCAGGGCAGGCAGGGACCAAAGCAGGTAGGTCATGTAGGGGTGTCCGCGGGGCAGGGGGGCCGGGTTGCGCGTTGCGGGTAGCAGTGTATGACGGGGCGCAGGGTCCCGTTCTTGCGAACCGGGGCCGCGGAGCGCCAGATGTCGTTCCATGAATGGGACGCTGATTGCCAAATAGAGGTCTATGACAGGTGTCGTTCTATTTCTATTATTCATCCAGCCATCAGGCTCATCTTTCGGCCCAGCGCCGCCGGTCAACCACCAAGGAGAGTTCCATGTCCGCACCCGCCAACTTCAACGGTCAACGCCCCGTTATCGATCCCGCCGACGCCGTCATGCTGCTGATCGACCATCAGAGCGGCCTGTTCCAGACCGTCGGCGACATGCCTATGCCCGAGCTGCGCTCCCGCGCCGCCGCCCTGGCCTCGATGGCCACCCTGGCGAAGCTGCCCGTCATCACCACGGCTTCCGTGCCGCAGGGGCCCAATGGCCCATTGATTCCCGACATCCACGCCAACGCGCCGCATGCCCGGTACGTGGCGCGCAAGGGCGAGATCAACGCCTGGGACAACCCCGAGTTCGTCGCGGCCGTGAAGGCGACGGGCCGCAAGACGCTCATCATTGCCGGCACGATCACCAGCGTGTGCATGGCCTTTCCCGCGATCAGCGCCGTCGCCGAGGGCTATAAGGTGTTTGCCGTGGTGGACGCCTCCGGCACCTATAGCAAGATGGCGCAGGAAATCACGCTGGCGCGCGTCGTGCAGGCGGGAGTGGTGCCGATGGACACGGCTGCCGTGGCGTCCGAACTGCAGAAAACCTGGAACCGCGAAGACGCGCAGCAATGGGCGGAGGTCTATACGAAAGTGTTCCCCGCGTACCAGTTGTTGATCGAAAGCTATGGCAAAGCGCAGGAAGTGGTGAAGAATAACGAAGTGCTGGATTCGCAGCGCTGATCCCGGCCCTCCGTTTCCGCCGTCCGGGCCCCAGGCGCGGGCGGCGATTCCGTTTATCAGGAACCCCATGAAAACCTGCATCTACCGATTCCTGCTCGCGGCCGCCTTGGCCGGCGGCACCGCCCAGGCCGCCGCGGCCGGCGTGGACTATCGTATCGACCCCGAACACACCGAAGTCGTGGTGACCTGGAGCCATCTGGGTTTCTCCACGCCTTCGGCGCATGCCGGCGGCATACGGGGCGTGATCCGCTACGACGCCGCCAATCTTTCCGCCTCGTCGGTGACGCTGGATGTGCCGCTGGCGAATTTCACGTCCCATATCCCCAAGCTGGACGAGATGTTGCGGGGGCCGCAGTTCTTCGAGGCCGCCAAATACCCCGCCATCGGTTTCCAGAGCACTTCCGTCGAGGACAAGGGCAACGGGGTGCTGCTGATCCACGGCACGCTGCGGATCAAGGACCGCGAAAAACCCATCGTGCTGGAGGCCAGGCAGAACAAGGCCGGCGTGCATCCCATGGCCCAGCGGCCGGCGATCGGGTTCGACGCGACCGCGGTGGTCAGGCGCAGCGATTTTGGCGTGGAGGCCTACGCGCCCGACGTCAGCGACGATGTCGCCCTGCGGATCACGGTAGAGGCGCTGGCCGACGCGGCGCGTTGACAGGGCCTTTATCCGATCGGGGGGCCGTCCGCCTGCGCGCCGCAGAACCGCAGGAACCGGTGCAGCGGAGGCAGCCCTTCGGCGGCGCGCCGCCAGACGATGACCGTGGGCGGGTTGTGCTGGTGCAGCTCGATCGGCAGGATGACGGCTTCGCCCGCGCCGGTAAGCCGTTGCGCCGCCGCCAAGGGCAGCATGACCAGATAATCGGTGCGGCGGATGAATTCGTCCGTAAGCAGCAGGTCGCTCATCTGGATGCCGCGCGGGGGCGGCCCCAGGTCGGCTCCGAGGAACAGCGCCGTCAACTTGTCGTGCATCATCGTGCCCGGACGCGGCTTGCACCAGGGTTGCGCGTGCAGGTCCTTCAGGGTGAGCCGGCGCCGGCCGGCCAGCGGCGACAGCCGCGCATTGGCGACGGCCACCAGCGGCTGCGGCGGCATCAGCCGCGACCGGCCCAGGCCGGGCGCGATCAGCTCGGGGGCGTCATAGCACACCAGGGCATCCAGCCCGTCGTCGTGCAGCAGGTCCGCCATGGCGCGGTACCCCCCGGCCTGCACATCGAGCGAGACCGCCGGCTGCGCCTGATTGAAGGCATGGATCAGCGGCGCCAGGCTCAACTTTCCCATGTCGGTGGCCACGCCGATGCGCAGCTCGCCCTGGTGACCACCGCGCACGTCCATCACCGTCCGGGCCAGCCCGCGCGCCTGCGCCACGACGGCTTCCATCATCGGCAGGACCTGGCGGCCCATCTCGGTCGGGCGCTTGGCATTGCCGACGCGCTCGAACAGCTTGAATCCCAGCTGCTGCTCCAGTTCGGCGAGCGTTTTCGATACGGCGGATTCGCTCACGTTCGCGGCCATGGCGACGTCCTTGGCCGACGGCGCGTCACGCAGCGCGAGCGCGATCTGCAAATGCCGCAGCTTGAGGCGGGATGCCAGCGACTCCATTGGCGGCGGCTTGAGCATTTCCTCAACTCCTTCTGCAAGTAATTCACTATACGGTAAATCCAACCGGCCCGATCATTACGGCATGAATCGCGGCCGAGCGGCGCTTTGCCGGACCAGAGCCGCGCGTACAGGAGACCTGCCTTGTTTCACCGCCCCCGACTTCTCGCATTCATTCTTGCCGCCGCGACGACGGCTTGCCTGCAACCCGGCGCCATGGCCCAGGACGCGGCCGGCGGCGACAAACTGCTGCGGCTGGTCGTGGGCTACGCCGCGGGCGGAGCGGCGGACGCCGTGGCCCGAGCCTATGCCGAACAATTGCAGGCGGCGGGCTACGCCAACGTGATCGTCGAGAACCGTCCCGGCGCCTCGGGCCGGGTGGGCTTCGACGCGGTAAAACGTTCGAAGGCGGACGGCTTGACCCTGTATCTGGGCTCGTCGCCGATGTTCGTGATCTTTCCGCTGACCTACAAGAAGCTGGGCTACGACCCGGACCGCGATTTGCGTCCGGTCGCCCTGGTGGCGGATGTGCCGACCGCCGCCGTTGCGGGCGCCGGCCAGTCCTACGGCGGCATGGCCGAGTACGTGCGGTGGGCCAGGCAGGGGCGCGCCAAGGCGACGCTGGGCCTGGCCACCCAAGGCAGCCCGGGGCAGCTGGGCACGATCGAGATGGGCAGCCAGAACGGCCTGGAGGTCGTGCCCGTGCTCTACCGCGGCGCGGCGCCCATGCTGGTGGACGTGGCGGGCGGCGAGGTATCGATGGGATGGGACGCGGTCGCCAGCATGCTGCCGCTGTACAACGCGGGCAAGGTGAAGTTCCTGGGCGTGGCCGGCAGCCGCCGCCTGCCCACGCTGCCCGACGTGCCGACGCTGCTGGAGCAGGGCTTCCCCCAGTACCAGCATGCCGCGAGCTGGTACGGCGTGTACGCGCCGGCGGCGACGCCGGACGCCACCGTCGCGCAGCTGGAGCGGGCCTTCGTGGCGGCCGGCAAGCGGCCGGCCTTGGTGGAGAAGCTCCAGGCCGGCGGCTTCCTCGTGGACCCGCAGGGCGCGCAAGCCGCCAAGCGCCGCATTGGCGTCGAGCGGGCGCACTGGGCGCCGATCGTCAAGGCCGCCGGCATTTCCTTCGACGAATAGGCGGGACGCAGACGCGATGAGCGATTCTCTTTGCGAATTGAGCGCGATCGAAGCCGCGCAGTCGATCCGCGCCCGATCGGTTTCCCCGGTGGAATTGGTCCGCGCCGCGCTTGAACGGGCCGAGCGCCTGCAGCCCGTCCTGAACTGCTTCATCACGCTGTGCGGCGAGCGGGCCATGGCCGAGGCCAGGCTCGCCGAGGCGGCGCTGATGCGTGGCGACGCCGTGGGCCTGTTGCACGGATTGCCATTCACCGTGAAGGATCTGGTCAATACCGAGGGCGTACGCACCACGTTCGGCGCCGTGCCGTTCGCCGCGAACGTTCCGGCCGAGGACGCCGTGGCCGTGGCGCGGCTGCGGGAGCAGGGCGGCATACTGATCGGCAAGACCACGACGCCGGAGTTCGGCTCCAAGTCGATGACCGACTCGCCGTTGTTCGGCCAGACCCGCAACCCGTGGAACCTGGAGCGCACCTGCGGCGGATCCAGCGGCGGCGCGGCCGCCGCGACGGCGGCCGGCATCACCGCCCTCGCGGTGGCGACGGACGGCGGGGGATCCACCCGCATTCCGGCGGCCTGCAACGGCGTGGTCGGATTCAAGCAGAGCATCGGCGCGATTCCCCACAGCCAGGCGCAGGACGCCATCGGCAATCAGACCTACGTCACCCCGACCACGCGCACCGTCGCGGACACCCGGCTGATGATGGCCGCGATGGCGGGCCCGCATTCGTGCGATCCGTGGTCCCTGGGCGTGCCCAAGGCCGACTACCTTTCCGCCGCCGCGAACCCCGATGCCCTGCGCGGCAAGCGCGTACGCTACTGCGTTGCCCCCCCGGGCCGCCCCGTGGACGCCGACGTGCGCCGGCTGTTCGACGCCGCGCTCGCGCGGCTGGAAGAACTGGGGGCGGAAGTGGAAGCGTTCGACGGCACCGGCTTCGATGTCGAACCGGTTTGGCGCGTGATCAACCACACGGTCTGGCGCACGCGTTTCCTGCCCTTGATCGCGCAGGCGCCGGATGCCTACAGCCCGACGTTTCAGCGCCAAATCGCCTCGGCCGCGCAGTTCAGCGCGCAGCAGTATCAGGAGGCGATGTTCGCGCGCACCTTGCTGTATCGGAAGGTCCAGGCGCTGTTCGATCAGGCCGACCTGCTGGTGACGCCGACCATGTCGCGCACCGCCTTGCCGCTGGGTGCCGACATCTTCGATTCCATCGTGATCGACGGCCGCGCGTATGACGATATCCGCGCCCATTGGTATCCCTGGACCATGCTGTTCAATCTCACCGGCCATCCGGCGGTCAGCGTGCCTTGCGGCCTGGGGGAGGACGGCCTGCCCGTGGGACTGCAGCTGGTGGCTCCCTGCCATGCCGACCTGGACCTGCTGCTGGCGGCCGAAGCATTCGAGCAGGCCTGCGCGCCGCTGCTGCCGGCTCCGGCTTTCGCCCAGGCCTGAGTCCCGGCCGGCAAGCGCCGCGCGCCATGCCCCGCCGGAACCCCGGCCGGACATGGCGCGCGGTTTTCATGCCGGCGGCGCCGGCCGCGGAATCAATGTCCGCCGTAGATATTGCCGGCGATGCCGCCCGCGACGCCGCCGATGGCCGCGCCCGTCCAGCCGCTGCCGCCTGCGATGGCGGCGATGCCGGCGCCCGCCGCGGCGCCGATGGCCGCGCCCGACAGGGTGCCTTGCTGCTTGGAACTCATGTTCGTGCAGCCGGCGGCCGAGACTATCGCGATGCCGAAAACAATCGATCGAATGATGTTCATGATGGGCTCCTGGACCTAAGGCGCGCGTTTCGTGCCGGGGACGACGATTTCGAACCAGAGGGTTTCAACCACGGGACGATCCAGCTTCGCGGGGTTGGCCGCATACCAGTTGTCCAGGCTTTCGCGCACGGAGTCCAGGGTCTGCGACTGGAGCCCCCTGGCGAAGCGGGGCACCAGCGTCTGCGCATCGGTGGGGGCGTGGCGCCGCTGGTACGCCTGCTCAACTTGAAGGAGGTTGGCCATGCCCAGCAGATAGGCCTTTTTCAGGTTCGCATCGGACTCCGTCCATTGCTTGCCGGTGATGATGGGGGCTCCCTCGGAGCTTGCCGCGGTGCCGGGGGCGGCGACCAGCAGCGAGAGGGCAAGGGCTGCCGGACCGAACAGGTGTTTCACTTTCATCGCATCGCTCCTCAAGGGAACAAAAGATAGAAAAACAACCTTCTGACGCCATGCGCGCGGGTTCGCTCATGAGCACGAGCGACAAGCGGCATCGACAAATTTAGGCTCGAAAGCGGGCTTGCGCAAGGGCCGCATGCGCGCGCCGCCGGCGCGATTTACCTCGTTGGAATGATTGGTGTAGAGTTTCATTAATTAAAATTTAGTTTAATGAATGAAATTACCGATCATGAACGATTCCCCTGAAGGCACACTTGTCGACGTTCTTTCCCGCCTGCGCCGGCAGGCCATCGTCCCGAGCACCCGCGAGCGGCTGGCCCAGGCCTTGCTGGACTGGTTCACGGCGGGCTGGTCCGCTAGCCAGACCGTCGCGGCGGACCGGTACCGTCGCGTGGCCGAAGACTGCCACCCCGGCCGCGGCGCGGCGCCGGTGTTCGGCCATGCAGCCATGAACGCCAACGGCGCCGCCTTCGCCAATGCCGCCATCGCGCATATCCGCGAGATCGACGACGCGCATCGCGCCGCCATGCTGCATCCGGGCGTGGTGTCCATCACGCCGGTGCTGGCCCTGGCGGCAGCCGGCGCATCGACCCAGCGTCAGGTCGCCGACGCGGTCATCGCCGGCTATGAAGTGTGCTTGCGGGTAGGCGAGGCCTTGGGCGCGGGGCATGCGGCCGGCTTCCATGCCACCGCGACGGCGGGCGCCACCGGCGCGGCAGCGGCCGCGGGCGTGGCGCTGGGCCTGCAATCCGGGCAACTGCATCACGCGCTGGGCATCGGCGCCACGCAGGCCGCGGGCTTGTGGCAATTGGTGGACGACGGTGCGCATGAAGCCAAGTCGCTGCATCCGGCCTTCGCCGTGCGCAACGGGATGGCGGCGGCCTATGCGGCGCGCGCCGGCCTGCCCGGGGCGCGCCGCTATGTTACGGGGGGACGCGGGCTGTACCGGTTGCTGGGCGGAGACGGCCCGCTGGACGCGCTGGACGGCGGCCCGGACGCGCCGGAACGGCTGAATACCGCCACCATCAAGGCCTGGCCTTGTTGCGCCCAGCTATTCACGCCGCTAGACGCGATCCGCGACCTGCTGGACGCCCACGGCACGGCGCCGGACGCAATCGAGTCGGTGGACGTGGAGATCTTCACGCACGCGCTCAAGATCGCGGGCGTGGACTGGCCCGCCAGGCCGGCAGAAACCTGCTTCAGCCTGCGCTACGTGGCCGCGCGCCTGCTGCTGTCCGGCAAGCTGGGCATCGAGGACATGGAGGCGCCCGACCTGCAGGACGATGAACTGCTGGCCATGGCGCGTCGCATCACGGTGCGGACCAGCGAGGAGTTCCAGCGCGAGTTCCCGCGGCTGCGGCCCTGTCGGGTCACGCTGACGCTCAAGAACGGCCGCAAGCTCGAGACGCTGAGGAAGCTGCGCCGGGGCGATCCGGAAGACCCCTACACCTGGGACGCGCTGCAGGCGCGCATGCGCGCCTTCGCGCCCATGATGGACGACGCCTCGGCCGCGGCGATCGTGGCCTGGTGCGAACGCTTCACCGACGCGGGGCTGGATGGCGAGGCCTGCGCGCCGCCGCCCGCGCTGTTCGGCCCCGCGGGAAAGTAGGAGAGGGCGGGCCGCAGCCTCAGGGACAGGCCTTCGGCGTCCAGGCCGCGGGCGGAGTGCTGCGAAACCCCTGCTGCGCGAGTTCGTGGCGGGCGATCTCCACCGCCTTGCGCTGCGCGGCCTCGTTGTGGCGCGAGGCCAG
Source organism: Achromobacter sp. (assembly GCF_050285585.1). GTDB lineage: Bacteria > Pseudomonadota > Gammaproteobacteria > Burkholderiales > Burkholderiaceae_B > Achromobacter. The sequence goes on along the minus strand of NZ_JBLZXF010000001.1, from coordinate 652,853 downwards.
GCCCAGCACCACCAGGGCGCCGACGAAGGTGTCGTCGCCATCGAAGACCGGAACCGCCACGGACGCCATCTCGGCCACCCGCTCCGAGCGGGTCATGGCATAGCCTTTTTCATGGATGTCGCGTTCCAGCGGCGTCGAACCGCCGGTGAAGGCGCGCAGCACGTGCGCCGACGAGCCGCCGTCCTTCAGGCTGATCCGCTTGCCCACTTCCACATGATGGCGCACTTCCTTTGAGGTGTTCTCGCGGTACAGGCAGATGCGGTCGTCGCCGCTGCGCACGTACACGGCCACGGTTTCGCCGGTCTGCTCCATGACATTGCGCAGCACCGGCTGCAGGCGCGAACCGAGGTCGAAGGTGTCGCGATACAGCATGCCCATATGCAGGAGCGCCGGTCCCAGCGCGTAAGTGCTGCTGTCGTAGCGATGAATCATGCGCGCTTTGGTGAACACGCCCAGCAGGCGCAGCAGGGTGGCTTTGTCCAGCCCGGTGCGGTCGGCCAGGTCGCGCAATGACAGGCGCAGGCTGTCCTCGCTGAAGCACTCCAGGATGGAGATGCCGCGTTCGAGCACGCCGGCGGGCGGCTTAGGGGATTTCTCGCTTGACACGGTTTCCTATGCTTCCTTATAGTTTCGATCAATAAAACATATTTTAATCAATGAAATGAAAGGCGGCTGCCGGACCAGGGACTTCCGCCTTCATCCACCAGGAGACCAGCGTTGCGCAGACCGGGTTCAGGGCCCGGCCGCGTGATCCACCGCATTATGCCCAATCAGATCGATGCATTCCCGGCGGCGCTGGCCGCGATCGTCGGCCAGGATCACGTCTTGACCGGGGAGGCGGACACCGCCCGCTACACGGCGGACTGGCGCCGCAATTTCCCCGGCGCCGCGCGCGCCGTGGTGCGTCCTGCCTGCACGGAGCAGGTGTCGGGCGTGGTGGCGCTGTGCGCGCGCCACGGCGTGGCGGTGGTGCCGCAGGGCGGCAATACCGGGCTGGTCGGCGGATCCACGCCGGACGCCTCGGGCCGCGAACTGGTGCTCAGCCTGGATCGCATGACGGCGGTGCGGCGCGTGGACGCGTTGGACAACAGCATCACGCTGGAGGCGGGCTGCACGGTCCTGGCTGCGCAGCAGGCGGCCGCCGCCGCGGGCAGGCTGTTCGCCTTGTCCCTGGCGTCCGAAGGCAGCGCCACGGTAGGCGGCGTGGTATCCACCAACGCCGGCGGCGAGCAGGTGCTGCGCTACGGCAATACGCGCGACCTGACGCTGGGCCTGGAAGTGGTGCTGGCCGACGGCAGCGTGCTGGACCAGTTGGGCACGCTGCGCAAGGACAACACCGGCTACGACCTCAAGCAGTTATTCATCGGCGCGGAAGGGACGCTGGGCGTGGTCACGGCGGCGTCGTTCAAGCTGTGCGCGCAGCCCGCCAAAGTGGTCACCGCCTGGGTCGCGGTGCCCACGCCGCAGGCGGCGGTGGATCTGCTGGCGCGCCTGACCGGCGCCGTGGGCGAGCGCGTCACCGCCTTCGAGCTCATTGGTCGCCAGACGCTGGTCCAGGTGCTGGCGCATCCGCTGGACGGCATGCGCAATCCGCTGAGCCTGGATACGCCCTGGTCGGTGCTGTTCGACGTCTCGGAAACCTCGGCGCAGATGGATCCCGAGCCCGCGGTGCATGCCGTGCTGGAAGCCGCCATGGAGGCGGGCGCGGTGATGGATGCGGCGATCGCGGCGTCCGGCCGCCAGGCGCACGAACTTTGGGCGCTGCGCGAGCACGTGCCGCAGGCCCAGCGGTTGGACGGCCCGTCCATCAAGCACGACATTTCCGTCGCGGTGTCGCGCATTCCCGAATTCATCGCCGCCGCTGGCGCGGAGCTGGAGGCCTTGATGCCCGGCATCCGGATCGTGTGCTTCGGACACGTGGGCGACGGCAACCTTCATTACAACCAGAGCAAGCCGGCCGGCATGGACGACGCCGCGTTCCGGGCGCGGGAGGACGCGGTGCACGACGTGGTGCATGGCGTGGCCGCGCGCCTGGGGGGATCGATCTCCGCCGAGCACGGCGTCGGCCGGCTCAAGCAGCAGGCCTTCCTGCAATTCAAACCCGCGGTATCCGTGGACGTCATGCAGCGCATCAAGCAGGCGCTGGATCCCCGCGGCACTTTCAACCCGGGCCGCCTGTTGCCGCGTCCCGTCCGCCAGCCTTCCTAATCATCCAGGATTTCGCCTCATGTCCGTTTCCGTTTTCGATATGCAATCGCTCCAGCACCTGTGGAGCACCGATGAGCTGCGCGCCATCTTCTCCGAGGAAAACCGCATCCAGAAATGGCTGGATTTCGAGGCGGCGCTGGCCGAAGCGCAGGCCGAGCTCGGCCTCATCCCCGCTGAGGCGGCCCGCGAAATCCGCGCCCAGGCGCAGGCCGGCAACATCGACATCGCCCAGATGTCGGCGGAAATCCGCCGCATCAAGCATTCGCTGGTGCCGGCGCTCAAGCAATTGCAGGCGCGCTGCGGCGAAGACCACGGCGAATGGCTGCACTACGGCGCCACGACCCAGGACGTGGTCGACACCGGCGTCGCGCTGCAGCTCAAGGAGGTGCACGCCGTGATCCTGCGCGACGTGGCGGCCGTCGGCCAGGAGCTGGCGCGGCTGGCCCAGGCGCATCGGGACACGCCCATGGCGGGGCGCACCCATGGGGTGCAGGCCTTGCCCATCACCTTCGGCCACAAGTGCGCCGTGTGGCTGGACGAGCTGTCGCGCCATCGCGAGCGCCTGAAGGAGTGCGAGCCGCGCGTGCTGGTGGGCATGGTGGCGGGCGCCGTCGGCAGCCAGGCGTCGTTGGGCGAACAGGCCGACGAGGTGGAGCGGCGCACGCTCGTCAAGCTCGGGCTGGCCGCGCCGTCCATCAGTTGGGCGCCCGCGCGCGACCGCTTCACGGAATACGCGCTGCTGCTGGCAATGCTGGGCGCCACCCTGTCCAAGATCGGCAACGAGCTTTTCAATATGCAGCGGAATGAATTCGCCGAGGTGGAAGAGGCGTTCTCGGCGGGCAAGCTGGGTTCATCGACCATGCCGCACAAGCGCAACCCGACTTCGGCCGAGAACCTGGCGGGCCTGTGCAGGCCGCTGCGCGCCAGCGCCGCGCTGATGCTGGAAGGCATGGTGCAGGAAGGCGAGCGCGACGGCATCGCCTGGAAGATCGAATGGAAGGCGCTGCCCGAATGCTGCCTGATCGCCGGCGCCATGCTCTTCCAGGCGAAGAACCTGCTGGCCGGCCTGAGGGTGGATGCCGGGGCCATGGCGCAGAACCTGGACCGCATGCGCGGCTATCTGCTGTCCGAACACGTGATGCTGGAACTGTCGGACCGCGTGGGCAAGCAGACCGCGCACGAATGGATCTATGAAGCGTCCATGCACGGCATCACCCACAAACTCGATTTCGCCCAGGCGCTGCGGCAGCACAAGGACCTGGCCAGCCTGCTGGGCGAAGACGAGATCCAGCGCCTGACCGATCCGGCGGGCTACCTGGGGCAGTGCGCCGCCTCGGTCGACCGGGTGGTGCAAGCGCAGCGAGCCGCCTGGCTGGGCGCCTGAGGGCGACGGCTGGCATACGAAAAACGACAGGAGACAAACACCATGCGCATTGCTTTCTCTCGCCCTCGCGGCAGGCGCCGCGCCCTGCGCGCCACCCTGGCTGCGGTGCTGGCCATGGCCGGCCTGGCCGGCGGCGCCGCCAGCGCCGCCTATCCCGAGCGTCCCATCACGCTGGTGGTCGGTTTTCCCCCGGGCGGCGGAGGCGACCTGTACGGACGGCTGATCGCGACGGCCATGGGCAAGACCATCGGCCAGACCGTCATCGTCGAGAACCGGCCGGGGGCCGGCGGCAACATCGCGGCCGGCCTGGTCGCCAAGGCCGCGCCCGACGGCTATACGGTGCTGCTGGCCATGAGCGGCAACCTGGCGGTGTCGCCGGCGCTCAAGCCGAAGACCCTGCCGTACAAGGTGCCGGACGATTTCGCGCCGGTGGGGCTCATCCTGGAAGCGCCGCATGGCCTGTTCGTGGCGAGCCAGTCGCGCTTCAAGACGGCGCAGGAAGTGATCGACGCGTCCCGGAAAAAGGAGATGACCTTCGCTTCGACCGGTACCGGGGCGGCCGCCCATATCGGCATGGAAACCATCAAAGAGCTGGGGCACCTGAAGTTGCTGCATGTGCCCTACAAAGGGTCCGGCCCCGCCATCACGGACATGATAGGCGGGCAGGTGGACATGTTCTTCGCCACCGCTTCGCCGCTGGTGCCGCAGGTGCAGCAAGGGCAGTTGCGCGTGCTGGCCCTGACGGGCAGCCAGCGCAGCCCCGTGCTGCCGGACGTGCCGACCTTCAAGGAGCTGGGCATCGACATGACCATGACGCAGTGGTATGGGCTGGCCGCGCCGGCCGGCACGCCGCCCGAAGTGCTGAAGGTGCTGTCCGACAACCTGTCCCGTGCGCTGAAGGATCCGGCCGTGCAGAACACCATCCGCAAGGACGCCGCGATGGAGCGCGACCTGCCGCTGGACCAGTTCAGGCAGTACATTGTGGAAGACATCGCCAACTACCGCAAAGCCGCCACGCCCGGCCTGCTGAAGCAGATCGGCCAGTAGCAAGTCCTTCCTTTTCCCGACATTCCCGGAGATTTCCTCATGCTGCAGAACTGGACCGAGACGCTCGCCAACAACCGCAAGGCCGGCGAGCAACTGGGCAAGCACAACCCGCAACTGCTGAGCGCGTTCCGCGCGCTGAACCAGGCGCAAGGCGCCACCGGCACGCTGGACGCCAAGACGCGAGAACTCATCGCGCTGGCCGTGGCCGTCACGACGCGCTGCGACGGCTGCATCGCGGCGCATGCCGACGCCGCCCGCAAGGCCGGCGTGACCGAAGCCGAACTGAGCGAAGCGCTGGCCACCGCCATCGCGCTGAACGCCGGGGCCGCCTATGTCTATTCGCTGCGCGCGATGGACGCGCTGTCGGCTTCACAGGCTTGAGGGGAGGGCGCTCATGTACACCACGTTGATCGATGCGGAGCACCTCGCCCGCGCGCTGGCGGGTCCGGGGCAGGACGGCGTGCTGGTCCTGGACTGCGGGTTCGACCTGGCCGATCCCGAAGCGGGACGGCGCCAGTACGAGGCCGGCCACATTCCCGGCGCGGCCTACGTGCACCTGGACGAGACGCTCAGCGGTCCCAAGACCGGCATGAACGGACGCCACCCGCTGCCGGACCGCGAGGCATTCGCGGCAGCGCTGGCGGCGCTGGGCGCCAACCGCGACACGCAGATCGTCGCCTACGACAACGCCGGCGGCATGTTTGCCGCCCGCCTGTGGTGGCTGTTGCGCTGGATCGGTCACGATGCCGTGGCCGTGCTGGACGGAGGCACAGGCGCCTGGAAGGCCGCCGGCCAGGCGCTGTCCACGGAACCGCCGGCGTCGCGCGCGCCCGGCGACCTTGCGGCGCGCGCCGGCCGCCAGCGCACGCTGACCTATGCCGAAATGCGCGAGGCCCTGGAGTCGGGCGGCCGTGTGGTGCTGGACGCCCGCGCGCCCGACCGCTACCGCGGCGAGAACGAAACGCTGGACAAGGTGGGCGGCCATATTCCGGGCGCGCGCAACCGGTTCTTCCGCGACAACCTGGGCACCGACGGACGTTTCCTGCCCGCAGAGCAATTGCGCCAGGCGTTCACGGAGCGCATGGACGGCCGCGCGCCCGACGCCGTGGTCAACCAGTGCGGCTCGGGCGTCACGGCTTGCCACAATCTGCTCGCCATGGAGATCGCCGGCCTGGCCGGCGCGGCCCTGTACCCCGGCTCGTGGAGCGAATGGAGCGCCCAGCCGGGCGCGCCGGTCGCCACGGGTCCCGACGCCTAGCAACATGAATCGCGACACCGCCATTTCCTCGCGGCCCGACACCGGCCGCAAGCCTCACAGCGCCCATTGGGGCGTGTTCTCCGCCGCCTGGAAGCACGGCGTCCTGGACGTCCAGCCGCATCCCGACGACCCGGATCCCAACCCGCTGATCGACAACTTCACCAACGCCCTGGACCATCCGGTCCGGGTCACCGCGCCCATGGTGCGGCGCGGCTGGCTGGAACGCGGCCCGGGCCCGGACGCGCGCCGCGGACGCGACGGCTACGTGCGCATGGAATGGGACGAAGCGCTGGACCTGCTGGCGCGCGAGCTGGCGCGGGTCAAGGAACGGCACGGGCCCGAGGCGGTGTTCGGTGGATCCTACGGCTGGTCCAGCGCGGGGCGCTTCCATCATGCGCAAAGCCAGGTGCACCGGTTCCTGAATACGGCCCTGGGCGGCTATGTGCGTTCGGTCAATAGCTACAGCGCCGGCGCCTCCGCCGTGATCCTGCCGCACATCCTGGGCAGCATGGACGACGTGGCGCGCCGCAACGTGACCTGGGAGCAGATCGTCGAACACACGGACGTGGTGCTGGCGTTCGGCGGCATGGCGCTGAAGAACTCGCGCGTGGCCAGCGGCGGGATCAGCCGGCACATCGAGCGCGATTCGATGCGCCAAGCGGCGGCGCGCGGCTGCCGCTTCATCAGCATCAGCCCGCTGGCCTCGGACTTTCCGGACGACGCCCGGGCCGAATGGGTGCCGGCCGTGCCCGGGACCGACGTGGCGCTGATGCTCGCGCTGGTCCACGAACTGGTCGCCAACGGCCTGCACGACCGGGCCTTCCTCGCCGAGTTCTGCGAGGGCTGGGACGTCTTCGAAGACTATCTGCTGGGCCGCCGGGACGGCCAGCCCAAGACGCCGGCCTGGGCGGCGCCCCTATGCGGCGCACCCGCCGACTGGATCGCCGACACTGCCCGCAGCCTTGCGGGCAAGCGGGTGCTGGTCACTGTGGCGCATTCGCTGCAACGCGCCGAACATGGGGAGCAGCCGGTCTGGATGGGGGCGGTGCTGGCGGCCGCGCTGGGGCAACTGGGCCTGCCGGGCGGCGGCTATGCCTACGCGTTGGGCACGCTGGCGCACTATGGCAAGCGCAGCAACGCCGTGCCGGTCGCCTCGCTGCCGCAGGGTGTGAACGGCGTGAAGGCGTTCATCCCGGTGGCGCGGATCGCGGACATGCTGCTGCGCCCCGGCGAACCCTTCGATTACAACGGCAAGCGCATGCCGTATCCGCATATCCGGCTGGCCTATTGGGCGGGCGGCAATCCCTTCCACCACCACCAGGACCTGGCCCGCCTGAGGCGCGCCTTCGCCACCCTGGACACCTTCGTGGTGCACGAAATCGGCTGGACCGCCACGGCCCGCCATGCGGATATCGTGCTGCCCTGCACGATGACGCTGGAGCGCGAAGACATCGGGGGCGCGCCCACGGACCCGCTGATGGTGGCCATGCACCGCCTGGCCGAGCCCAACGGGCTGGCGCGCGACGACTACGACATCTTTGCCGACCTGTCGGCCCGGCTGGGCGCGCGCGAAGCCTTCACCGAAGGCCGCAGCAGCCGCGAATGGCTGCTCCACCTGTACGAGAAGACTCGCGTGGCGCTGCAGGAGCGCGGCCTGGACGCGCCGGATTTCGACGAATTCTGGGCGCGGGGCGAACTGGTCCTGCCGCAGCAGGACGACGATGGCGGCATCCTGCGCGCCTTCCGCGACGATCCGGCCGGCAAACCCCTGCCCACGCCCAGCGGCAAGGTGCAGATCAGTTCGCCGGCGGTGGCCGGCTTCGGCTACGCCGACTGCCCGGGCCATCCCGCCTGGTTGCCGCCGGCGGACGCGCCCACGCCGGAACACCCCTTGTGTCTGGTCGCCAACCAGCCGGCCAGCCGCCTGCATAGCCAGCTCGATTTCGGCGCGCACAGCATGTCGCAGAAGCAGGAGGGCAGAGAAGTGTGCTCCCTGCATCCGCAAGACGCTGCCGCCCGCGGCATCGCCGACGGCGACGTGGTGCGCCTCTTCAATGCGCGCGGCGCCTGCCTCGCGGCCGCGCGCCTGACCGACGGCATCCGTCCCGGCGTGGTGCAACTGCCTACGGGCGCCTGGTACGACCCGGACGACGCCGAGGCCGAGCATCCGCTTTGCGTGCACGGCAACCCCAACGTGCTGACGCGCGACGTGGGAACCTCGTCCTTGGCGCAAGGCTGCGCCGGCCAATTGACGGCGGTGCAGGTGGAGCGCTATGCGGGCCGGGCGCCGCGCGTGCGGGCGCACGAGCCTCCGGCCATCGTCGAGCGTCGGCCGTCGGGCGCCGCGTCCGGCGTTTTGTAACGCCGGGTGAGCCGCGCGGGCGGCTCACTCGGCGGCAGGTTACACATGCTGCCAACTTTCATCAAATAAAACAGCTTTTGCAGCACAATTGATTTAGTTGTACGCATTGCTTACGGCGGCGTCCGGCAGCATGGCGCCTCAAGACCGGCGGCGATAGAAGACAAATAAATCGGAGGAGGAGTCATGCGTACGTTCAATCGCAGGGCCGCCGCATTGCTGGCGAGCGGATTGATGGCGTTGCTGGCGGGCTGCGCCGCGCCGGGAAGCAAGAAAGAAACGATCGACATGACCGGGCTGTCGCAGCCGGTGGAGATCGTGCGCGACCGGCACGGGGTATCGCATATCTATGCGCAGAACCAGGAAGACCTGTTCTTTGCGCAGGGCTTCAGCGCCGCGCGCGACCGGCTGTGGCAGCTGGATCTGTGGCGCCGCCAGGGCGAGGGCAAGATGGCCGAGCAGTTCGGCCCGCGCTTCGTGGAGCAGGACCGCGCGGCGCGCCTCTTCCTGTACCGGGGCGACATGCAGGCGGAGTTCGCCAGCTACCACCCGCAGGGCAAGGCGATCCTGACCTCGTTCGCCGCGGGCATCAACGCCTACGTCGATTGGGTCAAGGCGCATCCCGACCAGATGCCGCCGGAGTTCAAGCTGACCGGCACCCAGCCCGGCTACTGGAGCCCCGAAACCTCCCTGATCCGGATCTACGGCCTGACGCGCAACCTCACCGAGGAAGTGAGGATGGCGCAGCGGGTCGCCACGCTGGGATTGAACACGGTCCAGGGCCTGAGCACCTTCGAGCCGCCCCTGGCCTTGCAGGTGCCGGCGGGCCTGGACGTGAAACAGGTGGACAACACCATCCTGGCCAATTACACCCTGGCGCGCAACGGCCAGAAGTTCGTGGCGGCGGATTTCCCGCGCAGCCCGCTGGCCGAGGCGCAGAAGGAGCAACTGGCCAGCACGCTGTCGGCGGGCCTGCTGGCGTCCATGGACCCGGCCTTCGACCCGATGGCGGCCCGCTACGAAAGCAACAACTGGACGATGGGCGGGCAGCATACGGCCACCGGCAAGCCGATACTGGCGGGGGACCCGCACCGCTCGATCACCATGCCGTCGCTGCGCTACATGGTGCACCTGAACGCGCCGGGCTGGAACGTGATCGGCGCCGGCGAGCCCGCGTTGCCGGGCGTCTCCATGGGGCACAACGACCGCATCGCGTTCGGCTTGACGATCTTCGCGTTCGGCGACGAGGAAGACCTGTACGTCTACGACACCAATCCGGCCAACGCCAACGAATACCGTTACCGGGGCGGCTGGGAAAAGATGCGCCAGGTCGACGAGTCGATTCCGGTGCGCGGCCAGGCGGCGGCGGTCCGGCAGCTGAAATTCACCCGCCACGGCCCGGTGATCCATGAGGATCCGGTGCGGCACAAGGCCTATGCGCTGCGCGCCGCTTATCTGGAGTTCCCCGGGACGGCCGCCTACCTGGCCAGCCTGCGCCTGAACCAGGCCCAGAACTGGAACGAGTTCGTGGCGGGAATGGAAAAGCACTACACGCCCAGCGAAAACATGGTCTATGCCGACGTGGACGGCAATATCGGCTGGTTCGGCGGCAGCATCGCGCCGATACGCCCGCGCGCCGACTGGTCCGGCATGCTGCCCGTGCCCGGCAACGGCGATTTCGAATGGCGCGGCGTGCTGCCCGGCAACGCACTGCCGCGCGTGTACAACCCGGCCGAAGGCTATGTCGCCACCGCCAACGAATACAACCTGCCCGCCGACTTCCGCTACAAGGAAATGTCGGCGCGCACCTGGGCCGAACCCTATCGCGTCCAGCGCATACGGGAGGTGATCGCCGACGGCAAGGGGCTCACGGTGCAGAATTCGCAGGCGCTGCAGTTCGACAACCTGTCGATCCCGGCGCGCACGCTGGCGGGCTACGCCAAGTCGCTGAACTCGGCCGATCCGGCGCTGGGCCAGGCGCTGAGCCTTCTGAAAGGCTGGGACTACCGCGTGGGCACCGAGAGCACGGCGGCCACGGTCTATGAATTCTGGCTGCCGGAAGTGGTCAGGCGGGTGTCCGATCTTTACGTTCCCGCCGCGGGCCGCAGCGTCTTCGGCGACCTGTCCACGCGCAAGACCCTGGAAAAGCTGGCCGCGCCCGACGCCGCCTTCGGCCCCAGGCCCGAGCAGGGCCGCGACGCGCTGCTGCTGGAAGCGCTGGGCGAGGGCATGCAGAAACTGCGCGCCAAGCTGGGTTCGGATCCGGCGCAATGGCAGTGGGGCAAGCTGCACCACATCCAGTTCGAGCACAGCCTGGCCAGCCTGCTGCCCGCGGAAACCGCCAAGGCCTATGGCACGCCGCGCTATCCGGTCGGCGGCGACAACGACACCGTGCATCGCGCCACGTTCCGCAAGACGGACTTCCGCCAGATCAGCGGGGCGTCCTACCGCCAGGTGATCGACGTGGCCGACTGGGACAATTCGCGCGTCCAGAACGTGCCGGGGCAGTCCGCGGATCCGCGCAGCCCGTACTACCAGAACCTGCTCAAGGGCTGGGCAACCGGGGAGTACTTCCCCATGGCGTTCAGCCGGGCCAAGGTCGACAGCGAAAAGGCGGATACGCTGACGCTGCGGCCGGCGGGGAAGTAGGGGAGTTGCAACCTAAGCTGTCCGCGGCGGCGGGCGGCCTCCGCTTGCCGCCGGTCCCGTTGTCCGATTGACAAGGGTGCTTACGCACGGTTTCCGGTCGCACCCGCCCGCGCCAGTTAAGGTCTCGATAGCAGTGGGCGCCGCCAACCCGGCGGCGCGTTCGAGCCTGTACCACGGCGCGCGGCCGAGCGCGCGGGTATCGAGGCCTTGGAGATAGAAGGGACCGATGCATTCTTCGTCGTCATATCAATCCGCAGCGCATAAATCCTCATCCAATCAGCCCATGACGTGGCTGCAAGAGCGCAAGCAGTTCGTCAAGGCGCTCCTGTCCAATCCCGCCGCCATCGGCGCCGTGGCGCCATCCGGGCCGGCCCTGGCGGCGGCCATTACGGCGTCCATTCCGTCCAATGCGGGCAAAGTCCTCGAACTGGGCTGCGGCACGGGCGTCTTCACGCGCGAAATGCTGCGCAAAGGCGTGGATCCGTCGCGCCTCGTCCTGGTCGAGCAGGACGAGGCGATGAGCTCCAGCCTCCGGACGCAGTTCCCCCAGGCCGCCGTGCTCCAGGTCTCGGCCCAGGAACTGTCCCGGGACAGCCATCCCGAGCTGGACGGCATCGGCGCGGCCATTTGCGGCCTGCCTTTGCGGAACATGAGCGGGGCGCACCACCATCGGCTGTTGACCGCCGTGTTCGACGCCATGGCCGAGGGCGGCTCGATGGAGCTGTTCACCTACGGCGTCCGTTGCCCGATTTCGCCGGGCGTGCTGGACGCTTGCGGGCTGTCGGCGCGCAGGATCGGATTCGTTCCGCTGAATCTGCCGCCGGCATCGGTCTTCAGCCTGTCCAGGCGGGCGTAACCGCCATTCGGCATCACTGAACGCTGGTGGATCGACAGGAGGGTCCGCGTGGCGCGGGAGCCGTCGGGCGGGACCAAGGGATCAGTCGGGGCGATGGACTCCTTGCGCGCGCATCCGGCGATGCAGGGTCGAGCGTGAGATTCCCAGCCAATGAGCGGCTAGCGTGACATTCCATTCAAAGCGGGCCAACACGCCCGTCAGGTCCAACTCCGAACGCGCCTGCGGATTGGCTGCCCGGTTCCCGCCAGACCGGAAGGCGGGCGGCAAGCAGTCGAGTGACACCTCATCCGCATCGCAGAGCGCCAGCGCGTAGCGCGCCACATGGTGCAATTCACGAATGTTGCCTGGCCAGCCGTGGCGCAGCAGCGCGGCGCGTGCGGCCGCCGACAGGCGAGGGCAGGGCGTGTCCGCCGCCATCGCGGCCTCCCGGAATGCGTGATCGATCAACGCGTTGAGATCATCGCGCGATCGCAGCGGGGGCAGCCATACGGCCGCGCCCTGAATGCGGAAATGCAGGTCGGCGCGGAAAGTCTTGTCGCGCACCATGCCTTCGATGTCGCGGAAGCTGGCCGCGATCAGATTGAAATCCACCCGCACCGGTTGCGACGCGCCCACGGGAACGAATTCCTTGTCGGAGAGCACCTGGAGAAAGCGGCTCTGCAACGCCAGTGGCATGTCGCCGATCTCGTCCAGAAAGAGGGTGCCACCGTCCGCTTCGAGGATACGCCCGCGGGCGCCGGTCTTTGAGGCGCCGGTGAAGGCGCCGGCGCGATAGCCGAACAGTTCGCTCTCGATGAGTTCGGCCGGGATCGCGGCGCAATTGATCGAGACGAATGCGCCCGCGCGGCGTGGCCCGGCCTCATGAAGCGCGCGGGCCAAGGCCGACTTTCCCGAGCCGCTGTCTCCCTGCAGCAAAATGGGCAGCCCGCGGGCATAGAGCCGCTGCGCAATGCGCATCTGTTCCTGCGTGTCGGTATCGGCGCCCGCGATCTGGGCTATCGTTGGCGCCGCGCTCCGGCCCGCTGGAAATGGCGCCGGAGCCGTCGGCGCGCCGGTGGCCAACGGATAGGTGGACTGCCGGCGTTCCCGGTGGTCGATCTGGATGCTGAGCCGCCGGCCAGCGCGCTCGATGACGGGCGAATCGCTCTGCGCAATCCGAAGCAGGGCGTCGATTTCATTCATGCCCGGCAGGCGTTCGCCAAAGATGCGCGGGCCGGCGCCTAGCATCTCGAGGGTGAAGGGCGTGGCATCCAGCACGCGCCCGGCATCGTCCAGGGCAAGACGGCCTTCGCCGGCCGGATCGCAGAAATCACCAGTGGCCGAAAGGCGCACCAACACTCGGCCGGCGTGCCGCAAATCGAAGCTGCGATTCTCGATGCGGCGGGCCGACGCTTCCACCACGCGGCGCGCGATCTCATGCACCATGCGGTTCGAGGGCTGTAATGAGGTCACGTTCAGCACGGCGGCGAGTTCGCCGCGCTCGCCAAAGATCGGGGCGACGGTGCATGACAGTCCCGACAGCCGCTGGGCGAAATGGTCTTCCATCACCACGGACACGGGCATGCGCGTCTGAATGCACAAGCCGATGCCGTTCGTGCCCTGCGAAGACTCGGAAAACATCGCGCCGGGTTGAATCAACGCCGATCGGCAGACGTCGTCCAAGGCGGGGTCCGAGCGGACCAGCATGAGAGTCCCGCCGGCGTCTGCCAGCATCAGCAGCTGCACGTGGCTTCCGAGCTGGCCCAGCATTCGGGCGAGTTCGCCGTGCGCGAGCGTTTCCATGTTCTCGGTGGGCGCGCGGGCGGCATCGAGCTCTGCCTGCGTGAGCACATCGGGACGGGGCACGCGCTCAGGGGACAGACCGTAACGCTCGTAACACCGTTGCCATGAGTCGTGGATCAACGGCGCGGTGTCCATCGGGCGGGGCGGCGTCTGAGAGGAGACGAGGGCGCTCATGGCAAAACTCCGAAGAGAATTCGTCCGGATGAGTATAGAAGATGGCCCGGCAGGCGCCGCCCGCCGGGCCCGGGCCACGCATGCCTTAACGCGCGATAGCCTTGCGCACCGCCGGCATGACTTCCGACGCCAGCCGCGACATCGTCTCCCATTCCCAGGCGCGATTTGCGCCGGCCCCGTCCATGGACGCCATCAGCAAGCCATGGAATGGACCGACGTTCCGACGGAAGGACAACAGCTTGTCGGTCACGGCTTTCGGCGAACCGTAGATGACCATGCTCTCGATCAGGCTTTCCACCGTCACCGACTCGTCGGGCTGTTTCGGATCCGCCTTCATGACGGCGGTGTAGTTGGCGGATTTGAGGACACGCCAGAGATAGTCGAAGTAGTAATAGTTGCTGCCTTCCGGATTCATCACCCGGTCACGGGCCTCGGCGTCCGTCGGCGCGATGAGGATATTGCGCGAGACGCGCCAGTCTTCGCCGGTCGCCGGGCGGTTGGCCAGCTCGCAGCCCTCCTGATACTTCTGCCAATGGCTTCTGACCACATACTCCGGGCAAAAATTGGCGCTCATCGGGCCGAAACCGCGTTGCGCCGCCACTTTGACGCTGCCGGAGTACGGAGACATGGCCGTCATGGTGATTTCGGGATGCGGCCGCTGATAGGGCTTGGCAATATGGCCCACGCCGAGCTCGGGGATGACCATGTCCTTTAGCGAGATCTGCCAGTGCTTGCCCTGGATATCGTAGGGCGGATCCTGGCGCCACAATTGCAGGATCGTGTCGATCGCCTCCATCATGCGCTCGTTGCGGTATTCCCCGTCCAGGACCTTGAACAACTCCATGTCGCTTGCAAGGCCACCCGGCCCGATGCCGAACATGAGACGCCCGCGGCTCAAATGATCGAACAGAGCCACTTCGGCGGCGACGACGGCCGGATGGTGGTTCGGGAGCGCAATGACGCCGGTACCGAACTTGATGCGCTTGGTCCGGTGGATCAGCGAAGCGAGAAACATGAGTGGTGCCGATATCGGTTCCGTGCTGCAGGACATATGTTCGCCGACCCAGAATTCGTCGAAGCCCAGTTGGTCCGCGTACACGACCTTGTCGGCATCTTCTTCAAGCGTTTCGGCCATCGGGCGGCCGGGCGGGTGCAGAGGCATTGCGAACATGCCGAGTTTCATGACGACTCTCCTTGTTTTGCTTTAGGTATTTGGGCGGCCCGGGTGGCCGCCGTGGTGAAATCAAGCGCCGAGCATCGCCAGCGGAACACTGCGCCCGCCCAGCCAGACCAGCGGATGGTCTTCGGTCGCGGCGGGCGAGGGCAGCACCACCTCCAGAACCCGGGCGATGAAAAGCGTGTGCGTGCCGTAGGGCAGCGTTTGGTCGATCTCGGTGAACAGCACCGCGCGCGCGGCGGGCAGCCACGGGAGGTCTTTCCCGCCAACGCCGCGGACATCGCGCCAGTCAGGCTGGATGAACCGTTCTGCGCGCAGGTCGGAACGAGAAAAGGCATCCAGCAAGTGAGCCTGGTCCTTCGCCAGAAAATTGATGCAGAGCCGGCCGCTCATTTCCAGGACGGGATGGATGCCCGCCG
Source organism: Achromobacter sp. (assembly GCF_050285585.1). Lineage (GTDB taxonomy): Bacteria > Pseudomonadota > Gammaproteobacteria > Burkholderiales > Burkholderiaceae_B > Achromobacter. The sequence continues at coordinate 637,540 of NZ_JBLZXF010000001.1, read as the reverse complement.
CGCGGTTGACGGCAACCAGGACGGCCGGCGGATCGACGGTGACCGAAATCACCGCGGAAGCGGCCATCCCGTGCGGCGTTCCTTCCGCATCGCGGCTGGTGATCAGGGCGACCGTGGATGGCACATTGCGCATGGCCTCCTTGAGGCCAGGAATGGGCATGTTCATGAAGACTGTCTCCTTGTACCTTCCCACTCGGTTGGCGGGATGTGTACGAACGGAGATGCAAAGACCGTGCCAGCCAGATCCGCCCGGGGCGAACGCAGGAACGGAGGCGCAAAAGATGTGTCACGCGACACAGGATTGCGACACTGTCCGTGCCATTGCGTCATAACGAAGACGCCGGGCATCTTCAATTCGGCGGCGCCGGAGCGGGGTCCCGTGCTTCATGGCCGGGATGATCCCGCCGGCTGCTTATAGCCCGGTCGCCTTGATATCCAAAATACGCATAATGTGTATTATGTAAAGTAAAGGATTTCGGTTTCTAAAGTTCCCCCGCTTCCTGTCGTTGACACGGTATCGCGCTTCACCCCCCCAGACTCCAAGACCTCATCGATATGAAGCATCAATTCCATTCCGGCAGTGCCGCGTCCGTCAAACGTGCCGTGGTCTGCGCCGTGCTAGTGGCAACCGGCGCGCTTCTCTCGGGCTGCAAAGACGAATCGTCCTCGACGCAGGACCAGGCAGCGCTCGACAAGCACAACGCCGAGATTGCCCGCAAGAATGAGGTCCGCAACCAGATCAAGTAGCTGGACCCTGCCGGCATGGGCCGGCGCGCCCATCGCCCGCGGTGCGCTGGCGATTCCGAGGAAACCAGGGTCCCGCCTATTCCACGAGGAATCGGTTGCGGTCCTCGCCCCGGATCCAGTTCGGCGGCCGCCCCAGGCCGTTCCAGGTCTGCCCCGTTTCCGGGTGGCGGTATCGCACCAGGTCGGAAAGATCGGGGCCGAACAATTGTTCCTGCGTGATGCCGTGCTCCCGGATCTTGCGGCGCATATCGATCACCAACCGCTGCAATTCCTGGCGGCGCAAGCGCTCGGCCTCCTGTTCGAGGCAGCGTTTGCGCGCCTTGACCTGCCGGTTGTTTTCCGTCATAAATCAACCCAGGCTAGAGTGGTTGCGATAAGAAAATAGCCCCTAGGCTTGCCCGCGCGCTATCCGAAAAGCGAAATCTCCGGGAGTTTGCAATGCCGGTTCAGCCCGTCTATTTGCAGCACCTCTATTCGGGGCTCGAACCTTTGCAGGCCTTCGATGTGGTGTATGGAGGCAGCTTCGAGCACCGTCTCGTGTCGTCCAGGCTCGCGACGATGGAGCATCAGCGGCTCGTCCTCGGCGACGTCCGGCTCGAAACCGGGCGCTATGCGTTTCCCGTCATCGCCCACGGCACCATGCCGAGGGATGGCATCTGCATAGGATTCATGGCCGAGGGCGGCGAACTGACTCGATGCAACACTGCCGCGATCAACGCCGAAGAGATACAGATCTACCCTGCCGGCATGGAACTCCTGTACCACGCCAGGGGCGACTCGCGCTGGGTGAACTTCGCCGCGCCGGAAGCACGCATTCAGGAGGTCGCGATCGCGCGCACGGGCCGGCCCCTGCGGTTGCGCAGGCACGCCTTCCATTCCATACGCCTGCGCCCCGGAGGGCGCCTCGGCCTCACTGCGCTCACCAGCGATGCGCTGAAACTTGCGCGGCGTCTCCAGGCGGACGGCGGCATGGCGCCGGAACTCGCCCGGGAAGTCTGCGCATCCCTGTTGGCGGGCTATGTCGACGCGCTCTGCTCGGCAGGTCCGGCAGGCAAGCCGGAGAAGATGGCGGTCGAACAGCGCCATTACCATCTGATCGCCGCTTGCGAACGGTTGGTCCTGTCGGGCGAGGCGATCGATATTGCGCTCAGCGACGTGGCCCGGCGCAGCGGCTACACCTTGCGTTCGCTTGAAATGATCTTTCGCCGCAGCGTGGGAATGCCCCCGGGGCGCTGGTTCATGACGGCGCGGCTGAACGGCGCGCTGCGCGATTTCCTGACTTGCCGTCCCGGCTCCACGGTTTCCGAGATCGCAATGAAATGGGGGTTTCGGCATATGTCGCGGTTTTCCGCGTACTACCGGAAAACGTTCGGCGAATTGCCGAGCGATACGCTGGCCCGCGCGGGGGCCCGCCATTGACGGGACGGATGCGCCGGCCATCAAAAGCTCACCGCCAGCCCCACCGAGAAGCCGGACACATTGTTGCCGAAGACATAGCGCCCCACCAGGCGGGTCCGGGTGATGAATACGTTGTAGGCGCTTGAATCCAGCTCCAGGCCCGCGCCCACGGACGTCAGGCGGTCGAAACCGAGTATCCCCTTCTGGTCGCCCAGGAATTCGGAGTGTGTCAGCTCCAGCACGTAGCGCAGCGGCCGCTGCAGCATGACGATGCCGGTGGGCGCGCGATAGCGGGCCCACAGATTGGCCGACTGGGCGACCGCATTGCCGCTTACCGCCGCCGAGCTGTCGAAACTCTGGAGGCGGATGTCGGAATAGCGCAGTTCCACATCCACCTCGTAGCCCGGCCGGTAGTGTTCATAGTCCAGCATGATCGAACCGCCCAGCCCGTACGCATTGAGCGAGCCGCGGTCCAGGAAGTCGATGTCCTTGCCGGTGCGCTGCCCCACGTACCAGCTGGCCGCGCGCAGATCGCTCGTGACATTGCCCAGCGCGAAGTTGAAGATGGGGCGCAGCTTGAGTTCGTCGGTCAGCTTGAAGTCCCAGCCGATGCCGCCCGTGGCTGAAACACTATTCCATTTGGTCGGTATGCGCCGCGTTTCCGCACCTTGCGTGGCGACGAAGGTCGGGTCGTAGCGGCTGCCCGCCAGCACGCCCTCCAGGTAGATCGGGACGGAATCGGAGATCGTGTCGCCGCCTCCCAGCTGGGTCATGAAAAACTCGGTCGACCCCGTGGTCGATCCGCCGCCGCCGCCGATGTTCAGCGAGCTCGTCGTGATGTCGGGAACGATCGAAAACGACATCAGCGCCAGCACGCCGTTGGCGCGCTTTTGCAGGTCGTCCTTGCTGAGCCTGATGCCTTGCTGGCCCCAGGCCACGGACGGCGCCGCGCAGGCAGCGGCCAGCGCCCATGCGCCCATGCGTGCGGACGCCCTCTTCCTGAACCCCACGACTCTCGTTTCCATAGGGACCTCCTAGTTGCCCCCGCCAACCGGGTCAACCATGGATTGCCGCTGGGAGACCAGCAAGGCATCGCTCTGGTCGATGCGTATCGTTCCGATCCGCGGGAACTCGAAGTCGACGATGATATAGAGGGCCGCGGTCATGACGATGGCATATACGACCTGGTGCAGCATGGTGTTGCGCCGGGACGAGGCCAGGTTCAAGCCGACCAGGCCGGCCGCGACCAGGGTCAGGAAACCCAGAAAGACGTAGGCCGCGATGGGAGGATGCACCTTTTGCGCGACGCTCTGGGCGGAGGCGACGTCGAACATCTCGTTGACCGCGCCCACGTACGACGCGGCGAAAGGCGGCACGCTGATGCGCGCGGCCTGCATCGACGTGGCCCAGATCTCCTTTTGCAGCGCTCCGACATGGGCGGCGATCGCGTCGCGCCGTTCCAGGTCCGCCACGTTGCGGTAGTAGTTGATGCGCTCGTCCACATAGCGGCGGAACTGGTCGCGCAGGCGCGGCTGGATGCCCGCTTCCACCATGTCTATGCGCAGCCACGCGGTTCCGATGGCGTTGACTTCCTGGACCAGCAGATCGCGGCGCTCCGCCATGCGCTGGGCCGCGCCGGAGAAGGTGAAGGCCACCAGCAGGCCCAGCAGCGCGAAAACCGAGCCCTCGATGACCGCGGCTCCCGAGCCGCTCTTTTCGTCGGCATTCCGCCCCAGCCATTTCCCCGCCTGCATGGCCATCAGCAATAGCAAGAAGAACGCGACGGCCAGTCCCGCAAGAAGAAGGGAGTAATTCATTTGGTCACCCTATGCATCGTTATCGCCAATGGAGAACTTCGGGCACGCGCAAACGCTCGTCGAGCCGGGCGGCGGCCGGGGCAAGCCGTCATTCATCGCCAGGCGCTCCCGATCTGAATGTAGAAGGCGTTCTGGTCCCTGCTGTGGGCGACGTCCACGCCCACGGCCAAGCCCAGCTTGCGGGCGATCAGGTACCGGAAGCCCGCGCCCACGCTGACGACGTTCGTCGCTTCGGAAAACGAATTCCACTTTCCATACGCCTTGCCCACTCCGCTGAATCCCAATATGGACCAGCGCGGCGTGGCATGCCAGCGCAGCTCGGCTTCCAGCGTCAGCGCATCGCGGTCCTGGTAACGGCCCCGCGATACGCCGCGCAGGTCGACGTAGGGCTGCGCATAGAACGGCACCGTGCCGCGGGTGAACTGGCCGTCGCCGCGCAAGCCCAGCGTCCAGCGGGGCGCGACCGGCTGCCAGGTGTAGCCGCGCGCGCGGTAATTCTCGAAAGACTGGTCGCTGCCCAGCCAGCTGCGCGAGAACTGCGCCTCCAGTTCGGCATAGGTGCCGCGGTTGGGGTAGAACATGTTGTCGCGCGTGTCGTAATCGAGCACCAGCCCGGCCTTGCCGATGCGCCCGGCCATTTCCGCCTGCGACAGTTCGCTCGCGGTGGCGCCCGTGAACCGGGTGTTCGAGCGGAAGTACGTGTAGCGCGGGCCGGCATACCAGGGGCTGTCGGCAATCCGCGCAAGGAGCTGCTGGACCAGGAAAGTGCCCTTCACCTCGTAGCTGCGCCCGTGATTGAAGGCGCCGTAGTACTCGAGGTTCGCGCGCCCCTGCGCCAGGGCGCCGAGATAGCGGTAGCGGTCGGCGTCCCAACTGCGGAAATGGAAAAGCGCGCCGCCCCGCGTGCCATTGTCGGTGGCCAGGCCGCCAAGGCCCGTGATGTTGGGCGGAGCCTTGCGCTCGTCCGATGCCGGGCGCTGCCGATCGGCGCCGGCATCGGGCTCGGAAAAATACAGCAGCATGAGCCCTCCGCCGTATCCCACGGCGGGCTCCGTAATGATCACCGGCACCGGCAAGGCGCCCTGGTGCTTGAGCAGGAAGTCGCTGGTGTCGAAGTCGCCATCGTCGCCGTCGGTGAACGAAAGCGGCTCGCCCCGCGCCAGGCCATGCGCCAGCAGGCCGCTCAGTACCATGACCAAGGCCATTCGTATCATCTCGGATCGAGGCTCTCGTTGGCTGGACGCTATCGGCCGGGCGCGAGCTGCGCCCGCGTACCGGCCGTTGCCCCCTTCCCTACTTGCCCTGTTTTTTCGACGATTCCTCGAAGTGCTTTTCGATGGCGCGATCGACCTCCGCCTGGACCTGGTCCACGCTGAACGAGGCGGGACGCTGGCTGGGCGGGTAGTCGATGAACGTTTGCAGGAACTGCGCCGCCTTCATGGAGGCGATAAGCACCAGGTAGTCATTCTTGACGAGCCAATCGTAGTACTGGTCGGACACCACGTCGGCGCGTTCATAGGGGTCCATTCTCAGGTTGAACAGCTTGGGCACGCGCAGGCATACGAACGGATCCTTCCATACCGCGAAGCCGCCCGGGGATTGCTGTTCGCAAAAGACCGCCTTCCAGTCCTTGTATCGCATCGCGACCAGCATTCCGTCGTCGTTGAAGTAATAGAAGTCCTCACGCGCGCTTTCGGGCGTCTTGCCCGTCAGATAGTCGAGCTGGTTGTAGCCATCCAGATGGACCTTGTAGCTCTTGCTTGCGCCATTGGGCGTCCATCCTTTCAGCAAGCGCTCCTTGACGTCCGCGTCGCCCACGGCGGCGAGCAGCGTGGGGAACCAGTCCAGGCCGGAGACTATGCCCGTCTTCACTTCACCGGCGGGAATATGGCCGGGCCAGCGGATCATGGCCGGCACGCGGTATGCCCCCTCCCAGTTGGAGTTCTTCTCGTTGCGGAACGCCGTGGTCGCCGCGTCCGGCCAACTGAACTGATTGGGCCCGTTGTCGGTGGTGTAGATGACGATGGTGTTGTCGGCGATGCCCAGATCGTCCAGCTTCTTCAGCAATTTGCCCACGTCCTGGTCATGTTCCCACATGCCGTCGGCGTAGTCATTGCCCCGCATTCCGCTCTTGCCCTGGTGCTCGGGACGGATATGGGTGAACACGTGCATGCGGGTGGTGTTCATCCACAGGAAGAACGGCTTGTCCCCCTTGCCGTGCTTGTCCAGGTAATCGAGCGCCGCGCCCACCGTTTCGTCGTCGATGGTCTCCATGCGCTTGGCCGTCAGGGCCCCGGTGTCCTGGATCTTGCCGTCCGCGCTGGCCTTGATCACGCCGCGCGGCTGGTAGCTCTTGATGATGGGGTCGGTCGAGTCCTTGGGCCAGTACGGGCGCTCCGGCTCTTCCTCGGCGTTCAGGTGGTACAGGTTGCCGAAGAACTCATCGAAGCCATGTTTGGTGGGCAGGTACTCGTCGCGATCCCCAAGGTGGTTCTTGCCGAACTGGGCCGTCAGATAGCCGTGGGCTTTCAAGGCCTGCGCAATCGTGATGTCGCGGTCCTGCAGGCCGACCGGCGCGCCGGGCATGCCGACCTTCGAAAGCCCGGTGCGGCGCGGGACCTGGCCGGTGATGAAGGTGGACCTGCCCGCCGTGCAGCTGTTTTCCGCGTAGTAGTCGGTGAAAGTGAGCCCTTCGTTGGCGATCCGGTCGATGTTCGGCGTCTTGTAGCCGACTACCCCCTTGGTATAGGTACTGATGTTCGCCTGACCGATGTCGTCGCCGAATATGACGAGAATGTTGGGCTTCTTCCCGGATTCCTGGGCCTTGGCCGGCGCGCCCTGGGCATGCGCCCCGGCCATCAGCGCCAGGCTGCCGGCGGCCATCAGCGCCGCGCCTAGCCATCGTGTTGCTTTCATTGCCGCTCTCCTTGCCCGCGAACGGGCCGCTGGGTCAACAGAAACCATCAAGGCTGGTCGAATTCGTAGATCCGCTTCCATTCTTTCTCCATGTCGACGACCGTCCATCCCTTGCCGCGCGCCTCGTCCAGGGCCTTGTCCAGGCGTCCGATGCGGGATTCCCGGTCATAGGCCCATTCGCGCTTGGCGTCGGTGTGATGGACGAGGCCGGCGAACCGCCTGCCCGGCCCCGCCGCGGTCCACTGGAGCATCTGCAGATCGCCGTCGGAATTGCCGAATGCGAGGATCGGGCGGCGTCCGATATAGCGCTGGATCGCCACGGGCTTGCCCGGGCCGTCGTCGTTGAATTCCAGCTTGGGCTGGCGCATGAGCTGGAAGGTGCCGCCTTGGTCCTGGAACTCGGTGGTGAAACCGCTGCCGATGACCTGTTCCGGCGGAATGCCGTAGGCCGCCTCCGTCCACGGACGCATGAACTCCGTCTCGCCGCCCGAAACGATGTAGGTCTTGAAACCCCGGGCGCGCAGGTAATCCAGCAATTCGCGCATGGGCGCAAAGGTCATGCTGGTGTAGGGCTTGCCGGTGCGCGGATGGCGCGCGGTCCGCAGCCAACCGTCTACGCGCGTCGAGAACTGGTCCACGGTCATTCCGGTATGGGTGGCGACGACGATCTCCATCAGCCCGCGTTCGCCCGATTGGGCCAGCGCGGCCTTGTCGCCCTCCAGCACTGCCTTGAACGGCTGCCGGCGGTTCCATTCGGGATGGGATGGCGCCTGGGCGCGGACCTCGTCCAGCGCGAACATGAACTGGAAATACATGGGCTGCTCGCTCCAGAGCGTGCCGTCGTTGTCGAAGACCGCGATGCGGGCATCGGGCGCGACGAAGTCCGGGCTGCCCGGCTCGGTCACCGCCTGGACGAATTCAACGATGGCGCTGCGCGAGGGCCCGTCCGCCCACGACGGCAGGTCGGCGCGGGTCTGGGACGCGGGCGCCGCGCAGCCCGCCAGCAGGCATAACGCGCACAGCCACGCCCACGCGAGCCAGCGCCGCATCGGTTCGGTGTCATTGAAACGCCGCATCAGCTTCTCCCCACGCGCGCATTGCGCCCTGCTTGGTCCACGGGATTCAGTTCGGCCCGCAAGGCGGCCGGGGGCGCAGAGCGCCTGCGCCAGGCCTTTCGCCATGCGCGGCTGCGGGCGGCGAGCCGCGCGCGCCAATCCGCATTTCCCTCCCCCGCGCCGTAGACCCGCCGCAGCGTGCTTTCCGCGAGCTGACGGTCCGCCTCGTCCATTGGCGCCAGCGCCTCGCGCAGCGCCACCGCCCCGCTGCCGCGCCGGATCCATCGATAGAAATCACTCAACACCGGCTTCGCGCCATGCGCCTCGCGGCGCCACGCGAACCAATAATGGGGTTCGCTGGCCCGCCACCGGGCCCGGCCGGCCCTGGCGGCGGCGCCCATGGCCCGAGCCAGCCGCATCCACCATGCCCACCCCAGCCATAGCGCGAAACCCGCCGCCGTCGCGGCGACGATCGCCGGCACGGCCCAGGGCGGCAGGACCCAGCGCAAGCCATGCCGAAGCCGGGCCAGATCGTCGGCCAGCGAGAAAGGCGGCGCGGCCTGCGCGGCGGCGGCCACATCGATCCGGCGGCCGGGCAGCGTCTTGCTTTGGAGCGCTCCGCCGGGGCCATCGGTCCAGTTCAGGATCAGGGGCGGCAGCTCATAGCTGCCGGCCTCTTGCGCGATGTAGTCGGCGCGGTCGATGCGCTGGCCGCCCAGGAAGCCGCCGCGCCCGTCGGTCAGCGTGACCACTTCGGGTTCCCGCGGGTAACGCTTGAAGTGCGGCACGTCCGCAAGCGGCGCCGGCGGCAATAGCATCGCCTGCACGCCGTCGGCCCGCTGGGTCACGCTGCGGGTGATGCGGCCGCCCTGCACCATCGGGTCCGGCGCCAGGGTGAACGACTGCGTCACGGTCAGGTCTCCGACGACCTTGCCGGGCTGGGCCGCTCCCGTGAACTCGATGGACAAGGGCGCGCTTTCGGCCGTCACCGGCGCGCCGCCCGGGCCCAGCCGCGCGGTCACGGCCAGGGCGGGTATCCGCAGCGTGCCAGCCGACTGCGCGCTCAGCAGATAGGTGTAGCGCAGACCGCTGAAGGCCTGGCCGTCCTGGTTGCCGCGCACCAGCTCGGCTTCGCCCGAAGGCGGAGTCACCAGCACGCCGGGCAGGTCCAGCGCGGGCAACCGAGGGGGCTGCGTGAACCATGTGGAAGTCATCACTTCCAGTTGCAGGCGGACCGTTGCGCCGGTCTGTCCTTGCGCGGGGGCCTTGGCGGTCACGCGCAGCACCGGCGCCTCCTGCGCGTACAGCGGGGCCATCAGCGCCATGGAGAGCAGCAGGCTCCAGCGGCGGATCCGTCGCATCATGGCCGTCCCCCCGCATCCTGGACCGCGAACTTGCCGCGCAGAAAGCGCGCGGGCGACAGGCTGAGATTGCGCAGCCAGACGTCTTCCGACGCGGCCCGGGGGACCTGCACTTTCGCAAGCTGGCCCGCCTGGGCGGTCTTGTCGGCGACGGTGCGATCCGGCGGCTCGCCCTGGTCGCCCTGCTGCTCCTGGCTCATCGCCGCCAGCAGCCGAGTGACGATTCCGCGATTCACCGCCGCGGGCTGCCATCCCGGCCTCAGGGCCAGGGCGCGATCGTAGGCCGAGAGCGCCGCGTCGTAGCGATGCAAGCGGACCTGCGTGTTGCCGATATAGAAATAGGCCTCGGGGCTGGTCTGCCGGGAGAACGCGGTCAGGGCGGCGGGATAGTCGCCGGCCGCGTAGGCCGCCCGTCCCTTCCAGTAGGGATCCTGGAAAAGGTCCGCCGCCGCGCCGAAGTCGCCGCGCTCGAATGCCAGCCGCCCCTGCTGGTCGGGCGTGAAAAAAGCATCCGCCAGACCGCTTGCGCGGGCCTCGTGGGGGGCCGCGAAAGCGAAGACGCCCGCCACCAGGCAGGCCTGCCACGCCACGCGCCAGCCGCGCCGCAGGGCCAGCAGCGCCAGAAGCGCCAATGGCCAGCACAGCCAGTACCCCGCGTCCTTCCAGTGCGGCGCCCCGCCCTTGGAGTCCTGCACGGATTCGAAGTGCTGTTGCGCATGCAGGACGATCCAATCCAGGTCGTCCGGGGTGGCAGTCAGGCTGCCCAGCGGCGCGCCCGCCGCGCGCGCCAGGTCGCGCAAGGCCGGCACGTCCACGCCTCCGGCTTCCCCGCCCTTCCCCACGGCCATGATGAGAATCTGCAGATCGCGGGCGGCTTGCGCCCGCGCCCGCACCTTGTCCGGGGCGGGCGCGCCATCGGTCATGAGCAGCAGCGTGCCGCCCGCGCGCTCGGCCGCCAGCACCTGCGCGGCCAGATCGATGGCGCCGGCTGCGTCTCGGCCGTCGCGGTCGATCAGGTCGGTGGACAGGGCCTGGACGAAGAGGTCCAGCAGATCGTGGTCATCGGTGGGCGGCAGCACGAGGTGGCTGCTGCCGGCATAGGCGATCAGGCCCGTTTTCGCGCCGGCGCGCCGCGCGGCCAGATCTCGCACCGTCCGCTTGGCGGCCTCCAGCCGCGACGGCGGCACATCGGTGGCGTCCATGGTGCGCGACAGGTCCACGGCAACCACCAGCGGCGCCACGTTGTCGAGGAAGTCGGGCTCGTCCCGTTGCCAGGCCGGCCCCGCCGCGGCCACCGAGCCCAGCGCGAGCAGCAGCGCGGCCGTGTCCAGCGGCCGGGGGCCTCGGGAGCCCGCAGTATGGAGGATCAGGTACGGCAGTAACGCCGGGGCGATCCCGCTGTCCCGGCCGAGCGCGCCGCGCTGCGCGCGGCCCGCCGCCCACAGGGCGATGGCAAGCGCGACGCCGAGCAGGAACCATGGCCGCAGGAAGTGGAAGTCGCTCAGGTCCACGAGGCCCCCTCCCTGCCCTCTCCTGTTCCCAGTCGCGACCGCAGCGCCGCGATCGCGTGCCAGAGGCCCAGCAAGGCCAGCGCGGCCGCCAGCGGAACCCAGAAATACTCGCGCGCGGGCTGGTGGCTCAGGGTCTTCACCTCCTGCGGCGTCAGGCGATCCAGGGTGCTGTAGACCTCCTGCAGCGCGGCGAGGTCGCCGGCGCGGAAGAAGCGCCCGCCCGTGGCGCGCGCGATGGATTGCAGCGCGCCGAAGTCCACGCGGTCCTCGCCGCCGGCCTGGGGATCGCCGATGCCGATCGTGTGCACCACGATGCGGTGTTCCGAGGCTAGCCGGGCCGCGCGCGTCGGCGGCACCGCGCTGCCGGTATCGTTGCCGTCCGTCAGCAGGATCATCACCTTGTCACGCTCCTTGGCGGCGTCCAGCATGCGGATGCCCAGCCCTATCGCGTCGCCGATGGCGGTATTCGGCCCGGCCATGCCTACGGCGGTCTGGTCCAGCAACAGGCTCAGCGTCGCGTGGTCCCGCGTCAGCGGGGCCTGCGGATAGGCTCCCGCGCCGAACACGATCAGTCCCAGGCGGTCGCCGCCGCGCTTGGCGATGAAGTCGGCCACCACCGCCCGGACGGCTTGCCAGCGCGTTGCGGGCCTGCCCTGGGCGTCGCGGAAATCGACGCTGTCCATGGACTGCGAGATGTCGACGGCCAGCAGGATGTCGCGCACGGGCTCGGTATGGGTCAATGGCGGTTCGATCCATTGCGGCCGGGCCAGCGCCAGCAGCAATAGCAGCCATACCGCGACGTTCAGCCACAACTGCCCGCGGCTGGCCTGCACGCCGGGGCGCGAGGGGGATTTGCCCGTCAGCCTGGCCATGGTCTCGAAAAACGGTGTGCGCAGCGCGCTGCGCGCCTGCACGTAGGGAGGCAGCCACCGATAGGCCGCCCAGGCCAGGGGCGCGGCGGCCAGCAGCCAGGGATATTCAAGCCGCCACATGGTGCCGCTCCATCCACTGGCGGCTGGCGGCCAGCAGCCGGCGCAGGTCCGACGGATCCAGCGCGCGCACCGAGGCGTCCGGCGCATAGGCCAGCGTTTCAAGCAGACGGGCGCCATCGTCGGGCAAAGGCGGCCCGCAACGCGCCAGCCAGGCCGCCCAGGCGTCGCCCGCCAGCGGCGCGGCCGCGCCGGAGGGCTGCGCCGCCAGCGCGGCGCGCTTGAGCAATGCGGGCAGGCCGCGCGCGGCCTGCGGATCCGAGGCGGCCGCGGCTTCGAGCCGCGCCAGTTCGGACAGCGCCTCGCGCCGATAGCGGTTCCGGTGCCAGCGCCGCCATGCGCGCGTGGCCAGCCAAGCCGCCGCGACCGTCAAGAGCAGGCCGAGCGCCGCCCAGCCCCAGGTCTGCGGCCAGTAGGAGACCGGCTCGGGCAAAGGCAGTTCGCGCAACTGGTCCAGGCCTGGCGGTTGGGCGCTCATGTCCGCCCTCCCGGCACCTGCCGGCCCAGCTCACGGCGCAATTGCATCAGTTCATCCTGCGCCGTGTCTACGCTCAGCAGGGGCACGCGGCTGCGCCGCAGCACCTCGGCCACTTCGCGCAGCCGGCCGCTGAAGAAATCGGCCAGCGGCTGGCGTTCGCGCCGCCGTCCCACGGCGATTTCCAGGTGGAGTTCGCCCTGGGTGACCACCAGGCGGCCCCGGCTGGGAATGTTCTGCGCCATGGGATCGAACACCAGCACGGCGACGACGTCGTTGTGCGCGGCCAGCAGGCGCAGGCCGCGCAGCGTGTCGTCGTCGGCGCCCGAGAAATCGCTGATGATGCATACCAGGCAATCGTGCGGCGCCTGCGCCAGGGCGGCGCGCAGCGCGGCGTTCAGGCCTTGCGGCCGCGGCCGCTCCGGCCGCTGCGCCGACAGGCCCTGATTGGCCCGGACGACCTCGGCAAGATAGGCCCGCACCCGGTCGCGGCTGCGCAATGGCTTGAAGCTGCGCTGGCCGTCGTCGTCGAACACGATGCCGCCGACGCGGTCGCCCGCAAGATAGGCCATCCAGGCGGCGGTCGCGGCGAGTCTTGCCCCGACCGCGCATTTGAACGCCCGCACGGATCCGAAGTACATGCTCATGCGTTGATCGGCCAGCACCAGCGCGGGGCGGTCGCGCTCTTCCGTATAGGAGCGCACGTAAGGCTTGCCGTAGCGCAGCGACGCCCGCAGGTCCAGTTGCCGCAGGTCGTCGCCGGGCACGTAGCGGCGCAGTTCGGCGAAATCCAGCCCCCGGCCCCGAAGCCGCGAACCGTGCAGGCCCGCAAGCACGCTGCCCAAGGGCTGGCGCGCGTGAAACGACAGGCCGGCCACGGCGGCCTCCAGGGCCATGAGTTCGGCGAGCGGGGGGTGGACGGGATGCGGCTGCATGGACGCGCCCTAGGCCGGCACCGCGACGGTATCCAGCAGCCGGTCGATCACCGCGTCCGGCGTCACGCCGTCGGCCACCGCGTCGTATGACAGGTGCAGGCGGTGGCGCAGGACGGCGTGGGCCACGGCGCGCACGTCGTCCGGCGAGCTGAAGTCGGCCGCGGACAGCCAGGCGTGAGCGCGCGCCGCCCGGTCCAGCGCAATGGCGCCGCGCGGGCTGGCCCCCACCTGCAGCCAGCGGGCCAGTTCGTCATCGCCGGGCCTGCGCGTCGCATTCACGAGATCGACGATGTACCGGTCGACCGCCTCCGAGACATGGACTGCCGCGACCTCGGCCCGGCACGCGAACAGCTCGTCCTGCGACAAGCGCATGGCGGCCTCCTGCTTGCCCGCGGGCTGGCGCAGCAGGCCCAGCATCGCCATTTCGTCGCCGGCCGCGGGATAGTCCAGGCAGATCTTCATCAGGAAGCGGTCCATCTGCGCCTCCGGCAAGGGATAGGTCCCTTCCTGTTCGATGGGGTTCTGCGTGGCCAGCACCATGAACAGCGAAGGCATGGCCCGCGTGGTGCCGCCGACCGTGATCTGGCGCTCTTCCATCGCTTCCAGCAGGGCCGACTGCACCTTTGCCGGGGCCCGGTTCACCTCGTCCGCCAGGATGAGATTGCCGAAAAGCGGGCCGGGCTGGAACGCCACCTGGTTGCGCCCTTCGGCGTCTTGCTGCAATACGTCGGCGCCCGTGATGTCGGAAGGCAGCAGGTCCGGAGTGAACTGGATGCGGCGCATTTCGGCCGCCAGGTGCGCGGCCAGGGCCTTGACGGTGCGCGTCTTGGCCAGGCCCGGCAGGCTTTCCAGCAGGACGTGGCCGTCCGCGAGCAGCGCCACGATGATGTTCCTGATCACCTCGGCCTGGCCGAGCACCGCCTGGGATACCGCCTGTTCGAGCGCCAGAATGCCGTCCCGATTGGCCATGCCTCTTCCCCCTTCGATCAACGGCTCATGAAGCTCGGATGCTCAACGGCTGGCGATGGCGCCTTGCCGGGCTTCGGCCGGCCTTCCCGGCTTGGGCGCCATGATGGTCCGGAGGCCGGAATGCGAGATGGGGTTGGGTGGGCCGGCGCCGCTACCGTCAATCCGATTTTCAGCTGCAGTTTCACTTGCTCTCTCCGTCATGCGAGTCAGGCCGGGGAACATTCGGTGCTACAGAAATCGAAACCGTTCTTTCTATCGACAGGGAAAAAATAGTGCCGATCCCGATTCCGCGCTATCCGAAAAGCGAAATCTGGATGGTGTTTCTTGAAGCGGGCGGGATTCGCCGCTGGGGGCCGCGCCAGCGGCTTTCAAGTCCAAATCTAAATGGCACACGGCCGATAGCGCAATGTTTTTATCGATCAAGTCAAAAATGGGCAAACATTGTGGCCTGGGGCAGACAGTGCGGGCGGCAGGCGCCGCGGACACCTAATTGCGCGCGCGCTCGGCCCGCCGCGCCGCGCCCAGCCGGGGCAGCAGGCGGATGTATATCAGCTCGCTCACCAGCTCCACCAGGGTCTGGGCCACGATGACGGCCGGCAAGATCGGCACGGCGCCCGGGATGGCCAGGCCCAGTGGCAGCACGACCAGGGAGTTCCGCGTCGCGGAACTGAACGACACGGCCCTCGCCTGCTCGGCCGGCAGCCGCCACAGGCGGCCGGTTGCCCAGCCGATGAGGGGCGCCAGCACGGCAAACGCGGCATAGACGGGAATGGCCGCCCTCACCTCGTCGAGGGCCAATCCCAACCGGGGAGCCACTGCGGCAACGACGACGAACAGCACGAGCGCGGTCGCGGGCACGGGCAGGACGCCAAGCAGGCTGACCGCGGCGCGCATGGCGCGGCTTCGGGCCGCGCCGGCCTGGAAGAGCGCAGCGAGACCGAGCGGCGCCGCGATGAGCCAGATGAAGGCATGGACAAAGGGTTGCCATTGCGCCAGGCCCGCGGCTTCGGCTCCGAGGAACGCGCCCAGGTAGATGGGCAGCAGGAGCATTTGGGCGCCCAGCAGTATCGGCGTGGCCGCGAGCAGCGGACGCGCGTCGGCCCGGCCGATGTGCGCAAAGGTCACGACATAGTCGATGCAGGGTGTCAGCAGCACGAACAGCACGCCTATCCTGGCCAGCGGCGCGCCGGGCAGCCAGGGCTGCAGGCAGGCGAGCAGCAGCGGGATGGCGATGAAATTCGACGTCAGCAGCGCGCCCAGGAACCGGAGCTGGGCCGCGGCCCGCCGCAACTGCGTGAGCGGCACCTGGAGAAAGGTCACGAATAGCATGAATCCGAGCAAGGGATCGATGGCGGGCGCCAGGGCCGCCGATGCCGGGATGCGCCATGCAAGGATCGCCGCGACAGCCACTGCGCCGAAGTAGACGCCGACCTGCCGCTGCTCCAGCAGGTCTCTCAAGCGCGCTGACTGCATTATCGGACCAATGTGCGGTGGGGAAGCCGCCAATCATAGCGTTGCGCGGGCAGGCATGGTTTACCCGCCATGAGATGCCTGCTATTGCCCGCCATGCAGCCTCGCGATAGCGGAAGCGGGCGCGCGGCCCCGGGCCGGCTCCGCCACCTTGGCAGCGCAGCGACTGGCCCGCGGGCGAGATAACCCCATTCGCCATCATGGCTATTGCGTTGGCATCCTCCCTGGGAGGATATTATTTCGCGCATGAAAACCGTCGACCCGCACCACCACCACGACGCCGTGGCCAAGCGCCTCAAGCGCGCGGAAGGCCATTTGCGCAGCATCCTGCACATGATGGACGCGCACCGCCCCTGCCTGGAGCTGGCCCAGCAGCTGCATGCGGTCGAGAAAGCGGTCTCGCAGGCCAAGAAGGTCCTGATCCAGGATCACATCGACCATTGCCTGCAGGACGCCGTGGGCGATCTCGGGCGCGACCAGCAGCGCGCCATCGACGAATTCAAAGCCATCACCAGATACCTGTAGGCGCCCGCCCATGCCGTCCTTTGCCGAATTGGTCGCCCAGGGAGCGTCGCACGCCTGGCTATTCGTCCCCAGCGCCATCCTGCTGGGCGCCCTGCACGGGTTGGAACCCGGCCACTCCAAAACGATGATGGCCGCCTTCATCGTCGCGATCCGCGGAACCGTGTGGCAGGCGGTGCTGCTTGGAATCACGGCGACGATCTCGCACACCCTGGTCGTGTGGGGCATCGGGCTGGGCGGCATGCTCCTCTGGCAAGGCGTGGCCGCGGAGGCGATCGAACCCTACTTCCAACTCGCGTCCGGCGTGATCATCGTGCTGATCGCCGCCTGGATGTTCTGGCGCACCTGGCGCGAACAGCACGCCGGGCATGGGCATGCCCACGATGCTTCGCACGCGCACGGCCATGCCCATGGCGCGCATGCGCACGGTCACGATCATTCCCATGGAACGGCATGCGGGCAGGACGACGCGGCCGGCGAGCACCAGGACGCGCATCAACTGGCGCACGCCAACGATATCCGCCGGCGCTTCGCGGATCGGCGCGTGACGAACTGGCAGATCGCCCTGTTCGGCCTGACCGGGGGACTGATTCCCTGCCCCGCCGCCATCACCGTGCTGCTGCTGTGCCTGCAGCTCAAGGAATTCACGCTGGGCGCCGTGCTGGTGCTGTGCTTTTCTATCGGTCTGGCCATCACCCTGGTCACGGTGGGCGCGGTCGCGGCGCTGAGCGTGCGCCACGCTGCCCGGCATGCACCCTGGTTCAGCGGCCTGGCGCGGCGCGCGCCCTATCTGTCCAGCGTGCTGATCATCGCCGTGGGCGTCTATGTGGGCATACTCGGGTGGCTGGGCATCCAGGCGGCCTAGGGAGATAATGCCAGTTCCACCCTATGCCGAAAGAGGATGCAGATGTCCCGTTGGACCTTTTACTCCGCCCCTGGTACCTGCGCGCTTGCCACGCATATCGCGCTGCATGAAGCGGGCGCAGATTTCGATCTCGTCAAGCTGGACTTCAGCGCCGGGCAGCAGCAAAGCGCCGAATACCTGCGCATCAATCCCAAGGGGCGCGTGCCCGCACTGGAGACCGAACACGGCGTGCTGACGGAGACGCCGGCGCTGCTGGCCTTCGTGGCGCAGAGTTTTCCGAAAGCCGGCCTGGCGCCCCAGGACGATCCCTTCGCGTTCGCGCGCATGCAGGAACTGGCGAGCTATCTGGCTTCCACCGCCCACGTGGCGCATGCGCACAAGCGGCGCGGAGCGCGCTGGGCGGACGATCCCGCCGCGCACGAGGCCATGCGCGCCAAGGTGCCGCAGGCCATGACGGCGTGCGCGGCCTATCTCGAATCGCAGATCGCCGGCCCGTGGGTGGCGGGCGATCGCTATAGCGTGGTCGATGGCTATATGTACACCATCGGCAGCTGGCTCGAGGGCGACGGCGTGGACATGACGCAGTTTCCGAAGCTGACCGCCTATATGGCGCGTGTCGCCGAACGCCCCGCGGTGCAGCGGGCGCTGGCCGAGGCCAAGGCGTAACTAAGCCCCTGCCCTCGCCCGCCCCCCGGGGCCGGGGCGCTCCCGGGCACGCATCACAGGAACCCGATCCAGCGCCCCGCCACCAGACATCCCAGCCACAGCAGGAGCGACGCGCCCGCCTGCGCGCGCATGGCGGCCCCGGCCCTGCCCTGGTCCAGGACTCTCGCCCAGGCCCGGCCGCGGCGCACGAGCCAGGCATTCAGCGCCCCCGCGGCCAACAGGCCCATCTTGACCAGAAACGCGCGGTTTTCAAGGTATTCCAGCGGCTGGACGCTGAACAGCATCGCCCCCGTCAGCACGGCCAAGCCCAGTCCGGCCGACGCGGTGCGCGCCAGCACGGGCGCAAGCAGGGTCAGCGGGCCGGGCCTGAGCAGGCCCAGCAGGCGCAGATCCAGGGGCACGATAGCGCCGATGAGCAGCCCGATCGAAGCGATGTGCGCCGCGTTCACGAGCAGATATAGCGTGCCCGACCGCCGCAGCCAGATCGCGGGCGGCACGGCCGCGAGCTGTTCCAGGGCGAACCGCAGCAGGTCGGGCATCGTCGCCGTCCCGTGCTCAGGGCTTCCGGATGCGGCTGGGATAGATATCGTAGGTTTTGTCGCCCACCTTGATCTGCACGGCCTTCATGCGCTTGTTGGAGGAATCCCGGTCCCGGTTCCCGATGGCGGTCACGGTATCGCCGGGCTTGGCCGAACCTTCGACGAATCCCGCTTCCTTCGTCTGGGTGGGGTTGCCGAGCTCGACGCGCCAGGTTCCGTCATCGGTCCGGACGTCCAGCCAGGGATGGGGCGGAGCGATCTGCACCTGCTGCACGATGCCTTGCAAAGTCATCTGTTCGGATTCGGCCCAAGACCAGCCATGATGCGCCGTGGCCGCCGTCGGCGCGCTCGCCGAGCCGGCCAATGCCAGCGCCGCCAGACCCGCGCGTAGGGATAGCTTCATGTCGATGCTCCCGAGTTGAGAGGGGCTCGCTTGCCCGCGCCCGGCGCCGGCCCGGCAGGCGAATACCCAGTTTCAGTGATTCACAAGGACCCGTCCGCACTATCTAATCCTCGTCCATGAAGTCTAGTGATGAAGATTTGCGATCCGACGGGAAATGTTGACGCCGACGAACCATTGTGCCGCCCCGGCCGGCCGGTCCGCAACGCCGCCGGCCGATGCCCAGCCGCCCCTGCGTGATCTGGTGTGCCTGCATGCCAGCGCGCTGTCGGGGCTGGTGAAGGCGCAGGTGCAACGCACCGATCCCGGCCTGGCGCCCGCTTTCGGGCAACAGATAGAAGCCTGCCGCAAGCTCGGCCGCGCGCGGTTCTCCTCCTGGTTGTACGGCGTGACCCTGCGCTTGCTGCGCGACTCGTTTGGCAAGGGGTTCGCCGAGCTGTCCGACTTTGCCTTGCGCTTGCTTCGCGGGGTTCCGGCGCCCTTGGCGCGGCCGATGATCACGCTTGCGCTGTCAGGCATCAGCTATGTGGGCTGCTCCATCTATCTGTGCAAGCCCGCCTGCGCCGTTGCGCGCGATATTCCCCTGCCTTCGGACTGGAAGGCGTGCGTGGACCGGAACCTGCAATAGGCCGCGCTTCAAGTCTGCCTCAAATGTTGAGAGACTGCTTTAAATAATTTACTTTAGAATTGAATAAATAATTCAAATAAATCAACATATTAAGTATATTTATTAATGTTGTTTCTCACAGAAGGATTCGACAGGGCCCGAATCTTTCCGCATTTTTTCGGGTAAACCCGGAGAAACTTTTCCGGACTCGCATCGGTCGCTTAGGTATTCAGGAAAATGTCAGATCCGGCCCCGAGCCGCATCCGCCGCCCTGCCGTCCACGCGAGAGTCCCGATGACATTGTTGTTGCCTACGCGTTCGCCCGCGAGTTCCATCCGTTCGCTTCACGCGCGGCGGACACGGGACAGGCAGCGGGAGCCTCACGGCCGGAACGCGGTCCGGCGCGCTTGGGATCGTCCGCGATGAGCGGCGTATCGGACGCGGCGGTGGCGCGCGCGCCGGCCGGCTTGTCGGTGATGGACGCAACGATGGTGCTGGTCGGCGTGGTCGTCGGCATAGGCATTTTCGGCTTTCCCCCATTGGTGGCCCAGCATGCCGCCTCCGAGGCCGGCTATATCGGGCTGTGGTGCGCGGGCGGTTTCGTGATGCTGATCGGGGCGCTTTGCTATGGAGAACTGGGCTCGGCGTATCCGGGGGCCGGGGGCGAGTACCTGTACCTGACGCGCGCCTGGGGCCAGCGCGCGGGCTTGTTGTTCGCCTGGGCGCGCTGCACCGTTATCCAGACGGGCGCCATCGCGGTGGTTGCCTATATCTACGGTGATTACGCCCAGCGCCTCGCCCCCTTGGGCGCCCACGGCCCCGCCCTGCACGCCGCAATATCCGTCGTGGCGCTGACGGCCCTGAACGTAGCGGGCACCCGGTATTCGAAGCGCCTGCAATGGACGTTCACCATGTTGACGCTGGCCGCCCTGGCGGCGGTGCTCGTCGCCAGCCTGTCGGCCACCGGTGACAATCCGCTGCGCAGCGACGCGGCCACGCCGCTGGCGGGCAACCCGGCCGGGCTCATGGGGATGGGCATGGTTTTCGTGTTGCTGACCTATGGCGGCTGGAACGAGGCGGCCTATCTCAGCGGCGAACTGCGCGAGCCCGGCCGCAATATGAGCCGGGTGCTGCTGACCGGCACGGCCATCGTCACCGGCGCCTACGTATTGATCAATCTGGCCCTGCTCGAAATCTTTGGTCTGCAGGGGCTGCGGGACACGCCGGCGCTGGGCGCCGACGTCATGCAGCTGGCGGCGGGCCCCTATGCGGCCGCCCTGCTCAGCCTGACGATCTGCGCCACGGCGCTCAGCACCATCAACGGCACGATCATCACCGGCGCCCGCCTGTATTGCGCGCTGGGGCGGGACGTGCCCCGGTTGCGGACACTGGCGGCCTGGAGCGAGCGCAACGATACGCCGACGGCCGCGCTGCTGGCCCAGGGCGCGATCACGCTGGCCCTGGTCGCGCTGGGCGCCTTCAGCCAGAACAGCGTGCAGACCATGGTGGCGTACACGGCGCCGGTGTTCTGGATCTTCATGCTGCTGGTCGCGCTGTCGGTGTGGCGCCTGCGGCGCATCGATCCCGAACGCCCGCGGCCGTTCCGGGTGCCGCTCTACCCGCTTCCGCCCGCGCTGTTGGCGCTGGCGTGCGCGGGCCTGGTGTATTCGAGCGCCGTCTATGCGGGAGCCGGCGCCCTGATCGGGCTGGCCGTCCTGGCGGCGGGCCTGCCCATGTTGCGCCTGCTCAAGCCGGCGCCCGCGCGGCCCTAGCCAGGGCGCTTCCGGCCCGCCTTTCGAGTCCCCACGCAAGGAGCCTTCATCATGCAGATCGCGATTCAGTCCCAATTGCCCGGCGTCCGGCGGGCTCCGCGGCGGCTGCGCCTGGCGGCGCTGGCCTCGGCGATGGCGCTGGCCCTGGCCTGCGCCTTCGACGCCGGCGCCCAGGCCGCGCCGGCGGCGACGCAGCCGGCCGGGCAGCAGGAGTACGTGCCCAACGTGGGCCAGGACGGCAAGGACGTCATCTGGGTGCCCACCCCGCAAACGCTCGTGGACAAGATGCTCGACATGGCCAAGGTCACTCCCAAGGACCGGCTGATGGACCTTGGCTCGGGCGACGGCCGCACCGTCATCACCGCCGCGCAGCGCGGGCTGACGGCCCAGGGCATCGAATACAACCCCGACCTGGTCGAATTGTCGCGCCGCAACGCCGAGCGCGCGGGCGTGGGCGACCGCGCCACCTTCGTGGCGGCGGATCTGTTCGCCACCGATCTCTCGAAGGCGGACGTCATCACCATGTTCCTGCTGTCCACGATCAACGAGAAGCTGCGTCCCAGGCTGCTGGAACTGGCGCCCGGCACGCGCGTGGTGTCGAACACCTTCCGGATGGGCGATTGGGAACCGGACGCCGAGGAGACCGTCACGCAGGATTGCAGCACCTATTGCACCGCGCTGTTGTGGATCGTGCCGGCGAAGGTGCAAGGCAAATGGGATGTGGATGGGCAGACGCTGCAGCTGGACCAGCACTACCAGAAATTGTCGGGCAAGCTGGGTTCGGTCCCGATTTCCGATGCGCGCCTGAATGGCGCCGAAATCGCGTTCACGGTCAATGGGGTGCGCTATACCGGGCTGGTGAACGGCAGGACCATGAGCGGCAAGGCCTCGGGCCGGGGCAGTTGGTCGGCCAGGCGGGCCTAGCGGGCTTGCGCCCGCCGGAGCTCATGCAATAGCATCCGTTGCATGAGACGAGACAGCAAACTTTCCGGCGTGCTCCACGTACTGCTCCACATGGCCGAGGCCCCCGGCCCGATGACGTCGGAAGCGTTGGGCAAGGTGATGCGGACCAATCCGGTGGTGATCCGGCGCATCATGGCCGGGCTGCGCGCGCAGGGCCTGGTGCGTTCCGGGAAAGGCCATGGCGGCGGATGGTCGATTTCCTGCGATTTTTCGGCCGTCACCTTGCGCGACATCTACGAGGCGCTGGGCTCGCCCGGGATCTTCGCCATGGGCAACCGCAGCGAATCGCCCGGCTGCCTGGTCGAGGCCGCCGTCAACGCCGCCTTGACCGACGCATTCGACCAGGCGGAAACGCTATTGCTGGACCGCTTCGGCGAAGTCACGCTGGCCGCCCTGAGCCAGGATTTCCATGCCCGCATGCAGGCGCGCGGGCAGGACTGGGGCTCGCTGGCCGCGCACGCCTGAACGGCGCCGGCGTGCCGCGCTAGCGCGGGGGACGTTCGACCAGGCCTGCGTGGCGCCAGGCCATCAGCGAGGCTTCCACCTGGACGATCTCTTCCGCGCTCATGCCGGCCATGTCGTAGAACCGCCGGCGTTCCCGCACCACGCCGAGCACGTGCTCGAGGATCTCCCGGGCGGCGGCTTCCGATCGCAGGCCGAAGCGCCGGTACTCGCTCAGGCAATTCTCGAACGAGCTTTCCCGGCCCGCCGCGCCGATATGAAGATAGTGCTTGGCCGACCCTTCCTGCGTCACCACGTCGAACAGGGGCGACAGGCGGTAGCTGTGCGCGGCCTCGTCCTTCAGGAAGCCGACGTTCTTCAGGTGGTCGTCGGTGTTGTGGACGGCCACGTTCAGGACCATGCGCGCGTACAGCTCCTTCAGGTCCTGCACGGGGTTGGACGACACGCGGCGCGTGACGTCGGCCAGCCGCGCGTAGGAATACGTGGCCTTGCCGCGCGGCCCGTCGAGCTCGCGCTTGCCGATCTGCACGGAGGGGCTGATGAGCGAGGCCCCGCTCAGGAAGTGGCGGCGCGCGATGACTGGATCCGCGCCCTGCCCGGCCGGCAGCAATTCGCGGTCGAAGCGATGCGTCAGCAGGACCGCCCCCAAATGCGTTTCGGCGAGGCGGATATCCGGCACGGTCAGGCCTATGGCCTTGGCCATCTGCAAATTGGCGTACTCGACCCGCTGCCGGTCGTACGAATCGCCCTTGCGCGGAAACTTGGCGATCCACATTTCGCCCTGGTCGTCGCGCACGATGGTCTTGGGACGCGCGCCGCCGATATCCCAGGAGCTGCCCAGGATGTCCCGGTACAGCCCCTTGGGCTTGACGCCCTGGTCGATGTCGGTCAACAGGCTGGCCAGCGATTCCAGCTGGCTGACTTCGGGCAGGCGATACGTCTTGCGCATGTTGGGCGTGAGCAGCCGAGCGCTGAAGAACAATGCGCCGACGCCCATGCCCCTGCCTTTCAGCAGCACTTCGTCTTCGGTCACGCGCGCGCCGGCGTTGTCCACGCGCATGACATTGCGCCCCCAGGCGTCCGGGGCGGCGTCGAAGATCGCGCCCAGCCTCTCGTAGCGGCTTTCGGTGCGGAATGTCGTCCTGGAGTCGGCCAGCGGCAGGTTCAGCGGATCGAGCGCGAAGGCCCGCGGGTCGTCCACATACGACTGCACGTAGGTGAATTCGGCGAAAAAGTGGTTCTCGTCGGAGTCGTCCAGCGTCAGGACGCCAGCCAGCACGGCCTCGCCGCGGATGTCGACGTAGACGAACAGCTCGCTTTCGACCGATTTGTGCTTTTTGGCGCGCGCCATGTCGGGGCCCGCCGCCTACAGCCGGGAGGGGTCGGCGCGGTGCGAGTGCAGCGCGCCCGCGCTGCCCCGGTTCGGCCTGCGCACGGCGTCGAGCCGCTTGCCGACGCCATCCTGTTCCGGGTCGCCCAGCGCGAAAACTTGGTCTGCGTATCCGTATTGGATCAAGGCTTCCACGGCAAGCGCCAGCGATACGCCGCCATCGCCGCGCTCCAGGCGGGCGATGGTCGCCCGGGATACGCCCATGCGGCCGGCAAGCGCGGATTCCGTCTCGGCGCGGCGCAGCCGGGCGGTGCGGATATTGGCGCCGATCCGCGCCAGCGCTTCGGCGGCGTCGAAGCTGGGTTCGATTTTCTTTTTCATGACTCAATAATAGCGCTTTGTAGAGGAATATGCATCATAAATGATGCACGCCCTCGACATGGCGTGACCTATTAATAAGTCATTATCATGTATTGTGCGCTATTAATGATGCATGTCGCTAGATCGCTATCGCCTGTTCGAGCCGCAGGGCGCCGCGCCCCGTATCCAACGTCACGCGCGCGCCCAGCGGCAGGGTCAGATTCGGGTCGCCATGGCCGCTGGGCCAGCCGCCCAATACCGGGATCCCGCGTGCGCGGAACTGGTCGAGGATCAGCGGATACAGCATGCCCTGGGCCTGGGCCTCGTCCATCGACACGCCCAGGATGCGCGTGAAATTGCCGACCAGCACGCCCTTGACGCCGTCGAACTTGCCGGCGGCCGCCAGCTGGCTGAGCAAGCGGTCCACCCTGGGCAGCGCTTCGTTGACGTCCTCGATGAACAGGATGGCGTCGCGGGTGTCGATCTCGTTGGGGGAGCCTATGAGCGCGGCGATCAGCGCCAGGTTGCCCCCGACCAGCCGCCCGGTGGCCGTGCCAGGCACGAGCTCGGTCGCGGTGGCGTCCGGCGGCGGCTCGATCCACGCCCCCTGCCCCACCTGCCCGCCGATCATGGCCAGCAGATGGGATTCCGTGGGTTGGCGTTTGCCGGCCAGCATGTCCTGGGCCAGCATCGGGCCGTGGAAGGTAACGAAGCCCGCGTGCCGCTGCATGGCCAGATGCAGCGCCGTGATGTCGCTATAGCCGATGAAGGGTTTGGGATTGCGCCGCAGCAGGCCGAAGTCCAGCCTGTCCAGCAGGCGCCATGATCCGAATCCTCCCTGCAGGCACCACACGGCGCCGATGTCGGGCGCGGCGAACGCCGCGTGCAGA
This sequence comes from Achromobacter sp., assembly GCF_050285585.1. Classification (GTDB taxonomy): domain Bacteria; phylum Pseudomonadota; class Gammaproteobacteria; order Burkholderiales; family Burkholderiaceae_B; genus Achromobacter. The sequence goes on along the minus strand of NZ_JBLZXF010000001.1, from coordinate 612,521 downwards.
TCGCCGAGCCGTTCGGCATCGGCGCCCGCCAGGTAGTCGTATGGAGCGTCCAGGCGAGTGCGCGAGGCCGGCATGACTTGCGCGGCGTAGCCTCGCGCCTCCAGCCACTGCGCGGCAAGATCGCTGGCGTCCGGGGCGGCGGACGCCGGGGCCACGATGGCGACCCGGGCGCCGGGCTTGAGGGCCGGCACGGCCGACGCGGCGGCTCCTGCGTGGGAAGCCGGGGGCGCGGGCGGGACGGGAGCCGGCGGCTTGCGGGGGGATACGGCGGCGGGACCCGCGCAGCCTCCCAGCACGGCGGCGGACAGGCCCAGCAGGCCGGCGTTGACCAGGAAATTCCTGCGTCCTTCGGCAAGGCGGCGGCTCTCCTGGCCGGCGCGCGATTCCGTCATTGTCATTCCTGTTCCTCAGAACCGTTCATAGGCAAGGCGGTAACGCCATTGCCCCGCCGCCAGGCCCGCCATCGGCAGGCGCCCGATGCGGATACGCCGCAGCGCCTCCAGGCGCAGGCCGGCGGCATCGCACACGTACTCGATGAATCCGGGGTCCGGAGTCTTCAAGGCGAAGCGGAGGTGGGTTTCGTTCTGCCAGCTGATTTTCATGGGCGTGGCCGCGCGGCCCTGGTAAGCCAGGCCGCGCTGCAGGCGCGCCAGGTCCCCATCCTGCAACCGGCCCGACACCTGGGCCACGTACTCCTGCTCGACATAGCGGCCTTCCTCGAGCAGCTTGCGCGCCACGGGATACTCCTGCGTGTACACGAGCAGCCCGCTGGCCGCGCGCTCCAGGGGCGTCACCAGCCGCAGGCCGTTGAACATGCGTTTCAGGTAGCGCAGGCCGGAGCGGTCGCCCGGCATCAGGTTCTCGGGCTGGATCAGGTCCCGGGCCGAACCCGGCTCGTCATTGGCATACAGGCCGGCGGGCTTGTGCAGCAGAATGGTGACGGGGCGGACCTCTTCCAGGCGCGCGCCCGGCAGGAGGCTCACGACCTGGCCCGGAGCCACCCGGTAGCCGGGTTCCTCGACGCATTCCCCGTCAACGGCGACCCATCCGCCTTCGATATACCGCTCGGCGTCGCCCCGGGAGCAGGACTGTTCCGCGGCCACGCGCTTGGCCAGGCGCACGCTTTCGCTCATCGCCGCGCCGCCTTGCGCGTGGGTGCCGCAAGGGCTTGCAGGCTGGAAAAAACGCCGCGGGCGCGCGGGAATGGAAGCATCGTCATGAGGTGTTGCCGGGTGGCCATGCCAAAAAGGCAGATGTTACGCCACCCGGCGCCCTGGGCGCGCCCGGCCTTCAGACCGGGGGCGGCGAGCCGGCGCCGCCCCCGGCTTCCGAGGGCTGGTCCTGCGCTCCCGCCTGGGGCTCCAGGGAGATGGGCGCAGGCGCGGGCGCCTCGTCGATCCAGGCCTTGAGCAGCGTCTGCGTCACCGCGAGGATCACCGGGCCGATGAACAGCCCGACGATTCCGAAGGCGAACATCCCGCCCAGCACGCCGGCCAGGATCAGCAGCAGCGACAGGTTCACGCCCCGCTTGATCAGCATGGGCCGCAGAAGATTGTCCAGCGTGGCGACCACCACCGCCCAGACCAGCAGCACCGCGGCGGCGAACTTCATGTCGTTCTGGAACAGCCAGGCGACCCCGCCCAACATGGGCAGGAACGGGCCCAGCTGCGCCAGGCACAGCATCACCATGAGGGCCGTCAGGATGCCCGCCGCCGGCACGCCCGCGATCCACAGGCCGATGCCGCCCAGCGCCGACTGCACGACCGCCGTGACCACGATGCCCAGCGCCACCGCGCGGATCGCCAGCCCGGCCAGCTTGACCGCGGACATTCCCCGCTGCCCGGACAGGCGGTTGAAGAAGCGCAACACGAAATCGGCGGCCACGTCTCCCTTGCTGTAGAGGATGCCGGCGATCACGACGGTGATCAGCATGTGCATGACGAACACGCCGACGATGGCGGCGTGGCCGAGCAGCCAGCGCGCGGCGGTGGTGATGTAGGGTTCGAGCTTGGCCAGCAGCCCCCCGGCGCCGGCGTCCGAGAGGGCCTGCCATTCGTCGGCGACCCTGGGGCCGGCCAAGGGGATGTTGCGGATCCAGGAGGGGGGCGCCAGCAACGCATAGTCGGGCAGGCTCTTGATCGCCGCCATGATGGCTCCGCCGTGCAGCGCCAGCGTGGAGATGGCCTGGTACAGGGGCAGCACGATGACGAACAGCAGGAGGAACAGCATGACGACGGTGGCGATCCAGCGGCGTCCGCCGCAGCGGCGTTGGATCGCCAGCAGCACCGGCCAGGTGGCGACGACTATGGTGGTTGCCCAGATCAGGCCCGGCAGGAATGGCCGCAGCACGTAAAGACTGCCCACCATCAGCGCGGAAAGAATCACGATGACGAGCAGGATGCGGGCAAGATCGACCGATTGACGTGGATTCACCCGCTGCTCCTGACAAGGCCGGCGGCCCTGGATGGTGGCGCATGGCGACCTGCGGGCGCCCGCCCGGGTGATACGCGCCGATGCGTTCCTGCGAATTTATCCGAAAACCGGCCGCCCAGGGCCCGCTGGCGCCGATTGACGCTGCTCGCGCACCGCCCGCCGCGCCGCGGCCGGGCCGGGGCCGTTCGGCGGGCATGCAACTTGCCGACGGGAAGGTCTGCCGGATTCCCGGCAGGCATCATCTTACGGAGGTACGCGATGAGGACTCTGACCACTGCCGGCATATTGCTGGCCTTCCTGCTCGCTGGCTGTTCCAGCCCCAATTCCTACAGCTCCGGTTCGCCGCGCTCCAGCAGCTCCATGGGAGCCAATCCGGCCAATTACCATTCATCGAGCTTCGGCGAGCCCAACAACGAACCCTTCCAGGGCGTCTATCCGGGCCATTGACGCCCCGGTCACGGCTTGGCCTCTTCCTGGCTCGCCGCCCGGGCGCCCTGCGCGCCCTCGGCGGCGGCGCCGGCGGCCAAGGCCATCAGGTGGCGGGCCATTTCGGCCAATTGCCCGTCCTTCGATTTCACCTGCGCCAGGAAATCCGCCGCCCGGGCTTCGGCGGCCGCCAGCCTTGCTTCCAGCGCGCGTTCGCGTTCCTGGGCCGCGCCTGCCGCGCTTCGGATCGCGGCCAATTCGGATTCAAGGCGGATGCGGCTCTCCTGGGCATCGGCGCGCAATGCCTGCGCGCCCTCTTCCGCCCGGCGCCGCCGTTCCTGTTCCTCGGCCAGGGCCTTGCCCGCCTGGGTCAGTTGCCGCTGGCTGGCCGCCTGCGTCTCGTCGAGCCGGGCTTGCAGGCGTTTGACGGCGCCGCGCTCGCCGTCCAGCTCGTTCAGCCAGCGGCGTTCATGGGCCGCGTGGCGGGCCTCCAGCGCTTCCAGCGCTTGGGCATGCTGGCCGCGCGATTTTTCGGCCTCGGCCTGCAGGGCCTGCGCCGCGCTGCGGGCCTGCGCGAGCTGCATCTGATGCTGCTCGAGTTGTATGCCGCGCTGCCGCAGCTGCTGTTCCGCCGCTTGCAGGCGTTCCTCGGCGGCCGCCAATTGCGAGGTGGCCACCTTGAGCGCTTCCTGCAGATCCCTTTCGCGCTGCGCCAGCCCGGCTTCGCGCAATTGCAGCTGTTCTGCGTCGGCCGCCAGCCTTTCTCCCTCTTGCGCCAGTTCTTCCCAGCGCGCGCGATAGGCGCTGGCCTGCTCCGCCCTGGCCTCGGCGAGGGCCGTTTCCCAGAAATGAGCCGCCGCCTGGACGATCGGGTCCGGCGCGGAGGGGGCGGCGGCGAACGCGCCGGGATCCTTGATGCGCGCGCCCAGCGAGCGGAACCAGGTTTCCAGATAAGGGCTGACGGTATTCGGGGATCCGCGCCCGATCTTCTGGCGCACCCGTTCGATCGTCGGGCGCGCGCCTTCCAGCAACAAGGCGTCGGCGGCGCTCCAGACGTCTGTTTCGGTGATTCCGGTGGCCATGGCCATGCTCCGTCGATTTTTCCGCAATTACGGGATAATTACCCGCGATAATGGAGCCTTATCGTGAGTAATTTCTTATTTATGTTAGATATCATACAGTATATGTATGTTTATACATAACACGAAGTGAATTTGGATTTTCCCCGTTTGCGCTACCTGAAGCCCTCGAAAACATGTCCCTGACCCTGCAAGCAACGCTGCCCCTGCTGGATCCCTCGGCGCTGGACGCGCAGGCGGATGCCGCCGTGCGCGGACTGATGCGCGAAGGCAGCTCGGTCAATACCGCCGCCAGCTACCGCGCGGCGATCCGCTACTGGACGGCCTGGTTCGAGCTGCGTTACGGACGCCCCTTCGCCCTGCCCGTCCCGGAAGCCGCGGTCGTGCAATTCGTGGTCGACCACGCGCAGCGTACGACCGAGCAAGGCTTGAAATGGGAGCTGCCGCTGGCGCTGGACCGGGAGCTGGTGCGGCTGAAGGCCAAGGGCAAGCTGGGGCCGCCCAGCCTGAACACGCTGCTGCAACGTCTGTCGGTCTTGTCCAAGGCGCATGAACTGCAGGGCCATCCGAATCCCTGCCGCGGCGCACGGGTGCGGGAACTGCTTGCCAAGACGCGCCGCGCCTACGCCCGCCGCGGCGTGGCGCCCGCCAAGAAAGTGGCGCTCACGCGCGAGCCGTTGCAGGCCCTGCTGGCGACCTGCGACGATACGTTGCGAGGCGTGCGCGACCGAGCCCTGCTGCTGTTCGCGTGGGCCAGCGGCGGCCGCCGGCGCTCGGAGGTCGCGCGCGCCACGGTCGAGAACACCCGGCGCACGGCCGACGGTTTTCTGTTTTCCCTGGCTCACTCCAAGACCAACCAGGCCGGGGAGAGCCGCGCCAACGACCAGAAGCCGATTGTCGGCATGGCGGCCGAGGCGCTCGATGCCTGGCTGAGCGCCAGCGGCATCTCGGAGGGTCCGCTGTTTCGCCGTGTCCGCCGAGGAGGCGTGGTGGGCGAACCGCTGGCCGCCGCCGCGTTGCGCGACATCGTGCAGGAGCGCTGCAGGCTGGCCGGCCTGGAAGGCGACTTCTCGGCGCACAGCCTGCGGTCGGGCTTCGTCACCGAGGCGGGCAGGCAGAACGTGCCGCTGGGCGACACCATGGCGCTGACCGGGCACGCCAGCGTGGCGACCGTCATGGGCTACTTCCGCGCGGGGGCGGCCGCCCAGTCGCCGGCCGCCCGCCTGCTCGACGAACCGGATGCCGGCGCACGTTAAAATTTGGCCTTGCTTCACCTGCCCGACCCGGTCTCTTCATGCGAATCCACCTGCGCGGGCTCGTGCTTGCGCTCACCATATTCAGCGCCGTCGTTGCCACCGCAAACACGCTCTACGCCAGCTATCGCGTTCAGCGCGAACAGCTCATCGCGAACACGCTGGAAGCCAATCGGGTTTACGCGGCCAAGCTCGCGGAGAGCGCCGGCGCGTTCCTGAAGACGGCCCAGCGGCAGCTGGAATACAGCGCCCGCCACCTGGCCGCCCGCTTCGACGTGCCGGAGCTGCTGGCCGCCGAGGCCGCGCGCTTGCAGGAGCAGACCGACAGCTTCAACTCGGTTGCGATCATCCGCGCCGACGGCACGGTGCTTGCGGCCTCGCAAAGCCTGCGGGGCTTCGTGGGCACCCGCGTCGACAACGATGGCAGCCGCGCGGCGCTGCAAGCCCGCAAGCCCATGATCAGCAAGCCCTATGTCTCGCTTTCGGGCAACCTGCTGATCAATCTTTCCCACCCGATCCATGCGGACAACGGACGCTACCTGGGCTATATCGCGGGCACGATTTACCTGCGCAGCGAAGGCGCCTTGCACATGCTGTTGGGCAAGCATCATTACCAGGACGGGTCCTATCTGTACGTGGTCGATCACGAAGGCCGGCTGATCTATCACCAGGACACCGCCCGCATCGGGGAAGACGTCAAGGCCAACCCGGTGGTGGCGGCCGTCATGCGGGGCCAGTCCGGGGCGCAACGCCTGGTCAATACCCGGGGCGTGGATATGCTGGCGGGATATGCCCGCGTCCCCTTGAGCGGCTGGGGCGTGATCGCGCAGCGGCCCTCCCAGGCGACGCTGGAGCCGCTGGACGACTTGATCTGGGCATTGATCGGGTACGCCGCGCCCTTCGCCCTCGTCTTTCTGCTGGCCATCTGGTGGTGCGCGCGCAAGATATCGCAGCCGCTGTCGCAGCTGGCCACCAACGTCGAGCACCAGGAGGTCGCCGTCGCGATGCAGCGGGTGCAGTCCGTGCGGGCGTGGTACTTCGAGGCGCAGCGTCTGAAGCGCGCGGTGCTCCGCAGTTTCACCAACCTGCAGGACGAAATCGGCAAGCTGAACCAGGCCAGCATCACCGATCCGCTGACCGGCCTGCACAACCGGCGCGGCCTGCAGGCGGCGGTGGAACGGTTGCAGGCCGCGGGCGCGCCGTTCGCCGTGGTTGCGCTGGACATCGATCATTTCAAGCTGATCAACGACACCTACGGCCATACGGTGGGCGATGAAGTGATCCGCGGCGTGGCGCAACTGATGCGCGAATGCTCGCGCCCATCGGACGTGCTCTGCCGCAACGGCGGCGAGGAGTTCCTGATCCTGCTTCCCGCGGCCAGCGTGAAAGAAGCGGCGAACATGGCCGAACGCCTGCGCAAGAGCCTGGAAATGCATCGCCTGCACGGCACGGCGGGCATTACGCTGTCGGCCGGCGTGGCGCAATGGCCATCGGCCGGCCCGGACGTGGGCGCGGCGTTCCGCGCCGCGGACGAGGCGCTCTACGCGGCAAAGCAGCAGGGGCGCAACCGCGTGGCCGCGCACACGCCGTAGCGGCGGCCGGCTTGCCGCGGGTGGCCGCGTTCAGTCCAGCAGAGGCCAGAGCCCGGGCGCGATGCGCGACCACAGGTCCGCGCTCATGGCGTCGGGTTTGCGGGTGGGCAAGCCCGTCCTGCGTTTGAGCAGGCCGCCCTTGCAGGCGAACACGATGCGGTGCGCCAGCGAAATATCGCTGACCTCGATCACCGATCCGGCGAAGCGCCGCTTGATGCGCCCCAGGTAACGCCGGTAGTTGAAGTTCAGCGCATGGAAGTTGCCCACCATCAGCCCGTCGGCGGCCAGGGCGTTGAAGCAGTGCTCGTAGAACGCGTCGGACGTGAGCTGCGCGGGTATGCCGTCGATATCGTAGCCGTCCACCAGTATGGCGTCGTATTCGTCCCGATGCCGCTGGATGAGTTCGGCGCCGTCGCCGAGCAGCACCGTGAAGCGGGAGTCGTCGGCGGGGACGTGGAACGAATCGCGCAAGGCGATGACGTGCGGATTGATCTCGAAGACGTCGATCCGGGCCGAGGGAAGGTAGTGGTAGCAGAACTTCGCCAGCGACCCTCCTCCCAGGCCGACCATGGCGATCCGGCGGGGTTCGGGATTCAGCAGCAGGAATCCCATCATGATGCGGGTGTATTCCAGGTTGAGCGCATTGGGGTCCCGGGTCCACATGCGGCTCTGGATCTCACCGTGCGCGAACATCAGGGACCGCGACGTCGTCGTGGCGTAGATAAAGGGCCTGACCGGTTGACGGCTCGAAGTGCTTTCAGGCATTCCAGGTACTCGCTCTCAGAAAGGTCCGTGCCGGGCGGGCCCGGCGCGCAGGCGCATGCCGCCGTCCGGCGCGGCGCGCGGACAGAGGCTGCGAATGGCAAAGGTGCGGGAAACGAGATGGCCTCGGGCGACGCGCTGGACGCGCGCGGCCGGAGGCCTGTGGTGGTGGCGCCGCGCAGGGCGCGATCAGGCCTTACGCGGTGGAACGCAAGGCTTCGGTATCGTCGGCGGAATCGGCATCGGCCGGAGCGGAGTTGATGTCAGCGTCTTTCTTGGCCTCGGGCGCTTTCCAGTCCAGGGGCGGAATCTCGAAGCGCCACTTCTTGCCGACCAGTTGATGAGACATGAGCGTTCTCCTATTCAGGGCGCATGGCTTCCCCCGCACAAGCGCGATACGCAGGATTCAAGCGTGCCTTCGATGCGGTCCTGGGCAGGACACGGGGGGACATACGCGCGGGCAACGCTGAGCAAAGACGCGGCCGGGCCTGTGGGCCTGGCTGCGGCGGACAGCATTGTTATTGTTGATTTGCTGCCAATTGTTGTATTTTAGCATGATTTTGACTGAAATAGCCAGCGGATGCGCGCGCGGTCCATGTTCCCGGCGCTGCCTGGCGCCGTTCCCCGCTCTGCCCGCCGCTCGACTGCGGCGCGTGGCGCGCGCGTGCGCGCCTGTCGCAATCGCCCCGCATTGTGTCGCGATCGCCACTGCTGCCGGGGCCGGCGCCCCGATACACTGGTCGCGCCACCCTTCCCCGGAGACGCGCCGTGACCTCGCCTCTCATCGAAGGCGGTTGCGACTGCGGAGCGGTCCGCTATCGCCTCGCCAGCCCGCCGATGTTCGTGCATTGCTGCCATTGCACGCTGTGCCAGCGGCACTCGGGCACCGCGTTCGCCATGAACGCGCCCATCGAGTCCGATCGCCTGACCCTATTGCAAGGCAAGCTCGCCCGCCACCCCGCCGGCAAGACCGCCAACGACGGGGAAACGGTGCTTGTCGTGCGCTGCGCGGCGTGCGCCGGCCTGCTGTGGAGCCACCACCCCGCGTATGGGGAGTCGGTGGCGCTGGTGTATGCGGGCACGCTGGATCGCGCCGCCGACTTCCCGCCCGGCGCGCACTGCTTCGTGCGTTCGAAGCATCCCTGGCTGCGCCTGCCCGATGACGTGCCCGCGGCCGAAGGGTTCTACGACATGGACGCCTGCTGGCCCGAAGCCAGCAAACAGCGCCTGGAAGCGGCGCTCGCGCATGCGGACCGCAACCCCTGGACGCCGAAGGCCTGAACCTGTTCCCAGGACCTTTGCCCGGGCCGCGCATTCCTAGGGATTTCCCCCGTTTTCCGCAGAAATATCGCGGTTCGCCGTTCCTTCCCAGCGGTCTGAAAGCGGAACGGAAGTTTGGATTTTTAGACTCCCGCATTCATCTGGCAGTCAGTTTTCGTTCAGACGAAAGTCAGGCGAAGACGCAACAACGGGAGGAAAGACAATGCAATCCAAACGCAGCGCCGTTCGGCGCGAGGCGTGGGCCGCGGGCACGATGATCGTGCTGGGCCTGGGCGCCATCGCGCAGGCATCCACATACAGTCTGGGGACCCTGGCGCGCATGGGGCCGGGGATGTTTCCCGCGATCCTGGGGGCGCTGCTGGTGATGCTGGGCCTGGCCATCGCGCGGATGGCGTGGATGCCTTCCGTCGCCGACGAGGACGATGAGGACGTGCCGCCGCCGGAATGGCGCGGCTGGGGCTGCATCATCGGCGGCCTGATGACCTTCATCCTGGTCGGCAAGTACGGCGGCCTGGTGCCCGCCACCTTTGCGCTGGTATTCATCTCCGCGCTGGGCGACCGCCAGCACACGCTGCGCAGCGCGGCCCTGCTCGCCACGGGCGTCACGCTACTGGGCGTGGCCGTGTTCTCCTGGGGGCTGCAACTGCAGTTCCCCCTGTTCCGCTGGGGTTGATCCATGGAGATATTCGACAATCTGATGCACGGGTTCTCCATTGCCTTCGCGCTGGACAACCTGATGTGGGCCGTTTTCGGCGTCTTCATGGGCAACCTGATCGGCGTGTTGCCCGGCATGGGCGTGCTGGCCGCGATTTCCATCCTGCTGCCCCTCACCTACACGATGACGCCCACGGCGGCGCTGGTGATGCTGTCCGGCATCTACTACGGTTCGCAGTATGGCGGCGGCATTACGTCCATCATGCTGAACCTCCCCGGCACCGCGTCGCACGCGGTGGCCTGCCTGGACGGCAATCCGCTGGCGCGCAACGGCAAGGCGGGATCCGCGCTGTTCATGCTGATGTTCTCGTCGTTCTGCGGCGCTTCGGTGGGCATCCTGGCGATGATCCTGTTCTCGCCCTTGCTGGTGGACGTCGCGTTCAAGTTCGGCCCGGCCGAATACTTTTCGATGATGATGCTGGGCCTGCTGGCGGGCGCGACCCTGGCCAAGGGCTCTGCGATCAAGGGCGTCGCGATGGTCGTGGTGGGATTGCTGCTGGGCGTGGTGGGCACCGATGTCAACACGGGCACCATGCGGTTTCACTTCGGCATACTCGAACTGTCCGATGGACTGCAGATCGTGGCGCTGGCCATGGGCCTGTTCGGCGTGGCGGATTTCCTCAAGAACATCAACCGCATCGGCGAAGGGGGCAAGGTCACTACCGCGAAAATCAGCATGAAGTCGATGCGTCCGGAGGCCGGCGACATCAAGCAGTCGGGCGGAGCGCTGGTGCGCGGCACGGCGATCGGCGCAGCGTTCGGCATCCTGCCAGGCACCGGGCCCACCATCGCCTCCTTCATTTCGTACGCGACGGAAAAGAAGGTGGCGCGCGAGCCGCGCCGGTTCGGCCGCGGCGCGATCGAAGGCATTGCCGGTCCGGAGGCCGCCACCAGCGCGTCCACGCAGACCAGTTTCATCCCTACCATGAGCCTGGGGATTCCCGGCGATCCGGTGATGGCGCTGATGCTGGGCGCGCTGATCATCCACGGCATCCAGCCGGGGCCGCAGATGATGGTGGAACACGCCGACATGTTCTGGGGGTTGATCGCCAGCTTCTGGGTGGGCAACGTGCTGTTGCTGCTCTTGAACCTGCCGCTGATCGGGATGTGGGTGCGCCTGCTGACCGTGCCCTTTCGCTACCTGTTCCCGGCCGCGCTGTTCTTCGTCTGCGTCGGCGTGTACAGCACGAACAACAACCTGTTCGACGTGGCCATGGTCACCGTGTTCGGCGCGGCCGGCTATGCGCTGATCCGCATGCGGTTCGAGCCCGCGCCGCTGCTGCTGGGCTTCGTGCTCGGGCCCATGGTGGAAGAGAACTTCCGCCGCGCGCTGCTGTTGTCGCGGGGCGATCTGTCGATCTTCGTGTCGCGGCCGATCAGCCTGGGGTTCATCGCGGCCTGCGTGGGGCTCATCGCCCTGCTGGCGGTATCGGCGTTCCGGCAGCGCAAGGGGCGCGGTAGCCTCAGTTCGGAACCGGCCGCCTGATCAGGCTTCGGGATTGAACAAGGGGCCGGCGGTGTGGCCGTCGATATGTCCCAGCGGCCGGCCCGGATCGAGCCGGTCGCGCACGCGCTGCTTCAACACCTTGGCTTCGGGGAAGCCGCCGTCGCTCTTGCGGTCCCAGATCAGATCGCCGTTGTAGGTGATCTGGAACACGCCGCCGGTGCCCGGCTGCAGCACCACTTCGCCGAGGTCGGTCGAAAATGTCGATAGCAACTCCTGCGCCATCCAGGCCGCGCGCAGCAGCCATTGGCACTGGGTGCAGTAGAGGATGACGATGCGGGGTCGGAGGGCGGGCGCGTTCATAGGAATGATTCTACCTCCCTTCGTGGATAATATCGGGTTTTCCCGGGTTCCCCATGAACCCCGAGCCTGCCCATGAAGTCTGCTTTAACTCCCCGTGGCCAACGCTGGCTGATCGGCCTCCTGATGGGGCTGGTTACGCTCACGCCGATGGGCATCGACATCTATCTCCCCTCCCTTCCCGCCATGGCCGACGATTTCGGCCGGCCCGTCACCGCGCTCCAGGCCAGCATTACGCTGTTCATCTTCGCGGTCGGCGTGGGCCAGATGCTGATCGGGCCATTGGCCGACCGTTATGGCAGGCGGCCCGTGGCGCTGGGCGGCGTGCTGGCCTATCTGCTGGGCTCGGCGCTGGGCGCCGCGGCCGGCTCGCTGGAGGTGTTCTATGCCGCGCGCGTGATCCAGGGGCTGGGCGCCTGCTCGGCGTCGCTCGTCGCCTTCGCCGCGGTGCGCGACTGCTTCAGCCCGGCCGTGGGCGCGCGCGTCTACAGCTATCTGAACGGCGCGCTGTGCACCGTGCCCGCGCTGGCGCCGATGGTGGGCGGCGCGCTGGCGGTGCATGCGGGCTGGCGCAGCACTTTCGCCTTCATGGTGGTGTTCGCGCTGGCGTTGGCGGGCCTGCTGGCCGGCCGCTTCGAGGAAACCCGGGCGGCGTCGGGGCGGCCGCAAGGCGCGCTGTACAGCCTGCGCCGCTACGCGCCCATCGTCGCCAGCGGGCGCTTCCTGTACTTCGCGGCCTTCGGCATGGCGGGCATGGCGATGATTCTCGTGTTCGTCTCCGCCGCGCCGGTGGTGCTGGTGCAGCAGCTGGGCTATTCCGAGCTGGGGTTCTCCGCCTGGTTCGGCGGCAACGCGGCCATCAACATCGGCGCCTTCTTTCTTGCGCCCGGCTTCATTGCGCGCTTCGGCCGCCACACGATGGTGCGGGTGGGCATGGCCGCCCTGCTGCTGGCGGCCGCCATGCATCTCGCGGCCTGGCTGTGGATGCCCTTGTCGGCCTGGGTTTTCATGCTGCCGGTCGCCGTGTTGACCGTGGGCTTTTCGCTGGCCCTGGGTTCCGGCCTGAGCCTGGCGCTGGAGCCCTTCGCCGAGCGCGCCGGCACGGCGGCCGCCGTGTACGGCTTGTTCCAGATGAGCGGATCGGCGCTCATCGCCACCGTCCTGCTCGACAGCGGCCTGCCGGCCCAGACGGCGATGGCATCGATCGGCGCGGTCATCGTGGCTCCCCTGCTGTGCCTGTCCGTCGGCATGTCGCGGCGGCTGGCCGCCGGCTGACGCGGCCCGGCCGATGACGTGGCCCGGCCGATGACGTGGCCCGGCCGGTTTTCTTTTGCCGGCGCAGGCCGTAGCATCCAGGGATACCCCATCCTGGAGGCGACATGAGTATCGAAGAAACGGCGGAACAGCCGATCCTGGCGCGCACGGCAGAGGGCGGCGTGGTAACGCTGCGCCTGAACCGGCCCGGTCAATTCAACGCGCTTTCCGAAGCCATGCTGGCCGCCCTGCAGGCGGAAATCGACGCCCTGGCCCGCGACCGCGCAACGCGCTGCGTCGTGCTGGAGTCCACGGGCCGGGCGTTCTGCGCCGGCCACGACCTGCGCGAAATGCGCAGCCAGCCCTCGCTGGACTACTACCGCGAGCTCTTCAGGAAGTGCGGCAGCGTCATGCAGGGGCTGCAGGCGCTGCCCGTGCCCGTCATCGCCAAGGTGCGCGGAATCGCCACCGCGGCGGGCTGCCAGCTGGTGGCCAGTTGCGATCTGGCCGTGGCCGCCGACACGGCGACCTTCGCGGTATCCGGAATCAACGTGGGGCTGTTCTGCTCGACGCCCGCCGTGGCCTTGAGCCGCAATGTGTCGGCCAAGCGGGCGTTCGAAATGCTGGTGACGGCGAGATTCATCGACGCCGCCCAGGCCAGGGACTGGGGCCTCATCAACGACGCCGTGCCGGACGTGGACCTGGACGGACGCGTGCAGGCGCTGGCGGACGACATCCTGGCGAAGAGCCCCACCGCGATCCGCTACGGCAAGCGCATGTTCTACAAGCAGCGGCAGATGGCGCTGGCCGATGCGTACGACTACGCGGGAGACGTGATGGCGCGCAACATGATGGAGGCCGATGCCAGCGAAGGCATCGACGCCTTCCTGCAGAAACGCCGGCCCCGCTGGCAGCCTCTAGATCAATCCTAGCGCCCATCCGCCCGCGGCGGCCGCCAGCACCACCCACACGGGCGACCATCTTGCGTAGACCAGCAGCGCGAACAGCAGCAGCGCCAGCGCGAAGTCGGCGCGCCCGAGGATGGCGCTGATCCACACCGGGTCGTACAGCGCGGACAGCAGGATGCCCACCACGCTGGCGTTCACCCCGGCGATCATGTTGCGCACGCCGGGCCGCAGGCGCAGGCTTTCCCAGAAAGGCAGAGCCGCCGCCACCAGCAGCGCGCCGGGGAGAAAGATCGCGATGAGCAGCGCGACCGCGCCGGCCCAGCCCGACAAGGGACCGGACGACATGGCGCCCAGGAACGCGGCGAAGGAGAACAGCGGGCCAGGCATGGCCTGCGCGGCGCCGTAACCCGCCAGGAAGTCCGCATTGGATACCATGCCCCCCGCCACCGAAGCCGATTCCAGCAGAGGCAGCACGACGTGGCCGCCGCCGAATACCAGGGCCCCCGCGCGGTAGAAGCCGGCCAGTTGCGCCGCCAGCGGCTGGCCGCTGAAGGCGGCCCAGGCCGGCAGCGCCGCGAGCAGCAGCGCGAACAACGCCAGGGCAAGATAGCCCGCGCGGCGCGACACGCCTTGCTGCTCGGGGGCCAGCGCGGGCCGCGCGGGCACCTGGAGCGCGGCCGCCCCGACGACGGCGCCCAGCAGGATGGCGCCCAGCTGCCCCAGCGCGGTCGGCAGCGCCACGGTGATGAGAGCGGCGGCCACCGCCAGGCCGGCGCGGGGCCGGTCGGGACAGAGCGTCCGGCCCATGCCCCATACCGCCTGCGCGATGATGGCGACCGCTGCGACCTTCAGCCCGTGGATGGCGCCGGATCCGGACAGCCAGCCGAATTGCGCGAGCCCCACGGCGAATAGCACGAGCGCGATTGCGCTGGGCAGCGTGAACGCGACCCAGGCGGCAAGCATGCCCGCCCAGCCCGCCCGCCTCAGGCCGATGGCCATGCCGACCTGGCTGCTGGCCGGCCCGGGCAGGAACTGGCACAACGCCACCAGGTCGGAATAGGCGTAGTCGTCGAGCCAGCGGCGGCGGTCGACGAATTCATTGCGGAAGTAGGCCAGGTGCGCCACCGGGCCTCCGAAGGACGTCAGGCCCAGGCGCAGGAAAACCAGGAACACTTCCAGACAGGAGCCCCGGCCGGGCTCGACGCGGGTGGACGCCGCCGATTGGCTGGCAACATGTTCATCATGGGGAGGAGGCAGCGGCATGGGACTTGGCTTCATCGACAGGCGGGGCATGCGAATCCAGCCCCCGCTTAAAGCTTATAGCCGGGCGGCGTTGCGGATTCAACCGGCCGGGCGTCCAACATGGCCCAGGCGGAAACACCATTCATGGCACTTCTGTGCTGGGCCAAGTCACGGCATGCTGTGGCTACGCGAATCCTCCCCGCAACACAGACAGCCGATAGGCAGAAACATGACTCAACGACTGAATTACTTCGACACCTCGGCCGAAATCTCCGGCAAGTACCTGGACTTCAGCATGGCGCTCAAGAAGTCTCCGGTCGTCCGCGAAGTCGGCCAGCTGGTCGATATCCGCGCTTCGCAGATCAACGGCTGCGGCTTTTGCCTGGACATGCACGTCAAGCAGGCCAGGATCGCGGGCGAGCGGGAGTTGCGCCTGCACCACGTTGCGATCTGGCGCGAGTCCCCCTTGTTCTCGCCGCGCGAACGCGCGGCCCTGGCGTGGACCGAAATCGTGACCACCCTGCCCGCCCACGGCGTGCCGGACGACGCCTACCGCGCGGCGCGCGAGCATTTTTCCGAATCCGAGCTCTCCGATCTCACCCTGCTGGTGGTTGGAATCAACGGCTGGAACCGCCTGAACGTCGCGTTCAGGACGGTGCCAGGGTCGGCCGACGCGGCCTACGGCCTGGACAAGGCCGGACTGGAGTAGGCTCGCGCCGGGCGCTACATCAGCGCCCGGATGCGCATGCCCAGTTCCCGGGCCTGCGCCTCGGAGGCGATATTGGTAAAGCTGAGCAGCAGCCCGGACTGCCCGCCCGGCGCCGCATACCAGCGCGACAGCGCTTCCGCGAACAATCCCGCTTGCTGCATGCGCGAGGCCAGGCCCCGGTCGGCCTGGCGCCCTGCCAGGCGCGCCACGAGATGCATGCCTCCGGGCTGCGGATCGATCCGCATGCGCGGGCCGAGCGCGGCGGCCAGACCGGCCGCGGCGGCCTCGCGGCGCTCCGCGTAGAGCTTGCGCATGCGCTGGATGTGACGGCCGAAGTGCCCCTCGGCGATGAATGCCCCCAGGATCGCCTGCGTCAGGCCGGGCGCGCCGCCGGTCAGCCAGCAGATCTGCTCGAATCGCGCGGCCTGCGCTTCGGGCACCACCACATAGGCCAGGCGCAGTCCGGGAAACAGCACCTTGCTGAACGTGCCCGCGTACAGCACCCGCCCTTGCGTATCGAGGCTCTTCAGCGCGGGCAAGGGCCTGCTGACGTAACGGTACTCGCCGTCATAGTCGTCCTCGACGATCCAGCTCCCGTTCCGCTCCGCCCAGTCCAGCAACGCCTGCCGTCGCGGCAGCGATAGCGACATGCACAACGGGCTTTGATGGGCCGGCGTCACCACGGCTCCGCGGGCGCGGGGCGCCCGTTCGATGCCCGCGCCCACGATGAGGCCGTCATGGTCCACGGGCACGGGCGCGGGCCGCAGCCGCGCCTGCTCCAGCAGGAACCGCGTGGGCGGATAGCCCGGATCTTCCATCCATACCTCGTCGCCCGGTTCGAACAAGGCCTGCAGGACCAGCCGCATGGTGTGGTTGTAGCCCGAGGTGATGAATACCTGCGAGGGCTGGCAATGGATGCCGCGCGCCACTTGCAGATAGGCGGCCGTGGCGCTGCGCAGGGACGGCAGGCCGCCGCTGGGCGGATAGGCAAGCTCGGGCGCCTGCAGCCCCCGCAGCTGCCTGGCGCCCAGACGCGCCCAGAGCTTGCGGGGAAACGCGTCCAGCGCGGGCAGGCCCATCTGGAAAGGAAGGATCCCGGACGAGCGGGGCCAGGCGTGCTCATCGCGCGCCGGCGCGGCGGGCGGCTGTGCCGCGGGAGCGGCCGCATGCGGCTGCAGATCGGGCGACACCACCGTGCCGGCCTGGCCGCGCGCCTGGATGTAGCCTTCGGAAGCCAGCAGCGAATATGCCACTTCCACCGTGCCCCGCGCCACGCCCAATTCCTTGGCCAGCGCCCGGGCGGACGGGATGCGGTCGCCCGGCTTGAGCGTGCCCTGGACGATGGCCCCGCGGAAGCGTTCGTAGACCTGCCGGTACAAGGGCTCGGCGCCGCTTGGAGGCGCCGCGGGGGCGGGAGTGGAGGGAAGGATCATGGCATAGTCAGAAATTCATTTTATGGCCCTTCAAATTATGTCATGAGCTGCCTAACATGGCTTCCATGACACACGACAACGACACCGCCCTGCGCCATCTCGTCACGCCGGACGAACTGCGCGCCTGCCTGCCGCTGATGCGCGAACTGCGTCCGCACCTGACGGAGGAAACCGATTTCATCGAACGCATCGGCCGCATGCGGCACGAACGCTACCGCCTGCTGGCCGCCATGCAGGACGGCCGCGCCGTGGCGCTGGCCGGCTACCGCTTCCAGGAGAACCTGATCTACGGCCGCTTTCTGTACGTGGACGACCTGGTCGTCTCGGCCACGCGCCGCGGCGAACGCTGGGGCGCGCGGCTGCTGGAAGCCCTGGATGGCCTGGCGCGCGACAGCGGCTGCGCCAAACTGGTGCTCGATACCGGGCTGGCCAACGCCCTGGCCCAGCGCTTTTATTTCCGACAAGGCCTGTTGACCAGCGCCATCCGATTCAGCAAGATTCTGGGAACCCCCTCCGCATGAGCATCCTACGCATTGTCTGCAGCCCGCGCGGCCGCGCCTCCGAAAGCTATCGTCTGTCGCAACGCATCGTGGACCGGATCGTCGACGCGGCGGAAGGCGCCCGCCCTATCGTGAGGGATTTCAACGCCAACGCTCTGCTCCACGTCGACCTGGACTACGCGGCGGCCCTGAGCTCGCCGCAGGATCCGCCGGACGACAGGCTGGACCGCGGCGCCTTGCGCCAGTCCGCCGAACTGATCCAGTCGCTGCGGGACGCCAGCCACGTCGTCATCGCCACGCCGATGCATAATTTCACGGTGCCTTCGTCCTTGAAGGCCTGGATCGATCACGTCGTGCGGGTGCGCCACACCTTCCGCATCACGTCCGAGGGCAAGCTCGGCAACCTTGCCGGCCGCCCGGTCTACGTCGCGATATCTTCCGGCGGGGAGTTCTGCGGCGATGGCGCGCAACGCCAGCCCGACTTCCTCACGCCTTATCTCAAGCACGTGCTGGGCACCATCGGGCTGCCCGACGTGACGTTCTTTTCGGTCCAGGGCACTGCCCGCGGCCCCGTCGCGCTTGCGGCGGCCCGCGCGCAGGCCGAGGCCGAAATCGCCGCGCACGACTTCGGCGTGCGCGTGCTCGCGGCCTAGTGCGGATACGCCATTGCGCGTTCACCAGGCCGGACTCATCCATCCGGACACGGCCGTCGTTCAAGCGATTCCAGCCGTTCGCGGGATGTGCGCGAGGCGCATTGACACTGTCGGACGGGGGGCACTACGCTTTTCGCGGAACGCTTTCCTCCTTATGGATTGCGGCGTATTCCCCCCATTCGGACTTTCGTGCAGGAGCGCGCCATGACCTTGCATCGACCGGGCTTTCTCGCTGCCGCCGCCCTGGCGCTGTACATGCTGGCGGCGCCCCGCGCCGATGCGGCATGCAGCGACAAGAAAATTCAAGCCATGGCCAAGGACGGCCGCTCGGCGAAAGCCATCGCCAAGGCTTGCGGTATCCCTGCCGCCAAGGTGCGGGACGCGATCGAAAGCGATGTCGTGGAAGAGGCGCCGCCCGCCGTGAGCCCCGGGCTGGCGGAGCGCGCCCAACGGGCGGAGCGGGCCGAACGGGCCGCCAAGGCGGAACAGGCGGAGGCCGCCAGCAAGCTGCCCTCCGGCAGCGGTCTCGCGCGCTGCGACTGCCAGGGCACGGTGCCCTATGGCGACAAGGTTCCCGAACTGCGCTGCCGCAGCGGCACGTCCATCGCCACGCCCTGCGCGGGCTATTGCCCGCCGGACGGCGTGGCGCCGTGGCGCCGCATATGCAGTTGACGCCTAGCGGACGCCGCCGGGCATGAACCACCGGTAGTACGCATTGCCGCCGTCGTCGCGGGCTACCCTGTTCATCTCCCTGCCCCAGGTTTCCCGGTCGCCCCTGTAGGCGGCAAGCGAGGCGCGGTAGAAGGTGTCCAGCCGGGCCCGCTCAAGCTCGATATCCGCGCGCAGGCCGTCGGGCGCGCCGCGCAATGGCGGTTCGGTGCGCAACGCGAGCAACTCCGGCAGCACGCGGACGACCTCCCGGGAGCGTACCCAGGTGGCGTACTCGATGCCGGGCCGGTCGTCGGTCACTGCCGGGGCGCCGCCGGCGTAGCGGGCCAGGCCGGCGCGGTCGGTCACCCAGGTGGCCAGCAAGGCGCCGGCTGAAGGAATCCCCACCGCCGTGAGCGCCGCGGCCGTATCGGGCTGCGCGTAGCGCGCCTGGATGCGGGCGGCATCCAGCACCAGGGGCTGCATGGACCCGACCAGCAGCATTTCATGCAGTTCGCTGGTCCACAACTGGGCGTGCGGGAAGACCTCGATGAAGCTCGCCACCAGCGCGCGGGTATCCTCGGCGTTCTGCGTGGGCAGCGGCAACCATTGCGCCACGATGCCCTGCGGCGCCAGGCGGCTCGCGGCCAGGCGGTAGAAATCGCGGGAGTACAGGTTGACCACGCCCGCGGCGGACGGCGGCGGCGGTTCCAGCGTGATCAGGTCCCAATGTTCCGCGCTGGCCTGGAGTTCGCGACGGCCGTCTCGCAGGCGCTTTTCCAGCCCGGGGTCGGTGGCCGCCTGGAACGTGCCCTTGAACTGCGGGGCGGCGCGCAGGACGGCGGGCAGCAGTTCCGCGACCGCGCGCTTGTCCAGCCCGGGATACTGCGACAAGGCGCCCGCGGTGATTCCGGTGCCGTAGCCGACGACGAGGGCCGAACGCGGTTCTCCGTTGTGCACGATGAGCGGCAGCAACGCCTGCAACCGCATATAGCGCAGCGACGGCATGGCGTCTCCGGAATTGGATACGCCCTGGATGTACAGCCGGCGGAACCGGTTGCCGTTGCCCTCGCGCTCCACGACGGCCACGGTGCCGCCGTGGCTTTCCTCGTAGAACACCAGGCCGGCGCCGCTGGCGCCCGGCAGCAGCCGAGCGAAATGGTCGGCGGGCAGGCTGACGGCCACCGCGAGCGCCGCGCAGCCGATCAGGCCGGTCGCCCAGCCGGTCGCTGCCCTGCCATCGGCGCGGCCGCGCCACGCCGCCGCGGCGCCGACCAGCGCGGCCAGCGCCGCGAGCACGCCCAGCGTGCGCACCAGGCCGAGCGCCGGCAACAGCACGAAGCCGGTCAGCAGGGTCCCGGCGATTCCGCCCAGGGTATTGCAGGCGAGCACGGCTCCGACGTCGCGGCCCACGCGCCGGTCGCCCGCGGCGATCCGAAGCACGGCGGGAAAGGCCGCGCCCAGCAACAGGGTCGGCGCCAGCACGAAGCTCGCCGCCGCGACGGCGAAGCGCGCGCACATGCCGGCGAAGCCGCTGCCCGTCCATTGGTAGATGATTGCCTCCGCATAGGTCTGGGCCATGACCAGCCACTTGCCCAGCACCGCCACTTCGACGACGGCCACGAGGCCGGCGCCGGCGATCAGCCCACCGAACACCGTCCAGGGGTTGCGCGCCCGGTGCCCCCAGCGCGCATACAGCGCCGCGCCGATGGCCAGGCCCGCGAGATAGGTGGCCAGCACGATGGCGAACGCGAATGCGCGGGTGCTCATGAAGGGCACGATCATCTGCGACCACAGCACTTCGTAGCCCAGGGCGATTCCGCCCGCCAACGCGTACAGGGCGATGGCCAGGCGGGCCTCGCCCGACAGCGGGCCGGCCTCCTGGGCGGCGGCGGGCGCCACGCGATCTGCGGCGTTGCGGTCCAGGAGCCAGGCGCCGCAGGCGGCGAGCAGGTTGAGCGACGCGGCGGCCAGCGCCGCGCCTTGCACGCCGAAGCGCGGAATCAGGAGAAACGCGGGCAGCAACGCGCCCAGGATCGCCCCGCAGGTGTTCGCGGCGTACAAGGCTCCGCCGCGCCGGCTGACGCCCGCGTCGTGCCGGTTGACGGCGCGCAGCAGCACCGGCAGCGTGCCGCCCATCAGAAAGGAAGGAATGGCGAGCAACAGGCCGATCAGCAGCCAGGCCGCCACGCCGCTTTGCGTCTCGACTGCCACGAACGGCGCCGCGCTGCGGGCAAGCGCCCAGGTAACCGCCACGCAGGAAACGGCCACCGCCGCCTCCAGCGCGGCATAGAACCGCAGGGGCCGGCGCAGGCGGTCCGCCCGGCGCCCCAGCACCCAGCCGCCCAGGGCAAGCCCCAGGAAGAAGGCGCTGACCGCTCCCGCGATGGCGCTGACCTCCACCCCTACGACCAGCGACAACTGCTTGATCCACAACACCTGGAACACCAGCGCCGCGGCGCCGGACAGGAACAGGAGCGCGGCGGGCCGGGCCGCGGCCAATGTCCGGGCGCCGCCCTCCTGCCTCGCGTCCGGATTCTGCATTGCCGCCGTTCCCATTGCCATCGTCCTGTTTCCCCGGAAGTTTTCAACGGGCGGCGCGCGATGCGCCGCCGCGCGCCTTATTGCTTTTTCTGCTTCGCCATCTGCTCAAAGTGAGCGTTGATGGACTTGTGCACCTGCTCCTGCACCTGGTCGATGCTGAAGCTCGCGGGGCGCTGGCTTGGCGGGTACGTCACGAAGGTTTCCATGAACTCCGTGGCCTTCATCGTGCCGATCTCGGTCAGATAGGCGTTCTTGCCCAGCCAATCGTTGTACTGGTCAGACGTGATATCGGCGCGTTCGTACGGATCCATGCGCAGGTTGAAAATCTTCGGCACCCGAAGGCAGACGAACGGTTCCTGCCAGATATTCAGATTGCCCGGGGCGCGCTGTTCGCAGAACACGACCTTCCAGTTGTCGAACCGCATGCCGACCAAGACGCCATCATCATTGAAGTAATAGAAGTCGTTGCGGGCGCTCTTGTCCGATTTTCCGGTCAGATAATCGAGCTGGTTGTAGCCGTCCAGGTGCACCTTGAAATTGGTGGGATTTCCCGGGGGCGTCCAGCCCTTGAGCAGCCGGTCCTTGATCGACGTGTCTCCCGTGGCCGCGAGGAGCGTCGGGAACCAGTCCATCCCGGAGACGATCCCCCGCTTGACCTGGCCAGCGGGAATCTTGCCGGGCCACCGGACCATGGCGGGAACCCGGAAGGCGCCTTCCCAGTTGGAGTCCTTTTCGCTGCGGAACGGCGTCGTTGCGGCATCCGGCCAACTCCATTGGTTGGGGCCGTTGTCGGTCGTATACACCACGATGGTGTTGTCGGCGATGCCCATGTCATCCAGCTTCTTCAGCAGCTTGCCGACGTCTGCGTCATGCTCGAGCATGCCGTCGGCGTAATCGTTGCCCGGCATGCCGCTCTTGCCCTGGTTTTCCGGTCGGATGTGGGTATAGACGTGCATGCGCGTGGTGTTCATCCACACGAAGAACGGTTTGTCGCCCTTGCCGTGCTTGTCGATGTAGTCGATCGCGGCGCCCACCGTTTCGTCGTCGATGGTTTCCATGCGCTTCTTCGTCAATGCGCCCGTATCCTCGACCTTGCCGTCCGCCGATGCCTTGACGACCCCGCGCGGCGAGAAGTTCTTCACGAACGGATCATTGGAGTCCTTGGGCCAGTACGGACGTTCCGGTTCTTCTTCGGCATTCAAGTGGTACAGGTTGCCGAAGAATTCGTCGAAACCGTGCTGGGTCGGCAGGTATTCATCCTTGTCTCCGAGGTGGTTCTTGCCGAACTGCGCCGTGGCATAGCCCTGCGCCTTCAATGCCTCGGCGATGGTGATGTCGCCCTTCTGCAGGCCCACCGAGGCGCCCGGCGCGCCGACCTTGGTCAATCCGGTGCGCAGCGGCGACTGGCCGGTGATGAAGGATGAGCGCCCGGCCGTGCAGCTGTTTTCCCCGTAGTAGTCGGTGAATTTGACGCCTTCCTTGGCGATGCGGTCGATGTTGGGAGTCTCGTAGCCGACCACGCCCTCGCCATAGGCGCTGATATTGGTCTGCCCGATGTCATCGCCGAAGATCACCAGGATGTTCGGTTTTTTGCCCGATGCCTCCTGGCCCTGCGCGGCCTGAGGCGCCTGGGTCTGCGCCTGTGCGCCGCCCACGGCGGCGAGGCCCGCCGCGGCAAAGAGCGCCGCTCTCAACACCTTTCTTGCGTTCATCGCTTTCTCTCCTTGCCCCGGCGGGCGGAAAATCACTCACGTAAACGAATCACTGTGTTTCGAATGCCCGGACCTACCGGCTCGCCACCCCAGTGGCGCGCGCCTGCGCGACCTTCCATTGCTGCGGCGTCATCACCGTGCGGAATCCCAGATGCGACATGCCGTTCATCGGATCCGTGCCGCGTCTGGCGCTGGTGCGATAGCTGATGCAATAGGTGTCGCTGCACAGGAACGACCCGCCGCGCGTCACCCGCTTGGGGGCGTTGGGCGGGACGATACCGTCGTCGGGGTCGAAGCTGTCCGCGGGCCCTGCCGGATCCGTGGGCGGCTGGCGGTACTGGGCCTGGATCTTGAACGCGTCGGCGCGATACCAGTCGGAGGTCCATTGCCAGACATTGCCGGCCATGTCGTACAGCCCATAGCCATTGGGCGGAAAACTGGCCACCGGCATGGTGCCGACCTGCACCTTCTCGTCCTTGACGACCGGAAACGGTTGCTGCTGCTGCGTATCCCAGATGTTGGCCATGGCCTTGCCCTGGGGCAGCAGTTCCTCGCCCCAGGCATAGGTGGCCTGCTCCAGTCCTCCGCGGGCCGCCATCTCCCACTCCGATTCGGTGGGCAGGCGCTTGCCTGCCCACTTGGCGTAGGCCATCGCGTCCTCGTAGGAGACCTGGACCACGGGGTGGTCGTCCTTGCCCGCGATGGAACTGCCGGGACCCTGCGGATGCTTCCAGTTGGCGCCGGGCACATAGCGCCACCAGCGCGAATAGTCGCGCAGGGACACCTCGTTCGCCGTGCCGACGAACACCATGGCGCCCGGCACCAGCAGGCGCTCGTCCGGGCGGGGCGTGCCGGCGGGCAACTGCACCTTCAGGTCTTCCCATCTGGGCTTCTGTTCGGCCGTGGTGACGTAGCCCGTGGCCTCGACGAAGCGGCGGAACTCCGCGTTCGTGACGTCGTTCACGTCCATCCAGAATCCGCTCACGGAGACCTTGTGGGCCGGCATCTCGTTCGGCTGGGCGAGCCGATGGCTGCTGCCCATCAGGAATTCGCGCCCGGGGACCCAGGCCATGCCCCTGGGGCCGCTCTTGCCGTCGCCCAGCACGACCTTGGCCTCTTCCGGACCGCCATTGGCGCCCAGGAACAGATAGGCCGTGCTGGCGGCCGCGCCCAATGCGACCCCGCCCAGCAGGAGGGCTCCCGCCAGGCGCGCCTTATATCGTGTTTGCTTCGCCATTCCACTCACCCGATATCAGAAAACCGATTGGATGCCGCGCCGCCATGGGCGGGCGGGCCGGAGAATTGCATTCAGCCTTCAGAACACCAGCGTGGCGGTCGCCATGACCGTGCTGTTGCTGTCCAGGCGGTTCGTGCTGCTGATCGTGGGCACCCAGCGCAAGCCCAGCGACAGCGAACGCTTGTCCGCCAATTTCCTGTCATAGGTCACGATCGGGCCCAACGCCCAGTCCCTGCCCTTGAAGCCGTTGAGCCGATCGGCGGTGGGCCCTTTGTCGCTGCCCAACTGCTGGATGGTGCCAAGGATCAGCCCGGCGCTGACGCCGTTGCTGAACATCTTGCGGCCCATCACGTCCATGCTGAAGATCGGCGCATTGCGGTAGTCCGTGGCGCTGTTGCGCGTATAGAACTGCACGCCGGCCACGGTGTCGATCTGGAACCCGGATTCCGGGAATATCCTGGTATAGGCCACCTGGGGAATGAAGGTCCAGTTGTTGAGACTGGGATTGGCCATGTCGTTCGCGTTGTACTGCCCCGTCGGCGCCCAGATGTTCAGGCTGAGCGCCATGTGCGAGGTCTCGGAAAAATGGTAGCCCGCGATAATGGGCGAGAAATACAGGTCGAACAGATTCGACGCGGTGTCGCTCTGGCTGGCGCGGCGCCCTCCCGCCCCGGTCAGCGTGGACGTCACCTTGGTCCACACATAGGGAACCGTGAAGCTGGACGCGAAGTTCCACCGCCCGGGGCCGGTGTCCCAGGTCTTGAGCACGGTGGCGAGCGTGAACGCGACCTTGGCGTCCAGGCCCAGCGAGGTCTTGCCCGCGACGGGCACCTCGCGGCTGCCGCCGATGCTGCCGTCGAGATAGATCTGCGACAGATTGACGGCCCAGATGGGCTCGGGTGAAACGATGCCGGCGTTGGGCTGCACGTTCGTGCCGGTGATCTGGCGCCCGAGCGCGCCTTCGGTGGCGCGCGCGGCGCCGGGCGCGAACATCGCGGCAAGGACCGCGCAGACCGCCAGAAGCGCCATCCGGAAAGCGCCGGTACCGCAAGGCGCCGCGGCCTGCCCGCGGCGGGTCTTTCTTTCCGGTTCAGACTTCGTGCTGCCCATGCGACCTACCTGTGTGGATAACAGAATGCAAAGACAAACAACCCGTTCGGGACCTCGCGCGGGCCGTGGAAAAGACTGATGAAAGCCGTGACACGCGTCGCAATATTCGCACAGAGTGTTGCTTTCACCAAGGGGGTCATACGGTGGGGGGAGGCTCGATTGCGGTGTGGCTGGCGCGCACCTGGTCGATGCGCAGCCCGTCGCGGCGGGTCACTTCGAAGCGCCAATCGCGCCAGGAAATGGCATCCCCGGCCTCTGGAATCCTGCCGCAGGCGCGCAACAGGCAGCCTGCCAGCGTGGCGTCCGGATAATCGTCGGCCAATTCCGGCGCGCCCAGCAAACGGGCCGCCTCGCCCACCTCCAGGCGCCCGCCGAGCAGCCAGGATCCGTCGGACAGGCGCAGGGCCTCCGGCCGGTCTTCCTGATGCTCGGGCAGGTCGCCCGCCACCGCGGTCAGCACGTCCATGGGGGTGACCAGGCCTTCGCACACGCCGTGCTCGTCGACCACGATCAGCATGTGGTCGCGGGAGGCGCGCAGTTCGTCCAGGACCTTGAGCACAGGCATGGTTTCCAGCACGTAGCGGGGTTCGCGCGCCACCTCCACCAGGTCGATCGGGCCGGGGTTGCGCAGCAGCGGCAGAATGTCCTTGAAATGCAGCACCCCCAGCACGTTGCCGGGATCGCCCGCGCAGAGCGGAAGCCGCGAGTGGCCGGTGCCGAATTTGCGCACGATGTCCTCGGGCGCGTCCGCCACGTCCAGCCAGGTGATGTCGCCGCGCGGCACCATGATGGACCGCAGGTCCCGGGAGCCGATGGACAGCACGCGTTCGATCATGGTGCTTTCCTCGGGCGCGAATGCCGCTTCGTCGTCGGCGCCGTCCACCAGCGCGACCACCTCGTCCACCTGCCCGCCCGCCTGTCCGGCGGGCTTGGCGCGCAGCAGGCGCAGCACGGCTTGCGCCGTGCGCTGCCTGCGGCCAAGGGCGTGCGCGCCCTTGGCGCGATTGCGGCGGGCCAGCTGGTTGAACAGTTCGATCAGGATCGAAAATCCGATGGCGGCGTACAGATAGCCCTTGGGCACGTGGAAGCCCAGCCCTTCGGCCACCAGGCTGAAGCCGATCATCAGCAGCAGCCCCAGGCACAGGATCACCACCGTGGGGTGGCGGGCGACGAAGCCCATCAACGGACGGCTGGCCAGCATCATGACCGCCATCGCCACGACGACCGCGATCATCATGATGCTCAGGTCCTGCACCATGCCCACGGCGGTAATCACGGAATCCAGCGAGAACACGGCGTCCAGCACGACGATCTGCAGGATCACCTGCCAGAACACGGCGTGCTGCGTCTTCTGGCCGGCGTCGTGGCCGGCGCTGCCTTCCACGCGTTCATGCAGTTCCATCGTGCCCTTGAACAGCAGGAACAGGCCGCCCAGGATCAGGATCAGGTCCCGGCCCGAGATCTCCGCGCCCAGGAAAGTGAACAGGGGCTCGGTCAGGGTGACCACCCAGGCGATGCTCGCCAGCAGGCCCAGGCGCATGACCATGGCCAGCGTCAGGCCGATCAGGCGCGCGCGGTTGCGCTGTTCGGGCGGCAGCTTGTCCGCCAGGATGGCGATGAACACGAGGTTGTCGATGCCCAGCACAATTTCAAGCACGACCAGCGTCGCCAGGCCCAGCCAGGCGGTGGGGTCGGTCATCCAATCGAAAATCATCAAAGTTCCACGGAAGGCGTGATGGGACGCGCCAAGGCGTCGCCAGGATCATTGGGAGGAAGGCGGGACGGACGCCCGCGGGCGCGCGCGGCGGCGCTTGGGCAGGCGCGCGGCGGAGCGCGGCAACCCAGGCGCGGAGTGGCCGCGGCGGTCAGCATGGAATCTGTGGGCAGGCGCGCGGCGCGGGCCGCGGCTTTGCGGGGATGCGGAAGCGGGCGCCGGCGTTGTTGCGGCGCCGGCCTAGGAGGCGGGTCTTCGTTCATAGTTGGCGGATGGCCCAGGCTGCCGGGGCGGCCTCGCGGCGGCGCATCCACCTTGCTCTCTTTCTTACTGGAACCTGAATAT
Source organism: Achromobacter sp. (assembly GCF_050285585.1). GTDB lineage: Bacteria > Pseudomonadota > Gammaproteobacteria > Burkholderiales > Burkholderiaceae_B > Achromobacter. The sequence goes on along the minus strand of NZ_JBLZXF010000001.1, from coordinate 585,168 downwards.
TACCGTAGATTGCGAGGGCTTCCGGTTCGACGAGCGTGATCCATTGCGGCGATTTCACTGGTGTTTACCCTAGAAGACGTTATACTCGCCGCACTTTCAACCTCATAGAGATCAACGTGGACAACGACGGATGTAGTCGCAACACGACTGCAAGCGCCGCTTGACGCAGGATCCGCGGACCTGATTCCGCGCCGGTCCTGTCCCAAGCCAGGAACCGGCTCTACCGGCCCCGGTGCGTTCGCATCGCGGCCCCCCAGCCCTCTCCCCCTACCGCTTACCGACGCGATACGCCGGCATCGCCGCGCGCGTATCCGGCCGGACGGGCGGCGCCTGCATGTGGACCTTCCACCGTACTCCCCCTGTCAGGAGACGACGATGCGCGCCCAGCAATTCCTTTCTTATCAATTCACCATCGTGAGCCTCGGCGCCACGTTGAATGCGCTGCGCAAGCAGCTGTACTACGAACTGCGGGACCTGGACCTGCGGGTCCTGTCGGTACGCCTGTCGCGGGCCGAATCCGGCCAGCTGGCTTCCACCATCGTCACGCTGCATTGCCCGCCCCACCAGCGCAAGCAGCTCGGCGCGATCGCGCTGAGACTGGGCCAGAGCCCCGGCGTGCGGAGGATGCACTGGCAGAACGAGGCCGGCGCCTCCATCGCCGTGCTGCCGGCTTGAGGCCGGTGTCATCAAGAATCCGCATGAATGCCCGAATATGGCGCGCGCATGCCGCCCCGGCACGGAGTAGACCATGAAGAACTTCGAGAACATCCAATTCCTCACCCTGGCCAATACGCTGGTCAGCCTGCTCACCGCCTTCGTGCTGGGCTCCATCGTCGGTTTCGAACGGCAGTTCCGGCAGCGCACGGCCGGGTTGCGCACCAACGTGCTGGTCGCGGTGGGCGCGGCCATCTTCGTGGATATGGCGTTCCGGGTGGGCGGCGCGGATGGCGGAGCGCGCGTGATCTCCTATGTGGTGTCGGGCGTGGGTTTCCTGGGCGCGGGCGCCATCATGCGCGAAGGCGGCAGCATCCGTGGCCTGAACACCGCCGCAACCTTGTGGGGGTCCGCCGCGATCGGGGCCTGCGCCGGAGCGTCGCTGATGCTGGAAGCCGTGGCCGCCACCGCCTTCGTGCTCGCGGCCAACACCCTGCTGCGTCCCGTTGTCAGCTACGTCAACCGCCAACCGGTCGACGCGCAGACCACGGAAGTCACGACGGTCATACATCTCATTGCCCCCGTGGAGCAGCGCCAGAACGCCATGGCCGTGCTGGAGGATGTGCTGGAAGCCGAGCAGCTGCCGTTGTCCGAGCTGAAGATCGATCAGTTCGGCGAGAATGAAGTCGAGATCGAAGCGGCGCTCAGCGAGGCCTCGGTGGACGAACTGGACCTGGACCGCGTGGTTGCGGGCATCGCCGAGTCGCCGGCCGTGCGCACGGCGTTCTGGGCGGCGCGCACGGTATGAGGGCATAATAGGCGCCGACCATGCGCCGCCCATTGCCTCCCCTCGCCCGTAACGCAGCCGTCTTGTGGCTGGTGATGGCGTTGTTCGTGCTGAAGGCGATGGTGCCCCAGGGCTTCATGCCCGCCACGCAGCAAGGCGGCACGCTGATACAGCTGTGTTCGGCGGCGGGGCCGATCTGGGTCGCGGGCCCGGAGAAATCCAGCGACGCGCCGGACGAACGCCACGCGGCGCAAGCCGCCAGCTGCCCCACGGGCATGGCGCTCGCGGCGGTGGCGCTGCCGCCGTCGCCCGTCCTGCTGGCCGCCGCCTCAGCCGTCATGGCGCACCCCCTGGCCGCCCGGGCGCCGCCCGCCGCGGCCTCCTCTTCCGCCTTCGGCGGGCCCCTGGGGGCCCGCGCCCCGCCTTTCCTCCCGGTATCCCGCTGAATCCGCGCCGCCTCGCGGCGGCAGTCCTTGGCTTACCGAGAGTACCCATGTCTTCTATTTCCGCCAGGACGCAACGCGTCCTGAAGCGGCGCGCGGCCGCATGGACCGCGCTCGCTTTCCTGCCCGCGCTGGCCCCGGCGCACGCCCAGAACGCGCCCGTGGCCACCCTGCCCAGCATCTCCGTATCCGGCGATGCGCCGCCCCTCACCCTGCTGGAGCCCGCCGGCACCGGCACGCTGCTTGGCCTGACGCCCTTCGAAACGCCGGCCAGCATCGAAATCATCAGCAATGAACAGCTGCGCGAGCGCGGCGCGGTAACCGTGACCGACGCGATCACCCAGGCCGCCGGGATCAGCGCCATGCGCCATCCCGGCAACGGCGGGTCGTCCCTGTCTTCGCGCGGGTTCACCGACTCCAACTCGGTCGCCCAGCTGTACGACGGCGTGCGCCAATATGGCGGAGTCGGGCAGACCTTCATCTACGACCCCTGGGCCGTGGACCGTATCGAGGTGCTGCGGGGCCCGGCTTCGGTGCTGTATGGCGAAGGAGCCATCGGCGGCGTGGTCAACGTCATTCCGAAGAAGCCCACGCGCGGTCCGATCGAAAACGAGATCCAGACGACCGTGGGCACGCACGATACCCAGCGCTTCGGCTTCGGGAGCGGCGGCGCGCTGGACGAAAAGTGGTCGTACCGGCTGGACATCAGCGGCAACCACAGCGACTCCGGCATCAGCCTGGGCGACTCGCGCGACGCCGCGGTTACCGCCGCGCTGAGGCTGGACGTGTCGCCCGAACTGAATTTCACCCTGACCCAGGCCTATGCCTGGCAGGAGCCCACGCGCTACTTCGGCACGCCGCTGATGGACGGCACGATGGACTACTCGCTGCGCAAACAGAACTACAACGTGGCCGACAGCAAGATCGTCTACCGCGACAGCCGCAGCGAGCTGAAGGCGGAGTGGTCGCCCAATCCGGCGACCCAGGTGCGCAGCCGCGTGTACTACCTCGGCAGCGATCGCGACTACCGCGACGTCGAGAACTACGCCTGGGTGCCGGGCGATATGATCCGGCGCACGGCCTATACCGAGATCGCCCATGACCAGGAACAGGCCGGAACCATCACCGACGCCACCTTCGACGGCCATTTGCTGGGCCTGGCGAACAAGATCGCCGTGGGCTTCGAACTGAACCGCGCATCGCTCAAGCACACCAACAACTCTCCCTACTCGGGCGTCTCGCTGGTGGATCCGTACGACGTGGATCATGGACGCTTCATCAACGTCGCGGGCACCACGCCGCGCTATCGCAATACGGCCACCCAGTACGCCCTGTTCGCGGAGGACAGGCTGATGCTGACGCCGGCCTGGTCCGTGCTGGGCGGCGTGCGCTACGACCACATCGACCTGAAGCGGCGCGACCTGGTCGCGGACCAGACCGCGTTCCGCACCACCTTCAACAATGTGGGCTGGCGTCTCGGAACCGTGTACGACGTGCTGCCCACCCTGTCGGTCTATGGCCAGTACGCGCAGGCGGCGGACCCCGTCGGGAGTCTTCTGCTGCTCTCTCCCGCGAACAAGGATTTCGATCTGTCGCAGGGCAGGCAGGTGGAGGTCGGCGTCAAGCAGACCTTCTGGGACGGCAAGGGCCAATGGACGCTGGCGGCCTACCATATCCGCAAGAACAACCTGGTGACGCGGGATCCGAACGACCCGTCGCTGCGCGTCCAGGTGGGCGAGCAATCCTCGCGCGGCCTGGAGGCCACGCTGGGCGTGGAGCTCTCGCCCGCGTGGCGGCTGGACCTGAACGCGGTGGCGCTGCGGGCGCGCTACGACGATTTCAGCGAGTCGGTCAACGGCGTCAATGTGTCGCGCAACGGCAAGGTGCCCACGGACGTGCCGCAACGCGTTGCGAATGCCTGGATCAGCTGGAAGTTCGCTCCGCAGTGGACGGCCAGCGCGGGCTTGCGTTATGTGGGCAAGCGCTACGCGGACGCGGCCAACCGGCTGGAGATGGCGGGCTATACGACCACCAATCTGGCGCTCCTATGGGAACCGCGCCGGGACCTGAGCCTGGCGCTGCGCGCGTTCAACGTGTTCGACCGCCAGTATGCGGAAACGGCGTACTACAACCAGACGCAGTGGCTGCTGGGCGAGGGTCGCCGGGTGGAGCTGAGCGCGAACTACCGCTTCTGACGTCACGCCGCCACGCGCAACGCGACGGCGGCCGGATTCCAGCGGCGGCCCGGCACGGCGGCCAGCAAAGCCTGGGTATAGGGATGGGAGGGCCGGCCGAACACCTCGGCGCACGGCCCCTCCTCCACCACCCGGCCGTCTTTCATGACGGCGACGTCATCGCAGACCTGCGCGGCCACCCGCAGATCGTGGGTAATGAACAGGATCGACAGGCCGAGCTGTTCGCGCAGGCGCGCCAGCAGGGCGAGCACCTGGGCCTGGACCGACACGTCAAGCGCGGACACGGGTTCATCCGCGATCAGCACTTGCGGTCGCATGGCCAGCGCCCGCGCCAGGCCGATCCGCTGGCGCTGCCCGCCCGAGAATTCGTGCGGATAGCGCCGCGCAGCATCGGGCGACAGGCCGACGAGGGCGAACAGTTCCCGCGCGCGCGCCAGCGCCTCGGCACGCGTCGCCCCGTGCACCATGGGGCCGCGCGCGACGATCTCGCCCACGCGCTGGCGGGGGTTCAATGAACCATAGGGATCCTGGAACACCATCTGCACGCGCCGCGCATGGGCGCGCCGCGCCGCGGTTCCCTTGAATTCCAGGGGCGCGCCGGCCAGCGTGATGCCGCCCGCGTCGGGCGGCGTCAGCCCGAGCAAGGTGCGCGCAAGCGTGGATTTTCCTGACCCGCTTTCTCCTACGATGCCCAGCGTGGCGCCCTGGCGCAACGCCAGCGTCACGCCGTCCAGCGCGCGGGTCTCGCGGCCCGGACGGCCCAGCCAGCCGCGCTTGCGGTAGACCTTGGCCAGGTCCTGCGTGGCCAGGATGGCCGGGGCGTCGAGCTGGCCGGCCGGCCTGGCCGCGCCGGCGGCAAGCGGCGGCACGGCCGCGATCAGCGCGCGCGTGTACGGATGCCGCGGGTGTTCCAGCACTTGCCGCGCCGTCCCGCTCTCGACCAGCGCGCCGCGCTGCATCACCGCCACGCGATCGGCGATTTCGGCCACCACGCCGAAATCGTGCGTGATGAACAGCACGGCCGTGCCCTTGCGGCGCTGGAGGTCGTGGATCAGGCGCAGGATCTGGGCCTGCGTCGTGACGTCCAGCGCGGTGGTCGGCTCGTCGGCGATCAGCAGCGCGGGCTCCAGCGCGAGCGCCATGGCGATCATGGCGCGCTGGCGCTGTCCTCCGGAAAGCTCGTGGGGATACGCGCCCAGCGCCTGTCCGGGCTGCGGCAGGCGCACCGATTCAAGCAGGTCGAGCGAGCGTCGCCGGATTTCCGCGCGCGGCAGGCGCGTGTGGGTGCGGAACACTTCGCCGATCTGATCGCCGATCGTGCGCAAGGGATTGAGCGCCGTCATCGGCTCCTGGAAGATCATGCCGATGCGCTTGCCGCGCAGGCGCCGCAGCGCCTCCGGCGCGAGCCGCAGCAGATCCTGCCCTTCCCAGAGCACCTGTCCGGCGCTGGCGCGCACGCCCTCGGGCAGCAGCCCCAGGATGGCGCCGGCGGTCAGCGATTTTCCCGAGCCGCTTTCGCCGACCACGCACAGGATCTCGCCGGCGCGCACCGACAGCGACAGATCCTTGAGGGCGTGGGGACGGTCCGCGCCCGGCGGCAGGTCCACGGTGAGGTTGTCGATACGCAGCAAATCGGCCATGAGCGTTCCGCAGGAAGGAAGCTGCGGATGATAGGACCGCGCGCGCGGCGGGGGAAATGTCCATTTCTCATTAGCTCATGCGCGCCGCCGGCCCCGGGGAACTGTCGAGGGCCGCCCGCGTTACGTCCTTTTACCTGCCGGGCACGCGGCTTGCTCCGCTTTCGCCGGATAGCGTCCACCGGAGCGTCCATGCCCGTCTCGCACTACATCGATGCCACCACGCTGACCGTGCTGACCGTCAACACCCACAAGGGTTTCACCAGCTTCAATCGCCGCTTCATGCTGCACGAACTGCGGGACGCCCTGCGCGCGGCGGGTCCCGACATCGTCTTTCTGCAGGAAGTCCTGGGCGAACACCAGGGTCATGCCGAGCGGCACCGATCGTGGCCCCCCCTGTCCCAGTATGAATTCCTGGCGGACACGCTATGGACCGACTTTGCCTATGGCCGCAATGCCGTCTATCCGGCGGGCCATCATGGCAACGCCGTTTTGTCGCGCTACCCCATCGAGCGCTATGAGAACCACGACGTCAGCATGGACGGGCACGAACGCCGCGGCCTGCTGCATTGCGTGTTGCGGCTGCCTTCGATACGCGCCCCCGTGCATGCGATCTGCGTGCACCTGGGGCTGCTGGAGCGGCACCGCGGCCGGCAGCTGGCCCGATTGTGCGAGCTCGTGGCCGAGGGGGTGCCCGCCGGCGAGCCGCTGCTCATCGCAGGCGATTTCAACGATTGGCGGTTGCGCGCCGATGGGCCGATGCGCGATTGCGGCGCCTGCGAGGTGTTCACTTCCCGGCTGGGCCGGCCGGCGCGCACCTTCCCCGCGCGCTGGCCGCTGTTGCGCCTGGACCGCATCTATGTGCGCAGCGTGCGCGACTGGCAGCCGGTGCCCCTGGCCTCGCGCGTCTGGTCGCGCCTGTCCGACCATGTGCCGATCTGCGCGGAGATCGCCCTATGAACCTGCGCTGGCGCGAAAACAACCGGTATACGCTGCTGGAAAACGGCACAGGCTACTTCCCGGCCGTGCTGGAAGCCATCGCGGACGCGCGCAGCGAGGTGCTGGTCGAGACCTTCATCCTCTTCGAGGATGCCGTGGGCCAGGAGATCCAGCGTGCCTTGATCGCCGCGGCCCGGCGCGGCGTGAGCGTGGACCTGACGGTGGACGGTTATGGTTCCGACGAATTGAGCGAGGCCTTCGTGGGCGCCATGACGGAAAGCGGCATCCGGGTCCACATGTTCGATCCGCGCCCTCGTTTCCTGGGCGTGCGGACCAACGTTTTTCGGCGCATGCACCGCAAGATCGTTGCCGTGGACCGGCGCTGCGCCTTCGTGGGCGGCATCAATTTCTCGGCGGACCACCTACCCGACTACGGCCCCGAGGCCAAGCAGGACTACGCCGTCCGGATCGAGGGGCCGCTGGCCGCGGATATCGCGGACTATGCCCGCGCCGCGCTGGTCGAAGGCCGGCCGCGGCGGCTCGGCCGCAGGCCCGCGTGCTGGGATCCCATGCCCGCGGGGGACGGCGGCGGCCGCCTGGTCGTGCGCGACAACCACGCGCACCGGACCGATATCGAACGCTACTACCGGGCCGGGGTCCGGGCGGCCCGCCACGACGTGCTGATCGCCAATGCCTATTTCTTTCCGGGTTATCAATTGCTGCACGACCTCGCCAATGCGGCGCGGCGCGGCGTGCGGGTCCGGCTGCTGCTGCAGGGCGAACCCGACGTGCTCGTCGCCCGGCTGGCGGCCTCCATGCTGTATGACTACCTCATCGACGCAGGCGTGGAGATATACGAATACTGCAAGCGGCCGCTGCACGGCAAGGTCGCCTGCGCGGACGACGACTGGGCGACGATAGGCTCCAGCAACCTGGATCCCTTGAGCCTGGCGCTGAACCTGGAGGCCAACATCGTGGCGCGCGACGCCGGGCTCAATGCCGCCTTGCGCCGGAGCCTGGAGCGGCTCATCGAACAGGATTGCCGCCAGATCGAATTGCCGCCGAACTCCACGAGACGCCTGCGGCGCCTGTGGATCGGCGTCGTGGTCTTCCACTTTCTGCGCCGCTTCCCCGCCTGGGCCGGCAGCCTGCCCGCGCACAAGCCGCGCTTGCGTTCGCTGCCCATGACGACGGAAAGAGAGACGGCATGAGAGTGTTCCGTTCCACGCTGACGCGCGCCCTGCGGCACCGCTGGCCCCGGCTCAAGCGCGTCTTGCCGGTGCTGGTGCTGGCGGTCGTGGCCGGGCTGCTGATCCACTTCGGCCGCGCGGTGGATTGGGCGCAGGTCTGGATCTCGATGCGCAAAATTCCGGCCGGCACCATTGCGCTGGCGTCGGGGCTGGTCGTTGCCGGATACCTGGCCTACGGAGCCATGGACCTGCTGGGCAAGCGCTACACGCGCCATACCCTGCCCTGGCCCAAGGTGCTGGGCGTGGCCATGACGAGCTACGCCCTGAACCTGAACCTCGGCGTGCTGATCGGCGGGCTGGGGGCGCGGCTGCGTCTGTACGCCCGCCTGGGCTGCCGCAAATCGGTCGCCACCCGGGTCGCGCTGTTTTCGGCCGCGTCGAACTGGATCGGCTACGGCTGGCTGGCCGGGGCGCTGTTCGCCTGGGGCGCGGTTCCGGTGCCCCAGGGCTGGGGCGGCCCGAACGTGCTGCGCCTGCCCGGCGTGGCGTTGCTGGCGCTGGCCGCCGCCTATCTGGCCTTCTGCGCGCTGGCGCGCCGCAGGACCTGGACGTGGATGGGCCAGCACGCGGTCTTGCCCGGCGCCGGCATGGCGCTGGCGCAAAGCGCGGTGGCGGCATTGTCCTGGGCCTTGATGGGGGCCATCGTTTACGTGCTGTTGCAGGGGAAGGCGGGCTATCCGGCAGTGCTCGGGGTCCTGCTGTGCACCAGCTTCGCCGCCGTCGTCATCCGTGTGCCGGGCGGCCTGGGCACCACCGAAGCGATTTTCGTGGCGGCGCTGGCCCCGCAGATCCCCGCCCCCGAAGTGCTGGGGGCCGCGCTGGTCTACCGCGCGCTCTACGCATTCGCTCCGCTATGCCTGGCGCTTGCGGCCTTCCTGCTGATCGAGCTACGCCTGCGTCACGCGCGCCGCAGGACGCAAGCCGGCGCGGCGGCCAAGCCGGGCAATCCGCGAGAACGGGGCGGCTCGTCGTTCAAGGCTGTGGACTGAGCAGGTCGGACAGGGCGTTCCCCAATTCCTTCACCGCGCCCGTCACGCCCTCGGCCGCGCCCTCCGCGCCGACGCCGATTGCGTGCGCGAACCCTTGCGCCACCTGGGCGGAAAACCCGCGGGTGACGGAGAACCTGGGGTTGTCGAGATTGCCCGCCAGCGCGAAATCGAAGCGCAGGACGCCAGTGTTGTCCTTCAGCGCGGCCAGCACCGCCTTGCGTGGCAGTGAGAACAGAGAGCCGTCGCCGCCGAACTTCAGGCCGCTCAAGGCCACGGCGCCCGATGCCCGCAGTTCGCGGTTGGCGATGGCGGTGTCCATGTCCAGGTCCATCGTGCCCGCGGCCAGCGATCCTGCGCCATTCTCGGCGAGGTACGGCGCCGCGTGGCGGATGCCCATGCCGCGCACGGTGACTTTGATGTCCGCGTCCGTGCCGCCCACGACCAGCGAGCCTTGGGCGCGCACCGTCCCGCCTCGCGGGTCGTCGATATTGGCGCTGAATTCCATATTGCTGCGCGTGCCGTCGCCCGGCACGGACACCGGGCTCAGTCTGGCCTGGACGTGGGTGAAGGGAATCCGGTGCGCTGGCTTGGACACGACCTTGTCCTCGAACGCCAGCCGGCCGTCGCGCAGCACCAGGTTCGCGATGCGTATGGCCGGGCCCCGGCGCGCCCGCCCTTCCCCGCGCTCGCTCGTGCGCAGGGCGGCCTGCAGGGCCGGGGCGATGGCCATGTCGCCATCCGCCTCGCGCACGACCGCGAAGTCGAAGCCTTCGACCAGCACGCTGGTGAACACGGCCTCATGTTGCAGCAGCGCCGACCATTCGGGCCGCAGGACGATGCGGCGCGCCCGCGCGCCGGCCTGCCCCTGCCCGCCGCTGACGACCACGTCCGTCAGCACTACCTCGGTGAACCCTACCCGGACGTCGGCCACCTGGCTGCGAGGCCCCAGCATGTTGGCGATGCGCTGCTCCGCAATGCGGACGGCGGCGAAGGCCAGGACGCCAGCCACCGCCGCGAGCAGGACGACCACCGCCAGGGCATTGCCCCAGGGCGAGCGGCCGCGCGGCGCGACTGCGTTCATGCTCATCGTGGGCTCCCGAATTGAAAGGGGGGACCGGCCTTCCCGGCCCCGCCCCCGCGTAGCCTTGCGCCGGGCGCAACCTGTGCATCGTCCTGGATCCTGCGCGGATCATCAATGGGCAAAAAGGATGAGATGCTTCAGCGGCGCCTATGGTCCGACATCAGGCAGGCGCCGGCCAGCACGCCGATCAGGACCGCGCCGGCCACGCTCTTCCAGGCATTCTCATGCACATAGTCGTCGGCGGCGTGCGAGGCGTTCCTGGCGCGGTCCCAGGCGATGCGCTCCCAGCCTTTGGCCTGTTCGCGCGCGGCCTCCAACTGCTGCTTGAGCCGGTCGCGGGCGGATTCGATCTCGGATCCGCCATAGCTGGCCGTGCTGCGCAGTAGCGCCTCCGTCCCGGAGATCAACTCCCGGATCGTCCGCGCGGAACCGTCCGCCGGATGGAACATGTCGCGCAATCTTTCATGCTTGCTCATAGGGTCTCCTTGAAAAAGTCCGCCTCCAGGCCTGTCCGGCGCGGATGCGGGCGGGATCCGCAAGCGGCGTGCCCGACAGCCGGTCGATGCCGGGCGTCTGCTGCGGGTCCAGTCCGGGCATGGGGTTGGGCAGACTGTCGGGCGGCCAATGCCCATGCTTGTCGGGCTTGCGGCCGGACGGGTCGGGCGCCGGATGCTCGGCCGGACTCTGGTCCGGCGCGGGCCGGCCTCCCCGTCCGGAATCGGGCGATTGTGGCGTTGTGGGCTTTGCCATGATGGGCTCCTGAACAGTACGCAAAGCTTGGGCACGGCGGCGGACGCGGATTCAGCCCGCCCACCATTGCTTGATCGTGGCGCGCAGCGCCGCGCCGCCCGCCGCCGCTTCTTCCTTGCGCAGCGCGCGCACGTAGGCGCCCACCTGCTTGGCGGGTATGTGCGGCGGCAAGGGAGGCATTTCGGGGTCGGTCACCATCTCCAGCACCACGGGTTTCGCGGCCGCCAGGGCGCGGTCCCAGGCGGGCCCCACCTCCTCGGGGCTGTCCACCCGGATGCCTTCCAGGCCCAGCAGGCGTCCATAGTCCGCATAGGAGAACTCGGGCAGCCATTGCGAATCCGCGAAGCGGGGGGCGCCGCCCATGACGCGCTGCTCCCAGGTCACCAGATTCAGGTCGCCATTGTTCAGCACCATGACGACCAGCCTGGGATCGGTCCATGCCTTCCACCGGTGCGCGATGGTGATCAGTTCGTTGATGCCCAGCATCTGCATGGCGCCGTCGCCCACCAGCGCGATCACGGGCCGTTCGGGGTAGGCGAGCTTGGCGGCCAGCGCGTAAGGCACGCCGCAGCCCATCGTGGCCAGGCCGCCCGAGAGCGACGCCATCATGCCGTCCCGCAAGTCCACGTCGCGCGCATACCAGTTCGCGGCCGAACCGGAATCGCAGGTCAGGATGCACTCGGGCGGAAGCCGCCCGGACAGTTCGAAGAAGGGGCGCTGCGGATTCAGCGGCCGGGCCTGCACCAGCGCGCGCTCGCGCACGGTCTCGCGCCACCGGGAGACCTGCTTTTCGATGCGCTCGCGCCAGCGCCGCGCCGCCTTCTGTTCCAGCATCGGGATCAGGGCCTGCAGCGTGAGGCGGCTGTCGCCCACCAGGCCCAGCTCGACGGGGTAGCGCAGGCTGAGCTTGCGCCCGTCGCGGTCGATCTGAACCGCCCTCGCCTGTCCTTCCGGCGGCAGGAATTCCGCGTAGGGAAACGAGGTTCCTACCATGAGCAGCGTATCGCATTCGTTCATCAGGTCCCAGCTGGGCTGCGTGCCGAGCAGGCCGATGCAGCCGGTCACGTATGGCAGTGCATCGGGCACCACGGCCTTGCCCAGCAGGGCCTTGGCCACTCCCGCGCCGAGCCGTTCCGCCGCCTGGCGGACCTCGGCGCCCGCCTCGAGCGCCCCCGCTCCCACGAGTATGGCGACCCGTTCGCCCCGGTTCAGGATGTCGGCCGCGTTGCGCAAGGCGGCTTCGCCGGGCACGCCGGCGTGAGACGTCAGGCCTATGCCGGTGCGGACGGTTCCGTGTTCGCGCGGCGGCGTTTCAACCGCCGGCAAATCCTGCACGTCGTTTGGAAAAATGACGCAGGCGACGCTGCGCCGCTCGATGGCGATCCGCAGCGCCCGGTCGATCATGTGGCGCGCCTGCTCGGCGCTCGCGGCCATGTGCACGAAATCGTGCGCCACGTCCTTGAACAGGCTGATCAGGTCTACTTCCTGCTGATAGTCGCCGCCCAGGGCGCTGCGCGCTTGCTGGCCGACCAGCGCGACCACGGGCTGGTGATCCAGCTTGGCGTCATAGAGGCCATTGAGCAGATGGATCGCGCCCGGCCCGGATGTCGCCATGCACACGCCCACCTGCCCCGTGAATTTCGCGTGGGCGCAAGCCATGAAGGCCGCGCTCTCCTCGTGGCGGGTCTGTACGAATTCCAGCGGTTCCTCCGTCCGTCCGAATGCGCCGATCAGCCCATTGATCCCGTCGCCGGGATACCCGAATACCCTTCTGACGCCCCATTGCGAGAGTCTCTCCAGAACGAAGTCCGACACGGTTTTCATAGGCTGCTCCCCGGGGTGAATGACGCAAAGCCATGAACGCAGCAAACGCCATGCCTGCCGATGGCCATCGATACAAAAGAAAACAAGGCCGGCCGCGTTTGGGCACGCTACTTGCGCCTGGAAGGGCTTCGGCGGACGCGTCGCTTTTTTCTCGGCGCTTCGCAGCGCAATGGGAGCAGGCATGGCGACGACTAGAACCCTGATAGTGGCGGCCGAGGCATTTCCCCTGGCAAAAACGGGCGGCCTTGGAGACGCCATCACGGGAATGGCCCGGGCGCTGGCGCAGGCGGACATGCCTGTGACCATTCTGCTGCCCGCCTACCGCGGCGTGCAGGCGCGGCTGGAGGAGACCCGCGTCGTGGCGCCGTTGCACAATCTTCCCGGCGGCGACGCGCGGCTGATCGCGGGCCGGTGTCCCCAATCCGGCCTGGATTTCCTGCTGATCGAGAACGACGCGCTGTACGACCGCCCCGGCATCTACCTGGACGAAGCGGGACGCGAGTACGCCGACAGCGCCCTGCGGTACGCGGCGCTGGCGCATGCCGCCGTGCGCGTGGCGGGCGGCCTGCCGGGCATCGTCACGCCGAAACTCGTGCATGCGCACGACTGGCATGCGGGGCTGGTGCCCTTGCTGCTGCGGGCCTGCGGCCTGCGCGAGACCCGCAGCGTCATGACCATCCATAACCTGGCGTTCCAGGGCTGTTTCCCGATGGAATGCGCGGCAAGCCTGGGCATACCGGAAGCCTATCGCGGCGGCGACGGCGCCGCGGCCTGGGGGCAGCTGAACTTCCTCAAGGCCGGCATCCGCTACGCGGACCGGGTCACGACGGTAAGCCATACCTATGCGCGCGAAATCATGACGCCCGCATTCGGCTGCGGCCTGGACGAACTGTTGCGGCGCCGTGCCGGCGACTTGCTGCCCATCCCCAACGGCATCGACAACGTCCTGTGGAACCCGGCCAGGGACCCGCACCTGGGCGCGCTGCGCTTCTCGGTCGGCGACCTGTCCAACAAGGCGCGCTGCAAGGCCGCGCTGCAGCATGAGTACGGGCTGGCCGTGGATGCGGGCGCGACGCTGATGTCCATGGGCAGCCGCCTGACCGAACAGAAGATGGCCGACGTGGCCGTGCAGGCGCTGCCGGAGGCGCTGGAACGGCATCCGAACCTGCAGATCGCCATCCTCGGCCAGGGCGACCACCGGCTGGAAGGCGCGCTGCAAGAGCTGGCGCAACGCTATCCGGGACGTTGCGCCGCCCACATCGGCTACGACGAGCCGGCGGCCCATCGCCTGCACGCCGGCTCCGACATCCTGCTGCACGCGAGCCGCTTCGAACCCTTCGGCCTCACGCCGCTGTATGCCATGCGCTACGGCGCGCTGCCCATCGGTTCGCGCGTCGGCGGCATGGCCGACACCATCGAGGACCCCGGGCCGCGCGCGCCGCTGTCCGCCATGGCGTCCGCCAACGGCTTGCTGTTCGACGGCGACAGCCCGGCCGCCATGGGCGAAGCGATCGCGCGCGCGGTGGGTTTGCGCGAACACGCCATGCTGTGGCGGATCATGCAGCGCAATGCAATGAGCGCCGACTTCGGCTGGCGCTCCGCCATAGGCTTGTACGCCAGCCTGTACCGCTCGCTGGCCGGCGCAGATTTCCGGAGCGCGGCGCCGGCGCGCGCCGATCGCGCCCTGGGCGCCGCGGCGCTCCGCGCGCGGCGACGTTCCGGCAGCGCGATGCCCGCGCCGGTGTAGGGAGCAAGCCGGTGCCGACCACGACCGCCGCCGTCCCTGTCCAGGCGCCCCTGCGCCTGTACCATGCCCGCGGCGGCGCGCAAGGCCCGCCGCCATCGGACCCGGCCGCCGCGCTGGGTCCCGCCCTCTACGCGCGCCTGCGGCGGCGCGGGTTCAACGCGCTGCTGTTGCCGGCGCCCTGGTTGCTGGCTCCGGACAGCGCCACGCAGGCGCCCCTGGACGCCGACAGCGCCATGCTGGACGGCGTTGCCGTTCCGATCACGCAATGGTTCGACCGCGTCGCGGGGCAACTGGCAGAGCATGGGCTGGCGCTATACGTGGACGTCCTGCTGGACCGCTGTGCGCATAACGCGGTCGCGGGCACCTGCGGCCCGGACTGGTACTCGTCTCCGCCCGAGGATCCCGCGCGCGATCCTCGGCAGCCCGCCGAGGCCCGTCGCGTGCGGTACCTGCGCCCGGGCCCGCTGCCGGCGGGATTCCTGGCGTCCTGGATCGACCGCCTGGAACGCTGGGCCAGCCATGGCGTGACGGGTTTTGCCTTCCACGCGCCGCAAAGCCTGGCGGGTGACGATTGGGCGGCGCTGGCGACCAGGCTGAGGCGGCACCATCCCGGCCTGAGGCTGTTGGCCTGGGCTCCCGGCCTGGCTCCGGCCGCGCTTGCCGGGCTGCGCGGCGCCAGTTTCGACGGCCTGTTCTCATCGTTGCCGTGGTGGAATTTCAAGGCCGAGTGGCTGGCCGAGGAAGATGCGCGGCTGAGAGCGCTGGGCCCCGTCATCGCCTCGCCTCCCCAAGCGGACAAGGCATCGCCCGCAACGGCGGGCCGCGGCAGGCGCGCCCTCTGGGCGGCGGCGCTCTGCGCGGACGGCCTCATGCTGGACGATGGCGACGAACGCGTGCTACCGGACGTCGAGGCCGTCAACCGCTGGTTCGCCGACGCGGGCCTGAGGGGCCCGCTGCGCATGTCGGGCGGGCGAGACGGCCGCTGCACGGTGTTGCTGCGCGGCACCGCCGAAGGCGCTACGGCGGCGCTGGCGGTGAATCCGTCCGCCAGCGCCGCCGCCGAGCTGGACTGGGACGCGCTGGCGCCGATGCTGCCGGCCGCGGACATCGTCCCCCTTGCCCCGCCCGTCGGCGAAACGACGGCCGGCCATACGCTGGCGCCGGGTGATTGCGCCCTGTTCCTGCTCGAACCCACGCAGCCGGTGCGCGAGCCGTCGCGCCGCCATCGGGCCCGCGGGGATGGCAGCGCGAATCCGCGCATTGCCGTCGAACAGGCGGGCCCCGCGGTGGACGGCGGCGCTTTCGCCGTCAAGTGCATTCCCCATGAGCGCATCGTGGTCCAGGCGGACATCTACATGGATGGCCATGAGCAGCTGGCGGCCGAGCTGCGTTGGCGCGCGGTGGACGAAATGCGCTGGCGGACCGTGCCGCTCACGCGCGGCGAGAACGATCGCTGGGAGGCCGCGTTCCGGCCGCGCCGCATCGGCTCCCACGAGTTCGTCATCAGCGCCTGGCTCGATGCCTGGCAGACCTTCCGCCACGATCTTGAACTGAAACACCGGGCCGGCCTGGACCTGCGCCTGGAGATACAGGAGGGCCTGGCGCTGCTGCGCGACGCCCTGGCCCGGGGGGACGCCGCGCCGCCGGCCGATACCGCGCCCGTGCGCGATGCGCTGGACAGGCTGGCCCCTCCTGCTTCCGGCCAGGCCGAGCCCCCGGCCGCGGAACAGGTGTCCGTCCTGCTGGATGCGGACCTCGCGCGATCCATGCGCGCCCTGGACGACCGGCCGTTCGAAACCGTCAGCCCCCAACCCTATCCGCTCTGGGTGGACCGCGCCCAGGCCTGTTTCTCCAGCTGGTACGAATTGTTCCCGCGCTCCCAAGCGTCCGAGCCGGGCCGCCACGGGACGTTCGACGATGTCATCGCGCGTCTGCCCGACGTGCGCGCGATGGGTTTCGATGTGCTCTACCTGCCGCCCATCCATCCCATCGGGCAGCGCAACCGCAAGGGCCGCAACAACAGCCTGCGCGCCGGGCCGGGCGATGTCGGCAGTCCCTACGCCATCGGCGCCGCGGAAGGCGGGCACGACGCGATCGAGCCGCAGTTGGGCAGCCTGGAGGATTTCCTGAGACTGGTGGGCGCGGCCCGGGAGCATGGCATGGAAATCGCGCTGGATTTCGCGATCCAGTGCTCGCCCGACCATCCCTGGCTGTCGCAGCACCCCGACTGGTTCTCCTGGCGCCCGGACGGCTCGCTGCGCTATGCCGAGAATCCGCCCAAGAAGTACGAGGACATCGTCAACGTCGGGTTCTACGGCCCGCCGCCCCGGCGCGCGCGCAAGCTTGCCCTGTGGCGGGCGCTGCGCGACGTGGTGCTGTTCTGGGCCCGGCACGGCGTGCGCATCTTCAGGGTAGACAATCCCCACACCAAGCCGCTGCCCTTCTGGCAATGGCTGATCGCCGACGTCCATGCCGAGTACCCGGACGTGATCTTCCTGTCCGAGGCCTTCACCCGGCCGAAGATGATGTACCGGCTGGCCAAGGTCGGCTTCAGCCAGTCGTATACCTACTTCACCTGGCGCAACGACAAGGCCGAGCTCGCGGCGTACCTGCGGGAAGTCTCGTCGCCGCCCGTCGCGGACTTCTTCCGCCCGCATTTCTTCGTCAACACGCCCGACATCAATCCGTACTTCCTGCAGACGTCCGGGCGACCGGGCTTTCTGATCCGCGCCGCCCTGGCGGCGCTGGGCGCCGGCCTGTGGGGCGTATACAGCGGGTTCGAGCTCTGCGAGGCGGCCGCGTTGCCGGGCCGGGAGGAATACCTGGACTCGGAGAAGTACGAACTGCGCCAGCGCGACTGGCACGGCCCGGGGAACATCCGCGCCGAGATCGCCCGGCTGAACCAGATCCGCCGCGCGAATCCGGCCCTGCAAAGCCATCGGGGCCTGACGCTCGCGGACAGCGGCAACGAGCGCGTGCTGGCGTTCTACAAGAGCACGCCAGGCCACGGCAACGTGGTGTTGGCCGCGATCAGCCTGGACCCGTTCCAGCCGCAGGCGGCGCGCATCGAGGCGCCGTTCTGGCTGTTCGGCGAGCCCGACGAGGGCCTGCTCGCCGCCGAGGACCTGCTGGGGGAAAGCCGCGAGTCCTGGCAGGGCAAGACGCGCAGCCTGACGCTGCATCCCGATCAACCCTATCGTGTGTGGCGCCTGTCGCTGCACGGATGACATTGCACTCTTTGACATGATCAGCGAAACCCAGCCTATCCAGGACGACGACCTCTGGTACAAGGATGCGGTCATCTACCAGTTGCACGTCAAGTCCTTCTTCGATTCGAACGGCGACGGCGTCGGCGACCTGCCCGGCCTCGTCTCCAAGCTGGACTACATCGCGAACCTGGGCGTCAATACGATCTGGCTGCTGCCCTTCTACCCTTCGCCGCGCCGCGACGACGGGTACGACATCGCCGACTACCGCGGCGTGCACGCCGACTATGGCACTGTGGCCGACGTGCGCAAGCTGATCCGGGCGGCGCATGCGCGCGGCCTGCGCGTCATTACCGAGCTGGTGGTGAACCACACCTCGGACCAGCACCCATGGTTCCAGCGGGCCCGGGCCGCCAAGCCCGGCTCGGCGGCCCGCAACTTCTATGTCTGGTCGGACAACGATAAGGCCTACGCCGACACCCGCATCATCTTCTGCGACACGGAGAAATCCAACTGGACCTGGGACCCGGTCGCGAACGCGTACTTCTGGCACCGTTTCTATTCCCACCAGCCGGACCTGAACTACGACAATCCGCAGGTGCTGAAAGAAGTGCTGTCGGTCATGCGGTACTGGCTGGACATGGGCGTGGACGGATTGCGCCTGGATGCCGTGCCCTACCTGGTGGAGCGGGAAGGCACCAACAACGAGAACCTCCCGGAAACGCACGAAGTGCTCAGGCAGATACGGGCCGTGATCGACGCCGAGTACCCGCATTGCCTGTTGCTGGCAGAGGCCAACCAATGGCCCGAGGACGCGCAGGAGTACTTCGGCGAGGGCGACGAATGCCATATGTCGTTCCATTTCCCGCTGATGCCCCGGATGTACATGGCGATCGCCCAGGAAGACCGTTTTCCCATCACCGACATCATCCGGCAGACCCCCGATATTCCCGCTTCGTGCCAGTGGGCGATCTTCCTGCGCAACCACGACGAACTGACGCTGGAAATGGTGACCAGCCGCGAGCGCGACTATCTCTGGAACGTGTATGCGGCCGATCCACGCGCCCGCATCAACCTGGGCATCCGCCGGCGGCTGGCCCCATTGCTGGAGCGCGACCGCCGCCGCGTGGAACTGATGAACAGCCTGTTGCTGTCCATGCCCGGCACGCCGGTGCTCTATTACGGCGACGAGTTGGGCATGGGCGACAACGTGCATCTGGGCGACCGCGACGGCGTGCGCACGCCGATGCAATGGTCTCCGGACCGCAATGGCGGGTTTTCGCGCGCGGATCCGGAGCGGCTGCCGCTGCCCGTGCTGATGGGGCCGCTGTACGGCTACGAAGCCGTCAACGTCGAGGCGCAGCAGCGCGACCCCCACTCCCTGCTTAACTGGACCCGCCGCCTGCTGGCCCAGCGCGGCCAGAGCCGGGCCTTCGGGCGGGGCGCGCTGCGCTTCATCTTCGCCGGCAACCGCAAGATCCTCGCCTACCTGCGCCAATGGCAGGACACGACCATTCTGTGCGTGGCGAATCTTTCCAACGCGGCCCAGCCGGTGGAGCTGCCCCTGCAGGAGTTCGCAGGCCGCGTGCCCGTCGAGATGCTGGGTGGCACACCGTTCCCGGCGATCGGCGAACTGCCCTATCTGTTGACGCTGCCGCCCTACGCGTTCTATTGGATGGACCTGAGCGTGGACGCCGCCCCGCCCGACTGGCATGCCACCGCGCCGGCCCAGATGCCCGAATTGGTCACCCTGGTGCTGCGCGCGCGGGGCGGGGCCGCGCTGACGGACGCCTCGCGCGAGACGCTGGAACGCGAAATCCTGCCGCAGTACCTGGCGCGTCAGCGCTGGTACCCGGCAAGCGAACCGCCGGCGCGCGCGCGCCTGGCCTACGCCACGCCATTCACCACCGCCAGTGGGGAATACTACTGGGCCGAGGTCGAGCCCCAGGATGGCGTCACCGGCCTGCGCGCCCAGGCGCCCTTCGTGCTGGTCTGGGACGAAAGCGCGCCCATCCAGTACGCCATCGCCCGGGTCCGCCGCGGCGCCGAGGTCGGCATGCTGGCCGACGCCTTCCTGCAGCCCGGCTTCGTCCACGGCGTCCTCAAGGCGCTGCAGGCCGGCACCGAGCTGGACGGACGCAGCGGCGGCAAGCCCGGTGACAAGCCGGGCGTCATCCGATTTCTGCCGGAACAGGGGCTGGCCGCGCTGGAGATTGCCGACGATGCCGAACTGCAATGGCTCACCGCCGAGCAATCGAACAGTTCGGTCATCGTCGGCGGCCAGGTCATCCTGAAACTGATCCGCGCCGTGCGGGCCGGCGGCTCGCCCGAAGCGGAGATGACCCGCTATCTCACGCATGCGGGCTACGCCAACGTTCCGGCGCTGCTGGGCGAAGTGCAGCGCGTCGACGCGGACGGCGTCGTCCACACCCTGGCGATCGCGCACCGCTACGTCGCCAACGAAGGCGACGCCTGGAACTGGACGCTGGACACCCTGAAGCGCACGCTGGCCAATGCGCTGCTCGTCGGACAGGATCCCGAGGAATTCGAACAGGGGCTGCAGGGCTACGCGGCGATGGCAACCACCATCGGCGCGCGCCTGGCGGAGATGCATGCCGCGCTGGCGCAACCCACGGAAGATCCGGCCTTCCGCCCGCGCCGGGCAAGCCAGGCGGACGCCGACGCGCGAGCCCGGCACGTGCAGCGTCTGCTGGAACGGGCCGAACGCGACCTGCGCGCGCGCTTCGATCAACTGGAAGCGCCCTCGCGCGCCTGCGCGGAATGGTATTTCGAGCACCATGCCCGGCTGGCGGCCCGCGTGGCCGCCATGGCGCAGGCCGAAACGGGCGTCCTGTGCCTGCGCACGCACGGCGACTTCCACCTGGGACAGGTGCTGGTGGCCCAGGCCGATGCCTATATCATCGATTTCGAAGGAGAACCCGCCAGCGGCCTGCGCGCGCGCCGCGCCCTGGCGTCGGCCTACCGGGACGTCGCGGGCATGTTGCGGTCCTTCGACTATGCGGCGGCTTCCATGGCCCGCGCCGATGCCATCGGCGGCGGCCCGGCGGACGCCAATGCCGGGGCGGCCGAGACGCCGGGCGCGCCCGCCGCGGCGGCCACGGCGGAACGGCGCGATGCGCTGCTGGCGCGCTTCCGGCTGCGCGCGGCCGAAGCCTTTCTGCAGGGTTACCGCGACGCCCGCCCTTCGATCCTGATCCCGTCCGAGGACCAGGAGGCCTCGCTGCTCGCCTTGGCCCAGCTGGAAAAGGCCGCCTACGAGGTGAGCTACGAAGCGGCTCACCGGCCGGACTGGATCTCGATTCCCTTGTGCGCGCTGACGGAGCTGGCCCGCCATCTCTTGCTGTCGGCCGCGATCGAAGCGGAAGGAAAATCGTCATGAGCCAGGATGCGCGGACCGATTCGGGCGATGCGATGGGCTTGGTCGATGCGGCCGAGCTGGCCGCGCTGGCGGCCGGCCTGCACCCGGATCCCTTTGCGGTGCTGGGACCGCATCACGGGTGGTTGCGTGTGTATGCGCCGGGCGCGCTGGGTGTCGACGCGCTGGATCCGCAAGGCGCGCGCACGCCGCTGCGCGAGCAGGGGCAAGGCCTGTATGCCGGCCAGGTGCCCTACGCCCGCCCGGGCGACGGCGCGTCGTACCGGCTCGCCATCCGCTGGCCCGGCGCGCAACAGCTGACCGAGGACCCCTACGCGTTCGGGGCGCTGCTGGACGAAGACACGCTGCGCGAACTCGCCGACGGATCCTGGCGCCGCGCCGCCGAGGCGCTGGGCGCGCGCCTGGCGGACGTGGACGGCGTATCGGGCCTGCGTTGCGCGGTGTGGGCGCCCAACGCCAAGCGCGTCGCGGTCGTGGGGGACTTCAATGGCTGGGACGCCCGTCGCCACGGTATGCGCCTGCGGCACCGCGCGGGAGTCTGGGAAATCTTCATCCCCGGCATCCAGCCGGGCGAACGCTACAAATTCGCGATCACCGATGGGGCCGGCCGCCAGCAGCTGAAGGCCGATCCCATGGCCCGCCGCAGTGAAGCGCCTCCGGCCACGGCATCCGTCGTGGACGACCCCACCCCCTATTCCTGGAAGGACAAGGCATGGATGCAAGAACGACTCGAACGCCACGCTCCCTCCGCCCCGATCTCGATCTACGAAGTGCACGCCGGCTCCTGGGCCGCGCCCGGCGACGGCGCCTGCCTCTGGGACCAGTTGGCCGACAAGCTGCCCGCCTACGCGCGCGCCATGGGATTCAGCCATGTGGAACTCATGCCGATCATGGAACACCCGTTCGGCGGATCCTGGGGCTACCAGCCTTTGGGCATGTTCGCGCCGACCGCCCGATATGGGCCGCCCGCCGCCTTCGCCCGCTTCGTCGACCGTTGCCACGGCGCCGGTATCGGCGTCATCCTGGACTGGGTGCCCGCGCACTTCCCCGATGACGCGCACGGACTGGCCCGCTTCGACGGCACCGCGTTGTACGAGTACGAAGATCCGCGCGAAGGCTACCACCCCGACTGGCACACCCTGGTCTACAACCTGGGCCGGACCGAAGTAAAGGCCTTCATGATCGCCAGCGCGCTGCACTGGCTGAGACACTTCCACGTCGACGGCTTGCGCGTGGATGCCGTGGCCTCGATGCTGTACCGCGATTACAGCCGGCAGCCCGGCCAATGGATCCCCAACCGCTACGGCGGGCGCGAGAACCTGGAGGCCGTGCGCTTCCTGCAGGACCTGAACAGCGCCGTGCGCGAGGCGGTCCCCGACGCGATCATGGTGGCCGAGGAGTCCACGGCCTGGCCCGGGGTGACGGCGCCCGTGGCCGATGGCGGCCTGGGGTTCCACTACAAATGGAACATGGGCTGGATGCACGACACGCTGCGCTACCTGGCGCACGATCCTGTGCACCGCAAGCACCATCATCACGACGTCACGTTCGGCATGGTGTACGCGTACAGCGAGCGCTTCATCCTGCCGCTCTCGCACGACGAAGTGGTGCACGGCAAGGGTTCGTTGCTGGGCAAGATGCCTGGATACACGGCTGCCCGGCAGGCCAACCTGCGCGCCTATCTCGCGTTCATGTGGGCGCATCCCGGCAAGAAGCTGCTCTTCATGGGCGGGGAGCTGGCCCAGCCGACGGAATGGAACCACGACGCCGCCCTGGACTGGAACCTGCTCGACCACCCGGGCCATCGCGGCATGCAACGCCTGGTCGCCGACCTGAACGGCCTGTATCGCGCCCTGCCCGCCCTGCACGCGCTGGACGCCGATCCGGCGGGATTCGCCTGGTCGATTCTCGACGACCGCGACAACAGCGTCGTCGCATTCGTCCGCAGCGACGGGCAGAGCCACCTGCTGGCGGTCTCGAATTTCACGCCCGTCGCCCGCCACGACTATTGCATCGGCGTTCCGCGCGCGGGCTCCTGGGCCGAGAAACTGAATACCGACGCCGCGGACTACGGCGGCAGCGGCCAGGGCAACGGCGGACGCGCCCGCACGGCCGAGGTGTCCGCGCATGGGCAGCCCCAGGCCTTGTCCCTGACCCTGCCGCCCCTGGCCACCCTTTTCCTATTGCACGAGGGTTGAACGCATGGACCCCACTCAATTGACGCGCATCCATAGCGGCCTGCCCTATCCCCTGGGCGCGGTCAGCGACGGGCTGGGCGTGAATTTCGCCGTCTTCTCCGCGAACGCCACCCGCATCGAGCTCTGCCTGTTCGATACCAGGGCCCGCAAGGAGTTGCGCCGCTTCGACCTGCCGGAATGCACCGACGAAATCTGGCACGGCTACCTGCCGGACGCGCATCCGGGGCTGGTCTACGGCTACCGCGTCCACGGCCCCTACGACCCGCGCAATGGCCACCGCTTCAATCCCCACAAGCTGCTCCTGGATCCCTACGCGCGCCAGCTGACGGGGCCGTTGCGCTGGAGCGACGCGCTCTTCGGCTATCGCATGAACAATGCGCGCGCCGATCTCACCTTCGACCGGCGCGACAGCGCGCCGGCCATGCCCAAGGCGATCGTGGCCGAGGAAGCGCCATTCATCTGGGGCAACAGCCGCCCGCCGGCCACGCACTGGAGCGACACCACCGTCTACGAGGTCCACGTGCGCGGCGCCTCGATGCTGCGGGAGGACCTGCGGCCGCCGCTGCGCGGCACCTGCTCGGCCCTGGCCGACCCGCGCTTCATCGAACACCTCCAGCGCCTTGGCGTCACCGCCGTGGAACTGCTGCCCGTCCATGCCTTCCTGCAAGACCGCTTCCTCACCGAACGCGGACTGCGCAACTACTGGGGCTACAGCACGCTGTCCTACTTCGCGCCAGAGCCCTCCTACCTGCAGCACCATCCCAACGAGCTGCGCCAGGCGATCCGCCGGCTGCATGCCGCCGGCATCGAGGTGATCCTCGACGTCGTCTACAACCATACCTGCGAAGGCAATGAACTGGGGCCGACACTGTCCTGGCGCGGGTTCGATAACGCCAGCTACTACCGGCTGGTGCCCGGCGACGAGCGCCACTACATCAACGACACCGGCTGCGGCAACACGGTCAACCTCTCGCATCCGCGCGTGCTGCAGATGGTCACGGACTCGCTGCGGTACTGGGCGGCCTCCTACGGCGTGGACGGCTTCCGCTTCGACCTGGGCGTGACCCTGGGCCGCGAAGGCACTGGCTACGATCCCGGCTCGGGCTTCTTCGACGCCATCCTGCAGGACCCGGTCCTGTCGCGCCTGAAGCTGATTTCCGAACCCTGGGACGTCGGCCCGGACGGCTACCAGCTGAGCAATCATCCGCCCGGCTTCGCGGAATGGAACGACAAGTTCCGCGACACCGTGCGCCGCTACTGGCGCGGCGACGACGGCACGCGGGGCGACATGGCGGCCCGCCTTTGCGGTTCGCGGGACCTGTTCGACCGCCGCCACCGGCGCCCCTGGGCGACGGTCAACTACGTCGCGTCGCACGATGGCTTCACGCTGGCCGACCTCGTCAGCTACGACCGCAGCCACAACGAGCCCAACGGCGAGGACGGCAACGACGGCCACGCCGAAAACTACAGCCGCAACTGGGGCGAGGAAGGCCCCACGCAGGATCCGTCCATCCAGGAGACGCGGACGCTGGTGCAGCGCGCCCTGCTCGCCTGCGTGTTGCTGTCGGACGGCACGCCCATGCTGCTGGCGGGAGATGAATTCGGCAACAGCCAGTCGGGCAACAACAATGCCTATTGCCAGGACAATGAGGTGTCCTGGCTGGACTGGACGCAGGCCCAGGGCGATGCCGGCCGCGAACTGAGCCGTTACGCGGCTCGACTGCTTGCGCTGCGCCGCGCGCACCCCAGCGTGCGCGCCGCCCGCTATGGCGACGCAAGCCGCGAACCGAGTCCTGGCATCGCGGCCATTGCCTGGTTCGACGCCGACGGCGCCGCGCTCGACGAAGCGGCGTGGGCCTCCGAACAGGAACGCGTGCTGGCGCTGCGCCGGGCCGCGCCGAGGGAGGACGGCAGCGTCGATATCACCCTGTTGATGCTGAATCCCGGGCAGGAAGCGGTGGCGTTCCATCTGCCGGGGCCTGCCCTGGCCTGGATCCGCGAACTGGATTCCGCGACCCTGGCGCCGGCGATTCCCCTGTCCGGGGACGCCGTGACCGTGGCCGCGCACAGCGTGGTGCTGCTGGCCGCGGCGCAAGTGAACGGGGAGGCGCCATGACCCACCAGCCTTGCCCGGTCGGTGCCCTGCCCCTGGCGAGCGGCGTCACGCGGTTCCGCCTGTGGGCGCCGTCCGCGCTCGCGGGTCTGGCGCTGGAGGTCGAAGGCCACCCGCCCATCCGGCTGCGTCCCGATGCCGACGGCTATGTCCAGGCGGACGTCGATTGCCCGCCGGGCGCCCGCTACCGTTACCGGCTCGATACCGGAATCGCCGTGCCGGATCCGGCTTCCCGGCTCCAGGATGGCGACGTGCATGGCGACAGCATCGTCGTCGCGCCGGACGCCTATCCGTGGCGCCATCCGGACTGGGCCGGCCGTCCGTGGGAAGAAAGCGTGCTCTACGAAACGCATGTCGGCCTGGAAGGCGGCTTTGCGGGATTGGAGGCGCGGCTGCCCGAACTCGCGGCGCTGGGGATCACGCTGCTCGAACTGATGCCCATCGCCGATTTTCCCGGGCCGCGCAACTGGGGCTATGACGGCGTGCTGCCCTATGCGCCGGACACGGCCTACGGCACGCCCGATGAACTGAAGCGCCTGATCGACGCCGCGCACGGGCTGGGCATGGGGGTGATGCTGGACGTGGTCTACAACCATTTCGGCCCGGATGGCAACTACCTGTCGAGCTATGCCGCGCCCTTCTTCAGGCGGGACATCCGCACGCCGTGGGGCGACGCCATCGATTTCCGCCAGCCGGCCGTGAGCCAGTTCTTCAAGGACAACGCGGTGTACTGGCTGACCGAGTACCGTTTCGACGGGCTTCGGCTGGACGCCGTCCATGCGATCGCCGGGCCCGAATGGCTGCTTGAACTGGCCGCCGACGTGCGCCGGCGCGTCCCCGCCGCGCGCCGTGCGCACCTCGTCGTGGAGAACGACGACAATCGCGCGAGCCTGCTGCGGGGCGATTATGACGCGCAATGGAACGACGATGCCCATCACGTGCTGCATCGCCTGCTGACCGGCGAAACCCAGGGCTATTACGCCGATTACGCCGATCGGCCCGCGCAGGCGCTGGCGCGTTGCCTCGCGGAAGGTTGGCTGTACCAAGGCCAGGTTTCGCGCTACCGCGGCGGGCAGCCGCGCGGCGAGCCCAGCGCAGGGCTGCCGCCCACCGCATTCGTGCTTTTCCTGCAGAACCACGACCAGACCGGCAACCGGGCGCTGGGGGAACGTCTCGCCGGCCTGGTGGACGGCCCCGATCGCCTGCGGGCGGCGGTCGCGCTCCAACTGCTCGCGCCGCAGATTCCGCTGATATTCATGGGCGAAGAGCGCGGATCGCGCACCCCTTTTCTCTACTTCACCAGCCACGCCGACCCTGCCCTGGCCCAGGCGGTGCGCGAGGGCCGGCAGCGCGAGTTCTCGCGTTTCGCCGCATTCTCGGACGCGGCTTCCCGCCTGCCGGATCCCAATGATCCCGCGACCTATGACGCAAGCCGGCCGAGCCCGGGCGAGGACGCCCAGGCCTGGATGCGCGATTACGCCGCGCTGCTGCGGCTGCGCGCCCGCCTGATCGCGCCCAGGCTCGCGGGCGCGGCCAGCCTGGGCGCCTGCGCAATGGGCGGGCATGCGGTGTTTGCCCGCTGGGAACTGGCCGACGGCGCGCGGTTGTCCGTCTATGCGAACCTGGGGCCGCGGCGCCAGCCTGTGCCTGCCCCCTTGCTGCCGGGCGCGGACCCGCGCGCCGCCCTGCTGTTCGAATCGCGGCCCGGCGGCTGCGATGCCCTGGCCCGCGGCGGGCTCGGCGGCGACACCACGGTGTGGTTGCTGGAGGAAGCGGCATGAGCGCGGCCGGCCAGCAGAGTCCCGGTCTGTCCGAGCTGGCGGCCCGCGCGGGCATTGCGGAACGCTGGACGGATGCCCGGCTGCGTCCGCAGCGCGTGTCCGCCGACACCCTGCGGGCGCTGCTGGGCGGCTTGGGGCTGCCCGCAAGCAGCGAGCGCGACATACGCGAAAGCGCCCGGCGCCTGTCCGAGGACGCCGCCCGGCTTCCGCCGCTGCTGGCCGCGCGCGGCGGCGCCATGCTGGCGCTGCCGGCCGATGCGCAAGGCGCGTATCAAATCAGTTGCGAGTCCGGCCGGCTCATCGAGGGCGCCATCGCGCCCGCGGCTGCGGGCGGCAGTCCGCTGCTGGCCGTGCCCGAGGAACCCGGCTACCACGCGCTCTCCCTCTCGTCAGGCCAGACTTCGGTGCTGGCGGTCGCGCCCCGGCAGGCGCCCAGCCTGGCCGAACTGACGGGACAGGACGGGGCCAGATGCTGGGGCTTGTGCGCGCAGGTCTACAGCCTGAGGCGCTCGCCCGCTGCCGGAACCCTGGGCCCGGAAGACGCTTTCGGGGATTTCGGCGCGCTGCGCGAACTGGCCGTCCTGGCGGCCGGGCAAGGCGCGGACGCCCTGGCCATCAGCCCCGTGCATGCCATGTACGCCGCCCAGCCCGGCCGCTGCAGCCCTTACGCCCCGTCGAGCCGGCTGTTCCTGAATACGCTATATGCCAACCCGGCCGCCGTCCTCGGCGTCGCGGCGCTACGGCGCGCCCAGGTCGAGGAACCGGGCGGACCGGACGCCTCCGCCTGGATCGACTGGCCGCGCGCCGGCCTGCGCCGCCAACGCCTGCTGCGGGTCCTGCACCGCCAGTTCCGGACGGTGGCCGCCGCGGACTTGCGGGAACGCTATGCGCGCTTCTGCAATGAACAGGGCCAGGCCTTGCGGGATCACGCCGTGTTCGAATCGCTGCATGCGGTGCGCGGCGGCGATGCGTCGCCCTGGACGCAGTGGCCGGTGCAATGGCGGAATCCGGCGTCGGCTGCGGTGCGGCGCTTCGCCCGGATGCACGCCTTCGAAGTGGATTTCCATCAGTTCGCCCAGTGGCTTGCCGCTGAAAGCCTCGCCATCGCGCATGCCGCGGGCCGGGAGGCCGGGATGCGCCTGGGCCTGATCGCCGACCTGGCCGTCGGCGACAGCCCGGACGGCAGCCACGCATGGAGCCGGCAGGCCGATCTGATGCCGCGCATGTCTATCGGGGCTCCGCCCGACCTCCACAATCCGCTGGGCCAGAACTGGGGCCTGACCGCGTTTTCGCCCCGGGCGCTCGCGGCCTCCGGTTACGCGGCCTTCATCGACATGCTGCGCGCCACCCTGGCGAACGCGGGCGGCGTGCGCATCGATCACATCCTGGGGATGGCGCGCCTGTGGCTGGTGCCCGATGGCGCGCCTCCCAGCGGCGGCGCCTATCTGCGCTATCCGATGGAAACGCTGCTCGCGCTGACGGTCCTGGAAGCCTGGCGTCATCGGGCGCTCGTCATCGGCGAAAACCTGGGCACGGTGCCCGAAGGATTCAACCAGGCGCTCTCCGGGCACGGCGTCCTGGGCATGAATGTGCTGTGGTTCATGCGCCAGGCGCGGAACATGGCGCCCGGCGAGACCGCGGACGCGCCGCCCGAGGCCCCCGCGCCCTTCGCCGCCGCAGCCGCATGGCCCGCCGATTCGGCCGCGATGACCACCACCCACGATCTGCCCACCGCGCGCGGCTGGTGGACGGAGCGCGACATCGAATGGCGCGTCAAGCTCGGCCTGCTGGGACCGGAAGACAGCGAGGACGCGCTGCGGCGCGATCGCGCCGCCGACCGCAAGCTGCTGTCGCAAGCGATCGGCAGCGGAACCGGCGCGCGCGATTCCGAAGCGCCGCTGGCGGACATGCTGCGCTTTGTGTCTTCCACCCCCTGCCCGCTGCTGCTGGTACCCATGGAGGACCTGACGGGCGCGCTGGACCAGCCGAACCTGCCCGGCACGATAGACACGCACCCGAACTGGCGCCAGCGCCTGCCGCTGGACAACCGCGCCTGCTTCGCCGACCCCGCGCCGCGCCTGCGGCTGGACGCCGCGCGGGCCGGCAGGGGCCGGCCATGAATGCGCCGCGCGCCACGGCACGGCTGCAACTGCATGCCGGGTTCACGCTGGACGACGCCCGCGCCCGCGTGGGCTACTACGCGGATATGGGAATCAGCCATCTGTATCTGTCGCCCATTACCCGCGCCCGCGCCGGATCCACGCATGGGTACGACGTAATCGACCACGCCGCCGTCAATCCCGAGCTGGGCGGCGAGCCGGCCCTGGAACGCCTTGCGCAGGCGGCCCGCCGGCGCGGGCTGGGACTGATCGCGGACATTGTGCCCAATCACATGGCCGCCGATCCGGCCAACGCCTGGTGGCGCGACGTGCTGGCCCTGGGACAGGCCAGCGCCTATTCCCGGCATTTCGACATCGATTGGCATGCGCCCGACCCCGCATTGCGCGGCAGGATCCTGCTGCCCGTCCTGGCGGATCCCTATGGCGATGCGCTGGCGCGCGGCGATATCCGCCTGCGCCAGGGGCCCGCTGAAGGCTTGTTCGAAATCGAAACGCCCGGCGGGCGCTACCCCGTTGCCGCCTCGTCGATACCCCGCGGATTCGGCGGCCAGGCGCTGCTGCGGCTGCACGACCCGCGCGGGCGCGACGGACGCGAACGCCTGCACGGCATGCTGGAGCGCCAGCATTACCGGCTGGCATGGTGGCGCACCGCGCCGGATCAGATCAATTGGCGGCGCTTCTTCGAAATCAGCGAACTGGTAGGCGTGCGGGTCGAGGACGAAGCCGTCTTCGACGCTGTCCATGCGCTGGTCTTGCGGCTGTATGCGCAGGGCATCCTGGACGGCCTGCGGATCGACCACGTCGATGGGCTGGCCTCGCCGGGCGCGTATCTGCGCCGCCTGCGCCAGGGCCTCGCCAGGGCGGGCCCGGCCCGGCCCGCGGCCTGCGCACAGGACCGCGCCTACCTGGTGGTGGAAAAGATCCTGGCGCCGGGCGAGGCGCCGGACCCGCGCTGGCCGATGGACGGCACGACCGGCTACGACTTCATGGACCAGGCCGGCGCGCTGCTGCACGCGCCGTCCGCCGAGGTCCCGCTGCGCGCGTTCTGGCAAGCCCTGACGGGGGACACGCGCACCCCGAGGGTGCAGCTGGAAGCGGCTCGCCAGCGCATGCTTGAGCGGCACTTTCCTGCCGAGCGGCTGGCGCTGGCGCGCAGCCTGGAACGCATTGCGCGGCAGGACGCGCGCACCAGGGACTGGACCGCGAACGCCATCGACCGCGTGCTGTCCGCCGTGCTCAGGGCTTTTCCCGTTTATCGGAGCTATGCCGAGGACGGCGGCCGCGGCCAGGCCGACCGCGAGGCGTGCCGCAAGGCCTTGCAACGCGCCGCGGCTCTGCTGGACGCTCGCCCCGGCGGCGCGGACGCGGCCCTGCTCGCGGAGCTGGACCGGTGGCTGGACGGCGAGGAACTTCCCGGCCTGGAGCCGCGGGCCCGAGCGGAACGCTTCGAGGCGCTGCGCCGCTTCCAGCAATTGACGCCGCCCTTGGCCGCCAAGGCGCTGGAAGACACGCTTTTCTACCGCTACGGACCGCTGCTTTCGCGTAACGAAGTAGGCGCGTCGCCCGATCGCTTCGCCCTGTCCCCGTCCGCCTTCCACGCGTTGGTTGAGGCGCGCGCCCGCTCGCATCCGCGCGCCATGCTCGCCACGGCCACGCATGACCACAAGCGCGGCGAAGACGCGAGGGCGCGCCTGGCCGCCCTGAGCGAAATGCCGGAGCAATGGCGCGATGAGGCGCTGCGCTGGATCCAGGCATTGCCGGCGGACGGCGCGCCCACCCTGGCCGACCGTTATATGCTCGTCCAGACGCTCGTCGGCGCCTGGCCGGCGGATTGGGACGCGAGCCGGGCGGCGCAGCCCGACGGCGCGGTGGCGCAATGGCTGGAGCGCGTGTCGCAATGGCAGTTGAAGGCCCTGCGCGAAGCCAAGCTGCATACCAGCTGGACGGATCCGGACTCCGCCTATGAAGACGCCGCGGGCAGCCAGATCGCCTACCTGCTTGACGACCCGGCGGGCCGCGGATTGCTGGGAGAGATCGCCGCCTTCGCATGCGGATTGGCGCCGGCGGGCATGATCAATAGTCTTACGCAGACGCTGCTGCGTAATACGCTGCCCGGCGTTCCGGACCTATACCAGGGCACGGAATTGTGGGATTTCAGCCTGGTCGATCCCGATAACCGGCGTCCGGTCGACTATGCGCGCCGCGAGGCGCTTCTGGCCAGCGCGAGAAGCGCCCCGGCCATCGACCTGTCGGCGCCGGCCTGGCGCGCCGGCTCGGTCAAACAGGCGCTGATACAGCGGCTGCTTGCCGCCCGCTCGCAGTTGCCGGCGCTGTTTGCGCAAGGCGCATGCATCCCCTTGGCGGCGCGCGGCGCGCGAGCGGCGCATGCGCTCGCCTGGCTGCGACGGCGCCAGGACCAGCGCGCCTTGATCGTCGCGCCGCGCTTGTGCGCGCTGGCGTTGGCCGGCTATGCCTGCGGCAGCCCCGCCGACGCGCGCGGCTTTTGGGCAGACACGGCACTGAGCCTGCCCGACGAGATGGCCGGCGGCGCCTGGCGGGACGCGACGGACGGCCGACGGCTGCGCCCGCTGCCCGATGGCAGCCTGCTGCTGGCCGAGATACTGCGCGATATGCCGGTCGCGCTGTGCCTGTCCGTCGACGCCTGATCGATGCAGGATCGTCAGCGCGGCATCTTGCCTTGCTGCCCCGGCGCGTGGCCCTGTTGCTGACGGTCTTTTTCGACCTGCTGGCTTTGCTGACCGGGTTGCTGGCCGGGTTGCCGGCGCTCGCCGGGGGATTCCTGGGCCTGCTGTTTCTGGGGCTGCTTTTGCTGGTCGGGCTGGTTCTGCGTGGACATTGCTAGTCTCCTGATAAGCGGACACATTCCGCCGGACTAGCGATAGCAACCCGCGTGCCCAAACGCGCTCCGCCCGGCCCGGCGCGCGCAAGCAGCGGCCGGCCCCGGAGCCATGCGGAGAGATCGGTAAAGGCAGGACCCGGCCGGTAAATCCTGCGCAGGCGGATGCGCTATTGCGTGGTGACGTGGCGCGCGCGGCGCGGGGGACCGGCGTCCTGCTTGACGTCCTCGTACTCGTCCAGCCAGGGCGAAGCATAGGGCGCGGACGCGGCCAGGGCATCGCCCCGCTCGCGCTGCGTGCGCAGGCGCATCATCAATTCGTCCAGTGGCATGGGGCGGCCCAGCGCGAACCCCTGCCCGTAGCGGCAGCCGGCCGCGCGCAACGCCGGAATGTCGGCCATGTTCTCCACCCCTTCCGCCACCACGCGGCGCCCGAGCCGGTTCGCGAGTTCGGCGGCCGTGCGCAGCACCTCGAAGGCCACGGCGCTGCGCCGCATGCGGGTGACGAAATACTGGTCGATCTTCACTTCGGACAGCGGGATGGCCGACAGCAGCTTCAGGGAGGCATGCCCGGTGCCGAAATCATCCAGGCTCACCTCGCATCCGGCGTTCTCCAGTTTGAGAAGCGAGGCGCGCAGCACATCCAGTTCCCGGATGGGCTGGTCTTCGGTCAGTTCCACCCGCACCAGCGAGGCCGGCAGTTCCGCCGCATGGATGCGCCCCAGCAGGAAATCCACCGAGCGTTCGTCCGACAGCGTGGAAGCGGGCGCGTT
This sequence comes from Achromobacter sp., assembly GCF_050285585.1. Classification (GTDB taxonomy): domain Bacteria; phylum Pseudomonadota; class Gammaproteobacteria; order Burkholderiales; family Burkholderiaceae_B; genus Achromobacter. Next base: position 552,427 of record NZ_JBLZXF010000001.1, on the reverse strand, counting down.
GATCGCGACCGGCACGGCGATGCCGGCGCGCCGCAAGGTGAGCAGCATGTCGATCACCCGCAGGCTGACGCGTTCGAAGAGGATCTTGTCCAGGCCCAGGCGGTTGACCGCGGGGATGAACTCGCCGGGCATGATGATGCCCAGCCTGGAATGTTGCCAACGGGCCAGCGCTTCGGCCGATACGATCCGGCCCGTCAATAGGTCCACCTGCGGCTGCAACAGCATGCGCAGGCCATCCTTGCCTGTAACCATGGCTGCGATCTCGTCGTCGCTCGCCATTGAGCTTCTGGAAGCCTCGTGATTCGACGTCATGTCGACGCTCCTTGGGCGCCCCTGGGCAAAGCCTGCGCTGTCCGGGCGCAGAAAGAGGCACATTGGACGTGAGCATTCCCAGCTACAAGGATTTTTATGCGATTTCTCACATTTGTTCCAGGCAAATTTGCGTGTTTGACGCGGCAAAGTCACAGATATGTAACTACCCGTATGCCCGCCCTCCTGCGGCAGCGGCGTTCCATAGCGTGGACAGGCCGTGACGAAACGCCTTGCCGGCGTGGTAGGGTTTGCTTCCTCATCCCCTGCCTTCCTGTCTCGCGTGAAGAATCCGTTTTCCCGCTGGCGCGCTTCCGTGCGCAATGTCCTGTGGCTGGACGCCCTGCAAGCCGCCGCCATCAGCGCGGCGCCGGTCATCCTGGCGGTGCTGGCCAATGAGCCGCGCCTGGGCTGGACCGCCATCGCCGCCTTCTGGGCCTGCTTCGGCGATCCTGGCGGGCCGTTGCGACAGCGCGCGGGCGCCATGCTTGCGCTCGGGCTGATCGGCGCGCTGTTCTGCTTCCTGGCCAGCGCCAGCGCCAGTCATCTTTTGTTGCTATTGCCGCTGACCTTTTTGTGCTGCACCTTCGGCGGCCTGTTGCGGGTGCTGGGCCCGGCGGCGGCCATCGTCGGCACCCTGCTGTCCGCAGGTTTCGTGGTGGCGGCGGAGCTTCCCGCGCCCACCCTCGCCGAGAGCCTGTCCTATTCCCTGTTCTTCCTGGCGGGCGCGGTCTGGGCGGTCCTGATGACGGCCCTGGTGTGGCGGCGCCGCCCCTGGAAGGACGCCACGCTTGCGGTTGCGCATTGCTATCGCGGCCTGGCGGACTTCGCCGCGGCGCTGGCTCACCTGTATTCCGGCCTGGCGCCCGACGCGGGGCCGCAGGCCTGGAGCGCGGTTACCCGGCCCCATCGCAGCGCCCAGCGGGCGGCGCTCGAAGCCGCGCGGGCGCGCATTCGCGAAGTGCAGGACGCGCGGCCTTCCCGGCGCGCCCGCTCGCACCAGCTGCTTTATCTGCTGGACAGCGCGGAGGACAGTTTCATTGCGCTGGTCGCGGCCGCGGACCTCCTGGAATCGCACGCGCCGCGCTGGCTGGGCCGCGGCGCGGGAGCGCACCTTTCGCAGGCGCTGCATCGCTATGCGGCGCTCTGCAATGCCATCGCCAGCACCTCGGACGTCAACGACCCCAGGCAGGCCGAGTGCCTGCGCGAGCGGCTGGCGCACTACGGCGCGGGCTTGCGCGAACTGCGCGGCAGCGCGCTGGCCCACGCGCCGGACCTGGCCAGCATGGCCCCGGTGCTGGACCGCCTGCAGCAGACCGCGCAGGCCGTCGCCCAATCGCTCTTCGATCACGGCAGCCCGCCCGCCGCGCCGTCGCGCGAACGGTTGGCGGAACACCCCGTCCGCGACGCCTGGCGCACGCTGCGCCAGAATCTGCGCTTCGAGTCCGACGCGTTCCGCCACGCCCTGCGCGTAGGCGTGGGCGCGACCATCGCCGTCGCCTTGTCCAAGACCTTTGCCGTCAATCACGGCTACTGGATGTCCCTGACGCTGGTTTTCATCCTGCAACCCTACTTCGCCACCACCTGGCAGCGCACCTTCGAGCGCGTCCTGGGCAGCGTCGCCGGCGCCATCGGGGCATCGCTGCTCGGTCTCGCGCTCGGCACGCCGCTGTCCGTCGCGCTGGCGGTGCTTCCCATCGCCCTAGGCACGTTCGCCGCTCGCACCATCCACTATGCGTTGTTCACCTTCTTCCTGACGTCCCAGTTCGTGCTGGTCACCCATATCCAGCAACCGGAGATCTATGAGCCCACGCTGGCCGCGCTGCGGGCGTTCAACAGCGTGCTGGGCGGCATCCTGGCGCTGCTGGTGGGTTTCCTGGTCTGGCCCGAAAAAGAGCCGCGCCAGCTGGCCGGCGCGCTGGCCCGCGCGCTGGAACGCCACGCCGCCTACGCGCAGGCCCTCGTCGAACGCAAGGCCGGGGACGGCGGCGCGCCGGACGTCGTGGGGCTGCGCCGCGAAGCCTGCCTGTCGGCCGACAACGCGCAGGCATCGTTGCAGCGCTTGCAGCAGAACCCGGTGCACCGGGACCGCAACGTCGATACGGCCGTGAACCTGCTGAACGCGATGCGGCGCATCACGGCGGCCGGCACCGTGCTGGAGATCCAGCCGCCGCTGCCCGCCGGCACGCCCGCGGCGGCCGCGCTGCGCGACTACGGCCACGCCCTGGCCGGCGCGCTGCATCCGCAGGGGCTGGCCTCCGGCGCCGGCTCGCGGCCGCTGACCCTGCCCGGGGACGTTGCGATGGCCGCCCCTGACCTGGCCGGCCCGCTGGACCGCATCGCCCAGCAGGCGCGCCTGATACGGCAGCTGCGCGAACGGGTCGAACGCGCGCCGGCCTCGCACTAGGGCGGGGGGTTGCGCCATGTCCGGGAAACTGCCGGCCTCTTGACCCGCGTCAAAGGCCGTTCTCCGGGAACGCGCAACCATGTGGGTATCGGACGCCCAACCCAAGGAGGCCTATATGTACCGCCGCATTTCCGTCCATCTGGACCATGGATTCGACTGCAAGCGCCGCATCGACGCGGCGCTCGCCCTGGCCAGGCGCCACAAGGCCGAACTGGTCGGCATCTACGCCAACGCCGCCCCGCCGCAGTACTACTACGGTGAGTCCGTGCTCATGTCGCGGGCCACCGCCGTCATGAAAGAGATCCAGACGCAAAGCCGGGACGCGGTGCAGAACGGTTTCCTGGCATCGGCGGCCGCGTCCGACGTGCCCGCCGTGGTGCGCGCGGGGGAAGCCTCGCCCAGCGCCACCGTCGCGCTGTTGGGGCGCACCAGCGACCTCATCATCGTCAGTCAGGAAAACCGGCAGGATGTGGAAGCCGCCCATGAAATCGAATTCGTCGAGCAGACGCTGCTGACGGCCGGCCGGCCCGTCCTGGCGCTGCCTTCCAGCGGCGAGTTTCCCGTGATCGGCGACCGCGTGCTGTGCTGCTGGGACGGCAGCCGCGAGGCCGCCCGCGCGCTGGCGGACGCCGCGCCCATCCTGCGCCTGGCTTCGCACATGATCGTGCTGACCATGGACGAAGGCGAATCCAACGGCAAGGGCGATATCCCCTTCGATGACCTGGCCAGCTACTGCGTGGCCCAGGGCATGCCGGCGCCCGAGCACGTGCGCCGCGACGTCAAGGGGGTGGGCGTGGGCAGCACCATCCTGAATGCCGCCGCCGACTACAGCGCGGACCTGCTGGTCATGGGCGCCTACGGCCACAGCAAGTTCCGCCAATGGGCGCTGGGCGGCGCAACCGCCTCCATCCTGAAGAGCATGACCCTGCCGGTCATGTTCTCCCACTAGCGGAAGCGCCGCCTAGCCCGGAACCGGCGTCAGGACGGGCTTGCCGGCGAAATGCGCGGCCGCGTTGTCCAGGAACAGCGCCACGGTGGCGTCCACCGCTTCCGGGGAGCGGCCGGCGCTGTGCGGAGTCAGCACCACGTTGTCCAGCCGCTTCAGGGCGTCGGGGATCTCGGGCTCCCCTTCCACCACGTCCAGCCCGGCGCCCGCCAGGCGGCCCGCCTCCAGCGCCCCGATCAGCGCCTGCGTATCGACCACGCTGCCGCGGGCGATATTGACCAGGTAACCGCCGGGGCCCAGCGCTTCCAGCACCTGGGCGTCCACCAGGTGCCGCGTGTCCGCGCCGCCGGGCGTGGCCACGACCAGGAAATCCGACGCCGCGGCGAGCGCCCGCGGATTGTCGAAATAGGCGTAGCCGGTTTCCGGCCGCGCGCGCCGGTTGTAATAGCCGACCTGCATGCCGAAGCCGTTGGCGCCCCGCCTGGCGATTTCCAGGCCGATGGTGCCCAGCCCCAGGATGCCCAGGCGCTTGCCGGTGATCTGCGGCCCCATGAAGCCGCTCCAATGGCCCTGCCGCACCCAGGCGTCCGCCTGCGGCAGCCGGCGCGCGGCGCCCAGCAGCAGCGCCATTGCATGATCGGCCACCGCCACCGCGTTGGCGCCCGGGCCGTTGGTCACCACGATGCCGCGCGCGCGAGCCGCGACGATATCGATGTTCTCGTAGCCCACGCCCAGCGAGCACACCATTTCCAGTTTCGGCAGCGCCGCCATCTCGTCCGCGCGAAAGCCGGTGGCGCCGCGCGTCAGCACGATGCGGATGTCGGCGGCATGCTCGCGGATCGCCCGGGTCCGCGCTTCGGCGGTGGGGGCATAGATGGCGCGAAAGCCGCGCGCCTCGAAGGCAGGCAGGTAATCCTGCACGCTTTCTATCAGGATAAGCAGGGGAATGGTCATGTCGGGAATGCCGCGGATGGCGGAGCTGCGCAAAAACCGGGGCATATTACGCTTCCCCCTGCGCGTGCGCCACCCGCCGGCATTCCGTGGCCCCCGGCCCCGCGCGGGCGCGGCGCCGGAGCCGCATGGGGCCGCTACAGACGCCCTGTCAGCAGCATGACGATCAGCACGATCAACAGGATGCCCAGGATGCCGCTCGGGTAATAGCCCCAGCCGCGGCTGTATGGCCAGGCGGGCACGGCGCCCACCAGCAGCAGAATGAGGATGATCAGCAGAATGGTCGACATGGCGACTCCTTGTCTTTATCGATTCGCGTTCTGGGATGGCGGACGGGCATCACTTCCCCGGCGGGGCGATTTCCTTGTCCGGCGGCGACAGCGGGGGCAGATCGACGTCCGGTTCGTCGGTATCGGGATCGACGGGCAGATCACCCGGCGGAGAGCCCGGCGGGATAGGATCCGGCTTGGGTGGAACGTGCATGTGTATGGCGGGTTGCATGGCAGCCTCCTGTGGGAATCCCTGGCAGCGGGAGCAAGTGCCGTTCCCGTCTGGATCCGGGCACGCCGCATGCTGGTCGCGGCAACGCCGCCCGAGCCTGGAGCCCCGATGACACGTCCGCATTCCGCCCCGCCCGATCCGGATCTGGTCTACGTGGACGACACCCAGGCGGGATATCGCCGCAGGCGGCTCAACGGCCACGCGTTCGCCTACCTGGACACAAGAGGAAAGCGCATCCGCGACGCGCGCGAAATCGCGCGCATCGACGCGCTGGCGATACCGCCGGCCTATGAACAGGTCTGGATCTGCCCTTCTCCTCGCGGACACCTGCAAGCCACGGGGCGCGATGCGCGCGGCCGCAAGCAGTACCGCTACCATCCGGACTGGACCGCCGTGCGCGACGCGGACAAGTACCAGAGCCTGGAAGCCTTCGCCCGGGCCCTGCCCCGCATCCGGCGGCGGATGGAACGCGACCTGGAGAGCCCGGGCCTGTCGCAGAACAAGGTGATCGCCGCGCTGGTGCGCCTGCTGGAGGCCACCTTGATCCGCATCGGCGCGCGCGAATATGCGCGCGCCAACAAGTCATATGGACTCACCACGCTCAAGCGCCGCCACGCCAGCGTGGCCGGCAGCCGGATCCGCTTCCGCTTCCAGGGCAAGAGCGGCGTGCCTCATGACGTGACCCTGGCCGACCGGCGGGTAGCCCGCATCATCAAGCGCTGCCTGGACATCCCCGGCCAGCAACTGTTCCAGTACCAGGACGAAGAAGGCGCCAGCCGCCCCGTGGACTCCGGCGCGGTCAATGCCTATTTGCGGGACGCCGGGGCGGCGGATTTCACGGCCAAGCACTATCGCACGTGGGCGGGGTCGGTGCTGGCCTACCGCGCCTTGCAGGAGCGTCCCGCGCAGGACGGGAACGAGGCCCGCAAAACGGTGGCGGACGTCATCAGGCAAGTGTCGCAGCGCCTGGCGAACACGCCGGCCGTCTGCCGTGCCTGTTACGTGCATCCGGCCATCCTGGATGCCTACCTGGCCGGGCGCCTGCCTTCACGGTCTGCCGCGCCGGCCAGCCCCCGGGGACTCCATGCGGACGAGCGCCGCCTGCTCGCCTTCCTGCAAACGGCGTCCGGCGCCGCGCCCGCGAAAACGCCGGCGGATCGCGCTACGCGCCGCTCAGAGAATCGATGAACGCGCATTCTTGGCGCGCGGCTGCGGGGCGGAGCCGTCCGCCCAGTTCGACTCCGTGCGATTGTCGACCACGGCCCGCGTATCGCGCGCGGCCTCATCGGGCGTCGAGGGGTCTGGTTTAACCGGCATGCGCGGAACGTCGACGGGGCCGCGCGGCGGCAGTATCTTAGCGTTGTCTTCCGGCTGCTTGCGGGCACGGGCGGCCTTGGCCGGCCTGGGTGCGGATGCGGGTTTCATGAGCGCCTCCTGTCGGGGATGGATTCCTCATCCTACGGCGCCCCGCCACGCGAGAAAACGTCTCACGCGGCCAATTTGCAAGCGGATGTGCCCGCGGCCCCTGACGCGCGGGTTGCAGGGCGGCACGGCGACTCACAAGGAGATGCAATGCGAGACCCAAATTTCGAGCAATGTGTGCAAGCCTGCTATGAATGCGCGGTCGCTTGCGACGTGTGCGCCGCGGCATGCCTGGAGGACGAGCCCGCCCGCATGAGGCGTTGCATCGGCCTGTGCACCGACTGCGCGGCGGTCTGCCGGCTGTGCGCGGCAATGCTGGCGCGCAACGGCGAATTTTCCACCGCGCTGTGTACTTTGTGCGCCCTGGTCTGCGATTCCTGCGCGCGCGAATGCTCGCCGCATGGCGCGCAGCATTGCCAGATCTGCGCGGGGGCATGCCTGAGTTGCACGCTGGCGTGCCGCGACATGCTCGAACCGTGATGCCCGACTTGCCGCGCGGCCGCCCGGGCCGGCCAGCGCAGGCGCAACCCCAGCCCGACCGTCAGGAGCTATCGATGGCCAATACGAACACCCCCCTGCCCTCCGACTTCCCCGAGAACGGGCCGGACAACAGCGGTGTGCGCCGCCGCGGGCGGCATCCCGAATCCTGGATCGACGAACTCGAGGCCACGCTCAACGACAAGGACGCCACGGACCTGGAGGCGCTCAGGTCCAGGCTGTCGGAGCAACTGCGCGCCACGCGGCGCAGCCTGCGCGACGCCTCCGACAACGCGGGCGATCTGATGCGCGAAACCATCGACTGCACGGAGGAATACATCCACGCGCGGCCATGGCAGGCGATAGGGCTCGTGGCCGGCGCGGCCTTCCTGTTCGGCGTGGTGGTGGGCCGCCAATAAAGGAAGGGGCAACGGGGCCGGATCCGGCGGCCCCGCCCTCGCGGCCGGCCGGCAGGCACGCGCCTTGCTGGTCATTGCGTCCCCGACAACAGGAGCCGGCCATGGCGCGAACCATATGGAAAGGCGCGATCTCGTTCGGTCTGGTGCACGTGCCCATCGTCGTCCATGCCGCCACGCGGCCGCACAGGCTGGATTTCGACTGGATAGACCGCCGCGACAATGCGCCGGTCGGCTACCAGCGCATCAATAAGCGCACCGGCAAGGTCATCGCCTCGGAAGACATCGTCAAGGGCTACGAATACGAAAAAGGCGAATACGTCTACATGAACGACGAGGACTTCAAGCGCGCCAATGTCGCCGCTACCCAGACGGTCGAGATCCAGGGCTTCGTCGACGCCGCGGAAGTCCCCATCTATTACTACGACACCCCTTATTACCTCGCCCCGGACCGCCGCGGCGAAAAGGGCTACGTGCTGTTGCGCGAGGTGCTGCGGCGCGCCGGCAGGCTGGGCCTCGCGCGCGTCGTCCTGCATACCCGCCAGTACCTGTGCGCGCTGCTGCCGCAGGGCGAGGCGCTGATGCTCATCACCCTGCGCTACGCCGACGAAATACTTTCCGCGGATGAGCTGGACCTGCCCGGCGGCAAGGAGGCCGCGCCCGCCGCGCGCGAGCGCGAGATGGCGATGCGGCTGGTGGACGACATGACCACGCCCTGGGACCCCGAGGCCTATCGCGACGACTACCGCGAGGATCTGCTCGCAGCCATCGACAAGAAGATCAAAGCCGGCAAGACTCACGTCCTGACGGAGCCCGACGAAAAGCGGCCGCGCGAATCGGCCAAGGTGATCGATCTGATGTCCCTGCTCAAGCAGAGCATAGAACAGCGGGGCTCGCGGCCCGCGAAGGCCGCTCCCGCCAGGAAGCGCGCGCCCGCCAAGAAGACCGCGGCGCGCAAATCCTCCGCCGCGGGCCGGCGCAAGGCGGCGTAAGGAGACCCGATGAGCGAACCGCTAGCCCAATACCGCAAGAAGCGCGATTTCACCGGCACCCGGGAGCCGCCGGGCAAGGCGGCCCAAGCGCGCGCCGGCGGCCCGTTGTCCTTCGTGGTCCAGCGCCACGAGGCCCGCGCCCTGCACTACGACTTCCGGCTGGAGCTCGATGGGGTGCTGGTGAGTTGGGCGGTGCCCAAGGGGCCTAGCCGCGACCCCGACGTGAAGCGCCTGGCGATCAAGGTGGAAGACCATCCGGTCGAATACGGCAAGTTCGAAGGCGATATTCCCAAGGGCCATTATGGCGCCGGGCACGTGGACATCTGGGATAGCGGAACCTGGACGCCGGACGGCGACCCCAGGCGCGGGCTTGCGCGGGGCCATCTGCGCTTCACGCTGCGCGGCGGCACGCTCAAGGGCGCCTGGGCCTTGCTGCGGCTGGGCAAGGAGGACAACCAATGGCTGTTGCGCAAACTGGACGACGATGCCGCGGTGGAAGGCGACGACGCCGAAGCGGGCAGACACGCCTCGGCCGGCAAGGCGGCCAGCTCCGTAAAGACCGCCAAGACCGCCAAGGCCGCCAAGCCTGCCAAGCCTGCCAAGACCGCCGGGACCGCCGGGACCGCCGGGACCGCCAAGACCGGGGGCCGCCGCGCGCCGCCGCCTGCGACCCTGGAGCCGCAGCTGGCCACGCTGGTCGACGCGCCGCCGCAAGGCCCCGGCTGGTCTTATGAGGTCAAGTACGATGGCTATCGCATCCTGTGCCGTTTCCGCCAGGGGCGGGCGCGCCTCGTCAGCCGCAGCGGCAAGGACTGGACGGACCGCATGGCCCCCCTGGCGGACGCGCTGAGCGCGCTGGACCTGCCCGATGGCTGGATGGATGGCGAAGTGGTGTGCCTGGACGAGCGCGGAATCTCCGATTTCCAGCTATTGCAGAATGCGCTGGACGGCCGGACCCGGGACCTGTCCTTCATGGCATTCGACCTGCCGTACTGGGATGGCGCCGATCTGCGCGCCCTGCCCTTGTCCGAGCGGCAGTCGCGCCTGGAGACGGTGCTGGCCGCGCTGCCGGAAGGGGGCCCCCTGATGATGACGCAGCGCCTGGAAGTCGCCGACGGCACGGAAGGACGCGCGGCCTGGTCGGAAGCCTGCCGGCTGAGCCTGGAAGGCCTGATCTGCAAGCGGCTGGACTCGCCCTACGTCGCCGGCCGCGGCACCGCCTGGCTGAAACTCAAATGCCGGCCGAGGCAGGAATACGTGATCGGGGGCTACACGGCCCCGGGCGGCTCCCGCAAGCATTTCGGCGCCCTGCTGGTGGGGCTGCGCAAAGGCGGGAAGCTGGCGTACGCGGGCCGGGTGGGCACAGGCTTCAGCGCGGCCACCCTCGCATCGCTGCACAAGAAGCTTAGCGCGCTGAAGGCCGAGGCCAGTCCCTTCGATGGCCCGCTGCCGGGCCCCGGCCGCTATGGCCGCGGCGCGGGCGAGGTGCGCTGGGTCAAGCCGGAGCTGGTCGCCGAAATCCACTACGCGGGCCTCACGCAGGACAAGCTGCTGAGGCAGGCATCGTTCGTCGGCCTGCGCGAGGACAAGCCCGCCAGCGAAGTCAGCGGCGAAACGGCCGCCGCGCCGGTCGAGGCCGCCGCCGCAGGCGACAAGGTGGGCGGGACGCGCATCACGCATCCTGGACGCGTGATCATCCATGACCCGGACACCACCAAGCTCGAACTGGCGCGCTACTACGAGGCCGCCGGCGACTTGATCATGCCGCACCTGCAAGGCCGGCGCATCGCGCTGCTGCGTTGCCCGGACGGCACCGACTCCACCTGCTTTTTCCAGAAGCACATCACCGGCCGATTGCCCGACGGACTGGAACGCGATGGCGAGCATCTGCTGATCCGGTCGGTCGAAGGCGTCATTGCGCTGGCGCAGCGTGGCGTCATCGAATTCCATACCTGGGGCGCGCGGGAACCGAACCCCGGCGAACCCGACCGCATCACCATCGACCTCGACCCCGGCCCGGACGTGCCATGGAAGACCGTCGCCGAAGGCGCGCAGCTGGCGCGCGGGCTGATGGAGGAGATCGGGCTGGCGCCCTTTCTCAAGACCACCGGAGGCAAGGGCCTGCATCTGGTCGCGCCGATCCGTCCGACGCAGCCCTGGGACACGGTCAAGGGCCTGGCGCATGCGCTGGCGAACGAACTGGCGCGCGTCATTCCGGAACGCTTTACCTCCAATATGTCCAAGGTGCGCCGCCAGGGGCGCATTTTCGTGGACTATCTGCGCAACGGCAACGGCGCCACGGCCATCGCCGCATATTCGGCCCGCGCGCGGGCCGGCGCACCGGTCTCCATGCCCGTGGGATGGGAGGCGCTGGAATCGGGCCGGGATTTGCGCGGCGCCGCCTGCAACATCCGCAACGCTGTGTCGCTTGCGCGGGACTCGGCCGATCCGTGGCGCGGTTACGAGGCCGCGCGCAAGACGGTGGGCCCGCGCATGCTGAAGAAGCTCGGGCTGTAGGCCGCGCGCGCCGCCGGGAACGCCGTTTGCTCGTGGATGGCGAGGCGCCCGCCGCGCCGCTACAGGGAGATTCGCATGAGCAGACCCACGCATGACGCCACGGGCGCCCGCCCGCACCCCACCCCGCCCATGCCGGCCCAGCACCTGCCCAAGCCGGGCGAGGAAGCCGACATGGCCCTCAAGCCGCAGTACCAGGCGCCCGCCTACCGCGGCAGCGGCAAGCTCGACGGCATGGCCGCCGTCGTCACGGGGGGCGATTCCGGCATCGGCCGGGCGGTCTGCGTCCTGTTCGCGCGCGAAGGCGCGGACGTGGCCGTCGTCTACCTGAGCGAGCACGAAGACGCCGAAACCACTCGCCGCGCCGTGGAGCAGGAAGGCCGCCGCTGCGTGCTGATCCCCGGCGACGTGCAGGATCCGGCCTTCTGCGCGCAGGCCGTGGAGCGGACCGTGCAGGCCTTCGGGAAGCTGGATATCCTGGTGAACAATGCCGCCTACCAGCAGCACACGGACTCGCTGCCCGAGATCAGCGACGAGAAGTGGGACAAGACCCTGCGCACCAACATCACGGGCTACTTCTACATGGCGCGCTCGGCCCTGCCTCACCTGAAGGCGGGTTCCTGCATTATCAATACCGGGTCGGTCACGGGCCTGCGCGGCAGTGCCCGGCTGCTGGACTACTCATCCACCAAGGGCGCGATCCATGCCTTCACGCGCTCCCTGGCCGCCAACCTGGCCGGCCAGGGCGTGCGCGTGAACGCGGTGGCGCCCGGCCCGGTCTGGACGCCGCTGAACCCGGCCGACCAGAGCGCGGAGGCCATCCAGGAATTCGGCAAGCACACAGACCTGGGCCGCCCCGCGCAGCCGGAAGAAATTTCGCCGGCCTACGTATTCCTGGCCTCGCCCGCCTGCTCCAGCTATATCACCGGCATCGTCCTGCCGATCACGGGCAGCGCGGGCGACTGAAGCCGGGACCCGCGCACCGGGCCGCTACTTGGCGGGCGCGATCGAAGCCGGCGCCTCGCGCGAAGCGGGCGAGACCGCCGGCGCCTCGCCCTTTACCGGCGGCAGGATTCTGTCGCCGCCCGCTGGCCGAGGACGCTGCAGCGCGCGGCTCATGGCCAGATGCTCCGCCAGCATCGGCAGCGCCCGCTGCGCAAAATCGCGGACCTGGGGGTCGGCGGACTGCCTGGCCGCCGTCTCGTACAGGCGATTGGCCATGACATGGGCGTCCACCGCGGCCTTCTGGACGTACACGACGTCGAAATCCGGCCCCTTCCGGCCACGCAATTGATCCAGCGTGCCGCGATCCGGCTCCGCCGGCTGCTCGGGCAGCGTCACCTGCTTTTGCAGGGCCAGCGTTTTCAGGTCCCCATTCATGGCGCGATGCTGCTCCAGCATTTTCGCCGCGAAGGTCTTGATGTCGCTGCTGTCCGCCTGTTTCTGCGCCAGGCGCGCCGCTTCCATCTCGAAGAGGCCGTTTCCGGCCGCGGCCTGAAGAAAGCGCGCGTCCGCCTCGTCCAGCCCCTGCGCGTAAGCGGGGCACAATACGCCCGGCACGGCGAGCAGGAAAGCCGCCGCCAGGCCGCGCATCCACGTGGTCTTGCCCATGCTGGTCTCCTTGGTCCGCCGCCGGCTCCGGGGCGGTCAGCCCGCCATCGACGGCGCGCCGGCCCGCCGCGGCGGCTCCAGCGGATCGAAATCTTCCCATTTCCCGTTCAGCCAACGGCCGTTCGCGCGCTCGATATCCTGGCCGCCGGCCGCGCCCAGAACCGTCCTGGCCAGCGCGTCGCGCTCGGGGGATACGTGCAGGGCCAGCATCACGCCCGCCTGGCGCAGGTCCGGATGCACATCCGGCGCGGGCGGCGCGCCCGGCCGCTTGCGGCGGCCCCGTCCGATCACCCATAGAGCGCCTGCGAGCGCGCCCAGATAGGCGCCCACCCCGGCGGCGGCGATCACCAGCAGAATGGAAGCCGCCAGGCGCGCGGCGATCAGTCCGCCCAGCAGCGCGAACACCAGGCCCAGCGCCGACGCGCCGGCCACGGCGCCGAAGTGGCCGCCCTTGGCGTCGGGGTCGGCCACCCGGTCCCCGCCTATGGGGAAGCGCGCGTGCTCGCCGGCTGTGTTGATGTAGAAGGTATGGATGTCGTCTTCGGTAAATCCTTCCGCAAAAAGCCTGCGCGCCGCCTCCGCGGCTTCATCGAAGGTGTCGAATCGGGCTGCGACGATCAAGGACATGAGGTTCTCCGGTGCGGGAATGACATAACGGCCATCGCAGCAACTGCCATTCCCGCTCCCGGCACGCGGCTTGCTGAGGCCGGCGGTGGTCATTGCGAGGACACCAGCATGGACATGCCTGGCGAAAACGAAGATTTTTCCGCATCGGCGGACGAGGCCGCGTCCCCCAACCCCGACGAGGCGCGCGGTTTGTCCGTCCTGGACTGGGCGGCCCTGATCGCCATCGTCGTCTCCGGCCTGAACAGCGGACTGATCGCCGCCGTGGACCTGGACGTGTTCTCGGCGGTGCTGCCTTCCGGATTCGCGCTGCGGGCGGCCTACGGATTGATAGGCCTGGCCGCCCTGCGTTGCGTCGTGCTGCTGTTTCGCCTCGGCGAGGGCGCGGACTAGCGGGCGGTTTCCCCCTGTGCTACTTGCCGTCCGGGCGCTTGCCGGGATACTGGCCCCCCTCCTCGTATTCGGGCCCCTTGTCGTTGGGCTTTCTGTCCGCGGCGCGTTCGGGGCGCCGCGGCGGCTTGCCGAAGCCCGGCTTGTCCGCTCCGAACTGGCCGCTGCGGCGCGCGGTCTCGGTGTCGGGCTGCGGCGTATTGGCCCGCGATCGCGAAGCAGGCTGCTCCGGCTGTTGCCGTCCGGTGTCGTGCTTGGTGTCGGTGCTCATGGTGTCTCCCGGCTGTTGAACGAAGGGCGCGGGGCGCCGGCAGCCACGAGGGCGCAAGCCGCGTGCCCGTCCGGCCGCCGGGAATGCCGCTTGCTTGGGGCTTCCAGGTCCGCAACAAGCCGGACTTCCCTGAAAAGGAGTCAACCATGAATGTGTCCAAACCCGTGCTCCCCGCCGTGGCCCTGAGCCTCTCGGCACTCGCCCTCCAGGTCCCTGCGCAGACCGCGTCCGGCGGCGCGACCGCCGTGCGCAGCAATGAGCAGATCAACGACCAGTACAAACTGGACAAGAAGCGCTGCGATGCGCTGAAGGGCAACCAGAAGGACGTCTGCCAGCAGCAGGCCGAGGCGACGCGCGACAAGGCCAAGGCCGACGCCAAGGCCGGCAAGGAAAAAGCCGAGGCCACGCACGACGCGGCCAAGACGCGCAATGAAGCGGACTACAAGGTCGGCAAGGAAAAATGCGACGCCATGTCCGGCAACGCCAAAGACGCATGCCTGGCGGACCTGAAGACCCGCTACGGCAAGTGAGCGCCTCCCTGGTTCCCGGGCGGAGGGTCCGTCCGGGAGCCGGATTCGCCCGGCAGCTCGTAGCCCGCGGCGGCATACTCTTCCAGGCGGTTGTACAGCGTCTTGGGGCTGATGCCCAGCATGGCGGCGGTCTGTTTCTTCACGCCGTTGCAGCGTTCCAGCGTGGCGAGTATGAGCCGCCGGTCGGCCTCGGCGAGCGTCTCGCCCACGGGCACGCTCACCTGCCCGTCTCCGCCGGGACTGGACGGCGATACCTGGGGCACCAGCCTGTCCGCCTCGAGCGTGTCGCCATCGGCCATGATGAAGGCGCGCCGCACGAAGTTCTTCAACTCCCGGACGTTGCCCGGCCAGTCGTACTGCTTGAGCACGGTGAGCGCGCGATCGGAAAAATCCTTGCGCTTGCCGGACTCCTGGTTCTGAACCTCAAGAAAGCCCCGCGCCAGGAACAGGATGTCTTCGCCCCGCTCGCGCAGCGGCGGCAATTCCACCGGAAAGACGCTCAGGCGGTAATACAGGTCCTCACGCAGCTTGCCATCGCGCACGGCCTGTTCGGGGTTGCGGTTGGTCGCCGCGATGATGCGGATATCGCAGGCGATTTCGCGGTTGGTGCCCACGCGCATGAACTGGCCGGTCTCCAGCACGCGCAGCAGTTTTACCTGAAGATCCAGCGGCATCTCGGTCACTTCGTCCAGGAACAGGGTGCCGCCGTCGGCGCGCTCGAAATAGCCCTTGTGCTGCCGGTCCGCGCCGGTGAAGCTGCCGCGTTCGTGGCCGAACATCTCGCTTTCGATCAGGTTCGGCGAAATGGCGCCGCAGTTCACCGCAATGAACGGCCGCTGCCTGCGCGGGCTGAGCTCATGGATGGCGTGGGCAGCCAGCTCCTTGCCCGTGCCGCTTTCGCCGATCACGAGCGCGGTGACGTTGGTGGGCGCGACGCGCTTGAGCTGGCGGTAGAGCTCGAGCATGCGCTCCGACGCCCCATACATCCTGCCGAAACGCCCCGGTTCCTCGAACGGAGCGCCGGGCGATTCGGTGCCCGCCCTGGCCGCGATGCGCGCGAGAATATCGTTCAGGCGCTCCATGCAGATGGGCTTGACGAGATAGTCCGTAGCGCCCAGCCGCAACGCCTGCACAGCGTTGTCCATGGTGCCGTGGCCCGTCATTATCACGACCTCCGCGCTGGCGGCGGCAGCGTTCTTGAAAATATCCATGCCGCTGCCTTCCGGCAGCCGGACATCGGTCAGGACCAGATCCGGCGCCTGGCGCTCGAGCTGGATCAGCGCGTCCTTGACGCTGGCCGCCAAGGCCACGGAAAAGCCGCAGTCGCGGCCCACCTCGGCCAGCGTCTCCCGTATCGCGGCATCATCGTCGACGATCAGCAGATGAGGCATTCCCCGCTCCTTGTTGAACCACGGTTCAGCATAGCGGCTCGCGCGCAGGGATAGGTAAATATTCGATATTTTCCAATAATGTTTTCGAATGCTTGCAACTCGTCGCATACGAGGCCGCGGGCGCCTTCTACGATGCATGTAAAGCGGCGGCCCTGAACCGGGCCAAGGAATCGACATGGCAAATCGCACCATCAACACCGGACGCGACGCCGCATCCGCGCCCTCCTCCGTCCTCATGGACGTATCAGGCATGTCTCCCGCGATGCAAAGACTGGGCGCCCAGTGGCGGCTGGCGGCGACGACGGACGCCAGCGTCTTCATCGTGGGCGAAAGCGGGACCGGCAAGGAAGTCCTCGCGCGCGCGATCCACGAATCAAGCGAGCGCCGCGACCAGCCTTTCGTGGCCGTGAATTGCGGCGCCATCAGCGGCACGCTCGCGCACGCGGAACTGTTCGGCCATGAAAAAGGCAGTTTCACCGGCGCGGTCTCGCAGAACGCGGGCTACTTCGAATACGCCAGCGGCGGCACGCTGTTCCTGGACGAGGTAACCGAGATGCCGCCGGACATGCAGGTCCATTTCCTGCGGGTCCTGGAAACCGGCACCTACCAGCGCGTGGGCGGTTCCGACCTGCTGCGCGCCAACGTCCGCGTCATCTGCGCGAGCAATCGCGATCCGGCGGCGTCGGTCGCGGAAGGACGCCTGCGGCAGGATTTCCTGCACCGTCTTCTCGTCATCCCGTTGCGCGTGCCGCCGTTGCGGGAACGCGAGAACGACGCGCTGGTGCTGGCGCACCAGTTCCTGGACACCCTGAACCGCGAGCACGGCACGCGCAAGACTTTCGCGCCGCGCATGCTGGAATCCATCGCCGGGCACGACTGGCCGGGCAATGTCCGCGAACTGCGCAATGCGGTGCAGCGCGCCTACATCCTGGCCGACGCCGAACTCGAGCCTGGCACGCTGACGCGGGGCCCTGGCGGGCAGCGGACGGTGACGCGCGAGGGTACGCTCACCCTGCCCATCGGCACCTCGCTGGGTCGGGCGCAACGCGAGTTCATCCTGGCCACGCTGGCCCATTATGGCGGCGACAAGCGGATGGCCGCCGATGCCCTGGGCGTGAGCCTGAAGACGCTCTACAACCGGCTGGATTCCTACGACAGCGACGCCGAGGCCCCGGCGCGCGCCTGAGCAATTCTTACCGTGTTCTTGTAAGACAGGGGCGACGTGCCGCGCATGCCGCGGACCCGCCCGCAGGAGATATCCTGGCACGGTTCTTGCATGTCTTCCCGGGAGTGCGCCGCCAGCCGGCGGCATCTTCCGGAGATTCGATTGGGCTACCCTACGCAAGAATTGCGCCTGCGCCAGCAGATGACGCTGGCGCCCCGCCTGCAGCAGTCCGTCAAATTGCTGCAGATGTCCGCGCTGGAATTCACCACGGCGGTGGAGCACGCGCTCGCCACCAACCCGTTCCTGGAGGATGCCGACGAGCAGGACGCCGATCCGCCCGCCGCGCCTGCCGGCAGCCCCCAGGCGCCCGCGCGCCAGGACGACGCCCCGCCCGAACCGCCTGCTCCCGCCGCGGACGCCGAATCCCCTCCTCCCGACGCCCCTGCCTATTCCGGCGACTATCCCACGCGCGCTTCCGGCGACGGCGGGATGGACCAGGGGCAGTGGGCGTGCGCCTCGCTATCGATGCGCCAGCGCCTGTCGCAGGAACTGGGCAACTATCACCTGAAGCCGCGGGACCGCCTGCTGGCGGAATTCATCATCGATGCGCTGGATGACGACGGCTATCTGCGCACGCCGATTTCCGGCCTGTGCGATTCGGAGCGCGCCGAGTTCGACCCGACGCCGGAAGAATCCGAATGGATGACGGCCCTGCGCCTGGTGCAGCAACTGGACGCGCCCGGGCTGGCCGCCCGGGACCTGGCGGAGTGCCTGACGCTGCAGCTCGCGGCCGCGACCGACGCGCAGCCCCGCATCCGGACGCTGGCGCTGCGCATCGCGCGCGACCATCTGCAACGGCTCGCCAAGAACGATTGCGCCGGATTGCGGCGCCTGCTCGATTGCACGGACGACGAGCTGCGCGAGGCCTGCGCCCTGATCCGCAGCCTCGATCCGAAACCGGGCGGGCGCTACAGCGCCGATGCGCCGGCCTACGTGATTCCCGACGTATTCGTGGACAAGTGGCACGCGCGCTGGCGGGTGCTGCCCAATCGCCACGCCATGCCCCAGGCCCGGCTGCACCGCACCTACGCGGACCTGTTCCGCCGAGCCCGGCTCGACGACCGCAGCCCGATGGCCCAGGAATTGCAGGAAGCCCGCTGGCTGGTGCGCAATGTCGAGCAGCGCTACACCACCATACAGCGCGTGGCGGAAGCCATCGTCAAGCGTCAGCAGACCTTTTTCGAGTACGGCGACGTTGCCTTGCGGCCGCTGATGCTGCGCGAGGTGGCGGACGATCTCGAAATGCATGAATCCACCGTGTCCCGCGCGACCGTGGGCAAGTACATGGTGACGCCGCGCGGCGTTTTCGAATTCCGCCATTTCTTTTCCCGCGAACTCGCCACCGAATCGGGCGGCTCGTGTTCCGCGGCGGCGGTGCGCGCGCTGATCAAGGAGATGGTCGACGCCGAAGATCCCGCCATGCCGCTGTCGGACGTGGCGCTGACGCAGCAGCTCGCGGCCAGCGGCATTCTCCTGGCGCGCCGCACGGTGTCCAAGTATCGCGGGCAGTTGCGCGTGCCGCCCGCGGAGCTGCGGCGCCAGCACTAGATCGGGGAACGCCCGGACACGCGGTCGTTCCCCTCAATCGGGCGCTTCGGCCGCGCCGTCCAGCATGCGCTGGACGCGTTCGCCCAGCGCGTCCAGCGAGAACGGCTTGACGATCAATTCGATGCCGTGCTCCAGAAAGTCCCGGTCGCGCGCGGCGTTTCCCGCGTAGCCCGTCATGAGCAGCACCTTCAATCCCGGATAGGCCGTCCTGGCGGCGTCCGCCAGCTGGCGGCCGTTCAGGCCGGGCAGGCCCACGTCCGTCACCAGCAGGTCGATGTCCCGCGTGGACCGCACGAGTTCCAGGCCCGCCTCGCCATCCGACGCGGTCAGCACCTGCAGCCCCCGTTCCGCCAGGCATTCGTGGACCATGTCCCGCACATTCGCGTCGTCTTCCACCACGACGACCACCGCCTGGCGCATGGGCGCGGGCGCCGGTTCCGCGGGAGGCTCCCGCCTCGGCGCGCGTTCCGGCGCGCCTTCGTGACGGGGCAGGAAGAGCCTTACCGTCGTGCCCACCCCCTCGGTGCTCTCCAGCGTCGCCACGCCTCCAGCCTGCCGGGCGAACCCGTAGATCATGGACAGCCCCAGGCCTGTGCCCTCTCCCTGCGGCTTCGTCGTATAGAAAGGATCGAAAGCGTGGGCCAGCACATCGGGCGCCATGCCGCAGCCCTCGTCCGAGACCGACACCTCCACGAATGGCCCCGGCGGCGCATCCGACAGCTGCCGCAGCTGCGGCTCGCCGCCATGCGCGTTCCGCGCCGCGACGGTCAGCACCCCTCCCTCCGGCATGGCGTCGCGAGCATTGATCACCAGGTTCAGCATGGCGTTCTCGAACTGGTTCTTGTCGCAGCGCACGGTCCACAGGCCGGACTCGAGATCGAATGCGAGCCGCACGCGTTCGCCCGTATAGCGGCGGAACAGGTCGGCCATGGATTGCAGCGCCGAAGCCACGCTGAAGGGTTTCGGGTCGATCGGCTGGCGCCGCGAGAAGGTCAGCAGGCGCTGGGTCAGGTGCGCCGCCCGGTTCGCCGAATCCATCGCGACCGACACGAAGCGCAAGGCCTGGTCGGGCGTGCCCGACGCGAGCTTGCGTTCGATCAGGTACAGGGCGCCGGTGATGCCCTGGAGCATGTTGTTGAAGTCGTGCGCGATGCCGCCGGTCAGGCGTCCCACCGCCTCCATCTTCTGGGATTGGCGCAAGGCGTTCTCGGTTTCGCGCAAGGCTTCGGCCTGCGCCTTCAGGTCGGTATCGTCCCGGCCGGTCATGTAGAGCTTGTCCTGCGACGAAGACATGCTCCACGTGATCCAGCAATACCCGCCATCGCGCTTGAGCAGCCGGTTCTCGACGTGCCGCGCGGCCTGCAGGGGGCCGCCGTCCGTGGCGCGCGACCACGCAGCCAGCGTGGCCTCCCGGTCGTCCGGGTGTATCAGTTCCGCCAGGCCCATCGACAGGAATTGCTCCGGGCTCCAGCCCAGGATGGGCCGGACCGCCGGATTGACGCTCACGAAACGGCCTTCCCGGTCCACCACGGCCAGCAGCTCGGGAGACAGGCGCCAGATGCGGTCGCGCTCCGCGATCGCGCCTTCCACGCGCTGCTCCAGGACGCGCGCGTACTGGGAACGCTCGACGGCGGCGCACATGCGCTCGGCCACCTCTTCGATGAAGGCGACATCCCCATGCCGGAGCCGGCTGCCCGCCAGCGGCCGCACCAGCATGGCCCCGCCCTGCCGTCCCCACCGGCGCATCGGCACCACGATCGCCCATGGACGGACATCGCCCTCGGCCTCGGCCAGCAAGGGCGGCAGGTATGCGCTGCGGCCGCTGGCGAGCGCATCCGCGTACTCGTCGCCCAGGCGGTCCAGTTCCAGGGGCTGCCGGCTTTCCGGATGCGCGCCTGCGTGCCAGCACGTGGCGAGCACGGGCCGCCCGTCCTCGCCCGCCGTGTCGAGCACGGCGACCAGACCCAACGCCAGAAGCCGGCCCAATTCTTCGCATGCCATCTGTTCGATCGCGGCCTGCAGGTGCATTTCGCGCATGCGGTCGCTCAGCGCCAACAGGAAATTCTTGCGGCGCTGGCCTTCCCACAACTCGGTTTCCGCCATCTTGCGCGCCGTCACGTCGAGAAACAGCGCCATGATGCGGTCGGGCCCGTCCTTGCGCACGCGGGCCTCGTACCAGGCCTCCTTGGGCGTGGGCGTGGCGAACTCGAACTGGGCCGGCTCGCTGGTCTCCACCACCTTGGCGAACGCATCCATGAGCTGCCCGGGGACATTCGGGATCATCTCGCGCAGGGTGTGGCCCAGCGTATCTCCTTCCTTCATGCCGGTCTGCCGCTCGAACGCCGGGTTTACCTCCAGGAAGCGGAAATCGGCGATGCGGCCGTCCGGATCGCGCAAGGCCTCGCTGAGGAAGAAGGCTTCCTGCATGCCCTCGAACATGCCGCGCCATCGCTCGCCGCTGCGCCGCAGCGCCGATTCCGTCAGGTGGCGTTCGATGGCGAGGGCCGCGCTGCGGGTCACGAGCGCGATCGCGTCGATGTCATGCGCCGAGGGCGAACGGACGGTGCCGTAGTAGTTGGAGAACACGCCCAGCAGCCGGCCGTCCGGGGCCTTGATCGGCGTCGACCAGCAGGCTTTCAGGCCATTGGCCAGGGCCAGCTCGCGCCATCGCTCCCAACTGGGATTGGAAGCGATGTCTTCCACGTAGACCGGGCAGCCGGTATAGGCCGCGGTTCCCCAGGACGCCATGGAGGGCCCGATGGGCGCCCGGTCCACCGCCGCGTTGTAGGAGGCCGGCAGGCTGGGCGCGGCGGCGTGCCGCAGGCAGACGCCCGCGTCATCCACGAGCGCGATCGAGGTGCGCAGCTCCACGCTGGACTGCGCCTCGATGGCATGCAGCACATGCTCCAGCACCTCCCCCAGCGGGACGCCGGCGGCAATGCGCTCCAACATGATGCGCTCGTCCTCAAGACGGGCAAGCGTGTCCGTCCAGGGAAGCGCGACGCGATCTCGCTTTGTCAGCATCTCAGCCCCTCAACACGAAGACTGTATTGCGGGGGGCCGCGAGCTGCCGAAACGCTAGGTAACGCGACGCTACGTTTCCCGTTCCAGCCGCAATGCGTTCAGGGCTTCCGGCTTGTCGACCAGCACGCATTGCTTGCCGGTGCGGGCGCAGTGATCCTTCACGCGCCAGTAGGCGCCGTGGCTGACGCACCCCGTCTGGCAGATCACCAGGTCCGCCTCCACCAGGCTGGCCTCCAGCGCCTCGCCGTCCGCGCCGCCGCCGCTGTGGCCCAGGTAGCGACCGCCGGCCATTTCGACCACCTTGCGCGTCAATGCCAGGGCCATGGCGTCTTTCCCCACGCACAGCACCGATTTCCGGCTCAGGGCGATGGCGGCCGGCCGCCCTGCCGGCGACGGCGCCGGCGCGCCCGCTCTGCGTTCGCCGGCGCTGCGTCCCTGCCAGGCCAGCCGCTCCCGCATCAGCGCCTGCACCCGCTCCATCAGCTGCGTGACGCTGCGGGCGAGCGCCGCGCGCTTGGGCAGGCCCGGGATCGAGACTTCCAGCGCCCGGCGGTCTTCGCGCGCCCAGGCCAGGGCCGTATCGCGCGCGATGACCGCGGCGCGCAGCCGCATGGCCTCTTCCTCCAGGTACAGGATCCGCGCGCCTTGCGCGGCGAGCAGGCGGCTGCAATGCGATTGCGCCTGGCCATAGGCGGCAAGCAGCGCGGCATGCTCGCGCCTGAGGTCATGGCTGTCGGAAGAAGAAGGATGCATCGCGGCCCTCGGATCGGAAATGGAAGCGGCGCGGCGCGCGCCTGGGCAGCACAAATCATAAATGAGACTTACTCTCTTTCATGCCATGCCCCTACGCCTCGCATGGCACCGGGAAATCCACTACTGACCCAATCCGGTCGCTTAAATATGATCGACAATCGGCACGCCGGCCCGCAAGTCAGGGATACCCAATGCCAACGCCCACCGAACTGCTCCGCGACATACACGAAACCAATCTGATGTACCTGCTGCTTCTGCAGCGCATGGCGCGCGAAGGCCATGCCGGCATGGCCGGCACGCCCGCGTCGGAACAAGCCTGCCGGTGGCTGGCCGAGCAAGGCCGCCCGGAATTGGTCAAACTGGCCCAATCGAGCGTATTGCTTGCGCGGCTGGACCTGCCCCCCCATCAACTGCTGTCCGCGCTGAGCCAGGGGCTGGACGCCACGCTGGCCGGGAGCGCCGCCGCGCCGGCCGGCAATGGTGCTTCGGCCGGCCTGACCCGGCTCGGCTCATGAGGCCCGCCCCACGGCGCCGGCGGTCGGGGCCCGGCCGGTCTTCCAGTACAGGCCGGCGCTGATCGCCAACGCCAACGCCAGCAATCCACCGGTCATTCCGGCCACGCCGGCCCAGGAGCCCGCGGTCCAGAAATGCCCGCCCAGCGCGCCCAGCACGCTCGATCCCACGTAGTACACCAGCAGGTACAGTGAAGCGGCCAGCGCCTTGTAGCCGCGCGCCATCTGCCCCACCCAGCCGCTGGCCACCGCGTGCGCCGCGAAGAAGCCGAAGGTGAACACCACGATGCCCGCGATCAGGACCGGGAGCGCGTCCGACAGCGTCAGCAGCAGGCCCGCGAGCGCCAGGCCGCTCGCCGCGCAGAGCATTGCGCCGCGGCCGTGGCGGTCCGCCAGCCTGCCGAAATAGGTCGAGGCGAAGATCCCGACCAGATACACGACGAAGATGAATCCGATGAACGTCTGGCTCAACGAGAACGGAGGCAGCAGCAAACGGAAGCCGACATAGTTGTAGACCGTGACGAACGCGCCCATCAGCAGGCCTCCCAGCGCGAACAGGCCGCAGAGCGGGCCGTTCCTGAGGTGGGCGCGCGCGCCGGCGCGCACGTCGCCCCACACGCCCTCCCAACCCCTGCCCCTTTGCGGCGTGAACCGGCGCGAAGCGGGCAGCAGCCAAACGAACAGCACCGCGGCCACCATGCCCAGCACGCCCAGCGTGCCCAGGGCGGCGCGCCACCCGAAGTGGTCCGCCACCAGCCCGGTGATGACCCGCCCGGACAGCCCGCCAAAGGCGCTGCCGCTGATGTACAGGCCCATGGCGAATCCCAGGGTGTCGGGCTCGACTTCTTCCGCCAGATACGCCATGGCCACGGCGGGCACGCCGCCCATGGCCACGCCCTGCAGCGCGCGCAGCGCCAGCAGGCTGTGCCAGTCCGGCGCGACGGCGGCGACGGTGCCCAGCACGGCCGAGGCAAACAGCGACAGCGCCATGACGCGCTTGCGAGGCAGGGACTGCGAAAAAAGGCCCACCAAGAAGATCGCCACCGCGAGCAGACCCGTGCACAACGACAGGACCAGGCTGCTTTGCGCGGGCGATACGCCGAACGCGCCGGTGAAGAGCGGCATCAGCGGCTGCACGCAGTACAGCAGCGAAAAGGTGGAAAAGCCGGCCGCGAACAGGGCCCATTGGGCGCGGTGCAGTCCTGGCGTGCCGCGGGCAAGATAATCGGGGGATTCGGGGATGGACGACGCCGAGGGCGCGGCTGGCGCAGCGCTTTCAGGCTGGGAACTGACTGGAGGGGTAGACATCTGAAATCTCGAAAGGCACCGGACAACCGGCCTGCCCACGCCGAAGAAAGCGTCGCGGCGGCGTTGCCCGCCCATTCAAGGTAGACTTTTCCTGGCCATATGTCCAATATATGCGACTGGTATCGTCCATATTTAATATCGATAGATCCGCCCCGCCATGGAACTGCGCCACTTGCGTTACTTCACCGCTGTCGCGGAAGAGCTGCATTTCACGCGCGCGGCGGCGCGGCTCGGCATCGGCCAGCCCCCCCTGAGCCAGCAGATCCAGCAGCTGGAGCGCGAAATCGGCACGCCGCTCTTTCTTCGGCTGCCTCGCGGC
This sequence comes from Achromobacter sp., assembly GCF_050285585.1. Taxonomy (GTDB): domain Bacteria; phylum Pseudomonadota; class Gammaproteobacteria; order Burkholderiales; family Burkholderiaceae_B; genus Achromobacter. The sequence continues at coordinate 527,986 of NZ_JBLZXF010000001.1, read as the reverse complement.
ATTGCGCTGACGGAAGCGGGCGCGCAATTCCTTGAAGACGCGCGCGCCATCCTGGCAAGCGCCGACCGCGCCGTGGACACGGCCCGCCGCCTGGGACGCGGCGAACGCGGCGCGATCACCGTGGGCTTCACGGCCTCGGCCGTGTTCCATCCCTATCTGCCGCGGGCCATTCGCGCCTACCGCGATCGATACCCGGACGTGCGCGTCACGCTCACCGAAAGCAACACCATTTCCCTTTTGCGCGGCCTGAGGGCGGGCGAGGTGGACGTGGCCTTCGTGCGTCCGCCCTACGGGCCAGACCCGGAGTTCGAATCCGAACGCGTGCTGGACGAACCCATGCTGGTCGCCCTGCCCCCGGGCCATCCCCTGAGCCGCAAGCGCGGCATACCGATGGCGGCGCTGGCGGACGAGGACTTCGTGCTGTATCCGCGTCCCATCGGCGCGGGCCTGTACGACGCCATCCAATCGGCCTGCCAGCGGGCCGGTTTCCTGCCGCGGGTCATCCAGGAGGCGCCGCAGATGGCCTCGATCGTGAGCCTGGTCGCCGCCGGGGTCGGCATCTCGGTGGTGCCGGCCGCCATGCGGCACATGGGCGCGCAAGGCATCGAGTACCGCCCGATCAAGGGCGACGCCCCGCATGCGCTGCTGGATATGGCCTATCGCCGCCATGACCGCTCCATCGCAGCGGGCAACGCGGTGGACATGCTGCGCGAACTGGCGCACCCGGAATCCTGACTCCGCGCCGCGCCCGGGCAGTTGGTATCGCCCTGTCGCGTTTGATACCTTCTGTAAACCCCGCGCCCGGGCGGCAAGGTAAATTGGCGCGCTCGGCGATCCGGCCCTCGGGCCGGCCGCGATCCAAGACTCCAACCTGCTGAAAGGTGACCCTGTGCGACGTACCCTCCTGGCCTTGGCCATTGCGACGATTCCCGGCTTGGGCGCGGCCGCCGGCCTGGCCTCCTCCATCGGCGCCGTGACCGTCTACCAGGACCGCGCCGTCGTGACGCGGGCGGCCAGCAGCGAACTGGCTGCGGGCGAGCACGAGCTGGTGCTGGAAAAGCTGCCCGCATCGCTGCAGGAAAACTCCCTGCAGGTCTCCGCCAGGAGCACGGGCCAGGCGACGCTGCTGGACGTGAAGGTCCGCGACGCCTACCAGGCCGACACCCCGAACGAACGCGTCAAGCAGCTGGAAGAGCAGTTGCGCGAGCGGGAAGCGCAGCAGGCAGCGCTGGACGACGAGGCCGCCGTGCTGGACAACCAGCGCGAACTGGTGCTGATGATGCAGCGCGGCGCCACCGAACCTTCCAAGGACGGGGCCCGCCTGACGCTGGACGAGCTCAAGGCCATCCAGTCGCTGAGCGCCGACACGCTGTCCAAGGCGCTCGCGGGCCTGCGCCAGGTCGCCGAACGGAAGGCGGCTCTGGAGCGCGACATCGCGGCGCTCCAGAACGAGCTGGGCCAGTTGCAGACCGCGTTGGGCCGCCGCACCAAGACCGTCACGCTGCGCGTGAACCTGGCCCGCGCGGGCAGGCTGGACCTGAGCCTGTCCTACGCGGTGGCCGGCGCCCGCTGGACGCCGGCCTACGACGCGCGCCTGCGCCTGGCCGACCGCAGCGTGGACCTGGGCTACTTCGGCGTCATCCGCCAGAACACGGGCGAAGACTGGAACAACGTCAAGCTCACCCTTTCCACCGCCCGGCCCGCGCTGGGAGGCGGCGCGCCCGCGCTGCGGCCCTGGATCATCGACGTGGCGGCGCCTCCCCCGCCGCCCGCTCCCCGCCCCGCGGCCGCGCCCACCGCCAAGATGCAGGCAGAAGTCGCGGCCGAACGCCGGGCGCGGAACAGCCCGGCGTTCGCGGGCGCGGCGCTCGATGCGGCCGAGCCCCAGCCCGAGGCCGTCGAGGTGTCGACCGCCCAGGTGCAGAGCGAGGCCACCAGCGCTTCCTTCCAGATCAAGAACCCCGCCACGCTGCTGTCGGACAATGCCTCGCAGCGCGTGGCCATCGCCGCCGCCAAGCTGCCGGCCACGCTCCAGTACCAGTCCACCCCGGCGCTGCGCGAAGCGGTCTACCTGACCGCGCAGGCCAGCAACAACACGGATTTCCCCTTCCTGGCCGGCCCGCTGAACACCTTCCTGGACGACGCCTTCGTCGCCTCCGGCAGCCTGAAGGCGGTGATGCCCGGCGAGAAGGTCGAACTGGCGATGGGCGCCGACGAAGGAATTTCGATCAAGCGCCGGCTGGTGAACCGCCACACGGAGAGCACGGGTTTTTCGGGCAGCGGCAAGCGCGTGACCTATGAGTACAAGATCACCGTGAAGAACAACAAGGCCACCAAGGAACAGGTGTCCTTCAAGGATCGGCTGCCCGTGTCGCGCAACGAGAAAATCGTGGTCAAGCTGCTGTCGCCGGCCGACCGCGAGATCAAGCGCGAAGACGACGGCAAGCTCGCCTGGGACTGGGAAATGGAGCCCGGCAAGTCGCGCGAAACCGTGCTGAAATTCTCGGTGGAGTATCCGGGCGACATCGAGGTGTCCGGGCTTTGAAGCGCCGGGGGCCGCGCACAGGCCCTAGCGCATCTGGAAGGCTTCCTGGTGGAAGAGTTCCCTCACCGGCATGCCTCGGCGGTGCAGCCCATCCTTGAGCGCATCGGCGAATCCCATCGGCCCGCAGAACCACACGCTGGGCCAAGGCGATCCGGGCTTGTGCTCCGCCACCAGGTCGGCGGCCGTCAGCGGCCGCTGGGTATCGCTGTAGCGCACGCGCAGGGTTATGTTGGGAACGCGCGCGCACAGCGCTTCGAGGCGCTCCGCGAACGGCGCATCGTCGGCGTTGCGGGCACAGTAGTAGAGCGTGGCCACCGGCGCGCTGTCGGGCTGGGCCTGCAGCGACTCCATCCATGAAATGAACGGCGTGACGCCGATGCCGGCCGCCACCCAGATCTGCGGCCTGCCGTCGCCGCGCTGGAAGTCGAAACAGCCGTAGGGCCCCTCGATCGTCACCGGTTGGCCCACCACCAGGCTTTTCTGCAAACGCCGCGTGTAGTCGCCGAGCGCCTTGATGGAGAATTCCACCCGCCCCGTGCCGTCGTCCGCGCCGGAGACGGTGAACGGATGCGCGCCTTCGCGGCGGTCGGCGGTCAGGAAGGCGAACTGCCCCGCGCGGTGATGCCAGTTGCCTTCCACCCGGCACGTCAGCGACAGGATGTCGTTCGACAGATGGTTGATGGCCAGCACCTGGCCCTTGTAGCGCCGCCCGCGCCCGATGTTGCCGGTCAGCGCCATCAGGGCGCACACCCCGCCTATTGCCGTACAGGCGGCGACCAGCCAGCCCGCCGGCTGCGCCCACCACCCCGCGGGCGTCAGCACGACGCCGTGGAAGGCCACCACCAGGAAGATGACCGCGGAAATACGATGGACCTGCCGCCAGATGTGATACGGGAAGCGCCGCCAGAGCGTCAGCAGCACCAGGGCTACCAGGATCCACACCGCCCATTCGCCGATATCCTTGGCCGAGCCCCGGAACGCGTCGAGCAAGGCAGCCGCGCGCGGCGTCTTGGCCACGGGGTCGAACATGGCCAGCAGCACCGGCTTGCCTATCTTGATGAGGTAATGCGCCGCCGCGAGCGCGGTGGCCAGGATGCCGCTCCATTTGTGCAGCCGGTACATCTGGTCCAGCCCGTCCAGCCGCGCTTCCAGCCACATCGGGCGCACCGCCAGCAGCATGATCAGCGTCATCAGCGCATACGCGCTCAGGCCCGTGAGGAGGATGAGTTGGTCGCGCGCGGTCCAGATGTTGAGTTGGGCCGGAGGTTGTGCCCAGTAGGCGCCAGCCCAGGCCAGCAGGGAAATCAGCAGAACGGCCGCCAGGATGCGTCGCATCGATTCATCACTCCGTCTCGAACCGGCGGCCTCGCCACACGGCGAGGCCTACATGGATCAATGGTAGTTCCGCCGCGCCCGGCCTTGGCCTGCTCGCGGCCGCCGGCTTGATCCGGCTCAAGCCTCCCGGAAATATCAAGGTGGCCCGGGATCGTCCGGCAAGCGCCAGGATACCCGATGTCAGGCCGCTCGCGGGTCAGTGGCTGCGGCAGAATTCGATGAATGCGTCGGGCTCGAGCGGCAGGGAGATGCCGTAGCCCTGCGCCACGTCGCAGCCCAGTTCGCGCAGCAGCTGCACGTCGCGTTCGTGCTCCACGCCCTCGGCCACCACGCGGCGGCCCAGCACCCGCCCCATTTCGATCGCGGCGGCGACCACCGCGCGCGAGGCGGGCTCGCGGTGCATGTGCACGATGAAGTCGCGGTCTATCTTGAGTTCGGTGAACGGCATGGCCGAGAACAGCCGCATGGAAGCGATACCGGCTCCGAAATCGTCCATGGCCAATTCGAAGCCTCGCACCCGCAACAGATTCAGCACCGAGGACAAGGCCAGCCAGTCTGTCACAGGCTCGTCTTCCGTCAGCTCGACCTTGACCAGCCGGGCCGGAAGCCCGGCCTGGCCGACGCGCTGTTCCAGCAGTCCGGGCAGATCGCGGGTGCATAGCGTGGACGCCGAGGCGTTGATGGCGATGGGCACGGCGATGTCCTCGGCGTGCATGCGCTTCAGCACCTCGATCACGCGGTCCGTGACCCGGCTGAACAACATGCGGTCCAGGCCCAGCCGGTGCGCGGCGGGCACGAAATCCGCCGCCGGAATATTGCCCAGCTCGGGATGTTCCCAGCGCGACAGCGCCTCGGCCGCCAGCACCCGGCCGGTGGACAGGCTCATCTGCGGCTGCAGCACGACGCTCATGCCGGCGCCCGTGATCAGCGCGTGGCCGAGCGCCACCTCCATGACGTCGCGCCGCACCGCGTTGCGCCGCGGCGACGCCGCATCGTCTTCGTCGACGCTGCGCAGCGCCGTCTTGAGCGCCTGCTGCATGGCCGTGCGCGACACCGGCTTGGACAGCGCCTGCGCGGACGGACACCCCGCCTGCAGCGCGAGGCGCACATGCGATTGCAGCAACTCGTCGCTGAGGCTGCTGATCCAGATGATGGGCGGCATGCTCTTCAGCCGTCCGGCGTCCACCAATCGCCGCAGTTCGTTGGGCAGGCGCGTGCCGTCCCCCTCGCCCATGACGATATCGCTGACCACCACGTCGTGGAACTGCCTTGCCAGCGCGCTGATCGCCTCGGTGCTGCTCCCCAAACCAGCCACCCGCCGGAATCCTAGCGCCAGAAGCAGATTCTGCAGGTAGGCGCGTTCGACGGGATGGTCCTCCACCAAGAGGATCCGTCGGGTCGCGCCTGCGTCGGTCTTAGGCATCGTCTACCGTCCTAGCTTATAGGGCGGGCCCTTGCAGGCGGCCGCGGGAGCACAGTAGCCACAATGCTACGGCATCCACGCGGCGCCTGTCCTTATCGCTAACGGGTTAATGCAATAACGTCGCCGATAGGCGTAGGAACCGGCGCATCAACCGGACGGAGGCAACCGCCGGTCGCTGCGCCGCCCCGCCGGTGCGATAATGGCCGTCTTTCCCGCATCTACGGCACGGAGCTTCCCTTGACCCGCATTGACGATCCCCTGCACGACCGCGAGGTCGGCGCGGCCGACTCCACCCAGGACAATACGCGCACCGACGACACCCGCATCAGCGCGGTGCGGCCCTTGATTTCGCCCGCGCTCCTGCAGGACGAACTGCCCGTTTCGTCCGAGATCCAGACGCTGGTCGAGCAAAGCCGCTCGGCTATCGCCGACGTCCTGCACGGCCGCGACGACCGCCTGGTGCTGGTGGTCGGCCCCTGCTCCATCCACGACCATGGCCAGGCCATGGAGTACGCCCGCCAGCTGCGCGCCGCCGCCGAACAGCACAAGCAGGACCTGCTGATCGTCATGCGCGTCTACTTCGAAAAGCCCCGCACCACCGTCGGCTGGAAGGGCTATATCAACGACCCGCGGCTGGACGGCAGTTTCCGCATCAACGAAGGCCTGCGCCGCGCGCGCGAACTGCTGCTGGACATCAGCGGCCTGGGCCTGCCCATCGCCACCGAATTCCTCGACCTGCTCAGCCCGCAGTACATCGCCGACCTGATCTCCTGGGGCGCCATCGGCGCGCGCACCACGGAAAGCCCCAGCCACCGCCAGCTCAGCTCCGGCCTGAGCTGTCCGCTGGGCTTCAAGAACGGCACCGACGGCGGCGTGCAGATCGCGGCCGACGCGATGGTGGCCGCCAGCGCCAAGCATGCCTTCATGGGCATGACCAAGATGGGCATGGCCGCCATCTTCGAAACCCGCGGCAACCAGGATACCCATGTCATCCTGCGCGGCGGCAAGCAAGGGCCGAACTACGACGCCGCCAGCGTGGACGCCTGCTGCGCCGCGCTGCGCAAGGCCGGCCAGCGCGAGCAGGTCATGATCGATTGCTCGCACGCCAACTCCAACAAGTCGCACCTGCGGCAGGTCGACGTGGCCAACGACATCGCGGCCCAGCTCGCCCAGGGCGATACCCGCATCACCGGCGTCATGATCGAAAGCCATCTCGAGGAAGGCCGCCAGGACCTGACTGCCGGCCAGCCGCTGCGCCACGGTGTATCCATCACCGACGCCTGCCTGGGCTGGTCGCAGACTGCGCCCGTGCTGGACACGCTGGCCCGGGCCGTGCGCGAGCGCCGCCAGAAGACGGCGTCCGCCGCTCAGGCGTAGCGGTCGGCGCGGTAAGGCGCCGGATCCATGTCCGGCGCCTCGCCCGTGATCAGGCAGGACAGCAGCCTGCCCGTCACCGGGCCCAGGGTGAAGCCGTGGTGCGCATGGCCGAACGCCAGCCACAGGCCGGGATGGCGCGGCGCCGGTCCGATCACGGGCCGCATGTCCGGCATGCACGGCCGGCACCCCATCCATGGCTCTCGCTCGACCGCCACGCCCAGGGGCAGCAGCTGCGCCGCCAACGCGCGGGTGCGCTGGATCTGGATCGGCGAAGGCGGTGCGTCGCGCGATGCGAATTCCGCACCGGTCGTCAGGCGCACGCCCAGCGTCATGGGCGTCACGACGAATCCGCTGTCGATGTCCGCCACCGGATGCGACAGCCGCGCGCCGTCCTGGAGCGCGAAATGCTGGTGATAGCCGCGCTTGACCGCCATCGGTAGGCGATAGCCCAATGGCCGCAGCACGTCCGGCGACCAGGGGCCGAGCGCCACGACCGCATCGCGGGCCTCGATCGTCCCGGTGTCGCCCTGCACTTTCCAGCCCTTGCCTTCCTGCTTCAGGCTGCGGGCGTCGCCGCGCGCCAGCACGCCGCCGCGCCGCTCGAACCATTGCGCATAGCCTTTCGTCACCGCGCCGGGATCCGAGACATTGACCGGGTCCAGCCAATGCACGCCGCCCACCATGCGCGGAGATAGCGAGGGCTCGGCGGCCGCCAGCGCCTGCCGGTCCAGCACGCGGTAGTTCAAGCCATACGGCGCAAGGGCCTGCGCTTCGGCGATGGCCCGGGCCAGGCCGGCTTCGGTGCGCACGCCGTCGATCCAGCCGTTGCGGCGGAACAGATGGGCGATCCCCGCGTCGTCCTTGAGCGCATCGTGTTCGGCCACGCTGCGCTCGATCAGCGGCAGCATCGCGTCGGCGGCCCGCGCCAGCCGCGCAGGCGCGGAATGCCACCAGTACCGCAGAAGCCATGGCGCGATGCGCGGCAGGAACCGGGGGTGGTAGCTGACGTCGGGCGTGTTGTTCCTGGCATAGCGCCACAGGCTGCGCCAGTCGCGCGGAAAGCCATAGGGAATCACGCTGGCCCGCTCGATCAACCCGGCGTTGCCGTAACTGGTTTCCTCGCCCGGTCCGCGCCGGTCCAGCAGCACGACGGCGCGGCCCCGCCCAAGGAGGTGAAGCGCCACGCTGACGCCGACGATGCCCGCGCCAAGAACCACAACGTCTGTTTTCATGCGCGGCATTCTGCGCCCGCCGCCCCGGTTCGGCAAGCATGCGCCCGGGCGTAGAATGCTTTCCTGCGCGGAGCCAGGTCCGAGCGCCCGCGATACCCAGGAACGCGCCATGACCTTGTCCCGCCTGCAACCCGTTACGCTCGATGGCGGGATCGTCCGCCTGGAACCGCTGGCCGCCCGGCACGCAGAAGACCTTGCGCGGGTCGGCCTGCATCCCGAGCTCTGGCGCCTGCAGCCCGAACCCGTCGAAACGCCCGACGACATGCGACGCTACGTGGAGCGCGCGCTGGCCGGCCCGCCCCCCCCCCCCCACGGCAACTGCCTGCCTTTCGTCATCGTCGGCAAGGACAGCGGCCAGGTGATCGGCGCCACGCGCTATATGGACATCGCGCTCGCGCATAGAAGGCTGGAGATCGGCGGCACCTGGCTCACTCCCGGCCGCCAGCGTTCGGGCGCCAACACCGAAGCCAAACTCCTGCTCTTGCAGCACGCTTTTGAAACAATTGGTATCATGCGGGTGGTGTTCAAAACGGAGTTGGGCAATGCGCAGTCCCGGCAGGCCATTCTCCGCATCGGCGGCATCGAGGAAGGCGTGTTTCGCAAACACCTGATCGCGCAGTCGGGGCGCGCCCGCGACATGGTCTACTTCGCGATCCTCGACGAAGACTGGCCTTCGGTCAAAGCCCGCCTGCTTGCGCGCCTGCGCCGATCCGCCTAGCCCTACGTTCTTTTTACCCGTCTGTCCGGGCCCTTGCGCCCGCTACCCGCACTACTTTTTTTCAGGTATGGACCGCACACCTCCCGCCCCGGCCGCACCGTCGCGCCACACCATATTCGTCTACACGGAAGAGCAGCGAGGCAACCAGCTCGTCGAGTCGCCGGTGATCGGCATGATGTCCGACGTGTCCGGTTCGGACAAGCTCATCGTCGTGCAGGATCCGCACAGCGGCCTGAAGTTCGTCTACCGCGTCGACCATGAAAGCAGCAACCTGGATGCCGCCGCCCTCACCGAACAAGAGGCGTCGCGGTTCGACGGCAAGCATTCCGTCCAGATCGATTCGACCTCGTACCGCCTGGGCACCGCCGAGAACGCCATGAAATTGCTGCGGGGCAAAACCCAGTGGATCCAGGACAAGGGCGCGGTGCTCTCCGTCCTGCTGCAGAACGCCGCGGCCCGCAAGCCGCGGTTCTCTGCGGTGCGCATCGAGCGCGACCGCCTGCGCAAGGTGCCTCCCGGCGTTCCGGTGGAACATCTGCCTACGTAAAAAGCCGGGTATCCACAGCGTGAGCGCTTATCCACAATTTCTGTGGATAAACCCGCCTCGCGCACACGGCTGATGGCCGTTCGGGCGATGCCGCACGGGCTGCTCATTTTTTGACCAGCCGCATTTTCCTCTGCCGCCGGATGGGATCCTTGATCCATGACGCGGCGCCGCAACGGCGTTGGTGATATCCTCCCGCAAACGCGGGCGGCACAGCGGCTGCCGCACCCCATCGGCTGTCGCGAGCGGCCCCCAATAAGAAGCCTGGACTGAAAGGAGCGGATAGCGTGTTTGCCCTTGGAGCGCGTCGCGCGGAACCGCTGGCGCCGGCCTCGCCGTGACGATCATTGTCGTCGACGACCACAAGGATTGGCGCGACACCATCGCCGAATACATCCGCGACCTCGGCCTGGACAGCGCTATTCTCACCGCGGGTTCCCTCGCGGAACTGGATCGCCTGCTGCTGACCGTCACGCCGGGCATTCTCGTGCTGGATGCCATGCTGCCAGACGGCGACGCGCTGACCCGCGTCTCCCATCTGCGCACCTCCTTTCCTTCCATGGGCATCATCATGCTCACGGGCCGGCTGCTGAGCGAAGACAAGGTATCGGGCCTGAGCCTGGGCGCCGACCACTACCTGACCAAGCCCGTCAACCTGGCCGAGCTGGGCGCCACGCTCGTGTCGCTATCGCGCCGCCTGCGGGTCGTGCCGCCCGGCGGCGTCGATGAAGCCCGCGTCCTGGGCTGGCGCTTCGACCCGTCGCGCCGCGTGCTGCTGTCGCCCGAGCAAGTCTGCGTGGACATCACCGATACCGAAAGCCGCCTGGTAGGCGCCCTGATCCAGGCGGCGCCCTTGCCGCTGTCGCGCGGCCGCCTGATCGAGGCGCTGGGCGCCAGCGCCGAAGCGTACGACACGCACCGCCTGGACGCGCACGTGCACCGCCTGCGCCGCAAGCTGCGCGCGCAGGCCGGCGGCGACATGGGCATCCGCACCGTGTACGGCGTCGGCTACGTATGCACCGTTCCCGTGCAGATCGTCGGCAACACCAAGATCAAGCATTGAGGCCCGTCCCATGAATTCCACGATACGCCCCCGCCGCTCCGTCCTCTACATGCCAGGCGCCAACGCGCGCGCGCTGGACAAGGCGCGCAGCCTGGACGCCGACGTCCTGATCCTCGACCTGGAAGACGCCGTCGCGCCGGATGCCAAGGCGCAGGCCCGCGAACAGGTGGCGGCGTCCCTGCGCGCCGGCGGCTACGGCAGGCGCGAATGCGTGGTGCGCGTCAATGCGCTGGACACGGCCTGGGGCCTGGACGACGTCAGGGCCATTGCCCGGGCCGGCGCCGACGCGGTGCTGCTGCCCAAGGTGCAGTCGGCCGCCGAGCTCGACGCGCTTGCGCGGGCGCTGGACGCGGCGGGCGCCCCCGCCGGCCTGCCCTTGTGGGCCATGGCCGAAACGCCCCTGGGTTTCCTGCGCCTGGACGCCATCGCCTCCGGCCATCGCCGGCTGGCGGCCATCGTCGTCGGCACGTCGGACCTGGTGAAGGACCTGCATGCGCGCCACACGCCATCGCGCGAAGAAACCCTGCTGGCGCGCTCGATGGCGGTGATGGCTGCCCGGGCCCACGGCCTGGCGGCGCTGGACGGCGTGCACCTGGACCTGCACGACGACGCGGGCCTGGAAGCGGCCTGCAGGCAAGGACGCGACCAGGGCTTCGATGGCAAGACGCTCATCCACCCCAAACAGATCCCGGCGGCCAACGCCGCTTTCGCGCCCACGGAAGAGGAACTTGCCGCCGCGCGCAGGCGCCTGGACGCCTGGCACGCCGCGCAGGCCGCCGGCCTGGGCGTGGCCGTCGTCGATGGCGCGCTGGTCGAGAACCTGCATGCGCGCGAGGCGGAACGCGTGCTGGCGCTGGCCGAGGCCATCGCGTCCGGGCGGCGCGAGTCGCAGTAATATCAGCTTTCAAATGCATATTGCCGGTAACGCCCTCTCGGGGCCCGCCCGGCGCATCGGGGAGCGATCGTGGCGCTGATCTTGCGGCAAGTGTCGATGTCATTCTGCGCGGCGGCGCTATGGGTCGCCGCGACCGGCGCGCCGGCGCCGGCGCAGGCCCAGGCCGCCAATTTCCACCCCTGCAATTCCCAGCCCTCCCTGCCGATGTGCCAGCATGGCTACGGCAAGCGCATCGCGGTCCAGCGCTGGGGCGCGCAGCCCGATCCGCTGGATCCGGACGCCGCCGCCAACGCCCCGCTGGTCACGCGCGACCCGGCCAAGGAAATCGGCAAGCTAAAGTCCAGCACGATCCTGGTGCAGGACATGGACACCTCCGAGGTGCTGTTCGCGCGCAACGATGATGTCGTTCGGCCGATCGCCTCCGTCACCAAGCTCATGGCGGCGCTGACGCTGGTCAAGGCCGGCCTGCCCTTGGACGAACGCATCACCATCGACGCCAGCGACACCCGCTCCACCAGCGAGCTGCCCTCGCGTCTGACGGCCGGCGCCAGGCTGAGCCGCGCCGATTTGCTGCGCCTGGCGCTGGTCTCCTCTGAAAACAGCGCGGCGCAGGCCCTGGGGCGCACATATGCCGGCGGCACGGCCGCCTTCGTCGCGGCGATGAACGCCGAGGCGCGCGCGCTGGGCATGGCCGACTCCAGCTTCGCCGAGCCGAGCGGCCTGTCCAACGAAAACCGGTCTTCAGCCAGGGACCTCGTCAAGCTGCTGGAAGCGATATCCGCGCAGCCGCTGATCCGGCAATACACCGGCGAGGCCAGCTACCAGGCCGCCGGCCAGACCTTCCGCAACACCAACATCCTGGTGGGCCGCCCGCAGTGGGACATCCTCGTGTCCAAAACCGGCACCACCCGCGAAGCCGGCGACTGCCTGGTCATGGCGGTCCGGGTCGGCCAGCGCAACCTGGCCATGGTGCTGCTCAACGCCCAGGGTGTCGCCGGCTCGCGCTTCGGCGATGCGGTGCGCCTGCGGCGGGTGCTGGAAAGCCGGTTCGCGTCGCGCTGACCGGCGCCATCGCGCGGCTGGCGCGCCCGGCCGGTACAATAACGCCCCTGACGGGCAACGAACGCCCGCCCCATCCGCCTGCCGCGCCGCCTGTGCGCGCCCTTTCCCCGATTATTTTTCACCGCGCCCGGCTGGCGGAAATCCTGCCGCGTCCCCGGTTGCACCACCCATGATCCGCTTCCAACAAGTTTCACTCGCCCGTGGCGTCAAGCCCCTGCTCGACAAAGCCGACCTGCTCCTGAATCCCGGCGACAAGATCGGCCTGATCGGCGCCAATGGCGCCGGCAAATCCAGCCTGTTCGGGCTGTTGCGCGGCACGCTGCACGCGGACCAGGGCGACCTGGACTTCCCCGCCAACTGGCGCATGGCTCACGTGGCGCAGGAGACTCCCGCGCTGGACCGCCCGGCGATCGAATACGCCATTGATGGCGACGTTACGCTGCGCCGCCTGGAAGCGGAACTGGCGGCGCTGGAGGCCGAACCGGAGAGCGTCGAAAACGGCCTGCGCATGGCCGACATCTATGCCGCGCTGGCCGATGCCGACGCCTACACCGTGCATTCGCGCGCCGAGCAACTGCTTACGGGCCTGGGTTTCACGCAGGCGCAGATGCACTTGCCGCTGACCAGTTTTTCGGGCGGATGGCGGATGCGCCTGAACCTGGCGCAGGCGCTGATGTGCCCGTCCGACCTGCTGCTGCTCGACGAGCCCACCAACCACCTGGACCTGGACGCCATCATCTGGCTGGAGGACTGGCTCAAGCGCTACCCGGGCACGCTCATCGTCATCTCCCATGACCGCGACTTCCTCGACGGCGTGGCCAACGTCATCGTCCATATCGACGAACGCAAGCTCAAGCGCTATTCGGGCAACTATTCGTCCTTTGAACGCCAGCGCGCCGCCCAGCTGGAGCTGGCGCAGGGCATGATGGAAAAACAGATGCGCCAGCGGGCGCACCTGCAGTCCTTCATCGATCGCTTCAAGGCCCAGGCCAGCAAGGCCCGCCAGGCCCAAAGCCGCATCAAGGCGCTCGCGCGCATGGAGGAAGTGGCCCCGCTGCGCGCGGCCGCCGAATTCTCCTTCGAGTTCAGGGAGCCGCTGCGCGCGCCCAATCCGCTGCTGACCATGGACCGGGTCAGCGCCGGCTACCGGAACACCGACGAAGCCACGCAGGCCACGTCCGACAAGATCATCGTCTCGGGCATCAATTTTTCCTTGCAGGCCGGCCAGCGCATCGGCCTGCTGGGCATCAACGGCGCGGGCAAATCCACGTTCATCAAGACCATCGCCGGCGAACTGGACTCGCTCGCGGGAGACACCCAATTCAACAAGGGACTGTCCATCGGCTATTTCGCCCAGCACCAGGTGGAGATGCTGCGCCACGACGAATCGCCGCTGTGGCACATGACCAAGGCGGCGCCCACCGTGCGCGAGCAGGAACTGCGCAACTTCCTGGGCAGCTTCAATTTCAACGGGGCAATGGCCACCAGCTCCATCGCGCCGTTCTCCGGCGGGGAAAAAGCCCGGCTGGCGCTCGCCCTCATCGTCTGGCAACGGCCCAACCTGCTGCTGCTCGACGAGCCCACCAACCACCTGGACCTGGAAACGCGCGAGGCGCTGACCACCGCGCTGGCGCAGTTCGAAGGCACGCTGGTGCTGGTGTCGCACGACCGCCATCTGCTGCGCGCCACGACCGACCAGTTCATCATCGTGGCGGACGGCAAGGTCAGCCCCTTCGATGGCGACCTGGACGATTACAAGGACTGGCTCTACAAGACCAAGCTGGCGGCGAAGGCCGCCTGACGGCCCCTGGCACGCGGTTCAGGGCGCCCGATAGCCCAGGAGCACGCTCGCGGCCGCGGCTTCCCGCCGCACGGCCTGAGCGATCGGCCCGTCCGGCGCCGCGTCGAATCCGCCGGTCGCGCCCAGCGCGGTAAGCGCCGCGCACGGCCGGCCGCTGTGGTCCAGCAGGGGCGCGGACACCGCGCTGATGCCCTTCAGATTGGTGTCGCGCACCGCGGCGCAGCCTTGCTCGCGCACCTCGCGGCGCAGGCGGCCGATGGGATCGGCAGCATGCAGCTGCGCGCGCAGGTCGTCCGGCGCGCCGGCCAGTTCGGCCTCGGCCATGGCGCGCACCCGCGCGTCGTCCTGCAAGGCCAGGAACACGCGGCCCGTCGCCGACCAGAGCATCGACAGGACCGAACCCATGCGCACGTTCACCGTCACGGGCAGGCCCGGTTCCTCGAAACGCACGATGGTCGGCCCCTTGTTGCCCATGACGGCGACGAAGCAGGTCACCTCGAGCGCTTCGCGCAGCCGGATCAATCCGGGCTCGGACAGCCGGATGGGATCGGCCTGGCGCAGCGCGGCCAGGCCCAGCAGCATGGCTTCCAGCCCCAGGAAATACTGCTGGCTGGCGGCATCCTGCGACACAAGCCCTTCTTCCATCAGGCTGGCCAGATAGCGGTGCACCTTGGCGGGGCTCTCTCCCACCTGGGAAGCCAGCAGCGTCAGGCTGGCGCGGCCGCCCAGCCGGCCCAGCCCCTTCAGCACCGCCATCCCGGTTTCCGCGGCCTGCACCCGCTGGCGGCGCTCGCGCGGGCGGGAAGACGCGATGGACGGATCGGGAATGGAGGACGGATCGGAGGTCGGGCTCATTTGATAAATTACGCTATGCGTATATGATTTACGCAAGTGTAATACGGAGCGATCGACATGGCCCACCCCTCCCCGACCCCGCAAGCGGCCACTGGCAACGCCGGCGGCTGCCCCATCGACCACGCCGCCCTGGCGCGGGCCCAGGGCTGTCCCGTCAGTCCGCGGGCGGCGGAGTTCGATCCCTTCGGCGACGGCTATCAGCAGGATCCGCCCGAATACGTGCGCTGGGCGCGCGAACAGGAACCGGTTTTCTACAGCCCCAAGCTGGGCTACTGGGTCGTTACCCGCTACGACGACATCAAGGCGGTCTTCCGCGACAACCACACGTTCAGCCCCTCGATCGCCCTGGAGAAAATCACCCCCACCGGCCCCGAGGCCAATGCCGTGCTGGAAAGCTACGGCTACGCCATGAACCGCACGCTCGTCAATGAAGACGAGCCGGCCCACATGCCGCGCCGGCGCGCGCTGATGGACCCGTTCACGCCGGAAGCGCTCAAGCATCACGAGCCCATGGTGCGCCGCCTCACCCGCGAGTACGTGGACCGGTTCATCGATGACGGGCGGGCCGACCTGGTCGACCAGATGCTGTGGGAAGTGCCGCTGACGGTGGCCCTGCATTTCCTGGGCGTGCCCGAGGAAGACATGGACCGCCTGCGCGAGTACTCCATCGCGCATACGGTCAACACCTGGGGCCGGCCCAGGCCCGAGGAACAGGTGGCGGTGGCGCACGCCGTGGGGAACTTCTGGCAGCTTGCCGGCAAGATCCTGGACAAGATGCGCCAGGAACCCGACGCCCCCGGGTGGATGCAGTACGGCATCCGCAAGCAGAAGGAATATCCCGAGGTCGTTACCGACTCCTATCTGCATTCGATGATGATGGCCGGCATCGTTGCCGCGCACGAGACCACGGCCAACGCCTCGGCCAACGCCATCAAGCTGCTGCTGCAACATCCCGACGCCTGGCGCGAGCTGTGCGAAGACCCGGGCCTGCTGCCCAACGCCGTGGAGGAATGCCTGCGCCATAACGGCTCGGTCGCCGCGTGGCGGCGGCTCGCCACGCGCGACACCGAAATCGCCGGCGTGGCGATTCCGGCGGGCGCCAGGCTGCTGATCGTATCGTCATCGGCCAATCATGACGAACGCCATTTCGCGGACGCCGATTTCTTCGATATCCGCCGCGAGAATGCCAGCGACCAGCTCACCTTCGGCTACGGCGCGCACCAATGCATGGGCAAGAACCTGGCGCGCATGGAAATGCAGATCTTCCTGGAAGAGCTGACCCGGCGTCTGCCGCACCTGCGCCTGGCCGAGCAGCGTTTCACCTACGTGCCCAATACCTCGTTCCGCGGCCCCGAGCACCTGTGGGTGGAATGGGATCCGTCCGCCAATCCCGAACGCCGCGACCCCGGGCTGCTCGCCCAACGCCAGCCCGTGCGCATCGGCGAGCCCTCCACGCACGCCATCAGCCGCAGGCTGCGCGTCGCCTCCGTGACGCCCGCGGCCGACGGCATCGTGCGGATCAGGCTCGAATCGCCCGACGGCAAGCCCTTGCCGCGCTGGACGCCCGGCTCCCATATAGACATCGAATGCGGAGACACCGGCCTGTCGCGCCAGTACTCGCTTTGCGGAGACCCCGCGGCGCCGGGCGCGCTGGAAATCGCGGTGCTCCGCGAGGCATCCGGCCGCGGCGGCTCGGCCTGGATCCACGAGCATCTGCGGCCCGGCAGCATCCTGCGCGCGCGCGGGCCGCGCAACCACTTCAGGATGGACGAAAACGCGGCCAGCCTCGTCTTCATCGCGGGCGGCATCGGCATCACGCCCATCAGCGCCATGGCGCGCCGCGCGCGCGACCTCGGCATGGACTACCAATTGCACTACAGCGGCCGCACGCGCCGGTGCATGGCCCTGCTGGACGAACTGGCGGAATTGCACGGCGAGCGCCTGCACCTGCACATCAGCGACGAAGGCGGCCGCAACGACTTCGCGGGCTTGCTGGCACGGCCCACGGCAGGCGCCCAGGTCTACGCCTGCGGCCCCGAACGCATGCTGGCCGCGTTGCAGCAGGCCTGCGCGGGCTGGCCCGAAGACTCCCTGCGCGTGGAGCATTTCCATTCCACGCTCGCCACGCTGGATCCGTCCAAGGAGCACGCGTTCGAGGCGGAGCTGAAGGATTCCGGCATCGTCGTGCAGGTGCCGGCCGGCCAGACCTTGCTTGCCGCGCTGCGCGGCGCCAACATCGACGTGCAGAGCGATTGCGAAGAAGGGCTTTGCGGGTCCTGTGAAGTGCGCGTGCTGGGCGGCGCCGTCGATCACCGCGACGTGGTCCTCACGCGCGCCGAACGCGAAGCCGGCGATCGCATGATGGCCTGCTGTTCCCGCGCGCAGGGCGGCCGCATCGTGCTGGAGCTGTAGCGCGCAGGGCGGCCCTGGATACCGGCTGCCCGCAAGCCTGAAGTGGGGCTG
Source organism: Achromobacter sp. (assembly GCF_050285585.1). Classification (GTDB taxonomy): domain Bacteria; phylum Pseudomonadota; class Gammaproteobacteria; order Burkholderiales; family Burkholderiaceae_B; genus Achromobacter. Next base: position 510,673 of record NZ_JBLZXF010000001.1, on the reverse strand, counting down.
AACGCGTTACAATTCATCCCCCTTTATTCATCACGACGTCCCGCAAAGGCGGGGCGCGTTTTTTTTGTTGCCGGGCCGCCCCAAGACAACAACGCCCCTGGGGGCAGCAAGCGGGCGTAGCCCGCGCCGCGCGGGGGCTTTTTTTGCCGCCGGGCCCGCCCAATTTCCTAGCGCTCCTAGATGCCGATCAAAGACCAACTATTTCTCGCCAGCCAGTATCTTGCGCCCCACCACCTGGTGTCGCGCCTCTTCGGATACGCCTCCGACTGCCGGGAACCCGCGGTCAAGAACTGGATGATCTCGCGCTTCGTGCGCCGCTACGGCGTGGACATGCGCGAGGCCCTGCAGGAAGACCCGTTGGCCTACGAGTGCTTCAATGATTTCTTTACCCGTGCATTGAAGGACGGCGCGCGCCCGCTGGATGACGAGCCCGGCTCGGTGGTCTGCCCCGCGGACGGCGCCATCAGCCAGATGGGCGCCATCGAACACGGCCGCATCTTCCAGGCCAAGGGCCATTCCTATGGCCTGGCGGACCTGCTGGGCGGGGACGCCGAGCGCGCGGCGCCCTTCCAGGGCGGCGAGTTCGCGACGGTCTATCTGTCGCCCAAGGATTACCACCGCGTCCATATGCCCGTCGCCGGCACTCTGCGCGAAATGGTCCACGTGCCGGGCCGCCTGTTCTCCGTCAATCCGCTGACCGCGCGCAACGTGCCGCGCCTGTTCGCGCGCAACGAACGCGTCGTGTGCATTTTCGACACCGAGCACGGGCCGATGGCGCTGGTGCTCGTCGGCGCGATGATCGTGGCGTCCATCGAAACCGTGTGGGCGGGCCTGGTCACGCCGCACAAGCGGCGGGTCAGGTCAACGCGCTACGACGATGCCGCCCGCGCGCCCATCCACCTTGCGAAAGGCGCCGAAATGGGCCGGTTCAAGCTGGGCTCGACCGCGATCGTGCTGTTCGGGCCGGGCAAGATCCGCTGGGCCGACACGCCTTCGGTGCTGGGCCCGGTGCGCATGGGCGAACTGATGGCGCTGCCGGCCTGACGGCGGTTCCTCTGGGTGCTTATTCACAAAAAGCGAAATTGGATGTCGTGATTTATTCGCTTTATGCGAGAAAGCGGCCTTGCTAGATTACGGGCTTTTGCCGGCCCGCCATGACCTCCCCCCTTCCCTCCGCCGCCGTTCCCAGCGCGGCCCCCGCCGCTCCGGCGCTGCCGCGCGCGCTGGCGCGCCTGCTCTCGCTGGACGATTTCGAGGCGGCCGCCCGCCGGCGCCTGCCGCGCCCCATCTTCGGCTACATCGCCGGGGCGGCGGAAGACAACCAGTCCCTGCGGAGCAACCGCCAGGCCTTTGCCCGCTATGCATTCGCGCCGCGCGTGCTGGTGGACGTATCGCGCCGCACCCAGCGCACCGAACTCTTCGGACGCCGCTACGAATCCCCCTTCGGCATCGCGCCCATGGGGATCAGCGCGCTCTCGGCGTATCGCGGAGACATCGTGCTGGCGCGCGCCGCCCGCGCGCAAGGCATTCCCGCCATACTCAGCGGCACGTCTCTGATTCCGCTCGAAGAGGTCATCCGAGAGGCGCCCGGCACCTGGTTCCAGGCCTATCTGCCTGGCGATCCGCAGCGCATCGACGCGCTGGTGGAGCGCGCCCGCCGCGCGGGCTACGAAACCCTGGTGCTGACCGTGGACATCCCCGTGTCGGCCAACCGTGAAAACAATGTGCGCACGGGATTCTCCACCCCGCTCAAGCCCAGCCTGAGGCTGGCCTGGGACGGGATTACGCGGCCCCGGTGGCTGGCGGGCACGTTCCTGCGCACCCTGCTGGCCCATGGCATGCCGCATTTCGAGAACTCGTTCGCCACGCGCGGCGCGCCCATCGTATCGGCATCGGTGCTGCGCGATTTCACCGCGCGCGACCATCTCAGCTGGGAACACGTGGCCCGCATCCGCAGGCAGTGGCCCGGCACGCTCATCATCAAGGGCATCCTGCATCCGCGAGACGCGGCCCTGGCCCGGCAGCACGGCGCCGACGGCGTCATCGTGTCCAACCATGGCGGGCGCCAGCTGGACGGCGCCATCTCGCCCTTGCGCGCGCTGCCCGCGGTCGTGTCGGCGGCCGGAGGCATGACGGTGATGATGGACAGCGGCATCCGGCGCGGCGGCGACGTGCTGAAAGCGCTGGCGCTGGGCGCCCGCTATGTCTTCGTCGGGCGTCCGTTCAATTATGCGGCGGCGGTCGGCGGCGAGGCCGGCGTCTCGCACGCCATCGGCCTGCTGCGCGCCGAGGTCGACCGCAACATGGCCATGCTGGGCATCAACGACATCCGGGAAATGAACGCGGACCTGCTCGCGCGCGAAGCGCTGGAAACGGACTGAATCGGCCCCCTGCCTGGCCCGGCATAGAATGGCGTTTCTCCTGACACGCGCGCCCGGGGCCCACCCGCGGGCGCGCCTCCCGAGCCGCCTGTGTCCTTACGCCAATCCTCGTTTTTCCTGCGTTTCCTGACCCTGGGCGCGTTGGCCCACGTCTACGTGGGCGCCCGCCTGATTCCCGACGCCATGCTAGGCGGCAAGGAGTCCGCCGCCGCCGCTCTCGTCCTGGTGCTGTCCTGCGTCCTGATCCCGCTGGGCATGCTGGCCCGCTCGTCCCTGCATCCGCCCTGGGGCGACCGCATCGCCTGGGTCGGCTTGTTCGCGATGGGCCTGTTCTCTTCCCTCTTCGTGCTGACGGTGCTGCGCGACGCGCTGCTGCTGGCCGGCTGGCTGGCCACGTTGCCCATGGATGGCGCGCTGCCCTGGGCGCTGCTGCGCCAGGCCAGCGCCTGGGCAGTCGTCGGCCTCGCGCTGGCCGGCACGCTGATCGGCTTGTACAACGCGCGGCGGCGCGCGCGCGTCGTCGACGTGGACGTCCCGATCGAGGGGCTCGCTCCGGACCTGGACGGCTTCACCATCGTCCAGATCAGCGACATCCATGTCGGGCCCACCATCAAGAAGCGCTATGTGCAGGCCATCGTGGATGCCGTCAACGACCTGTTGCCGGACATGATCGCTATCACCGGCGACGTGGTCGACGGCAGCGTCGAGCACCTGGCCGCCCAGGCCAGCCCGCTTGGCCAGTTGCGGGCGCCCTTTGGCGCCTACCTGGTCACCGGCAACCACGAATACTATTCAGGCGCCGCGCCCTGGGTGGCCGAGTTCCGCCGCATGGGCCTGCGCGTGCTGATGAACGAGCATGCCGTCATCCATCCCGCCGGCCTGCCGGTCGTCGTGGCGGGCGTGACCGACTACGGCGCGGGCGCCTTCGATCCCCAGCAGCGCAGCAGCCCCGCCGCCGCGCTGTCCGGCGCGCCCGCCGACGCCCTGCCCAAAATCCTTCTGGCTCACCAGCCCCGCAGCGCGGCCGCAGCCGAACCGCTGGGCTATACCCTGCAGCTCTCCGGCCATACGCATGGCGGGCAGTTCTTCCCCTGGGGGTTCTTCGTGCGCTTCCAGCAGCCCTATACGGCCGGGCTGCATCGGATGGGCAGAATGTGGGTGTACACCAGCCGCGGCACCGGCTATTGGGGGCCGCCCAAACGGCTGGGCGCGCCGTCGGAGATCACGCGGCTGCGCCTGCGCGCGGCCCCGGCGCGCTGAGGCGGCCGCGCCCCGGTTCAGGCGTTGTCCGGCAGCGGACCGCGCTCCAGGTAACTGGTCAGCGCGATGTCGCTCGTGGTGTTGGTGATGCCTTCGATCTGGTGGATGCGCGCCAGCAGCTGTTCCAGCGCCTGGGTGTCGCGCACCCGCACCTTCAGGAGCATCGCGCTCTTGCCGGTGATGGTGTGGATCTCTTCGACCTCGTTCAGCTCCGCCAGTCCCAGCACCTGCTGGGTGATGCTCCAGTTGTTGGTGTCCACATGGATGAAGGCCAGCAGCGGCCGGCCGATCCTGGCACCGTCCAGCCTGGCGGCGATGCCCTTGATCAATCCGTCGCGCTTGAGCCGCTTGACGCGTTCGTGCACGGCCGGAGCGGAAAGACTCAGCATCTTGCCCAATTCCGCATAGCTGGGCGTGGCATCGCCCGCCAGCAGCGTTAACAGTTTTCGGTCGCGGTCGTCTAGGTCTGACATTGGAATTGCATTCTGCCGAACGGCATTCGAACTTTTATGGAATAAGGGAATATAAGCGTTAACCCTTATTTTATTCCAATAAAATTCCGGGATGCATAGCCGTAGCACCCGCAGCACCCGCCCCGCTTCTTCCGTTCCCGCCCTGATGTTCGCCGTTAGCGTCGTCGGCTCCAACGGCCTGGCGCTCAGCCCCATCCTCAGCGACGTCGCCCGCTCGTTCTCCACGTCCGCGCTGACGATCAGCACGGCCATTTCGGCCTACGGCGCGGCGACCGCCGCCAGCGCTTTCTTTCTTGCCGCGCGCATCGACCGCATCGGCATCCGGCGCGCCCTGCTGGCGGCCATGGCCGTCCTGATCGCGGCCCTGCTGCTGTCCGCCGCCGCGCCGCACTGGATCGTGCTGACGCTGGCCCAGGCGCTGGCGGGCGCGGCGGCCGGCGTGATCCTGCCGGCCGCCTACGGCTCGGCCTCGCTGGTCGCACCGCCCGGCCAGGAGGCGCGCACGCTGGGCCGGGTCATCTCGGGCTGGTCCGTCTCTCTCGTGGCCGGCGTGCCGCTGTCCGCCCTGATCTCGGACGCCGTGGGCTGGCGCGCCACCTATGCGACGCTGGCCTTGTGCGCCGCGGTCGCAGTGCTCGGCCTGCGCCGCCTGCCGGAGCGGCGGGCGGCCCATCCCGCCCCGCTGCGCCTGTCCCGCCTGCTGGCGCCGCTTTCGTATCGCGACGTGCCGGCGCTGCTGCTGGGCTGCCTGGCCTTCTCGTCGGCATTCTATGGCGTGTACGCATTCCTGGCCGACCACGTGCGCTCCCTGCTGGCGCTATCCGCCGGACAAGTGGGCTTCATCGCCTTCGCCTACGGCGCGGGCTTCCTGCTGGCTGGCATGATGGGCGCGCCGCTGATCGAGCGCGCGGGTCCGCGCCGCGCCCTGCCGTTGGCCCTGGGCGCCATCGCGCTGGTCTACGCGGGCCTGCTGCCGGCCGCGCATTCGCTGGCGGCCGTGCTGGCCATCGCCACCCTGTGGGGAGCCGCCTCGCAGCTCAGCCTGAATCTGCTGGTGCTGCTGCTTTCCCGCGCCCGTCCCGACGAACGCGGCGCGGTGCTGGGCCTGAATACCTGCACGACGTACCTGGGAGCCAGCGTCGGCACCGCGGTCGCGGGCACCATCTACGCGCGCGCCGGCTTCGAAACGCTGGGTCTCGCGGCCGCCGCCGCGCTTGCGGCCGCCGCCATCGGCCTGCACTGGCGCCTGAACGGACGGCGCGCCGCCCGCGGCGAAGCGGCCGCCTGAGCGGTCCGGGCGCCGCGCTCAGACCCGGTATTCCACCGCGCAGTCGCGTCCGGCCCGCTTGGCCTGGTAGAGCGCGAAATCGGCGCGGCGCAGCACGTCCGACGCGCTCGCGTCCCCTTCGGCGAAACGCGCAATGCCGCCGCTTACCGACAGCGCCACCGCTTCCCCGTCGATATCCACGGGATGCTGCCGCAGGCTCGCGCGCAGGCGGGCGCAGACCGCGTGCGCCACGTCCACGTCCGAATCGGCCAGAAGCACGAGGAACTCCTCGCCCCCCAGGCGGCCGATCGAGTCGTCTTCGCGCAGGCAGGCTCTCAACTGGTCGCAGAAATGCCGCAGGGCCGTATCGCCTCCCAGGTGCCCGTAGCGGTCGTTGACCTGCTTGAAGTAGTCCAGGTCCAGCATCAGCGCCGTATTCGGGCCGCCTTCTCCGCGCGCGGCGGCGGCCAGCCTGTCCTCCACGCGTTTGAGGATCTCCGCGCGATTCCAGCAGCCAGTCAGGTCGTCGATCCGCGCCAGGCGCGCCAGGGCCGCTTCCGTGCGCCGGTTGTCCGTCATGTCCATTCCGATATTGACCACCTTGCCGTCGGGCAAGCGGACGTTCGACCACAGCACCGCCAACCGTTCCCCGCTACGCGCGCGCGGATGCCATTCGCGGAACGCGCGGTTCGGCCGCAGTCCGACGGTGTCGATGACCTGCTGCCGGGTTTGCGGATCGGGATAGAACAACTCCAGCGGGTTCCGGCAGGCCTTGACCTCGGCCTCCGTCCATCCAAAACGCTGTTCGCAGGCTTCGTTCCAGAGCGTGCAGCGTCCATCGGGCCCGAACGCGTTGATCAGGACCGGCGCCGTCTGGAACAGGGCTTCATGCTGCCGCACCACGTCGCGCAGGCGCGCAAGCTCGCGTTCGCGCGCTGCCGCCCCCAGCACGGCATGCCGGGCGAAGGCGGCCAGCATGGCCTGCGCGGCCGAGTAGCCTGAGGCGTCGGCCAGGCCGCGCCTGAAGAGGAAGGCGATGTGGCCGCAAGCGGTTCCGTCCGCGTCGAGGAGCGTATGCGCGACGCAGGCGCGCGCGGCCGCCTGCCTGAACCAGGGATGACTTGCGGGAATGCCGTCCAGGCACACGTACGAGGCCGCCGGCGCCAGCCGTGCCCCCAGTTCGGCGGCGGCGCCTGCCGCGTTCGCGGACAGGCCGGCGCCGCCGCTCTGGCTGGCGGTGAACTCCGCCCCACAGGCCGGACCGTCCAGCCGCACCCAGGCATAGTCCACCCCCATGTCCTCGACCGCGCGGCGGACCAGCTCCTGGAAGAACCGCGCGTTCGGCTCCGCCTCCAGGATGCCGCTGGCGGCGGCGAGGATGCGGGCGTCTTCCGGGACCGGCGCCGGAACGCTGACCGCGTGGGTGGACGATGAACTTCGCATGCTGCAATCGGTGTAGAGGCGTCGAACCACGCGGGCCGGAGCGGGACCGGCAACGCCGGAATGCCGGGCCGGGAGTCGGCGCCAGTATACGGGCTCCGTCCGCGGGGGATTGCCAAGAATCGTCAACGCCTGCCCGGCGGGCCGGCGCCCTACCAGGGGAAGTCGATCAGGTCGCCGTACAGGCTGCGCAGCTTGGCCTTGACCTCGGGCGATTGCTGGTAGATCGCGATGAATTTCAGCAAACGGGGGTCCTGGGCGCCCTTCGGCGTGGCCACCCACCGGATCGCGTAACGGCGCACGTTGACCGGATCCGTGTTGTCGAACGCCAGGCCGTCCTTCTCGTTGATGCCGGCCTGCTTGGCGAAGGTCGTGTAGGTCACGGACGCGGTCACGTCGTCGAACGTGCGCGCCGACTGCGAGCCTTCGATCTGCACGAACTTCAGCTTCTTCGGATTCGACACCACGTCCTCCAGCGCCGCCCGATGGGCCACGCCGGGCTTCAGCTTGATGAGCCCGATGGACTCCAGCAGCAACAGGGCCCGGCCGGTGTTCACCGGATCGTTGGGCACCGCGATCGTTGCGCCGTCGGGCACGGGATCGCCCTTCCTGAGTTTCTTGGAGAACAGCCCGATCGTGGTGGAATAGCCATAGGCGATCGGCACCAGGTCGGCGCCGCGGCGCTGGTTGAACAATTGCAGGAAAGGTTCGTGCTGGAAGAAGTTCGCATCCACCGAGCCGTCCGCCACCGCGATGTTCGGCAACACCCAGTCATTGAACTCCACCAGTTGCACGTCCAGCCCTTCCTTCCTGGCCTGGGCGATCGCCAGCTCCGTGGCCGCGTTCGCCACGCTGGCGATCACGCCGATCCGCAAGGGCTTGTCCTGCGCCAGCGCGCTGGTTCCGCAGGCCAGGCCCAGCGCCGCAATGGCGGCGCCGCGGGTCAGTGTCGAAAACAGTCGTCGCATGAACATGAACACCATCCTGGTAGGGAAAACGGGGCGTCGCCCGGCATAGCCGCTATTGTGCAGCAGCGCGGGGCCGCCGCCGGCAAAGGCCTTTGTCACGCAATGGCAATCCCCGCGCCCGGCAAGCGGCGCTAAGATGGCATCAATACGTCCTCGGGAGACGCTCATGAGCGCCGTATTGACATCCCCGTCCGCGGCCAGCCGCCGCGACCAGGTCGAAGACCAGCTGGGCGCCCACAACTACCATCCGCTGGACGTGGTGATCGCCCGCGGCAGCGGCGTCTGGCTCTACGACGTCGATGGCCGCCGATACCTGGATTGCCTGTCCGCGTATTCGGCCGTCAATCAGGGGCACTGCCACCCCGCCATCCTGGCCGCCATGACCGAACAGGCGCAGACGCTCACGCTGACTTCGCGCGCGTTTCGGCACGACCAGATGGCGCCGTTCTACGAAGACCTGGCCCGCCTGACAGGCGCGCACAAGATCCTGCCCATGAATAGCGGCGCGGAAGCCGTGGAAACCGCCATCAAGGCCGTGCGCAAATGGGGCTACGAAGTGCGCGGCGTGCCTGAAGGCGAGGCGGAAATCATCGTCTGCGCCAACAACTTCCACGGCCGCACCCTGGGCATCGTCGGCTTCTCCACCGACCCGGACGCCTACGGCCATTACGGCCCCTTCGCCCCGGGCTTCAAGATCGTCCCTTTCGGCGACTACGAAGCCTTCGATGCCGCCATCACGCCGAACACCGTCGCCTTCCTGGTCGAACCCATCCAGGGCGAGGCCGGCGTCGTGCTGCCGCCCGCCGGCTACTTCGCCCGGGTGCGGCGGCGCTGCACGGAACGGGGCATCACCTTGATCCTGGACGAAATCCAGACCGGGCTGGGGCGCACCGGCAAGCTGCTCGCCGAGGAGCACGAAGGCATCGAAGCCGACGTCACCCTGATCGGCAAGGCGCTCTCCGGCGGCTTCTATCCCGTGTCGGCGGTGCTGTCCAACGCCGATGTGCTCGGCGTTTTCCAGCCGGGCCAGCACGGCAGCACCTTCGGAGGCAATCCGCTGGCCTGCGCGATTGCGCGCGCCGCGCTGCGCGTGCTTACGGAAGAAGGCATGATAGAAAACGCCGCGGCCATGGGGCAGTATTTCCTCGATCGCCTGCGCGCGCTGCCCGGCCCCGTGCGCGAAGTGCGCGGCCGCGGCCTGATGCTGGCCGTCGAGCTGGAGCCCGCCGCGGGCGGCGCCCGCCTGTGGTGCGAACGCCTGCAGGAGCGCGGCATGCTGGTCAAGGATACCCACGGCCACACCCTGCGCCTCTCCCCGCCCCTGATCGTGACGCGCGAGCAGATCGATTGGGCTTGCGACCAGCTCGCCGCGGTACTATCCGCCCCTTGAAGACGCACCTTGTCCGGAGCCCGCAACTTGCAGAACACGTCCCCCCAGCCCAAGCTCATCACCCTCATCGGCGCGCCCACCGACATCGGCGCGGGCGCCCGCGGCGCATCCATGGGGCCCGAGGCCTTGCGCGTGGCCGACCTGGGGCCCGTCATCGAAGCCCAGGGCTTCCAGGTCACCGACCGCGGCAACCTGTACGGCCCCGCCAATCCCTGGCTGCCGCCCGTGGACGGCTACCGCCATCTTGAAGAGGTGGCGGCCTGGAACCGCGTGGTGCACAACGCCGTCTACGAAGAGCTGCGCCTGGGGCATCTGCCGATCCTGCTGGGCGGCGACCACTGCCTGGGCATCGGGTCGATCAGCGCCGTGGCCCGCCACTGCCGCGAGGCCGGCAAGAAACTCCGGGTGCTGTGGCTGGACGCCCACGCCGACTTCAACACCCATGCCTTGACCCCCACCGGCAACATCCATGGCATGCCCGTCGCCTGCCTGTGCGGCTACGGGCCGCAACAGATCACCGGCCTGTCCGGCCAGACTCCGGACATCGAGCCGGGCTGGGTGCGCCAGATCGGTATCCGCAGCGTGGACCAGGGCGAGAAGCGGCTGGTCCACGAAGCGGGCCTTGAAGTCTTCGACATGCGCTACCTCGACGAAATGGGCATGCGCGCCACCATGGAGGCGGCGCTCTCGGGCCTGGACGCCGACACGCACCTGCACGTGAGCTTCGACGTGGACTTCCTCGATCCCGAGATCGCGCCTGGCGTGGGCACCACGGTGCCCGGCGGCCCCACCTACCGCGAAGCCCAGCTCTGCATGGAGATGATCGCCGACACGGGCCTCATGCGGTCGCTCGACGTGGTGGAGCTTAACCCCGCGTTCGACGTGCGCAACAAGACCGCGGAACTGGCCGTGGACCTCATCGAAAGCCTGTTCGGCAAATCCACCCTGATGCGGCGCGGCGCCTGAGGCAGCGCTCCGTTCAGGGAGCGGGCCCTAACCTTCCCGCCCCTGCCGGATTCCTTCGGCCGCGGCGCTCAGCTGGCGCAGGCGCTCCTCGCGCCTTTCGCCCATGCGCGAGGTCGGGCCCGCCATGCAAAGCGCATACCATTCGCCGCCCAGGTCCAGCGCCACGGCCAGCCCGGTCAGGTCCGCCACGCTTTCGCCCACGTTCTCGGCCCAGCCTCTTTCCGCCGCGCGCTCGACCTCGGCCAGCAGCGCCTGGCGCGTGACCAGCGTGCGCTCCGTGTAGCGCGTGTATTCCACCGCCGCCAGCACGGTCTCGCGCTCGGCCGGCGGCAGGCGCGCCAGGATGGCCTTGGCCACGGAGCTGGTATGCAGGGGCCGGCGGGTGCCCGGCCTTGCGGTGTAGTGCACCGGCTGCATGGCCTCCACCACGTCGACATACAGTACGTCGCCGTCCTGGATCTTGGCCAGCATGACCGTCTCGTCGGCCGCGTCGCGCAAGGCGACGAGCTGCGGGCGGACCTGCTCCAGCCAGGGATCGCCCGTGAGGATCTGCGCGCTCAGCGCATGCAGCTTGGCGGTCGGGTAATAGCCGCCGCGACGGCGCACCTCGTACAGATAGCCGCGCGCCACCAGTGTGCGCACCAGCGCCAGGCAGCTCGACATCGGCGCGCCCAACCCCTGCGCCAGCTCGGTAAGCGGCAATGGGCGCCGCACCTGTGCATACAGTTCGATCAGTTCCAGCGTGCGTGCGACGAGCTTCACTTCCATGACGGCCACCTGTCTCCTGGTTCCCGCGCAGGCCCAGCGATCGGGCCTCGCCCTGCCGCGCCAACATGCCCTGGGTATTCCACTATGTTGACTTTCCCTGTATGGAAACATAAATTCTTGCACAGGAATTTTTATTCACCAACTAGAAATAATTTTCAACCGGCTGGAGAACCGGCGGCCAGGCCAGATACACCGCGTCCAAACGAACATCGATAATTCGGCCCCGAGCGGGCTGGGAGACAAAGCAGATGCGTATCAAACCCCTGTTGGCGGCGTTGGCCGCCGCGCTGGCCGCGACCGCGGCCCATGCCCAATCCGACGTGGTGCGCCTCGGCGTATCCAATGACCGTTCCGGGATCTATTCCGACCTCGGCGGGCTGGGTTCGGAAATGGCCGTTCGCATGGCCGTCGAGGATTTCGGCGGCAAGGTCGCCGGCAAGACCGTGGAAGTCGTCGGCGCCGATAACCAGAACAAGGCAGACGTGGCCTCGGCCCTGGTGCGCCGCTGGTTCGACACGCAGAATCTGGTGGCCGTGGTGGACGGCGGCGCCAGTTCGGCCGGCCTGGCCGCCCAGGGCGTCGCCCGCGAGAAAGGCGGCACCGCCCTCATCAGCGGCGGCTTCGCCGGCGACTTCAGCGGCAAACAATGCAGCAACCTCAGCACGCAATGGGCGCCCGACACCTACGCGCTGGCCAACGCCGTGGTCAAGAGCGTGGTCGAGAACGGCGGCAAATCCTGGTACTTCATCACCACCGACTATGTCTTCGGCAAGTCCCTGGAGAGCAACGCCACGCGCTTCGTGCAGAACGCGGGCGGCACCGTGCTGGGCAGCACGCGCCATCCGCTGGGCGCGCTGGACTTCGCCTCGTTCCTGGTGCAGGCGCAATCGTCCAAGGCCAACGTCGTGGGCCTGGCCAGCGCCGGCGGCGACCTGGTCAATCTCATCAAGCAGGCGCAGGAGTTCGGCCTCACCGGCGGCAATCAGCGCATGCTGACCTTCCTGACCTTCATCAACGACGTCCAGGCGATGGGCCTGCCCGTCGCCCAGGGCCTGACGTTCCCCACCGGCTTCTACTGGGACGCCGACGAAGATACCCGCGCCTGGACGCAACGCTGGCAGAAGAAGATGGGCGTGACCCGCGCGCCCTCGATCGTGCAGGCGCTGAGCTACGTCGCAACCACGCACTACCTGCAGGCGGCGCAGGCGGTCGGCTCGTTCGACGGCGCCGCCGTCAACCAGAAGATGCGCGAGTTGCCCATCACCACGAAATTGATCAAGAATGCGCGGGTACGTCCCGAAGACGGCCGCGTCATCATGGACCTGTACCTGGTCGAAGTGAAGAAACCCGCCGAATCCAAGTACTCCGGCGACTTCTACCGCATCCTGTCCACGGTGCCGGGTGAAAAGGTCTTCGTGTCCCTGGCGGACAGCGAGTGCCCGACCGTAAAGAAGTAATGCCCTTCCGGCGCCGCGCCCGTTACGCGGGGCGGCGGCCCGGCAGCAACGACACCCCAAAGGAGACAACCCATGAAGTGCTATTGCGTCGTGAACTTCCGCGAGCCCCTGCAGGAAATGAATCCGCCCACGCCCACGCCGCAAGGGTCGCAGGTGCTGCTGAAGGTCCGCGCGGCTGGCGTTTGCCACAGCGATATCCACTTGTGGGAAGGCGGCTACGACCTGGGCCAGGGCCGCACCCTGTCCCTGAAGGACCGCGGCGTCTCGCTGCCGCTGACCATGGGCCACGAAACGGTCGGCTCGGTAGTGTCGGCCGGCCCGCAGGCGCAGGGGCTGGCGTCCGACCGCAACTACCTGGTCTATCCCTGGATCGGCTGCGGCAACTGCCCGTCCTGCCTGGCGGGCATGGAGAACCATTGCTCCGCCCCCGCCTGCCTGGGCGTGCACCGCGCCGGCGGCTACGCCGACCACATCCTGGTGCCGCACCCGCGCTACCTGATCGATATCGGCGACCTGGAACCGGCGCAGATCGCGCCGTACGCCTGCTCTGGCCTCACCACCTATTCCGCCCTGAAGAAGATCGGCGCGAATATCTACAGCGAGCATCCGGTCGTGATCTTCGGCGCGGGCGGCCTGGGCCTGATGTGCCTGACGTTGATCAAGGCGCTGGGCGGCGCCGGCGCCATCGTGGTCGACATCGACCCGGCCAAGCGCCAGGCCGCGCTGGAAGCCGGCGCGCTGGCCGCGATCGACGGTGCCGCGCCCGATGCCGCGCAGCAGATCATCAAGGCCGCCGGCGGCAAACCCGCGCAAGCCGCGATCGACCTGGTGGGCGCGCCCGCCACCACCTCGCTCGCCTTCGATTTCCTGACCAAGGGCGGCAAGCTGATCATCGTGGGCCTCTTCGGCGGCGCCTCGTCGTGGCCGATCGCGCTGATCCCGATGAAGGCCCTGTCGATCATCGGCAGCTACGTGGGCAACCTGGCCGAATTGCAGGAACTGATGGAGCTGGTGCGCGCCGGCAAGGTGCCTCCCATCCCGGTGCACCGCTACGCCCTGTCGGAAGCCGACAGCGTGCTGGCCTCCCTGCGGGCGGGCAAGGTCGTGGGCCGCGCGGTGCTGACCAGCTGAGGCCTTCCGGCTATTTGCTCTTCAACCGCGGATCGTAGATGAAGCGCTCCCGCCGCACGACCTCGATGAGGGCGGCGTCGGGATGCGCGGGATTCAAGAGAAGGTTGAAATCCGGCACGCCGGCACAGGCCACGATCGCGCTGGGAACCTGCAACAGCGCCGATACGCCCGAGGCGGCCCAGTTGTCGCCCACGCCTTGCGCCGCCTCGGCGAACGGGACCGCGTCCCAGAACGGGTAGTCGTCCTGCAGCTGGTCCAGGGTCAGGATCTGCCTGGCGTCGTAGAGCGCGCGCGGCACCGACAGCTCGATCAGGTAGCGGTTGGCCTGCTCGGAGGCCCGCGCCGCGAAATGCACCACCGTCTCCAGCACCGCCAGCGACACGCACGACGAGGCATAGACCACGGCGGTGCCCGGGCTGTTGTAGCGGCCGCCCACGGCGGCCGCGCCCGCCCCGCTCAGGTCATCCGCCCGGTACTTGCCGGCCGTCGTGCCGATGCGCCATAGCGAAACGTTGCCGGTCACGGGGCTGCCTTCATGGTGCGCCGTCCGGGCTTTTGGCGGCTCAGGCGTAGACGCCGGCCGCCGCGCGGGCCAGGGTGTCTTCGACGATGCGGCTGCTGGCGTCCGACGTCAGCAGCGAGAGCGGCTTGACGTTGCCCAGCGCGGGCACCGGCGTATTCAGCCACTGCACCGCCTCTTCCTCGCTGCCCAGCACCTGGCGGGCCACCCGGACCACCCGCGCCACGCGGGCCAGGCGGTCGGACTCTCCCAGGGGCAGCATATGGCCTTCGCGCGTCCAGCGCGACAGCGAAGCCGCCTTGACCTCGGTGATCGCCATGATCTCCGACTTGGGCACCTGAAGATAGTCGGCGGCGTCGTCGACCATCTGCGCCGGCAAGCCGCGGCTCACGTCGCGCGCCATTTCCATCAAGGGGCTGTCCACCAGCCCGCGGAACAGTTGCTTGGCCCGCGCGGCCGGGTGCCGGGGCGGGCGCTTGGCGGTCGCGCCGCGCTTGGCGGGGGATTTTTCGACGATGGCGATGGTCATGGCATCCTCCTGGAAGGCCGCGGCCCCGGGCCACGGGCAATACCAAATTGAATTCATAATATCCCATTTGGTAGTTCCGCGGCAAGACCGGGGTCACGGCCGCAACAGCCATCGCGCGCCGGGCATGTGCCGGATTTGGGCCTATCATAGGCGGCTGTAACACGATTCATCAGACTCTACGACAAGGACAGGCAATGACGGACCGGCAGCTCACGATACTCGCGGCGTTGAACCTCATGGTGGCGGTCGGCGCGGGGGCCTTCGGCGCCCACGGGCTCAAGCGCATGATCACGCCCGAACTGCTGGCCGTCTGGCAAACTGGGGTCCTGTACCACCTGATCCACGGGCTGGGCCTGTTCGCCGTCGCGCTCCTGGGCGCCCGCTATGGCTCGCCCCTGCTGTCGGCGGCCGGCGTGGTGATGTTCGTGGGCATCGTGCTGTTCTCCGGCAGCCTGTACGTGTTGTCCCTGACGGGCACGCACTGGCTGGGCGCCGTTACGCCGTTCGGCGGAGCCGCCTTCCTGGCCTCATGGGCCATGGTGGCGCTGGCCGCCTATCGCGCCCAAGGCTGACCCGCCCGGGGCTGACCCGCCCGGGGCTGACCCGCCCGGGGCTGACCCGCCCGGGGCTGACCCGCCCCGAACCGGCCGCATTTTTTCATCCCCCCTACGGCGGCAGGAACCGCCGCTTTTCCAGGCTGTAGATGTCCACCTCGACCGCATTGCCCTCCACCCAGAATCATTCCGCTGCCGCAGGCATCGCCTGCGTGGTGGGCGGCATTTTCTTCCTGACCCTGAGCGACGCCAACGCCAAATGGCTGGGCTCCGCCTACAACCCGCTGCAGATCCTGTTCCTGCGCGCCCTCATCGCGCTGCCATTCGTCATGACGCTGGCGCTGTGGCTGGGCGGACGCCGCGTGCTGCGGACCACTCACCCTGGCCTGCACCTGACGCGCGGCGCCATCAATGTGGTGTCCGCCTGCTGCTTTTACCTGGGACTGCGCGCGCTGCCGCTGGCAGAGGCCACGGCCATCGCGTTCGCGGCCCCGCTGTTCGTGACGGCACTGTCGGTACTGATCCTGAAGGAGCGCGTGGACGGCAAGCGCTGGCTGGCGGTGCTGGCGGGCTTCGCCGGCGTGCTGATCGTGGTGCGTCCCGGCACCGCGGCCTTCCAGGCGGCCACCCTGCTGCCCTTGACCACCGCCTTCCTCTACGCAGTCATGATGATTACCGCGCGCGGCATCAGCCGCGGCGAAGGCATGCTGACGACCACCTTCTACATCGTGCTGGGCCAGTTGGTGTGCAGCGCGGTCGCCCTGCCCTGGGTCTGGCGCGCGCCCGCCATGGAAGATCTGCCCTATTTCGGCGCCGTGGCGCTCTTCAGCACGCTGGGCCTGGCCCTCATCACGCAGGGCTTTCGCATCGGCCCCGCCTCGGTGGTCGCGCCCTTCGATTACACGGGGCTGATCTGGGCCACGATCCTGGGCTGGATATTCTGGCGGGAGGCGCCCGACGCCTACGCCTACCTGGGCGCCCTGTTCATCGCCGGCAGCGGGGTGTACATCGCCGTGCGCGAAGCGCGCGCCAAGGCCCGTCCCCGCCGGCCCGCCGCGGGTTGACGCACCGCTACTCCGTGGGCGCCGGAAAATGCCGGCGCAGCACGCGCGCCACGTTCGGCTCCAGCGCGGCCTCCCGGGCCACCGCGGCCAAGGCCGGGCAGATGGACTCGAACCACGCCTGCCCCGGACGCCAGCGCGTCATCACGGTGACGTACAGATCCAGCGCCGAAAACCGCCGCCCGAGCATGTGCGGCGCGCCGGCCTGGCGTTCCAATTCCTGCCACAGCTCGGCCCGCCGCATGTGCACGCGCTCGCGCAGCAGGTCCGCGGGCGCGCCCGCCGTCGTCCATTGCGGCGGATCGTCGCCGTACGTAAACGTGGGATAGATCGCGCCTACCAGCCGGATCAGCAGGTTCAGGAAACGCGCCCGCTCCGGCTTGTCGGCCGGCGGCGCCAGCCCGGCCTGCGGCGCCACGTCGTTCAGGTGCAGAATCATGGCCGCGCTCTCGGTCATGACCTCGCCATCCGGCATCACCAGGGTCGGCACCTGGCCCAGCGGATTCAGCTGCAGCAGCCGGTCGCGCTCCGAACCGGGCCTCAGGTAGGGAATGTCCGTCAGCATGTGCGGCACATTGGCCAGCACCAGCGCCATTTCGACGATGGCGGACCCGCAGCCCGCCGACCCGATCAGCTCATATGGTTTCATGGCATTCATCCTCCGGAATCCGCCGGCGCCACCCGCAGCAGTTCGCCGGGCGAAGCATCGGTCAATACGTACACGTAGCCGTCCGGCCCTTGCCGCACATCGCGTATGCGGCTCTTTCGGTCCACCAGCAGGCGCTCCTGCGCCACCACGCGGTCGCCGTCCAGGGTCAGGCGGATCAGGTTCTGGTTGGCCAGCGCGCCGATGAACAGGGAATTGCGCCACGCCGGGAAGCGGTCGGCGTCGTAGAACGCCATCCCGCTGATCGCGGGCGACTTGGGCCACCAGAACAGCGGCGGCTCCATGCCCGGCAGCGTGCCGCCCTTGGCTTCGGGGATGGGCTGGCCCGAGTAGTTGATGCCGTGGGTCGCCAGCGGCCAGCCGTAGTTCCTGCCCGGCCGGACGAGATTGATTTCGTCGCCGCCCCGCGGCCCGTGCTCGTTCTCCCAGAGCTCGCCGGACCAGGGATTCAGCGCCATGCCCTGGGGATTCCGGTGCCCGTAGGACCAGATTTCCGGGCGGGCGCCGGCCCGGCCCGCAAAGGGATTGTCCGGCGGCACCGAGCCATCGGCCTTCAGCCGCACCACCTTGCCTTGCAGCTTGTCCAGGTCCTGCGCGGTTGGCCGCTGGTTGTTCTCGCCCAGCGAGATGTACAGATAGCCCTTGCGGTCGAACACCAGCCGCGATCCGTAGTGCAGGCCGGACGAGAGCTTGGGCTCCTGGCGGAACAGCACGCGAAAGCCCTCCAGCGCCGTGCCGTCGTCCGACAGGCGCGCGCGCCCCACGGCGGTGCCGCTTCGGGAGCCGTCGGCTTCCGCATATGACAGGTAGACGTAGCGGTCGTCGGCGAAATCGGGAGAGAGCGCGACATCGAGCAAGCCGCCCTGCCCCTGCGCCGCCACCTTCGGCAGCCCGACCAGGGGCTTGGACAGGCCGCCCGCCGCGCTCAGCAGCCGCAGGCTGCCGGAACGCTCGGTGATCAGCATGCCTCCGCCAGGAAGGAACGCCATCGACCAGGGATGATCCAGCCCGCCCGCGACCAGGGTGACCCGGGCCTCCACCGAGGGCGGCTCCGGGGCCGCCTGCGTCGGCGCGGCGAATGCCGTGGACAGGGACAGGAGCAGGAAGAAAGCGCGCGTGCTCGCGGCGGGGCGTGGCGGCATGGTCATCTCCGGCGGCAACTGGTCTGAATGCGTCGTGGCGGGCGCAACCCATGGCCCGGCGCGCCGCAAGCCCCGCGGGCGGACGCGCGGGTGGCGTACCATATCGGCCAAGGACGGGGGCTCCCGTCCTTCCTTCCAGGAGACTCCATCACATGAAACTGTACTACATGCCCGGCGCGTGCTCGCTCGCCTCCCACATCGTCCTCGAATGGATCGGCAAGCCCTACGAAACGCACAAGCTCAGCCGCGATGAACTGAAAGGCCCCGAGTTCCTGAAGGTCAATCCGCTGGGCGCGGTGCCGGCGCTGTCGGACGGCGACTGGACGGTCACCCAGAACGCGGCCATCCTGGAGTACCTCGCCGAGCAGGCCCCGCAGTCCAAACTGATGGGCGATGGCTCGGCCCGCGGGCGCGCCGAAGTCCGCCGCTGGCTCGGATTCGTCAATTCCGACGTCCACAAGACTTTCTCGATGATTTTCGGCGCGCCGCGCTTCGTGTCGGAGGAAGGCGCCCAGAAGGAGCTGGCCGGCTCCGCCTCCCGGCTGCTGACCAAGCTTTTCTCGCAGCTGGACGCGCAACTGGCCGGCAAGCCCTACCTGACCGGCGACGCGCCCTCGATCGCCGACGCCTATCTCTACGTGGTGCTGCGCTGGGCCCGCGCCAAGGAAGTAGACCTGACGGGGCAAGACAACCTCGCCGCCTTCTTCAAGCGCATGGAAGCCGACAAAGGCGTGCAGGCCGCGCTGGCTGCGGAAGGCCTGTAAGCGGCATGCCGGGCGCGGCCGCCGTCCGGCGTCAGCCGGGGCTGGCGGGCATTCCCGCCAGGTCCGGCGGCGCCCCGTCCTCCAGCGTCTTCTTGACGGCCGCCAGGAAGCGTCTGGCCAGCAGCGGCGGCGCGCTCAGGTTCGAATGGGTGGCCCAGATATCCACGCAGGCCGCCGGCAGTATCGGCCGCAGCACCATGTGGGCGGCCTGATCCGGCGTGACGCACCAGGCGTCCACCAGGGCCGGCCCCAGCCCCTGCTGCACGAACGAGCATGCGGTCACCGGAGAATGCACCTCCACCGCGGCCGGACAGCCCCCCCGCTCGCCGAAAAACGGCTTTAAGGCCCGCGCCAGGGGCGTATCGCGCGGATAGCCTATCCAGGCCGCCGTCGAGAAATCCTCCGGGCGCACCACCTCGCGGCCCGCCAGCGGATGCGCGGCGGGCAGCGCGCAGATCACCGGCACCTGCGCCAGCCGCAGCGAGGTCAGGTTGGGATGATCCGGCGGCTGCATCGAAATGCCGATGTCGGCCTGCCCCGACAGGAAGTAGGCGGCCAGCTCGTCGAAGGTCACGCTGCGGTAGTCCACCCGCGCGTCCGCGTTGCGGTTGCGGAAGCGGTCCAGCGCCATCGGGATCAGGCGCTGGCCGAAGCTGGCGCTGGCGACGATCTTCAGCATGCCGGCGCCCGACTGCCCGAGGCTCGCGGCCAGGTCGTTCACCCGCTGGATGCCGCCATACACCTGCTCCACCTCCGCATACAGCCGCCGCGCCTCGGCGGTGGGAGACAGGCGGCTCTTCACTCTTTCGAACAGCCGGTAGCCCAGGCGGCTTTCGGTCAGCGCGAGCACCCGGCTGACGGCGGGCTGCGACACGTGCAGCATACGCCCCGCGCCGCTGATCGAACCGGACATCATGATCGCCCGGAACACTTCGATCTGCCTCAGGTTCAAGGGCCGGCCGGCCGTAGGCCCCACCTCGTCCGCATAGGCGTGCATATCCATTTTTCCCCCGCGCCAACCGCACGAATCGATAACGGCCGATTATAGGTTTTCGACATTTTTCGATGACGGCCCGGCGCGGCCCCGGGTGTAACCTGCCGGCCTCCACCACAACAGAACAGGGGAATCATCATGCGCAACCGCTTCTTCCGCGGCCTGTCCGCGCTGGCGCTCGGCGCCGCGCTGTCGGCCACCGCCTCCGCCGGCGCCTATCCCGACAAGCCCATCACCTTCGTGGTGCCTTCCGCCGCCGGCGGCTCGCCCGACGTGCTGTCGCGCCTGATCACGACGCAGCTCGCGCGCGACACCGGCGCCACGCTGGTGATCGAAAACCGCCCCGGCGCGGCCGGCAACATCGGGATCGCGCTGGTGAAACGCGCCGCCGCGGACGGCTACACGGTGGGCTATGGCAACATCAACACGCTGGCGGTGAACCGCTCGCTGTTCAAGCGCCTGCCCTATGACGTGGACCAGGACCTGACGCCCGTCGCCCATCTGTTCGACCTGTACAACGCGCTGATCGTGCCGGCCGACTCGCCCATCAAGAGCGTGCAGGACCTGATCGAGCGCGCCCGCAAGGAGCCGGGCCGCCTGTCCTACGGCGCCTCCGGCGTCGGCACCACCGGCCACATGGGCGGCGAGCTCTTCAAGAGCATGGCCAAGGTCGACGTGATGTTCATCCCGTACAACGGCGGCCCCGCCGCCATCCAGGATCTGCTGGGCGGGCGCCTGGACTACCTGTTCGTGAACACCTCGGAGGCCGCGCCGCTGGTCACGAGCGGCAAGGTGCGCGCCATCGGCGTCAGCAGCCTGAAGCGCCTGCCGATGATGCCGGACGTGCCGACTCTCGACGAGGCCGGCGTGAAGGGCTATGAAACCATCTCCTGGGGCGGCGTGGTCGCGCCCAAGGGCACGCCCGACGACGTGGTCGCCACGCTGAACGCCGCCATCCAGAAGGCGCTGCAGGCCCCCGACGTGCGCGCCGGCCTGGCCACGCTGGGCGCCGAACCCGCCAGCGGCTCGCCCGCCCAGTTCAAGCAGCTGATCGACCGCGAAACCGCCAAGTGGCGCCAGATCATCGAATCCGCCGGCATCGAGAAACTCGACTGAAATGACCATGTCCCGCTTGCAGGCTGACTTCATCGTGGCCGGCGCCACGCTCATCGACGGCTCGGGCGGGCCCGCCCGCCAGGGAGACCTGGCGGTGCTGGGCGCGCGCATCGTGGCCGTGGGCGACTTCGACCATCCGGCCGCCGTGCCGGTGATCGATGCCCGGGGCCAGGTCCTGGCGCCGGGCTTCATCGACTCCCACACCCACGATGACGGCTACCTGCTGGCGCATCCGGACATGCTGCCCAAGGTGTCGCAGGGCATCACCACGGTCGTCACGGGCAATTGCGGCATCAGCCTGGCCCCGCTGGCGCGCGCCGAGGTCCCCCAGCCCCTGGACCTGCTGGGACCCGCGGCGCTGTTCCGCTACGGCACATTCCGCGCCTGGCTGGACGCCTTGCGGCAGACTCCCGCGGCGGTCAACGTGGTGCCCCTGGTGGGCCACACCACGCTGCGCGTGGCCGTCATGCGGGACACGTCCCGCGCGGCCGACGACCGCGAGCGCGCCGCCATGCGCGCGCTCCTGGAGGAAGCGCTGGATGCCGGCGCCTTCGGCGTCTCGACAGGAACGTTCTATCCGCCGGCCAGCGCCGCGCCCACGGCGGAGATCATCGACGTCTGCGCGCCGCTGCGCGGGCGCGCGGGTCTCTACGCCACCCATTTGCGCGACGAGGCGGACCATATCGTTCCGGCGATGGAGGAAGCCCTGACGATTGGCCGCGAGCTGGGCTGCCGGGTCGTGTTTTCGCACCACAAGCTGGCGGGGGAACGCAATCACGGCCGCAGCCGCGAAACGCTGGACCTGATCCGCCGCGCCGCCGCCACGCAGCCCGTGTGCCTGGACTGCCACCCCTACCCCGCCACCTCGACGATGCTGCGGCTGGACCGGGCCCGTTTGGCGAGCCGCACGATGATCACCTGGTCCAAGGGATATCCGCAAGCCACGGGCCGCGATTTCAGCGAGGTCATGGCCGAACTGGGGCTGGACGACGAGGCGGCCATCGCGCGCCTGGCCCCGGCCGGCGCGATCTATTTCCTGATGGCCCCCGCGGACGTCGATCGCATCTTCGCGCATCCGCTGACGATGGTGGGCTCGGACGGCCTGCCCTTCGATCCGCATCCGCACCCGCGCCAATGGGGCACCTTCACCAATGTGCTGCGCACGATGGTGCGCGAACGGCGGCTGCTGTCGCTGGAGGCCGCCATCCACAAAATGACCGGCCTGGCCGCGGACCAATACGGCATCGCCGAGCGCGGCCGGCTGCGCGAGGGGTATCATGCTGATTTGGTGCTGTTCGATCCCGCCACGGTAACGGATGTGGCCACTTTTTCAGCTCCCGTTCAGGCAAGCCAAGGCATCCAGGCGGTATGGGTCAATGGCAGGCGCGTATGGGATGGGGAACGGACGGGCGCCGAACGCCCGGGCCAGGTTCTGGCGCCCGGCGCCGCATTATCTCGGAGTGAATAACGTGAATACCTATTCCCAGGGTTGTTACCTGGGTGTATTGGGCGGTATGGGTCCCATGGCCGGAGCGGCCTTTGCCCTGCGCCTGGCGGCGCTGACGCCCGCCGATGTCGACCAGCAGCACATCCCCACGCTGCTGCGCAACGATCCCCGCATTCCCGACCGTTCCAGCGCCTACATGGCGGGCGGCGAGAATCCCCTGCCCCACATGGTGGAGGGCGTGCGCTTCCTCGAACGGGCCGGCGCGCAACTCATCGCAATCCCGTGCAACACGGCCCATCTCTGGTACGACCAGATCGCCGCGTCCACGGGCCTGCCCGTGCTGCACATCATCCAGGCGGTCATCGAAGACCTGCGCCGCCTGGGCCTGCCCAAGGGCCGCATCGGCCTGATGGGCACGGCGGCCACGCTCAAGCTCGGCCTCTACCAGCGGCACCTCGAAGCGCAGGGCTATGAATGCATCGTGCCCGACGACGAAGAGGTCGAGCGCTACTGCATGGGCTCGATCCGCGCCGTCAAGGGCAACCTGCTGGAAGAGGCCTTCGCCCCGGCCGCCGAATGCATCGCCCGCCTGCGCGCGCGCGGGGCCGACGCGGTGGTGCTGGGCTGCACCGAGCTGCCGCTGGCCGTGCCGCACGCCCTGCGCCCTGGCCTCGGGGTGACGCTGACGGACTCCATCGATGCGCTGGCCCGCGCGGCGATCGCGCACTATCTGACTGACGCGCCCCGGGAATTGATCGCCGCCTGAGGGGCGCCGAAAAAAAAGCGCATCTTGCGATGCGCCCCAATATCCCTTCGCGGGGATAGCGGTCAACCGCCCAGGTACGCCTTGCGCACCTGGTCGTTGACCAGCAAGTTGGCGCCCGTGTCCTGCAGCACGACGCGGCCGTTCTCCAGCACGTAGCCGCGGTCGGCCACGCCCAGCGCCTTGTTCGCGTTCTGTTCCACCAGGAATACCGTCACGCCCTGCTCGCGGATCTCGCGGATGATGTCGAAGATCTGCGCGATCACCAGCGGCGCCAGGCCCAGGGTGGGCTCGTCCAGCAGCAGCAGGCGCGGACGCGTCATCAACGCGCGGCCGATCGCAAGCATCTGCTGCTCGCCGCCCGACATCAGCCCGGCCCGCTGGCTGGCCCGCTCCTTCAGGCGCGGGAACAGGCCGTAGACGTGGTCGATACCCGCCTCGATCTCTTCGCGCTTCGAGAAGAAGCCGCCCATCTTCAGGTTCTCGGCCACCGTCAGGTCCTTGAAGACCCGCCGCCCTTCGGGCGAAATGGCGATGCCGCTGCGCATGATGTGGTGCGTGTCCTTGTGGGTGATGTCCTCGCCCTCGAACGTGATCCGGCCTTCCTTCGCGCGGGGGTTCCCGCAGACCGTCATCAGCAAGGTCGTCTTGCCGGCGCCGTTGGCGCCGATCAGCGTGACGATCTCGCCCTGGTTCACGTCCACCGACACCCCGTTGAGCGCCTGGATGGCGCCGTAGTAGGTATGTATGTTCTCCAGCTTAAGCATCATTCCTCCCCGAGGTACGCCTTGATGACGCGCTCGTCGTTGCGCACCTGCTCGGGGGTGCCGGTAGTGATGGGCTTGCCGTGCTCCATGACGAGGATGCGGTCGGAAATACCCATGATCAGGCTCATGTCGTGTTCGATCAGCAGGACCGCCACGCCGAACTCGCGCCGCAGCTGGTCGATCAGCGATTGCAGGTCGCGCTTCTCCTGGGGATTCAGGCCGGCGGCCGGCTCGTCCAGCATCAGCAGGCGCGGCTTGGTGATCATGCAGCGGGCGATCTCCAGCCGGCGCTGGTGCCCGTAGGCCAGGTTGCCCGCCTCGCGGTTGGCGAACTCGCGCAGCCCCATGAAATCCAGCCATTGGGCCGCGCGCGAGAGCGCGTCGGCCTCTGACTGGCGATAGGACTTCAGCTTGAGCAGCCCCGGCAGCAGGCGCGATTCCACCTGGGTGTGCTGGGCCACCAGCAGATTCTCCAGCACGGTCAGCTGCTTGAACAGCCGCACGTTCTGGAACGTGCGGACCAGGCCATGGCGCGCCACTTTGTGGCTGGGCAGGCCGGTGATGGCCTGGCCGTCCATGATGATCTCGCCCGCCGTCGGCGAATAGAAGCCGCCCACGCAGTTGAATACCGTGGTCTTGCCGGCCCCGTTGGGGCCGATGATGGCGAAGACCTCGTCGGATTTGACTTCGAACGCCACGCTGTCCACGGCCAGCAGGCCGCCGAACCGCATGGTGAGCCCGGAAACTTTCAGCAATGCCTCGCTCATTTGGCCAGCTCCACGTGGGGACGCTTCATGGGCAACAACCCCTGCGGACGCCACATCATCATCAACACCATCACCAGACCGAACATCAGCATCCGGTACTCGGCGAACTCGCGCGCCAGCTCGGGCAGCACGGTCAGCAGGATGGCAGCGAGGATCACGCCTACCTGAGAACCCATGCCGCCCAGCACCACGATGGCCAGGATCAGCGCGGATTCGATGAACGTGAAGGACTCCGGATTCACCATGCCCTGGCGCGCCGCGAAGAACGCGCCGCCAAAGCCGGCAAACATGGCGCCCAGCGTGAACGCGGACAGCTTGATGCGCGTGGGGTTCAGGCCCAGCGAACGGCAGGCGATCTCGTCCTCGCGCAGGGCTTCCCAGGCGCGGCCGACCGGCATGCGGATCAGGCGCGTCGACACGAACAGCGTCACCAGCGCGAGCAGCAATGCCATCAGGTACAGATAGATCACCATGTGCTGGTTCTGGAAGGTCCAGCCCATGAATTCATGGAACGTGGTGCCTCCCTCCTCGCTGGCGCGGCGCGTCATTTCCATGCCGAACACCGTAGGCTTGGGAATGCCGGAGATGCCGTCGGGGCCGCCGGTCAGCGTGTTCAGGTTGATCAGCAGCAGCCGGATCATCTCCCCGAAGCCCAGCGTCACGATGGCCAGGTAGTCGCCGCGCAGCCGCAGCACCGGAAAGCCCAGGATGAAGCCGAACAGCGCCGCCATCGCGCCCGAGAACGGCAGCGCCTCCCAGAAGCTCCAGCCGCCCCAGTGGTACAGCAAGGCGTAGGTATAGGCGCCCACGGCATAGAAGCCGACGAAGCCCAGGTCCAGCAGGCCGGCGAAGCCGACGACGATGTTCAGGCCCAGGCCGAGCATCACGTAGATCAGCACCAGCGTGGCGATGTCCACCGAACTGCGGCCGGCGAAGAACGGCCAGATCACCGCGATCGCCAGGAGCAGCAGCGCCAGCGGCTTGTGGGTCTTGACCGGCGCGGCCGGCAAGGTGGGCAGGCCCGTCTTCAGTTTCTGGAACGGCTTGGCGATCCAGGGCCGCAACAGCTGGAACACGAACACGATCGCGGCGGCGATGGCCACCAGCGACCAGTTCGTCTCCATGCTGGTGCGCGCGCCCTGGCGGATCAGTTGCAGACCGAAGACCGGGGTAACGATGACCGCCGTCAGCACGGCCGCCATCGCGGCGTTTTTCAGGTTGTTGTTCGACATCAGACTTTTTCCACCTCAGGTTTGCCCAACAGCCCGGTGGGACGGAACAGCAGGATCAGGACCAGCAGCGAGAACGCCACGATGTCCTTGTACTGCGACGAGATATAGGCTGCCGCGAACGTTTCGGCCAGGCCCAGCAGCACGCCGCCCAGCATGGCGCCGGGGATGCTGCCGATGCCGCCCAGCACCGCCGCCGTGAAGGCCTTGATGCCGGCCAGAAAGCCGATGAAGGGATTGAGCTTGCCGATGGTGATGGCGATCAGCACGCCGCCCACCGCCGCCAGGATCGCGCCCATCACGAACGTGAACGAGATCACGCGGTTGGTGTCGATGCCCAGCAGGTTCGCCATGTGCATGTCCTGCGAGCAGGCGCGCGAGGCGCGGCCCATGCGGGAATACTTGATGAAGAGCGTGAGCGCGATCATCAGCGCCACCGTGACCAGAATGATCATGATGCGCGAATACGGCACGGTGACATCGAAATCGGAGCCCATGTGGAACTGCCAGGCGCCCGATACCAGCGAAGGCACGGCCATGTCGCGCGCGCCCTGGCCCAGGGCCACCCAGTTCTGCAGGAAGATCGACATCCCGATGGCCGAGATCAGCGCCACCAGGCGCGGACTGCCCCGCACCGGGCGATAGGCGACGCGCTCGACGGAAAAGCCGTAGATGCCGGTAACCACGATGGCCACGACCAGCATCGCCGCAATGATGAACGGCATCGGCAACCCGCTGTTGGTGCCGATGGCGGTCAGGGTGACCAGGCCGACATAGGCGCCGATCATATAGATTTCGCCGTGAGCGAAGTTGATCATACCGATGATGCCGTAGACCATTGTGTAGCCGATGGCGATCAACGCGTAGATCGCGCCCAGAGACAATCCATTGAAGAATTGCTGGGTAAGTTGGGGTATGAGGTCAGACATTATTTCTCTTGCTCCAAATAGTTCCGGCTCCGGTAGAGAGACCCGGAGCCGGAAACCTGGGCGTATTTTATAAGGGCCTGTCACCGGCTCCTGCCGGCCGCACAGCGCTTTTGGCGCATCGCTACGCGGATTACGGCAGAACGAGGACGACAGGCCCTACACGCCGGCGAGCCGCCGGCGGGATCGCGAGTTTACAGCTGGGTCTTCTTGCCGTTCTTATCCCACTTGTAGACCGCGAACTCGAAGTTCTTCAGATCGCCCTTGGCGTCGTACTCGACCTTGCCGATCCCGGTGTTGAAGGCCGTCTTGTGCATGTAGTCGGCCACCTTGGCGGGGTCCTCGCCCACCGCGTTGATGCTGTCCGCCAGGATCTGCACGGCGGCGTACGCCGGCATCTGGAAGGCGCCATCCGGATCGCGCTTGGCGTCCTTGAACGCCTTCACGATGCCTTCGTTGCCGGGCAGCTTGGTGAAATCGGCGGGCAGCGTAACCAGCAGCCCTTCGATGGCCGGACCGGCGATCGCCACCAGGTCCTGGTTGGCAGTGCCTTCGGGGCCCATGAACTGGACCTTCAGGCCCTGCTCGCGCGATTGGCGCAGCAGCAGGCCGAGCTCGGGGTGGTAGCCGCCGAAATAGACCAGGTCCACGCCCGCCGACTTCAGCTTGGTGATGATGGCCGAGTAGTCGCTGTCGCCGACGTTGATGCCTTCGAACATCGCGACGTTCACGCCGTCCTTGGCCAGGGTGTCCTTGACCTGGGTGGCGACGCCCGAACCGTAGGTCTGCTTGTCGTGCAGCACGGCGACCTTCTTGGGCTTCAGCGTCTTGGCGATGTAGTTGGCGGCGTACGGGCCTTGCTGGTCGTCGCGGCCGATGGTGCGGAAGAAGAAGTGCGGCTTGATCGTGTCGGTGACCAGCGGCGAGGTGGCGCCAGGGGTGATGCCCACGATGCCCTCTTCCTCGTAGACCTTGACGGCGGCCACGGTCACGCCGGAGCACGCATGGGCCACGGCGAACTTGGCGCCGGAGTTGACCACGCGGTTGGCGGCGGGCACGGCCTGCTTGGGTTCGCAACCATCGTCGATGAGGATGGGCTCGAGTTTCTTGCCCTTGACGCCGCCCTTCGCGTTGATGGTTTCGATGGCGGTCAGCGCGCCGGCCTGGATCTGGTCGCCGTACTGCGTATTGGGACCCGTCATGGGCTGGGGAATGCCGATTTTGATCGTGTCGGCTGCGTGCACGGCGCCGGCCAGGGCAAGCGCCCCAAGCGCGACGGCTACCGGGGTAAGACGATGCAGAAACTTCATGCGGAGTTCTCCAGCGAGGTTTTGAGCGGCTCTGTTCGACGCGGCTTATCGGGTGGGTATCCCGTAATCCGTATCGCCCGTCGCCGGCTTCTTGGGCAAAAATACGGTGTGGGCGGTATTCTGGAAGCAAGGCGCCATACTGTCACTGCGTGTAATCCCCAATATTTTGAAGACCGCCTTTAATCGTGACGCATTGCCTCCGCAAGCCCGTGAAATCACTGGAGAATTCGCAAATAAACCTTAATTCCGCGCTGGCGCGCCACAAGGACTTGTGCTTGGCGATTTATATGCGCGGGCATTAATACGCCGTTTAAGTACGCATTTAAATACAGTACTTACGCAGGCCTTACGGATAATCATTATTTGCCTGCGGGTATGCGTGCCAGACGTTTTGTTTTCCGGCCCCGGCATCGCCTTGCGCCGGACGCCCGGGCGCGTTGCCCCGGGCATGCGCGCGGCATCAAACGCTGGCCGGCTTGGCCAGGTTCCACATCAGCGCCCGGAACGGCGCCAGCATGCTCACGTTGACGGCCAGCTTGATCGCCAGGTCGCCCATCATCCAGGTCACCCACGGCGCGCCCGTGGCGGCGAAGGCCACGCTGAAGAACACCGCCGTGTCGAGCACCGCGCCCAGCGTGCCGGACACGAGCGGCGCGCGCCACCAGCGCTGGTCGCGCAGGCGGTCGAATACCTGGATATCCACCAGTTGCGCGCAGATGTAGGCAAGGCCGGACGCCAGCGCGATGCGCGGCGAGGCCACCCACACCGACACAACCAGCGCGGCGGCGAAGCCGAACCAGGCGACCCGGCGGGCGGCCGCCGGCCCGAAGCGGCGGTTCAGCAGGTCGGTTACCAGGAAAGCGACTGGATACGACAGCCCGCCCCAGGTCAGCCAATCGTTCAGCGGCACCTGGACGAGGATGTTGGAGCCCACCACCACCAGAAGCATGCACAGCACGGCGATGCCGAACTGCGCGCGGCTCATCGGCTGATAGCGTCTTGCCGCCGCCATCATTTGCCGAACTCCTCCGCCAGCTCGCGGGAACGCCGCGCGGCGGCGGCCATGGCCTCCTCCACGATGCCGGCAAAGCCCGCGGCGCCGAACGAGTCCAGCGCGGCGGCGGTGGTGCCGCCCTTGGAAGTGACGCGTTCGCGCAAGGTCGACAGCGGTTCCGAGGACTCCGCCGCCAGGCGCGTCGCGCCGGCCAGCGTGCCCAGCGCCAACTGTTTGGCCTGCTCGGCCGTCAGGCCGACCTTCTGGCCGCCGGCGACCAGCGCCTCGAGGAACAGGAACACATAGGCCGGACCGCTGCCCGACAGGGCCGTAACGCCGTCCAGCGCGGCATCCCCGTCCACCCAGACCACGCTGCCCACGCTGGACAGCAGCCTGGCCGCCAGTTCGCGGTCGGCCTCGCCCACGCCATCCAGCGCGGCCAGGCCCGTCATGCCGGCGCCCACGAGGGCCGGCGTGTTGGGCATGCAGCGCACCAGGCGGTTGAACGGCGCTTCGGGCGTGCCCAGCCAGGCGGCCAGCGTGTCGGCCCGGATACCTGCCGCCACGCTTACCACCAAGGTGTCTTCGCGCAACCACTGACGCGTGGAAGCCACAACGTCTTTCATGTTCTGTGGCTTGACAGCGAAAACCCATACCCGGCAGCGCGCCAGGGCCTCGTCCGGGGCCGTGGCGGTGGTCATGCCGCGGGTCTTCCAGGCGGCGTGCGCATCCTGGTTAATGTCAATGACATGAATGTTGCCGGCGGCGCATACTTTGCCCGCCAGACCCGATGCCAGGGCGGCCGCCATATTGCCGCCACCAATGAACGCAATCGAAAGTTCGTTTTTCATAGCCAGCGATTGTAAACGGTAGTTCCCGTAGGGAGAAAAAGGAAAAATGTTCGTTCGCGCCTAAAACGCGCAATTTGACAGGCGTTTAGACTGATGTGAAAGTCACGGTTTTGTCACAAACAATTCATAAGGTGTCGTGTTTTCCGCGCCCGGACACCCCGGCTGCAACACGCCCAACCTGGAGGAACCTCACTATGCGATCCCACCGTATTGCCTTAACTTTTGCCGCCATCATGACGGCTTTCGCAGGCGCCTCCGCGCATGCCGCCACCGAGATCCAGTTCTGGCATTCGATGGAAGGCGCCTTGGGCGACCGCGTGAACGGGCTGGTCGACGAGTTCAACAAGAAGAACCCCGATTACCAGGTCAAGGCAGTTTACAAGGGCAACTACGGTGAATCCATGAACGCCGGCATCGCCGCGTTCCGCGCCGGCAACGCGCCCGACATCCTGCAGGTCTTCGAAGTGGGCACCGCCACCATGATGTACGCCAAGGGCGCCATCAAGCCGGTGCAGCAGATGTCCGAGGAAGTCGGCAACCCGATCGATCCGAAGGAATTCATCGGCGCCGTGGCCGGCTACTACTCCTCGGCCGACGGCAAGCTGGTGTCGATGCCCTTCAACAGCTCGACCGTGGTGTTCTACTACAACAAGGACGCCTTCAAGAAGGCCGGCCTGGACGCCGACAATCCTCCCAAGACCTGGGAAGAGCTGGCCGCCGCCGGCCAGAAGCTGAAGGCCGCGGGCCAGGAATGCGGCTACACCACTTCGTGGCCGTCGTGGGTGCAGCTGGAAACGTTCTCGGCCTGGCATAACGTGCCGTACGCCACCAAGGACAACGGTTTCGGCGGCCTGGACGCGCGCATCGCCATCAACACCCCGCTGCACGTGCGCCACCTCGACAACCTGGCCAAGCTCGCCAAGGACGGCATCTTCATGTACGGCGGGCGCGGCGACGAACCGAACTCGCTGTTCATCAGCGGCAAGTGCGCCATGATCACGGGCTCGTCCGGCCTGCGCGCCAACATCGCCAAGAACGCCAAGTTCGAATTCGGCACCTCGACCCTGCCCTACTACGCCGACGTCAAGGGCGCTCCTCAGAACACCATCATCGGCGGCGCCTCGCTGTGGGTCTTCGCCAACAAGAAGCCGGAAACCTACAAGGGCGTGACCGCGTTCTTCAAGTTCCTGGCCAGCCCGGAAATCGCCGCCCGCTGGCACCAGCAGACCGGCTACGTGCCCGTCACCAAGGCCGCCTACGAGCTGACCAAGAAGGAAGGCTTCTACGACAAGAACCCGGGCACCGAAGTCGGCGTCAAGCAGCTGAACGTTGAAACCACCGCGCAGTCGCGCGGCCTGCGCCTGGGCTTCCTGCCGCAGATCCGTGAAATCGAGGACGCTGAAATCGAACGCATCGTTTCGGGCAAGGTCTCGGCCAAGGACGGCGCCGAGAACATCGTCAAGCGCGGCAACGAGCTGCTGGAAAAGTTCGAGAAGAGTGTAAAGTAACGCCCTTCCCGTTACGCTGAAGCGTCCTTGTCAATCGGCATTTTCCATGCTGTGACAAGGACTTGGCATGTTCAGCGCAAGGCTTAAGGCCCTGGTTTTTTTGGGGCTTTAAGCCTATCGTATTTTGCGAAGGCGGTTTCAGGCGGCGGTGATTCAACCGCCGCTTTTCTGTACCTTGGGTTCCCCCTATGGAAAAACGCGTTGTATTCGGGCACAAGACCTTGCCCTATCTGCTGCTCCTGCCGCAGATCATCATTACCGTGGTCTTCTTCTTCCTGCCCGCCGGACAAGCCATGTGGCAGTCCATGCGCCTGGAAGACGCCTTCGGCCTGTCCTCCGAATTCGTCGGGCTGGACAACTTCATCGACCTGTTCTCGCAACAGGCCTACCTGGATTCCTTCCGCGTCACCGCCGTCTTCTCCGTCCTGGTGGCGGTCGTCGGCCTGGGCGTGTCCTTGCTGCTGGCCGTCATGGCCGACCGCGTCATCCGCGGCGCCGGGCTCTACAAGACGCTTTTGATCTGGCCCTACGCCGTGGCGCCCGCCGTGGTCGGCGTGCTGTGGCTGTTCCTGTTCTCGCCCTCCGTCGGCATCCTGGCCGTGGCCCTGCGCCAAGCCGGCGTCGACTGGAATCCGCGCCTGGACGGCAACCAGGCGATGCTGCTGGTGCTGATCGCCGCGGTATGGAAGCAGATCTCGTACAACTTCCTCTTCTTCCTGGCCGGCCTCCAGTCCATCCCGCGCTCGCTCATCGAAGCCGCCGCGATCGACGGCGCCAGCCCCTCGCGCCGGTTCTGGAGCATTGTCTTTCCGCTGCTCTCGCCCACCACGTTCTTCCTGCTGGTGGTCAACATCATCTACGCCTTCTTCGATACCTTCGCCGTCGTGGACACGACGACGCAGGGCGGTCCGGGCACCGCGACCTCAATCCTGGTCTACAAGGTGTACAGCGACGGCTTCCGCGGCCTGGATCTCGGCTCGTCCGCGGCCCAGTCGGTGGTGCTGATGTTCATTGTGATTGCCCTGACGGTCGTGCAGTTCCGCTACGTCGACCGCAAAGTGCAGTATTGATTTTGTCCGAGGCTAAAAACAATGGTTGAACGCCGTCCCTGGCTGGATATTCTGGCCCACTTCATTCTGCTTTGCGGCGTGGCGATGGTGGCATTTCCGCTCTACGTCACTTTCGTCGCGTCCACCCAGACCGCGCAGGAAGTGGCGTCAGCGCCCATGTCGCTCATTCCCGGCAAGCATTTCGTCGACAACTACATGCAGGCGCTGTTCGGCGGCTCGTCCGGCGGCTCCTCGGGCGCGCCCGTGGGCCGCATGATGTACGTCAGCCTGATCATGGCGCTGGCGATTTCCATCGGCAAGATCGCCATCTCGCTGCTGTCGGCCTTCGCGGTGGTGTACTTCCGCTTCCCCGGCCGCATGTTCTTCTTCTGGATGATCTTCGTCACGCTGATGCTGCCCGTCGAAGTGCGCATCGCGCCCACCTACAAGGTGGTGGCCGACCTGGGGCTGCTCAACAGCTACGCCGGCCTGACCCTGCCGCTGATCGCCTCGGCCACGGCCACCTTCCTGTTCCGGCAGTTCTTCCTGACCGTGCCGGACGAGCTGATCGAAGCCGCGCGCATCGACGGCGCCGGCCCCGTGCGTTTCTTCCGCGACGTGCTGCTGCCGCTGTCCAAGACCAGCATCGCCGCGCTGTTCGTGATCCAGTTCATCTACGGCTGGAACCAGTATCTCTGGCCCCTGTTGATCACCACGCAGGAAGACATGTATCCCGTCGTCATCGGCATCAAGCGGATGATCAGCGGCGGCGACAGCGTGACCGAATGGAACATCACCATGGCCACCGCCATGCTCGCCATGATTCCGCCGGCGCTTGTCGTCATCCTGATGCAGAAATGGTTCGTCAAGGGTCTCGTCGACACTGAAAAATGACGTCCCCCCAGGCCGCGCCCGGGCGCCGGCCGCTCCCCGAACACGACTCCGAACACGAATAACACATGGCTACTCTCAGCTTCCGCAACGTCAAGAAAACCTATGCCGGCAACGTGCCGGTCATCCATGGCATCGACATGGACGTCAAGGACGGTGAATTCATCGTCATCGTCGGCCCCTCGGGCTGCGGCAAGTCCACGCTGATGCGCATGGTCGCCGGCCTGGAAACCGTGACCAGCGGCGACATCGTCATTGACGACAAGGTCGTCAACACGCTGGAACCCGCCGAGCGCGACATCGCGATGGTGTTCCAGAACTACGCGCTCTACCCGCACATGACCGTGTTCGAGAACATGGCCTACGGCTTGAAGATCCGCAAGTTCTCCAAGGACGAGATCAAGAAGCGCGTGGACGCGGCCGCGCAGATCCTGGAACTGGGCCATCTGCTGGACCGCCGTCCCCGAGCGCTGTCCGGCGGCCAGCGTCAGCGCGTCGCCATGGGCCGCGCCATCGTGCGCGAACCCAAGGTCTTCCTGTTCGACGAACCGCTGTCGAACCTGGACGCCAAGCTGCGCGTGGCGATGCGCCTGGAAATCATGAAGCTGCACCGCCGCCTGGGCACCACCAGCCTGTACGTGACCCACGACCAGGTCGAGGCCATGACGCTGGCCCACCGCATGATCGTCATGTACCAGGGCGTGCCCGAGCAGATCGGCACCCCGATGGAAGTCTTCGAAAAGCCCGCCTCGACCTTCGTGGCCGGCTTCATCGGCTCGCCTCCCATGAACCTGATGGAAGTGAACGTGGCCGGCGACGGCACGGTCCAGAGCCTGGACGGCATCGCGCTGGATATTTCGCCGCTGGAAGTGCCTGCGCAGGTCCGCGGCCGCAAGATCATCATGGGCATGCGGCCCGAACACATGCTGCTGAACACGCAAGGCGTGCCGGCAGAGGTGGAGATGGTCGAAACGCTGGGTTCCGAGCAACTGGTCCACTGCCGCTGCGGCAAGGCGACTCTGGTCGTGCGCTGCACGACGCGCCAGCTGTCGGAATCGTCGGCCAAGGTGGGCGCCCGCGTGAACGTCGGCTCCGACGGCCGCCACCCCCTGCACTGGTTCGAGCCCGACACCGGCCGCCGCGTGCAAGGGCTGTAGGGACCCGCATTTCCGAGGGCCGCGCCGCGCGCGCCCTCAGGCGGTTTTCCACGTCATCACGAAGCGCGCCCCGCCCAGCGGGCTGTCGGCAGCCCGCACCGAGCCGTTGTGCCAGCGCGCCACGCGGCTCACGATCGCCAGCCCCAGGCCGACGCCGCCCGTGCCCCGGTCGCGGCTCTCGTCCAGGCGGATGAAGGGCTCGAAGATGCGTTCGCGGTCCGAGGCGGGAATGCCTGGGCCATCATCGTCCACGATCAGCACGTACTCGCGCGCCGAGGCGCCGATCAGGCTGACCTGGACCAGGCCGTCGGCATGCCGGATCGCGTTCTGCAGCAGGTTCAGCAAGGCGCGCGTCATGTAGCGCTGATGCACGTGCACTTCGCGCACCTGGCACAGCGCCACCTCGCAGCGCACGCCCGAGACTTCGGCCTCGAACCCTGCATGCTGCACCACCGAGTCCAGCCAGCCGCGCGCGTCCTGCGGCTGCAGCGCGACCCCGTCGCCCTTGGGCTCCAGGCGGGCGTACATCAGCAGCTCCGAGGCCATTGCGTCCAGCTCGGCCACGTCGCTCTTCATTTCCTCGACCAGGCGCTTGCGCGCCGCCGGGTCTCCTTCCCGGTCGATCATGTCCAGTTCGAACGACAGGCGCGCGATCGGCGTGCGCAGCTCATGCGAGACGGCGTTGGTCAGGTCCCGCTGGTTGCCGATCAGCGCGCCGATCCGGTCGGACATCTGGTTGAACGTGTCGCCAAGGTTGCGGATGCTGGAATGGCGGGACAGGCGCGCGCGCGCCTGCAGGTCGCCCTGCCCCATGCGCTGCGCCGCCGTCTTCAGGGCCTCCAGGTCGCGCCAGGTGGGCAATGCCCACACCAGCATGAATGCGCACAGCAGCAGCGCCAGCGCCGAATACACGGCGGCCATCACCCAGGGCCCCACGGGCGGCTCCGGCGGCAGCCTGACCTCCAGCCATTGCTCGCCTGGGCCGGGCAGCGCCGCGACGAACGTCTGCATCTTGTCGCGCACGAAGAACGAGCCCGCGGCGATCTGGGCGCGCTCCTCTTCGTTCGCGCCGTAGCTGCCGGCCGGGGCCACTTTCAGGGCCAGCCCGTAATGGGGCGCCAACTGATCGCGGACATACGCCGCGCGCTCTGCCGGCGCGACGCGCCCCAGCTCCTGCACCAGGCTGTGGATCTGGCCTCGCACGGCTTCGCGCGTGTAGGCGTCGCTGACCGGCTCGAAAAAGTAGTTGGCGGACCGGTCCACCACTTCGTTCGAAATGACGAAACCCACCGCCAGCACCACGAACAGCCGCAGGACGAACCTAAGCATCGCCGCCCTCGTGCGCCGTGGGCGAGAACAGATAACCCTTGCCCCACACGGTCTTGATGCGCGCGGGATCCCGCGGGTCGTCGTCCAGCTTGCGGCGCAGCTTGCTGACGCACACGTCCACGCTGCGGTCCAGCCCATTGAACTCGATCCCGCGCACCGCGTTGAGCAGATCGTCGCGCGTGAGCACCTGGCCGGCCTGGCTGGCCAGCGCCCACAGCATTTCGAACTCCATCGTGGTCAGGTCGACCTCGGCCCCGGCATGGAACACCGCGCGGGCGCGCCGGTCGATCGCCAGCGGGCCGAACTCCAGGCGTTCCGGCGGCTCGTCCAGCTGACTGTGCCGGCGCAGCAGCGCGCGGACCCGCGCCAGCAGCACGCGCGGCTCGACCGGCTTGATGACGTAGTCGTCGGCGCCCGACTCCAGGCCCAGGATCTGGTCCAGGTCGTCCTCGCGCGCCGTAAGCATCAGGATGGGAGCCGAGGAAAATGCGCGCAGGTCCCGGCAGACCTGCAGCCCATCGCGCCCCGGCAGCATCAGGTCCAGGATGGTGATGGCGGGCTCGTGCCGGCGGAACGCCCCGACGGCCTGGTCGCCCCGATAGGCCTGGGCGACGTTGAACCCGTGCTGCTCCAGGAACTGCGCGATCAGCCGCGACAGTTTCGGATCATCTTCGACTAACAAGGCCTTGGTCATGGGAGTCCGGACAAAAAAGATCGATGGCGCCGCATTCTACGCGCGCGCAATGAAAAAGCCGGGCCGGAAGACAGTCGCTTCCGGCCCGGCCAGATGTTCGACGGCGGGCGGCTCGCGCCGCCGCCACGGGCCCCGAGCCCGCCTGGGATTACTTGTAGACGCTCTTGGAGCCGTCCTTGTGCCAGACGAACACGTCGAACTGGAAGTTCGTCAGGTCGCCCTGCTTGTTCCAGGACACCTTGCCGATCGGGGTATCGAAGGAATTGGCGTGCAGGTACTTGGCGACCTTGGTCGGGTCGTCGGTGCCCGCGCCCTTGATGCCGTCCGCGATGACCTGGGTGGCCGTGTAGGCCGTCATCTGGAAGGCGCCGCTGGCGTTGCGCTTCTTGGCTTCGAATGCCTTGACGATGTCGGCGTTGGCGGCGTTCTGGGTGAAGTCGGCCGGCAGCGTCAGCAGCATGCCTTCGACGGCGTCGCCGGCAATGGCGTTGATGTCCGGGTTGCCCGTGCCTTCCGGACCCATCCACTTGGCCTTCACGCCCTGTTCCGCGGCCTGGCGCAGCAGCAGGCCCATTTCGGGGTGGTAGCCGCCGTAATAGACGAAATCCACGCCCTGGCTCTTCAGCTTGGTGATGACGGCGGAGTAATCGCTGTCGCCCGCGTTGATGCCTTCGAAGATCGCGACGGGCACGCCGCCCTTCTCCAGGTCGTTCTTGACCGCGGTGGCGATGCCCTGGCCGTAAGACTGCTTGTCGTGCAGCACCGCGGCCTTCTTGGGCTTGATCTTGTCCAGGATGAACTTGGCGGCGGCGGGGCCTTGCTGGTCGTCGCGGCCGATGGTGCGGAAGATGAACTCGTAGTTCTTGCCGTCGGTCAGGGCCGGCGACGTGGCCGACGGGGTCACCATGACCACGCCTTCGTTGTTGTAGACGTCCGCGGCGGCGATGGTGGCGCCCGAGCACACGTGGCCCACGACGAAACCGATCTTGCTGTTCACGACGCGGTTGGCGGCGACCGGGCCCTGCTTGGGCTCGCAGCCGTCGTCGATCACCACGGTTTCCAGCTTCTTGCCATTGACGCCGCCGGCGGCGTTGATGCGCTCGATCGCCGTGTCGACACCCTCGCGGACCATATCGCCATACTGCGTGACCGCGCCGGTGGTGGGACCGACGACGCCGATCTTGATGGTCTGCGCCTGCGCTCCCGCGGCAAACGCCAAACCTGCGGCGACGCCCAGCGCGGCGATGACCGGGGTCAGACGGAATACTGGCTTCATGTTGGACTCCTCTAATGATTTGTAATCGTTAGTTTGTGCACCGAGCGGACGCCGGATCGTTTCCAGGCCCAGCACGCCTGCAGGACTGCCCATTGCACGGTGGTTCGGCCCTGGTCACGCCCGGTTGCATTGTGATTGCACGGCAAGCATACACTGAAAAATAACGGTTTTCGGGCCGGTTCCACGCCGACTTTGCGGCCATTTTCTTATTGCGCCGCCGCAATCGCGCGCTCATCGGCTTATACCCGGCGCCATATATGCAAAAGACGATTTATTCGTTTGCGTTACTAAGGCGCCGCGGCATCATGGCCGCCATGAGACTCCAACCGATCATCGTTCCCGGATGGAAAAACTCCGGACCCCAACACTGGCAATCCCGCTGGGCGGCGCTGCTGCCCCACGCGCGCCGCGTCGAACAGAGCGACTGGGAGCATCCGGCGCCCGCGGAATGGATCGCGGCGCTGGCCGCCGAAGTCAACCAGGCGCGCAGCCCGGTCCTCCTGATCGCTCACAGCCTGGGCTGCCTGATCAGCGCATCGCTGCCCGTGCCGCTGCGCGCCAAGGTCGCCGGCGCCCTGCTGGTGGCGCCCGCCGACGTCGAACGCGAGGGCGCGCCGCCGCCGCTCCGGGCCTTCGCGCCCATCGCGCGCCAGTCGCTGCCTTTTCAGAGCGTGGTGGTGGCCAGCGACAACGATCCGTACTGCCAGCTCGAGCGCGCCCGCGGCTTCGCCCGGGACTGGGGCAGCAGGCTCGTGGTGCTGGCGGGCGCGGGCCACATCAACGCCGACAGCGGCCTGGACGACTGGCCCCAGGGCCTCAAGCTCCTGGGCGCCCTGCGCCGCCGCGCAGCCTGGCGGGTGTCGCCGCCGCCCGAACGTATCGCGCCGATTCCGGCGCGTCCGCTGCCGCATCACGCGTGATCCCGCGCCCGCAAGGCCGATCATGACGTGTAAACGACCTGACAACCATGTAATAAGCCGTTCCAGCCCGGCGCGCGCCTTGCCGGCGCTCCTCCGTGCGCGTCCTGGTCCCGCCCCGGCCGACGCAACGTTGGTATTAATAATGTCGGGACTTGAAATATTTAGGGGCCACATGGCCCCTAGAATCCCCCCGACTTGAACGCTGCCGGCGGGCGCCGCAGCCTGCCACGGCCGTGCCCCGGTATGCACCGGGGCCTTCGCATGCCCAGCGCCTATCCGTCCGCGGGCCCGCCCGCCGGCCTTCCCTCTTGCAGCAGAGGCGCCTCACTACGCTGTCAACCAGCTCTTGCTAGAAGGATTTCACATGGCAAAGCGTGTTGCTCTCATTGGACTTTCGTTCCGATTTCCCAGCACCGACTCCGCCCGTTACTGGCCCGATCTTTTGCAGGGCCGCGACCTCGTCACCGAGATCGACCCCGGCCGGTGGGCCACGGACACCTATCACCATCCCCTGCGCGAACACCCCGGCACGTCCTATTCGCGCGCCGCGGGCTCGCTCGGCGACCTATCCGGCTTCGACGCCGCATTTTTCGGCATCTCTCCGCGCGAGGCCGCCCTCATGGACCCGCAACAGCGCATGTTGCTGGAACTGGCATGGGAAACCATGGAGAACGCGGGCGTAAAGCCTTCCAGCCTGCGCGGCAGCGATTGCGGCGTCTACATCGGCATCGCCAGCGCCGACTACTCGCACCGCGTGTCCGAGGACCTCGGCGTGGTCGACGCCTCGTTCGCCACCGGCAACGCCACCAGCATCGCCGCCAACCGCATTTCATACTTCTATGACCTGCGCGGCCCGAGCCTGGCCATGGACACCGCCTGCTCGTCTTCCATGGTGGCGTTCCACCACGCCTGCCGCGCCATCGAATCGGGCGAGATCTCGCAGGCGCTGGCCGGCGGGATCAGCCTGCATCTCCATCCCTACGGCTTCCTGGTCTTTTCCAAGGCCTCGATGCTGTCCCGCCAGGGCCGCTGCAACGTGTTCGACGCGTCCGGCGACGGCTATGTCCGCTCCGAAGGCGGCGGGCTGTTCCTGCTCAAGGATCTCGACCGCGCGATCGCGGACGGCGATCCCATCCTGGCTGTGGTGGCCGGCACCGCCATCAACACCGACGGCCGCAAGTCCGGCCTGACCGTGCCCAGCGTCGACGCGCAGGCCGACCTGCTGCGCAGCGCCTATGCCCGGGCCGGCATCAGCCCCGACGAGATCGACTACCTGGAGGCCCACGGGACGGGCACCCCGGTCGGCGATCCGATCGAAACGCGCGCCATCGGCGAAGCCCTGGGACGCCACCGCTCCGCGGGCCGGCCGCTGCCCATCGGCTCCGTGAAAAGCAATATGGGCCACCTGGAAGCCGCGTCCGGCGTGGCCGGACTGGTCAAGGCCGTGTACAGCCTGATGCATCGCCGCGTGCCCGCCACCATCGGCATCCGGGAACTCAACCCGGCGATACGCGCGCAGGAATGGAATCTCGACGTCGTGACGCAGACGCAGGCGCTGCCGGCCGCGGGCCGCCTCGTGATCGGCGTGAACTCGTTCGGTTTCGGCGGCGCGAACGCGCACGTGATTCTCAGCAGCCCCGAAACCGGATCCCATGCGCCGGCAGACGCTGCCGGCCCCGGCGAGGCCGCCGCATTTCCGCTCATCGTGTCGGGCCGCAGCTCCGACGCGCTGCGCGCGGCCGCGCGCGACATGGCGCGCCATCTCGAAGGACTTGATCGCGAGTCGCTCTACGACGCCGCCTATCAGTCGGCGCGCCGGCGCGACTGGCACGAGCACCGCGCCCTGATCGTCTGCCGCGACGATGGAGAGCATGCCTCGCGGCGGCTGCGGCGCTACGCCGACGGCGAAACCGGGCCGGACATCTATATCGGCGAGCAGCTGCCCGATGCCCAAGGGCCGGTTTTCGTCTATTCCGGCAACGGCTCGCAATGGGTCGGCATGGGGCGCCGCCTTCTCGCCGACGCGGACTTCCGCGCCGCCGTAGACGACGTCGACGCCCTGTTCGCGCCGCTGGCCGGCTATCGCCTGGCGGACGAACTGGCGGGCAGCCTGGACGGCGCGCGCTTCGCGCGCACGGAATACGCCCAGCCCGCGCTTTTCGCCCTGCAGGTCGGCGTCACCCGCATGCTTGCGCGGCAAGGCATCGAGCCCGCCGCGGTCATGGGACACAGCGTCGGCGAAGTCGCGGCGGCGTGGGCCTGCGGCGCGCTTTCGCTGTCCGACGCGGTGCAGGTGATCCATCACCGCAGCCGTTTGCAGGGCACGACCCTGGGCAGCGGCCAGATGAGCGCGGTGGGCGTCGACGGCGCCAGCGCGCAGGCATTGCTCGCCGAACTGGGGCTTGCGTCCGAGTTGTTCGTGGCCGGCTACAACAGTTCGCGCGGCGCCACGATCGCGGGCGACAAAGCGGCGTTGTCCCGCCTGGAAGCCGCGCTGCAGGCTCGCGGCGTGGCCAGCAAGCGCCTGGACCTGGAGTACGCGTTCCACAGTCCGGCCATGGACGCGCTGCACGCGGACCTGATCGCCGCGCTGGGCGCGCTGCGCCCCGGCCCCGCCCGCTGCCCGTTCTACTCGGCGGTGGAAGGCGCCGAACTGGCCGGAACGCAGCTGGACCCGGGCTATTGGTGGCGCAACATCCGCCAGCCCGTGCGCTTCGAGCAGGCGGCCTCGCGGGCCGTCCGGCAGGGCAATAACCTATTCATCGAAGTCGGCCCCCATGCCGTGCTGCGCGGCTACGTCAATGACGCGCTGAAGTGCGCCGAGCGCGCCGGGCGGGTCCTGGCCACGGCGACCCGCGGGGAAGACGATCCCGCCAAGATCCGCGCCGCCGCCGCGCAAGCCCTGCTGGCGGGCGCGGAACCGCGCTGGGACAAGCTGTTCCCCCGCCCGGGACGCTTCCACGCCCTGCCGGCGTACCCGTGGCAGCGCGAACGGCACTGGCACCCGGAAACGCCCGAGTCGCTGGGCCTGCTCCACCGCCATCGCGTGCATCCATTGCTGGGCTACCGTCTGGTCCAGCACGAGGCCGCCTGGGAAAGCCAGTTCGACACGCACGCCCATCCGGCTCTCGCGGACCACGTGGTGGGCGACGCCGTCGTGTTCCCCGGCGCGGGTTTCGCGGAACTGGCGCTGGCCGCCGCGCTGCAGCGGCATCCCGCCGCGCACGCCGAACTGGAGAATCTCGAAATCCATGCGCCGTTGCTGCTGGCGGCCTCGCCCTCCAAGCTGGCGCGCACCTCGATCGAACTCGACGACGGCCGCGTGCGCATCCGCGCGCGCGAGCTGGGCAGCGAGGACTCCTGGACCCTGCACGCCAGCGCGAGGCTGCTATCCGAGCCTTCGGATTCGCGGCTGCGCTCCCCGCTGGCCGCGCCGCCCGACCGCGCGCCGGACTTCCTGGCCGCCGAACACCAGATGCTCACGCGCGCCGTGGGCCTGAACTATGGGCCCGCCTACCAATTGATCGAGCGGGGCTGGCGAGTGGACGCCAGCACCGTGCTGGCCGTGCTGCGGCCGGCCGATGGCGAGGAGGCCTTCCACCTGGCCCCGGCGCGGCTGGACAGCGCGTTTCAGCTGGCCGCGCACCTGCTGAAGGACGACGCCGCCGCCCGCCTGGGGCTGGCATTCGTGCCGGTCCGCATCGGCAGGCTGTCGTTGAACGCGGATGCGCCAGCCCCGCGCTATGCGCAACTGCGGCTGCGGCGCCGGTCCGTCCACGCCCTGACGGTCGATATCTCGCTGTACGCCGATGGCGGGGAACCCGTGGCGGCGCTCTCCGAAGTCAGCCTGCGCAGCGTGCGCCTCCTGAAGGCCGCCGGGGACCGCCTTGGTTTCGTGGAAGAGGCCCTGACGCCGCGCCCGCGCGCCGGCGCCGCCTCCGGCACGCCGCTCCGCGGGCTGGGACAAGCCCTGTCCGACGCCCTGGAGCAAGCCTCGTCCGATCCCGGCTACGCGCGTTACGCCGAAGAAGCGGAGCCCCTGCTGGACGCCCTCTGCGAACGCTACGGCATCGAAGCCCTGCGCGCGCTGGCTGACGGACAGGGCCGGCTGGACGATGCCGCGCTGGCGCCGCAACGCGCCCGCGCGCCGGCGCTTTCGCCCTTCCTGGACATGCTGCTCCAGCGCGCGGAAAGCTCGGGTCTCGCGACCCGCGCCGAGGCCGGCTGGTCGCTGGCTCCCGAGCTCGCGGGCGAACCCACGGCCGCCGACATCTGGAACACGCTTGCGCGCGAGTATCCGGAACACTTCGGGCCGGCCCTGGCGGCAGGCCGGATCGGGCTGCACCTGCCCGCGATGCTGCAAGGGCTGCGCGCGGCGGATGATGCCGCGGCTTCCCAGTTCACCCACCGCGACCTCGCCCGACACCTTCTCGCCGCGCCCGCCCGCCAGCAGCTCGCCCGCGCGCTGGGCGGCATCATCTCGGCCGCGCAGGACGCCCTGCCCCCCGGGCGCCGCCTGCGGCTCCTGGAGGTCGGCGCCCATGCCCCGTGGTTCGGCGCCGATTGCTGCGCCGCCCTGGACTTCAGGCGCGCCGACTACCGCTATGCCGCGGCGGACGACGATAGCCGCGAGGCCGCGGCCGCCCGGCTCGCGGACTATCCGGATGCGTCGATCCGGCTGATCGGCGATCCGGACGATGACGCCGGCGCCGCGGATGCGACGGTGGACCTGGCCATCGTGCAATGCAATTTCGGCAGCCTGGCGGACGCGCGCGCCGCGCTGCATGACGCCCGCGCCCGCCTCGCTCCCGGCGCCGCGCTGATCCTGGTGGCTCACCATCCCGCGCGC
Source organism: Achromobacter sp. (assembly GCF_050285585.1). GTDB lineage: Bacteria > Pseudomonadota > Gammaproteobacteria > Burkholderiales > Burkholderiaceae_B > Achromobacter. The sequence continues at coordinate 467,098 of NZ_JBLZXF010000001.1, read as the reverse complement.
TGGGCCGACTTTGTCTTCGGCACGAGTCCCTCCTGGTGGATCGACGCCGTGGACGGCGGCAAGCTCTCCATGCAGCAACCTCCGGCGTTCTGGCGCCAGGAGCTGCAGGCCCTGGGCTGCGCCTGCGAACCGGCGCTGGAACTGACGCCGGGCGCGATGGCCGGCGCCTATGTGCTGCATGCCCGTGCCGGCGAACTGCCCGAGACGGCGCCCGCCGATCCGCGGCCGTCCGTCCGGGCCGAGCGCTGGCTGCTGCTGGCGGACAGGTCGGCGCCGGGCGCCGCGCTGGCGACCTCGCTCACCCGAGCCCTGCGCGACAGCGGCTACGAGGCGACGCACCTGCCACTGGATGCTGACGCCTCCGCCGACACGCTGCCCGCGCTGGCCCTGTCGGGCACGTATGAGCACGTGGTGCACGCCGCCGGGCTGTACGCGGAGGACGGCGCGCCCGCGCGCCGCTGCGCGCTGGCCGCGGCGGCCTTGCGCGCTTGCGAACGCCAGGGCCAGCCCGCCACGCTGTGGCTGCTGACCGCCGGCGCCCATCCCCCGCCGGGCGCGCCCGCGGGCGGCATACCCAATGCCACCGGCGCGGCGCTGGCCGGCTACGGGCGAAGCCTGATGAACGAAGCGTCCTCCGTCACGGTGCGCCTGCTGGACCTGCCGGCCGCCGCCGACGCCGCGCCGCTGGACGCAATCATGAGCGAATTGCGCGAGCCCGACACGGAACAGGAACTCGTGCTCGCGCAGGACGGGGCGCGCTACGCGCCGCGCCTGCGCGTGGCGCCGCGGCCCCTGCCCGCATCGGCGTCCGCGCCGGACCTTCGCGCGCGCAGACTGGGTTTCGAACTGCCGGGCCAGTTGCGCAATCTGCGCTGGGAATCCCACGACCGCCGGCCGCCGGCCGATGACGAAGTCGAAGTGCGCGTGCACGCCACGGGCCTGAACTTCCGCGACGTCATGTACGCCCTAGGCCTGCTCGCCGACGAAGCGCTGGAAAACGGCTACGCGGGACCGACGCTGGGACTGGAGTTCGCCGGCACGATCGTGCGCTGCGGCGCCGCGGTCGCCGGCTACGCCCCGGGCGACACGGTGCTGGGCTTCGGCCCCGCCAGCTTCGGCGACCACGTCACCACCGGGACCACCGCCGTGGCTCCGATCCCCGAGGGAGTATCCTTCGAAGCCGCCGCCACCATCCCCAGCACCTTCTTCACCGTCTATTACGCGCTGCACCACCTGGCCAGGCTCGCGCCGGGCGAGAAGGTCCTGATACACGGCGCCGCGGGCGGTGTCGGCATTGCCGCCATCCAGTACGCGCAATGGCGCGGCGCCGAGATCCACGCCACCGCGGGCACCGAGGAAAAACGCGATTTCCTGCGCCTGATGGGCGTTCAGCACGTCTATGATTCCCGCACGCTCTCGTACGCGGAGGAGATCCTCGCGCAGACCGGCGGACGCGGCGTGGACGTGGTGCTCAATTCGCTCGCGGGCGAAGCCGTGCGCCGCAACCTCGACGTCCTGGCGCCGTTCGGCCGTTTCCTCGAGCTGGGCAAACGGGACTTCTACGAGAACACCCGCATCGGGCTGCGCCCCTTCCGCAACAACATCAGCTACTTCGGCATCGACGCGGACCAGTTGCTGGCCGGGCGCCCCGAACTCGCGCGCACGCTTTACGGCGAGATGATGGCGCTGTTCGGCGAAGGCGCGCTGCGCCCGCTGCCGCAGCGCATCTTCGACGCCCGCGACATCGTCGACGCCTTCCGCTACATGCAGCAATCGCGGCAGATCGGCAAGGTGGTCGTGACCTACCGCCGCGGCCTGCCCGAAGCGATAGAGGACGGCCCGCGCGCCGCCCTGGCGCTCGGAGCGGATGGCAGTTATCTCGTCACGGGGGGCCTGTCCGGCTTCGGGCTGCGCGCCGCGCAATGGCTGGCCGACAAGGGCGCGCGCCACCTGGTGCTGATCGGGCGCGCCGGCCCGGCCTCCGAAGAGGCGCAACAGGCCGTGGCCGCGCTGCGCGCGCGCGGCGTCTCGGTCATGGCCCAAGCCTGCGACGTCACCGACGCGGGCGCGCTGGAGGCCCTGCTCTCGACGGTGCGCGCAGCGCTTCCGCCCCTGCGGGGCGTAATCCATGCCGCGGCCGTCATCGAGGACGGGCTTGCGCAGGGCGCGGACGAAGCCCGGATCGCGAGGGTGCTCGCGCCCAAGCTGCGCGGCGCGGTCCTGCTGCACGAACTGACCCGCGATGACCCGCTGGACTGCTTCGTAATGTTCTCGTCCGCCACCACGCTGTTCGGCAACCCCGGCCAGAGCGCCTACGTGGCCGCCAACGCCGGCCTGGAGGCGCTGGCCAGATTGCGCCGTTCGCAAGGCCTGCCCGCCACCTGCCCGCGATGGGGCGCCATCGACGACGCCGGCTACCTGGCGCGCAACGAACAGATCAAGCAGGCGCTCCAGCACCGCATGGGCGGCTCCCCCACCTCGGCCGAGGTCGCGTTAGCGGCCCTCGAGGACATGCTGCTCTCCGGAGCCGGCGACCTGGGCGTGCTGGAGCTGGACTGGCATGCGCTGGCCCGCCATCTGCCCTCCTCGGCGGCGCCTCGCTACGCCGATCTGGCCCGCCTCGCGGGCGACGCCCGCGACGAAGGCAGTTCCGCCGACGACCTGCTGGCGCAGCTCGCCGAACTGGACGACGCCGAACTCGCGCCGCGCATCATCGAGCTCCTCAAGCAGGAGGTCAGCGAGATCCTCCGGGTTCCCGCCGACAGGATCGATCCCGGCCGCTCGCTGTACGATATCGGGCTGGATTCGTTGATGGGCGTCGAACTGGTGGTGGCGCTGGAAGGCCGTTTCGGCATTCGCCTGCCGGTCATGGCGCTGAGCGAAAGCCCGACGCTGGACAAGCTGAGCGCCCGCCTGATCCTCGCCCTGCGCGGCGACGCCCGCCACGATGGCGGCGACGCCGACGGCATCGCCACCCACATCGAGCGCCTCGCGACCCAGCACGCCCAGGAGGTGGCGCCCGAGGATATCGACGCGATCACCCGCCGCGTCCGCGCAAGCCAGGCCGAAGCCGGGCAAGGACTGGCCCAATGACGCGCGACGCCACCACGGACAAGCGCCGTCCCGGCCTCGCCGCCGGCATCAAGCAACGGCTCATCCAGGACGCCCTGCAACGCAAGCTCAAGAGCGCGGGCCGGCAGCCCGCCGCCGCGGCCGCCAGCGGCCAGGACGTCCCTGAACAGCACTACCGCTTCGCCCTGCATCCGGGCTACCAGCAACTGCGCATCATCAGCGAAGGGGCCGCCAGGCTGGGCGTGAGCAGCCCCTTCTTCAAGCTGCACGAAGGCAACGCCGGCGCCTCGACCCGCATCGCGGGCGACGCCTATCTCAACTTCGCCAGCTACAACTACCTGGGCCTGTCGGGCGACCCTGCCGTCAACGAAGCAGCCAGGCTCGCCATCGACCGCTACGGCACGTCGGTCTCGGCCAGCCGCCTCGTCTCGGGCGAGCGCCCCGTGCACCGGGAGCTGGAAGAGGCCTTGGCCGCGCTGTACGGCGTGGATGCCGCCGTCACCTTCGTGAGCGGCCACGCCACGAACGTATCGACGCTGGGCATGCTGTTCGGGCCGAACGATCTGATCGTCCATGACGAGCTGATCCACAATAGCGTGTTGCAGGGCATCCAGCTTTCCGGCGCCAAGCGCCTGTCCTGCCCCCACAACGACCCCGGTGCGCTCGACGCGCTGCTGCGCGCCCATCGGCGCGACTTCGAACGGGTGCTCGTCGTCCTGGAAGGCCTCTATAGCATGGACGGCGATTATCCCGACCTTCCCCGCTACGTCGAGATCAAGCGCGCCCATCGGGTCTTCCTGATGGTGGACGAAGCTCACTCGCTGGGCGTGATGGGGCCGCGCGGCCATGGCATACGCGAACATTTCGGGCTGGACGGCTCCGACGTGGATATCTGGATGGGGACCCTCAGCAAGACGCTGGCGGGCTGCGGGGGCTACATCGCGGGCGAAAGCGCGCTGGTCGAGCACCTGAAGTTCCTGGCGCCGGGCTTTCTCTACAGCGTAGGCATGCCGCCTCCCGTTGCGGCGGCCAGCCTGGCCGCGCTGCGCCGCATGCGCGAACTGCCCGAGCGCGTGGCCGCGCTGCAGGCCCGCGGCGCCAGCTTTCTCGAGCGGGCGCGGCGCGCCGGCATCGACACGGGCACCAGCGCCGGGCTGGCCATCGTGCCGGCCATCGTCGGCAATTCGCTCCGGGCCGCGCGGCTCTCCGCCGCGCTGTTCGCGCGCGGCATCAACGCACAGCCCATCCTGTACCCCGCCGTCCCCGAGCAATCGGCGCGCCTGCGCTTCTTCCTGTGCAGCGAGCACAGCGAGGCCGACATCGCTTGCGCGGTGGACACCCTGGCCGAGGAGATGGAACGCCTGTAGGCGCCGCCCGCGGCTCAAGCCGCGGGCATCAATCCCATGCGAGCAAGAAAGGCCTGCCCGAGATCGCTGGCCGCCAGGGGCGCGGCCGGCGATCCCGCCGCGCGGTCGGAACGCCAGATCACATACTCGGTTTCTCCCGTGGGCGCGCCCAGCCTCCGGTACACGGTGGGCATGATGGGCACGTGGTCGCCGTAAATGCAAAGGCCCGCGGGACGCGGCAAGGCGGCCAGTGCCGACGCGAGCATCGCGAACATGGCGTCCGCGTTGCGCAGGTGGCGGCAATAGGCCACGAGATCCCGGCAGTCCGCCGGCAAGGGCTCGCGGCAGACGGCGGCTTCATCGGCCGCCTCCACGTGCTCCCAGTGCAGCGGCCCATGGTTCTCCATGGTGATGACGTGCACGTACAACGGCTGATCCCTTTCCTGCCGCAGCAGTCCGATCACCCGCGCCGCCACCTCCCGGTCGCCCACGTAGGGTGTCCCGGGCGCCCCGCCCTCGAAGGCGGAAATATCGATGAACTCGTCGAACCCGAGCAAGGGCAGCACCCGGTCGCGCCCATAGAACCCGCCATGATAGGGATGCACGCAGACCGTGCGGTAGCCCAGATCCCGCAGGTAGCCCGCAAGCGAGGCCACCCCGCTGCGCGCCAGGCGCCGGTACGGCTGATAGCGGTGCACGCCCTGCCGGCCGGCGTCCAGTCCCGACAGGAAGGCGAACTCCGTGCGCACGGTATTGGCGCCCCACGACGCCACCCGCAGCGGCCCGTGCGCGCATGCTTGCGCGCGCAAGGCGTCGAACTCCCCGAGCAGTTCCGGGCGCAGCTGCGGATACAGCCCGCGCGGATCGAAGAAGGACTCGCTCTGCACCGAAACCAGGTCCGGCAGCGTCTCCGGCCTTTCCGCGGGCGGAATGGAGAACGGCGTGGCCGGCGGCGCCTGCGCGCGCCGCTCGCTGCGGGCATAGCGCCACAGGGCCATGGCGAGGCCCAGACGGCGCAGGTCCTTGCGCGCGTCGAAGCTGATGCGCACCTTCCGGCTGCCGGCCGCGCCGGCCATCGCCGCGCCGCCCAGACCCACCGCCACGGCGCCCTCCCAGGAAGGCGCGGGGGCCTCCAGCAGCAGGCCCGCGGCCAGGGCCCCGCCGGCCCCCGCCGCAGCCGCCAGCGCCCGCCAGAGCCCCAGGAAGGGAAGATACAAGCGGGGATGGCGCAAGGCGTCCGTGAAATATTCGAAATCCGCCCACACGAAGGGTTCGCGCAGCGCCTGGTACTTGGCGTTGTTCACTGCCACGATCAGGCCCGCGGCGGCCAGCGCCAGCGCCGCCGCGAAGTACGGACGGCGCACCAGCGCCCACGCCAGGGCAAACGCCAGCATCCACAATCCCGCATGCAGGAACACGGCGCTGGCCGGCCTGCGCCAGGGAGGCCTCGGGCGCAGCGACAGGCAGGCCTCCAGCGCCCAGGACAGCGCCAGCCCTCCCGCCAGCGGCGCGCCGGCGGCCATGGCGAACTCCTCAGGCGCCATAACCCAGCCAGTTCAGTATGCGCCCGGAAAGGCCGGGCGGCAGGCCCGCCAGCAGCCAGCACCCCAGGTTCAGCGGAAACGGAAAACTGATACGCGCGCGGTTGGCCGCAAGCCCGCGGCGAACATGGCGCGCGGCCCGGGCGGCATCCCATTCGAAAGGCTTGGGCCCGGGCATGGCCGCGCACATCGGCGACGTCACGTAGCCGGGCATCACCACGTTGATGCGCACGCCCTGCGAGGCCATGGCGTCCCGCAGCGCCTCGCCGTACGCCTTCAGCGCCGCCTTGCTGGCGCTATAGCTGGGCGTGGCGGGCAGGCCGCGCCACGCCGCCTGTGAACTCATGAGGGCGATCTGGCCGGCTCCCCTGCGCCGCATCCGCTCGCCCAGCGCGTGGGCGAGCGCCATCGATGCCCGCACATTGACTTCCAGCAGGCCCTCCACGTCATCCCAGTCTTCCCCGCTTCCAGGACGCGGCGCGGAAATATTGACGCCCGCATTGATGATGGCGAGATCCGGCGGCGCCTCGTCCGCCTGGGAATCCAGCCAGGCCCGCAGCGACTCGCGGTCGCGCAAATCCAGCACGGCCGTGCGCGCGCGGGCGCCACGCGCCTCGCAGCGCGCAGCCAGGTCGCGCAGCACGTCCGCCCGGCGGCCCAGCAAGGCCAGCGACACGCCGGGCGCGGCATACTCTTCGGCCAGCGCCTGGCCGATGGCGCCCGTTGCGCCCGTGATCAGCACGGTCAGGGCTGTCTGCGTCATATCATCTCCTCGAGCGGGGAGCGCGGCCGCCGCATCCGCTCGGCCGCGCTTTCCACGGCCAGCGTAATCCCCGGTTCGCTGTAGAAGCCGCCATTGACCTGCGTGGCGTGGACCACCGCCGCCTTGAACGATCGGAACAGCGACCGGTCCGGCGGTTCGGCCTCACGCCAGAACTCGTCGAGCGGGCCCTGGAACGTGAGCCCTTCCAGATGATAGATGGCGCTGCTCAGCGCCATGGTCGGGCAGCCCTGCTCCAGCGCCGCCGCGCCGACCGTGCTGTTGACCGTCACCACGCCCGCCGCCCGCGCCAGCAGGCTGGGCAGATGGCCGCGCTCGAGGTAGATCACTCGCTCCGCCACGCCGTAGGTACGCGCCAATTCTCGCACGCCCGTCTCGTGGCGCGCCACGCCGGGATCCAGCGGATGGTTCTTCACCACCAGCAGGCTGTCCGCCGGCGCGAACCGCGCGAATGATGCGATCGCCAGCGCCGCGACCTGACGCATGCCGTGAAATGGAGAATGGTCCCTGATCTGCGCATCGCCTTCGAGCTGCAGCGGCAGCAGGTAGTACGGCCGCGATCCGGAGGTCACTCGCGCCACCGCCAGCGCATCGGCCTGGCCGCGCCAGCGCAATGCCGCCGCGCGCCTCAGGTAGGCGGTGTATTCGCGCGCTGCGCCATAAGGCGCGTGGCTGCGGTAACGGGGAAAGCAGACGGCGTTCAACGCGCCGCAGAGATGGTAGGCCACGTCGTGCCCCGCCCGGTTCCAGAACGGCGCCCGGAACGGGCGCGGCTCCGGAGCGGGGCCCGTCCGGCGCGCCGCTTCGCGGTACCAGGCGGGATCGCGCGGCAGCGCCGAATGCGCGTTCACGCCGCCGCGCTCCAGCGTGATCCAATGGGGCCGGAAGTAACCCTCCTCGAACACGTGCACCCGCAACCCTTCCTGGCGCGCCAGTTCGATCGCCGGCCGGTGCACTGGCCGCCGGTCGCCGAACAACACGATGTCGGTGGCGCCGCGCTCGGCGAAAAGGCGCTTGTAGAAGTCCGGCAAGGCCTGCGCGCGCCCGCGGAATGCGCGGGCCGCGCCGTTGCGCCAGTACGCGGCGTCGCCCGCCGTGAAATTCACCTTGGATACCGCGGCCCCGTCGGCCCGCAGACGCGCGCCCAGCTGCGAAAAAAACGGGGAGCACACGCCTTGCAAGAACAGATAGGACCGCTTCATGGGGCAAACCGCGCGCGCAGCAGCGTGTCCAGCTTGCGCCACTGGCGCCGCGCATAGCCGACCCGCAGGCTGTTCAGCCTGCCTTCGCGCTCCAGCGCGTCGCGCGTTTCGACGATACGGTTCAGGACGGCCTCGCAAGTGGTGTAGCCCTTGAGCTCCCAGTCCCAATAGATCGGATAGCGCAGCAGGGCCCCGGCAACCAGTTCGTCCAGCGTCAGGGTCCGGCCGCGCCGCGGCATGGCCATGCGGTCGTCGGTCAGGCCCCAGCCGGCGTAGAACGGCCTGCCGTGCGTCACCACGCGCTTGCCCCGCAACAGGGCGTCGAAGCCGGAAAGCGAAGTCATGGTGTGCACCACGTCGCAGGCCTCGATGCAGGACACCACCGACGCCTCGGTCTCGACGTAATCCGCCAGCCCGGCCAGTTCGCCGCGGGTCACCGCGCCGCGCCGGTTCCCCGACGCAACGTCGGGATGCGGCTTATAGACGATAAAGCCGTCGGGGTGTTCTTCCCGGGCCCGGCGCAGAAGCGCCACATTGCTCGCGACGGGGCCGCAGCCCAGCCGCACGGACACGTCGTCCTCGACCTGCCCCGGCACCAGGATCACGGTCCGCCCCTGTGAGGGCCAAGCCACCCGGCGCGCCGGTTCAAGGTTGTACTTGGTGATGCCGTGCGCGACCATGAAGGCCCGCACCCGGCGGGCGGCGGCCAGATCCCCCGCCGTGAAGCGCGCGTGGTTCAGGGTCTGCTCCAGGTCGCTGGGGCGGCCCGGGTCGAAGTACATACCCTGCCCGTCCAGCGCCAGGCTCAGCGGCCGTATCAGGTCCGATCCCAACCCCACCGACCGCACGAAGCCGTCTTCCATGCGCAGCAAAGGGCAGCCCGCTTCGGCCGCCAGCCGCTGCAGGCCCTCCGGCGCCCGCGCGCTCCAATGCACCAGCGCATCGCCGGGGCCCGGCGCCAGCGCTTGCGCGCGCCGCGCGTCCGGCACGAACATCACCCGGTCGGGCCGCAGCGACAGCATCGGCCTCACGTTGGCGGCCTTCCAGCGCCGGAACCCCACGCATATCATCCGGCGCGGCAGGCGTTCGGCCATGGTGCGCTGGCGCAGCAGCCACGAAATCGCGTCGAAGATGCTGCCCTGCCGGTGGCTGACCGGGTCCAGATAGCGGCTGTAGTGAAAATAGGCGGCTGCGAACAGCTCCCGGACGCTGCGTTGGCGCTGCCGCCGCTCGCAGCGCTGGCGGTCGCGCGTCAGGCCCCAGCCCGCATACCAGGGCATGCCCAGGCAAGTGACCGGCTTGTCCAGCAGCAAGGCCTCGAATCCCATCTGCGAGCTGACCACGTACAGGTGGTCCACCTGTTCCAGCAGCGCCAGCGGATTCACGTCCTCGCGCAGCACCCGCGTGCGCTCGTCTTCGGCCGTGTGCGTCAGATACCCGGCCTTCTTGCCCGAGCTGACCTCGGGGTGCGTCTTGACGATGCACAGCGCGTCGGGGTGCTCGCGGCGCGCGGTCGCGAGCAAATCCGCGAAAGTGGCGGCGCTGGCTCCGCTCAGCGTGACGCTCATGTCGCCCATCGTCTGGTCCACAACCAGCACGCACTTGCGGCCGCCGGTGGCCAGCGGCGGGCAATCGGCGCCCGTGTGGTTGTACTTGCTGAGGCGATGGGTTTTCACCAGCGCCATGGCCTCGTCCACGTCGTCCTCGATCCCGTCGAGCAGGTCGCGGTCCGAGGCCAGCATGCTTTCAAGCGCGGACGGCCGGGTCCCGTCGTAGTAGATGCCTTCCGGATCCACCACCATCGAAATCCCCGGATAGTCCGCGCCCGTGCCGAACGAGCGCAGGAAGCCGTCCTCCAGCGCCAGATACGGGACATCCCACTGGGCGGCCCGCTTGCGCGCGGTCTGCGCCGAAGGACGCAGCCCCCAGCCGGCCACGGCGTCGGGCCGCTTGCCGTTCAGGCCCGTCAGGGCGTTCCCGCGGCGGACCGGCGCGCCCAGCAAGGCCTCCAGGAAAGGAATGCGGGCGATGCCCGCGGAATGGATCTCTATCATGCGTCAGGTCGGCGCCCGCTCTGCGTCGAGGACATGGCTCACAGGCGCAGGTCGGACTGTTCCGCCGACAGCACGTACTTCAGGTCGTAAAGAATGTGTTCCGGCTTGCCCAGTTTGCGGATGCCTGCCGCGCCCAGTTCGACGAACTGGTGATGCGCCACGCCGAGGATCACGGCGTCGTACTTGCCCGCCTCCGGCTCGGCCACCGGCTTGATGCCATATTCGTGCACGGCCTCCGCGGGGTCGACCCACGGGTCGTAGACGTCCACGTCCACGTTGTAGTCGCCCAGCTCCTTCACGATGTCCACGATGCGGGTGTTGCGCAGGTCCGGGCAGTTCTCCTTGAACGTCAGGCCCATCACCAGCACGCGCGCGCCCTGCACATGGATGCGGCGCTTGGTCATCGCCTTCACCAGCTGCGACACCACGTAACCGCCCATCGAGTCGTTCAGGCGGCGGCCCGCCAGGATGATCTCCGGGTGGTAGCCGATAGACTGCGCCTTGTGGGTCAGGTAGTACGGATCCACGCCGATGCAGTGCCCGCCCACCAGGCCTGGACGGAACGGCAGGAAGTTCCACTTGGTGCCGGCCGCCTGCAGCACGGCCTCGGTGTCGATGCCCATCTTGTTGAAGATCAGGGCCAGTTCGTTGATCAGCGCGATGTTCACGTCGCGCTGCGTGTTCTCGATCACCTTGGCGGCCTCGGCCACGCGGATGCTGGACGCCTTGTGCGTGCCGGCGGTGATGATCTGCTTGTACAGCTGGTCGACCAGCTCGGCCACCTCGGGCGTGGAGCCCGAAGTCACCTTCTTGATCGTGCTGACGCGGTGCTCCTTGTCGCCCGGATTGATGCGCTCGGGGCTGTAGCCGGCGTAGAAGTCCACGTTGAACTTCAGGCCCGACACCCGCTCCAGCACCGGCACGCAGTCCTCTTCCGTGGCGCCCGGATAGACCGTGGATTCGTAGATGACGATGTCGCCGCGCTTGAGCACCGCGCCGATCGTTTCGCTGGCCTTGACCAGCGGGGTCAGGTCGGGCTGCTTGTATTCGTCGATGGGGGTCGGCACGGTCACGATGAACACGTTGGCCTTGCCCAGTTCCGCGCGGTCGGCGGTGTACGTCAGCTGCTTGGCCTCGGCCAGCTCGGCGTCGCTGACTTCCAGCGTCTGGTCGAAGCCCGAGATCAGGCCGTCCACGCGGCGGCGGTTGATGTCGAAGCCGATGACCGGCAAGCGCTTGCCGAACTCGACCGCCAGCGGCAAGCCGACATAGCCCAGGCCGACGACGGCCAGCTTAACGTCCTGCAGGGTTCGCAGTTTCTGATTCATTTCACATCTCCAGCAATGAATTAATACGTGCCCACGCGCTGGCCCACGATCAGGACCTGCACGATCGGCGTGATGATCTTTTCCCACTCGTACATCGGCGCGTTGCTGACGTAGACGACGTCTTCCGGCAGCAGTTCGAACTGCTTGGCCAGGAACATGGATTCGGGGTTGCGCATGTTCAGGCGGAACACAATGGGTTTGGGCGAACCGTCCGCCGTCTTGCCGTCCAGGCGGAAGACGAATACGCCGGTGGCGTCGGCGGCGCGATCGTTCAGCCCGCCGGCCACGCCCAGCGCGTCCAGCAGATTGGTCTGGTTGGAAGGCAGCTCATGCAGTCCGGGCTTGGTCAGGGCGCCCATGGCCACGAAGCGCTTCAGGTTGGGTTCCACCACCAGCTCCGAACGCGGCTCGACGGCCACGTTCCTGCCATTGAGCAATTGGTAGTACGGAATCCGCTTCACGTCGCGGCCGTGGCGGATGACCACGTCGGCCTGGTAGGACGGCAGCGTGGAGCCGCCCGCCAGCGTGATGGCGTCCAGGGCGGTCAAGGGCGCCTTGATGCCGCCGAAACGTCCGGGACGCGGCACGGCGCCGGCCACCAGGACGGAGTTGCTGCGGTCGTCGGCCAGGTCCACCATCACCTGCGGCTTCACGGCCGCCGAATGCTGCAGGCTGCCCTTGATCATTTCCTCGATAGAGGGCAGAGACTTGCCCTGGACCTTCAGCCGCCCGGCGTAGGGCAGCGAAATCGCGCCATTGGCGTCCACACGAACCGCTTCGAAGACCGTGCCTCCGGCCGCCAGCGGCGCGAACAGGCCGCCCTCGACGCTGTCGGCCACCAGGATGCGCAGCACGTCGCCCGGCATCACGCGGATGTTCCCCGCGTATCCCTCGGAGGTGCCGCCGTCATCCTTGCGGGTCTTGTCCAGCAGATAAGGCGCGATGGTGCCCGCCTGGAGGTCCACCACGTCGTATTTCGCGGCGCCCGCATCGGACGGGCCGCTGAGAATGGCCGACCGCGTCGGGCCGGATCCGGACAGCACGCTGCAGCCGGACAGCAGCACCAGCGCGAAGACCGCGGTAAATCGTAAAACTCGTGTATTCATAACTCCGTTCCAGAATGCAGGCCGGGGCCCGGCGCCCTCAAGCGCTGACATAGCAATTGACGGTGGACCCGATCATCTGGTCCAGCGAGAAGCGCGCGGTTGCCCACGTGCGCGCCTTCGAGCCGATGTCGGGATCGTTGCGGCACATCTCGCGTATCGTCTCCATCGCGCGGACCACTTCCGGCGCCTCGATCTCGCCCGTGGGCAGGGTTACGCCGGTCACGCCCTCCTGCACCGCCTCGCCGGCCCCGCCGGCCAGCGTCGTGACGACCGGCACGCCCGAGAACTGGGCTTCGATGAGCACGTTGGGCAGGCCCTCGAAGCGAGACAGCAGCATGAAGGCGTCGAAATGCGACAGCCAGAATCCCACGCGCCGCGAAATGCCGGTGAACAGCATGCGGCCATCCAGGCCCAGCCGCTGCGCGAACTCCTTGACGGGCTCCAGCAGCGGGCCGCCGCCCACCATGACGAAGCGCGCCTCGGGATTGCTCTGGGCATAGCGGTGCGCCGCCTCCACCCAGAGAAACGGCCGCTTGTTGTCGTCCACCCGCATGACCGTGCCGATGGTGAAGGCGCCGGCCGGACTGCCGGCCGCGAACTTCTCCCACATGCGCTTGCAATCCTCGTCCTGCGTGGCGGGCAGCGGCGCCAGTCCGTTGTAGACCACCGGGATGCTGCGTTCGTCCAGGCCCAGCCAGTCGGCGTAGCGCCGGGCGGCGAAGCCCGAGTTGGAGCTGAGCGCAACGCCGCGCATGCTCAGCAACGCGCGGTAGATCGTGTCGTATTCGACGCGGTAGCGGTCCGGCCGGTCCACCGGCGGCATGGTGCGCACCGACAGCACGATGCGCGGCACGCCTGCCAGCAGCGCGGCCAGCGCGGTCGCGAAGATCGAGCCGTCCTGCCAGATATGGACCACCGACGGCACGGACACGCGCATCACGTCGGTCAGCTTCGTCGTGCCTTCCACGATCTGCTTAGGCAGGAACCGCAGGTAATCGCGGTAGGGGCTGAGCAGCGACGAAACCTCGCAGCCGCCCCACTCCGCCATGTCCGAATAGACCGACACGGGAATGCCGGCTTCCTTCAAGGTCGCGGCGAAGAAGTCGGCGCCCTCGCGGCTGCGCAGCGAACGGCATACGACCTGCACGGGGCCCAGCACGGGATAGCCGGCGATCGAGCGCCCTTCCTGGATGGCGGACTGCAACGCCACCGCGGTATTGACGAACTGCCGCTCGGCGCCGCCGGCGCCCAGCGAACCGTTGATCATGAGCACGGGTCCCAGGAAGGATTCGTCCGCCGGCTCGTACTCGGCATTGCGCCGCCGCCCGATCTCCTCGAACAGCTTTTCCAGCACCAGGATGCTGACCGGCGTGTCGCTGTCTTCGCCCTCCACGCCGAGCCGCCGCAAGGCGATCAGGTCGCCGTTCAGGTCGCTCAGGCGGCGCGTCAACTTGCGCGCGCCCTCGCCCAGGACGTCGATGCCCTGCTCCAACACCTGTCGGGCGCGCCAGGGGTAGCCGCGCCGGACCAGCGATTGCGACCAGGCCGCGTAGCCCGTCTCGAACTTCGGATGCGTTTGGGTCAGCCGCTCGAAACAGGCCGCGGCCTGCTCGGCATCGCCGAGTTCGTCCCAGCTCTTGGCTTCCAGCAGGATGTCCTTGGCCGCCGCGCTGCCGCCGGAGAAATACAGCTCCATTTCCTTGCGGCCGGCCTCGACGCCCAGCTGGCGCTTGACACCGCGCAACATCAGGATGAATGCGTCGGAAGAATCGGGAAAGCGCTGGTGGATGCCGCGCCACACGATCAGGCTGTCGTCCGGCCGGTGGGCGGCCTCCAGGCAGCGCGCCACCAGCACCTGGAACAGCTCTACCTGCGGATACTGCTGCACATAGCCAAGCAGCTCGGGCACCGCGCCCAGCGGATCGTTGGCCTTGATGCGCGACTCCAGCGCATGGCGCGCCCGCTGCAGCAGGTCGCGCTCGGGTTCCGCGCCCTCGACGCCGCCCGCCGCCAGCGCCGCGGCCAGCAGTTCGGATACAGCTGCGCGCTCCCGCGGGGTGCCGCCCGCCGACTTTTCGCCGCTCTCGGCGCGCCTGGGCCGCCGCAATTTGGAAAGCAGGGAGAACATGGCTTGGTTCCTCGTTATGGCCGCCCGGTCAGGCGTGGTCCTTGATCGCGTAGGTCACCAGCACGCCGACGATCCACAGGATGAACAACGTGAGCACTCCCAGGGCGGTATCGACGAAACGGCGCGGATAGAGCGACTCATCGGCCAGCTGCGGCTGCGACGCGATAACGGTGTACAGGACCTGGCGGGAGGCGAGCGCGCGCGCGTCCTCCAGCGCCTTGAGCGCGCCGGTGTAATAGGCTTCCGCGAACTGCCGCTGCGTCTCGGCCCCTTCGTACTCGCGCAGCAGCCCGGACAACGCATTCTTGCCGTCCCGATCGCCCCCGCCGCTGATCTGGTGATCGTTCAGGTCGGCCAGCTGGCGCTTGAGCGCGTCGTGGCGAGCCTTCACCCGGTCGTAGGCAGGGCCGCTGGACAGCCCGCCGCGGCGCAGCGCTTCTAGTTCGGCGGCCTGCGTGGCGATGTCGCCGCGCACCTTGGCTGCGAGCGCCAGGTTGGCTTCCGCCTCCTTGAACGGATCCTGCACGCCCGTCCGGGCCCGCAGTTCCTGCACGCCCACGCGGGCTTCGACCAGGCGCTTCTCCGCCAACTTGACTTCTTCGGTAGCGAACCTCACGCTATCTTCACGGGATTTCGCCGACATCCTGTTCACCAGCTTTTCGCTGGATTCGAGGATGGCCTGCGCGAGCGCCAGCGAATCCTCGGGCGAGAACGCCCGAACCTTCAGGATGATGGCCCCCGTGGAAATGTCGAACTGGATGTCGACCATTCGGTTCCACTGGCGCCACAGGCCCTCTTCGGTATCGTCCTCGTCCATGCTGTACCAGAAGTCCAGCGCCGGACGAGACCACATCTTGCGCAGGTCCAGCGTCTTGTCCAACTCCTGCACGATCTGGCGCGATTTCACGTAATCGACCACCGCGAAGGCGTCGACGAACAGTTCCGTGGTAATGCCGGCCGCGCCCGCCATGGGATGGCTCTGCGAACCCGCGCCGGCCACCTGGGTCTGCGAGCCGGCCCGCAGGCCGAAGCGCGCTTCCGAGACGTACTGCCCCGCCGCGATGAAAAACAGATAGATCGCCAGCAGGACCGCAGGCACGCCGATGACCAGGACCGCCGACCACTTCAGCCGGCTCATCGTGGGCGGCGTGGTGTTATCGGGCAAACGGGGCCCCGTATAGACTTTCTCCGTACTCGTCATTTCGCTACTCTTAGAATTTCAGCTTGCGGCGCCCGCGGGCGGCGTGGAATCAGGCGACGACGGCGGCCTTTTCCGCCGTGCCGCTGTAGGCCGCGATGGCGTCGGACAACGGCATGAGCTCGCCGAGCTTGCCGTCCTTGAGGATCATGCCGGTCGAACAGAACCGTGCCGGCGAGGTAGTTACGCTGGACACGATGAGCACCGTCGCGTCCTTGGAACGTTCGGCAAACACCTCGAGGCATTTGCGCTTGAACGCCGGATCGCCCACGGCGACCATTTCATCGACCACATACATATCGAACTTGAGCGCCATGGATATGCCGTACGACAGGCGCGCCCGCATGCTGTTGGCGTAGGTCACCACGGGCAGGTCGTACGCCCTGCCCAGTTCCGAGAATTCGTAGACGAACCGCTCGACCTGTCCGACGTTGGCGCCGTAGATGCGCGCAACGAAGCGCACGTTGTCGCGGCCCGTCATGTTGGGGCTGATCGCTCCCGCGAACCCCAGCGGGAACGACACCGTGCCTTCGCGCCGGATACCGCCGGAATCGGGCAGCTCCATGCCGCAGATCATGCGGACCAGCGTCGACTTTCCCGAGCCGTTGCCGCCAAGGATGGCGATGTTTTCGCCTTGGCGAAACGTGAAGGAAATATCGTCGAGCACGCGCTTGATGCCCTTCTTGGAACGAAATCCCTTCGAGATATGCCTGAGTTCGAGCAAATGCCCCTCCATAAACCGGGTCTAGGCGCGGATCAGCGCGAGTGCAGGCGGCGGCGGAACGCGCGCTCCATGCACAGTCCGAGCACCACGCTGGCGATCGACCACTTGATGAGATAGGACCTGTCCAGCGTCAGCGAACTGAAGTTCGCGAAGTAGCCTTCGCGGAACCACTCGATCGCGTGCACCAGCGGGTTCCAGACCAGCACGCGCCGCGCGGGATCGGGCAGCGAATCCACCATGTAGAACACGCCGGACAACAGGTACAGCGGCCGGGTGACCGAGCTGTAGATGCGCTCCCACGACTTGAACATCACGTTCAGCACGGCATTGTTCAGTCCGAAGCCGAAGCCCAGCAGAAACGTGAACAACGCCGCCGCGCCGCACTCTTCCACATGCTCCGGCAGCACCAGCTTGCCGCCGAGCATCACGATGAAAAGCAACGTGAAGAAGACGATGATCCAGGTCAGGCCTTGCAGGAGCGCCTTGGCGAACACGATGTCCATGTTCGTGATGGGCGGCAGGCGCAGCAGCGAAGCATTCGACGAGATGGCCCGCGACAGCTGCGACGAGGTATGGCTGAACAGGAAGAACGGCATGATCCCGGTGATGAAGAACATCTGCAGGTTTCCCATCGGCGCGATCCTGCCCCAAACGACGTAGATCGCCGACAGCACGGCAACGTGCAGGATCGGCTCGATGAGCGCCCACAGGTAGCCCAGCCGCGTTCCGCCGAAACGCACGCGCGTCTCGCGGAAGATCAGGGACAGCACCACCCTCAGCTGCACTTGCAGCGCCGTCGTGCTCACCCGGCTGCTCCGCCTTGAATCATGTAGTCCTCTCCCGATAATCAGCCATATTCCAGGCCGGGGCTGCGAATATTCGTGGAACGGACCGACTGGCGATCCGGAAAATCGGAACGAATGATACGGGGCGCGCGATTGGGCGTTGATTTCAATATTTATCAAATCCAATCAAACGTGCCCCGTTTCCGAAATGAAAAATAAGTGCGGTATATGCAGCCCTATAATCAACGCGTCTCTCCCCTCAAAATCCCCGCCTTTTCAGGGACAGACCGGGCGCGCCGCCGCCCCCAACCCGCGACAACGGATCAGCCATTGCTCAAGCACCTGTTCAATATTTATCAAAAAAAAGTACATCGGCTTACGCGGCGCCTGCGGGCCCATGAGCTCTATGAAAAAGCCCCGGATAATGCCGTCGTTTTGAACAGAATTGGCTTATTTCAGACAAGCCTTGATACATCCGCGCCGTATTTTTCCGAATTTGGCCTCGCGCGCGCGAGGGCCCGGCTGGAGCTCCATGGCCCCGAGGCCGCGGCCGACCCCAGGCGCTACCTGGGCCGCGTTTCGGACTTCGAGCGCCGCCAGTACGCCCTCACGCTGGCGCGCTGGGATCCGCGCGCCGCGGCCGCGTGGCTCGCCCCGGGAGAATGGGCGCTGAAGGCGGCGTTCGCCCTGGCGGAGGGAAACCTCGAGGCGGGCTTCGAGGCGGTTCGTCGCTGCCGCCCAGAGATAAGGAAATCAAAGGATTTGCATGCAATTCTTGCAGCATTGCATAGCCGGGCCGGCAATTTCTCCCAATCCAGAAATTTATTGAACGAGATTCTGACAAATACTCGCAATTCGGAGAATGCCCCCGGCTCTCCGTTGAGATTGGCCGATTTCATTGAGGAAAACGGGGACTTGGCGCCCTATCCGGGGGAGGAGCCGCCTCTTATTTCCGTCATTATCTGTGCGTACAATGCCGCGCCCTACGTGGGAACCGCCCTGCGCTCCGTGCTGAGCCAAACCTATCCTAATATTGAAATTATTTCCATCGATGACGGATCGCAGGATCACACATTCCAACATATGCGGCAGTTGGCGTCCGAAAATCCGCGTATAACTGCACTTCGCTTTCCGAATAATGGGGCATACGCTTCCAGGAATATAGGTATGCGCCACGCCCGTGGCAGCTTCATAACCTTCCTGGACGCGGACGACATTATGTTGCCGCAGCGTGTCGCGTCCCAGTTGCGCGCGCTGGCGCTTTCCGGCGCGTCCGCCACGGTCAGCAGACTCATACGCATCACGGAGGATGGACACCTTGCAGCACCACGGATCTTTCCCTTTGTTCGTCACAACCCCTGCTCGCTCATGATGCGGCGCTCGGTCCTGCGCGATGTCGGCGACTTCGACGAAACCCGCTACGGCGCCGACGAAGAGTACGAACACCGCATCGCGTTGCGCCTGGGCAGGAACGCCCTGCTGCGCACGCCGGACATCCAGACGCTGGCGCTGCACCGTGCCGATTCGCTGACGCAATCCCCGCGCTCGGGCCTTGCGAGCGCCGAAGGCCGGCGCGCGCGGACCGCCTACCGCGAATCGTGGGTGCGCGGCCACCTACATGAAGCCACGCAGGCCCGTTGAACATTCACTACCGGACGACCATGCCTCCCAGCACTGCACTCGCCACCCCCGCACCCACTGCCGACGCCGCCACGCGGCGTCCGCCCGCGCAGCCTGACCGGCTGCGCCAGCTCGCGCAGGAAAATGAATTGATGTACGCGCGCCTCGAGCAGGAGCGCGCCGCGCGGCTCCAGGCCGAGAAAGACCTGGCCGGCGTAAAGGCCCTGCTGCGCGAATCGAACCAGCAGCTCGCGCGCCAGGAACGCACGCTGACCTGGCGCTTCGGCCAGGAAGTGACGCGCGCGCGCAGCCTTGCCGACTACGTCATGCTCCCGCTGCGGCTGTACAGGCTTTCCGGGGCCCACAAGCGCGAGCGGCACCATGCGGCGCCCGCCAAGCGCCAGGTCCCGGCCGCCCTGCCCGCGGAAACCTCCAGCGCCATCAAGGAAGCGCTGGATTACGCCCGCCGGGTCCGCGACGCCGAGGTCATCCTGTGGATATCCAAGCAGCCGTGGCCGGCCCAGACCAAGGTCAAGGTCTATTGCGAGGTCGCCAAATGGGCCCGCAGCAGCTATCCGCATATCTCCGAGCAGATCGCCGAGCAACTCCTGACGCTCGGGCCGACCGCGCCGCACGTCCGGCAATTGGCCTTCAGCCTGTACGACGCCGGCCTGGTGACCGCTCCGGCGAAACTGCTCGCGTGCGCGCAGGACGCGGGCGCGGAATTCAGCACGGCAGAACAGCACCGCGCGCGGCGGGTGCGCAACGCGCACGAACTGATGAACCGCGCCAGGCGCCGCGCGCCCCGCGCCCGCCAGGCCTTCGACTTCAACAGCGCCGGCCCGATCGTGATCGTGTCGCCCGTGTCCCTGCTGCACGGCCGCAACGCGGCCAGCAACGCCCTGCATCGCCATGCGGCGCTGCTGCACAAGCGGCACGGCTCCGTGTGCGTGATCAGCCTGGCCTCCGACGACGCGGCGCGTGCCGACGCGAATCTGCGCGCCGAGTTGCCGCAGACGGACATCGTGCTGGATGGCGTGGTCTACAAAGCGGTCCACGCCGAACCCGGACGCACCCAGGCCATCGAGGACGCCGCGGTCGCGCTGTCGGAGGCCGTGCTGGCCGCAACGGTGGGCAAACCTCCGCGAGCCGTGCTGGCCTGGAACAGCCTGCGCTGCGCCATCGCGGCGAATACCGCCGCGCAGACGCTGCGCGTGCCCTACGGCCTGGTTCTGCTCGGGCTGGAATACTTCCAGAAGGCCACTGCCAATCACAAGCTGTCGGAACGCGGCCGCCTGGAATTGAAGCTGGTATCGGAGGCGCTCGTCGACGCCGACCTCGTTGCGCTCGGCTCGCGTGCGATGCACGATGCGGCCCAGCAGCTGCTGGGCGGAACCCAGGAAGCCACCATTCTTCCGCCGCTGCCCCTGCCTTCGGCCAAGGCGCGCAAGGCCGCCGCCCCGGAAGTCGAAGCCGCGCTTGCCGCGATGCAGGGCAAGCACGTGCTGGCCCTGACCGACGACCATCCCGATCCGATCATCGCGCGCGCCATGATCGATATTTTTGCCGAGATCGCCTTGCGCCGCCCGGACAGCGTGCTGCTGGTCCTGGGCGATCCGAAATCCGCCGCCCTCATGCACCGCCATGCGGTATCCATCGGCCTGCACGACGACCAGTTGGTATTCCTGCCCGAAATAAGCGATCTGCCCTCCCGCGAGCAGTTGCTGTCGCGCGTGGAACTGGCGCTGTTTCCCTATATTCCGACGCGCGCCGAAATCGCGGCCTTGCCGCAGACCGCCAGCCTGCTCGAGAGCATGGCCCACGGCATCTGCCCCGCCGTCGGCCTGAATCCCGCATATACCGACCTGGTGGAGCCTGGACGGGAAGGTCTGCATGTCGATTATTCGCGCAGCCCCGCCGAAATCGCGCATTCCCTCCTGGATTCGCTCGAGGACCAGGAAGCTGTGCGCGCCATGGGCAAACGCGCCCGGGAGCGGCTGGCTCACGAATATCCGCCCCTGGAACAGGCTTTGGACGATTTTCTCATGCAGGCCGCGAAGCCCCAGCCCGCCGCGCATTCCGGCGTGCGCGCGGAGCCCCGCCTCCTGCACATGAAAATATCCTGAATAATGCCGAAACATACTCGCTGAAAATAACCTCACGGAATTTGATTATTCCGCAATTTCATTTGCAGCAGTTCTTTTTATATTGTTTCTTCTCATCCCGCGGCGACGCCCTTTCCCCCGGAACGGGCGGAAAATTGGTTACTCATACTCACCCGCCGCAGCCGGAAGGGCAATTTCTTCCTATATATTTTCGCCCTGATGTAACGAAGGAGTATCGAACAATGATTATCTCAACGATTGGATCCTGCCGCGTGGCAGGCCCCATGACAAAACTCCAGGCGCAGCGGAACTTCGTTCTGGATAATCGCCTTCTTTACGGTTTCACGCACAATACGAAGGAAACCATTCAGGCCATCCGCTATATGCGCGGAGAGATCGCGCTGCCGGAAAGCGCCTGGTCTTTCATTTCGAGCGAGCCTCTGCGCGAATCCAATCCCGCCAACGCCCTGCCGGCCGACTCGCGCTACGTTGTCGAGATCAGCTCCACCAAAGTGCTGGAACTGGACGGCAAGTACCTGCAGCTGGTGCGCTTCAAGGAAGCCCTGAACTTCTGCCCCGAACTGCTCAAGATCTTCTTCGACAACGCCTCGCGCGAGGCGCTGGCCAAGCGCCGCGCCGCGCTGCAGGAAGCGCCCAGCTTCGCCCACGTGCCGGAACACGTGCAGCACGCCCTGAGCAACACGGTCATGCACGTGCAGAACGCGCAGGAAATCCTGGACGACCTGAAGTCGATCCAGCAACTGCTGGGCAACACCTTCGTGCTCGTCACCCACTGCAACGCGATCAACGCCGAGGGCCAGCCCATTGCCGACCGCGCCCAGATGGTGGAAACCGTCAAGCTGGCGGCAAGCACATTGGGAATCCCCGTCATCGAACCCGGCGCGCTGCTCGCGCATTTCGGCCAAAGCCGCGGCATGCCCGATGAGGGCCGCGACACGGCGCATTACACGCCGGCCTTCGCCAAGCTGGTAGGCCGCTCGATCTGCGACAAGCTGCTGGGCGCGACCGAGCAGAACCCGGTCGAATCCACCGAGCCCCTCGACTGGAAGCAATGCATCGAGCGCGCCAAGACCTCGGCCCGCGAACACGAGTGGGACAACGCCCTGCTGCTGACCAACCGCGCAATCGAAC
The DNA here is from genome assembly GCF_050285585.1 of Achromobacter sp. Lineage (GTDB taxonomy): Bacteria > Pseudomonadota > Gammaproteobacteria > Burkholderiales > Burkholderiaceae_B > Achromobacter. Next base: position 444,956 of record NZ_JBLZXF010000001.1, on the reverse strand, counting down.
TCAAGAACGGCAGCCCCACCGCGTACGTGCTGCGCGCCCGCGCCGTGACCGCGCTGGATCAGACCGACGACATCCTGGACGCGTGGTCCATCGCCTTGTCCATCGAAAGCAACCGCAGCGCGAACATCCTGCGCCAGGCGGCCGAAGGCGCGATGGAAGTGGGCGAATATGACAAGGCCCGCGATTGGGCCTCGGAATCGCTGCGCAAGGAAGGCGACGAAAAAACCGCCCTGCTGCTGGGCCGCATCCATTCCAAGCTGGGCCAGAATTCGCAAGCCGAACAGGCCTTCCGGAAGTATGCCAGCGGCAACGCGGAGCGCGCCTTGCGCTTTGCCTCGCGCGCGCATACCCCGCTGGCCGACGCCGCCAACATGGTGAATGCGCTGGCCAACACGCCGGGCGTGGACCAGGCCGGCCTGGACGCCGCCCGCGCCGCGGTGCTCAAGCGCGCCACGCGCGAAGTCAAGCGCACGGGCCGCATCGGCGCCCTGCTGCCCACGCTCAGTGCCTTCTACGCGCTGCAATCGCTGCCGCAGGACGGCCTGGAAGACCGGGATGACCAGATCAACCAGGCCTACCGGCGCCTGTTGAAGGCCTACGAGACCTATCCGGAATACCGGAACAGCACCGAGACCGTGACCCTGCTGGGCCGCCTGGCCCAACTGGCGCCCGTCGATCCGCGCTATGTCCAGCGCGCAGCCAAACAGCTCCAGGCGCAAGGCCACGCCCGCGCCGCGGTCGAATGCTGGCAGCGCCTGGCCGGCGCCGCCCTGCCCGCCGAACGCGATACGGTCGCCCTGGCCGCGGTGAAGCTGTCGCAGCTGGGCGCCCACCAGGCGGCCGCCCGCGTCTATGCGCAACTCTCGCAGAGCGGGGCCATGGACCTCAATACGGCCCATGACCACATCGACAAGTGCCTGCGCGCGCTGGCCCGCAACTTCCGCAAATGCCTGACGGAAGAACGCCTGCGCGACGCGGAGGACGCCCTCAACGGCATCCAGTCGATCGATCCGTCGTATCAGGGGCTGATTTCCCTGCAGCGCTCGCTGGCGGACGCGCACAAGCGCGAGTTCCTGGCCCGCCGCTCGAACTCCGCCAACGCCGACGACGTCATTGCCAGCGCGCAGCGCGTGATCCAGACCTCGCCGATGGACCGCGAGGCCAACATCGAGCTGGCCATGCACAATCTGAAGAACGGCAATGTCGCGGAAAGCCGCCGCATCCTGGACCGCTTCCTGCAAAGCAACCCCGCCTGAGCGGCCTGACGGAAGGCCCCCGCTGGGAGCCTTCCCTCTCGCGCCTCAAAAAAAAGCCGGAACCTTGGGGTTCCGGCTTTTTTCATGCCAGGGCCGCGGCCCCGGTCACTGCAGCAGGCTGCGCAGCATCCAGGCGTTCTTTTCGTGCACGTCCAGGCGCTGGGTCAGCAGATCGGCGGTGGGCTGGTCGTTGGCGGCGTCGGCCTTCTCGAACGCGGCGCGGGCGGTCTTGGCGACCGACTCGTTCGCGGTCACAAGCAGGCGCACCATCTCCAGGGCTTCCGGCACTGAGTCCGGCTCGGAGATGGACGACAGCTTGCCGAATTCGCGATAGGTGCCGGGCGCGTAGTGGCCCAGGGCGCGGATGCGTTCGGCGATGCTGTCCAGTGCGTTCCACGCTTCCGTGTACTGGGTCATGAACATCAGGTGCAGCGTGTTGAACATGGGCCCCGTGACGTTCCAGTGGAAATTGTGCGTCATCATGTACAGCGTGTACGAGTCGGCCAGCAGCTTGGACAGTTCACCGGCGACGGCGGCGCGGTCCTTGTCCGAGATACCGATATTGATGCGCGGAACGCTTGAGGTCTTCTTGGGGGACTTGGCCATTGCTAGCTCCTATGGATGAAAGTGCAAAACAAGGATACCACTGCAAATGCTTGGAACTGAGGGCCTGCCCGCGGCTCGCGTCAACGAGGGCGCGGGTTTTTGACGGCGCTCAAAAACAATCAATCCTGAACCGCCGCGACCTCTTCCGTCAGCATCCTGACGCCAGGCAGCTCGCAGGCATAGACCGCCTGCGCCAAGGCCTCGATGGCGGCCAGCCGCGGGAAGCTGCGGCGCCAGGCCAGGACCACTCGCCGTTCGGGCACGTGCCCTTCGAACGGCAGGTAGCGCAGCAGGCTGTTGGCGGGCGGCTGCTCGGGCACCGCCGTCACGGGCAGGACGGTGACGCCGATGCCCGCCGCCACCATGTGGCGGATGGTTTCAAGCGAGGACCCCTCGAACGTGCGCTGAATGCCGTCGCTGGCGGCCGAGAATCGCGACAGCTCCGGACAGACCTCCAGCACCTGGTCCCGGAAGCAATGGCCGCTGCCCAGCAACAGCATGGTCTGCTGCTTCAGGTCCTGCGCGTCGATCGCCTGGCGGCGCGCCAGCTCGTGGTCGTTGGGGACGGCGACGACGAAGGGTTCGTCGTACAGCGGCTGCATCACCAGCCCGGCTTCGGGCAGCGGCAAGGCCATGATGGCGCAGTCGATCTCGCCCTGGCGCAGCAGCTCTACCAGGCGGACGGTGAAGTTCTCCTGCAGCAGCAGCGGCATCTGCGGGGTGCGGCTGATCTGCACGGGAACCAGCCTGGGCAACAGGTACGGACCGATGGTGTGGATGACGCCGACGCGCAGCGGCCCCGCCAGCGGATCATGCCCCTGGCGCGCGATTTCCTTGATGCTGGCGCTCTCTTCCAGCACCTTCTGCGCCTGGGCGACGATGCGCTGCCCGATGGGCGTAACGCCCACCTCGGCGCCGCCGCGCTCGAACAGGGTAACGCCCAGTTCGTCTTCCAGCTTGCGTATCGCCACCGAGAGCGTGGGCTGGCTGACGAAACAGGCCTCGGCCGCGCGGCCGAAATGCCGCTCTCGCGCAACCGCGACGATGTACTTGAGTTCGGTGAGAGTCATGGTGGACTACGCCCCCGCGGGTTGTGCGCCGGCAAGACCGCCGGCGCTCGATAGATGGAAGTTCATGGCTGGCCGCATGCTCATGTGCGTAGGAAGTCCTCGCGCCCGCGCATCCAGCGCGCCAGATGGGCCTCGACGGCCGCCGGATGCTCGGCGCGCAGCCACACGGCCGCATCGCGCGCGTCCTCCGCGATGGCTGCGTCGGTTTCCAGGTCGGCGAAGCGCAGCAGCGCCATGCCCGATTGCCGGGTGCCCAGGAATTCGCCCGGGCCGCGCTGCTCCAGGTCGCGCCGGGCGATCTCGAAGCCGTCGGAGGTTTCGAACATGGCCCGCAGGCGTTCGCGGGCCACCTGCGACAGCGGCGTCTGGTACAGCAGCACGCAGACCGATTCCGCGGTGCCGCGCCCGACCCGCCCACGCAGCTGATGCAGCTGGGCCAGCCCGAAACGCTCGGCGTGCTCGATCACCATGAGCGAGGCGTTCGGCACGTCGACGCCGACCTCGATGACGGTAGTGGCCACCAGCAGGTCCACTTCTCCGTCGCGGAAAGCCTGCATCACGGCGGCTTTCTCCGCCTGCGGCAAGCGGCCATGCACCAATCCGATGCGCAGGTCGGGCAGGTCCGCCTGCATGCCTTCATAAGTGTCCACGGCGGTCTGGAGCTCCAGCGCCTCGCTTTCCTCGACCAGCGGACAGACCCAGTAGGCCTGTTGCCCGCCACGGGCGGCCTGGGCGATATGCGCGATGACTTCTTCGCGCCGCGCGTCGGACACCAGCTTGGTGACGACCGGCGTGCGTCCCGGCGGCAGTTCGTCGATGACGGACACGTCCAGGTCGGCGAAGAAGGTCATGGCCAGCGTGCGGGGGATCGGCGTGGCGCTCATGTTGAGCTGGTGCGGCACGATGCGGCCCCGCACGGTCTCGCCCTTGCGGGTGAGGGCCAGGCGCTGCCCCACGCCGAAACGGTGCTGTTCGTCGACGATGGACAGGCCCAGCCGGTGGAATTCGACGTGGTCCTGGATCAACGCCTGCGTGCCGACGACCAACTGCACGCTGCCGTCGGCGGCCGCGGCGGCGGCTTCGCGGCGCGCTTTGGCGCTCAGGCTGCCGCTCAGCCAGGCCACGTTCACGCCCAGCGGCTGCAGCCAGGAGACCAGCTTGCGGAAATGCTGCTCGGCCAGGATTTCGGTGGGGGCCATCAGCGCGACCTGGGCGCCGCCCGCGATGGCCTGCGCCGCGGCGATTGCCGCCACCACGGTCTTGCCGCTGCCGACGTCGCCCTGCAGCAGGCGATGCATCGGGTACGGCTTGGCGAGGTCGGCGGACACTTCCCGGACCACGCGCTCCTGCGCGCCCGTCAGCGTGAACGGCAGGGCCTCATACAGCCGCGCGACCAGTCCGCCGGGCTCGTTGCGCACCGGCAGCGGCTCGGCCTCCTTGACGCGGCGCGCCGCCCGCGCGGCCGCCAGCGACAGCTGCTGCGCCAGCAGTTCGTCGAATTTGATGCGGCGCCAGGCCGGATGCACGCGATCCAGCAGGGCCGCTTCGGATTCTCCCTGGGCCGGCGTGTGCAGGGCGCGGATGGCCGGCTCGAAAGGCGGCAGGTCGTAACGCGCGCGCGCTTCGTCGGGCAAGGTGTCGGACAGGTCCGCGCGATCCAGCGCCTGCGCGATGGCGCGGCGCAGGGTCAGCTGCGGCAGCCCTTCCGTACTCGGATAGACGGGAGTCAGCGCGGTGGGCAACGGCGCATCCGCGTTGGTCATGCGGGGATGGACCATCTCGCGGCCGAAAAGACCGCCGCGGACCTCGCCGCGGGCGCGCAGGCGCCTGCCCACGCTGACCTGCTTCTGCTGGCTGGGATAGAAATTCAGCCAGCGCAATTGGAGTTCGCCGCTGTCGTCCGCCAAGGTGGCGGTGAGCTGGCGCCGGGGCCGATACAGCACCTCGGATTTGGTGATCTCGCCTTCGACCTGGGCGGCAAAACCCGGCCTCAGGGAGCTGATGGGGACGACGCGGGTTTCGTCCTCGTAGCGCAGCGGCAGGTGCAGCACGAAATCCTCGGGCTGCACCAGGCCCAGGTTACGGAGCTTGCGCTCCGTATCCGTCATGGCCTTGCCGGCGCCTTTGGTGTCGGCGCCGGGTCGCTTGGAAGCCGCGGCCGCGGCCGGCATGAAAGAACGAACCCCTGGTTCGAAACGTCCCCGCGTGCGCCCTAGAGGACCAGGATGGCCTCGACCTCGAACTGGGCGCCCTTGGGCAGGCTGGCCACGCCGATCGTGGAGCGCGCCGGGAACGGCTGGGGAATGATCTCCGCCATGATGGCGTTGGCCGCCGTGAACTTGCCCAGGTCGGTCAGGAACAGCGTCAGCTTGACGACGTTGTCCAGCGTGCCGCCCGCGGCGGTGATGACTTCCTGCATGTTGGCGAACGCCTGGCGCACCTGGGCGTCGAAGTTCTCGGAAACCAGGTCGCCGGTGCCCGGCTCCAGGCCGATCTGGCCCGACAGGTAGACAGTCTTGGTGCCGCTTGCGGCAACCGCTTGCGAGTAAGGGCCGACCGCGGCGGGCGCGGCGTCGGTATGGATGATTTGCTTGCTCATGGGCGGAATCCTTCAGATGACGGATAGAAGCTACAACTATCGGAGTTTAATCAGCAATAGACATTTGCGAAAGTAGCGGGAAGCCGTAGGACAGATGGCGCGCACCACCCCGGTTACCGGCCATCCATGTCTGCGCGATGCTCCCGCAGCAGGTCGTACAAGGCCTGCGCCGCGACCGACAGCGTGCGGCCCTTGCGCCGCACGAGGTAAAGCGGCCGCGTCAGCGCCTTGCCGGCCAGGGGCACGATGCGCAGGTCCGGGCCGCCGAAATGGAACAGCGTCATCGCCGGCACCACCGAAATGCCCAGCCCCGCCCGCACCAGCCCGGTCGCCGTGGCCAGGTGCTCCACCTCGAACAACGGCGCCGGCGCATCCGCTCCGAACGCTTCGTCCAGGTGCTTGCGCACGCTGCTGCCGCGCGCAAGCTGTATCACAGGATAGCGCAGGATATCGCGCAGCCGGACCTTGCCCGCGCCGGCCAGGGGATGGTCCGCCCGGCACACGAGAAAATAGCGGTCCGCGTGCAGGAACTCGCTTTCCAGCTCGCTCATGTCCGGACGCCGGGACGCGACGGCGAAGTCCACCTGGCCGCCGTGCACCATGTCCAGGCAGGGGTCCAGCAAGGCATCCCGCAGGTCGACCGCGATCCCGGGGTGGGCGTCGCGGAAGCGGGCCAGCAGCCCGGGCAGCCAGCCGGCGGCCAGGGACGGCAGGGCCGCAAGCGCCACGCGCCCGCGTCTGCGGGCCGCATGGTCGCGCAGGTCGCCCATGACCAGTTCCATGTCGGCCAGCAGCCGTCGGGCCGTGGCGTCCAGGACCCTGCCCTCGGCCGTCAGCTCCACGTGCCGGGTGTTGCGGTCGAAGAGCCGCAGGCCCGCGCTGTCTTCCAGCTGCCGGATCAAGGCGCTGAAGGCGGGCTGCGTCAGGTGGCAGCGCTGGGCCGCCCGGGTGAAGTGCCTTTCCTCGGCCAGGGCCACGAACGCGCGCAGTTGGCGGGCAGAAAGATTCATGGGTTTTATCTATGAATTGATCCGATCTTTCTATTTTACTGATCATCCGGCTGTGCCTATAGTGGTTTCCGACACCTCTCCAAGCACAGACCCAGGCTCTTCATGCCCCAATCTCCCCTGCTCATCGGCTGCGCGTCCGGCTTCTCCGGAGACCGCAGCGACGGCGCCGCGGCCGTGGTACGCACGCTGGCCGCCCGCGGCGGTGGCGCGCTGATCTTCGAAACCCTCGCCGAACGCACGCTGGCCCTGGCGCAACTGGCCCGCAATCAGGATCCGGCGCGCGGCTATGAGCCGCTGCTGGACGAATTGATCGGGCCGGTGCTGGGAGACTGCCTGCGCCACGGCATCAGCATCGTCGGCAACTTCGGCGCCGCGAACCCTTCCGGCGCGGCCCGGCGCGTTGCCGAACTCGCCCGCCAGCAGGGCCTGCCCGCTCCCCGCATAGCCGTGATCCACGGAGATGCGCTGACCAGCGCGTCGCAGCGGGACCTGCTGCGGCAGCGCCTGGGCGGGTCGCTGGACGGGCTGGACGTGGTGAGCGCCAACGCTTACCTGGGCGCGGCCGAGATCGCGGAGGCCCTGGCCGCGGGCGCCCAGGTCGTGGTGGCGGGCCGGGTGGCGGATCCCTCGCTGACCCTGGGCCCCGCGCTGGCCCATTTCGGCTGGCGGCTGGATGACTGGCCGCGCCTGGGACGCGCCACCATGGCCGGCCATATGCTGGAATGCGGCCTGCAGGTCACGGGCGGCTATTTCTGCGTGCCGGGCCTGAAGGACGTGCCGGACGTGCATGCCGCCGGCTTTCCCATCGCCGAGATCCAGGAAGACGGTGAGTTCGTCATCGGCAAGGCCGACGGCACCGGCGGCATGGTCGATGCGCGTACCGTCAAGGAACAACTGCTGTATGAAGTGCATGACCCCGCGCGCTACCTGACGCCGGACGTGGTCGCGGACCTCAGCCAGGCCAGCGTGGCCGAACTGGGCGCGGACCGCGTGGCGGTGCGCGGCGTCACCGGCCATGCCCGCCCCGACGAACTCAAGGTCAATGTCTGCTACCACGGAGGTTGGCTGGCCGAAGCCGAGATCTCGTATGCCGGAGTGCAGGCCGAGGCGCGAGCCCGCCTGGCGGCAGACATCGTGCGCAAGCGCGTGGACCCGGCGCTGCGCCTGCGCGCGGACCTGATCGGCGCCATCAGCATCCTGGCCGACGATGCCGGCGAAATGCGCCGCGCCCTGCCCGCAGGACTTGCGCGCGACGTGCGGCTGCGGATCGCCACGGAACACCAGGACCGCAGGCTGGCCGAGAGCGTGCTGCGCGAAGTCAACGCGCTTTACACCTGCGGCCCGGCCGGCGGCGGCGGCGTGCGCACGGCGCTGCGTCCCCGGCTGAACATGATGTCCTGCACCCTGCCCCGCGCCGCCGTGCCCGGCGGCTGGACCTTCCTGGAGGATGCCCCGCAATGAGTCCCCAATCGATCTCCGTCCCGCTCTACCGCCTTGGCCACAGCCGCTCCGGAGACAAGGGCGACATCTCGAACCTGAGCCTCATCGCCTGGGATCCGGAATGCTACGAAGTGCTGGCGGCGCAGGTAACCGAGGCGCGCGTCGCGGCCTGGTTCGCCTACCGCCGCCCGCGGCGCGTAACACGCTACGCGCTGCCGATGCTGCACGCCATGAACTTCGTGCTCGACGGCGTGCTGGACGGCGGCGTGAACGACGCCCTGAACCTCGATACGCACGGCAAGAGCCTGTCCTTCAGATTGCTGGACATGACGGTGGAAGTCAGCCCCGCGCTGGCCAGCCGGCTGCCAGACATACCCGGCGACCGCCCCGCGGCCGCCTGATCTCAGTTCCCCATAAAAAACACCACAGGAGACACACATGCGCATCGCTTTCAAGGGCCGGCTGGCCCTGCTGCTGGCTGCCGCCCTTCCCTTGCCGGCGCTGGCCCAGTTCCCCAACAAGCCCATCACCTTCATCGTGCCCTTCGCGGCCGGCAGCGCCACCGACCAGATCGGGCGCGCGATCGGCCAGGGCGTGACCGAACAGACAGGCCAGGCCGTGGTCATCGAGAACAAGCCCGGCGCCAGCGCCATGATCGGCGCGGCCGCGGGCGCCCGAGCGGCTGCGGACGGCTATACGGTGCTGATCACCACCAACACCACGCACGCCGCCAACGAACACCTGTACAAAAGCCTGACGTACGACCCCGTCAAGGATTACGCGCCGTTGACGCTGCTGGGCAAAGGCGGCCAGATCATGGTGGTCAACCCCAATTCGCCGGCCAAGACCGTGGGCGAATTCCTGGCGCAAGCCAAGCAACAGCCGGGCAAGCTGAGCTTCGGCAGCGGCAGTTCCAGCAGCCGCATTGCGGGGGAACTGCTGCAGCAGATGGCCAACATCCAACTGCTGCACGTGCCGTACAAGAGCAATCCGCTGGCGATCACCGACCTGCTGGGCGGCCAGATCGACATGATGATCACCGATACCGCCACCGGCCTGCCCCAGGTCAAGTCGGGCAAGCTGCGCGCCCTGGGCGTGACCGGCCAGGCACGGTCGGCGCTGGCGCCGGACGTTCCCACCATCGCCGAATCAGGCGTGCCGGGCTACGAGATGGGCTACTGGTTTGCCGCCTACGCGCCCGCCGGCACGCCGCCCGACGTGGTCAAGCGCCTGAACGAACTGCTGGTGAAAGCCACGCAGACCGCGCCCGCCAGGCAGTTCTACTCGCAGACGGGCACCGACCCCGCCACTTCCACGCCCGCCGAACTCGCGCAGTTCCAGCAGGCGGAATCGAAGAAATGGGGGGACATCATCAAGAAGGCCGGGATCCAGCCGGAGTAGGCGGCAGCCGGAGGGTCCCGCTACAGCACGTCGCTCGCCGACAGCATCGGACTGCGGGCGATGCGCTGCGTGATGGAACGGCAGGCCTCCAGCAGCGGCGCGACGTAGGCCGCATGGGGATCCGGCTTCTGGCGGAAGCGCAGCGTGCTGACGCTGATGGCCGCCACCGGCATCCCGTTCTGGCCGTAGATGGGCGCGCCGAAGCAATGGATACCGGCCTCGTTCTCTTCCTCGTCCGCGGCCCAGCCGCGCGCGCGCACGCCCTCGAGCTGCCGCCGCAAATCCGCCACGTCCTTGACCGTATTCGGCGTGTGCAGCTCAAAGGGCCGGGGCAGCAGGTCGAGCGCGGCCTGCAGCCCGGCCTCGTCCAGCATGGCCAGGTAGGCCTTGCCGACCGCCGTGGAATGCATGGCCACGTTGGTGCCGATGCGCGAATTCATCTGCACCACGCTGGGACTTTCCAGCTTCTCGATATAGACCATGTGCGGCCCATTGGGCACGGCCAGGTGCACGGTTTCGCCGGTGACGTCGCGCAGGCGCTTCAAGTCCTCGACCGCGGCCAGGCGCATCTCGGACCGTCCCCAGCTGCGGCTGGCCAGCTGGATCAGGCGCGGGCCCAGCGTGAGCCTGCCCGTGCCGGGATGCTCGGCCAGCAACCGCTCGGCGACCAGCGCGGCCACCGTGCGATAAACCGTGGGACGCGGATAGCCGCTGACCTTGCTCAGCTCGGCCACGGTCATGGATTCGGGTGTATCCGCCACCACCTGCAGCACATGCATGAACTTCGAAAAGGCGGCGGTGCCCGCCACCTGCGCGGCGGGCGGTCTGGCGACGGACGGGGATTCTGGCATGGCGGAAAGCGTGGCGTAGTCTGGCGGACTGGATGAGCGAAGCCGCGCCGCGCTGGCGGGCGACTTCGCCATTATCCCCGCAAACGCGGGTCGGCGTACGCGGCGGCCTTCAAGCGGCCAGGTAGCCGCCGTCGATCGGCAGGATCACGCCCGTCATGAAGGCGGCCGCGGGCGCGCACAGGAACGCCACGCCGTCCGCCACGTCCTCCGGGCGGCCCCAACGCCCCAGCGGCGTGCGCTGCAGGATGGGCCCCGAACGCTGCGGGTCGTCCTGCAATGCCTGGGTCAGGGGCGTGGCGATCCATCCCGGCGCCACGGCATTGACGCGGACGCCGTCCGCGGCATAGGCCAGCGCCAGCGACTTGGTCAATTGCGCCACCCCGCCCTTGCTGGCGGCATAGGCCGGCACGAGCGAACCGCCGAAGAAACTCAGCATGGAGGCCGTGTTCACGATGCAGCCCGCGCGCCGCGCCAGGCGATCGCGGGCGGCGCTGCACACGCGCATGGTGCCGGTGAGGTTGACGGCCACCACCTGCTCGAATACCGCGGGATCGTGCTCCGCTCCGCGGCGGATCACGCCGGCGCAGTTGACCACGATATCCAGCTCGTCCAGGCCCTGCAGCAGCCGCTCGACGTCGTCCGCGCGGCTCACGTCGCCGAACCGCGTTTCGATGCCGGGGTCCAGGTCTTCTCCCTGCGATTGCAGGCCGGCGGCGATGGTGCGCGCGCCCAGCGAGGCGAGCCGGTTGGCGACCGCCGCCCCGATGCCCTGCGTGGCGCCGGTGACAAACGCCGTCTTGCCCGCGAATAGATCCGCTTTGAACGTCATGCCTGCTCGCTCAGAAAGTGCCGGGATAGGCGCCGCCATCGGCCAGCACGTTCTGGCCGGTGACGTACGCCGCGTGCACGCTGCACAGAAAGGCGCAGATGGCGCCGAATTCCTCGGCGTTGCCGAAGCGCTTGGCGGGAATGGCCGCCTCGCGCGCCGCCCGCAGCGCGTCGACGCCCTGCCCCGCCTTGGCCGCCGAGGCCGCGAGGCTCGACGTCAGGCGGTCGGTCGCGAAGGCGCCGGGCAGCAGATTGTTGATGGTCACCCCGCGAGCCGCGATGCTGCTGCGCGCCACCCCGGCCACGAAGCCGGTCAGGCCGCTGCGGGCCCCGTTGGACAGGCCCAGGATGTCGATGGGCGACTTCACGGAGCTGGACGTGATGTTGACGATGCGCCCGAAGCCGCGTTCCGCCATGCCGTCCACCGTGGCCTTGATCAGCTCGATGGGCGTGAGCATGTTCGCCTCGACCGCGCTCAGCCAGGCCTGCCGGTCCCAGTCGCGGAAGTCGCCGGGCGGCGGCCCGCCCGCGTTGGTCACCACGATGTCATAGTCCCGATGCGCCGCGAAGACCTCGTCGCGGCCCTGCGGCGTGGTGATGTCGGCGGCAACGGTCTTCACGAAACCGTCGCCGTTCGGGCGCTCCCGCAGCAGGCGCTCCCGCGCGGCATCCAGCGCTTCGGCGCCGCGGGCGACGATCACCACGTTTACGCCTTCGCGCACCAGCGCCAGCGCGCAGCCGTAGCCCAACCCCTTGCTGGCGCCTCCCACCAGGGCGGTCCTGCCTTTGATACCCAGATCCATCTTGTGCTCCTTGTCGTGTGGCGGGCGATCTATGGGCGCATGCCGAACTTTTCGATCAGACCCTTGAACGTCGCATTATCCCGCTCCATCAGCGCGGTGAAGGCCTGCTGGTCCGCCACGACGTAACCCAGGTTCTGCTCCGCCATGAAACGTTTAAGGCTGCCTTCCGCGGCCGCCTTGCGGAACGCGGCGCCCAGCGTGTCCAGCACGGGCTGAGGCGTGCCCTTGGGCGCGGCGATGCCGCGCCAGGTGCCGATGGACAGGTCGATGTTCCGCTCCTTCAGCGTGGGCACGTTCTCGAACCCCGGCACGCGCTCGTCGGCCATGACCGCCAGGGGCTTGAGCTTGCCGGCCTTCACGTACTGCATGACTTCGGCGGGGCTGACGGCCACCGCGTCGATGTGGCCGCCCAGCAAGGCCAGCACCGCCGGATTGCCGCCGTTGAAGGGGATGTGATTGAACCTGGCCCCGGTCTTGTCCTCCAGCGCGGCGGCCGCCAGGTGCCAGATCGAGCCGATGCCCGCATTGCCCATCTGCAGGCTTTCAGGCTTGGCGCGCGCCGCGGCCAGGAATTCCTCGATGGTGTTGTAAGGAGAATCCGCGCTGACCGTGATCGCCGACGGGTCCGCATTGAGCTGGATGATGGGCGTGAATTTCTCGTACGTCGTCTTGGTCAGGCCCAGATGCGGAATGATCACCATGTCCGCCGTCACCAGCGCCAGCTTGTAGCCGTCGGGAGCGCTGTTGGCCACCTCCGTCAGGCCGATGCCGCCCGCGGCGCCCGGCTTGTTGAGCACCACGATGGGCTGCGGCAGGTGCGTGCGCGAGGCATCGCTCATGGCGCGCGCCATCGCGTCGGTGCCCCCGCCCGCGGCAAACGGCACGACGAGTTCGATGGCCCGGCCGGGAAAGGTCTGCGCCTGGGCCGCCGCAATGGCAGCCAGCGCGGCGGCGCCGCCGATGAGCGCAGAGAAGATGCAGCGATTGAACGCGCGACGTTTCATTGTGTCTCCGGTATGGTGTTCTTGTGCTGCGGATAGGTATCGGAAACCGCTGCGGGGCCGCTCGCGGCCTCGCGGTCAGCGGATGAATTGCTTGACGTAGTCTTCGCCCAGGCCCGCGTCGATGAAGTGCTTGCGGCACATGTCGATCTTGGTGAAGACGTCTTCGTATCCCATGCCCTTGCCCCAGGGGTCGGTGTAGTACATGACCCCGTTGACCTGGAAATACGTGATCATTTCCTCGACTTCCGGCGGCACATACAGCGTGTGCGTTTCGCCGGGAGGCTCGAAGACATAGCTGCCTTCGGTGGCTTCCCAATCGTGCTCCAGATATCGCCAGCGGCCTTTCAGCACGAAGCCGTGCACGGCCTGCGGGTGGCGATGGCGGCTGAGCACGCCCGATTTGCGCACGCGCAGCAGGTTCGTCCAGTAGCCCTGGCTGGCGTTCAGACAGAGCGGCCGGAACCACACGTTCTCGGCCTGGGGCACCCACAGCCTTTCGTCGGTGGGCACCGCTTGCGGGATCACGATCTCGGGCAGGGCCTCGGGCGGATTCGGGTACTGGTATGGGGTCAAGGGCTCGGCGTCCGGCCTGTCGATAGGCATCTTTCGTCATCCTTCCATAATATGGACATATTGTTTATGTTATGGACGGATTATAGGAACAGGTCCCGAGCCCGCGACAGCGGGGGCTAACCCTTAGCTGCATCACAGCATTGGCGTGCTGAGCGCCCAAAACAAAAAACCCATCGCATCCGCGATGGGTTTCCGTTTGCTGGCGGCGCGGCGCCTTATTTGTCCACGAACGCCCGTTCCACGACGTAGTCGCCCGGCTGGCCCACGCCCGGCGACACCGTGAAGCCCCGCTTGTCCAGCATCGCGCTGATGTCGGCCAGCATATGCGGGCTGCCGCAGATCATGGCGCGGTCGGTTTCGGGATTGATCTGCGGAATGCCGATGTCTTCGCAGAGCTTGCCGTTTTCCATCAGCTCCGTGATGCGCCCCTGGTTGCGGAAGGGTTCGCGCGTGACGGTCGGGTAGTACACGAGCTTCTCGCGGACCACGTCGCCGAAGAATTCGTTGTTCGGCAGTTCCTTCTCGATGAAGTCGGCGTAGGCCAGTTCGCTGACCCAGCGCACGCCGTGCACCAGGATCACCTTCTCGAAGCGTTCGTAGACGTCCGGATCCTTGATGATGCTCATGAACGGCGCCAGGCCGGTGCCGGTGCCGAACAGGAACAGGTGCTTGCCGGGCTTCAGGTCGTCCACGACCAGGGTGCCCACGGGCTTGCGGCTTACCAGGATGGTGTCGCCTTCCTTCAGGTGCTGCAGGCGCGACGTCAGGGGGCCGTTCTGCACCTTGATGCTGAGGAATTCGAGGTTTTCTTCGTAATTCGCGCTGGCGATGCTGTAGGCCCGCAGCAGGGGCTTGCCTTCGACCTCCAGGCCGATCATCACGAAGTGGCCGTTGTGGAACCGCAAGGCCGCGTCACGCGTCGTGGTAAAGGAAAACAGGGTGTCGTTCCAGTGGTGCACGCTCAATACGCGCTCAGTGTTGAAAGCAGCCATGTCGTATGAAGTAAGGGCGAAACAGAGTCGGACGGGTCTGGCTTCCAGGCGGGACCGGCTTCGCATCGCGAGGTCGTTCCGCACCGCAAAAAAGGCGCGGGGCGGCATTAGGGTTGACCCTATTCTACAAGGTCTCGTTGATAACTGCTCTCATTATTCCGTAATACCCTTATGCCGTATTGATGGGGATCAAGCGCAGGAACCCTAGACTTACTAATAGTTGAACGGCGCAAGGCTTCCTGTTATCGTCGCATGCCAATTTGATAATCATTTTCGTTAGCAGACCGCTTTTTAAGCAGCGGAACCCGCGCCCCGCCGCGTTTTCCGCTGCAGCCCTAGCCGGAGCACTTCGTCATGACCAAGCGTCCCCAATTGAATTCGCTGCTGCGCGCCCTGGCGCTGGCAGGCGCCGCCGCCTTCGCCGTGTCGGCCAATGCCGCCGAGGAAGTCAGCCTGTACACCACCCGCGAGCCCAAGCTGATCCAGCCCCTGCTCGACGCCTTCACGAAGGAAAGCGGCATCAAGGTCAACACGGTCTTCGTCAAGGACGGCCTGTTGGAACGCGTCAAGGCCGAAGGCGCCAAGTCGCCCGCCGACGTGCTCATGACCGTGGACATCGGCAACCTGCTGGATCTGGTCGACGGCGGCGTCACCCAATCCGTCAAATCCCAGACCCTGGAATCCGTCATCCCCGCCAACCTGCGCGGCGCCGATGGCAAGTGGTACGCCCTGTCGCTGCGCGACCGCGTGCTGTACGTGGAAAAGGACCTGAAGCTCGACAGCTTCCGCTACGAAGACCTGGCCGACCCGAAGTGGAAGGGCAAGGTCTGCATCCGCTCCGGCCAGCATCCCTACAACACCGCCCTGGTGGCGTCCATGATCGCCCATGACGGCGCGGAAGCCACCGAGAAGTGGCTGCGCGGCGTCAAGGCCAACCTGGCCCGCAAGGCCGCCGGCGGCGACCGCGACGTCGCCCGCGACATCCTGGGCGGCATCTGCGACATCGGGCTGGCCAACGCCTATTACGTCGGCCACATGAAGAACGCGGAACCCGGCACCGACGCCCGCAAGTGGGGCGACGCCATCAAGGTCATCCGCCCGACCTTCGCCAACGCCAAGAGCGGCGGCACGCACGTGAACGTCAGCGGCGCCGCCGTTGCGGCCCATGCGCCCAACAAGGCCAACGCCGTCAAGCTGCTGGACTTCCTGGTGTCCGAACCCGCTCAGGCCCTGTACGCGCAAGCCAACTACGAATACCCCGTCCGCAAGGGCGTGAAGCTCGATCCCGTGATCGCCAGCTTCGGCGAACTGAAGGTGGACCCGCTGCCCCTGACCGAGATCGCCAAGCACCGCAAGCAGGCCAGCGAACTGGTGGACAAGGTCGGTTTCGACAACTGATAAGCCCATGGGCCGCGGCGCGTTGCGGCGCGGTTCCGCCATGCGGCAGTGACAGACGCGCGGATGGTTTGGCGGTCCGCGCGCGGGGCCTGCTTCCCGCCTTCCCGGGAAGCAGGCCTTGCCATTGATGCAATCGACTTTGAAGCATGCACACAGATTCTTTGCCCCGGCCGCTGCGTCTGCGCTGGACTGAACGCGGGGCCGGCTGGCTGGCCGGCGCCGCCCTGATCGCGCTGGCCGTATTGGCGCCCGTCCTGACGCTGGGCTGGTGGGCGCTGGGCGGCGAACTTGCGCACTGGCAGCATCTCGCCAGTTACGTGCTGCCCCAGGCGCTGGCGAATACCGCCATGCTGCTGGCAGGCGTCGGGGTGCTTGTCACGCTGCTGGGCACGGGCGCGGCGTGGCTGGTGACCGCCTACGACTTTCCTACCCGTCGCGTCCTAACCTGGGCGCTGCTGCTGCCCCTGGCGGTGCCTACCTACATCATCGCCTTCGCCTACCTGGACCTGCTCCATCCCATCGGTCCCATACAGACCGCCATCCGCGCGCTGCTGGGCTACGACAGCCCGCGCCAGTTCCGCCTGCCCGACCTGCGTTCGATCCACGGCGCGATCTTCGTGCTGGGCTTCGTGCTGTATCCCTACGTGTACCTCAGCACCCGGGTCATGTTCATGACGCAGGCCGCCAGCCTGCTCGAGGCCGCGCGCACGCTCGGAGCCGGCCGCGTGGCGGTCTTCTTTCGCGTCGCCCTGCCGCTGGCCCGGCCCGCCATCGTAGTGGGCGTCAGTCTCGCGCTGCTGGAAACCCTGAACGACATCGGCGCATCCGAGTTCCTGGGCGTGCAGACACTGACCGTCTCCGTCTATACCACCTGGGTCACGCGCTCGGACCTGGCGGGCGCCGCCCAGATCGCGCTCACCATGCTGGCGATCGTGATCGGGCTGATCCTGCTCGAACGCCACGGACGCAAACGCCAGCGCTACGCCAACACCCAGCGCATGCGCCCCATGCAGGCGCGCCGCCTGCGCGGCCCCGCGGCCGCGGCCGCGGCGGCGCTGGGCTGGATTCCGGTGCTGGTGGGATTCGCCGCCCCCGCCCTGTATCTCGTCGTCGAAACCTACAAGCGCCTGCACCTGGTCGGCGGCGTGTCCGACCAGTTGATCAACGGCCTGAGCAATACGCTGATCGTGGCCTTCAGCGCCACGGTGGTCACCCTGCTGTGCGGGCTGATCGTGGCCTGGGCCGGGCGCACGCTGCGCGAAAGCGCCGGCTTCAATCCCGGACGCGCCTGCGCCCGCATCGCCAGCCTGGGCTACGCGGTGCCCGGCACGGTGCTGGCCATCGGCCTGCTCACGCCCTTCGTCTGGATCGACGCGGCGGCCGCCAAGATATTCGGCGGCGCGGGGCTGTTCCTGATGGGCTCGATGGGCGCGCTGGTCTGCGCCTACGCCATCCGGTTCCTCGCGATTTCCACCGGCGCGCTGGAGGCCGGCCTGGCCCGCATTCCGCCGTCGCTGGAACAGGCGTCGCGCCTGCTGGGCGAGAGTTCGGCGGGCACGCTGCGCCGCGTGCACCTGCCGCTGCTGCGTCCCGCCCTGGCCGCCAGCGCGCTGCTGGTATTCGTGGACGCGATGAAGGAATTGCCCGCCACGCTGCTGCTGCGGCCCATGAACTTCGACACCCTCGCCACCTGGCTGTACGCCGAAGCCGCCCGCGGCACCTACGAAGAAGGCGCCGTGGCGGCGCTGGCCATCGTGCTGGCGGGCCTGCTGCCCGTCATCCTGCTGGCGCGGACCAATCTGAAAATGGGACATTGATCATCGTGCCCGATCTGTTAGAACTCGACCACCTTTCCCTCGCCTACGACACCCCCGCCGGCCCCAAGCCCGTGGTGCAGGACCTGACGCTGGGTTTGCCCGTGGGACATATCGGCTGCCTGCTGGGGGAATCCGGCTGCGGCAAGACCACCGTGCTGCGCGCCATCGCCGGCTTCGAGCCGGTGCGCGCCGGACGCATCCTGCTGGACGGCACGGTCATTTCCTCCCCCACCGTGCAGGTGGCGCCCGAGTTGCGCCGCGTCGGCATGATGTTCCAGGACTACGCGCTGTTCCCGCACCTGACGGTCGCGTTGAACGTGGCCTTCGGGCTGCGCAAGATGGCGCGCGCCGATCGCGCCCGCCGCGTCGAGGAAATGCTTGAGCTGGTGGGGCTGGCGCATGCCGCCAACAGCTATCCGCACGAGATCTCAGGCGGCCAGCAGCAGCGCGTCGCGCTGGCGCGCGCGCTGGCGCCCTCGCCCGACCTGCTGCTGCTGGACGAACCGTTCTCGAATCTGGACGTGGACACGCGCGAACGGCTGGCCTTCGAAGTCCGCGACATCCTCAAGACCACCGGCCACACCGCCATCCTGGTCACGCACAACCAGGCCGAAGCCTTCGCCATCGCCGACCGCATCGGCATCATGTCCAAGGGCAGCATCGCGCAGTGGGATACCCCCTATAACCTGCACCATCATCCCGCCAACGCCTTCGTGCGCGACTTCATCCGGCGCGAGGCCCTGGAAGAGCGGCGCGAGCAGGCCTTCGCCCGCGGCCGCTGATCATTCGCGGACTCAGTCCGCCGACAGCTTCACCTTCTGCGACAAGGCCTTGAAGGCCTCGTGCTGGCTCTGGGTCAGGCGCTCTACTTCCTGGGGCGTGGAACCGTAGGGCATGAAGCCGGCCTGTTCCAGCTTGTTCTTCACCTCCGGCAGGCCCAGGGCCCATTGGAAGGCTTCGCTTAATGCCCTGGTCGCCTCGGGAGGCATTTTCGCCGGGCCGTAGACCGCGAACCACGGATCCACCACCGCCGCCTCATAGCCCAGTTCGGCCAGCGTGGGAACGTCCGGCAATGCCGGCGCGCGCTTGCTGCCGGTGACCGCCAGCGCATGCACCTTGCCCGCCTTGATGTGCGGCAGCGAGGCCGGCAGATTGTCGAACATCACCGGCAGGTGCCCGCCCAGCAGGTCGTTCAGCGCCTGGGCGCTGCCCTTGTAGGGAATATGCTGCATGCCCGCGCCGGTCAGCTGGTCGAACATTACGCCCGCCAGGTGCATGGACGTGCCCGTGCCCGGCGTGCCGAAGGACGTGCCCGGATGCTGCTTCGCATACGCGACCAGTTCCTTGACGCTGCCGACCTTCAGGGCCGGGCCGGTCTCCAGCACCACGGTGGACGCCCCCAGCATGCTGACGCCCGTGAAGTCCTTGGTGGGATCGAAAGGCATGGACGGATAGACGAACGGATTCAGCGCGTTGGTGGAGATCGCCCCGAAGCCTATCGTGTAGCCGTCGGGAGCGGCCTTCGCGACGGCATCCATGCCGATATTGCCGCCCGCGCCGGGACGGTTTTCCACGATAACGGGCTGGCCCAGCTTCTCGGCCACTTTCTGCCCCGCGGTGCGCGCCACGAGGTCGGTGGTGCCGCCTGCCGTGTAGGGAACGATGAAGGTAATGGGCTTGGCCGGATAGCCGGCGGCGAGCGCCGACGAGGCGCCGTGGATCAGCGCCAGCGCGGCCAAGCCGCGCAGCGCGTTGAGCGTGTAGCGATGCATGATGTCTCCATCCCGGTTTGTTGTTGGATCGGGACGCGCATCATACCGCCGCGCCGCGCGTGCGCGGCGGGCCGGGCCTCAGGCGCGCGGCTCGGGCAAGGGGATGTACTCCGTCTCGTCGCCGGGCACGACCTGGTCGAAACGGTTGCGCTGCCAATCCTGCTTGGCCTGTTCGATCCGGTCCTTGCTGCTGGACACGAAATTCCACCAGATGAAGCGCGGGCCATCCAGGGGCTCGCCGCCCAGCACCGCGAAGCGCGCCGCGGTCTTGGCACGGATCTGCACGGGGCGGCCCGGGGCGAAGACGATCAGGCGGCCGCTTTCGAATTCCTGCCCGTCCACCTCGACGGTACCTTGGGCCAGATAGGCCGCGCGCTCTTCATGCTCGGCCGGCAGGACCATGGTGGCGCCCGCCTGCAATTGCATATCGCCGTAGAACAGCGGCGACAGCGTCTTCACGTCGGAAGTCTTGCCGAACAGCGAGCCCGCGACGACCTGGGCGCGCACGCCCTCGCCTTCGATGACGGGCTGCGCGTCCAGCCCGTAGTGCGTGAAACCCGGATCGGTTTCCTCGTGCGTCTTGGGCAGGCCGACCCAGATCTGCAGGCCACAGAGGCGTTGCGCGGCCTGGCGGCTTTCCGGCGACGAACGTTCGGAATGCACGATGCCGCGACCCGCCGTCATCCAGTTGACCTCGCCGGGCAGGATCGTCTGCGTATGGCCGGCGCCGTCGCGGTGCACCATCGTCCCTTCGTACAGATAGGTCACCGTGGACAGGCCGATATGGGGATGCGGCCGCACGTCTATGCCGGAGCCCGGGGCGAACTCGACAGGCCCCATGTGATCGAGAAAGACGAAGGGGCCGACGGTGCGGCGCTGCGCCGACGGGATCGCCCGCCGGACGGAAAACCCGCCCAGGTCGCTCGTGCGCGGAACCACGACGGTTTCAATCTGGCTTTCGCCTGCTTCGGATAGGGTGGACATGTGGAATTCTCCGGATGTAAGGGGCCAAGAACCATCTTAAAGTCTGCCGGGCGGAAATTTCCGCCCGGCGGGCTCATCACGCAAGGTCGAACACCAGCACTTCGGCGTTCTTGCCGCCCGACAGCTCGACCCGGCTTTCGCCGGTGATGGCGGCCGCGTCGCCGGCCGCCAGCTCGGTGCCGTTCACGACCACGCTGCCGCGGGCCACGTGGACCCAGGCGCGGCGGCCGGCGGCCAGGTCCAGGGAGGCGGACTCCGCCCCATCGAACAGGCCGGCATACAGGCGCGCATCCTGATGGATCTTCATCGAACCATCGATCCCGTCGGCCGAAACCAGGGCTTGCAGCCGGCCGCGCTTCTGCGCGTCGGTGAACTCGCGCTCTTCATACTCGGGCGCGATGCCGCGCACGTCGGGTTCGATCCAGATCTGCAGCATGTGCGTTTCAGCATCCGGCAGCGGATTGAACTCGGAGTGCATCACGCCGCGGCCGGCGCTCATCCGCTGCACGTTGCCCGGCTGAATGGTCGAACCGCTGCCCATGCTGTCCTTGTGGGCGATAGCGCCGTCCAGCACGTAGGTGATGATCTCCATGTCGCGGTGGCCGTGCGTCCCGAAGCCGCGGCCGGCGGCGATGCGGTCATCGTTGATCACGCGCAGCGCGCCGAAACCCATGTGGGCCGGGTCGTAGTAGTTGGCGAAAGAGAAGGTGTGAAACGAATCGAGCCAGCCATGGTTGGCGTGGCCCCGTTCTGCGGCGCGGCGAATCGTAAGCATTGCGGACTCCTGTTTCAATAATGTGAATGGTGGCATGGCCGTGAATGTCGCCTTCTTCCCGAGACAACTCGCCGCACCACCGGCATGAGTGATATTGTGCGCGTGCCGGGTCCGTTGTTTGGCGTTATAGTTTGACGGAACCATTCAAATATTTTGAATAATCGTTTGGCGCCCTATGCAGCCCATCACCCCGGAATTGCTCATCCTTGTTGACGCCATCGCGCGCCATGGCAGCTTCGCCAAGGCCGCCCGCGAACTGGGCAAGGTGCCCTCGGCCGTCACCTACTCCATCCGCAAGCTCGAAGACGGCCTGGACGTCCTGCTGTTCGACCGCTCCGGCCACCGCGCGCTGCTGACCCCCGCCGGCGAAACGCTGCTGCGCGAAGGCCGCCATGTCTTGCAGTCGCTCGACGACCTGGCCTGCCGCGTCAAGCGCATCGCCACCGGCTGGGAGGTCGAACTGCGCATCGCCGTCAGCGCCGTGCTGCCGTGGCGGCCCATCTACGATCTCATCGAGGAATTCCAGACCCTGGACAGCGCCACCACCCTGCGCTTTTCCAGCGAAGTGCTGAGCGGCAACTGGGACGCGCTGACCTCCGGCCGCGCCGACCTCGTCATCGGCGCGGGCGCCGCGGGCGAACCCACCGGCCCCTACCGCTCGCAAGCCATAGGCCAATCCCAGTTCGCATTCTGCGTCGCCGCCAGCCACCCCCTCGCCACGCTGCCACAACCGCTCAGCCGCGCCGACTTCACCCGTTACTGCGCGGTGGTCGTCGCCGACACCTCCCGCAACCTCGCCCCGCAAACCCGCGGCATCCTCGCCGACCAGCCCACCCTGGTCATGCCCACCATGCAAGCCAAGATCGAAGCCCAGATCCGCGGCCTGGGCTGCGGCTACCTCCCCATGACGTTAGCCGCCCCCTACCTCGCCCAAGGCCTGCTGACCGTATGCGAAACCGACGAAGGCATGTCCCTGACGGAGCACGTCGCCTATGCCTGGCGCGCAGAACCGCCGGGCGAGGCCCTGAAATGGTGGCTGCAGAAGCTGAAATCGCCGCGCCTGTGCGAGAGCCTGCTGGGCCTGGGCTAGGTCCGCCAGGCTCTCGGCGGACCAGGGAAATCAAGAAGGCAGCGTGCGGCTGGCGCCTTGCCGATCAGACGACGTTCGAAACCCGCCTGGCAAGATCGCCCTTGAGCAACTCCGCCAACCGGGTCAGGCCGTGCGTCAGGCGGTTTCGATCGATGGCTCCTCCCAATGACACACGAAGCGCGACGGGGCTGAAGGACGCCGTGGAAAATGACTCCGAGTCAGTGACGCTCACCCCTTGTTCCAGCGCCGTTTGGGTAAGCCGGTAGAAGTCGATGTGGTGCGGCAACTGGAGCCAGAGATGAAGCCCATTCGGGTCGGCCTGGATATTCCCCGGGAGGATCGATGCCGCGATCGTTTGCCGATGCCGCAGCTCGCTCTTGATCTGTGCGAGCCATTGACTGGCGGCGCCCGACTCTATCCATGCCGACGCCATTTCAGTCATCCAGGGCGCGGGCATCAGGGCCAGCGAACGCAGGGCATCAAGAACAGGGCTTAACGGCTCGCCGGAAGGCACGACCAGGTAAGCGGTTCGCAGGCCCGGCGCTATACATTTGGATAGCGTCGAGACGTAGTAAACGGGAGTCGAAGCCGTGCTGGCGGCCAATGAAAACATCGTGCTCGGCGGACGCTCGGCCAACAGCCAGTATGGATCGTCTTCAATGACTGGCAGCGCATATTTCTCTGCAACCCGCAACAGTTCCGTGCGTCGCTCGGTGGAGAGCGTCAGCGCAGTCGGGTTCTGGATCGTCGGGTTCAGGTACAGCAGCGCGGGACGATGTTGTTCGCACACTCGTTCGAGGTCGGCAGGATCCATTCCCTGTTCATCCGACTTCACCCCTACCGCCAGGCGCTGGAGCAAGCGGGCAGCGGCCAGGAAGCCTGGATAGGTCAACTCATCGCAGGCGATGGCGTCTCCGGACTGGCTCCTGGCCAGAAGCAGTGCCGCGATAGCGGTCTGGGCGCCTGGGCAAACCACGATCCGCTCGATGTCCGCGCTGCCTATCATCGGCCGCAGCCATGTCGCTCCCGCCGCGCGATGCCGGTTGGCCCCGGCACCCACGTGGTAGCTCATCAGATCCATCGAGCTCGCTGCCGCCTGCGTTGCGCCACTGCCTTGCGCAAGCATTTGCGAAAACTCCGCACTGCCGAGCAAAGGAGGGATGTTCATTCCCAGATCGATCGTCCCGCCTGCTTCCAACCCGGAATAGGCCACATAGGTTCCGCCCGCTCCCTGGGCTTCCAGGATCCCCTTCTGGCGAACCGCCGTGTACGCGCGAGTGACGGTCGTGAGGTCGACTCCCAGTGTCTGGGCCAGTTCGCGCTGCGGGGGCAGGCGATCGCCAGGCCGAAGCACCCCGTCCTCCACCGCTGTACCGATTTGCGCGGCGATTTGCTGGTACCGGGAGCCGGAGCCCGCGGTAAGGGGCCGCACCCAAGCCACGTTTGCTTTCTTCAGGCGGCGAGAGAGAGACATGTCCTATCTTTATGTATGGGTTTTATGCCACTTTCCCAAGCAGAAAAGCCGTACAAAACTAACATTTCAACTATTTGTATGGATTTTAGCGGTAAAATCCGAAAACTTGTAGGGAGTATAGCGACGGCTACGGTCGTTTGTCTTTGCCTGGCCGATGGGCAGGCAATGTGGCTGCGGAAGCAGCGTTTTGAGGAAATGATGGATTTTTGGGTCCCTGTCGTCTTCGGTGCATTCAAGCTCCTCGTGTTGGGCACGTGCATGTTTCTCGCCATCAAGTCCCATTACGATGGCGCAAAAAAGGAGAAGGAGGAAAAGGAGACTAAAGGACCGTAGCGGAACCCTCGCCGCGTTCGCGTGCGCGAGCGTCGATCCGCGCGCCCCAGGCGCTCGGCGCGGACGGCGTCAAAAGAACGGGCGGCGCCCAAAACAAGACGCCGCCCGACGGGCAATGATGCTTAGGCAGGAAGCGCCTGGAGGATCATTCGTCCTCAATCCCTAGCTCGCGCAACTTCCGGGTAATCGTGTTCCGCCCGATCCCCAGCCGGCTGGCCGCCTCCACCCGCCGTCCCCGGCTGGCATCCAGCGCGCTCTGCAGCAGAATCTTCTCGAACTGCCGCGTCAACGTCGCCATGACCGCGGGTTCGCCGCGTTCCAGGCGGTACTGCGCATCGCGCAGCAGCGAATCCTGCCAGTTGCGCGGCGAATCCTCGTCCACGGGCTCGGACGCCCTCAGGACGGTTCCAGCCCCCGCCACCGGGGCCGCCGGACGCGCGGCGGGGCTGGCGTGCTGCTGGTGCTCCATGGCGCGGATCTCCGGCGGCAGGTCCGCGGGCTCGACCGTCTGGCCCGGCGCCATCACGGTCAGCCAGTGGCAGAAGTTCTCCAGCTGGCGCACGTTGCCCGGGAAATCGAACTTGGTCAGCACCGCCAGCGCTTCGGGCGTCAGGCGCTTGACCGGCACGCCCAGGGCGCGGGCGCTGGCGCCGAGAAAGTGGCTGGCCAGCGCCGGAATGTCTTCCACCCGCTCGCGCAGGGGCGGCAGGCGCAGCCGGATCACATTCAGGCGGTGAAACAGGTCTTCCCGGAACAGGCCTTGCTCGACGCGCTGCTCCAGCGGCTGGTGCGTGGCCGCCACGATGCGCACATCCACCCGCACGGGCTGCGCGCCGCCGACGCGATAGAAGCTGCCTTCGGCCAGCACGCGCAGCAGGCGCGTCTGCAGTTCGATCGGCATATCGCCGATTTCGTCCAGGAACAGCGTCCCCCCATGCGCTTCCTCGAAGCGGCCGCGGCGCAGGTTATTGGCGCCCGTGAAGGCGCCGCGCTCATGGCCGAACAGTTCGGCTTCGAGAAGGTCGCGCGGGATGGCCGCGGCATTCAGCGCCACGAACGGACCGCCCGCTCGCACGCCGTGCCCGTGCAAGGCGCGGGCCACCAGCTCCTTGCCGGTGCCGGACTCGCCCGTGATCAACACCGTAACCTTGGACTGCGCCAGCCGGCCGATCGCCCGGAAGACTTCCTGCATAGCGGTGGACGAAGACTGCGTCATCATCCAGCGTTCGTTGTTCTGCGCGGACTCGCCCTGCCCTTCGGGGCTCTCGGGCTGCGCCGACTCCTGCACGGCGCGCTGGATCAGCGCCACCGCTTCATTTACGTCGAACGGCTTGGCCAGGTAATCGAAGGCCCCGCCCTGGAAGGCGGACACCGTGCTGTCCAGGTCGGCGAATGCCGTCATCACGATCACCGGCAGGCCTGGATGGCGCTCCTTCAGCTGGCGCAGCAGTTCGAGGCCGTTGCCGCCGGGCATCCGGATATCGGACACCAGGGCGACAGGCGTTTCGTGCGACAGCGCTTCCAGCACGTCCGCCGCCTGCGAAAAGCTGCGGGTGGGGATGCCGGCGCGGGCCAGCGCCTTTTCCAGGACCCAGCGGATGGCCTGGTCATCGTCGACGATCCATACGGGTTTCATCAGTGTGCAGGCTCCATCGGAAGGACCAGGCGAAACTCGGTGCGCCCTGGCCGGGATTCGAATTCGATGATGCCGCCGTGCTGCTGCACGAAGTCCTGGGCCAGGCTCAGGCCCAACCCGGTTCCGCCGGCGCGGGCCGTGACCAGCGGATGGAAGATGCGGTCGCGGATGTGGTCCGGCACGCCGGGACCGTTATCGATGATGGACAGCACCAGCGCCAGGCGATGCTGCTTGTGCGCCAGCATGACCTGCCGCGCCACGCGCGTGCGCAAGGTGACGACACCGGGTTCGGTTTGCGGCCCCTGGGGCCGCGCGACCAGTTCCTGGGCGGCATTGCGCGCCACGTTCAGGACGGCCTGCATCAGGCGGGCGGCATCGCCCTTCAGGTCCGGCATCGACGCATCGTAGTCGCGCAGCAGCGTGACCTCGTTGCGGAACTCGGCCTGGATCAACGCGCAGACGCGCTCGCAGATCTCATGGATGTTCACCGGCCGCGCGTTCAGCGGCACGCGTTGGGGGCCGCTCAGGCGATCCACCAGCGCCTGCAGGCGGTCGGCTTCGGAAATGATGACCTGGGTGTACTCGGCCAGGGCCGCGCTGGGAAGCTCGGCCTCCAGCAGTTGCGCGGCGCCGCGCAAGCCGCCCAGGGGATTCTTGACTTCATGCGCCAGGTTGCGCAGCAGCTCCCGGTGCGCTTCGATCTCGTCGACCAGCCGATGATTGCGGTCGGCCAGCACGCGCTGCTCGATCTCGCGCGTTTCGATCAGCACCGGCCAGCGCTGGCCGGTCAGCCCTATCGTCGTCACCGACACCTCCACGGACTCGGCGGCGCGGCGCAAGGAGGCAAGCTGCCTCACGTCCGCATAGCGCCCGGCGGCGGCCCGGTCGATGGACGATTGGATGTTTTCCGGGCTGTCGAACAGCGTGGCGGCGGAGTGCCCGCCCAGTTGCTTGCGCGAGCGGCCGAACAGATCCTCGGCGGCGGCGTTCGCGTATTCGATATGACCGCGCTCGTTGACCAGGAAAACGGACGTGGCTAGCAGATCGAGAGCTTCTACATTCATTTTTCAACATACCCGAATGTGAGGGGAAAGCGGAACGCGACGGCGACGGCGCCCGGCCGCGGCCCGCCGGGCGCGGGGCCTGG
The DNA here is from genome assembly GCF_050285585.1 of Achromobacter sp. GTDB lineage: Bacteria > Pseudomonadota > Gammaproteobacteria > Burkholderiales > Burkholderiaceae_B > Achromobacter. Next base: position 418,097 of record NZ_JBLZXF010000001.1, on the reverse strand, counting down.
CGGACGGTCCGTCGAACCGCATCCTGGAGGAGCGCGCGATGCAGGCCCTGGTTTCTGCCTACCTCATCGCGCCGCCTCCAGGCACAGCCTCAATGCATCAGAGGCTGTAGTACATGTCGAACTCGACCGGGTGGGTCGTCATGCGCAGGCGGTTCACATCGCCCATCTTCAGGTCGATGTAGGCCGAGAGCATGTCGTTGCTGAACACGCCGCCGCGGGTCAGGAACTCGCGGTCGTTATCCAGCGCTTCCAGCGCCTGTTCGAGCGACGAGCACACGGTCGGGATCTTCGCGTCTTCTTCCGGCGGCAGGTCGTACAGGTTCTTGTCGGCCGGATCGCCCGGGTGGATCTTGTTCTGCACGCCGTCCAGGCCGGCCATCATCAGGGCCGAGAAAGCCAGGTACGGGTTGGCCAGGGGGTCCGGGAAACGCGCTTCGACGCGGCGGCCCTTCGGGTTGCCGACGTACGGAATGCGGATCGAGGCCGAACGGTTGCGGGCCGAGTAGGCCAGCTTGACCGGGGCTTCGTAGTGCGGGACCAGGCGCTTGTACGAGTTGGTGCCGGGGTTGGTGATGGCGTTCAGCGCGCGGGCGTGCTTGATGATGCCGCCGATGTAGTACAGCGCGAATTCCGACAGGCCGGCGTAGCCGTTGCCCGCGAACAGGTTCTGGCCGTCCTTCCAGATCGACTGGTGCACGTGCATGCCGGAGCCGTTGTCGCCGACGATGGGCTTGGGCATGAACGTGGCGGTCTTGCCGTAGGCGTGGGCCACGTTGTGAATGATGTACTTGGTGATCTGCGTCCAGTCGGCGCGCTGCACCAGCGTGCTGAACTTGGTGCCGATTTCGAGCTGGCCGGCGCCGGCCACTTCATGGTGGTGCACTTCGACCGGCACGCCCATCTGTTCCATCAGCAGGCACATTTCCGAACGCATGTCCTGGAAGGAATCGACCGGGGGCACGGGGAAGTAGCCGCCCTTCACGGCGGGGCGATGGCCGGTGTTGCCGCCTTCGAAATCCAGGCCGGTGGACCAGGAGGCCTCTTCCGACTTGATCTTGACGAAGGTGCCCGACATGTCGGTGTTCCAGGTCACGCCGTCAAACACGAAGAATTCGGGTTCCGGGCCGAAGTAGGCGGTATCGCCCAGGCCGGAGGACTTCAGGTAGGCTTCGGCGCGCTTGGCCAGCGAGCGCGGGTCGCGGTCATAGCCCTTCAGGTCCGAGGGTTCGACCACGTCGCACGACAGGATCAGGGTCGGCTCTTCGCGGAACGGATCCATGTTGGCCGTCGACAGATCGGGGATGAGCAGCATGTCGGAAGCTTCGATGCCCTTCCAGCCCGGGATCGAGGAACCGTCGAAAGCCTGCCCGCTTTCCAGCTTGTCTTCATCGATAGCGCTGGTGGGCACGGAAACGTGGTGCTCGCGGCCAACCGTATCGGTAAAGCGGAAATCCACGAATTTCACTTCGTTGTCGGCCATCTTTTTCAGGACGTCTTTCGGGCTTGCCATGTCATCTCCATTAGATAAAAAGGTCGAGGGCCTTGCCCGTCGACTGGCATAAATCAGGGAAGCAATATGCGTGCCAGGTTTTTCCCCAGGGATTCCCGAGGGACGGCGCTGCGGTCAGGAGGAAATGTAGCACCATTATGGTGCAAAGCATGGGGCATGCATGCCCCATGTTGGGGCATTGCCGCTACAGGAACATTTCCTGCAGGTCGTTGAGGAATCGCCAGCCCAGGGGCGTCGCCCGCAGCCGGGTGGGGTCGGCGTCCAGCAGGCCCCGTTTCGAGGCTGCCTCCAATTGGTGCGCAATCACGGCGAGGGAGAGGCCGGTGCGTTCATCGAAGCTCGACGAAGCCACGCCTTCCTTCAGGCGCAGCGCGTTCAGCATGAACTCGAAGGGCAGCTCGTCGGGGCCGACCTGCCGGCTTTCCGAGATATGGCTCCCATCGCACGCCATGGCGGCCTGCATCCAGGAATCCGGGCCGCGCAGCCGGGCCTCGCGCACGATCCGGTCGTGGAAGGACAGCTTGCCGTGGGCGCCGGGCCCGATGCCCAGGTAATCGCCGAATTCCCAGTAATTCAGGTTGTGGCGGCAGCGCGCTCCCGGCCTGGCGTAGGCCGACACCTCGTAGCGGCCCAGGCCGGCCGCGGCCAGTTCCGCCTCGACCGCGTCCTGCATGGCAGCGCTGGTATCGTCGTCCGGCAGGTCCTCCGGAGGAAACTTCGCAAAGACCGTGTTGGGCTCCATCGTCAGGTGATAGAGCGAAAGATGCTCCGTGCCGAACGCCACGGCCTGCCGCAGGTCGGCCAGACAGGCGTCCAGCGTCTGCCCGGGCAAGGCGAACATCATGTCCAGGTTCACGCGCGGCACGGCGCGCTGCGCCATCTCGATGGCCGCCCTGGCCTGGGCGGCGTCATGGATGCGCCCCAACTTTTTCAGCTGGGCGTCGTCGAAGCTCTGGATACCCAGGGAAAACCGGGTCACCCCGCTGGCCGCGTAGTCCTGGAAGCGGCCGGCTTCGGCGGTTCCAGGATTGGCCTCCATGGTGATCTCGGCGTCGGGCCAGAGATTCAGGTAGGCGCGCAGCATCGCCAGCAACTCGTCGAGCCCGGCCGAAGACAGCAGGCTGGGCGTGCCGCCGCCGATGAACACCGAGACCACCTGCCGCCCCCAGATGGAAGGCAGCGCTTGCTCCAGGTCGCTGCGCAGGGCGTCCAGGTAGGCGCGCTCGGGAATCCCGCCACCGGGCGCGGCGTGCGAATTGAAATCGCAATACGGGCATTTGCGCACGCACCAGGGCACGTGCACATAGACCGACAGGGGCGGCAGGCTGGTCAGCGCGGCGCCGGCCGGCGGTTTCGGGCGCGAGGAAGGCGCGCCCATGTCGTTGCGGATGGGGATGATGATGGACATGCGTGATTCCTGGACCCGGCGCCCTGGGGCGCCCTCCTCAAGCCTGGCTCAGCTTGCCCAGCAGTTCGCGCAGCGCGCGGGCGCGGTGGCTGACCTGGTTCTTCTCCTCCGGGTCGAGGGTGGCGGCGGTCAGCGCCAGGTCGGGCAGGTAGAAGTGCGGATCGTAGCCGAAGCCGTTGGCGCCCTCGGGCGGGTCGATGATCTCGCCGTGCCACAGGCCCTCGCCGATCAGCGGCCGCGGATCGTTCTCCGAGCGCACCAGGGCCAGCACCGCCACGTACCACGCGCTGCGGTCCTCGATGCCGGCCAGTTTGCTCACCAGCAACGCGTTATTGGCCTGATCGGACTTCTCGCCGCCGTGCATCTGGGCATAGCGCGCCGAATAAACGCCCGGCGCGCCTTCCAGCGCGGCCACGCACAGGCCCGAATCGTCGGCCAGGGCCGGCAGCCCGGTCAGGCGGCTGGCATGGCGGGCCTTGGCCAGCGCATTCTCCACGAAGGTAACGTGCGGCTCTTCGGCTTCGGGCACGCCGAGCTCGCCCTGGGGGACCAGTTCTATGCCCAGGGGGGCGAACAGGGCCGAGAATTCGCGCAGCTTGCCGGCATTGTTGGACGCCAGCACGACGCGGCGCAGGGAATCGGGAATCTTGGGAGCAGTCATGGGGCAAATTGTATAGCGGCGGCCCACGCGCGCCGGCCGGTACCCCTGCGGGCCGGATGCGCAAAACCAATCCGTTGTTGACAGGCCCATGGCGGCGGCTGAAGATGGCGCGCCAGTCGTCGGCGCAACAACGCAGACATATTTTGTTGTCAATATGGCCAACTTGTCACTGATCGTATCTGAACGCACCGGCGATGGACCCTCTTCACGCTTTGCCCCGGCCGGCCGCGGCCCGCGCGCCCTCCTCCAACCCGGACCGCGCGTCCGCGCACGTGAACCTCGCCGGGATCCTGCGCGAACGGCTGCTGCGCCCGCGCTTCCAGCCGGTCGTTGACCTGCCGCACAGCCGGGTCTATGGCCACGAAAGCCTGATCCGCGGGCCGGCCGATACGGCCCTGCATTTCCCCGACGCGCTGTTCGCCGAAGCGCGCCGCCAGGGGCTGCACCCGCAGCTCGAACTGGCCAGTTTCCGCGCGGGCGCGCAAGGCTTCCAGCGCCACGACGCCTCCGGCATGCTGTTCCTGAACCTGTCCGGCTCGGCCCTCATCCATTACTGGACGCTGTGGGGCGACGAGATGCCCCGGCGGCTATTGAAGGATTGCGCGCTCGCGCCGTCCAGCATCATTGTCGAATTGACCGAGCAGGATCCGCTGTCCGAGCACATGGATGAAGTGGCCAGCGCATTCGCCTGCCTGCGCGAGCACGGCATGCGCGTTGCGCTGGATGACTATGGCGTGGGCAATTCCAATCTCCAGCTGTGGTCCGAGATGCAGCCGGACCTGGTCAAGATAGACCGCTATTTCTTCGACGGCATCGGGCAGGACGAACGCAAGCAGAACATGGTGCGCGCCATCCTGAAGGTGGCGCAGCACCTGGGCACCGCGATCGTGGCCGAAGGCATCGAAACCGCCGAAGACCTGGCCGTGGTGCGCGAGCTGGACATCCGCTATGCCCAGGGCTGGTTCCTGGGCCGGCCGGACGAAATGCTGCTGACCGAACTGGCCCCGCCCCTGCGCGACTCATTGCGGGCGCGCACGCCGGCGTCCGCGCCGCAGCGCGCCGCCGGCGGCACGGCCGCCAGCCTGCGCGTCGAGGCGCCCGCCGCCTTGCTGCCCGAACACACCAACGACGACGTGCACCGGCTCTTCATCGAGCACAAGGGCATGCATGCGGTGGCGGTGGTGGATGCCGACAACCGCCCGGTCGGCATCATCAACCGGCGCGACTTCCTGGAGCATTACGCGCAACGCTATACGCGCGAACTGTTCGGCCGCGACGCCTGCTCGACCTTCATGAACGCCGAACCGGTGCTGGTGGACCTGAACGTGTCCATCGACCAGTTGAGCCACGTGCTGATCTCCGAGGACCAGCGCTACCTGATGGACGGCCTGATCATCACCCGCGAGGGCCGCTACGACGGCCTGGCCACCGGCGAAACGCTGGTGCGCTCGGTGACCGAAATGCGCATCGAGGCCGCGCGCTACGCCAATCCGCTGACCTCGCTGCCCGGCAACATTCCCATCAGCCGGCACATCGCCACCCTGCTGGAGGACGCGGACGATTTCACGATCTGCTATGGCGACCTGAACAATTTCAAACCGTTCAACGACGTCTACGGCTATTGGCGCGGCGACGACATGATCATGCTGACCGCCGAGGTCATCAAGCGCCACTGCGATCCGCAGCGCGACTTCGTGGGCCATGTGGGCGGAGACGATTTCGTGGTGCTGCTGCGCAGTTCGGACTGGATGGACCGCGTCCGCCGCATCATCGCGGAGTTCAACGAACGCGCCATCGACCTGTATGACGACGAAGGCCGCCGCAACGGCGGCATCGAGGCCGAGGACCGCTACGGCGTGCCCCGCTTCTTTCCCTTCGTGACGCTGGGGGTGGGCGCCCTCACCGTCACGCCCTCCCTATGCGAGCGCATCCGTCCGGAGGACATCGCGTCGGCCGCCGCCCACGTCAAGCACAAGGTCAAGCACGGGAACCTGTCTCTGGTGACCGAGCGCTACGCCGGCGCTCCCCTGCCGCAGATCGACGGCTGAGTCCCGCCCCGCGCCGCCCGGCGCGGCGATCCGGAACACCGCGACGGCCCGGCGCAGTCCCTGGGCCTGGGCTTCCAGGGCTGCGGCCGCCGCGGCGGTCTGCTCCACCATGGCGGCATTTTCCTGGGTGGAACGTTCGATATCGGCCACCGCGTCATTCACCGATGCGATGCCCGCGGCCTGCTCCGCCGTGGCGCTGGAAATCTCGGCCACGATCTGCGTCACCCGGTCCACGGACACGACCATGTCGCGCATGGTCTCGCCCGCCAGGCCCACCTGGCGCACGCCGGCCTCGACCCGCGAGGCCGAGTCCTCGATCAGGCCCTTGATTTCCCTGGCGGCCTGCGCGCTGCGCTGGGCCAGCGAGCGCACCTCGCCCGCCACCACCGCGAAGCCCTTGCCCTGCTCGCCCGCGCGGGCCGCCTCCACGGCGGCGTTGAGCGCCAGGATATTGGTCTGGAAGGCAATGCTGTCGACCACGCCAACGATCTCGCCGATCCGGCGCGCGCTGTCGGCGATGCCGCGCATGCTTTGCACCACTTCCTCGACGGCCTGCCCCCCCCGCTGCGCCAGCTGCGTGGCGCCCCGCGCCTGCCGGCTGGCCTGGTCCGCATTGCCGGCGGTCAGTTGCACCGTATGCGCCAGCTGCATCAGATTGGCCGCGGCCTCCTGCAGCGAGCCCGCCTGGCGGGCGGTGCGGTCCGACATGTCCGCGCCGCCCGCGGCGATCTCGCCCGAGCCCGTATGGATTTCCTCCACCCCCTGCCGTACCGACGACACGGCCGCCGACAGGCCGCTCTGCATGCGCCGCATCGCGCAATACAGCACGCCGATCTCATTGTCGCCACGCATGGCGATCGCTCCCGTCAGGTCGCCATCGGCGATGCGGTCGAAGTGCGAGCCGGCCTCGTTCAACGGCCTCAGAATGCCGCGGTGGAACGCCAGCCGGATCAGGAGCGCCAGCAGCGCCACCATCGCCAGCACGCCGGCCGCGACCACGATCACGCGCTCCAGCATCAGGCTGGCTCCCGCCACCGCCGCCTGTCCCTGCTGCCGGGCATAGGCCTGGTAGGCGTCCGCCTGCTTGATGTAATTGGCGCCGCTGGCCGGCAGCGCTTTGTCGACCAGCCGGTTCACCTCGATCCCGTTCCAGCCCTTGATGGCGGCCAGCATGGGCGCCAGCGTCTGGTCCGCGAAGGCGGCGTGGGCCGCCAGCACCTGGTCGAACAGCGGCGCGCCCCGCGCGCCCGTGTCGGGGTTCGCGCGCAGGCGCGCCAGGCTGGTCGCGGCCTGCTTGAGCAGCGCGTCCGCGTGGCCCAGCGACTGGTCGCGGGCTTCTTCCAGGCCGCTTTCCATGGCCGTCTTGGCGTCCGTCAGCGCGGCGCGGGCCTGGAACAGCCGGCTCGTCATGTCCGACAGGTCGCTGGCCCGCTCGATGCTGCCCCGGCCCAACGCTTCGATATCCGCGCGGTTCTCGCGCAGCACGGCAATGCCGCCCGCCGCGGCGACGGCGAACAGCACCACAAACAACGCAAGAATGGCTGACAACGCCGTCGTGACCCTGATGTTTTTCCGCATATCCGTCCGTGTGTTACCTGGCCGCCCCCGGCGGCCTTGGCGCGAATTATGGACACCCAGTTTGGCAATTTCTTGACACAACCCGGGGGCCGGGCTGACAAACTCCCGTCATGAAACCGCGCTTTTGCGAACAGGAACCCCGTATTAACCAATTGTGAATTGGCAGGGGCGGCGCCTTGCGGCACATTCAACCCTGTACCGAACCATTACCCATCCAGAAACAGCCTCATGCACAACGCCTCCCACGCCTACCAGGACATCCGCGAAGCCGTGCGCGATCTCTGCGCCCAGTTCCCCTCCGAATATTTCCGCAAGGTCGACGAAGAACGCGGCTACCCCGAAGCGTTCGTCAACGCCCTGACCGAAGCAGGCTGGCTGGCGGCCCTGATCCCGCAGGAATACGGCGGTTCCGGCCTGGGCCTGACCGAAGCCTCGGTCATCATGGAAGAGATCAACCGCAGCGGCGGCAATTCCGGCGCGTGCCACGGGCAGATGTACAACATGGGCACCCTGCTGCGCCACGGCTCGGAAGCCCAGAAGCGTGAATACCTGCCCCGCATCGCGGCCGGCCAGCTGCGCCTGCAATCCATGGGCGTCACCGAGCCCACCACCGGCACCGACACCACCAAGATCAAGACCACAGCCGCCAAGCGCGGTGACCGCTACGTCATCAACGGCCAGAAGGTCTGGATTTCGCGCGTGCAGCATTCCGACCTGATGATCCTGCTTGCCCGCACCACGCCGCTGGAACAGGTCACCCGCAAGTCGGAAGGCATGTCCATCTTCCTGGTCGACCTGCATCACGCCGTCAAGCACGGCATGACGATCCGGCCCATCCCCAACATGGTCAACCACGAGACCAACGAACTCTTCTTCGACAATCTGGAAATCCCCGAAGAGAACCTGATCGGCGAGGAAGGCAAGGGCTTCAAGTACATCCTGGACGGTCTCAACGCCGAGCGCACCCTGATCGCCGCCGAATGCATCGGCGATGGCTACTGGTTCGTGGACAAGGTCACCGCCTACGCCAAGGAGCGCATGGTGTTCGGGCGCCCCATCGGCCAGAACCAGGGCGTGCAGTTCCCCATCGCCCGCGCCCATATCAACGTGGAAGCGGCCAGCCTGATGCGCTACGAGGCCTGCCGCCTGTTCGACGCCCACCAGCCTTGCGGCGCGCAGGCCAACATGGCGAAGCTGCTGGCGGCCGACGCCTCCTGGGAGGCGGCCAACGCCTGCCTGCAGTTCCATGGCGGCTTCGGCTTCGCCAACGAGTACGACGTCGAGCGCAAGTTCCGCGAAACCCGTCTCTACCAGGTCGCGCCCATTTCGACGAACCTGATCCTGTCCTACGTCGCCGAACACATCCTGGGCCTGCCCCGCTCCTTCTGACAAGCCAGCCATCCATGACCGCAGCCAAAGACACCCCGCACCTGAGCGCCGAACTGGCGGCATTTGCCGCCAATCTGCGCTACGAAGACATCCCCGCGCCGGTCCTGCGCCGCGCCGAAGACCTGCTGCTGGACTGCCTGGCCTCCATCCTGGCCGGCGCCTCCGCCCGGGCCGTGCAGGCCATCGAACACTACGCCGCCGCCATGGGCCCGGCCGACGGCGCCAGCGAAGTCCTGATCACCCGCCGCCGCACCACTGCGCTGTTCGCCGCCATGGTGAACGCGGCCGCCGCCCACGTGGTCGAGCAGGACGACGTGCACAACGGCTCGGTGTTCCACCCCGCCGCGGTCGTGTTCCCGCCCGCGCTGGCGGTGGCCCAGGCCCTGGGCCGCTCCGGCCGCGACCTGCTGGTCGCCGCCGTCGCCGGCTATGAGGTAGGCATCCGCGTGGGCGAGTACCTCGGCCGTTCCCATTACAAGATCTTCCACACCACCGGCACCGCCGGCACCCTGGCCGCCGCCGTCACCACCGGCCGCCTGCTCAACCTGTCCCCGGAAGCCATGCTGAATGCGCTGGGCTCCGCGGGCACTCAGGCCGCGGGCCTCTGGGAATTCCTGCGCGACGCCGCCGACTCCAAGCAGCTGCACACCGCCAAGGCCGCGGCCGACGGCATCACCGCCGCCTACCTGGCGCAGGACGGCTTCACCGGCGCGCGCCACATCCTGGAAGGCCCTCAAGGCATGGCCGCCGGGATGTCGACCGACGCCGACCCGAGCCGCCTGTGCGACCGGCTGGGCGAGCGCTGGGCGCTGATCGAAACCTCGTTCAAGTTCCATGCCTCGTGCCGCCACACCCATCCGGCCGCCGACGCGCTGCAGCAGGCGCTGCGCGAGAACGGCCTGACCGAGGCCGACATCGAGCGCGTCGTCGCCCACGTGCACCAGGGCGCCATCGACGTGCTCGGCCCCGTCGTGAATCCGCAGACCGTGCACCAGTCCAAATTTTCCATGGGCACCGTCCTGGCCCTGATCGCCCGGCAAGGGCGCGCGGGCCTGGCCGAATTCGACGCCGGCCTGGACGACCCGGGCGTCGCCGCGTTCCGCGGCAAGGTCGAAATGGAGCTGGATCCGGAAGTCGACGCCGCGTATCCCCAGCGCTGGATCGGCAAGGTCACCGTCCATACGCGCGACGGCCGCAAGCTGCACAGCCGCGTGGACGAGCCCAAGGGCGATCCTGGCAATACCCTCAGCCGCCCCGAGATCGAGGACAAGACGCTAAGCCTCGGCCGCTATGCCGGCGCCGCGACCGAACAGGAACTGCGCGGCCTGATCGATACGATCTGGAACCTCGAAAAAGCGGAAAAAGTGGGGATGCTGCTGCCCAAGGCGTAAAGGCGCGCGGGACGGGTTGGCGGGCCGTCTTTCGCGGCGCGCCAGCCGCGCTCCCTGGGCGAATCAGGCCAGCGCCGCCCGCTGGGCCCGCACCAGGCCGGCGATGCCCGACTCGGCCAGCACCAGCATGGTATCGAGCTCCGCGCGCGTGAAGGTCGCGCCTTCGCCCGTGCCCTGCACTTCGACGAAGGCCCCGCCGCCCGTCATGATGACGTTCACGTCGGCGTCGCACGCCGAATCCTCCTGGTAATCCAGGTCCAGCACCGCGCGTCCATCCACCAGGCCGACCGACACCGCCGCGACCGCGTCGCGGATCGGGTTGGCGGCCAGGTCGCCGCGCTTCATCAGCAGGGCCACCGCGTCGGCGGCCGCGACCCAGGCGCCGGTGATGCTGGCGCAGCGCGTGCCGCCGTCGGCCTGCAGCACGTCGCAGTCCAGGTGCAGCGTGCGCTCTCCCAACGCCTTCATGTCGAATACCGCTCGCAGGCTGCGGCCGATCAAGCGCTGGATTTCCTGCGTGCGTCCGCTTTGCTTGCCGCGCGCCGCTTCGCGGTCCCCGCGCGTGTGCGTGGCCCGCGGCAACATGCCGTATTCGGCCGTTACCCAGCCTTCCCCCTTGCCCTTCAGGAATGGCGGTACCTTCTCCAGTACGCTGGCCGTGCACAGCACATGGGTATTGCCGGCCTTCACCAGCACTGAGCCTTCGGCGTAACGCGTGTAGCCGCGTTCGAGGCTGAACGGCCGCAGTTCGTCGACGGCGCGGCCCGACGGACGGGCGATGGAGGGGGCGATAGTCACAGGCAGGCTCCAGACATGGCATTGATTGGCGGCATTGTACGGGGTGGCGCCGCAGGAAACCGCCGCTTGGAGTATCCTGCCGCGATATATCCGGTTCGACGCCCTCCGCCGGCGCGGCGGGCATCGGCGCAACCGGCCCCGACACATGCATCACCAGGACACCCACACCATGATTCGCAGCATGACCGCCTTCGGCAACGCCCGAGCAGACCTGGAACAAGGCACGCTGGCGCTCGAATTGCGCAGCGTCAACAGCCGGTTCCTGGACCTGTACTTCCGCCTGCCCGACGAATTGCGCCACGTGGAGACGCCGCTGCGCGAGTTGCTGACGGCGAACCTCGGACGCGGCAAGGTCGAGATCCGCGTTTCCTATACCCGCAACGCCAGCACCGATCTGTCCAAGCTGGATCCCTCCTGGCTGGAAAGCCTGGCCGAACAGTTGCAGGCGGCCCGCCGCATCGTCCCCGACATTGCCCCGCCCCGCCTGGTGGAACTGTTCAACTGGCCCGGCCAGCGCGCCAACGACTCGCTGGACCCGCAAGCCTGGGGCGCGGCCTGCATGCAGGCCGCCCAGCAGGCGTTGACCCAGTTGCAGGAAGGCCGCGCGCGCGAAGGCGAGCGCCTGGCCGGCATGATGCGCGAATGCGCCGACGGCGTGGCGCGCATTGTCGAGACCGTGCAGGCCCACCTGCCCCAGCTGCTGGCCGACCATCGCGACAAGCTGGCGGCCAAGCTGCGCGAAAGCGTGGAATCCGCCTTCCCCGGCGGCTTCACCCACATTTCCGGCGCTGAACTTTCGGAACGCCTGTCGCAGGAGGCCAATCTGTTCGCGCTGCGCATCGACGTGGCCGAAGAGTTGTCGCGCCTGCGCTCGCACCTGGAAGAGCTGCGCCACCTGCTCACCGACGGCGGCGGCAAGCAATCCGGCAAGAAGCACGCCGGCAGCGCCGGCAAGCGCCTGGATTTCCTGTTCCAGGAAATGAACCGCGAGGCCAACACCCTGGGCTCCAAGGCCGGCAGCATGGACGTCACCCGCGCCGCGATGGACCTGAAGCTGCTGATCGAGCAGATGCGCGAGCAGGCGCAGAACATCGAGTGAGGCCCGGGGGCGGAGAAAGCAGCTCGTTCTCCTGCCCCCTCCGTGCGGCGCTCAGCGCGCCTCGCCCGCCGCGGGCTCGCCGCGCAGCGCCGAATCCAGGTATTGGCTGCGCGCCCGCGCATCCGGGAACCGCATGTCGCGGTAGCTGACGAAGCGCGATCCGCGCGCCAGGCGGTAGCCCGCCCAGATCAGCAGGAACAGCGGGATGCCGATGTAGGTCGCCACCACCCCGCCCCAATCGATCTTGTCCCGCAGGAACGCCTGGTAGTTCTGGCCCAGGGTGATGATCAGGCACAGCACGAACGCGAAGATCGGGCCGAAGGGGAAGAACGGCGACACATAGGGCAGATCGGCCAGGTTGTGGCCCTGCTTGAGGTAGCCGCGGCGGAAGCGGTAGTGGCTGATCGCAATGCCCAGCCACGCGATGAAGCCCGTCATCCCCGACGTGTTGAGCAGCCAGATGTAGACGGCGTTGGGGCTGAAAACGAAGGTGAAGAAGCACAGCGCCGCGACGGCGGTCGTGGCCAGCAGCGCCCACAGCGGCACCCCGCTGCGCGAGATGCGGCCGAAGATGCGGGGCGCCTTGCCTTCGCGGGCCAGGCTGTACAGCATGCGCGTGGCCGCGTACATGCCCGAATTGCCCGCCGACAGCACGGAGGTCAGCACCACGGCGTTCATGACCGACGCCGCCCCGAGCAGGCCGGCGCGTTCGAAGATCAGGGCGAACGGGCTGACGCTGATGTCCTCGACCTCGTTGCGCAGCAAGTGCGGGTCGGTATAGGGAATGAGCAGGCCGATCACCAGGATCGCCATCACGTAGAACAGCAGGATGCGCCAGAACACCTGGCGCACCGCGCGCGGCAGGTTGCGGGCCGGATCCTTGGATTCGCCCGCCGCGATGCCGATCAGCTCGGTCCCCTGGAAGGAAAAGCCCACCACCATCGCCACGCCGATCAGCGCGGCGAAGCCGCCGGCGAAAGGCGCGTCGCCCACCGTCCAGTTGGCCAGGCCGCCGGCTTCCCCGCCGCGGATGATGCCCAGCAGCATCATCACGCCCATGGCGACGAACCCCAGGACCGCAATCACCTTGATCAGGGCGAACCAGAATTCCGCCTCGCCGAAGCCGCGCGCCGACATTGCGTTCAGGCCGAAGGTCAGTGCCAGGAACAGCGCGCTCCAGTAGAAGCCCGGCACGTCCGGGAACCAGTACGCCATGACGAGCTGCGCGGCCACCAGGTCCACCGCCACCGTCACCGCCCAGTTGTACCAATAGTTCCAGCCCAGCGCGAAGCCGAAGCCGTCCTCGACGTAACGGGCGCCATAGGTGGAAAAGGATCCCGATACCGGCATGGCCGCGGCGAGTTCGCCCAGGCTGGTCATCAGGAAATAGACCATGATGCCGATCAGCACATAGCCCAGCAGCGCGCCGCCCGGACCGGCACGGGCGATGGTCGCCCCCGAGGCCACGAACAGCCCGGTGCCGATGGACCCGCCCACCGCGATCATCGTCAGGTGCCGCGCGGATAGCGAGCGGCGCAGCTCGGATGGCCGGCCGGCCTCCGCCCCGCGCGTGCCGCCCGCGCGGCGTTCATCGTGTTCCGATGGTGCCAAAATGCATTCCTTCAGGTCATGAAGGCACGGGCGCGAGACGCGCCGGGTGCCTTGGGATTTCCAAGCAACCGGCGAGAATAGCGCAAGAGGCGCCTACAGGCGAAATGAAAGCATCTGGGGGACGGATCGATCGGCCGCAGCCGCCGGCCCTCCCCGCGCCTATTGGAAGGCCGTTTCCATGAACGTGCGCAGCTTGCGAGAATGCAGCCGTTCCGGCGGCATGCCCCGCAGGCGCTCCAGCGCGCGGATGCCGATTTCCAGATGCTGGTTCACCTGGCGGCGATAGAAGGCGCTGGCCATGCCGGGCAGCTTCAATTCACCATGCAGCGGCTTGTCCGACACGCACAGCAAGGTGCCGTAAGGCACCCGGAAACGGAAGCCGTTGGCGGCGATGGTGGCGGATTCCATGTCCAGCGCGATCGCCCGGGATTGCGCAAAGCGCTCCACCAGCTCCACGTGGTCGCGCAGTTCCCAGTTGCGGTTGTCGATGGTGGCGACCGTGCCGGTGCGCATGATGCGCTTCAGGTCCCAGCCCGACAGCCCCGCCACCTCCTCCACGGCCTGCTCCAGCGCCACCTGCACTTCGGCCAGCGCCGGCACGGGGACCCACGTGGGCAGGTCGTCGTCCAGCACGTGGTCCTCGCGCACGTAGCCGTGGGCCAGCACGTAGTCGCCCAGGCGCTGGGAGTCGCGCAGGCCCGCGCAATGGCCCAGCATCAGCCAGGCATGCGGCCGCAGCACCGCGATGTGATCGGTGATCGTCTTGGCGTTGGACGGGCCCACGCCGATATTCACCAGCGTGATGCCGGAATGATCGCCGCGCACCAGATGGTAGGCCGGCATCTGCGGCAGGCGGACCGCCTGATCCTCGTCGCCCGGACCGCTTTCCCCGCGCCGCGTGATCCGGTTGCCCGGTTCCACCAGCATTTCGTAGTCTTCGTTGCCGCTGGCCATCAGGGCGCGCGCCCGGGCGCAGAACTCGTCGACGTAGAACTGGTAATTCGTGAACAGGACGAAGTTCTGGAAGTGCGCCGGCGCGGTCGACGTATAGTGCTGCAGGCGGTGCAGCGAATAGTCCACCCGCTGCGCCGTGAACGGCGCCAGCGGCTTGGGCTCGCCCTCCTTGCCGCGCCATGAACCGTTGACGATCGCGTCGTCCGTCACCGCCAGGTCCGGCACGTCGAACAGGTCGCGCAAGGGGCGCTTGAGCGCCTCGAGGTGCTCGCCTTCGACATAGGCGCCCTCGGGAAAGGCGAAATGCAGCGGGATCGGCGAATCGGACTCGCCCACTTCCACCGCCACGCGGTGGTTCTGCAGCAGCTGGCTCACCTGTTCGATCAGGTAATCCCGAAACAGCCCCGGCTGGGTGACGGTGGTCTGGTAGACGCCGGGTTCGGCCACGTGGCCGTACGAAAGCCGGGTATCGATCGGGTCGTAGGTTTCGACCACGATGCGGATGGCCGGATAGTAGGCGCGGGCGCGTTCCCGGCCGTTGCTGCCGGCCCCTTTCAGGACGTCTCGGAAGGCGGCGCGCAGGAAAGCGGTATTGCGCGCATAGATTTCGATCAGCCGATCCACCGCCGACACGGCGTCCTGGAAAGGCTCGAAAGGCATGGGGTCGGGCCGGTTCATGGAGGACAACGGGTGTACTGCGTTCATCATCGAGCTCTGCTCCGCTTTCTTATGTGTGTTTCAGCGGCCGCTCGCGGCTTGCCGTGCCGAAGAGGCCGATCCTGCCGATTATGCCCGAGCCCGCGGCAGAACAAGCGTCACATTCCCGCCCGGGCCCGGCCACCGCGCGGGCGCCTTCCCCTCGCCGCGGCGCGTAACGTCCCCGGACAATAATGCTGCATTGCACTACAAATGTAATGAAACTTTATTCCATTACAATGTCATGGCATTCCGGGTCCATGCGTCCTGGAATCGCCCCCTTTCCGCCGGCTTGCCCTCCCAGGCACAGCCATGCCGCCCACTCCGAGTTCTGAAGTGACGTAATGACGCCGCCCACGCGAAAAGCCCGAATTGCCAATTTCCGCATTCCCGTATTCCTGTCAGCGCCCATCCTTGCCCTGACCCTCTCCTGGATCCCGGACGCCGCCCAGGCCTCGCTCCGGTCCGAAGCCCGCCCGACGCTCAACGGCCTGCGCCTGGCGCAAGAGCCCACCGTCCCCACCCTGCGCGAACGTGTCGTGCAGGCCGGCCTGGAAGCGATCGGCACGCCCTATAGCTGGGGCGGCGACGACGCCGAAGGTTTCGATTGCAGCGGCCTGGTCTTGTACGTGTTCCGCGAGATCGCCGGGCTGGAGCTACCCCGCACCGCCCGCGCCCAGCGCACGGCGGGCGAATCCGTCGGCAACAAGAAAGAACTGCGCCCCGGCGACCTGGTCTTCTTCGCCACGCGCGGCCGCGGCGTGACCTCGCACGTAGGCATCTACATCGGCCAGAACCGATTCGTCCATGCGCCGCGCCGCGGCACCAAGGTCCGCGTGGACGAAATGCAGAATTCCTATTGGGCCAAGCGCTACGTCGGCGCCCGGCGCTACCTGGATACGAAACAGGGCCAGATGCTGGCCCAGGCGTCTCCCCGCTGACCGGGGAATCGGGCAGCGCAACGCGCGGCCCGGGGGGCGGCACCGCAGCCTGCCGCGGCGCGTCGCGACTGGCGCGCTGCCGCAGGCTGGACGCGTCTTCAGCCGCGCCCGACAAACGGCATGTTGGTGGCCATGATGGTCATGAACTGCACATTGGCTTCCAGCGGCAGGCGCGCCATGGCGGCGACCGCCTGCGCCACGTGAGCCACATCCATGCGCGGCTCGACCTTCGTGCTGCCGTCGGCCTGCAGAATGCCCGCCGCCATGCGCTCGGTCATGTCGGTCGCCGCGTTGCCGATATCGATCTGCCCGCAGGCGATGTTGTAGGGCCGGCAATCCAGCGAAATCGATTTGGTCAGCCCCGTCACCGCATGCTTGGTGGCGGTATAGGCGATGGAGAACGGCCTGGGCGCATGCGCGGAGATCGAGCCGTTGTTGATGATGCGCCCGCCGCGCGGATTCTGCGCCTTCATCACGCGGATGGCCGCCTGCGCGCACAGGAACATGCCGGTCAGGTTGGTGTCGACCACCTCGCGCCAGAGCGAGACCGGCAGCTCTTCGATGGGCATCGCCGGGGCGCCGCGCCCGGCGTTGTTGAACAGCACGTCCAGGCGGCCGTATTCCCGCTGCGTGGCATCGAACAGATCGCGCACCGCCTGCTCATCGGACACATCCGTGGGCAGCACCAGCGCCCGCACGCCATCCTCGCCGGCGGCAGTGCGGGTCGCTTCCAGCGGATCGCGCCGGCGGCCGGCCAGCACGACCCGATAGCCCTGCGCCAGGAATTCCAGCGCCACCGCGCGGCCTATGCCGGTACCGGCGCCGGTGACCAGCGCTACGCGCGGGGGGTCGATATCGTTCGTCTGCATCGGATTCTCCTTGTTATCGATCGGCGAAATGCTACCCGAATCGTTCTGGCGATGCTGCAAGCGAAGGTTCCAGCCGTGACATATGCCTAGCCTTCACACGCAAGTAAAGATTACCCGGGCCGGACCGCGCCCGCGGCGCGCCACCCGGCGCCCCGGACCTCGGGGCGATGCGCCCTGGGGAACACCCCGCGCCACGTCGCGATTCATGGCCGCGCCTCTACCCCGGATCGAGCGCCGCGCGTGCCATCGATTGGACAACCTCGTGTTGATCCGTCACAACTATTTATATAATTATTGGAAATTAGCTTATTACCAAAAATCCAATATCTACGGAGCAGGTCTCATGTCCCGATCCTTCCCCGGCGCGCTGATACTAGGCGCGCTGTTGGCCGCCTCGGCCGGCGCGCAAGCCGCGCCGGACGGCAAGCAAATCAGCGCGCAGGGCGCGAACGGCGCGCCCGCCTGTGTCACCTGCCACGGCGCCCGTGGCGAAGGCAATCCGGCCGCCGGCTTTCCGCAATTGGCGGGGATGGGCGGGCGCTACCTGGAGGAACAGCTGAACGCCATGGCCAATGGCTCGCGCGTCAGCCCGGTCATGGCCGCCACCGCCAAGGCCCTGGATCCGGCCCAGCGCCAAGCCGTGGCGCGCTACTACGCCGCGCAGCCCTCGGCGCTGGACATCGACCGGCTCGCCGCCACCGCCATGCATCCGGCCAAGCCCGCGGACACCGGGGCGTGGCTCGCCACGCGCGGAGCCTGGGACAAGAACGTCCCCGCCTGTAACCAGTGTCATGGGCCAGGCGGCATCGGCGTGGGGGAGAACTTCCCCGCCCTGGCCGGGCAGCCCGCCGCCTATATCGCGGGCCAGTTGCGCGCCTGGCGGCAGGGCCAGCGCCCTCCCGGCCCGCTGGGCCTGATGCCGGCCGTCGCCACCCGGCTTTCCGACGACGAGATCGACGCCGTGTCCGCCTACTATGCCGGCCTGCCCAAGACGGCCGATTCGCTTGCCGCGCAAGCCAACGCCTCCGCGGGAGCCAAGCAATGACCGTCATCCGCCTGCGCCTCCTGCTCGCCGCCGCCGGCCTCGCCGCCTCCGCGTCACTCCACGCCGCCGAGCCCCGCCCCGCATTCACTCCGCCGTCGGCCGCCTCGCTGCCCGACACCGCCTTCGGCAAAACCGTGCGCGAAGGCGAGCAGATCTTCCTGCACACTCCCCAACTGGCCGGCAAGTTCGTCGGCAACGACCTGAACTGCGCCAGCTGTCACCTGGACGCCGGCCGGCGGCCCGATTCGGCGCCCATGTGGGCCGCCTATGTGCTGTACCCCGCATACCGCGCCAAGAACGGCCACGTGAACACCCTGGCCGAACGCCTGCAGGGCTGCTTCCGCTTCAGCATGAACGGCAAAGCGCCTCCGGCGGACGATCCGACGCTCACCGCGCTGCAGACCTATATGTTCTGGCTGGCCAGCAAGGCGCCCACCGGCGTGGTGCTGGAGGGCCAGGGCTACCGCAAGCTGCCGCCCCCGGCCCGCAAGGCCGACTACCTGCGCGGCAGCGAGGTCTACGCGCAATATTGCGCCGTCTGCCACGGCGCGGAAGGCCAGGGCCAGAAGCACGGCAAGCACTGGGTGTTCCCCGCCCTGTGGGGGCCGGACTCCTTCAACTGGGGCGCGGGCATGCACCAGATCGGCAATGCCGCCGGCTTCATCAAGGCGAACATGCCGCTCGGGCAGGCTGGCATGCTGAGCGACCAGGAGGCGTGGGACGTCGCCTATTTCATGAACGCGCATGAGCGCCCGCAGGATCCGCGCTACACGGAATCGGTCGCGGCGACCCGGGCCAAGTACCACGACTCCGACGACTCCTTGTACGGGATCGAAGTCAACGGCCACCTGCTCGGCAGCAGCGCTCCCGCGCCCGGCGGCAGACTCGGCGCCGGCCCCGCCAAGACCGGCGGCTGAACGCCGCGCGGGATGCGCCGCGCGGCCCGGCCAGGGTTTTCCTCCTGCCGGGCCGCGCGATTTGCTATCCTTTCAGTCTTAGCACCAAGCCCGATAACAATTCATGCACGCCAATCCCGGAAACGTCTTCATGGTCGTCGCGCCCAGCGGCGCCGGCAAGTCCAGCCTGGTCAAGGCCTTGCTGCAGCAAGACCCTTCCATCCTGCTCTCCATTTCCTGCACCACCCGCGCGCCGCGCCCCGGCGAAGAAGACGGCCGCGAGTACCGTTTCGTGTCCACGGACGAATTCCAGCGCCTGCGCGAGGCGCAGAACCTGCTGGAATGGGCGGAAGTGCACGGCAATTTCTACGGCACGCCGCGAGACCGGATCGACGAAGCCACGCGCGCCGGGCGCGACGTGCTGCTAGAAATCGATTGGCAGGGCGCGCGCCAGGTCAGGCAGCGCTTCCCGGGCGCGATCGGCGTCTTCGTGCTGCCGCCCTCGATCGAAGAACTCGAGAGCCGGCTGAAGGCGCGCGGCCAGGACGAACCGCAAGTCATCGCCCGCCGGCTGATGGCTGCGGGCGGCGAAATCGCCCACGCGCCTGAATGCGAATATGTTATTATTAATCAAGAATTTAGCGTAGCCTTGTCGGAACTGACTCAAATCGTCAGCGCCGCGCGGCTGCGTTTTTCGTCTCAGGCCGCCCGTCACAGCCAGTTGTTCTCGCAACTCGGCATCCCGGCCGAGCACTGAGCCGAACGCATTCTCCCTATCCTCCATCAGCACCAGGTGTCCTAATGGCTCGCATTACCGTCGAAGACTGTCTGAATCAAATCCCCAATCGTTTCAAGCTCACGCTGGCCGCCACCTACCGCGCCCGCGAGCTGGCGCAAGGCCATGCCCCGCGCCTGGACAGCAAAGACAAGCCCACGGTCACTGCCCTGCGCGAAATCGCGGGCGGCCTCACCGGCGTGGAAATGCTGCGTAAAGTTCCGACCTGATCGTTTCCGGGGGGCGGCAAGCATGGCTTTTCCCGGGCTGAAGTATGCTTCATCTGGTCTGCTTGCCGCGCTGCGTGCCGGCTCCCGTCTCGGGCGCCGCACCGGCAAGAAGGACAAGAACCTCCCCGCGCCACCGTCCGTCGCCGCTCAAGAAGCGGCGGACGCGACCTCCTCTCCGGTTGCTTCGCTGGCGCCGCTGACCGAAATCATCGGCAGCTACCTCGACAAGAAAGACGTAGAGCGCGTGCGCGAAGCCTATCGCTTCGCCGACCAGGCGCATCTGGGCCAGTTCCGCGCCAGCGGCTCGCCCTATATCTCGCACCCCATCGCCGTCACCGAAATCTGCGCGGGCTGGAAGCTCGACGTCAACGCCTTGTCCGCCGCCCTGCTTCACGATGTCATGGAAGACCAGGGCATCGCCAAGCACGAGCTTGCCGAGAAATTCGGCCCCGAAGTCGCCGAGCTGGTCGACGGCCTGTCCAAGCTGGACCGCCTGGACTTCGCCACCAAGGCCGAGCAGCAGGCGGAGAGCTTCCGCAAGATGCTGCTGGCGATGGCGCGCGACGTGCGCGTCATCCTCATCAAGCTGGCCGACCGGCTGCACAATATGCGCACGCTGGACGCGGTCAATCCCGAGAAACGCCGCCGCATCGCGCGCGAAACGCTGGACATCTACGCGCCCATCGCGCACCGGCTGGGCTTGAACCTGCTGTTCCGCGAGCTCCAGGACCTGTGTTTCGCGGCGATGTACCCGAACCGCTACCAGGTGCTGTACAAGGCCGTTCTGGCCGCGCGCGGCAACCGCCGCGAAGTCATCACCAAGATCGCCGATTCGGTGCGGGCCGCCCTGCCGGCCGCCGGCATCGAGGCCGAGGTCACGGGCCGCGAAAAGACGCTGTTCGGCATCTACCGCAAGATGGTCGACCAGAAGAAATCCTTCTCGGACGTGCTCGACATCTACGGCTTCCGCGTCATCGTGCACACGCTGCCGGAATGCTATCTGGCGCTGGGCACGCTGCATCAGCTGTACCGCCCGGTCCCCGGCAAGTTCAAGGACTACATCGCCATTCCCAAGGTGAACGGCTACCAGTCCCTGCACACCACGCTGGTCGGCCCCTACGGCACGCCCGTCGAATTCCAGTTCCGCACGCGCGACATGCATCACGTGGCGGAAGAAGGCGTCGCCTCGCACTGGCTGTACAAGGGCGCCGACCTGACCCTCAACGACCTGCAGAAGCGCACCCACCAGTGGCTGCAATCGCTGCTGGACATCCAGAGCCAGACCGGCGATTCCGGCGAGTTCCTGGAGCACGTCAAGGTCGACCTCTTCCCCGACGCGGTCTACGTGTTCACACCGCGCGGCAAGATCATTTCGCTGCCCCGCGGCGCCACCCCGGTGGACTTCGCCTACGCGATCCACACCGACATCGGCAACCAGGCGGTGGCGGCCAAGGTCAACGGCGAGTTCGTGCCGCTGCGCACCGAGCTCAACAGCGGCGACACGGTCGAAATCGTCACCTCGCCCGCTTCCCGCCCCAACGCGCAGTGGCTCAACTACGTGCGCACCGGCCGCGCCCGCTCCGAGATCCGGCACTACCTGCGCACCGTCAAGTACGAAGAGTCCGTAGCTTTCGGCGAACGCCTGCTGGGCCAGGCGCTGCAGGAGCTGCGCATGCCGCTGCCCGCCACGGACGACCCGGCCTGGCAGAAGCTGGCCCGCAGCACCGGCGCCAGCTCCCGCGAGGAAATCCTGGCCGACATCGGGCTGGGCAAGCGCCTGGCGGCCGTCGTGGCCCGCCGCTTCGCGCCCGAGCACCAGCTCGTCGCCACCACCGCCGCGGCCGTGGACGAGCTGACCTCGGCGCGCAGCGCTCCCATCCTGATCCAGGGCAACGAAGGCCAGGCCGTGCAGTTGGCGCCCTGCTGCGGCCCGCTGCCTGGCGACCCGATCGTCGCGGGCATGCGCATGGGCCACGGGCTGGTGGTGCATACCGCCGACTGCCCCGTCGCCCTGCGCCAGCGCCTGCGCGAACCGGAACGCTGGATCAACGTGGCCTGGGACACCCACACCGCCAAGCACCTGGCCACCCGCCTGGACATCGTCACGCGCAACGAGCGCGGCGTGCTGGGACGCCTGGCCGCGGAAGTCACCGCGGCGGACGCGAACATCATGCACGTCACGATGCACGATGACGCGGTCTCGACGGTATCCCTGCACCTGACCATCCAGGTGGACAGCCGCAAGCACCTGGCGCAGGTCATCCGCGCCATCCGGCATGTGCCGCAGGTGCAGAAGATCGTGCGGGTGAAGGGCTAGCGCGGCCCCTCGGCAGCCTCAGGCCACGTGCTGCAGGAAGTCCTTCAGGCGCTGGCTCGGGGGATTGCCGAGCAGCTCGGCCGGAGGGCCATCGTGGGCGATCTTGCCCGCGTCGATGAAAATCAGGCGGCTGCCCACCTTGCGGGCGAATTCCATTTCGTGCGTGACGACCACCATGGTCATGCCCTCTTCCGCCAGGTCTCTCATGACCTTGAGCACTTCATGGCGCAGCTCCGGATCCAGGGCAGACGTGGGCTCGTCGAACAGCATCAGTTTGGGCTTGATCGCCAGCGCCCGCGCGATCGCGACGCGCTGCTGCTGCCCCCCTGAAAGCTCGGCCGGATAGTGGTTCATGCGCTCGGCCAGGCCCACCTTGGCCAGCAGGCTCTCGGCCAGCTCGCGCGCCTCGGCGCGGCTCTGACCCCGCGTATGCACGGGGCCGAACATGACGTTCTCCAGCGCCGTCATCTGCGGAAACAGGTTGAACTGCTGGAACACCATGCCGGCCTCGCGGCGGATCTCGCGCACTTGCGCCGCCCCGCCGTTCACGCTCAGGCCATCCACCAGCAGATCGCCGCCGTCGATGGTCTCGAGCACATTGATGCAGCGCAGGAACGTGGACTTGCCGGAACCCGACGGGCCGACCACCACCACGACCTCGCCCGCATCGATGTTCAGCGAGATGCCGTCGAGCACCGTGGATTCGCCGAAGCGCTTGGTGACGTTGTGAAATTCGACCATGCTCATAGTATGCGCATCCTCTTCTCCACCAGATGCAGGGTCAGCGCCATCAGGCCGGTCAGGATCAGGTAAACGATGGCGACCGCCGACCAGATCTCGACCGCGCGGAAGTTGCTCGCCATGATCTCCTGGCCCTGCCGCGTCAGTTCGGCCACCCCGATCACGATGAAGAGCGAGGAATCCTTCAGGCTGATGATGCACTGGTTGCCCAACGGCGGGATCATGCGCCGGAACGCCACCGGCCCGATGATATGGAAGAGGATCTTGTGGAACGGCAGGCCCATGGCCTGGCCCGCTTCCTTCAGGCCCTTGTGCACGGACAACAGCGAACCGCGCACGATCTCGGAAATGTAGGCGCCCGAATTGATGATCAGCGTGGCGATGGCTGCCCATTCCGCGTCCACCCGGATGTCGGCCAGCAGCGGCAAGGCGAAGTAGATGAACATCACCTGCACGACGATGGGCGTTCCGCGGATGACCGCGACATAAATCTGCGCGATGGCCGAGAGGATGGGATGCCCGTAGGCTCGCGTCACGCCGGATAGCGCCCCCAGCAGGAAGCCGCCGAACAAGCCCCAGAAGGTGATCTTGATGGTCATCAGCGTACCCTCGAGCAAATTGGGTAGCGCGTCTTTGATTACAGCCCAGTCAAACTCCACGATATTCCCCCCTGGATCCGGCATTGCGGCCAAGTACGGCAGGCGCCCGCTGGCGGCGGGCGCCTCGGAAGCGATTCAGCGCCGGCGGTCAGGGCTTCTTGCCGAACCACTTCTCGTAGATGGCGTCGTACTGGCCGTTGGCCTTCAGCGTGGCGAGCGCCTTGTTGACCTGGGGCACCAGTTCGCTGCCCTTGGGGAAGGCAATGCCGTAGAAATCGCCGCTCTTGACCGAGCCCACCACCTTCACGCGGCCCTTGCCCGCCGTGTTGGCGTAGTACTGCACGTTGGGCGTGTCGTGCACGGCGGCGTCGACGCGGCCCGTGGCCAGCTCCAGGTAGGCGTTGTCGATGTTCGGGAACAGCTTGAGCTTGGCGTCCGGCACCTGGGCCTTCAGGAAGTCCACCGTGGCGGTGCCGGTCTTGACCGCGACGGTCTTGCCGGACAGCGACTTGGCGTCCTTGATGTCGGTGTTCTTCTCGCCCACCAGGATGGCCAGGCCGCTTTCGTAGTAGGGATCGGAGAAGTCGATGACCTTCTTGCGGTCGTCGCGGATGGTGATGCCGGCCAGCGCCGCATCGATGTTCTTGGTCTGCAGGCCGGGAATGATGCCGGCGAAGTCCATCGGCTGCAGCTTGTACTTCAGGTTGAGTTCCTTGGCGATTGCCGCCCAGAGATCGATGTCGAAGCCCGTGTAGGTGTTCCCCTGCTTGAATTCGAACGGAACGAAAGCGGTATCGGTGGCCACCACCAATTCCTTGCCTTGGGCATGGGCGCCGGAGGCGGCGCCGAACATGGCCACGGACAGGCCGACCAGCGCGGCGGCGACTTTGCGTTTGATCATGAAACTCTCCTCTTGGGGACCGTCGGCACCCCGGGGTTGTTGTAGGGGCATGATTCCTGGGCTACGCCGGGGTCTCCGGAGCAACTTACTGGCGATCTTAACGCATCCGTCCCCACCCGGTGGAGCTTAGAAAAATTACAATCCGCAGGACACCCGGAGATTCCCCATGGCCTACAAATACGAACGCATCGCCGGAAACCGGCGCCAGGTCGGCCTGGCGCTGGGCAAACTGGCCCGCCCGATCATGTCCGCCTATCTGGAGCAAAGCGGCACATGGGAGGCCCTGCGGCCGTGGCGCGGCCACCGCTTCCTGGATGAACTCGCGCAGCAGGCTCAGGCGGCCGTTCCCGCCATCTGGGAAGAACTCGAGGGGCTGGCCGAAGGCCTGCGCCTGCCGTTCGAGGACGTGCTGCTCTGGAACTGCCGCGGGGATCTCCTGCACAGCACGGCCGACGGCTGCACGTCGGTCGCCCTGAAGACCCCGGACGGCGCGCGCTGGATCGCGCACAATGAAGACGGCGACCCTTATCTGCGCGGGCGCTGCTGCCTGGTCGACGTCGCGCTGGAGGACGCGCCGGGCTATCTCAGCTTCTACTACCCCGGCTCCCTGCCCGGCCACACTTTCGGCGCCAACCGCGCGGGCCTGGTCCAGACCATCAACAACCTGCGCACGCGCCAGCGGCATCCGGGCGTGCCGCGCATGCTCCTCGCGCGCGCGGCGCTGGATTGCCCGACCCTGGACGACGCGCTCTCGTTGCTGAGCGAACTGCCGCACGCCGGCGGATTCCACCACCTGCTGGGGGCCGCGGGCGATCCGCGCCTGTTCAGCGTCGAGGCCGCTCCCGGCGCCATCTCCATCCTCGAGACCGGCACCCGCTACGGTCATTCCAACCACATGGTGCATGCCGAGACCCGCGGGCTGGCCCAGATCGTCACCGATTCGTCCCGCGCCCGCCAGAACCGCATCGAAAGAATCGTGGACGGCTGGTCCACCGGCGCCGGCAGCGAGGACCTGCTGGACGCCCTCCACGACACCGAGGGCGAGTTGCCCATCCTGCGCACCGCGCAGGACGATCCCGACGAGGAAAACACCCTGGCCACCGCGGTCTTCGAGATCCGCGACGACGAGGTCACGCTGCGGGTCTACGACCGCAAGCGCAAGGCGGAAATCGTCCTGGACGTGATGTCCGACCCGGATGAGGCGTAGGATCGGTGTAGCGCGGCAGTTCCTGGGGGAAAACCCAGGTATCCAGCGCGCGCAACCCATGCGGCCGTGGGCGGATTGTTTTCAGCCGATCCCCGGCACAATCCATTCCCTGCCCCATGGGTTTCGCGCGCCGGAGGTCGATGTTCTAGCTTAAGGACTCTCGCGCTACACCCATCCTACGCCTGCCCGTAGCCGCCGCCTCCGGGGGTTTCGATCACGAACACGTCGCCGGGGCGCAACTGGGCGCTGTCCTGCGGGCCCAGCTCCTCGATGGTGCCGTCCACGCGCTCGACCGAGTTGCGGCCCATCGCGCCCGGCTGCCCGCCCGCCAGGCCGAACGGCGCGTAGAGGCGGTTGTTCGACAGAATGGCCGCGGTCATGTCTTCCAGGAAGCGGATACGGCGCACGCCGCCTTCGCCGCCGGGATAGCGCCCCGCCCCGCCCGAGCCCTTGCGGATCTCGTACGACTCCAGGCGCACCGGGAAGCGGAACTCCAGCACCTCAGGGTCCGTCAAGCGGGAGTTCGTCATGTGCGCCTGCACCACCGACGTGCCGGCAAAGCCTTCGTCCCGCGGCCCCGCGGCATCGATGCGCACGGGACCGGCGCCCGTGCCGCCCGAGATGGTCTCGTAGTACTGGTAGCGCGCGTTGCCGAACGTGAAATTGTTCATCGTGCCCTGGCTGGCGGCCAGAACTCCCAGCGCGCCGTACAGCGCATTGACGATGCACATCGACGTTTCCACGTTGCCCGCCACCACCGAGGCCGGCGGATTCGGGCGCAGCATCGAGCCTTCCGGCAGGATGATGGACAGCGGCACGAGGCAGCCGTCGTTCAGCGGAATGTCGTCATTGACCAAGGTGCGGAACACATACAGCACCGCCGCGACGGCGATGGCGCCTGGGGCATTGAAGTTGTTGTCGAGCTGTTCCGACGTGCCGGTGAAGTCCACCACGGCGCTGCGCGCCTCGGTATCCACCCGCACCGCCACGCGGATCACCGCGCCGTTGTCCAGCGGATACTCGTAGCTGCCATCCTTCAGCACCGAAATCACGCGGCGCACCGCCTCCTCGGCATTGTCCTGCACGTGCCCCATATAGGCGCGCACCACGTCCAGGCCGAAGTGGTCGCACATGCGCAGCAGTTCCTGCACGCCCTTTTCGTTGGCGGCGATCTGCGCGTGCATGTCCGCGATGTTCTGATCGGGATTGCGCGCCGGCCAGCGGCCCGAGCCCAGGATCTCGCGCGCGGCGTCCTCGCGGAATTCGCCATTCTTCACGAGCTGGAAATTCGTGAAGAGCACGCCTTCGTCCTCCACCGTCCGGGAATCGGGCGGCATGGAACCGGGCGTGGTGCCGCCGATGTCGGCATGGTGGCCGCGCGACCCCACGTAGAACAGGATCTCGCTGCCTGCGCGGTCGAACACCGGGGTAATGACCGTCACGTCCGGCAGGTGCGTGCCGCCGTGATAGGGGTCGTTCACCACGTAGGCGTCGCCCGGCATCATGCGGCCGGCATTGGCGTTCATGACCGTGCGCACCGATTCGCCCATGGAGCCCAGGTGCACCGGCATGTGCGGCGCATTGGCGATCAGCCGGGCCTGGGCGTCGAAGATCGCGCAGGAAAAGTCCAGGCGCTCCTTGATGTTGACCGAATAGGCCGTGTTCTGCAGGCGGTAGCCCATCTGTTCGGCGATGGACATGAACAGGTTGTTGAATACCTCCAGCATGACCGGATCCGCCTGCGTGCCGACGGCGCGGCGTTCCGGGCGCGCTTCGACGCGGCGGATCACGAAGTGGTCCTGCTGCGTCAGTTCGGCCTGCCAGCCGGCCTCGACGACCGTCGTCTGGTTCGGCTCGGAAATGATGGCGGGCCCGGGCACCACATCGCCTCCCGCCATGTCCTCGCGCACGTACAGGGGCGTGTCGCGCCATGCGCCGCCGCTGTACATGCGCACTTGGCGGCGCGCGGCAAGCGCCCCCTCGCGCACGCGGGAGACAGGGGCTTCGCCGACGCGCTCGCCGCCGCCCGTGGCTTCGACCGAGATCGTTTCCACCACCAGTTCGCGGTTGGGCATGAGGAAGGAATAGCGCTGGCGGTAGGCCGCCTCGAAATCCCTGCGCACCTGGTCCAGGTCCGAATAGGCCACTTCCAGCGCCGTATCCGTGCCGCGGTACTTCAAGTGCAGGCGGCGCTGCACGCCGATGTCGCTTTCGGCCACGTGCTGGCGGCGCAGCTCGCCGACCGCCTGGCCGGCCAACTCGTCCAGTTCGCCCTGCAGGGCCTGCATCAGGTCCGCGTCCAGGATCTTCTCGACCGTCTTCTGGCGCATGTCGGTCTGGTCGGCCAGGCCCATGCCGTAGGCCGACAGCACCCCGCCCAGAGGGTGCGCGAACACGGTCGTCATGCCCAGCGCGTCGGCGACCAGGCAGGCATGCTGGCCGCCGGCGCCGCCGAACACGGTCAGCGCATACTCGGTCACGTCGTGGCCGCGCTGCACCGAGATTCGCTTGATGGCCTCGGCCATATTGCCCACGGCGATCTCGAGGAAGCCCTCGGCCAGTTGCTCGGGCGTCATGTCGCGGCCGGTGGCCGCGCGCACTTCGTCGGCCATGGCCTGAAAGCGTTCGGCGACGGCGTCGCGGTCCAGCGGTTCGTTGGCGTCCGGGCCGAAGACCTTGGGAAAGAAGTCCGGCTGGATCTTGCCCAGCAGGACGTTGCAGTCCGTCACGGCCAGCGGACCGCCGCGGCGATAGCAGGCCGGACCGGGGTTGGCGCCCGCCGAATCCGGGCCCACGCGCAGCCGCGCGCCGTCGAAGTGCAGGATGGACCCGCCGCCCGCGGCGACGGTGTGGATGCTCATCATCGGCGCGCGCATGCGCACGCCGGCCACCTGGGTCTCGAACTCGCGCTCGAACTCGCCGGCGTAGTGCGACACGTCCGTGGAGGTGCCGCCCATGTCGAAACCGATGACCTTCGGAAAACCCGCGGTTTCGCTGGTGCGCACCATGCCGACGATGCCGCCCGCGGGCCCCGACAGGATGGCGTCCTTGCCGCGGAAGCGGTGCGCATCCGTCAGGCCGCCGCTGGACTGCATGAACATCAGGCGGATGCCGGGCAACTCCCCGGCCACCTGGTCCACGTAGCGCATCAGGATGGGCGACAGATAGGCGTCCACCACGGTGGTGTCGCCGCGCGAAACGAATTTGATCAGCGGGCTGACCTCGTGCGAGGCCGATACCTGCGGGAAACCGATATCGCGCGCGATGCGGGCGGCGCGCGCCTCGTGTTCCGGCGCATGCCAGGCGTGCATGAATACGATAGCGACGGCGCGGATGCCCGAATCGTAGGCGGCTTGCATGCCGGCGCGCAGGGCGTCCTCGTCCAGGTCGCGGATCACCTCGCCGTCGGCCGCCACGCGCTCATCGGCCTCGAAGACCGATTCGTAGAGCATCTCGGGCAGCACGACATTGCGGTCGAACAGGCGCGGCCGGTTCTGGTACGCAATGCGCAGGCCATCCCTGAAGCCCCGGGTCGTCACCAGCAGGGTGCGTTCGCCCTTGCGCTCGAGCAGCGCATTGGTGGCGACCGTGGTGCCCATCTTCACGCATTCGACCTGATCGGCCGGCACGGGCTGCCCGGGCGCGATGCCCAGCAGCTTGCGGATGCCGGCGACGGCGGCGTCGCGGTACTGCTCGGGGTTTTCCGACAGCATTTTCGCCGTGGTGGTCGTGCCGTCGGGGCGACGCGCAACGATGTCGGTAAAGGTGCCCCCACGATCAATCCAGAATTGCCACTTCATAGGTGTCCTCGGTAACAAGAGGCCGCCACGGCGCGCTCGGCCGCGGGCGGTTGCGGATCACGGGGCCGCGCCCCGGATGTTGGTGAATGCGGTTCAGAGAGAGGTGGCCGCGCGGGCCGCCTGATCGTACAGGCCGGACAGCGCGCGCAGCGTGTGCGCCAGTTGCCGGCTGAATTCCAGCCCGCCGCCCCCGGGCGCGTCCAGCCCGGAGGTCAGGCATTGCTCGCGGATCTCGGCGTAGCGCGCAAGCCTGGCCGCGCCCTCGTCCGTGACGCTGTAGAACACCTCCTTGCTGCTGCGCTCGCCCTTGACCACGCCAAGGCGCTCCAGTTTCTTGAGCGCATAGTTGACGATATGGGTGTCTTCGACGTTCAGGGTGAAGCAGATGTCCGCCAGCTTCTTGGGACGCTGCCGGTGATAGACGTGATGGAACACCATCACGTCGGTCGCCGTCAGGTCGGGCAGGCCCGCCGCCGCCATGCAGCGCACGGTCCATCGGTCGAACGCGTGGCTGGCGATCATCAGCCCGAACTCCACCTCGGACAGATCGGGCGCGCTACCACCGGCGAGGTGGGCCGAGGATGCGATCAAAGCGGGTGTCATGGAATGCGCAGGATGAGTTTATCTGCGCAAAATACTAATAATTTATCGATATTTCATCAATAAAAAATTACCTGAATACGGCGTAGCCGCCCGCATTCGAGGGAATACCCCTAGACGGCGTTTCGTTGGGTGGCGGTTAAGGCGCGGACCAGCCCATGGGCAGGTTGGCCCGGATGAGCGAACCCGCGATGGAGATCCGGGCGGCGATCTCCGGCATCGGGTCGCCCGGGCCGAACCAGCGCGCGTCCGCGATTTCGTCTTCCTGGACCCGGATGTCGCCCGATACGTAGTCCGCCGTGAACGCGACCATCAGCGAATGCGGGAACGGCCAGGACTGGCTGCCGAAATACTGGAGGTTGCCGACCTTCAGGCCGACCTCTTCGTAGACCTCGCGATGTATGGTCTGCTCGATGCTCTCCCCCGGCTCGACGAAGCCGGCCAGCGCCGTGTAGCGGGAGGTGGCCGTCGTGGTGTGCCGGGCCAGCAGGATGCTGTCGCCCTTGCGGATCAGCACCATCATGGCGGGCGAAATGCGCGGATACGCCGAGAAGCCGCAGGACGGACAGCGCAGGCAGAACTCCGTGGGCAGCCGTTCGGCCGGCGTTCCGCAGACGCCGCAGAAGCGGTGCGTGCGCGCCCATTCCGCAATCTGATACGCGCGGCCGGCCAGCGCCATGCGCTCTTCGTCCAGCACGCCGAACAGCGAACGCAGCTTCCGGAACGCGTAGCCCTCGGGCGCGTCGACGCCGGGCTCGACGTGGATGGTGCGATGCGGGGAATCGGGCTGCACCCAGAGCGGCTGCAGGATCTCGGCCCGCACGCCGATGCGCTCGCACAAGGCCATGTCCGGCAACACGCTGGACACCTCTTCAATCAACAACTCGTCACGACGGAAAACGAAATTCACGCAAGCCTCGGCATATGCATTCGATAGCGCAATCTTAGAAGAAAAAAGGCCGGCCGGCCGCGCGCCTGCCGGGCTCGCGCAAAGATTGAACCCTCAAGCATCGATCGCGTCTCCGCCTCCCTAGGAATAACCCGTAAAGTCGCGATTTCACGCGCCCCTCTGCCGCACGGCAACATAGAATGGCACGGCTTTTCAGCTGCGCGTCATTACCGCAGCGCTCTCTTTCGCAATGCCTATCGGGCCAAACCCGGCTTCACCATTTCGCAAAGAAGGACCACCCATGCACAAGAAAATCTCCCTGTTGGCTGGCAGCATCGTCCTGGCGTTCAGCGCCGGCGCGCAGGCCCAGACGAAATGGGACCTGCCCAGCGCCTATCCCGCCAGCAACTTCCACGTCGAAAACCTGACCACGTTCATCAAGGACGTGGACACGCTGTCGGAAGGCAAGCTGAAGATCACCCTGCACAACAATGCGTCGCTGTACAAGGCGCCCGAAATCAAGCGCGCGGTGCAAGGCAATCAGGCCCAGATCGGCGAAATCCTGCTGACCAACTTCGCCAACGAAGATCCGATCTACGAACTGGACGGCCTGCCCTTCCTGGCCACCGGCTACGAAGCGTCGTTCAAGCTCTACCAGGCGCAAAAGCCGTTCCTGGAGAAAAAGCTGAACGCGCACGGCATGACCCTGCTCTACGCCGTGGCGTGGCCGCCCCAGGGCGTGTTCGCCAACCGCGACATCAAGAAGGTCGCGGACATGAAGGGCCTGAAGTGGCGCGCATACAGCCCGGTGACGGCCAAGATCGCCGAACTGGTCGGCGCTCAGCCGGTCACGGTGCAGCAGGCGGAACTGGCCCAGGCCATGGCCACGGGCGTCATCGATTCCTACATGTCCTCGGCCTCCACGGGCTACGACACCAAGACCTACGAATACATCAAGAAGTTCTACGACACGCAGGCCTGGCTGCCGAAGAACGCCATCATCGTCAACAAGAAGGCGTTCGACGCCCTGGACCCGGCCACGCAGGCCGCCCTGAAGAAGGCGGGCGCTCAGGCCGAGGAACGCGGCTGGAAGCTGTCCGAGGAAAAGAACAAGTGGTACCAGCAGGAACTGGCCAAGAACGGCATGGAAACCATCCAGCCCACCGTCGAGCTGAAGGAAGGCCTGTCGGTGATCGGCAAGCGCATGCTTGACGACTGGCTGAAGAAGGCCGGCGCGGACGGCCAGGCCATGATCGACGCCTACAAGAAGCAGTGATCTTCCCATGCGCCGCTTTCTAGATGGTCTTTACGGCGCGGCCGGCCTGCTGGCCGGCCTGTGCACGATCGGCGTCCTGGTGTCGGTGCTGGCCGCGATCATCGCGCGCCAGCTCAACATGAACATCCCCGGCACGGACGCCTACGCCGGGTATTTCATGGCCGCCGCCGGCTTTCTCGCCCTTTCCAGCACGTTCAAGCACGGCGAGCACATCCGCGTGACGCTGCTGCTCAATTCGCTGAATCCCGCCGCCAGCCGCCGGCTGGACATCTTCGCCCTGTCGGTCGGCTGCCTGCTGGCTGCCGCGTTTGCGTTCTTCAGCATCAAGCTGACCTACGACTCCTGGCAGTTCAACGACATCTCCACGGCCAACGACGCCACCCCGCTATGGATTCCGCAGGTCACCATGGCGGTGGGCACCGTGCTGTTCCTGGTCGCCCTGATCGACGAGCTGATCCGACGCTCACGCGGCCTGGCCGCCGCAACTTCGCAGCAAACCCATGAATGAACTACTCGTCATTACCCTATTGGTCGTCTCGATCTTCGCCCTGCTGGGCTGCGGGGTCTGGGTCGGCCTGACCCTGGCGGGAACGGCGTGGATCGGCATGGAGATCTTCTCCAGCCGCCCAGCGGGCGACGCCATGGCCGTCACCATCTGGGGCGCGTCCTCCAGCTGGACGCTCACCGCCCTGCCGCTCTTTCTGTGGATGGGTGAAATCCTGTTCCGCACCCGCCTGTCCGAAGATCTGTTCAAGGGCCTGGCCCCCTGGCTCAACCGCCTGCCCGGCCGCCTGCTGCACACCAACGTGATCGGCTGCGCCATCTTCGCGGCGGTCTCCGGCTCTTCCGCGGCGACCTGCGCCACGGTGGGCAAGATGACCATCCCCGAACTGACGCGCCGCGGCTATCCCGAGGAAAAAATCCTCGGCACGCTGTCGGGCGCCGGCACGCTGGGCCTGCTCATACCGCCCTCGATCATCATGATCGTGTACGGGGTGGCGGCGGACGTGTCCATCGCCAAGCTGTTCATCGCGGGCATCGTTCCCGGGATGCTGCTGGCCCTGCTGTTCATGGGCTACATCGCCTGGTGGGCGATCCGCAATCCCGGCGAGGTCCCGGCGGCCGATCCCGGCCTGACCCTGACGCAGAAGCTGTCGCGCTCGCGCCACCTGATCCCGGTGATGCTGCTGATCGGGGCCGTTCTGGGCTCCATCTACACCGGCATCGCCACCGCGACGGAAGCCGCGGCGGTCGGCGTGGTGGGCGCCCTGATCCTGTCGGCGCTGCAAGGCTCGCTCAACCGATCCACCTTCATGCAATCCCTGCTGGGCGCCACCCGGCTGTACTGCATGATTGCGCTGATCCTGGCGGGCGCGCAGTTCCTGACGCTGGCGATGGGCTACATCGGCCTGCCGCGCGCGCTGGCGGAATGGATCGGCGGCCTGGGGCTTTCCCAGTTCGGCCTGATCGTGGCGCTGATGGTGTTCTTCATCGTCCTCGGCTGCTTCCTGGACGGCATCTCCATCGTGGTCCTGACCATGGGCGTGCTGCTGCCGACGGTGCAGGCCGCCGGCATCGACCTGATCTGGTTCGGCATTTTCATCGTTTTCGTTGTGGAAATGGCACAGATCACGCCTCCCGTGGGGTTCAACCTGTTCGTGCTGTCCGGCATGAGCGGCAGGGAATTGCCCTACATTGCGCGCGCCTCGCTGCCGATGTTCTTCCTGATGATCCTGGCCGTGCTGCTGCTCTATTTCGTGCCGGGCATCGCGACCTGGCTGCCGCTGCACATGACCCTGTAGGGCTGCGCCGCGCGCGAGCAAAAACCCCGTTCCCGGAACGGGGTTTTTTATTGGGCGACGCGGCTTCTTCTACCCACCGCCTGTTTCCGCCATCTGTAAACCCGGGAAAACGCCGAACGAATCCGCTCCTGTTCCGCCTCCAACTTTTTTAGAATCCCCAGGCGCCCATGCGCCCTATCGGCATGGAGCGCATGTGCAATCGAGGCTGCCGCCCGGACCCGCGCTCATCCGAAGCGTCGGCGCGGCGGCCCGCCGTCTGGCAACCCGCCAGGCGCAACAAGCCGGGCCACAAGCCTGGCGCAACCATAACAGCTACACCTGGAGGAGCCCGCATGAAACGCATCACCCTATCCCTTGCCCTCGCCGGCCTTGGCCTGACGGCCGGCGCGGCCTCGGCGGAAACCAGCGTCACCCTGTACGGCATCGCCGACGTCAGCATCCGCTACCTGAGCACCAGCGCAGGCAGCGTTGGCGAAGACGGCAGCCGCGTGTCGATGGAGAACGGCGCCATTTCCAACAGCCGCTGGGGCCTGCGCGGCTCGGAAGACCTGGGCGGCGGCAACCGCGCCTTCTTCCGGCTCGAAAACGGCATCAACCTGCAGAATGGCCGTGGCTCGGACACGAGCAAGGCGTTCAGCCGCCTGGCCTACGTGGGCCTGGACGGCGGCCAGATCGGCACCCTGACCCTGGGTCTGCAGAACACCCCGATGTTCGATCTGCTGGCCGACTACTTCGATCCGCTCACCGTCGGCAACTACGACCAGAACGCCTGGCTGCCCGCCGCGATGTCCCGGGTGCGCACGAACAACATGACCAAGTACGCCAACACGTTCGGCGACCTGTCCGTCGTGCTGTCGTGGGCCAACGGCGAAGACTGGGACGACCACAAGGCCGGCCAGCAGTACGGCGCCAGCCTGCGCTACACCGTCGGCCAGCTGGGCCTGGGCGCGGCCTACCAGCAGACCTACGACGCGACGGATTCCGACCTGCGCCAGCGCGTATGGAACCTGAACGCCTCCTATCAGTTCGACGGCGCCAAGGTATTCGTCGGCTACTACAACGGCCGGGACGAAACCGGCTGGGTGAACGGCGTCATGGGCGGAACCACCACCGCCAGCCTGGACCGCAAGGACAACGGCTATTTCGCCGGCGTCACCTGGCAGGCCACCCCGCGCTGGGCCATTACCGGCGCCGCCTACTACGACCAGAGCAAGAACGTCGTGGAAGAAGGCGACAAGGGCAAGCGCTACGCGCTCGTCGCCGTGGCCGAGTACTCGCTGTCCAAGCGTTCGCAGCTGTACGGCACCGTGGACTGGAACAAGGTCAGCGATGCCGCCAGCGGCGAAATCGCCGGCAAGAGCAACCAGCTGGGCGCCGCGGTCGGGTTCCGGCACATCTTCTAGAACCCCGAGCGTGTCCGACACCCCTGCGAGACCGCGGGTGTCGGACATACCCTGTGCTCACATCCCCAAGTACGCCTTTCTCACCTCGTCCGAAGCCGCCAGCTCCGCGGCTTCGCCGGACAGGGCCACGCGGCCGCTCTGCATGACGTAGGCGCGCGCCGCGACTTCCAGCGCCTGGGCCATGTTCTGCTCCACCAGCAGCACCGACAGCCCATCGTCGCGGTTCAGCGCAGCCAGCGCGTCGAATACCTGCTCCACCAGCAGGGGCGAGAGCCCCAGGCTGGGTTCGTCGATCAGGAGCAGTCGCGGGCCGCTCATCAGCGCCCGGCCGATGGCCAGCATCTGGCGCTCGCCCCCGGACATCGTGCCCGCCAGCTGCTCGCGCCGCTCTTTCAGCCGCGGGAACAAGGCATAGACCCGGTCCAGGCGCTCGCGGTAGACCCGCTCGTCGCGCACCGTGTAGGCCCCCAGGCGCAGGTTCTGCTCCACAGGCTGGCGCGCGAATACGCGCGCGCCTTCCGGAATCATGGAGATGCCTTGCGTCACCAGCCTGTCCGGCGGGGTGCCGGTGATATCTTTCCCTTCGAAGACCACACGGCCTTCCTTGGGTCTGACCGCGCCCACGATGGCCATCAAGGTGCTGGACTTGCCCGCGCCGTTGGCGCCCAGCAAGGCGGCGATCTCGCCCGGCCGGACCTCCAGCGACACGCCGCGCACCGCTTGCACGCCGCCGTAGGCCACGCTCAGGTTCTCGACTTTCAGCATCGCATCAGGCACGGTGCTTTCTCCCCAGATAGGC
This sequence comes from Achromobacter sp., assembly GCF_050285585.1. Classification (GTDB taxonomy): domain Bacteria; phylum Pseudomonadota; class Gammaproteobacteria; order Burkholderiales; family Burkholderiaceae_B; genus Achromobacter. Next base: position 381,864 of record NZ_JBLZXF010000001.1, on the reverse strand, counting down.
TTCGATGACGGCGGGATTGCGCACGATCTCCTGGGGCGCGCCCTCGGCGATCATCTGCCCGAAATTCAGCACCAGCACGCGCTGCGCCAGGCGCATGACCACCTCCAGCACGTGCTCCACGATGATGAGCGTGACGCCAGCGGCGTGTATGCCGCGCAGGATCTCGGTCAGGGCGATCGCCTCGGCCGGATTGAGTCCGCCGGCGACTTCGTCGAGCAGCAGCATGCGCGGCTCCGTCGCCAGCGCCCGGGCGAGCTCGACGCGCTTCTGCCCGGCCACGTTGAGCTCCGCCGCCCGCACGCCGGCGCGGTCGGCCAGGCCCACAAGCTCCAGCACTCGGGCGGATTCCCGGCGGGCGTCGGGCAGCCGCGGATGGCGCAGCAGCGCGCCGACCATGGCATTTTCCAGCACCGTCATCTGGCCGAAACTGCGGGGAATCTGATACGTGCGGACCAGGCCCATCGCCGCCACCTGCTCCGGCCGCCGGCCGATCATGGATTGGCCATCGAAGGTTACCGTGCCCGAGGTGGGTTCGTGATGGCCCACCAGGCCGTTGAACAACGTGCTCTTGCCCGCGCCGTTGGGGCCGATGATGGCGACGATTTCACCCGCGTCCACGGACAGCGAAATGTCCTTGTTCGCGACCAGCCCGCCAAATCGCTTGGTCAGGTTCTTAACGTCCAGCAGAGCCACGGCGCCTCCTCAATGTGACCAGTCCGCCCGGCAGGAACAGCGTGACCAGCAGAATGGCCAGGCCAAAGACCAGCAGATCCAGGCCCATGCCCGAACTGCCCCACAGCACGCGCGTGCCTTCTGACAGCGGCAACAGCACCGCGGCCCCCAGCCAGGGCCCCACCAGCGTGCCCACGCCGCCCAGGATGGTCACCAGCACGACCTGCACGGACATGGTCAGGTTGAACATGGACTCCGGGTCGATGAACCCCACGTACATGGCGAAGAAACCGCCCCAGACGCCGGTCATGCCGGCGGAAATCACGAAGGCCAGCATTTTGTAGCGGTCCGCCGGCACGCCCAGGCTGCGCGATGCGGCCTCGTCGCCGTTGATCGCGCGCCAGTAGAAGCCGGTCTTGGAATGCACCAGGAAGAACGTGGCGCAGAAGGTCAGGAACGCCAGCCCCACGGCGATCAGGTAGTACGGCACCTTGCTGCGGAACAGCAGCATCCAGGCGGCGTCTCCGATGGGCGCCTCCAGGCCCACCGCGCCGCCCGCCCATTCCCAGTTGATCAGCAGCAGCAGGCCGATCTGCAGCAGCGCGATCGTGGCCATGGCGAAGTAGTGGCCGGACAGCCGCAAGGTCGGCCCGCCCACCAGCCACGCCAGCGCCGCACTGATCAGCCCGCCCAGCGGGATGCCCAGCAGCGGGGTGAGCTTCAGGTGATGCAGCAGCAACAACGTGGTGTAGCCCCCCACCCCCACGAACACGCTGTGGCCGAACGAGATCCGCCCCAGGAAGCCGCCCACGAGATTCCAGCACGCGCCAAGCGCGCCGAACATGATCGCAAGCAGCAGCACCTGCAGCGTGAAGGCGTCCGTCACCGCCAGCGGCACCAGCGCCATGACGACGGCGGCCACGGCTGCCGCCGCGACGGGCCACTTGCGCACGCCCGAAGACCCGGTATCGATTTTCTGTGTCGTCTGCATCTGTCACCACCGTCCGAACAGGCCGCGCGGCCGATACCAGAGAACCAGGATGAAGAGGATGAACACGCTCACGGTTTTCATCGCCGGCGCAACGAAATAGCCGGTCATGGCCTCGATGATGCCGATCAGTATCCCCGCGATGAAAGCGCCCGGCAGCGAACCGAAGCCGCCCATGCACACCGCCACGAACGCCAGCAGCCCGAACACCGTGCCCACCGATGGGAAGACGTAGAAGAAAGTCGTCAGCAAGGCGCCGGCCAGGCCGACCGCCGCACTGCCCAGCATCCAGACCTGGGCATTGACCCGGTCCGGCGAGATGCCCACCAGCGCGGCCACCTGGCGGTCTTCCGCCACCGCCTGCAGGGCGTGGCCCCAGCGGGTCCGGTACACCAGCACGAACAGGGCCGCGACGACCACCAGGGCGATCAGGCCGGTGACCACCTGCGGGCGTCCCAGCGAGATGCCCGCCACCGTCACGCTGCCGGAAACCAGCGTATCGGGCAGGCTGCGATAGTCGGGGCTGAAAGCGATGAAGGCGATCTGGCGCAACACCAGGCCCAGCCCGAAGGTGGCCAGGATGACCGCCATCGCCGGCCCCTTCTGAAGCCGCCGGATGATCAGCGCGTAGGTCAGGAATCCGACGAAGGCGAGCGCGACGGCCACCAGCGGCGCCGACAGGGTTGGGTCGATGTGGCCGAGGGTGTAGAGCCAATAGGCGGCATACATGCCCAGCATCAGGAATTCGCCGTGGGCGAAATTGATGACGTCGGTAATGCCCCAGATCAGCGCCAGCCCCACCGCCACCGCGGCATAGATCAGGCCGTTGAACAGGCCTGCCGAGAGAGCTTCGAACATGGAGTGCTCCTGCGGCGGGCCCCGCGGCCCGCCGCGTCATGCCAGGGCCTGTTCCGAAGAACAGGGTCCAGGGTTATTTCCAGGCAAACGGCAGCGTGGGCAGGCTCTTGTCCGTGCGGTACTTCTCCGGCCATACCGTCTGGTAGGACGCCCCTTTCAGCTCCAGGATCAGGCCCGCGCCCTTGGTGTTCTGGCCCTTGGCGTCGAACTGCACGCCGGCCCAGGGCATGGCGACCTGCGCTTCGCCGAGGTCGGTGGCGACCAGCGCCTTGCGAATGGCTTCGGGATCCGTCGAGCCCGCCCGGTTGATGGCGTCCGCGAGCACCAGCACCCCTTGCATCGAGCGCGCGTTGTTGCCGTTCAGATCCTTGCCCGTCTTGGCCTTGTACATGTCGTTGATCTTCTTCAGGCCGGCCTTGGCGGCTGCGACGTCGTTGCCCCATACGTCGCGCGTCAGCACGCCCTGCACCTGCGGCCCCACTTCCTGCACGAAGCGCGAATCGATGAAACCCGCGTCATTGGCCAGCAGCACAGGCGGCGCATACTTGCTTTCGCGCATGGTGCGCACGAAGAGCATGGCGTCGGACGTGTAGCTGGCGAAGATCGCCACGTCGGGCTTGGCGGCCGCCAGTTTCTGCACTTCCGCCGTCACCGAGGCGGAGCCCGCGCTGTAGGCGATGTTGGCGACCAGTTCGCGCTTGTACTGCTTGGCGAACTTCTCGACGGCCTTGTAGGTGTTCACGCCGAAGTCGGTGTTTTCGTACACCACGGCGATCTTGGCCGTCGGCACCGTCTTCACCCCGTCCAGGAACTGCATCATGTTCTCGACGAAGGTGTCGTCGTTGGGCGAGGTGCGGAAGAACCACTTGTAGCCGCGCTCGGTGAGATCGGGGCTGCTCGATTCGCCGTTCACGTAGGGAATGCCGCGCTGTTCGGCGATGCGGCTGGCCGTCTTGGTCACGGCGGACTGGTAGGCACCCGTCAGCGCCACCACCTTCTCCTGGTCGATCAGTCGCTGCGCGTCGGCCAGCCCCACCTCGGGCTTGCCCTGCGAATCGCCGAACACCACCTCGATCTTGGCGCCGCCCAGCTTGGTCAGGCCGCTGCCCGAGGCAAGCGGAATGCCCTCCAGCTCCGGATGCGGATTGTTGATGATGTCCACGGCCAGTTCGATGGCCGCCTTGATCTCCGAGCCGGTCGACGCCAGCGCGCCGGACAGGGGATAAATCGCGCCGATGCGCACCGCCTTGTCCTGCGCCTGGGCAGGCACGGCGGCGATCAGCGCCAGACTCGCGGCGACACCCGCAATGAGCTTCATCTTCATTACTAGACTCCTGGATTGGTGCGGCTAGGTGAGAAAACAATGCAAATGCATGGGCCGCGGCGCGCCGGGCAGGCGCGCGCGGACTCGCGGCGGCCCGGCGTCCTCCGGTCGGAGGCGGCCAGGACCTGAACTGTTGTCGCCATTTCCCCTTGTCCTGTGATGGATCGTTTTGGTGGCACAACCGCTACTGCTGGAACGGCATCTTGCCGCCGGCCGCCGAAGCGCAGCCGGGCGGCGCGGCGGTCAGAACACCGCCATCCTGCTGTTGACGAGATCCGTGACCAGCATGTGGCCCGGCGCGTGGGTGATGCAAAACTCGGGACGCACCGCGGCGACCACGGACTGCGGCGTCACGCCGCAAGCCCAGAACACCGGCATTTCGCCGGCCCGTATCTCCACGGGGTCACCATAGTCCGGGCGGCCGATATCGGCAATCCCGATCAACGAGGGGTCGCCGATGTGGACCGGCGCGCCGTGGACCGATGGAAAGCGCGAAGTGACCTGTATGGCGCGGATCGCGTCGGCGGCCTTCAAGGGACGCATCGACACGACCAGCGGGCCGCTGAAGACGCCCGCGGCGTGGGTCGCAACGTTGGTGCGGTACATCGGAACGTTGCAGCCCTGCTCGATGTGACGCACCGGCAGGCCGTTGTCCAGCATCGCTTCCTCGAACGAGAACGAACATCCGATCAGGAACGAAACCAGGTCGTCGCGCCAGATGTCGCGCACGTCGGTGGGCTCGGCCACCAGTTCGCCGTCCTTCCAGACGCGATAGCGCGGGATGTCGGTGCGGATGTCGATATCCTGGCCCAGTTCCGGCAACGAGGGGGCGCCCGGCTCGGACATGGCCAGCAGCGGACAGGGCTTGGGATTGCGCTGGCAAAAGTGCAGGAAGTCCGCCGCCAGCGCGCGCGGCAGGATCGCCAGGTTGGCCTGGACGTGGCCCGGCGCCAGGTTCGCGGTAGGACCGGTCAGCTTGCCGCTGCGCGCGTCCAGACGCGCCTGCCGCGCCAATTCCACGCTGCCGCGCGCACCAGGATTCGAAACCATGGCTATCCTCTTTGATGACGATGTCGATACGCGGCATTGCACAGGAACCGCGGCCGGCCGTCCAATCACAAGTTGCGATAAACCCCGATCAAATTTACTTATCAGGGTTATGCCGGATGGCGCAGCGCCTCTTCGCGGGCGATCTGCTGCGCCGCCTCGGCCACGGCCCGCGGAATCTGGCTGTCGGGCCCCTGCATCCAGCAGGCCGTGTAATGCAGCGGCGGCAAGGCCGGCGCCTTGACGTCCAGGATGCGGAGTTCGCCCTGGGCCAGCTCCTTGTGCAGGATCACGGGCGCGATGACGGCCGTGCCGATGCCGTCCTGCGCCATCCGCACGATCACGCTCAGCGCCGAGCTGCCATACATGCGCGGGGCCTCCACGCCTGCCTGCTGCAGCAGCTGGCGCACGGCGCGGTGCGGGTCGGTGGTGGAGGAATACGTGATGACGGGCCACTGCGCGAGCCGCTTCAGGGCAATGGGCTGGCGCCCTACCCTGAGCTTGGGGCTCGCCACCCAGCGCAAGGGATAGTTGCACAGGTAGAGGTTCTCGACCCGGGGCTCCTCCATCGGCCCCAGCAGGAACGCCAGGTCGATCTGGCGCGAAGCCAGCTGCGTCTTGAGCATGGTGGTGGTATCCACCTGGATCTCGACCATCAGCGCCGGATAGGCGTCGTGCAGGTGTTCCATCAAGGCGGGCAGCCAGGTGTGGACGATGGTTTCGGACACACCCAGCCTGAGCGTGCCGCTCATGACGCTCTTGGCGCGGGCGGCTTCCTGCATGTCGCGCCGCATCTGCAGCATGCGCTCGGCATGCGACAGCAGCTCTCGCCCCTTGCCGGTCAGCTTGATGCCGCGGGTGTCGCGATCGAAGAGCCGGACGCCCAGGTCGGACTCCAGCGAAGCGATGCGCTGGGAAATCGCGGGCTGGGTGGCGCTGAGCTTTTCGGCCGCGGCGCGAAAGCCGCCCAGCGTCGCCACCCAGAAGAACGTCTCGATATTGCGCAGATCGATCATGGCACCGGATCCGGCTGTGGAGATGCCATCTTAGCGCCTGCCTGCCCCGGCGTTACCGGTCGGCGAGCAGTTCCTCGACCGAAAGGCCGATGGCCAGGATGCGGCGGTCGGCGCCATTGCTGCCGGCGATCATCAGGCCCACCGGCGCCGTGCCCGCCGCCTGGCAAGGCAGCGACAGCGCGCAGCCATCCAGGAAATTGATCAGCGTGGGATTGCGCAGGATCAGGCCGTTGGCGGCGTAATAGGCATCGTCCGAGGCCTGCAGATCCGCCACCGCCGGCGCCACGATGGGCGTGGTCGGCATGATCAGCGCATCGTAGCCGGCAATGCGCCGGTCCACCGCGGCCACCCAGGCTTCGCGGGCGTCCAGCAGGTCCAGGTAGTCGGCCGCGCTCATGTCCTTGCCGCGCATGATGCGCGACACCACGCGGGGGTCGTAGCGCTTGCCGGCGCGCGCGATCAGGTCACGGTGCCAGGCCCAGGCCTCGGCGGCGGTGAAGCCGCCCTTGGCGTTGATGGCCGACAGCTCGGCGAATTCCGGAACCGCGATCTCGTCGACCAGCGCGCCCGCGCTCTTCAGCCGGCTCACCGCGGCCGCGAAGCTCTCGGCCACGTGCTTGTCCATCGCGTCCAACGCCAGCGTGGTCGGGATCGCCAGGCGCAGGCCGCGCAGCGGCATCGCCTCCGGCACCGGACCGCCGTCGCCGGACAGGATGGCGTCCAGTTCTGCGCAGCAGCGCACGCTTGCCGCGATGGGACCGATGGAATCCAGATTGGCCGACAACGGCAGCACGCCGTCCATGGAAACGCGCCAGGCGCTGGGCTTGAAGCCCGTCAGACCGCAAAGCGCAGCGGGGATGCGCACCGATCCGCCGGTGTCGGAACCGATGGCCGCGGCCGACATGCCGTCGGACACGGACACCGCGGCGCCGGAGGACGAACCGCCGGGAATGCGGCCTGTGGCGCGGTCATAGGGATTCAGCGGCGTGCCGTAGTGGGGATTGATGCCCAGTCCCGAGTAGGCGAATTCGGTCATGTTGGTGCGGCCGATGATGACCGCGCCCGCGGCCACCAGGCGCTGCACGACGTCCGCATCGGCGTCGGCCGCCGGCTCGCCTTCGCGCGCGACCGAACCCGCCATCGTGGTTTCGCCCTCGATGTCGAACAGGTCCTTGATGCTGATGGGCAGGCCGTCCACGGCCGAACGGACGATACCCGCCGCGCGCAGGGTGTCCGAGGCGCGCGCCTGCGCCAGCGCGGATTCGGCATACAAGCGGGTGAAGACGCGGGCGCCCTCGCCCGCTTCGTCCTGGGCCCGCGCCAGCGCGGCTTCCGTCAGTTCCACGGAACTCACGCGGCCTTCCCGCAGGGCCAGATTCAGATCATTCAGGGTCGAAACCATAGTCATCCTAGCGCCGCCAGGCGGCAAAAGTGCGAATCGGCGCGCCCGTCATCGGCGCGCCTGGCGATCAGCGCCCGGGCGGGTTCAGGCCACCACGGGAAGCGTCTCGACATGATAGCGGTGACGCAGGCTGCGCTGGCGGCGCGGATCGTGCAACTCCATCGTGAAGTCCACCGACGGGCGGATCCCGCCGATCGCGCCCACCGTGCCGCAGGTCATACCCGCGCCTTCGGGCAGCACGGCCGCGCCGCCGGTATAACCGGCGATCAGGTCCTGCGGCGTGCGCAGCGAGGCCAGCGGACCTTCCTGGTACAGGACTTCCACGCCGTTCTCGACGATGTAGGAACGGATGACCAGTTCGTCCCAGTAGTCCGCCACGTCGGCCAGGCGCCAGGCGCTCCTGGCCACGGGCTTCACGCAGACCTGCTTGGACATGGCCACGCTGTAGGTCTCGAGCTTGCGATCGGTGTGGTCCGAGGCGATGCTGACGTACATCTCTCCATCGACCGCGAACACGAAGGTCTCGACCTCGCCCGAGGACTCCTCGCCCAGCGCCTGCACGGTCTCGTCCTGGGTCAGCTGGTTGTCGGCGATGCGGTAATACAGCGGCACGCTGCTCGGTCGCGGCACGCCGATGGCGGCCAGTTCCTCGATGTGGTGCTCGATGGCCGCCATATCGCGGCCGGCCCAGCCGGCAACGATCACGGTGTTGAAATCCACTTCAACCTGGCGGGGCTGGGTGTCTTCGATCTGGAATACGGCTTTCATATCTGTCCTGCGGAAACTAGGAGGTAAAAGGCGCGGCGGCTCGCCGCGCCCGGGACGTGCGTGGAGGAATGACGCTCAACCGAAGACGCGCGGCAGCCACAGCGCCAGGTCGGGCCAGAACGCCAGCAGCGCCAGCATCACGAACATGGCCGCGACGAACGGCAGGCTGCCCACGATCACTGCGTTCATGGACCCGCTCTTGCGCAGGCTCTGCACGACGAACAGGTTCAGGCCCACCGGCGGCGTGATGAGCGCGGCCTCGACCAGGATGATGATCACGATGCCCAGCCAGATGGGATCGAACCCCAGCCCGATCATGATCGGCGCCACGATGGGGATGGTGGTGATCATCATGGACAGCGTCTCCATGAAGCAGCCGAGCACCAGGTAGAAGACCACCACGATCAGCAGCATCCATCCGGGCGACAGGCCCAGGCCGGTGATCGACTGCGTCAGCGCGTCGGTCAGTCCGGTGGCGGACATGACGAAGTTCAGGAAGCTGGCCGCGATGACGATCAGCATGATCATGGCCGTGGAACGCATGGTGCCTTCCATGACCTCGCGCAGCATCGACCACGTCAGCCGGCGGAACCACGCGGCCAGGATCAGCGCGCCCAGCACGCCCAGCGCGGCCGCCTCGGTCGGCGTCGCCAGGCCGGCGTAGATGGAGCCCACCACCAGAAAGAAAATCCCCATCGGCGGCGCCAGGTGCACCAGGCTGGCCAGGCGCTGGCCCCAGGTTGCCTGGATCTTCTTGCCGCCCCAGGACGGCTTGGCCACGCAGGCGACAACCACGGTCAGCATGAACAGCGCCGCCATCGCGAAGCCCGGGATGATGCCGGCCAGGTACAGCTTGGGCACGGACGAATTCGTCAGCACGCCATAGATGACCAGGTTGATGGACGGCGGGATCAGGATGCCGAGCGTGCCTCCGGCCGCCAGGCTGCCCAGGAACAGCGGCTCGTTATAGCCGTACTTGCGGATCTGCGGGATGGCGACGGTGCCCACGGTCGCGGCCGTGGCCACGCTGGAACCGGACGTGGCCGAAAACAGCGTGGACGCGCCGATGTTGGCGTGCATCAGCCCGCCCGGCAGCCACGACAGCCACAGGCTCATCGCGCCGTACATGCGCTCGGCGAAGCCCGCGCGCAACAGCACTTCTCCCAGCATGATGAACAGCGGGATCGCCACCAGCAGGAATTCGTTGTTGGTGCTCCAGGAGATCTCGCCGATGGCCCGCGTGAGCGGCAGCATGGAGAACATCGGGTCCAGTATCAGGCCCAGCACGCCCAGTGCCGCGCCCACGGGAATGGACAGGCCGATCAGCACCAGGAGCAGGATCAATGCGGTCGAAATCATGCTGCGTCTCCCTTGACCATGCGCTCGCCGGCGGCGGCTTCCTCGTCGGCCTCTTCCTGCGCCGAACGCACGCCGCAGATGTTCTTGACCAGCTCAAGGTCGCCCGTCACCAGCGCCGCCGAGGCGCGCGCCAGCATCAGCGCCACGGTGATGCACATCCAGGCCAGGCCCAGCAGCCACAGGCCTTGCGGAATCCACAAGGGCGTAGCCAAGGGCGTGTTGGCGGTCGACTTCTGCGCCCACGAGGCCTGCACCACCTCGGACGCGTAATAGGTCAGGTAGACCATGAAGATGGCCAGGGCCACCATGGAAATCCAGTCGAGCACGGCGGCCACGCGCACCGGCATGTGCTGGTACAGCACGTCCACGCGCACATTGGCGCGCTGCAGCGTGGCGAAGGCCAGCGCCCAGGAGGTGCTGATGGCGAAGGCGTAGCTCGACAGTTCGTCGGCGCCGCCGGTGGTGAAACCCAGGAATTTTCGGGCCAGCACGTCGAACGAAATCAGCAGGACGCTGGCCACCGTCAAGGCGCCGCCGGCCCAGACGGCCATGCGCGAGAAACTCTCGGCACGCCGCAAGATGCCGCCGAGCAGGCGGAAGTGTTCGGATTGAGTCATAAAGAACCTTTACGGAGCCGACTGCACGTCGCCTCCCCGTCTATGTAACAAGCCCCCGGGTCGGGATGCCGCGGATCCGGCTCCGCCGGTCCGCTGGCATGCCCCCCCCCCGGGGAAAAGCGCGCAGCGCTTCAGGGGACCTACTTCTGGGCGACCACGCCCAGCGTCTTGCCGATGGTGGCGTTGAAGTCCTTCACGCACTGGGCCGAGCAACGCGCGGCCCACTTGGGCAGCACGGCTTCCTGCGTGACCTTCTTGAGCAGTTCGCGGTCGGCGTCGGAGGGCTGGACCAGCACCATCTTGCCCTTGACGGGATACGGGCAGGCGGCCGCGCCGGTGTTGCAGTCGTAGCCTTCCTGGGTCTGGCGCGCGGCGGCGTCCCAGATGTTGTCGACCAGCGTCTTCACGTTGGTCTGCAGGAAGGTGCGCACGTTGGGATCCAGCTTGTCCCAGGCCTTCTGGTTCACGGCGTGGATCTGCTGGTTCCAGTTGATCGGCAGCGCGACCAGGTGGGTGGAGACTTCATACCATTTGGCCGAATAACCCGACAGCGAACCCGTGATGGCGCAGTCCACCACCTTGTTCTGCAGCGCCGGCACGACTTCGCCGAACGCCATCGTCACGCTGGAACCGCCCAGCGCCTCGACGAATTCGGCGGTGGTGCGGCTGCTGGTGCGCACCTTCTTGCCCTTGATGTCGGCCAGGCCCTTGATCTCGGCGTTGCAGAACAGCACCTGGGCGGGATAGGTGGAGATGCCCAGCAGCTTGACGTTGCTGCCTTCGCCGTACAGCTTGGCGTAGACCGGTTCGAATGCGTCGGTCACGGCGCGCGCGGTCTTGGCATCCGGCGCCAGGCCGGCCAGGTCGATGGCCTCGTTGATGGGATTGTCGCTGGCGAAATAGGCCAGCGTGGCGGTGCCGAACTCGACCACGCCCTGCGACATCAGGCGCAGCAATTCGGGACCCTTCAGGCCCATTTCATTGAAACCCTTGATCGTCGCCGTGACCTGGCCCTTGGACAGCTCGGGGATCGTCTTGGTCCAGAACGGCTTTTCGTAGTCGTTGTAGGCGGTCAGGTTGCTCAAGCCCCCCACTACCTTCAGTTGGGTCTTGGGCAGGTCCTGGGCCTGGGCGGCGCCGGCCAACAGGCTGGCGGCGACGGCGGCGAAAGCGAGAGACTTTTTCATGGACAAAACTCCTAGCTGGCGGGATGGTATGCCGCGCGCGGGATCCCGTTATCCTCGTCGCGCGCGGATGGCTATCGGGAAGTCAGGAGCCCCGGCAGCGATCATTGTCGATGCGCCGCCATTGCATCGTCAGGACCCTGGGGCGTCCAATCGTAAGTTGCGATACGGGGGTATAAATATTTCTTGGGTCTCGCCGGCGCAACGCGCGGCATTTTCGCCAAACGACGTGGCGGCGCGGCTTTGCGGGCAGCCGAAGAAGCGTTTTCCTGCTCTTGGGGACGGGTCGGCATAAAAAAAGGGACACTGTCTGCTGGGGAAAACACCTAGGGACGCGGAGCCGGCGAACCGCCTCTGCGAGGCCGCTAGCAGGGCGTGCCGTTCCCGGCCTGGGCGGCGACCTTCTGCGCCATCTGCGCGATGAGCCGCACCGCGTGGCTGTCCGGGCCCTGCACCCAGGTCGCCGTGAAGCTCAGTTCCGGCAAGGGATCCGCCTCCACCCTCAGAATGCGCAACTCGCCCCGGGCCAGCTCCTTGCCCAGGAACACCGGCGCGATGACGCTCGTGCCTATTCCATCCTGTGTCATGCGCACCACCATCGACATGGACGCGCTGCCGTACATGCGCGGCGAGGCCACGCCGGCCCGCGTCAGCATGTCGCGCACGACGCGGTAAGGCGCGCTATTGGACGGATAGGTAATGATGGGCAGCTTGCCGATCCGCTCCAGGGTCAGCGGCTCCGGGCCCAGGTCCAGCATGGGGCTGGCCACCCAGGCCAGCGGATACGTGCACAGGGGCAGGTTCTCGACCCGGGCTTCGAGCACCGGCCCCATCAGGAAGGCCAGGTCGATCTGGCGCGACATCAGGTGGGAGCGCAGCACGTGCGTGGTGTCCACTTCGATCTCCAGCACCAGCGCGGGATATGTCGTATGGATCAGTTCGATCAGCGTGGGGAGCCAGGTCTGCACGATGGTCTCGGCCACGCCGATGCGCACCGTGCCGGTCATGACGTTCTGCTCGCGGGCGGCCTCGAACATGTCGCGCCGCACCTGCAGCATGCGTTCGGCGTGCGACAGCAGTTCGTGCCCCTTGCCCGTCAGCTTGACGCCGCGCGCCTCGCGCTCGAACAGGCGCACGCCCAGGTCTGCCTCCAGCGAGGCGATGCGTTGCGATACCGCGGGCTGCGTGGTGTTGAGCTTTTCCGACGCCGCGCGGAAGCTGCCCAGCGTGGCCACCCAGAAAAAAGTTTCTATGTTGCGTAATTCGATCATGAGCCTGTTCCCCCGGCTCGATGAGCGTATCATGTCAGCCGCCTGCCGATCCCCGGGAACAGGGCCCCAAAATAAGGAGTTTTCCGATGACCCCGGCCGATAACGGTCGCACGCGCTCCGGCGCGCCCGCCGCACGCGGCCCGATGCTCGGGGTGCTGCTGCTGGTGCTGTCGATGTGGACCCTGTCCTGTCTGGACGCCAGCGGCAAGTGGGTCATGAACGAAGGCGTGCCGCTCCTGGTGCTCTCGTGGTTCCGCTATGCGGTGCACCTGGCGCTGGTGCTGGCGCTGGTGCTCCCCGCGCGCGGGCTGCGGATATTGCGCAGCAACAAGCCGCGCGAGCAGGTCATCCGCGGCGGCTCGATGTTCCTGGCCACGCTGATGTTCTTCACCACGCTGAGCTACATCCCGCAGGCCGAGGCCACCGCCATCAACTTCCTGGCGCCTCTGCTGGTGCTGTCCGCCGCGCCTTGGGTCCTCAAGGAACCGGCGCGCCTCTCGCGCTTCGTCGCCGCCGGCGTCGCCTTCATCGGCGTGGTCATCGTGATCCGTCCCGGCGGCGGCCTGCATCCCGTCGGCACGATCTTCGGCCTGATCACGGCCTGCTGCTTCGCCGTGCAGTTCATCGCCACGCGGCGCGTGGCCGGCGACGATCCCTTCACTTCGCTGATCTGGAGCGGCGCCGTGGGCACCGTCTTCCTGACGATCGCGCTGCCCTTCATCCTGCCGCCCGCCCTGCCCGTGCTGCGGGCGCTGGCGCCGCTGGACTGGATCGTGCTGATTTCCACCGGCATCACCGGCGGCCTCGGCCATCTGTTCCAGATCGCGGCCTACCGTCGGGCGCCCGCCTCCACGCTGGCGCCGTTCGTCTATCTGCAGATCATCAGCGCCACTTCCGTGGGCTGGCTGGTATGGGGCCATTTCCCGGACGCCCTGACCTGGCTCGGCATCGCGATCATCTGCGCCAGCGGCATATGCATCGGCGTGGTGGAATGGCGCCGCGGCCGCGCGCCCGCCGCTCCCCTGGCGGACGTCCGCGCCCGCTGAACCGCCACGGAGGGGCGCTCCCGGGCGCCTCCCGTACAATGCGGGTCGCCCTTGCGCTTTGCCGCGAGGGCTCCTCCCCCGGCATCCCCCGAATCGAGGCCCTCATGATCATCAAGCCCCGTGTGCGCGGCTTCATCTGCGTAACCACCCACCCCGTCGGCTGCGCCGCCAACGTCAAGAACCAGATCGACTACGTCGAGGCGCAAGGCCCGATAGCCGGAGGCCCCAAGCGCGTCCTGGTGCTGGGCGCATCGACAGGCTACGGGCTGGCGGCGCGCATCAGCGCGGCGTTCGCCTGTGGCGCGCAGACCCTGGGCGTGTTCTTCGAGCGCCCGCCCGAGGGCGGCAAGCCCGGCACCGCGGGCTGGTACAACACGGCCGCCTTCCACGAACAGGCGCAGGCCGCGGGGCGGTACGCCAAGAGCATCAATGGCGACGCCTTCTCCGACGAGATCAAGCGCAAGACCATCGAGGCGATCAAGCGCGACCTGGGCCAGGTCGACCAGGTGGTATACAGCCTGGCCGCGCCGCGGCGCACGCACCCGAAGACCGGGGAAGTCTTCAACTCGACGCTCAAGCCCATCGGCGGCGCGGTCAGCCTGCGCGGCCTGGACACCGACCGCGAAGTGGTGAGGGAATCCGTGCTGGAGCCCGCCACCCAGGCCGAGATCGACGCCACCGTCGCGGTCATGGGCGGCGAGGACTGGCAGATGTGGATCGATGCCTTGCTGGAGGCCGGCGTGCTGGCCGAAGGCGCCACGACGACGGCCTTCACCTACCTGGGCGAGAAGATCACCCACGACATCTATTGGAACGGCTCGATCGGCGCGGCCAAGAAAGACCTGGACCAGAAGGTGCTGGACATTCGCGCCAAGCTGGCCGCGCGCGGCGGAGACGCCCGCGTTTCCGTGTTGAAGGCGGTGGTCACGCAGGCCAGCTCGGCGATCCCGATGATGCCGCTCTACCTGTCGCTGCTCTTCAAGATCATGAAGGAGCAAGGCACGCACGAAGGCTGCATCGAACAGGTCTATGGCCTGTACCGCGACAGCATTTGCGGCGCGGCGCCGATCCTGGATCAGGAAGGCCGGCTGCGCGCGGACCGCAAGGAACTCGATCCCGAGGTGCAGGCCCGCGTGCAGGCCCTGTGGGGCCAGGTGTCGAGCGAGAACGTCTACCAGATGACGGACTTCGCCGGCTACAAGCGGGAGTTCCTGCGCCTGTTCGGGTTCGAGATCGACGGCGTGGACTACGACGCCGACGTCGATCCGGCGGTGGAGATCCGTGGGCTGCTCTGATGGGCGCCAGCCGCGTCAGCGGTATTCCAGCGTCACGACGAGGTGACGGCGCGGGCCGCCGTCCGGCCCCCGCGCCGACGAGGAGGCCCTCGTACTGACCTGGACGCGCGCTTCTGCGGGTATCGCCGGCTGACCGGCAATTTCCCGGCATCTTGCGCGCGGACTGCCGCTACGCGCAGTGTTGCCCTTCATCTCCGCCTTGCACTCCGCAGGCTGCACGATCGCGCCGGAGAAGCGGATCGAACCGCCGTGGGCACCGGCGGCGACGGGAACAAGTAGAGTGAGCACAGACAACGCACGCGTCAAAGCCTGAATAGTCATGACGACTCCTTGTCATAGGTCGAGTCCGGAAGGCGGACGCACCTTCCTCCCCTATGATTACGGCGTCGTCCCGACGAACTATATTTCGGGAAAACGATTACCCGGCGGCCCCGATAACGGGGGGCTGGCGGTCTCGGCCCCGGCGTCCGCTCAAAACAGTTCCAACAGGCGGTCCAGGCCGCCCTCGTCGATCGCCACATTGACTTCCTGGCGCACGGCCGGCTTGGCCCGGTAGCCCACCGACAGCCCCGCGGCGCGCATCATCGGCAGGTCGTTGGCGCCGTCGCCCACCGCGATGGCGCGCTCCGGCCCCGTCCCCAGCGACGCGCACACTTCCAGCAGCTTGCGGCGCTTCTCCTCGCCGTCGCAGATATCGCCCCACGGCTGGGGCAGCAGCCGGCCCGTCAGGCGGCCGTCGCGCACCTCCAGCACGTTGGCGCGCACGTCGTCCAGGCCCAGGCGCGCGCGCAGCCTGTCCGTGAAGCAGGTAAAGCCGCCCGTCACCAGCAGGCATCTCAGGCCGGCGGCCTTGCAGGCCGCGATCAGCGCCTCGGCGCCGGGGTTGATGCGCAGCCGCCGTTCGTAGACCTCGTCCAGCGCCGCCTCCGGCATGCCGGCCAGCAGGGCCACCCGCTCTCGCAGGCTCTGCTTGTAATCCACGATCTCGCCGCGCATGGCGGCCTCGGTCAGCGCCGCCACTTCGGCCTTCTTGCCCACCAGGTCCGCCATCTCGTCCAGCGTTTCGATCGAGATCAGGGTCGAGTCCATGTCGAACGCGATGAGCTTGTAGTCCGACAGCGCGAGCGGCGGCTCGATGCCGCGCCATTGCAGGCCGGGAATCGTCGTGGGCAGCAGCATGGTAAGTCCTCTTGTCTATCCAGGTTGGGACGGCTCGCGCCCTTGCGCGCAGAGCCAGTCGATGAACAATTGCGCCGAGGCCGCGGCCGGGCCTTCCGGCCGGTACAGCGCATGGATCCCGGCGTTGGGCAGCTGCGGCGCCGCGAACAGCGGGCGCAGCCGGTCGGCGCGGATGTCGTCGTCCAGCAGGCACCACGGGGCAAGCGCGATGCCCAGGTCGTTCATGGCGGCCTGCATGCACAGAAATTGATGGTCGAAGACCGGGCCGGGCAATTGCGCGGGCACGTCCACCTTCGCCAGCGCGAACCAGCGCGGCCAATGATCCATGCCACCGGCGGTCTTCAGCAGCGGATGCCCCAGGCAGTCCGCCGGCGCGGCCAGACGGTTGCGTTCGATGAAGCGCGGCGACGCCACCGGCACATGGAAATCGTCCAGGCAGTGCACGCAGGCCAGCTCGGAATGCGCCATGTAGCCATGGCGGATCAACACGTCGCTGCCGGCGTCGCCGCCGCGGTCCAGGAAGGGGCGCCCTTGCGTGGTCAACTGCACGTCGATGCCCGGGTGCCGCGCCTGAAAGGCCGACAGCCGCGGAATCAGCCATTTCATGGTGAGGGACGGAGTTGCGCAGACCCGCAGCACGCCGCCATACGCAGGCGATCTCAGCTTGGCGGTAGCCGCCGCGATGCGTTCCAGGCTTGCCTGCACCTCCGGGAAATACGCCTGGGCGCAAGGCAGCAGCGCCACGCCACGCGCCTCGCGCGCGAACAGGGGCTGCCCCACATACTCTTCGAGAATGCGGATCTGCTGGCTGACCGCGCTATGCGTAATGCTCAACTCGTCGGCCGCCGCCGTGAAACTGCGCAGGCGCGCCGCGGCTTCGAATACCCGCAAGGCCTTCAGCGGCGGCAGGCTGGGGCCCGCCATCTCAGTTGAAGCCGGGCCAGGCGCGCGCCTGGCGCCATGCTGCGCTGCTCTTTCCCACGTTTACCCTTGTCGTCTAGTTATTGTCGGCGCGCCGCTTGCCGCGCGCGCCATATCCAGCCGCATTCTAGGGGATAGGCATGCCGCCGACCTCTTAGAAAATCTAACGCCACGCCTTAAAAAACACTGCTGGTCGCCCGGCGGGCCGGTTCCTATGATGCCGACAATCTCAGGCAGGAACCCAACATGGCATCAATCACGGTAGACGGCATCGTCAAGACCTTCGGCGGGCAGCACGTGCTGCGCAACCTGTCCCTGCGCATCCCGGACGGCGCGTTCTATACGCTGCTGGGCCCCAGCGGCTGCGGCAAGACCACTTTGCTGCGCTGCATTGCCGGCTTCTACGCGCCCGACGCCGGCCGCCTGCTGTTCGACCAGGACGACGTGACCCACGTGTCCGCCCACCGCCGCGACATCGGCATGGTGTTCCAGGACTACGCGCTCTTTCCCGACAAGAGCGCCTTCGACAACGTGGCCTACGGCCTGCGCGCCCGGGGCGTAGCCCGGGCCGAGACCGCGCGGCGCGTCAACGAAGCGCTGGACAAGGTGGGATTACTGACGCTTGCCGACCGCTACCCCGCGCAGATGAGCGGCGGGCAGCGCCAGCGCGTCGCCCTGGCGCGCGCGCTGGTCATCCGGCCGCGCGTGCTGCTGATGGACGAACCGCTGTCCAACCTGGACGCCAAGATGCGCCTGCAGATGCGCGACGTGATCCTCGATCTGGTGCGCGAGGCCGGCATCACCACCGTATTCGTGACTCACGACCAGGAAGAAGCGCTGGCCATGTCCGACCGCATCGCGATCATGGACCACGGCGACATCGCCCAGCTGGGCACCCCGGAAGAACTTTACGGCACGCCGGTGAATGCCTATGTGGCGGACTTCATCGGCTCGGCCAACGTGATCCCGGTCCCGGCCAGGAACGGCCAGGCGGGCGCGCCCGCCGGCCATGTCCGCTATGAACTCTGCGGCCTGGGTTTCGACGGCGTGCAGGGCAGCGCGCAACTGGCGGAAAACGGCATGCTGATCGCGCGGCCGGAAGAGCTCGCGCTGATGGCTCCCACGCCCTACGTGCCCAACACCCTGCCGGGCAAGGTGCTGCGGCGGCAGTACCTGGGCTTCAAGACGGCCTACCGGATCGCGCTGGCGAACGGCTCCGAGATCCGTGTCGAGCTGCACGCCGGCAACATGGTGGCGCAATTCCAGCCGGGCGAAGCCGTGCAGGTCCTGATCCCGGCCGACAGCCGCGTCGTCAACGCCTGAGGACGCGCACGCCATGAAAATCCAATGGTGGCCCTGGGGCGTCCTCACCGCGATCAGCCTGGCCTTGCTGCTGTTCTTCGTGCTCTATCCGCTGGGCGTGCTCTTTGGCAACAGCATCACCGGGCAGGACGGCGGCTTCTCGCTGGAGGGGTTCCGCGCCCTGCTGGCCGACTCGCAGTACGTGGAGGCCTTCGGCAACACCCTGATTCTGGGCCTGGCCGTCACGACGTGCACGGTGCTGGTGGGCGTGCCCTTCGCCTACATGGTGGCGCGCTACGACTTTCCGCTGAAGAACCTGGTGGCCATCCTGCCGGTGCTGACCATCGTGATTCCCGAGATCATCGTGGGCCAGTCCTGGCTGCTGATCCTCGGCAACAACGGCATCCTGACCAATCTGTTGGGCGACGCGGGCATTTCGCTGCCGTCCTTCTACGGCTGGACGGGCATGGTGTTCTCCATGACGCTCGTCTACTACACCTATATCTACCTGGGCGTGCTGGCCGCGCTGCGCGGCTTCGACGGCCAGCTCGAGGAAGCGGGCCTGAGCCTGGGCACGCCGCCTTTCCTGACCAGGCTGCGGGTGCTGGTGCCGGTGCTGCTGCCCGCGGTGCTCGTCAATGCGCTGGTCGTGTTCACCCTGGTGGTGGGCAACTTCGCGCTGGCGATGTTGCTGGGCAGCCGCGTGCCCCTGCTGTCGGTGATGACCTACAACACCTTCGTCAGCGAAATGGGCGGTAGCCCCACGCTGCAAAGCGCCATGTCCGTGGTGTCCATCGCCATCGTCGCCATCGTGCTGTTCTTCCAGAAGCGCGTGGTCGAACGCAAGGTCTACACGATGACACAGGGCCGCGCGCCCGCCGCCACGCGCGTGCGCTCCTGGACCGCCCTGCTCTACACCAGCGGCGTGGGCCTGGTGATCTTCATCTCCCTGCTGCCGCTCATCGTCGTCTTCATCGCGGCCTTCACCAAGACCAGCGGGCCGGTCATGCAATGGGGGCAATGGTCAATCGCCAGCATGCAGCGCGCGCTGCACGGGGCGCCGGAGCCCATCCTGAACTCGCTGAAGTTCGCCTCCCTGGCCACCGTGCTGGGCGTGGCCTTCGCGGTCCTGGCCAGCTACCTGACGATCAAGAAACGCAGCGCGTCCACGCAGGTCCTGGACTACATCGTGGTGCTGCCGCTCACCATCTCCGGCACGGTGCTGGGCATCGCCCTGGTGCAGACCTTCAATACCGGCTGGCTCGTGCTGGCCGGCACCTCCGGCATCATGGTGCTGTGCTACACGGTGCGGCGCCTGCCCTTCGCGGTGCGCAACGCCTCGTCGGTGCTGTTCAACATCCCCGAGTCGATCGAGGAAGCCTCGATCAGCCTGGGCGTCTCCCCGCTCATGACCTTCTTCAAGGTGGTCCTGCCCGCCATGAAGGCGTCGATCATCTCGGCCGCCATCCTGATGTGGCTGACGACGATATCGGAACTGTCCGCCTCCATCGTCGCCTACAGCGGCGGCCTGGAGACGATGCCCATCGCGATTTTCCGCCAGGTGGACGGCGGCAGGCTGGGCATGGCGTCGGCCTACGGCGCCGCCCTGGTCACGGTGATCGTGCTGCCCATCATCGTGTCGGTCAAGGCGTTCCGCATCAAGCTGTTCTCCGGCAAATAACCCACTCGCACAGAGGCTCACCATGCAACTCAAGCACATTCTTCAGTACAGTGTCCTGGCCGCGGCCCTGGCCACGGGCGCGGCCCATGCCCAGAACGTGGTGCTCTACTCGTCCAACAACACCGAGACGATCGAAACCGCGCTGGAAGCCGTGAAGCAGCACGCGCCCAAGCTGAACGTCCAGCCCGTCACGGGCGGCACGGGCACGATGATGAAGCGCATCGAGGCCGAATCGCAGAACCCGCGCGGCGACCTGTTCTGGAGCGGCGGCTTCGGCACGCTGGGCGCATACCGCCAGCATCTCCAGCCCTATCGCCCGGCCGACCTGGACAAGATCCCGGCCGAGTTCCGCGGCCCGGACGATCTCTGGGTGGGCACGAACGTGCACGTCATGGTGATGATGGTCAATGAACGGCAGCTCAAGGGCCTGCCGGCCCCGGCCACCTGGTCGGACCTGATGCAGCCGCAATGGAAGAACAAGTTCGCCATTACCGATCCGTCCAAGAGCGGCACCGCCTACATGCTGGTGTATGGCCTGTACAAGCAGTTCGGCCAGGAAGGCCTGGACAAGATCGCGGCCAACGCCGTGGTCACGGCGTCCTCGGGCACCACTTACAAGGGCGTGGCCGCGGGCGAGTACGCCGTGGGCATGACGCTGGAATACGCCGCGCAGGAATACGTGGCCGGCGGCCAGAAGGAGATCAAGCTGGTCTACCCGACCGAGGGCAGCTACCTGGCGCCCGAAGGCATGTTCATCATCAAGGGCGCGAAGAACATGGATGCCGCCAAGGCCCTGTACGACGGCCTGTTGAGCAAGGAATCGCAGGAGTCCCAGCTGGTGAAGAACTTCCGCCGCCCGACGCGCACGGACGTCGCCGTGGCCAGCCTGACCACCCTGCCCGACCTGAAGACCATCAAGATCTTCCCCGTCAGCCAGGAAGCCGCGGCCACCGAGTATGAAGCGGTGGTGGCGGCCTGGAACCAGGCCGTCGCGAAATCCAAATAAAAGAAGCTCCCCGGCGGCGGGGCCGGCCATTCTTGCGCAGGCCGTTCGAACAGGCGATCCGTTGGAATGGCTTCAGGCGCCGTCGACCATCCTGCCCGCGGCCAGCACCAGTTGGCGCCCGCAACGGGCGGCCAGCTGGGGATCGTGGGTCACCAGCACCAGCGTGGTGCCGTGCTCGCGATGCAGGTCGAACATCAGGTCTATCACCCTCACGCCCGTGGCGGCGTCGAGGCTGCCCGTGGGCTCATCGGCGAATAGCAGGTCCGGCTGCACCACGAAGGCGCGGGCAAGCGACACGCGCTGCTGTTCCCCGCCAGACAGGGTGCGCGGGTAATGATGCAGCCGCGCCCCCAGCCCCACCCGCTCCAGCATGGCCTGCGCGGCGCCGCGCGCGGGCTGCCCGGCCAGCTCCAGCGGCAGCATCACGTTCTCCAGCGCGGTCAGGTTGGGCAGCAGCTGGAACGACTGGAACACGAACCCCACATGATTGGCGCGCAGGCGCGCGCGGCCGTCCTCGTCCAGGGCGAACAGGTCCTGGCCGGCCAGGCGCACGCTGCCGGTGCTGGGAACATCCAGCCCCGCCAGCAGTCCCAGCAAGGTGGACTTGCCCGAACCGGAGCTGCCGGTGATGGCCACCGCGCTGCCGGCCTCGACCGTAAAATCTATTCCTTCCAGGATAGACAGCGTCCCGCCGGCGTCGGCCACCCGCTTGCCCAGCCCTTTCACCTCGATCGAATTCTTGCTATCCATGCGCCTATTATCCCGTCTGCTTCTTGTTCCCGCGCTGGCGATCGCCATCGTGGCTCCCGCCCACGCTCAGACCGCCGCGGCGGCCCAGGGTTCCGCGCCGCGCACCGTGCTGGTCCTGGGCGACAGCCTGTCGGCCGAATACGGCATCAAGCGCGGCACCGGCTGGGTGCCGCTGCTGTCCGCCCGGGTATCGGAACAATACCCCAAGTACCAGGTCGTCAACGCCAGCATCAGCGGCGACACGACCAGCGGCGGCGTTGCCCGCCTGCCTGCGCTGCTGCGCCAGCACGCGCCCGCCGTGGTGGTGCTGGAACTGGGCTCGAACGACGCCTTGCGCGGCCTGCCGCTGTCCATGACCGAACAGAACCTGCGCACCATGGCGCAGGCCGCCCGCAAGGCCGACGCGCAGGTCCTGATCGTCGGCATGCAGATTCCGCCCAATTACGGACGGGACTATACGCAGCGCTTCGCCCAGGTGTTCCCCACTGTCGCCAAAGACGAAAACGCCCGGCTCGTGCCCTTCCTGATGGAAGGTATCGCAACGAACCGGGCGATGTTCCAGGCCGACGGCATCCATCCGAACGAGGATGCCCAGCCGCTCTTGCTGGACAACGTGTGGCCGACCCTGCGGCCCCTGTTGAACTGACTTCCGCCTGATCAGCCGGCAGCCGGCTGATCGCCGCGGATGACCTCGGCAGCGGCGGGCAGCACCTGCACCTTGTACTCTTCGCGCAGCATGCGGATCATGGCTTCGTTTTCGGCCTGGCCCCATGCGCCCGACAGCTGCTGCGCCAGGCGCTCCTTGTCGGCCGGATCGACCTTGCCGGCCTCGACCTTCTCCAGGCGCACCAGCGTGTAATCGGAGCCCGACTGCACGCCCGTGTATGCGGGCAGCGTGCTTGCGGGCAGGCGCATGACGGCATCCAGCACCGGGCGCGGCAGATTCTTGGGATCCTGGCGCGCGACGGTCACGGGTTCCGAGAAACCTTCCGGCGTGCCAGCCGGATTGGCCTTGTCGGCCGCCAGGGCCGCTTCGCCGGCCTTCCGGGCGGCTTCGGCCGAACGCTCGTCCAGCAGCCTGGCGCGGATCGAATCGGTCACCTTGTCCAGCGCGGGCACGTGAGCGGGCTCGACGGCGGCGACGCGCACGGCCAGCATCGTGTCGGGCGACAGCTCGATCACGCCGGAGTTCTGCTTCTCGCGCAGGACGTCGGACGAAAACAGCACCTGGCGCACGCGTGGGTTGTCCAACAGCGCCGCGTCGGGGCTGTCGGCGGCGGAGCCCGGGCCGGCCTTGTCGGCGGGCAGCAGGCCTTCGCGGGTCACGCCGGAGGCGGTGCGCAGCTTCAGGCCGACGGCGTCGGCGGCGGGCTGCAGGCTGTCGCGCTTGTCGTAGACCTGCTTGTTCAGCTGGCTGGCCATTTCCGAGAAACGCACGGCGGCCAACTGCTTGCGGACTTCGGCGGTGATCTGGTCCTTGACCTCGGCCAGGGGCTTGACGGCGGCGGGCTGGATCTCGGTGACCTTCACGATGTGCAGGCCGGACGGGCTTTCGATCACGCCGGACACCTGGTCCTTGGACTGGGCGAAGATGGCCTTCTCGAGCGGACCGGACAGCATGCCGGGAGCAAGCCAGCCCAGGTCGCCGCCGTTGGCGGCCGAGCCCGCGTCCTGCGAATGCTTGCGCGCCAGTTCGGCGAACTGCGCCGGATCGGCGGCAGCCTGCCTGGCGAGGTCCTCGGCCTTGGCGCGCGCGGCCTTGCGGGCGTCTTCCGAGGCGCCCGGCGCCAGCTCGATCATGATGTGGCTGGCGCGGCGGCGCTCGGGCTGGCCAAAGCGGTTCTTGTTCTGCTCGTAGTACGAGGCCAGGTCTTCGTCCTTGACCTGCACGCCCTGCGTGGCGGCGGCTTCGTCCAGCACCAGGTACTGCACCTGGACCTGCTCGGGGATCTGCAGTTGCTGCTTGTTCGCGTCGTACCAGGACTGGATGTCGGCCGGCGTGACGCTGACCTGCGAGCGGTAGTCCGCGGCGGCGAAGCGGCGCAGCTGCACCGTGCGCTGCTGCGTCAGCGCCGTTTCCAGCGCAGCCACGACTTCACCGGGCGCGCGGGCGGACTGTCCGATGGGCTCCAGCACGCGGGCGACCGCCAGGTCGCGGCGCAGGCCGGCCTCGAACGAGGTGGGCGACATGCCCTGCGCGGCCAGCACCTGGCGGTAGCGCTCGGGCGAGAAACGGCCATTGTCCTGGACTTCCGGAATGGCGGCGATGGTGTTGCGCAGCGTTTCGTCGGACACCGAGAAGCGGTTGTCGATGGCGACGTTGGCCAGAAGACGCTGGTTGATCAGCTGGTTCAGCAAGCCTTCGCGCAGCGCCGGCGTGTCGATGACGGCCGGATCGAACTGGCTGCCCAGCCTCTGGCGCAGCTGTTCGAGCTGGTTGCGGTGCGCCTGGTCAAATTCGGCGCGCGAAACCGGCTGCCCGGCGACCGTTGCCAGCTCCGGCTCCGCTCGCATGAAGCTCTCATAGCCTTGAATCCCGACCAGAAAGAAGGAAGGCACGATCAGAAGCAGCAGGATGAGCTGCATCCAGCGCCGATGGCTGCGAATAAATTCGAACATGGAATCCCTGTTGCCGCGCCCCAGGGGTATCCACCCGGGGCCGCACGAAAACGCATAAAAAAAGGCGAACCCGATTCGCCCCTATTCCCATACCGGTCATTACCGGGTCAGCGGGCGGATTTTAGCATTTCTCATTCGTCCGGGAGCCCGCAAGACGCCCGGGGCCCGGCGGGCCCGGACCCGCACGGAATCGAGGCGCCGTCAACCCGGGGAATCACCATTTCCGAGGCCCTGCGCGCCCCGTATCGTCGCTATCAGGGTTTGCCCCAGTCCGAGCCCCACGGGCTCCTCCCCCCCACACAGAGGCCACCGCCGATGCCGCTCCCATTCTCCCGCCTGCACGTCCTGCGCACCTGTATCGCCATTGCCTTCCTGGGCGGGGCCCAAGCCGCGCCGGCGGCGCCGGTCGCCGCCGTCCACGAGGCGGCCCAGGCGCAGCGGCAGGGCATGCTGGACACCATGCGCGACCTGGTCGGCATCGAATCCGGCAGCAAGGACGTCGACGGCGTGGAACGGATCGCCGAATTGATCCGCGACCGCTTCAAGGCGCTGGGAGGCACGGTCGAGATCATTCCGGCCACCGACGTTTTCAGGCTGGACGATACGCCCGAGAAGGTCGGCCCCATGGTCCATGCCGAATTCAAGGGCGCGGGCGACAAGAAGATCATGCTGATCGCCCACATGGACACCGTCTATCGCAACGGCATGCTGAAGGACCAGCCCTTCCGCATCGATGGCGACCGGGCCTACGGCCTCGGCATCGCCGACGACAAGCACGGCGTGGCGATGATCCTCCATACGATCGCCCTGCTGCAGAAGCTGGGTTTCAAGGACTACGGCACCCTCACGGTGCTGATCAACGGCGACGAGGAAATCAGTTCGCCCGGCGCGCGCAGCACCATCACCCGCCTGGGCTCCGATCAGGACGCCGTTTTCTCGTTCGAAGGCGGCGGGGCCGAGGCCCGCCTGACGCTCGCCACCAGCGGCATCGGCGCGGCATATCTCACGGTGCAGGGCAAGACCTCCCACGCGGGCGCCCGCCCCGAAGGCGGCGTGAACGCGCTCTACGAGCTGGCCCACCAGCTGCTGCAGCTGGACAAGCTGTCCAAGCCGGAAGCCGGGCTGAAGCTGAACTGGACCGTGGCCCAGGCCGGCACCAACCGCAACGTCATTCCGGGCCTGGCCACCGCCCAGGCCGACGCCCGCGCGCTGCGCGTGTCCGACTTCGACGCGCTGTCGCGCAGCCTGGAGGAAGGCATCAGGAACAAGCTGCTGCCCGAATCCAAGGTCAGCATGAAGTTCGAAGTCCGCCGCCCGCCGCTGGAGGCCACGACCGCTTCCCGGGCGCTGGCGCAGCATGGCGTGCAGATCTACCAGGAGCTCGACCTGCCGCTGAAAGTGGTGGACCGAGCCAGCGGCGGCGGCACCGACGCCGCCTTCGCCGCCCTGAAGGCGCGCGGCCCCGTGATCGAAGGCATGGGGCTGAGCGGCTTCGGCGCCCACTCGAACGACGCCGAATACGTCCGGATCGACAGCATCGTGCCGCGCCTGTACCTGGCGGCGCGCATGATCATGGATGTGTCGCAGGGCAAGGCCCCCATGAAGTAGGAGTATCCTTGCAACCCTGTCCAAAGAACTGATCGCAACACCCCATGAGCGCAACACTCCCCTCCTGGCCCTATTCCCGCTACATCGCCCATCGCGGCGGCGGCCGGCTGGCCCCGGAGAACACGCTGGCCGCCATGCGCGTCGGCGCCGAGCACGGTTTCACGATGTTCGAATACGACGTCAAGCTGAGCAGCGACAAGGTGCTGGTGCTGATGCACGACGACAATGTGGACCGCACCTCCAACGGCACCGGCCCGGCCGCCGCCAAGACCTACTCGGAACTGGCCCAGCTGGACTTCGGCAGCTGGCACTCGGCCGCCTACGCCGGCGAGCCGCTGCCCACCTTCGCGGCCGTCGCCCGCTATACGGTCGCCAACGGCATCGCCAGCAACGTCGAGATCAAGCCCTGCCCGGGGCGCGAGGCCGAGACCGGCCGCGCCACGGCGCGGGCGGCACGCCAGTTGTGGCAGGGCGCGAATACGCCGCCGCTCCTGTCTTCGTTCGCCGAGGAAGCGCTCGCCGCCGCGCGCGAAGCCGCCCCCGAGCTGCCCCGCGCCCTGCTGGTCGAGAAAGTCCCCGCCGACTGGCGCGAGCGGCTGGCCAAGTACGAGTGCGTGGCCCTGAACATCAACCAGAAGGACGCGACCCGCGAACTGATCGACGCCGTGCATGCCGCCGGCTACCGGATCGCGGCCTGGACCGTCAACGACCCGGAACGCGCGCGCCTGCTGCTCGACTGGGGCATCGACGGCATTTTCACCGACGAGCTGGCCGCCATCCGGCCGGCCGCCTGAGGCAGAGCGCCCCGTGTTCAGCTACCGTCACGCCTTCCACGCCGGCAACCACGCCGACGTGCTCAAGCACGCCATCCTGATCCACACGCTGGATTACTTCAACAGAAAGGACGCGCCCTATTGGGTCGTCGACACCCACGCGGGCGCCGGGCTCTACAGCCTGGACAGCGACTGGGCGGCCAAGACCTCCGAATTCGTGGACGGCATCGGACGCCTCTGGGAGGCGGAGGACCTGCCCCCGCTGCTGGCCGACTACGTGGCGCGCATCCGCGCCTACAACACCAACGGCCGCCTGAAGCGCTACCCCGGCTCGCCCTGGCTGGCGCTGGACGCCATGCGCCCCTCGGACCGGCTGCGCCTCTTTGAAATGCACCCCACCGAGATCGACACGCTGGTTTCCAATCTCGAGCACCAGGGCCGCACCGCGCTGCGGCAGACCACGATCTACGGCGACGACGGCTTTGAAGGCGTCAAGGCGCTGCTGCCGCCGCCCACGCGCCGCGGCATGGTGCTGATCGACCCGTCGTACGAAGACAAGAACGACTACCGCCGCACGCTCGTCACCGTCAAAGAGTGCATCAAGCGCTTCGCGACCGGCACGATCGCCATCTGGTACCCGCTGGTGCAGCGCCGCGAAGCCAGCGAAATGGCCCGCCATTTCGAGAATCTCAAGGTCAAGAGCTGGCTGCACGCCACGCTGACGGTCAAGAAGGCGGCCATCGACGGCTACGGCCTGCACGGCAGCGGCATGTTCCTGATCAATCCGCCCTGGACGCTGCACGAGGCCCTGAAGCCGGCCATGCCCTATCTGGCGCGCGCGCTCGGCCAGGATGAACGGGCCGGATTCACGCTGCAGTACCGCGAGAACCCCTTCCCCACGCCGAAGAAGCAGTCCGACGACTGACCGGTCCGGCAGGCAAAAAAAAGGGCCGCGATGCATACGCAGTCCTTTTTGCTTGCCCTCGCGCCGGCCGCGGTCAGGCCAGTTCGCTCTCCGGCGCTTCGCGGCGCAGCGCCTCCTGCGCCCTGGCCAGCTTGGCCGCGGCGTCGCGCAGCGCGGTGCGCAGGCCCTCTTCGATCACGGGGTGATAGAAGGGCATTTCCAGCATCCGCGCCACGGTCAGCTCCTGCTGCACGGCCCAGGCCAGCAAATGGCCGATGTGCTCCGCGCCGGGTCCGACCATTTCGGCGCCCAGGAAGCGGCCGGTTTCGATGTCGGCATATACGTGCAGCATGCCGCGGTTCTTCAGCATGACGCGCGAGCGCCCCTGGTCGCCGAAATCCACTTCGCCGGTCACGAAGGTGCCCGGGATCAGGCGTCCATGGCCCTTGCCGGCCAGGGCGATCTGCGGGTCCGAGAACACCACGGCCAAGGGCGCGCGGCGCAGCCCCTGGCGCACTTCCGGATAGCGGGCCGCGTTCTCGCCCGCGATGCGGCCTTCGTCGGCCGCCTCGTGCAGCAAGGGAGCATCGGCGTTGGCGTCGCCCGCGATGAAGATGGGCGAATCGCCCGCCTGCATGGTGTCGCGGTCGAACACGGGCACGCCTTGCGCATTCAATTCGAGCGAGGTGTTCTCCAGGCCCAGGCCGTCGACATTGGCGCGGCGGCCGGTCGCCACCAGGGCATAGTCGAAACGCTCGGTGCGCTCGCTGTTGTCCAGCGTCACGTAACGCACTTCCACTTCGTCGCCCACGCGGCTGGTCTCCAGCACGCGGGCATCCGGATCCAGATAGAACTCCCGCTGGAAGATCCTGCGCGCCGTCTGGCGGACCTGCGGATCGCTGATGCCGCCGAGGCTGCCGCTGACGCCGAACACGCGCACCTCCACGCCCAGCCGGGACAGCGCCTGGCCAAGCTCCAGGCCGATGACGCCGGGCCCGAACACCGCCACGCGGCGCGGCAGATCGTTCCAGGCGAACACGTCGTCGTTCACCACCAGCCGGTCGCCCAACGCCCGGAACGGCGGCGGCACCGAGGGACGCGATCCCGTCGCGATGACGACGCGCGAGGCATGCACCTCGGCATGCTCGTCGACGCGCAGCACCGTATCGGACACGAAGCGGGCATATCCGCGCAGCTTGTCCTCGGCGGGGATGTTCTCGACGCCTTCCAGCACAAAGCCCACGAAGCGGTCGCGTTCGCGCTTGACGCGATCCATGACCTCGGCGCCGTCCACGGTGATGTCCCCGCTGACATGCACGCCGAACGCTTCCGTGTGCGCGGCGGCATGGGCGGCTTCAGCGGCGGCGATCAGCAGCTTGGACGGCATGCAGCCCACGCGGGCGCAGGTCGTGCCATAGGGGCCGCCTTCGATCAGGAGGGCGCGCTTGCCCGCGGCCTTCGCGGCGCGGTAGGCGGCAAGGCCGGCCGTGCCGGCGCCAATGATGGCGATATCGGTATGCAGGGTCTTCATGTCTCGGTATCTCCCGGGATGGCGTGGAGCAGGATATGCAAGGCGTATTCCGCCTTGTTGCGCATCTTCGGGACGAACGCGGTCCCGCGGCGCCGTCCAGGGCCGCGCGAAGCTGCGCAACAAGGGAAATTCGCGGGGTGCCGGAGCCGGGCCGCAAGGCGGCCCGGCTGGCGGACAGGGGCGGCGCCCCTGCCCCGCCAGGCGCTTAGGCGAGGTGCGCCTTCAGGTCTTCCAGGCCGCCGATCAGCGTGCCGTTGATGAACACCTGCGGGGCGGTGCCCTTGCCGGACACGGCGCCGATCACTCGGCCACGGACCTTGTTCTCCAGCGGGATCTCGATCGGCGAGTAGCCCTTGGCGTTCAGCAACTCCTTGGCTTCGACGCAGAACGGGCAGCCCGGCTTGGAGAACACGACGACCTGGTCAGGCTTCTTCGCCGACGGGGCGAAGTAGGCCAGCATGGTGTCGGCGTCCGACACTTCGAACGGATCGCCTTCCTTCTCCGGCTCGATGAACATCTTCTGGACCACGCCGTCCTTGACCAGCATCGAATAGCGCCAGCTGCGCTTACCGAAGCCCAGGTCGCTCTTGTCGACCAGCATGCCCATGCCTTCGGTGAACTCGCCATTGCCGTCCGGCAGCAGCGTGATGTTGGCGGATTCCTGGTCCTTGGCCCATTCGTTCATGACGAAGGTATCGTTCACGGACACGCACACGATGCTGTCCACCCCAGCGGCGAAGAAGGCGGGAGCCAGTTCGTTGTAGCGCGGCAGATGGGTGGACGAGCAGGTCGGCGTGAAGGCGCCGGGAAGCGAAAAGACCACGACGGTCTTGTTCTTGAACAGGTCGTCCGACGTGACCTTTTTCCAGGCGTTGTCCTGGCGGACCGGGAACGTTACGTTCGGAACACGTTGGCCTTCGCGGTTTTGCAGCATTTAATCTCTCCTTGGGTAGCGGGGTCTTGTTCAACCACCATGGAAAGAATGATAAATCTTAACTATCAATTAATCAAATTTAATAATTTAAATTGATTGATAGCTTTAACCAATCGAAGAAAAACTGAAGCCAGGCGCGAACTATCATAGCGCGCCCGGCGGGCGGCAGGGTTACACGCGCGTCGGCTCGTAGCCCGCATCGCGGATGGCGGCTTCAATCTTGTCCGCCTGCTCTGCCCCCGTCACGGTCACGCGGTGCGACGGCAGGTCCACGGTTACGGTCGCGCCCGGCGCCGCCTGGTTCACCGCGCCGGTGATCGTCTTGACGCAATGGCCGCAGGTCATGTCGGGCACTTGGAACTCGATGCTCATGTCTATCTCCACAAGGATTCAGGGTTGGCGGACGTTGTTTCGTCCACGGTGAACACAGCTTAAACCTTCCAATTATGTCAAGGTCAAGCGTAGAATGAAACGAACGACAAGAGGAGGTCAGCCATGAATATCGGCCAGGCGGCGAAAAACTCGGGCATTTCGGCCAAGATGATCCGCTACTACGAGAGCATCGGCCTGATCGGGCCGGCCGTGCGCACGGATTCGGGCTATCGCGTCTACAGCGAGCACGACCTGCACACGCTGCGCTTCGTGCGGCGGGCCCGCGACCTGGGCTTCTCGGTGGAGCAGATGAACGAACTGCTGGCGCTCTGGAAAGACCGCAGCCGCGCCAGCGCCGACGTCAAGCGCATCGCGCTGGAACACGTGCAGGAACTGGAGCGCAAGGCCGAGGCGCTGCGCGACATGGCGGCCACGCTCAAGCATCTTGCGCATAACTGCCACGGCGACGACAGGCCGGACTGCCCGATCCTGGAAGGCCTGGAGCGCTCGCACTGACGCGGCGCCCAGGCCCCGCCGGTCAACCCTGGACCGGCGCGCCGGCCGCAACGGCGGCCTCGGCATCCGAGGCGGCGGCCAGCTTGGCGGCTTCCGCCGCGGCGGCGTCGGCAGCGGCCTTTGCGGCGCGTTCGCGCGCGCGCTGCTTCACGGCATGGACGCCCTCGGCATCCAGCGACTCGAACACCGCGATGGATTCCACGTGGCCCGTATGCGGGAACATGTTGATCACGCCCGCGCTCTTCAGCACGTAGCCGCCTTCGTGCACCAGGATCGCCGCATCGCGCGCCAGCGTGGCGGGGTTACAGGACACGTAGACGATGCGGCGCGGCCGTTCTTCGGGCTCCAGCTGCGACAGGGCTTGCGAAACCGCTTGCGCCCCCTCGCGCGGCGGGTCGATCAGCATGCGGTCGAAATAGCCCAGCCCGCGCAGCCAATCCACGTCCACTTCGAACAGGTTCAGGGTCGCGAAACGGGTGCTGCCGCCCAGGCCGTGGCGCGATGCCGCGTCGTGGGCGCGGTCGGTCAGCGTCTTGCTTCCTTCCACGCCGACGGCCTCCCGGGCCTGCGTGGCCAGCGGCAGCGTGAAATTGCCCAGCCCGCAGAACAGGTCGGCCACGCGGTCGGTCGGCTGCACTTCCAGCAGTTTCAGCGCGCGCGACACCATTGCGCGGTTGATGGCGTGATTGACCTGGGTGAAGTCCGTCGGCCGGTACGGCATGCGCAGGCCGAACTCCGGCATGGTGTAGGCCAGCGTATCGTCGTGCTCGCGTTCGAGCGGATGCACCGTGTCCGGCCCCTTGGCCTGCAGCCACCACTGCACGTTGTGCTTGGCGGCGAAGGCCCGCAGGATGGCGATGTCGCCGTCGGTCAGCGGCAGCAGGTGGCGCAACACCAGCGCGGTCACGCCCTCGCCCAGCGACACCTCGATCTGGGGCATGCGGTCCGGCGCCGACATGGAAGCGATCATTGCGCGCAACGGCAGCAGCAGATCGCTGACGTGGCGCGGGAGGACGTGGCATTCGCGCATGTCGGCCACGTAACTGCTCTTGCGTTCGTGGAAGCCGACCAGCACCCCGCCCTTCTTCGGCACGACGCGCACGGAAAGCCGCGCGCGGTAGCGGTAGCCCCAAGTGGGCCCCTGCAAGGGCGCCAGGATGCGCGCGGGACGCAGCTTGCCCACGTGCCAGAAGGTATCTTCAAGCGAACGCTGCTTGATGGCTACCTGCGTGCTGGGTTCCAGGTGCTGCATGGCGCAGCCGCCGCAGACGCCGAAATGCGGGCAGCGCGGCGCAACGCGCTGCGAGGAAGGCCGCAGCACTTCCTCCACGCGCGCGATCTCGTACGAAGGCTTGCGGCGCACGGTGACGGTCGAGACCCGCTCGCCCGGCAAGGCGCCTTCCACGAATACGACTTTCCCGTCGCGGCGGGCGATACCCCTGGCTTCCAGGTCCAGGGATTCGATACTCAAAACGTCAGACATCTCACGCAGTCCAGAATTACACGCAACCCGCTATTGTAAAAGGACTGCGGCCGATCCCGGAAATGGCTTGCGGCGGGCGGGAATCCGCCCGCGACGCCGGAATCAGAAGGAGCGCGATACGGAAAAAACCGCGCCCAGGCGGCCCGAGGGATGGCCGTATTTCGTGGGCAGCCAATTGTCCTTGGTGGCCCCCACGGCCGCCAGGCCGAGGATCCAGCCCTTGAGATCCTTGGTCACGCCCACCTTGTAGTCGACGTAGTGGCCGATGGCGTCCCCGTCCATATCGCTCTGGTTCTTCAGTTTCTGGTAGCCCAGGTGACCGACCAGGCCCCAGCCGTCGCCCAGATCGAAGTTCGCCGTGCCGTCCAGGTACCACGTGCCCTTGCTGTCCGGCGTGCTGAAAAAGTCGCTGGGCGTATAGGAGTACTTGAGGCTGTAGCTGCCGTAGGAAACGCCCAGATAGAGGTCGGTGTTGTTGTAGTTGCCGCCCTTGGGAGAGCTCGAGCCCGGGTAGTAGTAATGCAGTACCCCCGCATCCAGCGAAAATCCGCCGCCCACCTCGCCCTTCCAGCCGCCGTAGAAATCCATTTCCAGATTGCCGTCTGTGAACACGAAGCTGGAAACATTGGAGTTCCAGTTGCCCAGGTAGAAGCCCGAGCTATGGGTCAGGTCGAAGCCCAACTGCGCGGCCGGCCGAAAGTCGGTCTGCGAATAGCCGCGGAAGCGGTAGTCGCTGGCGATGGTGGCGTTGCCGCTGAGCGAGAACCCGCCCCCCAGATCGGTCGGTTCGGCGTGGGCCGACGCGGCAAAACAAGCGGCAAGCACAAAGGGCAAGGCGGGCAGCGTCTTCTTCATGGTGCGGAGTCCTGATCGGATTAACGGGGAGGCGGACGCCTCTCGTCGACGCGTCCGTCAGACCGGTCTTGCGGCTCGCGCCACCGGTTGTCATCCATCAAGCAATGTCCGTGCCAGCCTTCGGCAGGCCGCCGCGGCTTGCGCCGGGCGGCGCGCCGCACCAGGACCGTGCAGCGCGGCCGCCGCCCCGCCCCGGCCCGTGCGTCAAAACGGGGAGGCTGCCCCAAGCTGGCGCACGCGCAGCGGCCGCCCATGCGCAAGGCCCCGGACACGCTGCGAGCGTGCCGGGGCCTCGGGCGGGAATGGCCGGCCTGCGTCCGGCCGGGGAGACGGCGCTTAGTTCGCCGCGGGCGCGGCGGGCGGCGCGGCATCGGCCGGCCCCCTGCCCTTGCCGTGGCGCGCTTCCATCTTGGCCATGCGTTCCTGCTTCTTGGCTTCGCGGTCCTTGAGCATCTTGGTCACCTGACCGCGCTGGGTGTCGTTCAGGCTGTCCCAGACCGCCAGCCATTGGTCACGCACTTGCTTGGCTTGCGTGCCGAAGGCATCGCGGGACTTCTCGGACTGCTCGATCAGCGCGCGCGGGTCCAGCTTGCCGCTGTCCAGCTGCGCCTTCAGCAGGTCGTGGCGCTTGCCGCCGGAAGCGCGCATGGCTTCATGCAGGCTGCGCTGGCCGTCCTGGGCGGTCTTGAACAGGGCTTGCTGCTTATCGTCCAGCTTCAGCTCCGCGACCTGCGCCTTGGATACCGGGCCCAGGCCCGGAATGAACAGGCCGTCGCGCATACCCTTGTGGAAACCGCCGCCGTGATGGCGTTCATGCATGGCGGCCGGGCCGCCGTCGGCCTGCGCAGGCGCAGCCATAACGGTGCCGGCCACCAGGCCGCCCGTCGCGGCGACAAAAGCCAGAGCGGCCAAATTGGAGCGGATAGCGAATCGGGACATGAAGGTCTCCTGTAAGTGAAGAAAGCGAGACCATTGTGCGATCGGCCCGGTTTCATCCGGGTTTCGTCCGCGCAAGCCATGTTTCAGTCGATTGCGGGTGGCGGGACATGGAGACGGGGCCGCGCGGGCCCCGTCCTTATTGCATCCTGGCGCGCGAGGAATGGCCGGGTTTCACTCGGCGTCCCAGGCCGCCATGTACTCCTTCCAGTGCGGCGCGTCGCTGGCGGTCAGGGTATCGCGCACCAGCGCGATCTCGGCCTCGTAGCCCGTGCGGTCGAGTTCGCCGCGCAGGAAGCGGAAGCGGCAATACACCAGCCAGGTATTGACCACGTCGGTTTCGCAATAGGCCCGGACCTCGTCGGCGCGGCCCTGGCTCCAGGCCTCCCACACCTTGCTGCCGTCCATGCCCAGTTTGCCGGGAAAGCCGCAAAGCTTGGCCAGTTCGTCCAGCGGCGCATTGGCGCGGCCGTTGTACTTGGCCAGCAGGTCCATCAGGTCCAGGTGGCGGGAGTGATAACGCGAGATGTAGTTGTTGAACTTGAAATCCCGGTCTTCCTCGCCCATGTCCCAGTAGCGCGGCGCGGGCACGCCCTGGATCAGGCTGCGGTAATGCAGCACCGGCAGGTCGAATCCGGAACCGTTCCAGCTCACGAGTTTGGGCGTGTAGCGCTCGATGGTCTTGAAAAAACCCGCCAGCAGCGCGGCCTCGGGATCATCGGGCTGGCCCAGCGTCTTGACGCGAAAGCCCTGGTCGTCGCGGAACACGCATCCCACCACCGCCACCTTGTGCAGGTGCAGGGGCAGGAAATCATGACCAACGGCCTCGCGGCGCGCCGTCAGTGCGCGCTCCACCACTTCCTGGTCGGAAACATCGGCCCCCCAGCCGTTGAGCTTGCGCAGCCCATCGGCGTCGGGGATGGTTTCCAGATCGAATACCAGGGTCGGCGTCATTTGGCGGGCAGGTATTGCATGGGGTCCACCGGCGTGCCCTGGCGGCGGATTTCGAAATGCAGGCGCGGCGAGGTGGTATCGCTCTGGCCGAGTTCGGCGATCTTGGCGCCGCGCTTGACGGTCTGGCCGGTCTTCACGAGCAGCGCGCGGTTGTGCGCGTAGGCGGTGATGAAGCCGTTCTGGTGTTCGACGATGATCAGGTTGCCCAGGCCGCGAACGCCGTTGCCGCTGTACTTGACGAGCCCGTCCGCCGCGGCGGTGATCGGATCGCCCAGCGCGCCGGCGATGTCGATGCCCTTGCTGCTGGCGTTGAAGCCCTGCACGATCTGGCCGTTCGCCGGCCAGGCCCAGTTGATGACGCCGGCGTCGGCGGCACGCGTGGCGGGCTTGGTCTCGACCGGCGCGGGCGCCGGGGTAGCCGTGGTTTCCGGCGGCGGCGTGGTGGTTTCGGGCTGGTCCAGCGGACGCGGCTGCGGCTTGGCGCCGCCGATGGGCGCGGTCTGCGCGCCGCCGGCGCTGCCGGACATCTTCAGCACCTGGCCGACGGAGATCTGGTTGGGGTCGCTGAGGTTGTTCCAGCGCTTGACGTTCTCGATGTCCACGTTGTTGGCGCGGGCGATCTTGTAGAGGGTGTCTCCCGGCTTGACCACATAGGTGCCGCCGGGCGTTACCGACGACGCGGGCTGCCCGCCGGTCATGTCGACCACCGGCGCGCGAGTACCTTTGGATGCGCAGCCGGCCAGGATGGCCAGGCTGAGCGCCCCCGCGATGTAGAGCGGGCGGCGCAGGCGCGTCGACGACGCGCCCAGAGTGATATCGGTCAGTTGCAACTGCCCGTTGAGCATACGTTTCTCCTGTTTGCTCAAGATTGTATTCCGGCCCGTAGCGGCACAAAGCGCACGGCCTCTAATTCATTGCGTTTCCAACTGGCCGCGCCTGTGCGTTCGATCAGAACCAGGCGCTGGTTGGCGCCCCCTTCAGGAGCGATCAGGCGGCCACCCGGCGCAAGCTGCGACAACAGCGCTTGCGGGATGGCCAGGCCAGCGGCAGCCACAACGATAGCATCGAACGGCGCCACGCCGGGCAGGCCCAGCATGCCGTCGCCATAGATGAGTCGGATCCTCGTGGTGAGCCGCAAGGCGCGCAGGTGTTCGCGCGCCAGTTCGTACAACCCGCGGATGCGCTCGATGGTGTGCACCTCGCGCACGAACTGGGCCAGCACGGCGGCCTGGTAGCCGCAGCCGGCGCCGACTTCCAGCACCCGCGTGGGCGCACGGTCTTCGCACACGGCGGCGATCATGCGCGCCACCACCCACGGCTGGGAGATGGTTTGCGAGTGGCCGATGGGCAGCGCCGCGTCTTCGTAGGCGCGGCTGGCGAGCGCTTCGTCCACGAACAGATGGCGGGGCACCGCGCCCATGGCGCCAAGCACGCGCTCGTCGCCGATGCCCTGCGCCCGCAGGCGTTCCACCATCGCCTGGCGCAGGCGATCGGAGTTCAGGCCCAGATTGCCGCCGGACGCGGGCGCGGGCGCCTGGGCCTGGCGCTGCAACGTGGCGGCGGAGATCCGGGTATTGCTGTTGGCCGGGGTTACGCCGGGACTGAGCCGGCCGGCCTCGTAGCGTGCCGGGCCGCTGCGCGCCGCGGTCGGCTGCGACACGTCCGGCTGGCTTATGCGTCTACGCATAGCGGCTCCGCCCAGGTACGGATCTCATCGAGCTGGCTGTGCTGGGTGAGGTCCAGCCGCAGCGGCGTGACGGACACCGTGCCTTGTTCGACTGCGTGGAAGTCCGTGCCCGGGGCGGCGTCGGCCGCCATGCCCACGGGACCGATCCAGTACACCGTGTCGCCGTAGGGAGTGGTGGTGCGCACCACCGGCTGCGAGGGATGGCGCTTGCCCAGGCGGGTAACCGCGAAGCCGTGCATGTCTTCGAAGCGGCGGCTGGGAATATTGACGTTCAGCAGCACCGGCGCGGCCAGCGGCTGGGCCAGATGGCGTTCCACGACGAGGCGCGCGGCGCGCGCGGCGGAGTCGATGTGCGCCCAGCCCTTCTCCGCCAGCGAGAACGCGATGGCGGGAATGCCGAACAGATAGCCTTCGCTGGCGGCGGCCACGGTGCCCGAATACAGCGTATCGTCTCCCATGTTGGCGCCATTGTTGATGCCCGACACGACCAGGTCCGGGCGCGCGTCCATCAGCCCCGTGAGGGCCACGTGGACGCAGTCGGAAGGCGTGCCGTTGACGGCGATGAAGCCGTTGGAGGCGGTGCGCACCGACAAGGGGCGGTTCAACGTCAGGGAATTGGACGCGCCGCTGTGGTTGGTCTCGGGCGCGACGACGGTGAGATCGCCCAGCCCTTGCAGCGCCTCGACCAGCGCTTCGAGCCCAGGGGCCGAATAACCATCATCGTTCGAAACCAGAATTCGCATTGTGCATCCGAAAGAAAATAAGACACCAGTGGACGTGTCGGATTGTACCGTCCGCGGCCGCCGTCCGGATGACGGCGTGACAGCCCCGTCCCGGCGCCCCGCTCGATAACCCGTAGCCGGCCCCGGCGCGGAGCGCGGTAGAATCCGCAGCCATTACGACAATAACGGACTCCCTTTCCATGGCGATAACCGCACCCTCCCTGGCGTTCAACGTCGCGCTCATCCTGCTGGCCTACCTGATCGGCTCCGTGCCCTTCGCCGTGGTGGTCAGCAAGCTCATGGGCCTGCAGGACCCCCGCAGCTACGGCTCCAAGAACCCGGGCGCCACCAATGTGCTGCGCACCGGCAACAAGACCGCCGCCGCGCTGACCCTGCTGGGCGACGCGGCCAAGGGATGGTTCGCGGTCTGGCTGGCGGAGAAAATCGCGCCGGGGATTGCCGTCGGGGCGCTGGCGGCGGTGGCGCTGGCCGCCTTCCTGGGCCATCTGTACCCTGTTTTCCTGGGCTTCAAGGGCGGCAAGGGCGTGGCCACCGCGCTGGGCGTGCTGGTGGCGATCCAGCCCTGGCTGGCCGTGGCCACCGCGGCCACGTGGCTGATTATCGCCATCTTTTTCCGCTATTCGTCCCTGGCCTCGCTAGTGGCCGCCTTTTTCGCGCCCGTGTACTACGTGTTCGGTTCCGGCCTGGCCTGGCACGCCCAGCCGGCCATGGGCGTGGCGCTGGCCATCATCGGGATCCTGCTGTTCTACCGCCACCGCGCCAACATCGCCCGCCTGGTGCAGGGCACGGAAAGCCGGATCGGCGGCGGCAAGAAAAAATAGGCGGTCCGCGCGGCTTCGCAGACGCAAAGGGCGGCCTCGGCCGCCCTTTTTCCTGTCCGCGGCCTATTGGTCGGGATCAGGCGATATCAGCCAGGTCCCAGCGCGGTTTGACCGTGAAGCCGTGCGCATCGGCGTCCAGCGTCGCCAGTCCCGCCTTCACCCGCTCGGCCGCGGCGAACGCGATCATCGCGCCGTTGTCGGTGCACAACGCCAGGGGCGGAAAATAGGCGCGCGCCTTCAGCGGCTTGAGCGCCGCCTCCAGCCTGGCTCGCAGCAGCTGGTTGGCACCCACGCCCCCGGCCACCACCAGCCGCTTCAGGCCGGCCTGTTTCAACGCGCGGATGGACTTGGCCGCCAGCACCTCGACGATCGCCGCCTGCGTGGCCGCCGCCAGGTCGGCGCGGGTCTGTTCATCGAGGCCGCCGGCCGCCTCGGCCGCCTTGACCCGGGTCAGGACGGCGGTCTTCAGGCCGCTGAAGCTGAAATCCAGGTCGCCGCTATGCAGCATCGGGCGAGGCAGGTCGAATCGCGAGGCGTCCCCGCTGCCCGCCAGCCTGGCCAGGGCCGGGCCGCCGGGGTAGCCCAGGCCCATCAGCTTGGCGGACTTGTCGAAGGCCTCGCCGGCCGCGTCGTCCAGCGTTTCGCCCAGCAATTCGTACTTCCCCACGCCGTCCACCCGCATCAGCTGCGTGTGGCCGCCTGACACCAGCAGCGCCACGAAGGGGAAGTCCGGCCGCGGATCCGCCAGCATGGGCGACAGCAGATGCCCTTCCAGGTGGTGGATGCCGATGGCCGGCAGATGGCGCGCCCAGGCGAAGGACTGCGCGACGCTGGCGCCGACCAGCAAGGCGCCGGCCAGGCCGGGCCCCGCGGTATAGGCCACCGCGCCGATATCGGACATCTGCAGGCCCGCCTCGTCCAGGACCTGGCGGGTGAGCGGCACGACGCGGCGGATGTGGTCGCGCGAGGCGAGTTCCGGCACCACGCCCCCGTATTCCTGGTGCATGGCGATCTGGGTGTGCAGCGCGTGCGCGAGCAGCCCCCGTTCCGTACAGACGGCCGCGACGCCGGTTTCGTCGCAGGAGCTTTCAAAGCCGAGAATAATCATGGCGGCAGAGTTTACAACTGATGCGAAAATACGCGGGTTTGTTCATTAATAAACGCGCGGGCGGCCCGTCCGCGACGACCGCTGGCCTGCAACATACTGGGGACCTCGAATGCTGGAGAAGCTATTCAAGCTGCGTGAACATGGCACCACCGCGCGTACGGAGCTGGTGGCCGGCCTGACGACATTCCTGACGATGTCGTACATCATTTTCGTCAATCCGGACATCCTCTCGTCCACGGGCATGGACCGCAACGCCGTGTTCGTCGCCACCTGCCTGGCCGCCGCGCTGGGTTCGCTGGTGATGGCCCTGATCGCCAACTGGCCGATCGGCATGGCTCCGGGCATGGGGCTGAACGCCTTCTTTGCGTTCACGGTGGTCAAGACCATGGGCTACACCTGGGAGCAGGCGCTGGGCGCCGTGTTCATCTCGGGCGTGATCTTCCTGATCCTGACGATCTCCGGCATCCGGGTGTGGCTGGTCAAGGGCATACCGCATTCGCTGCGCAGCGCAATCGCGGCCGGCATCGGGCTGTTCCTCGCCATTATCGCGCTTTCGAATGCCGGCATCGTGGTTGCGCATCCCGCCACCAAGGTCACGCTGGGCAACCTGACCGAACCCGGCCCGCTGTTCGCCATCCTGGGCTTTTTCATCATTGCGGCGCTGGACGCGCTGCGCGTGCGCGGCGCGATCCTGATCGGCATCATCGTGGTCACCCTGCTGTCGATGGCGCTGGGCTACAACGAATTCAAGGGCATTTTCGCCGCCCCGCCCAGCCTGTCGCCGACGCTGTTCAAGCTGGATATCCTGGGCGCCCTGCACAGCGGGTTCGTGCACGTGATCCTGGTGTTCGTGCTGGTCGAGGTGTTCGACGCCACCGGCACCCTGGTGGGCGTCGCCCGGCGCGCCGGCCTGATGCCCGAGAACCGCCCCAACCGCCTGGGCCGCGCCCTGTTCGCCGACAGCACCGCCATCGTGGCCGGCTCGATGCTGGGCACCAGCAGCACCACGGCCTACGTGGAAAGCGCCTCGGGGGTGCAGGCCGGCGGCCGCACCGGCATGACGGCCCTGATCGTGGCGCTGCTGTTCCTGGCCGCTCTGTTCATTTCGCCGCTGGCCGGCGCCGTGCCCGCCTACGCCACCGCGCCCGCCCTGCTCTACGTGGCCGGCCTGATGATGCGCGAGCTGATCGATATCGACTGGAACGACGTGTGCGAAGCCACGCCGGCGGCGCTGACCGCCCTGGTCATGCCCTTCACGTATTCGATCGCCAACGGCATCGCCTTCGGCTTCATCAGCTATGTGGTGCTGAAGACCGCCACCGGCAAGATCCGCGACGTGCATCCGGCCACCTGGCTGGTCGCCGCGCTGTTCGTGATCCGCTACGCTTTCTTCCCCGGCTAGGCCCCGCGCCCGGGATTTCCGGCCCCGCGCCGGAAGTCCCCGGGGGCACGCGCCGCCCCGCTATCGCGGGCATAGGCAGATTCAATCAACCCGCCGGCACATAAGGTTGCTGGCCGCTGCGCTTGATTTCGCCGATACACTCCCCAAGTATCACGGTATATGGAGTCCGCCTTGCGCCTTACCCGCCCTATCCCCGCCCTGTCCTGTCACGCCGCGAGCACGGAGGTTTCCGCATGAGCGTCCTGGCCCGCATCCCCTTTTCCGTCCTGGACCTGGCCCCGATTGTCCAGGGCCGCGACGCGGCCGACGCGTTCCGCAACACGGTCGCGCTGGCGCAGCACGTTGAGCGCCTGGGATACAAGCGCTTCTGGCTGGCCGAGCATCACAATATCAATGGCGTGGCCAGCAGCGCCACCGCCGTGCTGATCGGGCACGTTGCCGGCCACACGCGCACGATGCGCGTGGGCTCGGGCGGCGTCATGCTGCCCAACCATGCGCCGCTGATCATCGCCGAACAGTTCGGCACGCTCGAAACCCTCTACCCCGGCCGCATCGACCTGGGCCTGGGCCGCGCGCCCGGCAGCGACGGCGCCACGCAGCATGCCCTGCGCCGCGGTCCGCGCAGCGGGCTGGAATTCCCGGCCCTGGTCGAGGAACTGCGCGGCTTCCTGGCGCCCTCCCGTCCCGGCCAGCCGGTGCGCGCCATCCCCGGGGAAGGCCTGGACATCCCGATATGGCTGCTCGGGTCCAGCGATTTCAGCGCCCGCCTGGCGGCCGAACTGGGCCTGCCGTTCTCGTTCGCGGGGCATTTCTCGCCCGAGGGCATGGCGGCGATGCGCCTTTACCGCCATCTGTTCAAGCCATCCGCGACGCTGTCCCGCCCCTACGCCATGATCGGCGTGCCGGTCGTGGCCGCGGAGTCCGACGAAGAAGCCCGCCGCCAGGCCACCACCCAGCAGTTGAAGTTCCTCTCCCTGGTCCGGGGCAACCGCCTGCAATTGCAGCCGCCCGTGGACAGCATGGACGGACTGTGGAACGAATGGGAGCGCGAAGCGGTCAATCAAAGACTGGGAGCGGCGATCGTGGGGGGGCCGGAGACCGTCCGCCGCGAACTCGAGGCCCTGGTTGCCGAAACGGAGGCCGACGAGGTCATGATCGTCTCGGATTTCTACAACATTGCCGACCGCCTGCGGTCCTTCGAGATCGTCGCGTCGCTGAAGGCCGGCGCGCCGGCACCCACCGCGGCTTGAAAGCCGGCAACCGCGCCCGCCCCGGCGCCAACCATTGCGACGCAACGGCCACCCGCTCTACTATGGCCCAAAGAGCACAGAACGCCGTGGCGCCGCCGATCAGACACCGCTAATCAGACACCGCTATTTCGCCGCTTGCGCGGCAAGGATTCAAAATGAGTACCGTTGAACTCACCAAAGACAGCTTCCAAGACGCCATCACCCCCGACGGCACCCTGATCGTCGATTTCTGGGCGCCCTGGTGCGGCCCCTGCCGCGGCT
Source organism: Achromobacter sp. (assembly GCF_050285585.1). Classification (GTDB taxonomy): domain Bacteria; phylum Pseudomonadota; class Gammaproteobacteria; order Burkholderiales; family Burkholderiaceae_B; genus Achromobacter. The sequence continues at coordinate 339,421 of NZ_JBLZXF010000001.1, read as the reverse complement.
TCGCTCCGGTTTTCGAGCAGGCCGCCACCGAGCACCCGGACGTCACGTTCGCCAAGGTGAATACCGACGTGGAACAGGAACTCGCCGGCGCGCTGGGCATCCGCTCGATCCCGACGCTGATGGTCTTCCGCGAGAAGGTCCTGCTGTTCTCCCAGCCCGGCGCCCTGTCTGCCGGCCAACTGAATGAACTGCTCACCAAGATCAAGGAAGTGGACATGGAACAGGTCCACAAGGAAATCGCCGCCGCCCAAAACGGCCAGGACGCGTAGGAGGGGTGGAGCGCGGCAGTTCCTAGGCAAGAGCCCAGGTGCTCAACGCGCGAAACCCATGCGGCCGTGGGCGGACAGTGCCCCTGTGTAGGCCGAAAAATAGTCTGCCCACGGCCGCATGGGTTTCGCGCGCGGGATACTTGAGTTCTTCGTTAAGAACTCTCGCGCTCTACCCATCCTACGTCAGCTCCCATCCGGCTCGGCCGCGGGTGATGTTGGCCACGGTCACGGCCAATTCGGCAACCGCCGCGCGCGGCACCGTGAAGCGCAGCACGGCCCCTTCCGCGTTGAAGTCTTCGTGCTGGATCGTGGCTCCCGCCTGCGCCAGGCGCGACTTGAGCAAGGGCAATTCCGCGAAACCGCAGGCGCAGGAAACGGTCGCAAGATCCACGATCTCGGTCCGCTCTCCCAGGCGCAGGCAATTCGCCGCGCAGCCGCCGTAGGCGCGCACCAATCCCCCCGCCCCGAGCTTCACGCCTCCGAACCAGCGCACCACCAGCACGGCCACCCGGTCCATGTCCTGCCCTTCTATGGCCTGCAGAATGGGACGTCCCGCCGTGCCGCCGGGCTCGCCGTCGTCGTTGAATCGGTACTCTTGCCCAATACGGTAGGCCCAGCAGTTGTGGGTCGCCTCGGGGTCGCCGCGCTCGGCGAAAAAGCGCATGGCTTCCTCCACCGAGGACACCGGCGTCGCGTGCGCGGCAAAACGGCTTTTCTTGATGTCTTCCTGGTAGGAACAGGGAGCGGTCAACGTGTGCGTCATGCCCGGCATTGTAAGTGCGGGCGCGGGCGGCGGCCCGCTACCCGTGGCAGTCGGGGACTTCCTGGTCCAGGTAGACGTCGAAGGCCACGTCGCGCGCCCACTTGGCCGTCATGGCCTTCCAGGCGCCGGCACGGTCCCAGGCGCGCATTTCCTGGCCGAGCCAGCCGCGGCTTCCGGTATCGGCGGCCGGCAGCAGCCATACCCGCTCGTGCCTGGCGCCGTCGGCGGCGAGCGTGGACGAAAACTTCTTCCATTCCGGAAAGCGCATCAACGGATCCCAGACGGCGTCGTCGACCAGCCCGATGTCGCAGCTGCCTTCGCGCACCGCGACCAGCGCGTCGGATGGCACGCGGTAAGTGCGCACGACCGCGCCCCAGCTCTCGGCCAGGGCCTTGGAGGCGGTTGCAGCCTCGGCCATGCAGACGCTGCGGCCGCGCGCGTCGGCCGGCTTGCGCAGGCGCGTGTCGCTGCGGATCACGGCCTTGGGCCGGACGGCGTAACCGGTGGGCTGGACCGCCACCGATTCCGGCTGGCCCGAGGCGCCGTCCGCCAGCGCCAGATCCACGTCTCCCGCCGCCAGCGCGGCCGCGACCTGTTCCGGCGCGACCTGCCTGAGACTGACCGGCAGGCCCAGGCTCTGCCCGAGCTTGTCGGCCATGGCGGCGTCCAGGCCGTCCGGCGTGCGTATCTTGGCCCCCGCCACGGGCGGCGGCGCCAGGTAAGGCACGCCTACCACCAGCTCGCCCCGCGCGCGCGCCGCGGCGAACGGCTCGGCCCGCGCCTGCGCGGTGCCGGCCGCCAGGCAGGCGCCGAGGGCGAACAAGCATAGATGGCGGATCATGCGGGACTCCGTCGCGCTCAGACGTACTGGTAGCGCAGCAGGCGGTGCTTGAGGTTCTCGAGCACGAACTGGTCGATCAGGGCCGCCAGCACCGCGATGACGAGAATGTTGGTCATGACGCCGGTCATGTCGGCGATCTCGCCCGAATAGGCCAGCGAGCGGCCCAGCCCCTTGCCGAAGCCGATCAGCATCTCGGCCGAGATCAGCGCGCGCCAGGCATTGCCGAACGCCAGCTGGGCGCCCGTGATCAGTTCGGGCATGACCGCCGGCAGGTAGACGCGCTTGACCAGGCCCCAGGGCGTGGCGCCCATGACGCGCGCAGCCGACACGTGCACACGCTGCACGGATTCGGTGGCGTTCATCACGCTGAGCGCGGCGGGGAAGAAAGCGGACAGCGCCACCACCACGATGATCGGCGTATTGCCGAAGCCCATCACGATCAGGAACAGCGGCACCCAGGCGATCGACGGAATCGATTGCAGGATGACGATGGCGCTGCGCAGGACTTCGCGGAAGAAGAACAGCACCGCCGCCACCAGCCCGAAGCCGATGCCCGCGGCCAGCGCCAGGCCATAACCCGCGCCCAGCCTTCCCAGCGTGCCCAGCAGGCTCTGATGGAAAGACTGCTTGCCCAGGTCCTCGAAGAGACGCTCGACCACGGTCGGCACGCTCGGCATGAGGAAGTCCGGCAGCGCGAGCGATGCCAGCTGCCACAGCGCCAGGATGAACAGTACGCCCAGGACCCCCGCAAGATGCTTGCGGGCGCCGGTGACTCGAGTGGATGCGCTCAAAGCTTGCGAGCCTCTTGCCAGGACAGGTCGATGATGCTGGACACGTCGTACGGCTTGCCGTCGCGCGTCTTGAGCGAACCCTGGGCCTGCAGGATGTCAGCGATCTCCTGCATGCGGCGCGTGTCCTTGTCGGTCAGCTTGGGCGTGAACACCTGCGTGCCGATGGCTTCGGCGATGACCGTTTCACGCGGGAGCTCGCCGCGGGTCAGCGTCTTGAGCGTGGGCTCCGCGATGAAATAGGAGGCGATCAGCTTGGAGGCCTGCGCGGGTTCCTTTTGCAGCAGCCCGATGGCCTGGTTCTGCGCGTCCAGCGCCTTCCAGACATCGTCCTTGCGCTTGGCCAGCGTTTCGCCCGACGTGATCACGACCATGCATGGGAACGGCCAGGCCTGGCCCACTTCATAGATCTGCTTGACCGGGGCGACCAGCTGCGCGATGCGGTCGTAGGGTTCGAACAGGAAAGCCGCGTCCACGCGCTTGCCGACCAGCGATTGCACCGCCACGGCCGGGCTCACGCCCATGACGTTGACGTCGTCGGCGCCGAGATTGCCCTGCTTGAGCACCACGCCCTTGAGCACCACGTCGGCCGTGCTGCCTTCCGCCTGCGAGGCCAGGGTCTTGCCCTTCAGGCCGGCGATGTCCTTGATGCCGGAGTCGTCGCGCACGATCAGCGAGTGGTAGCCCTGCTGCGCGCCGCCCACCACCTTCAGGTCCGCGCCCTTGGAGGCCCAGGCCACGGCGTTGGTGAAGCCCAGCACGCCGATGTCCAGCTGGCCGCCGACGATGGCCTTGATCAGGTCGGTGCCGGACTTGAATTCGATCAGTTCGGAATCCAGGCCGGCCTTTTTGTAGTAGCCGCCCTCCTGGGCGACGATGGCCTGCGCATCGTCCATCACGCGCAGATAACCCACGCGGAATTTCTCGGCGGCCATCGCGGGGGCCGCTGCCAGCAGCGCCGCAGCCAGCGGCAGGGACAGCCATTGCTTCAGTTTCATGAGAGGAGCTCCAGGGGAATCGGGAATCGGCGGCGCGAACGCGCCGCCTGGAAGGATCCGGTCGGTATCGTCAGGCCGCCAGCGCCAGGTCGGCGTGAGTGCCCGCCCCGTCCACGGCGATGCCGAGCAGGCGCAGGATCTCGCGCTTTTCGTCGGCCAGGCCGGACAGGTCGTGGGTTTTTTCGTGATGCGCCAGGTTGAACTCGCGCAGCACCCGCGCCGGGCGCGGGCTGAAGACGATGATGCGGTCGGCCAGGAACAGGGCCTCGTCCACGTCGTGCGTCACGAGCAGCACGGTGGGCTTTTCCTGGGCGATCAACTGGCGCAGCACGTCCTGCAGGCTGAGCCGGGTCAGCGCGTCCAGCGCGCCGAAGGGCTCGTCCATCAGCAGCGTCTGCGGTTGCGCGATGAAGGCCCGGGCCAGCGCGGCGCGTTGCCGCATGCCCCCGGATACCTGGTGGGGGTAATAGTGCTCGAAGCCCGCCAGGCTCACGCGCGCCAGCCATTGGCGGGCGGCGTCGCGGGCGCGGTTCTTGGGTGTTTTCTGGAATTCCAGCGCCAGCGCCACGTTATCCAGCAGGGTCAGCCAGGGATACAGCGCATGTTCCTGGAACACCAGCGTGCGGCTGGGATGCGGGCCGGCCACCGCCTGGCCGTCGGCCAGCACGCTGCCCTGAGTGGGTTTCTCCAGGCCCGCGGCCAGATGCAGCAAGGTGGACTTGCCGCAGCCCGACGGGCCGACCAGGGCGACCAGCTCACCGGTCTTGATTTCGCTGGCAAAGCCGTCCACCACGGGCAGTTCGCCGAATTGTTTGTGGACGTGGTCGAAGGTAAGGTTCATGGGACGAATCGTGGCGCGCGTGGAAACGAGCCTCAAATCTAACAATTCGTTATATGAATCCAAACGATCAATATCGAATGTCTTAAGTGCTTTTGGTAATAAGGATCATGCCATGGGAGCCGCGGCGGCCTGGCGGACGGCATGGCGCTGCAGGCCGAAAGCGATCAGAAAGCCGGTCAGCACCGACATGGCGGCGGCCAGGAAGATGGCCGGGTAGCCGAAACCGGTCGATAGGTAGCCGGCGATGGGGCCGGTGATGCCCAGCGCCAGGTCCAGGAAGGCGGAATACGCCCCCAGCGCCGCGCCCCGGCTGCCCGCCGGCACGCGCGCCACCGCCTCCACGCCGATGGCGGGGAACACCAGCGCAAAGCCGCAGCCGGTCAGCGCGGCGCCCAGCAGGGCCGCGCCCGGATTGGGCGCCAGCCACAGCAACAGCAGGCCGGCAGCCTCCGCCAGGAAGGAAACCTGCGCCACGCGGAAGCCGCCGAAGCGCGTGATGGTCCCGGCGAACAGCAGCCGCACGCCGATGAACGCGCAGCCGAAGGCGCTCAGCGCGTGCGCCGCCCCCTCCCACGACGCGCTGGCGTAGTACAGGGCCACGAACGCGGCCAGCGTGCCAAAGCCCACGGAACCCAGCCCGAGGGCCATGCCGTGCGGGAAGACGCGCAACACCACGCTCTTGAACGCCATCCGGTGCCCGCCCACGATGGCGACCGCTGCGCGCGACACGGCCATCCCCAGCCCCGCCAGCCCCAGCAGCAGCACCGCGCCGCCCAGCGCGCCCATGCTCCATTCCTTTTCCAGGTACACGCCCAGCGGCGCGCCCAGCGCCAATCCGCCGTACGTGCAGATCCCGTTCCAGGAAATGACGCGCGCGGTGTGCAGCGGGCCCACCCGGGCGATGGCCCAGGTCGCCGAGCCCGTGCCCACCCAGCTTTCCCCGAAGCCCAGCGCCAGCCGGCTGGCGATGATCGTCGCCAGGCTGAGCCAGGCGCTGCGCTCGAAGGCGTAGGCCAGCAACAGGAACACCCCGCTGGCCGCGCAGGCGGCCATGCCGATCACCACGGTCTGCTTCGGGCCGACCGTGTCCGCCATGCGGCCGGCATGGGAGCGGCTGAGCAAGGTGGCGGCGTACTGCACGCTGATCGCCAGGCCGGCCAGCACCGAGCCGTAGCCCAGTTGGTCGTGGACATAGCCCGGCAGCACGGCCAGGGGCAGGCCAATGGCCAGATAACAGATGAACGTGAAAAAGGCGATCGAAACGATGCGCAACGTCAGCGCGAATGCGCCGATCTGCGCGCCGTCGGGCGCGGTGTGCGGTGTGGGGGACATGAGGGGACGGAAAAGAGGCCTGGCCGAAGCGGCGCCAGGGTTTACCCGGATGATAGCGCAAGCAAATTGGCAAACGGCTGAATGGCCGCGCTTTCCGGCGGGCAATACGTGAATCGAATCGATATCACGCAAAACGATATTGGACGCCCTATGCCCCGGTCATTAAGGTGGGTTCAGGACATAACGGGGCCCACCCCGATCGGAGCCGTATGGAACGAGACAACACCAGCGCCGCCCAACCGCCTGGCGCGCTATCCCACCTGAAGATCCTGGACCTGACGCGCGTGCTGGCCGGTCCCTGGGCAACGCAGACCCTGGCCGACATGGGGGCCGACGTCATCAAGGTCGAGCGGCCGAAGGAAGGCGACGATACCCGGGGCTGGGGGCCGCCCTTCCTGGTGGACGCCCAGGGCGCCGAGACCCGGGATTCGTCATATTTTCTCAGCGCCAACCGGGGCAAACGCTCCATCACCGTCGATCTGGCCACGCCCGAGGGCCAGGCCTTGATCGTCGAACTGGCCCGCGATTCCGACGTGCTGGTCGAGAACTACAAGGTCGGCACCCTGGCGCGCTACGGCCTGGATTACGAAAGCCTGCGCGCGATCAATCCGCGCCTGATCTACTGCTCGATCACCGGCTTCGGACAGGACGGCCCGTATGCGCCGCTGCCCGGCTACGACTTCGTGTTCCAGGGCATGGGCGGCCTGATGAGCATTACCGGAGACCCCGCCGGCGAGCCGATGAAATCGGGAATCGCGATCACCGACCTGCTGACGGGCGTCTATACCAGCACGGCCATACTGGCCGCGGTCGAGCACCGGCATGTCAGCGGCGTGGGGCAATACATCGACATGTCGCTGCTGGACTGCGTGGTCACCATCTCTTCCTACCAGGCCATCAACTATTTCCTGTCCGGCCGCGTGCCGCAGCGCATGGGCAATGCCCATTCCAACATGGTTCCCTACCAGGTGTTCCGCTGCAAGGAAGGCGAGGTCATCATCGCAGTGGGCAACGACGCGCAGTTCAGGGCCTTCTGCGGCGCCATCGGCCGCCCGGACCTGGCCTCGGACGAACGCTACGCCACGGCGGGGCGGCGCAACCGGAACCGCGAGGCCCTGATCCCCCCGATCGCCGAAGCCATGCTGACGCGCACCATGGGCGAATGGGTGCAGGCCCTGCAGGCCGTGAACGTGCCCTGCGGCCCCATCTACAACATGGAACAGGTGTTCCAGGACCCGCACGTGCGCCATCGCGGCATGCAGCTGTCGCTGCCGCACGCGGCGGGCGTGCACACCCCTTCCGTGGCGAACCCCATCCGCATGCGCGACACGCCGCTGCGCTACGAGCGGGCCGCGCCCACCCTGGGCCAGCACACCGACGCGGTGCTGCGCGAGCGGCTGGCCCTGAGCGAGGACCGTATCGCGGAGCTGAAGGCCAAGGGCATCGTCTAGCCCGGCATCGAACGACATCGCAGCAGCCACAAGAGCACACAAGGAGACAACATCATGCGCATTTTCACCGCCGCGGCCTGCGCCGCGCTGGCCCTTGCGGCCATCGGGGCCGCTCCGGCCCGCGCCCAGGAAGCCCCCATCCGCTTCGTGGTGCCCTACCCGCCGGGCGGCGCGGCCGACCAGATCGCCCGCTTGGTGGCGCAGGAACTGGCCAAGGATGGCGGCGCCACCATTATCGTGGACAACAAGCCCGGCGCCGCCGGCATGATCGCGGCCGACCACGTCGCCCGCGCCAAGCCCGACGGCAAGACCTTCTTCGTCGGCTCCAACGCGCCGCTGGTGGTGAACCAGGCCCTGTACGCCAAGATGACCTATGACCCGGCGAAGGACTTCGTGCCGGTCTCGGGCATGGCCAAATCGCCGCTGCTGCTCGTGGTCCGCCAGGACCTGCCGGCCAAGGACGTGAAGGCGCTGGTCGCGTTGGGCAAGCAGTCTCCCGGCAAGCTCACGATGGGGTCGGCGGGCACCGGCAACATCACCTACCTGGCCGGCGAGTACGCCGTCAGCAAGCTGGGCTTCCAGGTGACGCACGTGCCTTACCAGGGCAGCGCGCCGGCCATCGTCGGCCTGATGGGCAGCAGCACCGACATGATGTTCGATGCCCTGCCCTCCAGCATGGCGCAGGCGCAGGCCGGCAAGATCCGCCCGTTCGCCGTGCTGGACGACAAGCGCTTCGCGGGCCTGCCCGACGTGCCCACCGCGGCCGAACTGGGATACCCGGGCATCGACGCCAGCGCCTGGTTCGGCCTGGTGGCGCCCGCCGGCACGCCGCCCGCCGTGGTCGAACGCATGAACCAGGGTGTCAACAAGGCGCTCGCGCAGCCCGAACTTCAGCGCAAGCTCACCAGCATCGGCGCCGTTCCCATGCCTGGCGACGCCAGCGTGTTCGCCGCATTCGTGCAGGCCGAGCGCGACCGTTGGCTACCGGTCGCCCGCGATCTCGGCCTGAAGGCGCAATAAGGAGGTTTCGCCATGATTACCCTGGATTCGCTGGAGGCGCTGCGGGCCTTCGCCGGGCAGCCGCCCGCCCTCACCCCCTGGCAAACCGTAGACCAGGACACCATCAACCGCTTCGGCCTGGCCACCGGCGACACGCAATGGATACACATGGATCCCGAGCGCGCCAAGGCGGAATCCCCCTATGGCGCGGCCATCGCCCATGGCCTGTTGACGCTCTCGCTCCTGCCCAGCCTGTTCGCTTCCGCGATGCGTTTTCCCAACCGCCGGCTGGCGGTGAACTATGGGTTCGACCGCGTGCGTTTCACGCAGGCGGTCAAGGCCGGGGCGCGCATCCGCGCCGCGTTCTCCCTGGTCTCGATGGACGAGCTGCCCGACGGCCAGGCGCGGCTCAACTGGGACGTGCGCATCGACATCGATGGCGAGCAGCGGCCCGCGCTGGTGGCGCGCTGGCTGACGCAGGTCGCCTATCACGACGGCAGCAAGGAGCAGTCATGACATTGAAGATCACGCGCCACGGCGCTACCGCGGTGCTGACGATGGACCGGCCCGACCAGCGCAACGCGCTCAACCTGGAAATGCGCGACGCGTTCGCGCTCGCCCTCCCGGAACTGCGCGAGGACGACGGCATCAAGGCCGTGGTGCTCACCGGCGCCGGCGGGCATTTCTGCGCGGGCGGCGACATCAAGTCCATCGCTCAGGCCCATGCGCAGGGCCTGGACGCATTCGAGGGACGCGAACGCATCCGCAAGATCCACCGCTGGTACGACGCGCTGGTGGACCTGGAGAAGCCCGTGATCAGCGCGGTGGACGGCGTTGCCTTCGGGGCCGGCCTGTCGCTGGCGCTTTGCGCCGACTACGCCATCGCGGGGCGAGGGGCCACCTTCTGCGCGGTGTTCGCCCGCATCGGCTATGTGCCGGACATGCTGGGCATGTATCTGCTGCCGCGGGCCGTCGGCCTGGCGCGCGCCAAGGAACTGGTATTCACGGCCCGGGTATGCGAGGCCGATGAGGCATTGCGCCTCGGCCTGGTGCAGGCCGTGTGCGACGGCGATCCCCTGGATCAGGCGCTGGCCATGGCCGAACGCTTCCATGCCGCCCCGACGCAGGCGCTGGGCCTGGCCAAATCGATCATGAACCGGACCTTCGAATCCACTCGCGAAGACATCTACACGCAGGAAGCCATGGCCCAGGCGATCTGCCGCGACAGCGCCTACCACCGCGACGCCGCCCGGCGCTTCGTCGAAAAACAGCCGCTGGCCTACAAATGGGATTGAATCGCATGCCTACGCAAAGCTCCTCGGTCGACCCGGGCCCCCAGGCCCGCTACGAAGCCTATCTGGACGAAGGCCGCTTCATGCTGCAGCGCGACCGCGCCAGCGGCGAACATTTCTTCTACCCGCGCGTGGCGGCGCCGCGCAGCGGTTCTCGCGACCTGGAATGGGTCGCCCCCAGCGGGCTGGCCCGCGTCTACGCCGCCACCGTCATCCATCCGAAGCCGCCCGAGCCGCCCTACGGCGTGGTGCTGGTGGACCTGGACGAAGGGCCGCGGCTCATGTCCCGGGTAGAGGGCATTCCCGCGCACGAGGTGCGCATCGGCTTGCGGGTGCGCGCCCGCGTCGTCCAGGAAGCCGGCCGCGGCGTGCTGGTGTTCGAACCCGTCTCGGAGCAGGCATGAGCCAGGATCATTTCCCGCGCGGCAAGACCGCCATCGTCGCCGGCGCCACCTACGGCATCGGCCAGTCCCCCGGCATGAGCTCCATGGACCTGGCCGTCGCGGCCAGCCTGCGCGCCCTGGACCAGGCCGGCTTGCGGCCCGACCAGGTAGACGGCCTGTTCATCGGCCTGCCCGACGACTTCATGTCCGGCCTGGGCTTCGCCGAGTACCTGGGCATTTCACCGCGCCTTACCGAAAACAACCGCACGGGCGGCTCCTCTTTCCTCACGCACGCCATGTGGGCGGCGCTGGCGCTGGAAGCGGGCCAGTGCGACGTCGCGCTCATCGCCTACGGCAGCAACCAGCGCAGCGCCGCCGGCAAGCTGGTCAGTTCCATGCGCCCCTCGCCCAACGAGGCCCCCTACCGCCTTGCGCGGCCCGTGGGCGCCTATGCGCTGGCGGCCTCGCGCTATGCCCACCAATATGGGCTGAAGCGGGAACAACTGGGCGCGGTCGCCATCGCCGCCCGCCAATGGGCCATGCTCAATCCCGAGGCATACCTGCGCGAACCCCTGGACATGGCGCAATACCTGTCGGCCCGCATGGTCGCGGAGCCGCTGGGCGTGCGCGACTGCTGTCTGGTCACGGACGGCGCCGCCGCCGTGGTGATGACACGCGCCGACCGCGCCCGCGACCATTGCGCCCGACCGGCCTACCTGCTGGGAGCGGCGGCGGCGACGGACCACCGCGAGATCACCAACATGCCCGACCTGACCGTGACGGCGGCGGTGCGCAGCGGCGCGCGGGCCTTCGCCCAGGCCGGCGTGCGCCCCCGGGACATCGACGTGCTGGAGCTCTACGACGCCTTCACCATCAATCCCATCCTGTTCCTCGAGGACCTGGGCTTCTGCGCCAAGGGCGAAGGCGCGGCCTTCGTCGAAAACGGGCGCATCGCGCCGGGCGGCGAACTGCCCGTGAACACGAACGGCGGCGGCTTGTCCTGCGTGCATCCCGGCATGTACGGCCTGTTCACCATGGTCGAGGCGTTCGTCCAGCTGGCCGGCCAGGGCGGCGCGCGCCAGGTGCCGGGCGCGCGCCTGGCGCTGGCGCACGGCAACGGCGGCGAGCTGTCCAGCCAGGCCACGCTGATCCTCGGCGGCGCCGAAACGCTCTGACATCAAAAGGAAAGCACATGAACCACACAGCCTATCTGCTCGACCAGCGCAGCATCATCGTGACCGGCGCGGCCCAGGGTATCGGCCGCGCCATCAGCGAACTGGCGCTGCGGCTCGGGGCCCGCGTGACCGCGGTGGACATGAACGCGGACGCGCTGGCGGCCTTCGAACGCGAAGCGCCCGAAGGCCGGCTCCTGCCCCTGGCCGGCGACGTCTCGGATCCGGCTTTCGCCGCCTCCGCGATCGAGCAGGCCGCCGCGCGTTTCGGCGCGGTCGACGGCCTGGTGAACAACGCAGGCATAACGCGCACCGCCATGATCGAGAAAATGACGCAGGACGCCTGGCAAAAGGTGATCGACGTGCACCTCACCGGCTCGTTCCAGTTCCTGCAGGCGGCGGGCCGCCACATGCTGGCCGCGGCCCGCGAGACGGGCAAGCCCGGCGGAGCCATCGTCAACATTACGTCGGATGCGGGCCGGCGCGGCACGATCGGCCAGATCAACTACGCGGCGGCGAAATCCGGCGTGCTGGGCCTGACCATGAGCGCGGCGCGCGAATGGGGCAAATACGGGATACGCGTGAACACGATCGGCTTCGGCGTGGTGGAAACGCCCATGACGGAGACGATACGCGGGGACAAGTTCCGCGATACCTATCTGTCGCAGATTCCGCTGGGCCGTTTCGGGCAGGCCGCCGAGGTGGCCTGGCCGGTGTGCTTCCTGCTGTCCGACGCCGCCTCGTACATCACGGGGCAGCACATCTATGCCAACGGCGGCATGACCATCGGCATGTAGGTGGCCGGGCCGCCGCTGGCGGCCCGCCACAGGCATCACGCGTCGATGCCGCGCGAAGTCAGGTAGTCGTCGTAGCCGCCGCGGTAGTCGACGATCTCGCCGGAGGGCAGGATCTCGATCACGCGGGTGGCCAGGCCCGAGACGAACTCGCGGTCGTGCGAAACGAAGACCAGGGTGCCTTCGTACTTTTCCAGCGCGAACTGCAGCGACTCGATCGATTCCATGTCCAGGTGGTTGGTGGGCTCGTCGAGCAGCATGACGTTGTGCCGGCCCAGCATCAGGCGGCCGAAGGTCATGCGGTTCTTTTCGCCGCCCGACAGCACCTTGGGCGCCTTGGGCAGGTCATCCGCCGAAAACAGCAGGCGGCCCAGCACCGAACGGATCGACTGATCGTCGTCGCCCGGCTGGCGGTGTTCGCCCATCCAGTCGAGCAGGTTGATGTCGGTCTGCAGGAACTGGTCGGACACGTCCTGCGCCATGTAGCCCAGGTCGGCGTTCTCCGACCATTTCACCGAGCCGGCGTCCGGCTGCAGGTCGGTGGCCAGCAGGCGCAGCAGGGTCGTTTTACCGACGCCGTTGGCGCCGATGATGGCGATCTTCTCGCCGGCGTCGACCATGGCCGAGAAGTTGCGGATGACCGGCGCATCGTAGGCCTTCGACAGGTTCTCGACCGTGACGGCCAGGCGGTGCATTACCTTGTTCTGCTCGAAGCGGATGTAGGGGTTCTGACGCGACGACGGCTTGACCACCACCTGCTCGGACTTGATGCGGTCGATCTGCTTCAGGCGCGAAGTGGCCTGGCGCGACTTGGACTTGTTGGCGGCGAAGCGGCGCACGAAATCCTGCAGCTCCGCGACGCGCTCCTTGGCCTTGGCGTTGTTGGCCACCAGGCGCTCGCGGGCCTGGGTGGAGGCCAGCATGTAGTCGTCGTAGTTGCCGGGGTAGATGCGGATCTCGCCATAATCCACGTCGGCCATGTGCGTGCACACCTGGTTCAGGAAGTGGCGGTCGTGGCTGATGATGATCATCGTGCTCTGGTAGCTGTTGAGCACGTTTTCCAGCCAACGGATGGTGTTGATGTCCAGGTTGTTGGTCGGTTCGTCCAGCAGCAGGACGTCGGGGTTCGAGAACAGGGCCTGCGCCAGCAGCACGCGCAGCTTCCAGCCCGGCGCCACTTCCCGCATCGGCAGATTGTGCTGGTCGACCGCGATTTCCAGCCCCAGCAGCAGTTCGCCGGCGCGCGCTTCGGCGGTATAGCCGTCGTATTCCGCGAATTTGGCCTCGAGTTCGGCCGCGCGCATGTAGTCGTCCTCGGTGGCTTCGGGGTTCGCGTAGATGGCGTCGCGTTCGGACATGGCCGCCCACATCTCGGTATGGCCCATCATGACGACGTCCAGCACGCGCTGGTCCTCGAAAGCGAACTGGTCCTGGCGCAGCTTGCCCAGGCGCACGCCGGGCTCCAGAGACACGTTGCCCGCCGATGGCTCCAGATCACCGCCGATGATCTTCATGAAGGTCGATTTGCCGGACCCGTTGGCCCCGATCAACCCGTAGCGGTTGCCTTCCCCGAACTTGACGCTGACGTTCTCGAAAAGGGGTTTGGGACCGAACTGGATGGTGAGATTGGCGGTGGATATCACGGTGTTTTTTAGAGGCTAAGGGCGTCAAGGACGCGTGCGGGAAACCTGACATTGTACCAAGCCCGTCTGTCCCCCGCCCCGCCTGGCGCGTTTGCCCCTGCGTAGCGCCGCATTTTCGCCCGCGACGCGGCCCCTCGGCCCCTCGCGCCGCTTCGCCATGCTCAGTGGTGGTGCTCGTCCAGCACCAGGTGCGCCAGCCCCCGCTCGGTGGCCAGGCCGACCTTCTGCCCGATCGGCAGCGTGGCCTTGGTGGCCACGTGGCCATAGGGCAGCCCCGTCACCACCGGAACCTTGACCGTCCTGCGCAGCCAGGCCACCACCTCGTGCAGGTCATAGCCCTTGTCGTGCGGGGCCAGCTTGTAATCCGAGAAGCGGCCCAGCACGATGGCCTTCTGGCGGCCCAGGATGCCCGCCTGGTACAGCTGGATCAGCATGCGTTCGACGCGGTAGGGATGCTCGGCCACGTCTTCCAGGAACAGGATCCCGCCCCTCACCTTCGGCATGTAGGGGGTGCCTACCAGGGACGTCAGCATGGCCAGGTTGCCGCCCCAGAGGATGCCCCGGCAGTCGACCGGGTCGGCGTCCTGGGTCTCGAAGCTGAGGATCTCCAGTTCGCCGCGCATGATCTCGCCGAACAGGGCTTCGGTGAGGTCATCGACCTTCTTGCCGCCGAAGTCGGCGACGGCCGTGGCGCCCGTGTAGCTGACCGCGCCGGTCTGGGCCAGCAGGCCCAGGTTGAAGGCGGTGAAGTCGCTCATGCCGACGAAGCGCTTGCCGCTGTCGGCCATTGCCTTCCAATCGATCGAAGGCAGCAGGCGGCCCATCCCGTACCCGCCGCGGGTCACCATCACGATAGGCTGTTTCTGCTTGGCCGCCCGCGTCAGGCTGGCCAGGCGCTGCGCGTCCGTGCCGGCAAAGCGCTGGTGCACGGCGTACGCCGTGCGGTCCAGGGCCGTCTTGAACCCCTGCCCCTGCAGGCGCTCGCGCGCCAGCTCGACCGTGGCCGGATCGCGCACCGCGGACGAAGGCGAGATCAGATAGATGCCGCGCGCGTCGGGCAGCGCGTGATCGTGGCCGTGGTCATGTCCGCAATCGTCGCCGCACTCGTGATCGTGCACGTGGCCATGATCGTGGCTGGCAGCGGCTTTCGCGCCGCGCGGCTTGGCGGCTTTAGGGGTGCTCATGCGATGGATTCCTTGCTGCGGCGCTCGCGGAAGAACCGGCGCAGCAGTTCGCCGCAAGGTTCCGCCAGCACGCCGCCGGTGACTGAAGTGTGATGATTGAGTTTGGGAACCGAACCCACGTCCAGCACGCTGCCGCAGGCTCCGGTCTTGGGATCGTAGGCCCCGAACACGACGCGGGCCAGGCGCGCGTGCAGCATCGCGCCGATGCACATCACGCACGGTTCCAGGGTGACGTACACGGTGATGCCCGGCAGCCGGTAGTTTTCGAGCGCCCGCGCGGCGTTGCGCAGCGCCACGATCTCGGCGTGGGCGGTCGGGTCGTGGTCGATGATGGTGCGGTTGTACCCGCGCCCCAGTATGTCGCCCTGCGCGGACACCACCAGCGCGCCCACCGGCACCTCGCCGATGGCGTAGGCCGCCTGGGCTTCTTCCAGCGCCAGGGCCATGAAAGCGGCGTCCTGCGCCGTCCAGGGCGGGACGGCCGCCACGGCGTCCGCCTCAACCACGGTACACCCGGGACTTCAGCGCGATGCGGCCGGCCAGGCTGGTCACGGCCTCTTCCAGCCATTGGTAGAGTTCGGCCTCTTCATCGTAGCGGGCCTGGTTCAGGTTCGACACCCGGCCCTCTTCGATGAAGCCCCAGGCCCGGCTGCGCTTGTCGCGGTGTTTCGGATCCCAGACGCCGAAGGCGAAGCCTCCGGCGCGGCGGATCAGCGAGAAACACGGGATGTCGGTATAGCCGTCCCCGACGAACACCATCTGGTCGAACGGCACGCGCAAACGGTCTTCGGGGACCTTGCGGTTGACCTCGAAGGGCTTGCCGCGGAAATCGCGGCCGATGATGCCCTTCTGGATGTGGAACAGGTAGCGCGTCTTGTCGGTAAAACTGACGACGCGGCGCGGGAACTCGATGCCGCCGTCCTGGCCATAGACGAATTCCGACGCCCAGATCTCGGTGAATTCATGGGCGATGGGCGTGGAGCGCACCACGTCGCCGATGCCGCTGGAAATCAGGTAGAACTCCAGCTGCACCTGCGGCTGCTCGGCCCTGACGGCGGCGCGCAGCCGCTGGAACAAGGTGGGCACGCCTTCGTGCAATTCCAGCCGGGCGCCCCAGTCTTGCAGGCGTTGCCGGGTGATGAGGCCATGCTGGCCGCCTTGAGACAGGCGGATCATCTGGTACAGGTAGGCGGGCACGGGGTCCCAGTCCTGCCGCGACAGCAAGGGATCGACCTCGTCCTTCCAGAAGGACGCCGTGTCCACCCCGATGCTTTCCAGAAAGCCGGACGTGCTGTCCGAGGCCAGCGTGTCGTCGAAATCGAAAATCAGGGCGATGACGTCGGACATGAATGTGCGTGAAAAAGGGCGACAGCCGCCATTTTGCCTGAATGTGGCGGCGGCCGCGCCCCGGGGAGGCCCGGAACGCGAGGTTCCAGCCCCCCTGCCCGGCCCTTACTGGCGGACCGGGGCGGTCATCGCGCCGCCCGAGGGCGCGGGCGCCGCGGCCGGCGCGCCGCCGGCAGGCGGAACGGAGTCCGCCGGCACCTGGATCACCGTTTCCCGCAGGACGCCGCCCCCCTGCACGCTGCCGCGCACATTGGTGGGCGCGGTCATCTGGGTCACGCAGTCCTGGCGCGATGCCGCCGGCAGGCGGTTGCAGCGGTCGATCATGTTCTGCTGGTACTGGTCGGGGCTGCCTTCCTTCAGATTCTGGCGCCCCGCCTCCTGGCGGGCCGCGCCGGCCTCGCGCATGCAGGCGGCCGGATCCTGGCCGGTGCTGCCGCTCTTGCACGCCGCCACGTCCTGCTGGTATTGGGATTGGGCTGTGCCGCGGCCTGTCGCATCAGCCGCGTGGACCGCCCCCGCGGCCAGCATCAGGCCTGCCGCGCAAAGGGTTGCCGCAAGGCGTTTGGTGTGCATGGGTCGTGTATTCATGGCCAGCTCCTTCAATAGCGTTTGCACCAGAGCGGCGCGGCCTGCAAGCCGGCGCCGCTCGCTCGGGACCTGCTCGCCCCTGGGGGGAGCAGGCCATTGGCTCACTATCCCACGATGAGGCGCGGCCGGGGTGTCCAGCAACGTGAAATCGTAAAATTACGTTTCAATTGACGCAACGCACCATCGAATTCGGCCCGCGTCTGCTAACGCGCGTCCTTCTCCGCGTCCGCGGGATTCAGGCGGTTGCGGTAGGTCGCCGCGCGCATCAGCAGCATCGCGGTCACGGGCGAGGATACGATCAGCAGCAAGGTAATGACCACTTCGTGGAACACCGGCCGGGCCGACAGCGCCGAGAAGACCAGGATGGACGCGCCCAGCACGCAGCCGCAGCCCATGGTGTTGCCCAGCGTGGGTGCATGGATGCGGGCGTAGAACGTGCGGAATCGCAACAGGCCGGCCGAACCGGTCAAGGCCAGCAGGCCGCCGACGACCAGCAGGATGCTGGCCGGGATGCCGGCCCACAGCGGGATCTGGGTCTCCATCATGGCTCGATCACCTCGCCGCGCAGCAGGAAACGGGCCATCGCGGTGGACCCGACGAAGCCGAACAGCGCGATCAGCAGCGCGATGTCGAAATACACCGACGTGCCGGACCGGATGCCGAAGACCAGCATCGTCAGCATGCCGTTGATGTACAGGGTATCCAGGGCCAGGACGCGGTCCTGGGCGGTGGGGCCGCGCAGCAGGCGGACGGTGGCGCACACCATGCCCAGCGCGAAGCAGAGCAAGGCAAAGGACGCCGACCAGTAAAGTACGGTATTCATTCGAAAATCTCCATCAGCGGGCGCTCATAGCGCTCCTGCACCAGCCTGATCCAGTCTGCTTCGTTCTGCAGGTCCAGCACGTGCAGCTTGAGGTGGTGGTCGTCGGTCAGGTTCACCCAGACCGTGCCGGGCGTGTAGGTAACGATGCAGGCCAGCATCGCCAGGCCGTGCGGGTCGCGCATGGTCAGCGGAATCATGATGAATCCGGGGGAAAAATCATTGGGCCGCGGATTCAGGATCAGCTTGCCCACGGCGATGTTGGACCTGATGATGTCCGCCGTTACGTGCAGGAACAGCGGCACGGCCTTCCACAGCCGGTGCGGCCGCGCGTGCAGCGGACGCAGCCGCGACGCGGCCCAGGTGAACCACAGCGCCAGCGCGATGCCCAGCGCGATCTGTCCCACGGACAGGCTCTGGTTCAGGACCAGCCACAGGACGAACAGGAACGCCGGCAGGAATACGAAATAGAAGCGCCGCATCAGCTTCCCTCCTTGAGGCCGCGCACGGTCTGCGCCGACATGACGGCCTCGATGTAGGACTGGGGCCGATCCAGGGATCGGGCCGCGTCGTCCAGGTAGGCCGACACGGGCCCCGCGCCGGCGGCCAGGCCCACGCAAAGCAGCAGCAGCACGGCCACCGGCCCCGCCTCGATCACGCGCAGGCGCGGCGTGCTGCGGTCGTCGCTCGCCCAGAACACGCGGATGCCGGTGCGGCCCAGGCCGATCAGGCCCGCCAGGCCCGAAACGAGCACCGCCGCCACCAGGATCCATGCGTCCATGGGCAAGGCCGACTCATTGGCCGCCGAGACGGCCGCCGACAGCAGCGACAGCTTCGCGACGAAACCCGACAGGGGCGGCAGCCCCGTCACCAGCAGCGCGCAACAGATGAAGGCCAACCCCAGGAAAGCCATGGCCGCGGGAATGGCCACGCCCACCACGTCGTCGGAACGGTTGACCGAGGCCGGATCGTCCAGGTCGAAGGCGTCGAGCGTCACCGCCAGCACGTTCGCGCCGAAGCTGCGGGTGCGTTCGATCAGTTCGGCCAGCATGAAGAACGCGCCCGTGGTCAGCACCGAACTGATCAGGTAGAACAGCGCCGGGCCGGTCAGCGTGACGCCGGGCATGCCCAGGGCCGTCAGCAGCGTGCCTGCCGACACGATCACGCAGTAGCCCACCATTTTCTCCAGCTGCTGCGTGGCCAGCAGGCCCAGACCGCCGAACAGCAGCGTGGCCAGGCCGGCGGCGAACATCCAGTCCAGGCTGAAGGCCGCCGGGGCGCCCGAGGGCAGCAGCAGCGAGCCGATGCGCAGCAGCGCGTAGATGCCCACCTTGGTCATGATGGAGAACATGGCGGCGATGGGCGCGCCGGCCGAGCCATAGCCCCTGACGAGCCAGAAGTTCAAGGGCCAGGCGCCCGCCTTCACCAGGAAGGCCACGCCCAGGATGGCCGCGCCGGCCTCGAACAGCATGCGATCGGCGCCGGCCAGGTTGCCCGCGCGCAGCGCCAGGTCCGCCAGGTTCAGGGTGCCGGTGACGCCGTAGATCAGCGCGATGCTGATCAGCAGCAGGAACGACGCCACCAGGTTCACCGCGATGTACTGCAGGCCCGCGCTGACGCGCGCCATGCCGGAGCCATGCAGCAACAGGCCGTAGGACGCGGCCAGCAGCACCTCGAAGAACACGAACAGATTGAACAGGTCCCCCGTGAGGAAGGCGCCGTTCAGGCCCATGAGCAGGAACTGGAACAGGGAATGGAAATGCACGCCCGCGCGGTCCCAGCGGGCCAGCGCGTAGACCAGCGAGGCCAGGCCCAGCACCGCGGTCAGCGTCAGCATGACCGCGGCCAGCCGGTCGACGACGAGCACGATGCCGAAAGGCGCGGGCCAGTCGCCCACCAGGTAGACCCCCACCCCGTCCGGCCAGACGCCGGGCACGGCGCCGCCAGCCACCGCCAGCAAGGCGATGGCGGCGGCCAGCTGGGCCAGCGTGGACACCAGCGCGATCGCGCCCCGGGCATAGCGGCTGGTGTCGGCCAGCAGGAGCATCGCCGCGCCGGCCACCAGCGGGGTGATGATGGGCAGTATGGGAAGGTGTTGCAGCCAGAAACTCAAAATTGGGACTCCCGTCCATCGACGTGGTCGGTACCCGTGAGGCCGCGCGAGGCCAACAGCACAACCAGGAACAGCGCAGTGGTGGCGAAACCGATCACGATGGCGGTCAGCACCAGCGCCTGCGGCAGCGGATCCGCATACCAGGAAGGATCATGGGCCGCGGCCGGATCCACCACCGGAGGGCGTCCCGAGGTCAGCCTGCCCATGCCGAAAATGAACAGGTTCACCGCGTAGGAAACGAGCGACAGCCCCATGATGAACTGAAAGGTGCGCGGGCGCAGCAGCAGCCACACTCCCGAGCCGGCCAAGACGCCGATCGCGATGGCGTAGATCAATTCCATCAGGCTTCCCCTGTTTGAGCGGCGGCCGCCTGGACGTCGGCGGCGGCCTTGCGTTGCGCGCGTAGCGATTGGTGGGCCAGCGCGACCAGCACCAGCACGGTGGATCCTACGACCAGCATGTACACGCCCAGATCGAACAGCAGGACGCTGGACAGGTGCACGTGGCCGACCAGCGGCAGCGCAATGTCCCAGGACAGCGCGGCCAGGAAGGGCTTGTAGGCCAGCCAGGCGGCCATCGCGGCGGAGCCCGCGAACAGCAGGCCGATGCCGATCCAGTTCTGGGGGTTGAGGCGGCTGCGGGACTCCACCCAGTACACGCCGCCGACCATGTATTGCAGGATGACCGCGGTGGCGAAGATGAGGCCGCCGACGAATCCGCCGCCCGGCTCGTTGTGCCCGCGCAGCAGGAAGTACACGGAGATCAATGCGGCCGTGGGCAGCAGCAGGCGCACCAGGACCGTCGGCACCATCATCGAGCCCGCGGGCACCACCGACTTGATGTCCGGCGCCGCCGGCACGCCGCCATCCTGGTCGATCTGCTGGCGCGGCAGGTCCGCGCTTTCGGCGGCGGGCCGGAAGCGGCGCAGCAGCGCATAGACGGTCAGCGCCACGATGCCCAGCACCGTGATCTCGCCGAACGTATCGAAGCCGCGGAAATCCACCAGGATCACGTTCACCACGTTGGTGCCGCCGCCGTCGGGCAGCGCGCGGTCCACGAAATAGGAAGAAATCGTTTCGCCCTGCGGACGGGTCAGCACCGCGTAGGCCAGCGCCGACATGCCGGTGCCCGCCGCGACGGCCATGAGCAGGTCGCGCAGGCGGCGGCCCCGCGCGCGCAGCGTGGCCTTCAGGCTTTCGTCCTCATCCTGGGCGATCCGCCGGGGCAGCCAGCGCAGGCCCAGCAACAGCAGCACCAGGGTCACCACTTCGACGGACAGCTGCGTGAGCGCCAGGTCGGGCGCCGAGAACCAGACGAAGGTCAGGCAGGTGATGAGCCCTGCCCCGCCGGCCAGCGCCAGCGACGCCAGGCGGTGGTACTTGGCCTGGTAGGCCGCGGCCAGGGCGCAGACCGCGCCCACCAGCCACAGCAGCGCGAAGGCCGGGTCCACCGGGGTCAGGCGGCCCGCCCCGTCCAGCCAGCCGCCGGCGCGCAGCGGCAGCCAGGCGACGAACAGCGTGCCCAGCACGATCAGCAGCATCTGCACCTGCAGGCGCGAGGACGCCAGCCAGCGCAGCAGCCAGGCGGCGGCCACGCTGGAGCCGTCCAGCAGCGCCTCGAAGGTGCGGCGCCCGTCCAGGCGGTAGATGAAGGGCACGCGCCCGGGATTGGCGCGCTGGTGCGCGCGCAGCGCCAGGTACAGCAGCACGCCGGCCGTGGTGGCGACCAGGCTCATCACCAGGGGCAGGTTCACGCCGTGCCAGACGGCCAGGCTGTACTCCGGCATGTCCTGCCCCAGGATGCTCTGGGCCGCGGTGGCCAGGAAGGGGCCGACGGTCAGGCCGGGCAGCACGCCCACCAGCAGGCACATGAACACCAGCAGCGCGCTGGGAAACAGCATCCAGCGGGGCGGCTCGTGCGGCGCGCGCGGCAGGTCCGTGGCCGGCGGGCCGAAGAACACCTGGAGGATGAAGCGCAGCGAATACGCCACGCTGAACGCCCCCGCGATGGTGGCCAGCAGCGGCAGGCCGATCTCGGTGATCCGGTCGCCGCTGACGAAGGTGGTCTCGGCGAAGAACATTTCCTTCGACAGAAAGCCGTTGAGCAGCGGCACGCCCGCCATCGAGGCCGCCGCCACCATGGCCAGCGTGGCGGTGATGGGCATGGCCTTGTACAGGCCGGACAGGCGGCCCAGGTCGCGCGTGCCGGTTTCGTGGTCCACCACCCCCGCCGCCATGAAGAGCGAGGCCTTGAACGTGGCGTGGTTGATCATGTGGAAGATGGCCGCCACCAGCGCCAGCGTGCTGTTCAGCCCCAGCAGCAGCGTGATCAGCCCGAGGTGGCTGATGGTGGAATAGGCCAGCACGCCTTTCATGTCCTGCTGGAAGATGGCCGCGTAGGCCCCCAGCACCAGCGTGACCAGCCCCGCGCCGCCGATGATCCAGAACCATTCGTCGGTGCCCGACAGCACCGGCCAGAAGCGCGCCAGCAGGAATACGCCCGCCTTCACCATGGTCGCCGAGTGCAGATAGGCGGACACGGGGGTGGGCGCCGCCATGGCGTTGGGCAGCCAGAAGTGGAACGGGAACTGGGCGCTCTTGGTCAGCGCGCCCAGCGCCACCAGGATCAACACGGCCGGATACCAGGGGTCTGCGCGCACCAGGTCGCCGGCGGCCAGCACGCGGTCCAGGTCGTAGCTGCCAACGATATGGCCCAGGATCAGCACGCCGGCCAGCAGGCACAGCCCGCCGCCGCCCGTGACCGTCAGCGCCATGCGGGCGCCGCGCCGGGCGTCCAGGCGATGGTGCCAGTAGGCGATCAGCATGAAGGAGGCCAGGCTGGTCATTTCCCAGAACATCACCAGCTGGATCAGGTTGCCCGACAGCACCACGCCGAGCATCGCAGCCATGAAGGCCTGGAAAAACGAGAAGAAGCGCGGCACCGGATCTTCCGGCGACATGTAGTAGCGGGCATACAACACCACCAGCGCGCCCATGCCGGAGACGATCAGCGCGAACAGCCAGGCGTAGCCATCCATGCGCAGGGTGAACTGCAGGCCCAGGGCCGGCGCCCACGGCATATCGAACCGGACCACGCCGCCGTTGGCGACGTCGGGATACAAGGCCGCGACCAGAACCACACAGACCAGCGCGATGAGGCCGGCCAGCCACGCCTCGGCATTGCGGGCGTTGGAAGGCAGCAGCGCGGCGCACAGGCTGCCGGCGAACGGCAGAGCGAGGATCAGGATCAGCGACATGGCGTTCCGAGAATGTCCGGGCCCCCTCCCGCCAGCGCAAGGCAGCGAAAGACGAAACAGACCGGGGATTGAAAAACGGACGGAACCCTGGCCCGGTGCGTCGCTGCACTACACGTTGCCCCGCGGGGACATCAACCAACGCCATTGAACGGCGCAGACAGAAACAAACGCAATAGTTTTCTTGCAAGACCGGCCAAGAATCTCATCCGAAAAATATCAGATTCTTGTAAGTTATGCAGAGATTTATGTGTGAAGGAGGCTGATGACGACACGTTCAATGCGCAATGATTGCGCAATCGATGCGGTTATATGTCTGTTCATCTCTTTGTCAGCATTGGGTTTTTTCCCGTATTGCAGTCTTCTTCGCGCAACGGCGCCGCGCCGAAAATCAGCTCCGGCGGTCAGGGTCGATCCGGGTTGACCATGGTGGAATTCCTGTGTGGAATGGCGCCCACGAAGCGTTGGCCGGGCCTGCATCTGCGCAAGGCACGCTTCACCGACGCCGGCCACAGAAGCCGGCCGGGTCGGAATTCAATAATATGGAGAAGACTCTTGACCGTGCTGTCCCAAGCAAAGGCCATCCTGGCCGCCGCAATCGCAGGCGTCTGCTTTAGTACCGGCGCGCATGCCGCCGATCCCTACCCCAACAAGCCCATCCGCCTGATCGTGCCCTTCGCGGCCGGCGGCACGACCGACATCGTCGCGCGCATCGTCGCCGAAGGCCTGGGCCGCCAGCTCGGCCAGCCGGTGGTGGTGGAAAACCGCGGCGGCGGCGGCGGCGCCATCGGGGCGGACGCCCTGGTGCGCTCCGCCCCCGACGGCTACACCCTGGGCGTGGCCACCGTCAGCACCATGGCCACCAACCCGGCCACCAATCCGAAGAACCCGTACAACCCGCTGAAGGACTTCGCGCCCATCACCAATATGGTGAACGTGCCGAACGTGCTGACCGTGAACCCCGCGGTGCCGGCCAAGACGCTGGCCGAATTCATCGCCCTGCTGAAGGCCAACCCCGGCAAGTACACCTACGCCTCTTCGGGTTCGGGCGGCATCGGCCATCTGGACGGCGAACTCTTCAAGTCGCTCACCAAGACCGACATGGTGCACGTGCCCTACCGCGGCTCGGGCCCGGCGCTCAACGACGTGATCGCCGGACAGGTCAACGCCCAGTTCGACAACCTCCCCTCGTCCATGCCCCACATCCAGGCCGGCAAGCTGCGCGCCCTGGCCGTGGCGGCGCCCAAGCGCCTGCCCGCGCTGCCGGACGTGCCCACCTTCTCCGAAGGCGGCCTGCCGGAAATGGACAACATGGCCTGGTACGGACTGGTTGCGCCCGCTGGCACGCCGCAGGCGGTGATCGACCGCATCCATGACGCCACGGTGAAGGCGCTCCAGGATCCCAAGACCGTGCAGCGCCTGGCCGATGGCGGCTCGCTGGTGGACGGCAATACGCCGGCCGAATACGCCGC
Source organism: Achromobacter sp. (assembly GCF_050285585.1). GTDB lineage: Bacteria > Pseudomonadota > Gammaproteobacteria > Burkholderiales > Burkholderiaceae_B > Achromobacter. Next base: position 315,078 of record NZ_JBLZXF010000001.1, on the reverse strand, counting down.
CCAGACCAAGCGCGAGCTCGAACTGCGCCAGCGCATCGCGAAGGAACGCAATATCCAGTCGACGAACTGATATCCGCGACACCCGCCGCCGGCCCCTTCTCCGGGGCCGGCGCTTGACTGCAATCGCCCGGCTGGTAGCATGTGCGTCCGTGCGATCCGATTTTTCTCCCCTCCCCTGCGCCGCATGCGCCATCTGCGCCCTGCGCTCGACCTTGTTGAGCTCGCAGGAAGTCGCCGCGCGCTCCGCCTACGCGCGCTCCAAGCCCGGCTAATCGCCGGCGTCCCTCCTCTCTGAGTCCCATTCCGGCCCGCCGCCGGCTGCCTGCGCACATCCGCGCCGACCGCAGCCCGCAGCCTGCCGGCGAACGCCCTGCCGCGTGGCCGGGCGCCGCGTCTCGTCACATTTCCGCATGCCCCTGGGGGGCTGCGGCCAGGCCACGCACCGACCTTTTCCAAGCGCCATGCAACTCACCAAGAAATTCGTCAAAGCCAAGAACCCCTGCGCGGACGGCTACAAATGGTTCCTCCGCGACCACAACGGACAAGGGGACTACCAGGCCGTGCTTGACGCCTTGGTGGCCGACGGACGGGTCAGCGACGCCTGCTGGCTGCTGGACCAGTTCGGCCCGACGGACGCCGTGCTGAAACTGGACGCGGTCGACGCGAATGCGATCGTCTTCGCGGGCACCCTGGAAGTGCGCATGGGCATCAACGTGGACACCGTCGTGCGCGCCGGCCGCAGCATCGTGACCGGCGGCGGCATCCGCGCCGGCGAGACCATTATGGCAGGCGAGAACATCGCCGCCGGCGCCAACATCGCGAGCGGCGGCGACCTGCGCGCCGGCGGCGACGTATCGGCGGACTGGGGCATCGAGACCGCCACCCGCCTGGACTGCGGCGGCAACGTCCGCGCCAAGTGGGACATCTGCGCCGGCCAGGATCTCGCCGTGACCGGCCACCTGCACGCGGGGCAGGACGTGCAGGCGCAAGGCGCGATCAAATGCGGCCAGGGCATCAAGGCCGGCGGCGACGTGCGCGGCGAAAAGGAAATCCACGCCGCCTGCGGCATCCAGGCCGGCGGCTCCATCCTCTGCGGCGACCACCTGGCGTCCGGCTGGGGGCTGATCGCCGGCGAAGACATCCGCGCCGAAGGCGCGATCCGGGCCGGCGAAGGCCTGCAGGCCGCAGGCATCATCGAGGCGGGAGCCGGCCACGGCATCTACGCCGGCCTGAGCGTCCGCCTGGACGCCTGGTCCGCCTGCGCCCGAGTCGTGGCGCAATCGCGGCCGGAACAGCTGGTCAGCGGCTACTGGACGGGCCAGGACGACGCCGAGTCCGCCGGCCAGGCATGGGACGGCGGCTGGCGCGGCGAGGCCACGGCGCCCGGACTCCTGTCCGGCCGCGAACCCGCAGGCGGACAGAAGCCGGGATCCCGCAACTAGGGCCCGTTCAACCTAGGCCCGGGCGGCCCCGCTCGCCGGATGGCGCAGCACCAGCATCAGGCCGAGCAGGATCGCCGCCATCCCGGCCACGCTCAGCGCCGACAGGCGATTGCCCAGGATCAGGTAATCCAGCACCGCCGTGCCGGCCGGAACCAGATAGAACAGGCTCGTGACATTCACCAGGTTGCCGGCCTGGATCATGCGGTAGAACAGCAGTGTCGCGCCTACCGAAATTACCAGCCCCATCCAGGCCAGCGGCACGATGAACCCGGCCACCCATTCCACGCGCATAGGCTGGAACGGCACGAACAGCAGGCACAGCGCAAGGCTGACGGCGTATTGCAGCGGCATCACGTCCATCGGCGCCTGGCGCACCCGCTTCTGCAGGATCGCCCCCGCCGTCATGCATATCAGCGCGCCGAACGCGAACGCCATGCCAGACGCCGAGAAGCGCGCCATGCCGATGCTCTGGTACATCACCATCGCCAGCCCGCAACATGCCAGGAAGAGCCCGGCCATCCGGGCCGGCGAATAGCGCCGTTCGAGCAAGGCAAGGGTCAGGATAGGCTGCGCCCCCAGCAGGGTCGCCAGCACGCCCGGCGTAATGCCGTGGTCCAGCGCAAGCAGATAGCAGATGGAATAGCCGCCGATCAGCAGCAGGCCGGTCGCCGCGACCGTGCCGCGCGTGCCCGGCTCGGGCAGCCAGCGCCTGCGTCGCGCGCAGATCAACAGCAGCGCGGCCATGGCCAGGATGAAGCGCAACAGCAGGAAGGCGAAGGCGGAGGCATGGAACAGCCCCCATTTGGCGAAGATCGCGCCGCCGCTCCACAGCAGCACGAACAAGGTGGTGGAACCGTAGGAGGTCCACGCGGATCTATCGAAAGACATGAGGTTTCTACCTGTCGAAGTCATAACAGGCTCCCCCTCTTCCCTGGACGCGGCGATCGACCGCGCGCAAGGCGCAAGCAGGCGCATGACGGACGCGGGGCGCGTCAGGGCGTCAGGCGGAAAGGCTTGAAAAGGAGGAGTCGGGTGCGGACGGCGTCAGCCGACGACGGCCGCCGAAGGCGGGCATGCGCCCGCCACCACGCCGCAAGGCGGCGAGACGGGCGGCGATACCACCGTGGAGACGACAGGGGAAATACCGGGAGAAACCTCGGAACGCCGTGACCTCACGCGCGCGCGGACGCCCGCTGCGAAGGCAGCGGACGCGGAAACGGCGAGGCGCGTGGAATCAGGCATGCGGCAAGACTACCGCTCGCACCGGATGGCGTCAAGCGATGCGGCGCTGTTCCACGCCCATGTCCCGCCATGCGTCGCCATGGCAGGTGAACATCAGGATCTGGTGACGAGTCGCCGCGTCGAACAATGCGCGCTTCATGAAGTCGCGCCGCGCATCGTCCGTATGCACGAGCGCGTCGTCGAGCATCAGCAGCGTCGGCCGGCCCGCTTCGCGCAACAGATCCGCATAGGCGAAACGAGCCAGGATGCCCAATTGCTCGCGCGTGCCGAAACTGAGCGCGGCCAGCATGTCTTCCCCGCCTGCGCGGCGCAGCGCCGTGGGCAGCAAGGCATCGTCCAGGCGCAGGTCGGCCTCGGGAAACAATAGCGCCAGGTAATGATTCAGGCGGCGCGCCAGCGGCGCCTGCAGCCGTTGCGTGGCCGCGGCGCGCTGGTCCGTCAACAGCCCCAGCAGCAGGTCCAGCGCCGCCGCGCGGCGGGCCAATTCGTCGCGCCGCCGCTCCAGGCGTTCGCAGGCCGCCGCCGCCTCGGACAGGCGCTCGCCCAGCCCCTGCGCGCCCGCCTGGTCCAGTTTGCCCTGCAACTGCAGGATGTCGCCGTGGCGCTTATGCTGCGCATCGCGCTCGATGGCCGCGGATTTTTCATAGCGCAGGACATCCTGCTCCAATAGTTCGGGCTGGTGCCCCGCAAGCGCGGCTTGCGCGTCGCGAACGCGGCGTTCGAGATCGTCATGGCCGCTGCGGGCCTCTGCAAGCCGGCCGGCGCGGGACTGCCGCTGCGCGGCGCGTTCGGGCGATTGCAGGTCGGCGCCGCGCGCGGCCACCTGGCCTTCGAGCAGCTGGGCCCGGGCGCTATCCGCATCCATCGCGCGTTGCGCGGCCGCCAGCGCCTTCTCGGCCTGCGCGAAGACCGCCTCCGCCTCGCGCAGCGCCTGCATCGCCGCCGGCAGATCGACATCGCCCGTCGCATCCGCGGCAGGCAGCTTCGACAGGCGCTCTTCCAGTTGGGCGCGGCGCGCGAGCGCCTCGTCGCGCTGGCTGCGCAAGGCGTCCACGCCCTTGGGCGCATGGATGCCCAGCGTCTTGCGCATGCCCTCCAGTTCGCGCAGCAGCGCGCTGTAACGCGCATGGCGGCGCTCGGCCTCGGCCAGCGTGTCGACGCCCAGGCGCTTGAGCAAGGCGCCGCAGGCCGCCCTGGCCTCGCCCGCTTCGCGCTTCAAGGCGGGCAGGTCCTTGCCGCCCGGCTCGATGCGGAACCGGCCGACGCCGGGCAGCTCGAGCTCGGCCGCGGCAGTGAGCAGCACCTCATCGGCGCCGCCGAGCGCCCTGCCGTCCAGGCGCGCTTCGCGCCCCGGCTCCAGTTCGTAGGACAGGCGCGTGGCAATGGCCTGCTGCCGCAGTTGCAGATTGGCCAGTTCGCGCTCGGCCTGGCGCAAGGCGTCGATATCGGCTTCGGCGATCTCGATCCGCACGCTCTCGGCCTTCAGCGCCGATCCCTGCTCGATCAGCGCGGCGGCTTCCTTCAGCGCGTTGTCCAGGCGCTCGATCTCGGGCGCCAATTGGGCAAGCTGCCGTTGCAGGTCGAGGCGGCCGGCCGCGGCCTGCGCCAACGCAACGCGTTGGCGCGCGGCATCGACCGCGTCCGCGTGGGCCTGGCGTTGCTGCTGCGCGCGCGTCACGGGCTCACGCGCGGCGTCGGCGCGGCCGCGCGCGGCGCGCGCCTCTTCCGCCAGCGCCCGGAGTTCGGTGTCGTCCTGCTGGTCCCGTCGGACCTGGTCCTGCAGCAGCGCCAGGGTCTGGGCAGCCTGCGCCTGTTCGCGGCGCAGGCCTTCGAACGCCTCGCGCGCCTTGGCCGCGGCGGCAAGCCGCGAACGCGCCTCGGCGGCCCGGGCCTCGAAGTCCTTCCAGGGTTCGCTCGCCTGCGCGCGCTCGTGCGCGCGGCGCAGCTCGGCCAGGCGGTCCACGTCCGCGTTCAGCTGGGCCATGGCCTGCGCGCACTCGTCGCGCTCCGCCACCGCGCGCGCAAGCGCGTCCTCGGCCTCTTTGTAGATCCCCTTGGGACGGCCGTTGCGCGCGTCCAGCAAGGCGCCGCGCTCGGCGGCGACACGCTCGTACAGGCGGTCCCCGTCGCCGGACGCCAGCTCGCCCGACAGCTGCGTCAGCGCGTCGCGCAAGTGCGCGCCCGCATGGCCCGCCGCTTCCTGCAGGTTCTGGCCGTCGCCCTGCTGTATCCACAACAGGCCCGGGATCCCCGCAAGGTCCGGCTTGCTCTGGCCGCGCCCGGCCAGCTCGAAGCCCAGCAGCGCGGCCAGCGCGTTCTCGGCCTCTTCGCCGTCCAGCCGCCGCGCGCCTTCGTCGATCAGCAGTTCGCAGCGCGCGCGCGACAGGAATTGTTTTTTCAGCACATAGCTGTGGCCATCGTGCGTGAACGCCAGTTCCACGCTGGGGCGCGCGCCGGATTCGCCATGCGGCGCAAGATCGGCCACCTTGCTGGTGCTATAGCGTTCCAGGAAGGCGGAGCGGATGGCCGTGGCCACCGTGCTCTTGCCGGCTTCGTTCGGCCCCACGAACAGGTTCAGCCCGTCCTGCAGACCGTCCAGCACGAGCGGCTGGCGGAACTTGCGGAATTCCTCCAGGGCGATGCGCGTAAGCTTCATTTCGCGCCTCCGGGCGTGGCGCTTTCACGCTGGAACCGCAGCAGCAGCCGCAAGGCCTCTCCCGCGACCGCGGCCTGCCCGGCGTCGGCCTGCAGCGCCTGCAGCCGCGCCGCCACCTCGCCTACGTAGCCGCTGGCGCGCAGCTCGGCCAGGTCCGCGTCGTCCGGCTCGAGCTTCAGGCCCGACAAGTCGGGCAGCAAGGCGCGCACCTGCGCGGCGGCCCGGTCCACGGCCTGTTGCAGGGCTTCCCAGGTTTCCATATTCACGTGCCCCTGCACGTCCAGCCGCAGCACGTCTTCCGCGCGCAGCGCCGCCATGCGCCCGGCCAGCGCCTGCGCGTCGGAGGGCAGGCTCAGGGTTTCAGACCAGGCCGACCAGCGGTACTTGCCCGTGGCCAACCGCTCGACCACCGGGGCGGCGCCCGGCGCTTCGATGCGCACGTCCAGCACGTAGCCCGGCTCGTTGCCCCGGAAGCGATCCTGCTCCGGCGTGCCGGCGTACCAGGTGCGCTCATCGATCGACAGGCAGCCGTGCCAATCGCCCAGCGCCAGGTAGTCCAGGCGGGCCCGGGCCGCGCGGTCCGCAGCAATGGGGTTGGTCGCGTCGATGTTGTCCGGCAGCCGCCCCGCGACGCTGCCGTGCGCCAGGCCGACCCGGATGCGGCCGGGCTCGGTATCCAGCGCATCGAAGGCCTGCGTCACGTCCTCGTAAGTGTGGCGCTGCGTCAAGGGCGCGGCCAGGATGGCCAGATTGATATCCGCCAAATCCACCACGCCCGTGCCGAGCGGCACGTGGACGTTGGACGGAATGCAATCCAGCTGCAACGCGCGGCTCCAGACGCTATCGGCCAGCGCCGCGTCGTGGTTGCCGGCAATCATGACCCAAGGCCCGGCATAGGCCGCCATGGCGGCGAACAGCCGGCGCACCGTGCGGTCAGACACGCCCTGCGTATCGAACACGTCGCCCGCGACCAGCACGGCGTCCACGCCGCGTTCGGCGGCCAGCGCCGCGATCCGCGCCACGACCTCGAAGCGCGCCTCGGCCAGCATGGCGGCGTCGTCGGTTTCAAACTGGCCGTACTGTCGGCCGATCTGCCAATCGGCGGTATGCAGGAAATGGGTCATGCGCGCCATTGTATGGCGTCCATGGCAGGGGTGAAGCGCCCGGCGCGGCGCGGACGCACCGCCGCCGCGCGCGGGCGACCCGTCAAGCGGCGGGCCTGCCCCGCCGCACTGCGTCAGGCGCTTTTGCCGTCCAGCACGAGGCGCTGATTGGAGGCCGACTTGCGGTCGTAGCGCGACAGGTCCAGACCGTCCGTGCGGATCGCCGGGCGTTGGCCCATGACCTGGTCGGCCACCAGCTTGCCGGAGCCGCAGGCCATGGTCCAGCCCAGCGTGCCATGGCCGGTGTTCAGATAGAGATTGCCGTAGCGCGTGGGGCCGACCACCGGCGTGCTGTCCGGCGTCATGGGACGCAGGCCGGTCCAGAATTCGGCGCGGGCCACGTCGCCGCTGCCCGGGAACAGATCGTTCACCACCAGTTCCAGCGTCTTGCGGCGGGCGTGCTTCAGGCGCAGGTCGAAACCCGACAGCTCGGCCATGCCGCCCACGCGGATGCGCTTGTCGAAGCGCGTCACGGCGATCTTGTAGGTTTCGTCCAGGATCGTCGATACGGGCGCCGCGGCCTCGTCGGTCATGGGGATGGTCAGCGAATAGCCCTTGACCGGATACACCGGCAGGTCCAGGCCCAGCGGCTCCAGGAAGCCGCGCGTATAGCTGCCGAAGGCGGCGACGTAGCGGTCCGCCGTCAGCACGTCGTTGCCGACGCGCACGCCCGTAACCTGGCCGCCCGCGGTATTCAGGCCTGAAACGGCCTGGCCGTAGCGGAATTCCACGCCCAGGCCGGCGGCCAGTTCCGCCAGGCGCGTGGTGAACAGCTGGCAATCGCCGGTTTCGTCGTTCGGCAGGCGCAGGCCGCCCGAGAGCTTGTCGATGGCGCGGGCCAGCGCGGGCTCGGCGGTGGCCAGGCGGTTGCGGTCCAGCAGTTCGTAGGGCACCCCCACCTCTTCCAGCACGGCGATATCGCGGCGCGCGGCCTCCAGCTGGGCCTCCGTGCGGAACAGCTGCAAGGTGCCGCGGGTGCGCTCTTCATAATGGATGCCGGTGGTCGCGCGCAGTTCGCGCAGACAATCGCGGCTGTACTCGGACAGGCGGAGCATGCGCTCCTTGTTGACCGAATAGCGCTCGGCCGAGCAGTTGGCCAGCATGGCGGCCATCCACTTCAGCTGGTAGAGGCTGCCGTCCAGGCGGATCGCCAGCGGCGCGTGCTTCTGGAACAGCCACTTGATCGCCTTCATCGGGATCCCGGGCGCCGCCCAGGGCGTGGAATAGCCCGGCGACACCTGACCCGCGTTGGCGTAGCTGGTCTCGAGCGCGGGCCCGGGCTGGCGGTCCAGCACCGTCACTTTGGCACCCTGGCGGGCGAGGTAATAGGCGGTCGTGGTGCCGATGACGCCGCTGCCTAGGACGATGACATGCATGATTCTTTCCAGTGTTTGGTTTTGTGCAGGAATTTCGGTAGTCTATGAGCCTCCTTCCAGTGAAAGGCACTGAAAAATCATCTTTGGCAGTGGTTTTTCCCGCCCCCATCCTGTTTTCCGATCGCCAAAAGTGAAATGCGCGACCTAGACCGTATCGACCTGAAAATATTGGATATTCTGCAGCGTGAGGGCCGGATTTCGGTGACCGAGCTGGCCGACCGGGTGAACCTGTCGGCCACCCCCTGCTCGGACCGTCTGAAGCGGATGGAGCGGGAAGGCGTCATCACGGGTTACCATGCGCGCGTCAACCCGGCCGCGCTGGGCAAGAACCTGCTGGTCTTTCTGGAAATCAAGCTTTCGGCCAAGTCCGGCGACGTGTTCGACAAGGTCAAGAAGGAATTGCTGTACGTGCCCGAGGTCATGGAATGCCACTTGGTGTCGGGCGACTTCGATTACCTGGTCAAGGCGCGCCTGACCGAAATGAACGAATATCGCCGTCTCCTGGGCGAAATCCTCAAGCGCCTTCCGGCCTCCGCCGAATCGCGGAGCTACGTGGTCATGGAGGAGATCAAGGAGACCCTGTACTTGCCCGTGGACCGTTAGGGACACACACCCTGGGGCCGAGAGGCCCCGCCGTGGGCGCGGCAAGCATTCCATGCGGTTTGTTACCGGACCGGACCGCGCCGGCTGCTATGCTGGCGGCCCTCCGGCCTGCGCCGCCGCGCACCGACCCCATTTTTTGCCTTTCGCCTATGACTCGACTCTACAAGTACTTCTTCCGCGGACTGATCACCGTCCTGCCCCTGGCGCTGACCATCTACCTGCTGTATATATTCCTGGCCTGGACCGAGGCGGTGGCGCTGACCTTCCTGCGCCCCTTCATCGGCGGCTTCTACGTGCCGGGCATGGGCCTTGCCCTGGGCATACTGGGCATTCTCGCGATCGGCTACCTGGTCTCCAAGGAACGCGTGCAGCGCGTGCTGGCGCTGGTGGAGATGCCGTTCACCAATCTGCCGGTGGTCAAGAGCATCTATTCGTCCCTCAAGAGCTTCGCGGACTACTTCTCTCCCAGTTCGAAGAACACCGCGCAGCAGGTCGTTGTCCTGCGCATCCCCGGCCAGCCGCTCGAGCTGGTGGGCCTGATCACCCGCCGCAGCATGGACGGGCTGCCCGAAGGGTTTTCCCAGGACGGGCGTGTGGCCGTCTACCTGCCGATGGGCTACATGATCGGGGGCTACACCGTCTTCGTGCCGCAGGAATGGGTGCAGCCCATCCAGATGTCGGTCGAGGAAGCCATGCGTTCGTCGCTGATCGCCTGGATGGCGCGCGCCGAGAACAACAACCGGCCGGCCGCGCCCGCCGTGCAGGAACCCCCGAGCGACGCCCCGGGCGCCCCTGGCGGCGCCAGCAGCGGCGGCGGCCCGGCCTGAGTCCCAACCTACCATTCCCTCCAGGCACGACATGCCCATCATCGAATTCACGCTTGCCGCCGGCAGCCCCTATATCGAAGTCAACCAGCTGCTCAAGGCCACCGGCGTGTGCGATAGCGGCGGCGCCGGCAAGATGCTCGTGGCGCAAGGCCATGTGAGCGTGGGCGGCGTCGTGGAAACCCGCAAGACGGCGACGATCCGCCCGGGGCAGATCGTCACCTGCGGCGACACGCGCATCGTGCTGCGCGCCGCCGAGGCCGGCGACGGCCCGGCCTGACCGCTTTCCCCCGCCCAAGCGACGCCGCGAGCCGCCATGAAATTCAAGATGTCCCAGAACTCCATCTTCGCCGTCCTGCTGCGCTCGCCGTGGTGGATGAGCGCTGGCGTGGCCCTGCTGCTGGCGGCCGGAGGCTTCGCCGCCCTGCCCCTGGAATACGCCGCGATGGGCGTCTTCGCCGCCGTGCCGTTCGCGGTGATCTCCACCATGGCGGCCTACCGGCAATTGCGCGCGCCCTCGGGCCCCCGCGTGCAGGCAGTGGCCGAAGCGGCGGCCGGCATGTCGTGGGCGGACTTTTCCCGGACCGTCGAGGCCGGCTTCCAGCGCGACGGCTGCGAGGTGGAGCGCCTGCAGGCGCCCGGCGCGGACTTCGCGCTCAGCAAGGACGGCCACGTGGCCATCGTCAGTGCCAAGCGCTGGAAGGCCGCGCGCGTCGGCGTCGAGCCGCTGCGCGAACTGCAGGCGGCGCGCGAGAAACGCGGCGCGCGCGAGGCCATCTACATCGCCCTGGGCGAAGTCTCCGAGAATGCGCGGCAGTACGCCAGGTCGCAGGGAGTGTCCCTGATGACGGCGCCCGAGCTGGCCAAGCTGCTGCGGGACCTGAAGGCCTGACGCGGGCACGGCGATGAGCTACCGCCTGCTTGCCGATCTGGTGCTCATCGTCCACGGCCTCTTCGTGGCGTTCGTGGCGTTCGGCGGACTGCTGGCGCTCTGGAAGCGCTGGATCGCCTGGCTGCATCTGCCCGCGCTGGCCTGGGGCGCCCTGGTCGTCGGCATGGGCTGGATATGCCCGCTCACCCCGCTGGAAGTGTCGCTGCGCCGGCAGGCGGGCCAGGAAGGCTACGCCGGCGGCTTCATCGAACACTACCTGCTGGGCCTTATCTACCCGGCCGACATCGGCCGGGCAACGCAGATCCTGCTGGCCGCCCTGCTGGTGGCCGGCAACGCGGCAATCTATGCGCTGTGGCTGCGCCGCGGCCGCCGCGCTACAGGTTCCGCGCGATAACCAGCCGCTGGATGTCGCTGGTGCCTTCGTAGATCTGGCACACGCGCACGTCGCGATAGATCCGCTCCACGGGGAAATCCTTCAGGTATCCGTATCCGCCCAGGGTCTGGATGGCGGCGGAACACACCTTTTCCGCCATTTCCGATGCGAACAGCTTGGCCATCGATGCCTCGGTCAGCGCCGGCCGGCCGGCGGCGCGCAAGGCCGCGGCGTGCAGCACCATCTGGCGGGCGGCATGGATCTGGGTGGCCATGTCGGCGAGGCGGAACGACACGGCCTGGTGTTCCATGATGGGCTTGCCGAAGGCCTGGCGGTCTCGCGCGTAGTCGCGCGCGCATTCGAACGCCGCCCGCGCCATGCCCACGGATTGCGAGGCGATGCCGATGCGGCCGCCCTCCAGGTTGGACAAGGCGATCCGGTAGCCCTCGCCCTCCTCGCCCAGCCGGTAGCCGGCCGGAATGCGCAGGTCCTCGAAGGCGATCTGGCAGGTGTCCGACGCGTGCTGGCCCAGTTTGTCCTCCACCCGCAGCACCTTGTACCCCGGCGTATCGGTGGGCACGATGAAGGCGGAGATGCCGCGCTTGCCGGCCCCCGGATCGGTCACCGCGAACACGATCACGGTCTGGCCGTTGCGGCCCGACGTAATGAACTGCTTGGCCCCGTTCAGCACATAGCTATCGCCGTCCCGGCGCGCCCGCGTTTGCAGGCTGCTGGCGTCCGACCCCGCCTGCGGCTCCGTCAGCGCGAAAGCGCCGATGTGCTCGCCGCGCGCCAGCGGCCGCAGGAACTGTTCCTTCTGCGCATCCGTGCCGAATTTCAGGATGGGCATGCAGGCGACCGAGTTGTGCACGCTCATGATGGTGGAGCAGGCTCCGCTGCCCGCCGCGATCTCTTCCAGGGCGACGGCGTACGACACGTAGCCGCTGTCGTTGCCATCCCAGTCCTCCGGCACGAGCATGCCGAAGAATCCCAGCTGCGCCATCTCGGCGATGGCGTCGGCGGGATAGTGGTGGTCACGGTCCCAGCGTTCGGCGTTGGGAGCCAGGCGCTCCTGCGCAAACCGGCGCGCCATTTCCTGGACGCTTTGCTGTTCTTCCGTCAAAAGCATGTTGTGTCTCCTGGGTGCGGCGGCCGGCTGGCGGGGTCGCTGCCTGGCGCTGCCTGCGCAAGGCGGGGCCCGTCATGGGGGCCCCGCATGACTGCGAGAATACACCGCGGCAGGCATCTCAGGCGCGCGGTGCATCCTGCTCGGCGCGCTGCCGCGCGGGGCCCGTCGCCCCGCTCAGGTTGTAGGCCGTGTTGACCAGGCCGATGTGCGAAAAGCCCTGCGGGAAATTGCCGACCAGCCGCCGGCGGACCACGTCGTATTCCTCCGCGAGCAGGCCCAGGTCGTTGCGCAACGCCAGCAGCCGCTCGAAGAGGCGTTCCGCGTCGTCCAGCCTGCCCTGCATCACGTAGGCGTCCGCCAGCCAGAAGCTGCAGGCGAGGAACACGCCTTCCTCGCCCTCCAGTCCGTCGTCGGTGCGGTCGGTGGAATAGCGGCGCAGCAGGCCGTCGCGCAGCAGCCCGCGTTCGATGGCGCGCACCGTCCCCGCCACGCGTGGATCGTCGGCGGGCAGAAAGCCCACCTGGGGAATCAGCAACAGGCTGGCGTCCAGCGCGTCCGACCCATAGCTCTGCACGAAACAGCCCTGTTCGCGGTCATAGCCATGCTGGCAGATATCGGCGCGGATCTGCTCCCGCAGGCGGCGCCATGCCTCGACCGGGCCTTTCAGGCCGAAACGCTCGCACCCCTTGACGGCGCGGTCGAACGCTACCCAGCACATCAGCCGGGAATGGGTGAAGGCCCGCCGCTCGCCCCGCACCTCCCAGATGCCGTGATCGAGCTCCGGCCACCGGCGCGCCAGCGGCTCCAGCAGCACCTTCTGCAGGCGCCAGGCCTCGGCCAGCGGCGCCAGGTCCGCGACGCGGGCGGCATACAGGGTCTCGATGAGTTCGCCGTAGACGTCGAGCTGGTCCTGGCCCGCGGCATCGTTGCCCTTGCGCACCGGCAGGCTGGACGCGTAGCCGGGCAGCCAGGGTATCTCCAGTTCCGGCAGCCAGCGCCCGCCCGCGATGCCATACATGATCTGCAGCTGGTCGGGATGGCCCGCCACCGCGCGCAACAGCCATTGGCGCCAGGCCTCCGCCTCTTCGCGGTAGCCGGCATTGAGCAGCGCGTACAGCGTCAGCGCCGAATCGCGCAGCCAGCAATGCCGGTAGTCCCAGTTGCGGCTGCCGCCCAGGGCCTCCGGCAGCGAGGTCGTGGGCGCGGCGATGATGCCGCCCGTGGGCTGGAAGGTCAGGAGCTTCAACGTGATCAGCGAGCGCAGCACCGCGTCGCGCCGCGCGTCCGCCGGCCCCTCCCAATGGCAGCGCTTGGCCCATTCCTGCCACCACGAGATCGTGCGGTCCATGCTTTCGACCCGGTCGGGCACGAAATGCGGGGTGCGGTGCGAACGGTGATACGACAAGGTGAACGGCACCACCTTGCCCTGGTGCACGTTGAAGCGCGCGGTGGTCTTGAGTTCGTGGCCCTCCAGTTCGATGGGCGTGTGCAGCTCGACGGCGTCCGGCCCCGCGATGGCGCTCAGGCCGTAGTCGCGCCGCCGCACCCAGGGCACGGCCTGGCCGTAGTTGAAACGCAGCACCAGTTCCATGTCCATCTGCACGTGCCCGGATTCGCCGCGCACGATGCGCACCACGTCCGCGCGTTCGTCGTCGTCGCTGAGCGGCATGAAGTCGAACAGCGTCGCCGCGCCCGTGGCGGTCTCGTAGCGCGTTTCCAGCACGGCGGTGTCGGGCACGTAGCGCCGCGAGACGGTGGCGCCCTTGCCATGCGGCGCGATGCGCCAGCGTCCATGGCGCTGATCGCCCAGCAGCGCGGCGAAACACGCGGGCGAATCGAAATGCGGCAGGCAGAGCCAGTCGATGGAGCCATCGCGCGCCACCAGCGCGGCGGAAAGCATGTTGCCGATGAGTCCGTAGTCTTCCAGGGGCTTGGACATGGGCGCCGCCTAGCCCGCGCCGCGGAATTCGGGATACAGCGTCATTCCGCCGTCCACGAACAGGGTCGTGCCGGTGACGTAATCGGACGCGTCGCTCGCCAGCCAGACGGCCGCGCGCGCCACGTCCTCGGGCTCGCCGATGCGGCCGTAGGGAATGAGCTTGAGCAGATTGGCCAGGCTGTCGGGCGAGTCCCAGGCGGGCCGGTTGATGGCGGTGCGGATGGCGCCCGGCGCGATCGAGTTCACCCGGATCCTGGCGGGAGCCAGCTCCTGGGCCAGCGATTTCATCAGCAGCGAGACTCCGCCCTTGGACGCCGCGTAGTTCACCTGGAACGCCCACGGAATGACCTCGTGGACCGAGCTGATGAAGAGGATGTTGCCTTGCGCCAGCCCCTGCCGCGCGGGATCCGCGGGCTGCGCGTCGAAGGCCCGGGCCGCGGCCCGGGCGCACAGGAAATGGCCGGTGAGATTCACGTCGATTACCCGCCGCCAGTCCGCCAGCGTCATGTCGGCGATGGGCGAAGGATGCTCGATGCCCGCGTTGTTGACGAGGATGTCCAGCCGCCCGAAGTGCCGGACGGCCTGTCCGAACAGATGGTCCACCTCGGCTTCGCGGCTGATGTCGGCCGCCGCCGCCACGGCTTCGCCGCCCTCGCGCTGGATATCCTCCACCACGGCGGCGGCCCGGGCCTGCGAGTCGCCGCCAGCCCGGTGATTGACCACCACGCGCGCGCCCGCCATCGCCAGCGCGATGGCGGTGGCCCGCCCGATGCCGGACGACGCGCCGGTCACCAGCGCGACGCGCCCTTGTAGGTCTGAACCTTGCTGCATGCCGCCTCCTGCGCGGCGGCGCCGCAGGCGCAGCCGCTCGGTACACGTGCCGTTCAGGTTAGTCCCGCCCTCCCGCTGGCACAACCCCGCCGCGGAATCCCCGCGCCGCGCTGCGACCTGCTGCCTCCCCGGGCGCGCGCCGGGGTGGCCGAGAATCGCCGTTTCTCCACATAAGATACTTATCAAGTTGCATGAAAATCGAATTGCGCCCTATCATGCAACTTATAAAGTATCTTGATAACCCACATCCGGAGCCTCTTCATGACCTACGACGTCCTCATCGTCGGCGGCAGCTTCGCCGGCCTCTCGGCCGCCCTGCAATTGGCGCGCGCCCGCCGGCGCGTCCTGCTGATCGACGCGGGCCAGCCCCGCAACCGCTATGCGTCCCACGCGCATGGTTTCCTGGCCCAGGACGGCACGCCGCCCCGCGACATCGTGCGGCAGGCGCGCGCGCAGCTTGCGCGCTACCCCACCGCCGCCTTCCTGGACGACGAGGTCCTGCAGGCCGCTGCGGTCCGCGAGGGCGGCCCGTTCCGCGTCGTGCTGGCAGGCGGCCGGGAGGCGCTGGGCCAGCGGCTGATCCTGGCGACCGGCCTGCGCGACGAGCTTCCGCCCCTGGCCGGCCTGCAGGAACGCTGGGGCCAGACCGTCCTGCATTGCCCGTATTGCCACGGATATGAAAACGCCGGCCGGCCGCTGGGCGTGCTGGCGGCGCATCCTTTGTCCGCGCATCAGGCCGCGCTGCTGCCGGACTGGGGGCCGACCACCTATTTCACGCAAGACGAATTCGAGCCCGACGCGGAGCAGGCCGCGCTGCTCGCCCGTCGCGGAGTGCGCATCGAACGCACCCCCGTCGTCGAACTGATGGGAGCGGCGCCCGGGCTGGACGCCGTCAAGCTGGCCGATGGCCGCCGCATGGCGATCCACGCGCTCTTCGTGGCGAGCAGGACGCATATGGCCAGCCCGCTGGCGACGCAGCTGGGCTGCGCCTTCGATGAAGGGCCGTTGGGCCCGGTCATCCGGGTGGACGCGCTCAAGCAGACGACGGTCGCCGGCGTGTTTGCGGCGGGCGACGCGGCCATCCCCATGAGCAACGCGACCCTGGCCAGTGCTTCCGGCGTGATGGCGGGCGTGTGCGCGCACCGGTCGCTCGCGATCGGATGACGCGGCGCGCGGCGGCCCGCCAGAAAAAAACGCCACGTTTCCGTGGCGTTTTTCCCGGCTGCGGGAAACTTACCTGACCTTGCCCTCCTTCCAGGCGGCCAGCAGCTTTTCATAGGGAATCGTCTCGCCCTTGGGCTTTTCGTTGGCGAGCTTCTTCCAGGGCGCATGCTGATCGGACAGCCACTTGGAGGGATTGCTCTTGGGATTCAGCTTCGGCGCGCACTGCGCCATCCCCGCCCGCTCCAGCCGCGCCATGACCTGGTCCATTTCGTTGGCCAGGTTGTCCATGGCGGCCTGCGGCGTCTTCTCGCCGGTCACCGCGGTGGCCACGTTCTTCCACCAGAGCTGCGCGAGCTTCGGATAGTCGGGCACGTTGTTGCCGGTGGGCGTCCACGCCACGCGCGCCGGGCTGCGATAGAACTCGATCAGGCCGCCGTAGTTCGCCGCGTTCTTGGTGAAGAACTCGCTGTTGATGTCGCTGTCGCGGATGAAGGTCAGCCCGGTGATGGACTTTTTCAGCGACACCGACTTGGAGGTGACGAACTGCGCGTAGAGCCAGGCGCCCGCCATCTTGTCGGGGTTGGTGGACTTGAAGAACGTCCACGAGCCCACGTCCTGGTAGCCATTCTGCATGCCGTCCTTCCAGTACGGGCCGTAGGGCGACGGAGCCATGCGCCACTTGGGCGTGCCGTCTTCGTTGACCACCGGCAGGCCCTTCTTGGTCATATCGGCGGTGAACGCCGTGTACCAGAAGATCTGCTGGGCGATCTGCCCCTGCGCGGGCACCGGCCCCGACTCCGAGAACGTCATGCCCATGGCCTGTTGCGGCGCGTACTTCTTCATCCAGTCCACGTACTTGGTCAGGGCGTAGACCGCGGCCGGGCTGTTGGTGGCGCCGCCGCGCACGACGGACGCGCCCACGGGCGTGCACTTGTCGTCGGCCACGCGGATGCCCCACTCGTCCACCGGCATGCCGTTGGGCAAGCCCTTGTCGGCGGCGCCGGCCATGGAGAGCCAGGCATCGGTGAAGCGCCAGCCCAGCGAGGGGTCCTTTTTGCCGTAGTCCATGTGGCCGTAGACCTTCTTGCCGTCGATCTCCTTGACGTCGTTGGAGAAGAAGTCGGCGATGTCCTCGTAGGCGGACCAGTTGGTGGGCACGCCGAGTTCGTAGCCGTACTTGGCCTTGAACTTGTCCTTCAGGTCCTGGCGCGCGAACCAGTCCGCGCGGAACCAGTAGACGTTGGCGAACTGCTGGTCGGGCAGCTGGTAGAGCTTGCCGTCGGGCGCCGTGGTGAACTTGGTGCCGATGAAGTCCTTGAGGTCCAGGTTCGGATTGGTCCATTCCTTGCCCGCGCCCGCCATGTAGTCGGACAGCGGCAGGATGGCGCCGTAGCGGTAATGGGTGCCGATCAGGTCCGAATCCGAGATCCACCCGTCGTAGATGGACTTGCCGGACTGCATGGAGGTCTGCAGCTTCTCGACCACGTCGCCTTCCTGGATCAGGTCGTGGTTGACCTTGATGCCGGTGATCTCCGTGAAGGCCTTGGCCAGCGTCTTGGACTCGTACTCGTGCGTGGTGATGGTCTCGGACACCACGTTGATTTCGTTGACCCCCTTCGCCTTGAGCTTGGCCGCGGCGTCGATGAACCACTTCATCTCGGCCATCTGCTGGTCCTTGGACAGCGATGAGGGTTGGAACTCCGAATCGACCCACTTCTTCGCTTCCGGCTCGCCGGCCCATGCGCCCGACGTTCCGATCAGGGCGATAGCGGCCGCCATGGCGTGCATGCGCAATTTCATGACCTGTCTCCTCGATAAGCCTTCCCCAATGTTCGCTGCGGACCGCTGGCCGGGGAAGACGCTGGCCGATAGTCCTTCCACACCGCTTGCATCGTCGAGAGGTCTGCGCCCCTCTTCAGCCCTTCTTCATTCAACCCTTCCTCATGATGAACGCCAACAACAGCATCGACGCGGCAAAGCCGATCCACACCGACGGAGGCTCGTCCAGCGACAGCCATTCGGCCGCCTTCTCGCCCAGGCCCACGAAGGCCAGGTTGACCCAGGCCGCGGCCATCAGGCCGATGAAAAGGCGGTCGCCCCGGGTGGTGCGCAGGGGCAGAAAGCCCTTGCGCTCGACCGTGGGCGATTTCAGTTCCCACACCGTCATGCCGATGAGCATCAGGACGACGCAGGAAAAAAACACGGCGACGGGGGTGGTCCACACCATCCAGCTGAACATCTGGCAGTCCTCCTTGCGACGCTATACCCGGCCCATCGCGAAGCCCTTCGCGATGTAGTGCCGCACGAACCAGATGACGATCCCGCCGGGCACGATGGTCAGCACGCCCGCCGCGGCCAGCACGCCCCAGTCCATGCCCGAGGCGGACACGGTGCGCGTCATGGTGGCGACGATGGGTTTCGCGTTGACCGACGTGAGCGTGCGCGCCAGCAGCAGTTCGACCCAGCTGAACATGAAGCAGAAGAACGCCGCCACGCCCACGCCCGACTTGATCAGCGGCAGGAATATCGTCAGGAAGAAACGCGGAAAGGAATAGCCGTCGACATAGGCGGTTTCGTCGATCTCGCGCGGCACGCCGGACATGAAGCCCTCCAGGATCCATACCGCCAGCGGGACGTTGAACACCAGGTGCGCCAGGGCAACGGCCAGGTGCGTATCCATCAGGCCGAACGAACTGTAGAGCTGGAAGAACGGCAGCAGGAACACCGCGGGCGGCGTCATGCGGTTGGTCAGCAGCCAGAAGAACACGTGCTTGTCGCCGATGAAGCGGTAGCGCGAGAACGCGTAGGCCGCCGGCAGCGCCACCGCCAGCGAAATCACGGTGTTGATGACGACGTAGATCAGCGAATTGATGTAGCCCGAGTACCAGGCCGGGTCGGTGAAGATGGTGCGGTAGTGTTCGAACGTGAAGTCGCGGGGCCAGAACGTCAGCGTGCTGACGATCTCGGTATTCGTCTTGAACGACATGTTCAGCATCCAGTACAGCGGCAGGATGGCGAAGACGAGGTACAGGGTCAGGAAGGCGCCGCGCCACCAGGTGTTGTTCTCACGCATTTGCGCGCTCCTCGTCGAAGCCGCCGGTGGTGCCGGCGCGCTGCATCCAGTTGTAGAGGATGAAGCACAAGAGCAGGATGATCAGGAAGTAGATGATGGAGAACGCGGCCGCGGGCCCCAGATCGAACTGGCCCACGGCCTTCTGCGTCAGGTACTGCGACAGGAAGGTGGTGGCGTTGCCCGGCCCGCCGCCCGTCAGCACGAAGGGCTCGGTATAGATCATGAAGCTGTCCATGAAGCGCAGCAGCACCGCGATCATGAGCACGCCGCGCATCTTGGGCAGCTGGATGTAGCGGAATACCGCCATGCGCGAGGCCCCGTCGATGCGCGCGGCCTGGTAGTAGGCGTCCGGGATCGCGCGCAGGCCGGCGTAGCAAAGCAAAGCCACCAGCGGCGTCCAGTGCCAGACGTCCATGACCAGCACCGTGACCCAGGCGTCCATGTCGTTGCCGGTGTAGTTGTAATCCACGCCAAGCCAGGACAGCGTGGCGCCCAGCAAGCCGATGTCGGTGCGGCCGAACACCTGCCATATCGTGCCCACCACGTTCCAGGGAATCAGCAGCGACAGCGCGATGATCACCAGCACCGCGGAGGCCCGCCAGCCCCCCGCCGGCATGGACAGCGCCAACAGGATGCCCAGCGGGATCTCGATCGCCAGCACCGCCAGCGAGAAGCCGATCTGGCGCAGCAGCGCGCCGTGCAGCTCTTCGTCCTGGAGCACGGCGGCGTACCACTCCGTGCCGACGAACACCCGGCGATCAGGCGAAATGATGTCCTGCACCGAATAATTCACGATGGTCATCAACGGCAGGATGGCCGAGAAGGCCACGCACAGCACCACGGGCAGGACCAGGAACCAGGCCCGGTGATCTATGGGTTTCATCGGATCAGCTCCTCGTCGCGGTAGAAGCAGGTGTGCGGATTGAGCACGGAAAGCCAGACGGTTCCGCCGGAAGCGGCGAGAACAGCGCCGTTTCCCAGCCGGGCGCGCACCGGCGTGCCCTCGTAGTCCGCCACCAGCAGCGTGTAGGTGCCCACGTCCTGCACCCGCTCGACGCGCATGGGCACGGCGCCGGCCGCGTCCGGTTCGGCCAGGCGCAGGTACTCGGGACGCACGCCCAGCTTGACCGGGCCCGCGCCGGCCAGCCTGGCCGCCATGGCCTCGGGCACGCCCGCCACGCGCCGCCCGCCCACTTCCAGCGCGCCGTCGCGCCATTGCGCCGGCAGGAAGTTCATGCCGGGAGAGCCGATGAAATGGCCCACGAAGGTATGCGCCGGCCGCTGGAACAGGTCGTCCGCGGTCCCCACCTGCACGGCCCTGCCCCGCGCCATCACCATGACCTGGTCGGCGAAGGTCAGCGCCTCGGTCTGGTCGTGCGTGACGTAGATCAGCGTCAGCTTGAACTCGTGGTGGATCTCCTTGAGCTTGCGGCGCAGCTCCCACTTCAGCTGCGGGTCGATGACGGTGAGGGGTTCGTCGAACAGGATGGCCGAGACGTCGCTGCGCACCAGGCCGCGGCCCAGCGAGATCTTCTGCTTGGCGTCGGCCGTGAGGCCGCTGGCCCGGCGGTCCAGCACGGCGGACATTTCCAGCATTTCGGCGATGCGGCCCACCCGCTCGCGGATGCGGTCGGGCGCCATGCCGCGGTTGCGCAGGGGGAAAGCCAGGTTCTCGGCCACCGTCATCGTGTCGTACACGACCGGGAACTGGAAGACCTGGGCGATGTTGCGCGCCTGCGGCGTCTTGCCGGTAACGTCCTCGCCATCGAACAGGATGCGGCCGTGCGACGGGCGCAACAGCCCCGACACGCAGTTCAGCAGCGTGGTCTTGCCGCAACCGGACGGCCCCAGCAAGGCATACGCGCCGCCGTCCCGGAACGTGAACTTCAACGGCAGCAGCGCGTAATCCTCGTCCGTCCTGGGATCCGCCACGTACGAATGGGAAAGGTCCAGCTCGATCTGCGCCATCAGGCCGTCTCCCCCGCGCCCGCCGGCTTCCGCGGCGCGGCGAGCAAAGCCCCTCCCGCGCCGAAAGCGTAGGTCTGGGCGGGGTCGAAGTACAGCCGCACCCGCTGGTCCAGCGTATAGCGATGGACGCCGGGCAGTTGCGCCACCACGTCGCCCGCCGGCGTCTCCGCGTGCACGAACGTGTCGGAACCGGAAATCTCCGCCAGCTTCACCACCCCGGGCAGGCCCACGTGGCCCGGCCGGGGCTCCACGTCCAGCGCGCCGGCGCGCAGGCCCGCGGTGATTTCCCCCCCGTCCCCGCCCGCGCCCGGCGGCAGGGCGCGCGGCACTTCCATGTCTCCTTGCAGCAGGAAGCCGTCGGCCGTCCGGCGGGCCGCGAACAGGTTCATGGGCGGATCGCTGAACGCGCGCGCCACGCGCAGCGAATTCGGCCGGTGGAAGACCTCCGCGGTGGGCCCGTATTGCAGGAGTTCGCCCGCGTCCAGCACTGCCGTGTGCCCCCCCAGCAACAGCGCCTCGCCGGGCTCGGTGGTGGCGTAGATGACCGTAGAGCGCCCTTCCGCGAACAGCGCCGACAGTTCGTCGCGCAATTCCTCGCGCAGTTTGTAGTCCAGATTGACCAGGGGCTCGTCCAGCAGGATGAGCGGCGCGTCCTTGGCCAGGGCCCGCGCCAGCGCCACGCGCTGCTGCTGCCCGCCCGACAGCTCCGACGGGTAGCGCTCCAGCAGGTGGTCGATGTGCAGCCGGGCCGCCATGGCGCGCACTTTTTCGCGTATGTCGCCCGCGCCGCGCAGCTTGAGCGGCGAGGCAATGTTGTCGTAGACCGACATGGACGGGTAATTGATGAACTGCTGATACACCATGGCGACGTTGCGGCGGCGCACCGGCACCCCGGTGACGTCCGCGCCGTCGGCCAGCACGCGGCCTTCGGTGGGCCGGTCCAGCCCGGCCATGATGCGCATCAGCGACGTCTTGCCGGCCAGGGTCGCCCCCAGCAACACCGTCATGGCGCCCTCGACCGGAGCGAGGCTCATGGGATACAGGTGGGTTTGCGAACCGGCCCGCAAACCTACCCCGTCCAGGTTCAGCTGCATCTGATCTCCTCTACCTACTAATACGTCCCTATTTGTTCAATCCGGACTTCGGTATTCGGTACAGCGGCTCGACCTGCGTCAAGCGAACGACAGGATGAGCATACTCTTTCAGATAGCTTTCGTTTTTTGTGCGTTTTACCCAAGAAGCGAACAAAAAACAATCTTGCAGCGCGTCATTGTTTTTCGCTTTTGTTGTTTTATCATGTGAACATGACACTGAATCCTCGACAGAGCGCCCTGATCGAAATGGTGCGGGCCCAGGGCTCCGCCTCGATCGAAGAGCTCGCCAAACGCTTTGACGTCACGCTGCAGACCGTGCGGCGCGATGTCAATATTCTTTCGGAAGCCGGATTGCTTTCGCGCTTCCACGGCGGCGTGCGCATCGAAGCGTCCACCATCGAAAACATCGCCTACCGCAAGCGCCAGGGCCTGCACGCCGCCGGCAAGCAGCGCATCGCCGAGGCAGTGGCGCGCGCCGTGCCGGACGGCTGTTCGCTGATCCTGAACATCGGCACCACCACCGAAGCCATCGCGCGGGCGCTGCTGCGCCACCGCGGCCTGCGCGTCATCACCAACAACCTGCACGTGGCGGACATCCTGTCGGACAACCCGGACTGCGAGGTCATCGTGGCCGGCGGCGTGGTGCGTTCGCGCGACCGCGGCATCGTGGGCGAAGCGACGATGGACTTCATCCGCCAGTTCAAGGTGGACATCGGCCTGATCGGCATTTCCGGCATCGAAGCCGACGGCACGCTGCGCGACTACGACTTCCGCGAGGTGCGCGTGGCGCGGACCATCATCGAACAATCGCGCGAAGTCTGGCTTGCCGCCGACAGCAGCAAATTCAAGCGCCAGGCCATGGTGGAGCTGGCGCACATCTCGCAGATAGACCGGTTTTTCACCGATGCGCATCCGCAGGAGCCGCTGGCGCAGGTCCTGCTGGACGCCGGCGTGCGCTGCGACGTCGCCGCGGCGCCCAATACTTTGAAGCAAACACCTTGACCTCTATGAACCCTCCCCTCGCCTCCGTCGCTCCGCCCGACCGCAACCGCCTCCTGGCCACGCTGGACAACACGCATTCCTGGGACGTGATCGTCATCGGCGGCGGCGCCACCGGCCTGGGCACCGCGGTCGACGCCGCCTCGCGCGGCTACCGCACGCTGCTGATCGAAGGCGCCGACTTCGCCAAGGGCACTTCCAGCAAGGCCACGAAGCTGGTGCACGGCGGCGTGCGCTACCTGGCGCAGGGCAATGTCAGCCTGGTGCGCGAAGCCCTGCACGAACGCGGGCTGCTCAACCGCAACGCGCCGCATCTGGTATGGCCGCTGGGTTTCGTCGTGCCCGCGTACAACCTGCTGGACCAGCCTTTCTACGGGGTGGGCCTGAAGATGTACGACATGTTGGCCGGCAAGCTGAACCTGTCGCCCAGCCGCTGGCTGTCGCGCCGCGATACGCTGGCCAACGCGCCCACCCTGGCCGAAAGCGTGAACGGCCGCAAGCTCAGGGGCGGCGTGCTGTACTACGACGGCCAGTTCGACGACGCGCGCCTGGCGGTCAGCCTGATGCGCACCCTGTTCGACCTGGGCGGCACGGCGGTCAACTACGTGCGCGCCACGGGCCTGACCATGACGGGCGGCAAGGTGGACGGCGTGACGGCGCAGGACGCGATCGGCGGTTCGACCTTCACCCTGCGCGCGCGTTGCGTGGTCAACGCCACCGGCGTCTGGGTCGACGCGGTGCGGCGCATGGAAGACAAGAACGCGCAGACCATGGTAGCCCCCAGCCAGGGCGTGCACCTGACGCTGCCGCGGGATTTCCTGCCGGGCAACCGCGCCATCCTGATTCCCAAGACCGACGACGGGCGCGTGCTGTTCGTCGTGCCCTGGAACGGCCATACCATCGTCGGCACCACCGACACCCCGCGCAACGATCTGCCGCTGGATCCGGAAGCCGGCGCGCAGGACGTGGACTTCATCCTGGGCACCGCCGCCCGCTACCTCAGCCGCAAGCCGACGCGCGACGACGTCACCAGCGTCTGGGCGGGCCTGCGTCCGCTGGTGAAGGCCACCGGCGAGGCGTCCACCAAGACCTTGTCGCGGGAGCACACGATCCTGGTGTCCAAGGCCGGACTGGTGACGGTGACGGGCGGCAAATGGACGACCTACCGCCGCATGGCGCAGGACGTGGTGGACACGGCCATCCAGCACCAGCTGCTGACGCAGGCCAGCTGCCGCACCGAATCGCTGGCGCTGCACGGCGCCGCGGGCCTGGCCCCGTCGCAGGAGCACGCCGGCACCCCGGACAGCTACTACGGCAGCGACCTGGCCGCGCTGAAGGCGCTGCCGGGCGCGGAGCGCATGCTGGTCAAGAGCAGCGGGCTGTCCGAAGCGCACGTCCGTTTCGCCGCGCGCTTCGAACTCGCGCGCAGCGCCGAAGACGTGCTCGCCCGCCGCAACCGCGCGCTGTTCCTGGACAGCGAAGCCGCGATGCTGGCCGCCCCCGAAGTGGCGCGCATCCTCGCGGACGAACTGGGCCACGACGCCGCCTGGCAGCAGCGCACGCTGCAGGAACTGCAAACCGTCGCGGCGCATTACCGCCTGTAGCATGGACGCGGCGCGGGAATGCCCGCGCCGCGTCCATGCTACGGCACCCTCAGTGGGCTGCCCTGGATCATTCGCTCGAAAACGCGCAGGAGTTGCGGGTCGCACTTGGAGCCGGCCTCTTCGGCCAGGATGCGCATGATCTCCGCGTGCGGGCGCGCCGGGTGGTAGGGCCGGGCGTCGCCCAGGGCGTCATAGGAGTCCGCCAGCGAGATGATGCGCGCATGCAGCGGAATGTCCTCTCCGGCCAGGCCGCCGGGATAGCCCGAGCCGTCGAAATGTTCGTGATGGTGGCGCACGGCGAGCGCGATCCGGTCGCGCTGCGCAATCGCGCTGTGCATGATGATGTCGGCGCCGGCGGCGGCATGCCCCTTCATGATCTCCCAGTCATCCCCCTCCAGGCGGCCAGGGGAAAACAGCACGCGGTCCGGCGTGCCTATCTTGCCGACATCGTGCAGCCTGGCCGCGATCGCGACCGGCTCGTGTTCGGCTTCCGGCAGGCTGCACGCCCGGGCCAGGGCCACGCTCAGGGCCACCACTCTGTTGCAATGGCGGCCGGTGGCCGGGTCGCGCGCGCGCATGGCGGCAAACAGCGCCTCCACGCAGCAGCCATGGGAAAAATCGGGTACGTCTGGAGGCATCAGGACTTGGCGCGCGGGGCGGCTTGGCGCCGCGCGCATGTTTCAAAAAGCCGCGATTCTGACACATTGCCGCGTCATTCCGGCCAAGCTGATCGCAATCCCCCGGCGCGGCCATGCCCGGCCGGCGCGTCAGTGCTTCAACCGATCCAGCAGGGCTTGCGCCACTCCCACCGACGACGCGGGATTCTGGCCGGTGATCAGCAGGCCGTCACCGACCACGTGCGGCTGCCAGTCCGGGCCGCTGGAATACAGCCCGCCCAGCTTTTTCAGTTCGTCCTCGACCAGGAAAGGCACCACGTCGCTCAACTGCACGGCGGCCTCTTCCGCATTGGAGAATCCGGTCACCTGCCTGCCCTGCACCAGCGGCTTGCCATCGGCCGTCATGGCGTGGCGCAGCACGCCGGGCGCGTGGCACACGGCCGACACCGGCTTGCCCGCCGCGAGCATGGTCTCGATCAGCGCAACCGATTTCGGATCTTCCGCCAGGTCCCAGAGCGGGCCGTGCCCGCCGGGATAGAAAACGGCGTCGTAATCGGCCGCCTGCACCTCGGCCAGCCTCCGCGTCGAAGCCAATAGCCGCTGGGCCTGGGCATCCTGGCGGAAGCGCCGGGTATCGTCCGTCTGGGCATCGGGATCGTCGCTCTTGGGATCCAGCGGAGGCTGGCCGCCCGCGGGCGAGGCCAGCGTGACCTGTGCGCCCGCGTCGACGAAGGCGTAGTATGGCGCGGCGAATTCCTCCAGCCAGAAGCCGGTCTTGCGGCCGGTATCGCCCAGGGTGTCATGGGACGTCAGCACGATCAGGATATTCATAGTGCGCTCCTTTCATCCGGGCCGACGCGCACGATGCGCTTGCCGGCATTCTCGCCCCTGAGCAGCCCGATGAGGCCGCGCGGCGCATTTTCCAGCCCTTCCACCACGTCTTCGCGGTATTTCACGCGGCCCTCCCGGACCAGGCCTTCCATCGCCTGGCGGAATTCGCCGTATCGGTGCGCGTATTCATTGAAGATGATGAAGCCCTGGATCTTCAGGCGCTTGGTCAGGACGGTGCGCATCAGCAGGCCGAGGCGGTCGGGCCCTTCGGGCTGGCTGGTGGCGTTGTAGGCCGATATCAGGCCGCAGACCGGAACGCGGGCTCGCGGATTCAGCAGCGGCAGCACCGCATCGAAAACGGCCCCGCCGACATTCTCGAAATACACGTCGATCCCTTGCGGCACCGCGCGGGCGAGGCGGCCCGGCAGATCGGGCACCTTGTGGTCCAGGCAGTCGTCGAAGCCCAGTTCATCGACCGCGTAGCGGCATTTGTCCGCGCCGCCCGCGATGCCCACGACCTTGCAGCCGTGGATCTTGGCGATCTGCCCGACCACCGCGCCCACCGCCCCGCTGGCCGCGGCCACCACCACGGTTTCGCCCGCCTTGGGCTGCCCGATGTCCAGCAGGCCCATGTAGCCGGTGAAACCGGGCATGCCCAGCACGCCCAGCGAATAGGAGGGATGCTCGGGATCCGGGCCCAGGCGCAGCAGACCGCTCCCGTCCGACAGCGCGTAGTCCTGCCAGCCGGATTGCGCCAGCACCCAGTCGCCCGTCTTGTAGTCGGGATGGCTGGACGCCTCGACGCGCGTGACCGTGCCGCCCACCATGGGTTCGCCGACCTTGACGGGCTCGGCGTAGGACGGCGCATCGCTCATGCGTCCGCGCATATAGGGATCCAGCGACAGATATATGGTGCGCAACAGCACCTGGCCCGGGCCGGGCTGGGGCACCTCCCCGGTTTCCAGGCGGAAGTCGCTGTCCGAGGGCTCACCGTGCGGCCGGGCGGCAAGCACGATGCGGCGATTGATCGAAGACGATTGCGGCATGACGGTCCAGTCTCCTGCGAAAAGCCGCCCGGGCCTGGCAGCAGCGTCCGGATGGCGGCATAGGGGGAACCGCCCCATTACACCATCGTTGTCCGCGGCCTCGGCGTGTAACCCTGGCGGGCACCCCCCTTTTAATTAATTAATAATTTAATTAGGATATGGCGCATGAGTCCCGTACCGCCTCCTCCCTCCCGCCGTCCCGGCCGGCCCCAGCGCCCGGACAACGCCGCCGTCCGCGGGCAATTGCTCGACCTCGCCACCGATCTGTTCGCGGCCCGCGGCGTGGCGGCCACCACCATTTCCCATATCGCGCAGCAGGCGGGCGTCACCCCGGCGATGGTGCATTACTACTTCAAAAGCCGCGACCAGCTGATCGACGCGGTCGTGCAGGAGCGGATCGTGCCAGTCATCGGCTTTGTGTGGGCTTCCGTGCCCCTGGGAGAAGGCGCCGAGCCTGTCCCGGTTCCCGACCCCGCCGCCGCGGCCCGCGCCTTCATCGCCGACATCGTCGGCCGCCTGGTCCAATGCGCGGCCCAGCGGCCCTGGCTGCCCGCCCTGTGGCTGCATGAAGTGGTCAACGAAGGCGGCCAGCTGCGCGAACGCGTGCTGCGCCACCTGCCCTCCGACCGACTGCACGCCTTCGCCGGCCTGATCGCCGACAGCCAGCGCCACGGCGCCATCACGCCCGGCGTGGAACCGCGCCTGGTCTTTCTATCCATCCTGGGCCTTACCCTGCTGCCCCTGGCCACCTCCTCCCTGTGGAGGCGGGTCCTGCAAGGCGATGCCCAGGCCCAGTCCATCGATACCCAGACGATCGCGACCCACGCCATCGCCATGCTCACG
The DNA here is from genome assembly GCF_050285585.1 of Achromobacter sp. Lineage (GTDB taxonomy): Bacteria > Pseudomonadota > Gammaproteobacteria > Burkholderiales > Burkholderiaceae_B > Achromobacter. The sequence continues at coordinate 287,369 of NZ_JBLZXF010000001.1, read as the reverse complement.
GGCGGCCTGTTCTCGCCGTCCGCTCCACCAGGACGCTAACCATGCGCATCCCTTCCGCCCTGCGCCGTCCCCTGCCCGCCGCCGCCGCGCTGGCGCTGCTGCTGGCCGGCTGCGGCAATGACGACGGCCCGTTCTTCCAAGGCTACGCGGAAGGCGATTATGTCTATGTGGCCTCTTCCGAAGCCGGGCGCCTGACGGAACTGCCGGTGCGCCGCGGCCAGCAGGTAGCGGCAGGCGCGCCGCTGTTCGCGCTGGATGCCGAACGCGAAACCGCGGCCCGCAACCAGGCCAGCGCGCAACTGGCCGCCGCCGCGGCCCAGCTGGAAGACATCGCCACCGGCAAGCGCCCGGCGGAAGTGGATGTCACGCGCGCGCAACTGGCGCAGGCCGAGGCCGCCAGCCGACGCTCGGCCACGCAGTTGCGCCGCGACACGGAACAGTTCCGCATCGGCGGCATCGCGCGTTCGCAGCTGGACGACAGCCGTGAACAGGCGCGGTCGGATGAGGCGCGGGTGCGCGAGCTGAAGGCCCAGCTGGACGTGGCCGCCCTGCCCGGCCGCGACGATCAGAGGCTCGCCCAAGCCGCGCAGGTGGAGGCTGCCCGGGCGGCGCTGGCGCAGGCGGACTGGACCCTGGCGCAAAAGCGCCAGGCCGCGCCCGCCGCGGGGCTGGTGTTCGACACGCTGTACCGCGTGGGCGAATGGGTGCCCGCGGGCAGCCCCGTCGTCAGCCTGTTGCCCCCGGGCAATATCAAGGTGCGCCTCTTCGTGCCGCAGGCGGCGCTGGGCGCCTTGAAGGTCGGGCAGCAACTCATGGTGAGTTGCGATGGCTGCGGCGATCCCATCCCGGTGCGCATCGACTACATCTCCACCCAGGCCGAGTACACGCCGCCCGTGATCTACAGCCGGGAAACCCGCGGCAAGCTGGTCTACATGATCCAGGCCCGGCCCGCGCCCGAGACGACGCCGAGGCTGCATCCGGGCCAGCCCCTGGAGGCCGTGCCGCAATGAACGCTCGCCCCGCCCGGCAGGACGCCGCCAGCCCCTACGTGATCGACGTGCAGGGCCTGAACAAGCGCTTTGGCGACAAGCACGTGGTCAACGACGTGTCGCTCCGGGTGCGCGAGGGCGAGATCTTCGGCTTCCTGGGCCCCAACGGCAGCGGCAAGACCACCTGCATCCGGCTGATGTGCGGGCTGCTCACGCCGGACTCGGGCAGCGGAACCTGCATGGGCTACGACATCCTCCGCGACAGCGAGCAGATCAAGCGGCACGTGGGCTACATGACGCAGAAGTTCTCGTATTGGGACGACCTGACCATCCGCGAGAACCTGGATTTCGTCGCGCGCATGTATGGCATGCCCAAGCGCCAGGAGGCCGTGGACCAGGCCCTGGAAAACCTGGGGCTGCAGACCCGGTCCGGGCAGTTGACCGGATCGCTGTCCGGCGGCTGGAAGCAGCGGCTCGCGCTGGCCGCCTGCCTGCTGCACCGGCCGCGCCTGCTGCTGCTGGACGAACCCACCGCCGGCGTGGACCCCACCGCGCGGCGCGACTTCTGGGAACAGCTGCACGAGCTGGCGGCGCGCGGCATTTCGGTGCTGGTCAGCACGCACTACATGGACGAGGCCGAGCGCTGCCACAAGCTGGCCTATATCTCGTACGGCCGGCTGCTGACCCAGGGCACGGCCGAGGACGTCATCGCCGAGCAGCGCCTGACCACCTGGGCGATCCGCGGCCACAATCTGGTGCCGCTGGCGCAACGCCTGCGCGGCGCGCCGGGCGTGGACCAGACCGTGGCCTTCGGCTCCGCCCTGCATATCAGCGGCCAGGACGCGGCGCTGCTGGAACGCACGCTGCGAGACGCCATCGCCGGCCAGGACCTCAGCCTGGAACGCATCGACACCAGCCTGGAGGACGTCTTCATCTACCTGATGAGGCGCTCCACCGACAATTTCGCGAGTCCGCCATGATCCGCCGCCTGCAAGGATTTTCCTGGTCGCGCTGGTGGAGCATGGTGCTCAAGGAGTTCCTGCAGCTGCGCCGCGATCGCATCACGTTCGGCATGATCGTGGGCATGCCCATCATGCAGCTGGCGCTGTTCGGCTACGCCATCAACACCGATCCCAAGCAGATGCCCACCGCCATTATCGCGGCGGACCACAGCCCGTTCACGCGCAGCTTCGTCGCGGCGATGAAATCGTCCGACTACTTCCGCATCACCGAGGAGCTCGACAACGAGGAGGCCGGGCGCGCCGCGCTGGCGCAAGGCCGGGTGCTGTTCGTGCTTACCATCCCGCCGGACTTCACGCGCAGCCTGCTGCGGGGCGAGCGCCCGGCCCTGCTGATCGAGGCCGACGCGACCGATCCCATGGCCACCGGCCTGGCCATCGGCGCGGCCACCCAGTTGACGCAGGCGGTGGCGGCCAAGGACCTCACCGGCCCGCTGGCCGGCCTTGCGGGCGGCCAGCCGCCTTTCGAGGTGCGCGTGCACAGGCTCTACAACGAGGAACAGATCTCCCAGTACAACACCGTGCCGGGCCTGATGGGCGTGATCCTCACGATGACGCTGGTCATGATGACCGGCCTGGCGATGACGCGCGAACGCGAGCGCGGCACGATGGAGAACCTGCTGGCGATGCCGGTGCGGCCGCTTGAGGTGATGACCGGCAAGATCGTGCCCTACATCGCGATCGGGCTGATCCAGGCCAGCATCATCCTGCTGGCCGCGCGCTTCGTCTTCCACGTGCCGTTCCAGGGTTCGCTCCTGAGCGTGTATCTGGCCTCGCTGCTGTTCATCGCCGCCAACTTGACGGTGGGCATCACCCTGTCGTCGCTGGCGCAGAACCAGTTGCAGGCCATGCAGCTGACCATGTTCTATTTCCTGCCCAACATCCTGCTTTCGGGCTTCATGTTCCCGTTCCAGGGCATGCCGGTGTGGGCGCAATACCTGGGCAACCTGCTGCCGCTCACGCATTTCAACAGGCTGATCCGCGGCATCCTGCTCAAGGGCAACGGCTGGTGGGACCTCTGGCCCAGCATCTGGCCGCTGCTGCTGTTCACCGTGGTCGTCATGACCGCCGCCGTGAAGTTCTACCGCCGCACCCTGGATTGACCCGCCATGTCCCGCCCCTTGCCTACGTCCTTCCCCTCCGCCCTTGCGCCGCGGCGCCTGGCCGCGCCGGTCCTGAGCGCGCTGCTTGCGGGCTGCGCCGCCGGACCCGATTTCCGCCCTCCGGAGGCGCCCCCGGTCGACGCTTACCTGGCCCCTGGAGAAGCCGCGCCGTCCTCGGGCGCGCAGCAGCTGGCGGCCGGCGCCGACATCCCCGCCCAGTGGTGGCGGCTGTTCCGCTCCGAGGCGCTGGACGGCCTGGTGCGGCAGGCGCTGGCGGCCAGCCCGACACTGGAGCAGGCTCGGGCGCGCCTGCGCCAGGCGGGCGAAGAACTGAACGCGGAAACGGGCGGACGCCTGCTGCCTTCGGTTGACGGCGACCTGTCCGTGGCGCGGCAGAAAGTGGATCCATCCGCCTTCGGCGTGCCGGTGGCCGAGCAGCCGGCCCCCTTCACGCTCTACAACGCATCGGTCGACGTGTCCTACACGCTGGACGTGTTCGGCGCCAACCGCCGCGCGCTGGAGGGACTGGGCGCCCAGGTGGACTACCAGCGCCACGAATTGCAGGCGGCGCGCATGTCGCTGGCCGCCAACGTGGTCACGGCCGCCATCCGGCAGGCCGACCTGAGCGAACGGCTGGAAGCCACGCGCGAACTGCTCGCGGCCCAGGTCCGCCAGCGCGACATCATGCGCCGGCGCCTGGAGGCGGGCGGCGTATCGCAGGCCGACCTGAGCAACCAGGCGCTTCTGGTCGCGCAGACGCGCGCCACGCTGCCGCCGCTGGATTACCAGCTGGCGCAGGTCACGCACCAGCTGGCGACCTACCTGGGCCAGCCGCCGGCCGCGTTGCGCCGGGCTCCCTTGCGGCTGGCGGACCTGACGCTGCCGGCGGACGTGCCCACCGGCGTCCCTTCCGCGCTGACTCGCCAGCGCCCCGACGTCCTGGCCGCCGAAGCGCTCTGGCACCGGGCCTCGGCCGACGTGGGCGTGGCCACGGCCAACCTGTATCCGCAATTCACGCTGACCGCGAGTTTCGGCTCGCAACGCACCCGCGCCGGCGATCTGTCCAACGGCCTGAACGTATGGAACCTGGGACTGGGGCTGACCCAGCCGCTCTTCCGCGGCGGCGAGCTGCGGGCCCGCCAGCGCGCCGCGCAGGCCGCGTACGACGCGGCGGCGGCGGCCTACCGCCAGACGGTGCTGGACGGCTTTCGCCAGGTCGCGGACGCGCTGCGCGCATTGCAGACCGACGGCGACGCCTTCCTGGCGCAGGACGACGCCTGGCGCCGGGCGGACGAGGCCGAGCGCATTGCGCAAGGCCGCTACGGCGCGGGCGGCATCAGCCACTTGAGCCTGCTGGACAGCCAGCGGCAGCTGCTGCAGGCCCGGATCGCGCGCACCGCGGCCGATGCCGCGCGCTACGCCGATACGGCGGCCCTGCTGCAGGCGCTGGGCGGAGGCTGGTGGAACGAGGCTCCCGCCCCCTGACAGGCCGCCGCGCACCACAACGGTGCGCCCGGCGGGCGGCGGGCGCGCATGTCCGAGAATTCGGGCCGGAAAGTGGCGTTGAGCGAGGTTTAGGAAATCGCTGTATCCGTAGCATCATGCAAATGCTTATGCTGCACAGATCACAACGATTCATGAATGACTTACTAGACTTGATCGTCTTCTCGCCCGATGCCGGTCAACGCAGGCGCCGTAGCGGTTCGCTGGCCGGAATGGGCTTCTCGCCCCGCCAGTGCGAAGATTCCAACGGCTTGTTCCGCCTGTTCCAGGCGCACCGCACTCCATTGCTCGTGATGGAAGCCGAACTCTCCGATCTCTGCATGGCCATCGCCGGGCTGCGCGCCATGGACACCACCGCCGGCATCATCGCCATCTCCAGTTTCGACTCCCCCGAAAACCGCATACTGGGCCTGCATTGCGGCGCCGACGCGTGTTTCCAGGCCGACGTGGGCACGCCGGAGATCGCGGCGGCCCTGCAGGCGCTGGTGCGGCGCGTGCCGCCCACGGGCCGCCGGCCGGCCGCCGAGCCGGAACCGCGCCCGGCCGCGCCCGCCGAGCCCGCGGGCAAATGGCAATTCCACGACGCCGCCTGGACGCTGGTCAGCCCGCAGGGCACGCGGCTGCCGTTGACCCAGGCCGAACGCGAGTTCCTGCTCAAACTCACGGCCACCGCCGACAAGCGCCTGCCGCGCGGCGATTCGCCCGGCGCGGACCCGCAGGGCGGGCGCGAATCCATGCGCCGCACCGACGTCGTGGTCAGCCGCCTGCGGCGCAAGGCGCAGGACATCAATGTGGAGCTGCCGATACGCACGGTCTGGGGATGGGGCTACGCCTTCACCGGGGACATCTAGCCGGCCGCCGGGCGGCGTATCATGCGGCGTACGGCGCCGACTCCCGGCGCCGGTCCGATGCCCTATGACCGCGCCCCGACATGGAAGTCTTTGAACGCCTGCAAGCCCTGCTTGCCCAGAACCAGGCCCGCTACCGCCTGCTCGAACACCCCGCCGCCGGCCGCTCCGTCGAAGTCGCCGCCATCCGCGGCACCGAGGTCAGCCAGGGCGCGAAGGCGCTGGTCTGCCGCGTGAAGATATCCTCCAACCAGCGCAAGAACGTGCTGGCGGTCTTCCCGGCCGACAAGCAGGCCGACCTGGACGCGATCGCCCGCGCCGCGGGCGGCAAGAAGGCGTCGCTGGCCTCGCAGGACCTGGCGCGCGAGCTGACCGGCTGCGAGATCGGCGCCATCCCTCCCTTCACCTTCAATCCCGACCTGCACCTGCTGGTGGATCCCAGCCTCCGGGAGCGCCACGGCGAGATCGTATTCAACGCCGGCCGCCTGGACGCCTCCATCCTCCTGAACACGGAGGATTACTTCCGGCTGGCGGCGCCCGACGAGGCGCCGCTTATCAAGGCCTGAGCCCCAGGCGCGGCATGAGGCCACCGTGTCCCGCCCACCGATGAGCCGCGGCGCGCGCACCTCGAACATGCGCTGGCTGATGAGCCTGGCGCACATGGAGCCGTCGCCGGTCAGCCGCTGGGTGGCGCTGCGCGCCGCCCTGGCGATCGGCCTGCCCGCCGCCGCGGGCCTGGCGCTGGACCAGAGCGCCGCCGCCGCGCTGGTATCGCTGGGCGCGCTGCCGGCCATCACGGGCGACAACGGCGGCCCCTATCGCAACCGCGCGCTGTCCATCGGATCGACCGTGTTCGGCGGCGCGCTGGGCTATTTTCTGGGCAACCTGGTTTCAGGGCACGGCCTGTGGACCGCCGGCGCGATGACACTGCTGGTGCTGGCGGCCAGCCTCGTCGGCACCTTCAACAACATCGCGGCGGTTGCCACGCTGCAATTCGCCGTCTACGTGATCGTGGGGTCCAGCCTGACGTCGTCCCTGCCGCCGTGGCTGCCCTCGGTCCTGGTGGGCGCGGGCGGACTGTTCGGGCTGGCGCTGACGCTGTCGGGATGGGTGGTCAACCCCATCGCGCCCGAACGCGCCGCGGTGGCCATGGCCTACCGCAGGCTGGCCGCGATGTTCGCGGCCATCGGCACCTCGCGGACCATGACCGCCAGGCGCGACATGGAAGCCGCCATGACCGCCGCCTACGACGCCGTGCTCGCCGCCCGGGGCCGCGCGGCCGGCCCATCGCCCCGGCTGGCGCGGCTGGCCGCGCAGTTGCAGGCCTGCACGCCGCTGACCAACGCCGCCCTGGCGCTAGCCCGCGCCGGCCGCGTCTTGCCGCCCGACTGCGCGCGCGTCATGAACCGCCTGGCGGACCGCGTGGAAAACGACGCCGTGCCCGATCCCCGCGGCGACATCTCCACGCTGCGCGGCGCCGGCATGCCGCAACTGGCCGACGCCCTGGAACACGCGCGGCCGTTGCTGGACGGCGGCAAGCTGAGCGAGGCCGACGTCTTCGCCGACCTGCCCCCCGCGCGCCCGCGCACGCCCTGGCGGGTGCTGGCGCGCACCTACCGGCCGGGGCCGACCACCGTGCGCTACCTGGTCCGGCTGGGCCTGTGCCTGATCGCCGCCGAAGTGGTGGCCCATGCCGCTTCGCTGCCGCGCTCCTACTGGGTGCCGCTCATCGTCGTGGTGGTGTTCAAGCCCAATTTCGGCTCGGTCTTCGCGCGGGCGCTGCAAAGCTGCGCGGGCAGCGTGGTCGGCGTGGCGATCAGCGCGACCGTGCTGGCGCTGGACCGCAACGGCCTCGTCAGCCTGCTCACCGTGGCGGCGCTGGCGTCCCTGCTGCCCTGGTCCATACGGCGCAACTACGGCCTGTTCTCGGCCATCCTGCTGCCCATCCTGATGCTGCTGATCGGCGCCTTGCAGCCCGGCAGCTGGCCCATCGCGCTGGCCCGGCTGATCGATGTCGGCGTGGCGGCGGCCATCGTGCTGCTGGTCGGATACCTGCCGTGGATACGCATCGAGCGCAACAACCTGGACAACGCGGTATCCACCGCCATGGACACGCTGGCTGCCTATCTCAACACCGTATTCCAGGCCGATCCCGCGAGCCGGCACAGCCTGCGCGCCAGCGCCTACGCGCGCCTGTCCGACTTGCGCGTGGCGCTGCAGCGCGGCCTGTCGGAGCCCCGCCTCGTCAGCCGCCGCGCGCTGGCCTGGTGGCCGGTCGAGGTGGCCCTGGAACGGGTGGCCAACGCCATCTCCGACACCGCCTGGTCCGCGCCGGACGACCGCGCCCCGCCCACCGCCGCGCAGCTGGCGCAACTGGCGGGAAGCCTCCATGAAATGAGCCTTGCGGTCGGCCAGGGCGCGCCCATGCCCGCCGCCGCCATCGTCTCGCCCTCGCCCGTCCTGCGCGACGTGGCCGCCCAGATCGAAACCCTGCGCGCAACGCTGGCCGGCCCGGATTTCGCGGCCGCGCCCGTCCATGCGCCTCCCGACAAACCCGCCAACCAGGTCTGAACCATGTGTCTTGCCGTACTGGCCCTGCACGTCGTGCCGGGCATCCCCGTCCTGATCGCCGCCAATCGCGATGAATTCCACGAGCGCCCGACGCTCCCCGCGGCGCAATGGCCCGACGCGCCCTGGATCTATGCCGGGCGCGACGGCCGGGCCGGCGGCACCTGGATGGGAGCGACCGCCCGCGGCCGCTATGCGCTGGTGACCAATTTCCGCGAACCCGGCAGCTTCCTCGACAACGCCCCGTCCCGCGGCGCGCTGGTGGAAGACTACCTGCGCGGCGCCGACACGCCCGCCGCCTACCTGGCCCGCGTGCATGCGGCGGACCAGGCCTACAACGGCTTCAACCTGATCGTGGGCGACACGCGCGAAACCTGGTACCTGAGCAACCGCGATGGCGGGCCGCGCGCGCTCGCGCCGGGCGTCTACGCGCTGTCCAACCACCTGTTGGACACGCCATGGCCGAAGCTGGCGCGCACCAAGGCCGCCTTCGCCGCCGTGCTCTCCGGCGGGCCGCAGCCCGATCTGCCCGCGCTCATGGCCGCGCTGGCCGACCGCAGCCCCGCGGATGACGCCGACCTGCCGGCCACCGGCTTGCCGCTGGATCGGGAAAGGCTATTGAGCAGCCCATTCATCGTCAGTCCGAACTATGGCACGCGCAGTTCCAGCGTGCTGGCGCTACGCGGCGACGGCGCCGGACAGCTCGATGAAAGGCGCTTCGCCCCCGACGGTTCGATCAATGGTGAAAGCCGGCTGACGTTTTCCTGGCGCGGCGCGGGCGGCGGCCAGATTCCGCAATAGGCGGGGCCGGAAACAATCGGTAGACATCGGAGGCGCGCCAGCGCGAACTCCGCGCGCTGGCGGGGGTCGAATTTCCTGTCGCCCCTACGTGGCGCGGCAACGACCGCGGCCGGCACGAAGCGGCGCCGGCCATCCTATCAAGGAGAACCTCATGAACAAGCGTATCGAACGCTGCACCATGGCCGCCGCAATGGCCGTGGGCAGCATGGCCTTCGCCGGAATCCTGTCGACCGTCCAGGCCGGCCTGCCTGCGGTACAGCGCCAGGGCGCCGTGGAATACGTCAGCGGCGGCATCGGTTTGGACGAGTCCGAGGCCATGAAGGCCGCCGCCAAGGATTATCCGCTGGCACTGACCTTCGCCGCGCAACGCGACGGCAACGCCGACTACGTGGCCAACGTCGGCGTGTCGATCCAGGACGCGCAGGGCAAATCCGTCCTGCAGGCTACCGCCGAAGGCCCCTACATGCTGGTGAAGCTGCCGGCGGGCCGCTACAAGGTATCCGCCACCTATAACGGCGCGGCGCAGGAGCGCGAAGTCTCGGTGCAGAACGGCGCCACCGCGCGCGCCGTGTTCGAATGGAAGTAACGGGCCCTAGACGCCCGAGAACAGGATCGCGATCACGAAGCCCACGCCGATCGCCCAGACCAGCGAACGCAGCGCGCCCCAGCCCGCCAGGTACATGGCCAGATACCCCAGGCGCACGCCCAGCCAGCACGCCATCAGCGTGGCCACGTGCGCGGCGGGCGCCTGGTTGTACAACGCGAACAGCACGGCCGCGAAAAAGAACGGCAGCGCCTCGAAGGTATTGACCTGCGCCGCGTTGGCGCGGGCGCGCCAACCCTCCTGGCGCGCGAGCCACGCGCGCGGATCGTTGTTGTCGAATTGCTTGCCCCCCGCCTTGGCGATGATCGTCGATACAAAAGGCAGCAACGCCGCCGCCAGCATCAACCACGCGATCGTCTTCATTGTGCGACTCCCAGGTATGCGACACGCTAGGGACGATAACGCAGATAGCGCGGGGAGCGGGAGCGGCTAGCCGGCGGCCACCGCGTACACTCCCCCCTTTGCCCTCGCCTCTTCCGCGTGCCGCTCCTCAGCCCCTGGTCCTTCCTGTTCGTTGCCGCCGCCATGCTCTGGCCGCCCGCGGCGCGGCGCTGGGCGCCGGTCCCCCTGACGGCCGCCTATGGCTGGGCCTGGGCCGATGGCGCCATCGACCCCGTCGCGCTGGCCTGGCCGGCGCTGCTGGTCCTGGCGGCGGCGCTGGTCCGGCCGGCATCGGCCCCGATCCCGCGCGCCCTGGGACACGCTCTTTTCCTTGGGGTAGCGATCCTGCTGTTCCTGCATCTGCCGCCCGGCTTTCACAATCTCCTGGCCATAGCCCCGGCGCCGCTGAGCCCGGGCGCCGCGCCTTTCGGCATGTACCTGAACCTGGACAAACCGCTGGTGGCGTTCTGGGTGGTGCTGGCGCTGGCGCCGCCCATGGCTGGCGCTGACGCGCGAACCACAATGGCATCGGCCCTGCTGTGCTGCGCCGCCGCGATCGCGGCCTGCCTGGGGTCGGCGCTGGTCCTGGGCGTCGTGGGCTGGGCGCCCAAATGGCCGGACGCCGGGTGGATCTGGCTGGCGAACAATGCGCTGCTCGTTACGCTGGCCGAGGAAGCGTTGTTTCGCGGCTACCTGCAGCAGCAGTTGAGCCTGCGATGGCGCGACCGTCCATGGGGCGCCTGGGCGGCGCTGGCCGTGGCGGCCTTGCTGTTCGGGCTGGCGCACTACGCCGGCGGCTGGCAATGGATGCTGCTGGCCGGATTGGCGGGCGCCGCCTACGGCGCGGCCTACCGCCATGGCGGCCTGGCCGCCGCCGTGCTGGCGCACCTGGGCCTGAACGCGGCGCACTTCGGGCTCTTCACCTATCCCATGCGCGCCGCGTTCTGAGTACGCTAGGCCGGCAGCGCCGGGTAGTCCGTATAGCCGCCGGGGCCCGGCGCGTAGAACGTGGCCGGATTGGGCCGGTTCAACGGCGCCTTGAGCGCGAAGCGGCGCGCCAGGTCGGGGTTGGCGATGTACTGCACGCCGAAGGCAACCGCATCGGCCCGGCCCGCCGCGATGGCGGCCTCGGCGGATTCCCGCGTATAGCCTTCGTTGCCGATATAGACGCCGCCGAACGCCGCCTTGAGCGCGGGGCCGATGCTGTCGGGCGCTTCGCGTTCGCGCACGCACAGGAACGCGATGCCGCGCTTGCCCAGTTCGCGGGCCACGTAGCCGAACGTGGCGGCGGGGTCCGAATCGCCCATGGTATGGATATCGCCGCGCGGCGAGAGATGCACGCCCACCCGGCCCGCGCCCCACACCGACACGCAGGCGTCCACCACTTCCAGCAGCAGGCGCGCGCGGTTCTCCACCGGACCGCCGTAGGCGTCGGTGCGCAGATTGGTGCTGTCCTGCAGGAACTGGTCGAGCAGGTAGCCGTTGGCCGCATGCACTTCCACGCCGTCGAAGCCGGCCTCCATCGCCATCCGCGCGCCGTGGCGGTAAGCCTCGACCACGCCCGGCAGCTCGGCGGTTTCAAGCGCGCGCGGCGTCACGTAGGCGCGCAACGGACGCACGTGGCTCACGTGGCCGCCCGCGGCGATGGCGCTGGGCGCCACGGGCAGTTCGCCGTCCAGGAACATCGGATCGGAAATGCGGCCCACGTGCCACAGCTGCGCCACGATGCGGCCGCCGGCGGCATGCACGGCGGACGTGATCTTGCGCCAGCCCTTGACCTGTTCCGGCGTCCACAGCCCCGGTGTGTCCGCGTAGCCCACGCCCTGCGGCGTAACGGCCGTGGCCTCGGTCAGGATCAGGCCGGCGCCGGCGCGCTGGGTGTAGTACTCGACCATCAGATCGTTCGGCACGCGGCCGGGGTCGGCGTGCATGCGCGTCAACGGCGCCATGATGATGCGGTTGGGCAGCGTCAGGTCGCCGACGCGCAGGGGTTCGAACAATGGGCTCATGCAAAATCCTCCGGCCCCGCAAGCCGGGGCGCTCAGTCGTAGCGGGGCTACATATCCTGGTTCAGTTGCCGCAGGAACGCGGCGATGACGGCTTCGTTGCGACGGAAAAATATCCACTGCCCCACCTTCGTCGCCGAGATCAGGCCCGCGCGCTGCAGGACGGCCAGGTGCGAGGAGACGGTGGACTGGGACAACCCGCAGCGGCTATCGATGTGGCCCGCGCATACGCCATGCTCGAAGGTATGGCCCGGGCGTTCCTCGAAATACGCATGCGGCGTCTTCAGCCAGGCGAGGATGTCGCGCCGCACCGGATTGGCCAGCGCCTTGAGAATGGCGTCGGCGTCGATGCCGGGCGATGCGGCGGCAGGATCGGGGCTGGACGTGGCGGCAGTCATATTGGAATATCGCAATTTATCGAACCATACATCGGAACTATACGATATATAGTCATGCCCCTGCCGCCCCCAGGGCTATCCGCTTGAAACGGCCAGGCCGCCCCTCGGGGAAACGACTGCGGTCAGGCGAGGCGGCGGTCCAGGACGGACCACGCGGCGCGCGCCTCGATCGCCTCGCCCGCGGCGAGGCAACGGTCTTCCCGGAACCGGCCCGCGACCAGTTGCACCCCCATCGGCATGCCGTCGGCCATCCCGACCGGCACCGACAGGCCCGGCAGGCCGAGGATCGCGGTCGACACCAGCGGGCTCTGGGCCCGGAGCAACCGCGCCATGGCCTCGTCACCCTGCTGGTCCAGGTCCACCGGGAACGGGCGCTCGAACGACACCGGCATGAGCAGCACCGGAAAGCGCTCGAAGAACCCGCCCCACTCCCTCAGGAGGGTCGTGCGCATCGCCATGGCCTCGACCAACGCGTCCCTGTCGAGGTCCGGCACCCGCGCCAGCATGCTGCGGTAGGCGCGCTGGATCGCCAGGTCGCCCGCGCGTTCGATCTCGCGCCGCATGGAGCCGGCCGCCTCGTTCATCAGGACGTCGAGCCACAGGGCAGCCGCCTCGCCGAACCTGGGCGGCTCCGCTTCCTCGACGCGGTAGCCGGCCTCTTCCAGCCAGGCGGCGGCTCGCTCCAACGCGGCCGACACCGCGGGATCGGGCTGGAACGCCGCCGAGCCTCGGAATAGCGCAACCCGCCGGCTCTCATCGGGATCGCGCCACTCCAGCGGCGCCGGCACCCACCAGGGATCGCGGCAATCGCCGGACGACATCGCCGCCAATCCCAGCCTCAGGTCGGCGATCGTCCGGCCCAGCGGGCCGTGGGTCGCGGCCAGCTGCGACACCACCGGCCGCTCCGAACGCTGGCTGGCGTTGTACCCGGGCACCCGCCCTTGCGACGGACGCAGGCCCGCGACGCCGCAGGCATAGGCCGGATAACGGATGGATCCGCCTTGGTCGCTGCCGTGCGCCAGCGGTCCCAGGCCCAATGCGGCGGCGACGGCCGCGCCGCCGCTGGAGCCGCCCGGCGTGCGCGCCGCGTCGAACGGATTGAGCGTGCGTCCGTGCAGATCGTTGTCGCTGAACCAGCGCCACGAGAAGGCCGGCACATTGCTGCGGCCGATCACGATGGCGCCGGCCTTGATCCAGTTGTCGACGGCCGGGTTGTTCTCGCGGGCGATGAGGTCCCGGTAGGCGACGACGCCATTGGTCGTGGCCGTTCCGGCCAGGTCGGCATTGGCCTTGATCGTCACGGGCACGCCGTGGAGGATGCCCAGCGCGCGGCCGTCGCGGACGGAGGCGTCGGCGGCATCGGCCGCCCGCAAGGCCTGCTCGGCGTAGATTTCCGTGAGCGGGTTGAAGACCGGGTTGAGCTGCCGGGCCCGCTCCAGGCAGCTTTGCACGGCTTCCCGGCTGGAAACCTGCCGATTCCGGATGGCTTGCGCGAGGTCCAGGGCGCTCCAGCGCCAGAGGTCGTTCGTCATGATGGCTCCGATTGCTGCGTAGGCGGGTTGCTGCGGGCGCGTTCAGTCGGCCGAGGCGCCGGAGCGCCGCACCATCGCGCCCCAGCGCGGGATCTCGCTGGCGATGAGGCTGGCGAACTGCTCGGGCGTGGACGGCGTCGCGTCCACCGAGAGCGTCTCGTTGAGCGTCAGGACCGCCGGATCCCGCAAGGCCTTCGCCACCGCGGCGTTGAGCCTGTCGATCACGGGCCTGGGCGTGCCCGCGGGCGCGACGATGCCTCCCCAGGAAACCACTTCGAAGCCCCGCACCGCGGACTCGTCTACGGTCGGCACATCCGGCAGCACGGGCACGCGGGCCAGGCTGGTCGCTCCCAGCACCTTGACCTGGCCCGAACGGATGAAAGGCAGCACCCCGGCGACGTTGTCGATCATCACGTCGAGCTGCCCGCCTGCGATGTCGCCCACGGCCTGCTGGCCGCTTTTGTAGGGGACATGCAGCATGACGGTGCCCGTCTCGCTCTTGAGCATCTCCCCGGCCAGGTGGGCGCTGGATCCCACGCCGAGCGAACCCACGCTGACCTTGCCCGGGTGCTTGCGCGCGTAATCGATCAGTTCCCGCACGTTGCCCGCCGGGAAATCGTTGCGGGCGACGAGCACGAGGGCATTGCTGATGGCCAGACTGATCGGCGCCAGGCTGCGCTGCGGGTCGTAAGGCAGCTTCGGATACATGCTCTTGTTGATCGCCAGCGTCACCAGGTTGCCGAAGCCGATGGTGTAGCCGTCCGGCGCGGCGGAGGCCAGCAGCTGGGTGCCGACGATACCGCCCGCCCCGCCCCGGTTGTCCACGATCACGGGCTGGCCGAGCTCGCGCCCCAGCGCGTCGGCGATCGGGCGCAGCACGACGTCGGGACCGGACCCCGCCACGTACGGCACGATCAGCTTGATCGGCCGCTCGGGCCATTCGGCATGAGCCGCGCCGGCGGCGGCGAACAGGGCCAGGCACAGAGCCAAGGCCCGGCGGGCACGACGTGGAAATAGCTGCATGGCGTTCTCCTGAAGCGCTACACGGAACCGGAGTCGGGACTCGCGCCCGGCCTTGTCGTCGTGAAGCTTAGAGATCATTGGCGCCACATGTAAGGCTATTTCTTTGTTAAGGTGACAACCAGGAGTTGTCTCTGAATCCGTCTCGGATGCCTCCTCTGGCGTTGGCGCCGGCGCTGTCGCGGACGCCGCCTCCGGCCTTGCGTCGGAACCGACCTCGGCAGCCATCTTTTTCGGGAGCCGTATGAAGGACCATCATCTCCGGGCCTGGCTGAAGGTGGCCGAACTGCGCAGCATCCGGGCCGCCGCGCGCAGCCTGCACCTGAGCCAGGCCGCGGTGACGAAGGCCATCAAGGAACTGGAGGCCGAGCTGGAGGCGCCGCTGCTGACCCGCAGCGCCAAGGGCATCGCCCCCACCGAATGCGGCGAACACCTGACGGTGCGGGCGCGGCTGGCCCAGGCGCAGCTGGCGCTGGCCCGCCAGGACATCCGCCAACTGCTCAGCGGCGCGCAGGCGCGGGTGGCCGTAGGCGTGACGCCCATGGTCATGCTGAGCGTGCTGCCCGACGTCCTGCGCGATTTCCGGCGCAGCATGCCCGCCGCCAAGGTCAAGGTCTCGGAAGGTCTGCTGCCCGCCGTCCAGCCCGCGCTGCGCAACGGCACGCTGGATTTCGCCGTGGCCTCGCGCATGCCGGACAGCAGCGGCGAACCCGAATTCGAGTTCGAAGTCCTGCGCCCGCTGGAATTCATGATCGCCTGCCGCCGCGGCCATCCGCTGGCCGGCGCTACGCGCTGGGACGATCTCCTGGGCTGCGAATGGCTGCTCAATGCCTCGGCCGGCAGCCACACCGAGGCTTTCCTGCGGGGCCTGCGCGCCAATGGGCTGCAAACGCCGGAGCGTGTCATCGATTGCGACACGTTCGGCGTGATGTGGAACCTGATGACACGTAGCGACGCGCTCATCATCTGCCCCGCCGGGATGCTGGATGTACCGCCGTACGGCGACGAAGCGAGCCGGATCCGGCCGGAGGTGCCGATGCCGGTGGCGAGCATCGGCATCATGACGCTTTGCGGCACGCCGCTATCGCTGGCGGCCGCGACCCTGGCCGACCTGTTCCGGCGCCGCGTGGCCGGCGCGGCCGGGGCGGCAGGCCCGCCCCTCGCGACGGCCGGCGCTACGACTGCGGCGGGCGCCGGGGCTTGAGGCTGTCGGCCCAGTCGCGCGCCAGGTCGCGGCGGGCCCGCCAATTGACCAGCGCGGTGACGGCCATGGCGATGACCGCGCCGGCGGCCGCCAGCGCCATGTCCTTCTGGGCGTCCCAGACGTCGCCCTGCGTGCCCAGGTAGGACGCGCCCAGGTCGCCGCCCACCGCCGCGGCGGCGCCCCATTCCAGCAGTTCGTACAGCGCCGAGGTGGACAGCGTGACGTCCATGGGCAGGAAATACGCCCAGAAGCCGCGCACCTCGACCACGCGCAGGAAGATCTCGCGGATGGGATAGGCCAGCAGCAGGCCGTAGGAAAAATGCACGACCCGGTCGAAGTTATTGCGCTCCCAGCCGACCAGGCCGTTGAAGCTGCGGCCCGTCAAGGCCCGCCACCAGTCGTCGTAGGGCACCAGCGAATAGGTGTAATGCGCCCCGATGGCGTGCAGGCACAGATACAGGAAGATCAGCGTATAGGACGTACGGGAAAAGACGAACCAGCGGCGGGTGATCAGCAGCGCGGCGCCGAAGGCCAGCACCAGCGCGTTCTCCAGCGCCCAATCCGCGCGGTCGTGCGGCGCGATGGCCAGCGCCGCCCAGATCGCGGCGAACAGCAAGCCCAGCGTGTACAGGTAGCGCCGCCGCGCGCCGGCCATGGTCAGTCGCCCTCGACCCGGCCGCGCAGGCGCTTGATTTCGCCGTGGCGCACCTTGCGCTGGACGCGCCGGCGTTGCGACGCCCGGGTCGGCCGCGTGGCGTGGCGCGGCTTGTCCTGCCGGGCCGCCGCGCGCACCATGGCGATCAGGCGCTCGATGGCCTCGGCGCGGTTCTTTTCCTGGCTGCGGAACGCCTGGGACTTGATGACGATGACCCCGTCCTTGGAGACCCGGTGGTCGCTCAGGGCGCACAGCGCGTCCTGGATTTCCGGCGGCAGGCTGGACGCCCGCACGTCGAACCGCAGATGGACCGCGCTGGACACCTTGTTGACGTTCTGGCCGCCCGCGCCCTGGGCGCGGATCATGGTGAACGCCAGGTCGCGCTCATCCAGGTACAGGGAATCTTGGACGTGAAACATAGGACTGGAGTATAGAGGGCGGGCGCCGGCTACCCGAAGGTTCTACCGCCGGATGCGCCGCGCCAAGTAAAATAACCCGCTTTGCCCGATTTTTCCGGCGTCCGGCCGCCGGCACCACTCATGACTTATTCCGCCAAAGAAATCTTCAAGACGCTGCAAGGCGAAGGCGCCCATGCGGGCCGCGCGGCGGTATTCTGCCGGTTTGCAGGCTGCAACCTGTGGACGGGACGCGAAAGCGACCGCGCCAGCGCCGCCTGTACCTTCTGCGATACCGACTTCGTCGGCACCGATGGCGAAGGCGGCGGCAAATTCGCCACGCCCGAACTGCTGGCCGACGCCATCGCTGCCTGCTGGGGCCCCGGCGCCGAAGACCGCTACGTGGTCTTCACCGGCGGCGAACCCCTGCTGCAACTGGACGCGCCGCTGCTCACGGCCATCCACGCCCGCGGCTTCACCGTGGCCATCGAAACCAACGGCACCATCAAGCCGCCCGCCGGCATCGACTGGATCTGCGTCAGCCCCAAGGGCACCGCCCCCGTCGTGCTGGAACGCGGCGACGAGCTCAAGCTCGTGTACCCGCAGGCCAATGCGCTGCCGGAAGCCTTCTCCCACCTGGATTTCGACCATTTTTTCCTGCAACCCATGGACGGCCCCGCGCGCGCGGCCAATACCGAACAAGCCGTCCAGTACTGCATGCAGCACCCGCAATGGCGGCTCAGCCTGCAGACCCACAAATACATAGGCATTCCATGATTTACCCTCGTCCCCTGCGGAGCGCGCCATGATTTCCGTGACCCGCAGGCTGGAGTTCGACGCCGGCCACCGCATTCCCGACCATCGCAGCCAGTGCCGCAACCTGCACGGCCACCGCTATGTGCTGGAAATCACCCTGACCGGCGACATCGTGCAGGCCCCGGGCGAGTCCGACAACGGCATGTTGATGGACTTCTCCGAAATCAAGCAGATCGCCAAGGCCCACGTCGTGGACGTCTGGGATCACGCCTTCCTGGTCTACGAGGGCGACGCCGCCGTGCGCGCCTTCCTGGACACCCTGCCCGGCCACAAGACGGTGGTGCTGGACCGCATCCCCACGGCCGAGAACCTGGCCGCCATCGTCTTCGGCATCCTGGCGCCCCACTATCACGGCCACTATGGCGCCGAACTGCGCCTGACCCGCGTGCGCCTGTACGAAACGCCCAACTGCTGGGCGGACTGCAACGGCTGACCGCCGGGGCGCGCCCGCCGCGCCCGCGCCGCGCCCGGGGCGCTGGAATCCGGGCATCTCCTCCCGCGTTGCGCCGGCTTTCCATCCATGGAAAGCCCGTTCCCTATTTTTCCGATTGAGAAAATCAATGGAGATATTCGCCATTTTCAATTATTAGTAAGCTAATAGATAGGATACAATCTATTCCATGAACACGCCCTCCGACTCCCAACTCATGGCCACCACCGCCAACCTGATGGTGCTGTCGCGCGCCTATCGCGGCGCCGCCGACAAGGCGCTGGCCGACTACGGCCTTTCCCAGGCCACGGCCTGGCCCGTCATCCTGGCCGGGCGCCTGGGAGACGGGGTCCGCCAAGGCGCCCTGGCCGAAGCGCTGGGGGTCGAGGGCCCCTCGCTCGTCCGGGTGCTGGACCAATTGGTCGCCGCCGGCCTGATGGAACGCCGCGAGGATCCGCACGACCGCCGCGCCAAGACCCTGCACCTGACCGACGCCGGCCACGCGCTGCGCGCCCAGGTCGAGGAAGTGCTGGTCGAGTTGCGCCGCCGCCTGTTCCGGGGCATCAGCGACTCGGATCTGGAAGCCTGCCAGCGCGTCTTCGAAACGCTGAAGGTCTCGCTGGGCCGCAGCGGCGCCGGCGCGCAGCAACAGGACGAGCAGCCGTGAAACTCCCGAACGTCCGCGAAACCATCTTCTCGCTGAAGAGCTACCTGAGCGCCATCACGGCGCTCTACCTGGCCTACAGCATCGGTTTGCCGCGTCCGTTCTGGGCCATGACCACCGCCTATGTCGTCGCCCAGCCCTGGTCGGGCGCGGTGCGCTCCAAGGCGCTGTACCGCCTGACGGGCACCTTCTTCGGCTCGGCCGCCACGGTCTACATGGTGCCGCGCCTGTCGAATTCGCCGGTCGTGATGACCGCCGCCATGGTGCTGTGGGTGGGCGCCTGCCTGTACCTGTCCGTGCTGGACCGCACGCCGCGTTCGTATCTGTTCATGCTGGCGGGCTACACCGCCGCGATGATCGGCTTTCCCAGCGTGACGGACCCCTCCCTGGTATTCGACACCGCCCTCGCGCGCGTCGAGGAAATCAGTCTGGGCATCGTCTGCGCCACGCTGATCCACAGCATCGTGCTGCCGCGCGGCCTGGCGCCCGCGCTGACGCTGCAGCTGGACAAGGCGGTGCGCGACGCCCGCAACTGGATGCACGACACACTCAGCGGCCAGACCACCGAACAGAAAGACCGCGACCGCCGCGTGCTGGCCAACGACATCACCCAATTGCGCCTGCTGTCCACGCACGTGCCTTTCGACACCAGCAACCTGCGCTGGACCTCGGGCGCCGTGCGCGCCATGCAGGACCAGATCGCGGCCCTGACGCCCGCCGTCTCCGCCGTGGAGGATCGCATGCGCGCCCTGCAGGCCGACGGCCAGCCGCTGCCGGAAGCGGTGTCGGCGCTGCTGAACGACATTTCCGAATGGATCAATGCGGGCGCGCAGGCCACGCATGAGGCCGCCGTGCACCTGCGCGCCGCGGTCACCCGGCTGACGCCTTCCATCGACAGCCGCTCCTCCTGGCGCGACGCGCTGCTGGCCAGCCTGATGACGCGCCTGCGCGAACTGATCGACACCTACGACGAATGCCTGGCCCTGCGCCGTGAAATCCGCGCCGGCCTGCAGGGCGCGCCGCTGCGTTCGCCCCGCTCCAAGCGCGCCCCCAAGACGCAGCTGCACCGCGACCGGGGCATGGCGCTGCTGTCGGCGCTGGCCGCCGGCGTGGCCATTTCGGTCTGCTGCGCCTTCTGGATCGGGACAGCCTGGAGCAACGGCGCCACCGCCGCGCTCATGGCCGCCATCTTCAGCTGCTTCTTCGCCTCGCAGGACAACCCCGTGCCCGGCATCATGCAGTTCCTGACCTACACGGTCTATTCGATCCCGCTGTCCGCGCTCTACCTGCTGGGCATCATGCCCGCCATCCACTCGTTCGAGATGCTGGCCCTGGCGATGCTGCCCACCGCCTTCGTGCTGGGCATCTTCATCGCCCGGCCCGCCACCGCCGGCAAGGCGATGGCCATGCTGTTCGGTTTCCTGGGCACGATGGCCCTGCAAGACACCAACACGGCCGACATCGTGTCCTTCATCGATACGCAGGTCGCGCAGTGCATGGGGGTGGCCACCGCGGCCATCATCGCCGCCATCTTCCGCACCGTCAGCGCCGACTGGAGCGCCCGCCGCATCCAGGCCGCCAACTGGAAGGAGCTGGAAACGCTGGCGAGCTCCCCGCGCGCGCCGTCGCGCCACACCTATGCCGCCCGCATGCTGGACCGCATCGGCCTGCTGCAGCCGCGCCTGGCGCTGGCCAAGCGCCCGGACGACGTCGTGGCCGCCGACGCGCTGAAGGATCTGCGCGTGGGCCGCGACATCACTGAACTGCAACGGGCGCGGCGCCACCTGCCCATGGCCGAAGCGACCATCAAACCGGTGCTCGACAGCCTGGCGGACTTTTTCCACGCCCGCTCCGCGTGGCAAGCCGGAAAGAAGACGCCCGAGTTTCTCGCGCAGATCGACCGCGCGCTGTCCAGCGTCGCCGCCACGCCGCAAGGCGCCGCCGCGCGCGACCGCGCGGTGGTGGCGCTGGTGGGCATCCGCCGCGCCTTCTTCCCCGACGCGCCCGGCTATCAACCCGCCCACCCCTCGCTGGAGGGCCAGACATCATGATCGGCGAATTCAATCTTTACGGCATTTACTTCCCCTGGCTGCTGGTGCTGGGCGTGGTCACCCTGGGCGTCGCCTGGGCGGTGCGCCGCGTGCTGGCCCGCGCCGGGCTGTACCGCCTGGTGTGGCACCCCGCGCTGTTCGATCTCGCGCTGTTCGTGGTGCTGCTGTATGGCGTATCGCTCATTTCCCCGCATTTTCTCCAGAGATAGGTATGAAACTCCCCCACGCCCTGCGCCCTGCCGCCATCGGCAAATTTGCAGTGACAGCCGCCGTCGTCGCCGCGGCCGTCTACGCCGGCTGGCAGCTCTGGGTGCACTATGAAGTCGAACCCTGGACGCGCGACGGCCGCGTCAAGGCCTACGTGGTGCAGGTCGCGCCCGACGTCTCCGGCCTGGTGACCAGCGTGCCCGTGCACGACAACCAGGACGTGAAGGCCGGCGACGTGCTTTTCGAAATCGACCGCGCGCGCTTCCAGCTGGCCTACGACCAGGCCCAGGCCTCGGTGCGTTCGCAGCAGGTGGCGCGCGACCAGGCGGTGCGCGACGCCAAGCGCAACCGCTCGCTGGGCCAATTGGTGGCCGCCGAGGCCCTGGAACAGAGCCAGACGCGCCTGCAACAGACCGAAGCCGCGCTGGCTCAAGCGGAAGTGCAGCTCAATACGGCGCGCCTGAACCTGGAGCGCAGCCGCGTGGTGGCCGCCAATGACGGCCGGGTCACCAACCTGGACCTGCGCGCGGGCTCGTACGCCACCGCCGGCCGCGGCGTCATGGCGCTGGTGGACTCCGGTTCCTTCTACGTGGAAGGCTACTTCGAGGAAACCAAGCTGCCGGGCATCCACGAAGGCGATCCGGTCACCGTGACGCTGATGGGCGACTCGCGCCGCATCAGCGGCCACGTGGAGAGCATCGCCCTTGGCATCGCCGACCGCGACCGCAGCACCGGCGCGAACCTGCTGCCGAACGTGAACCCGACCTTCAACTGGGTCCGCCTGGCGCAGCGCATCCCGGTGCGCGTGCAGATCGACGACGTGCCCCAGGGAGTGCGCCTGGTGGCCGGCCAGACCGCCACCGTGTCGGTGGACCCCAAGCCCGCCCAGGCGCCGGCCGATGGCCGCCTGCCGTCCTGAAACCCTTTTCCCGCCTCAATAACCTTTTTATCGACGATTAGCCGCAACTGCCATGAAGACCAGAAACCTCCTGCCGCTGATGCTGGCCCTTGCGCTGGCCGGATGCACCACCGTGGGCCCTGACTACCAGGTGCCCGCGGACTCGGTGGCCGAGCGGCAGAGCGCGCAGGCGCCGTTCGCGCAAGCGCAGGAAAAGGTATTCCA
Source organism: Achromobacter sp. (assembly GCF_050285585.1). Classification (GTDB taxonomy): domain Bacteria; phylum Pseudomonadota; class Gammaproteobacteria; order Burkholderiales; family Burkholderiaceae_B; genus Achromobacter. Next base: position 265,052 of record NZ_JBLZXF010000001.1, on the reverse strand, counting down.
GCAGGATGCGGTGCCTGGCCGCTGGTGGCGCCTGTATAACGATCCCGTGCTGGACGGGCTGGTCGAAAAGGCCCTGTCGGCCAACACCGACCTGCGCGTGGCCAGCGCCAACCTCGAACGCGCGCAGGCCGCCTTGCGCGAAACGCAGGCGCAGCAGCAGCCCGGCATCGGCGTCAACGCCTCGCCCACCTTCGGCCACGTTTCCGGCCTGCAGGAGTTGCAGCCCGGCATCGATCCGCCTAACCGCTGGTCCTATTCCGCGGGAGCCAGCGTGTCGTATCAGCTCGACCTGTTCGGCCAGATCCGCCGCGCCGTGGAGGCGTCCACGGGCGACGCGCAGGCCGCGCAGGCCGCCTACGACGCCACCCGCGTCACCGTGGCGGCCGAAACGGCCCGCGCCTACGCCAACATCTGCTCGGCCGGCATGCAACTGGCCTCCGCCCGGCATTCGGTGCAGGTGCAGAAGGAATCGCTGGACGCGGTGGAACGGCTGCAGCGCGCCGGGCGCGGCACCGCGCTGGACGTGACGCGCGCCCGCAGCCAGCTTGAGCAGCTGCAGGCCAACCTGCCGCCCTTCCAGGCCCAGCAACGCACCGCGCTGTACCGGCTGGCGGCGCTGACCGGCCAGACGCCCGCCGAAGTCACGCCCGCGCTGCTGCAATGCGCCGCGCCTCCCCGCCTGGCCGAAACGATTCCGGTCGGGGACGGCGCCGCCCTGCTGCGCCGCCGCCCGGACATCCGCCAGGCCGAACGCACGCTGGCCGCCGCCACCGCCCGCATCGGCGTCGCCACCGCGGATCTCTATCCGAAGATCACGCTGGGCCTGTCGGCGGCCTCGGGCGGCCCCGCCGCCATGTTCGGCGATCGCGGCACCTTCAGCTGGAGCGTCGGCCCCCTGATTTCCTGGACGGTTCCCAATACCGGCGCCGCGCAGGCCCGCATCGCGCAGGCGCAGGCCAACACCAAGGCCGCGGCGGCGCGTTTCGACGCGACGGTGCTGAACGCCTTGCGCGAAACGGAAAGCGCGCTGGTGGTCTACGCCCGCCAGCTGGACCGCGAAGCCGCCCTGCGCGCCGCGCGCGACCAGAGCGCCCAGGCCGCCGCCCAGGCCAGCCAGCTGTTCAAGTACGGCAAGACCGACTACCTGACCGTGCTGGACGCCGAGCGCACGCTCGCCACCAACGAAAGCGCGCTGGCGGCCTCGCAGGCCGAACTCAGCAGCGACCAGATCGCGCTGTTCCTGGCGCTGGGCGGCGGCTGGGAAAAGTAGGCGCACGCAGTAGGCGCACGCAGTCGGCGCACGCAGTCGGCCCGCGCCCCACGCATCCGATCGAACCCAAGCGTTTCCCTACCGCGGGCGGCCTCGTGCCGCCCGCTCTCCTGTCTTCCTTCCCCCTCGCGCAAGCACGCCGCGACGCCAGGCCCCGCTCTTCCAATTCACTTCCACAATATGGATCAAATGTTGATCCGCCGAAATTCCGGCCGGTAGAATCGTTTCGTGCGAATGATTCGACAGCCAGCGCAGCGATGCGCAACGATGGCGCTCGTTCATCCCCGGGGCTCAACAGGATCAACATATCCATAATATGGAATATCAACCAAGCTCGGTCACCGCGCGCATTCTGGACAGCATCACCAAGCTCACGCCGGCAGATGCGGGCCGGGTGGTGATCGCCGGATCTCACGGCGGCGGCTACGCCGCGTATTGCGCGGCGCGCGGGCAAGTCCGCGCCGTCGTGCTCAACGATGCCGGCATCGGCTGGCAACAGGCCGGCATCGCCGGGCTCGCCGACCTGGAGCGCTGGGGCATCGCCGCCGCCACCGCGGACTTCCGCAGTTGCCGGATCGGCGACGGCGCCGACATGGTCTGGCATGGCCTGATCAGCCACGTCAACGGGTTGGCGTCCGCGCTGCGATGCCGGCCCGGCATGCCCGTGGCGCAGGCCGCCCGGCTGCTGGAGAACGCCGTGCCGCCGCGCGCGGTTCCCGACGCCAGGAGCGAATCGCGCATCGTATTGCGGGCGGCCCCCGACGGCTCGCCATGGGTGGTGGGCGCCGATTCCGTCTCGCTGCTGCGCCCGGAAGACGAGGGCCTGATCGCGGTCACGGCCTCCCATGGCGAAGCCCTGGCCACCCTGGGAACGGATGGCGTGGGCCCGGCCCTGAGGCTGGTCACCTTTAACGACGCCGGCATCGGCAAGGACGGCGCCGGCACGGGCCGCCTGCCCATGCTGCAGCGGCGCGGCATCGCGGCGCTGACCGTCGCGGCCGGGAGCGCGCGCATCGGAGACGCCCGCTCCTGCCACGACGAGGGCGTGATCTCGCGCGCCAACGGCCTGGCCCTCGAACTCGGCTGCCGTCCCGGCACGCCCCTGAAAACCGCTATCGATGCCCTGCTTGCAACGCAGGGCACGCTTACTAGGAGCTAGACCCGCATGTCGGAAAAACTGGAAATCACGGGCGGCGAAGCCATCGCGCGCATGTTCGCGGCGCACGACGTAGGCCTGATGTTCGGCATGGGCGGCTTCCAGCTGCTGCCGTTCTACGACGCCGCGCGCCGCCTGAAGCTGAACCACAATCTGATCAACGACGAACGCTGCGCGGTCTTCGCCGCCGACGCCTACACCAAGGTCAGCGGCCGCCCGGGCGTGTGCGACGCCACCTTGGGGCCGGGCGCGACCAATCTGGTCACCGGGCTGGCGGAGGCCTATAACGCGGGCACGGCGATGGTTGCCCTGGTGGGAGATTCGCACCGCATGCACTCATGGAAGAACATGACGCAGGAAGCGCGCCAGCTGGAAGTGTTGCGCCCCGTCGTCAAGGACGTGCTGCGCGTCGAGAAGATCGAGCGCATCCCGGAACTGGTGCGCCGCGCGTTCGCGATCGCGACCAGCGGCCGGCCCGGTCCCGTGGTGCTGGACGTGCCCGAGGACATCGCGCACGACGTCCACGCCTTCGACGCGGACGCGTTCCACTCCAGCGCCAACTATCGGCGGGCGCCCGCGCTGCGCTGCCGGCCGGCAGGCGACGATCTGGAGCAGGCCGCCAGCATGCTGGCCAACGCTTCCCGCCCCCTGATGCTGTGCGGCGGCGGCGTGCACATCAGCGATGCCGCCGGCACCGTGCAGGCATTCGCCCGCCGCTTCGGCATTCCCGTGGCGCACACCATGAGCGGCAAGGGCGCGGTCGCCTGCAGCGACCCCTTGAACGCCGGCCTGTTCGGCCGCTATAGCCGCATCGCCAACGCGCTGATCGCCAAGTCCGACTGCCTGTTCGTGGTCGGCTGCAAGCTGGGCGAGGTCGCCACGCGCCGCTACGACCTGCTGCCCGCCGGCACGCCCATCATCCACCTGGACATCGTGGCCGAGGAGTTCGACCGCACCGCCACCCCCACGCTGCGGCTGTGGGGGGATGCGCAGGCCACGCTGCAGGACCTGGGCGAACGCATCGCGGCCCAGGCCGGCGGCGCCCCGACGGGCCGCGAGGACTATCTTGCCGAAGTCGAGCAGGCCATGCATGCGTGGCGCGAATCCGTGCAAGGCAAGCTCACCGCCTCCGAAACGCCCATCGGCATGGCGCGCCTGATGCACGAAATCAACGCAACGCTGCCCGAAGACGGCATCCTGGTGGCCGACGGCGGTTTCGCGGCGCATTGGGGCGGCCTGCTCTTCGATACCAAGCGCGCCGGGCGCGGCTTCGTGCCCGACCGCGGCTTCGCGTCGATCGGCTACGGCATCCCGGGCGCCATCGGCGCGGCCGCCGCCGCGCCGGGCCGCCAGGTCGTCAGCCTGACCGGGGACGGCGGCTGCAACATGTCCCTGGGCGAACTGGAAACCGCCGTGCGCATGGGCCTGGCGTTCACGCTCATCGTCGTCAACAACGCCGCTTCCGGATACATCAAGGCCCTGCAGCACCTGATGTACGGCAGCGGAAGCTACCAGTCCTCCGATCTTGCGGAAACCAACTACGCCAACGTGGCCCGCGCGCTGGGCTGCAACGGCATCCGCGTGGAAGACCCCGCCGACATCCAGGCCGCGCTGCGCGCCGCCTATGCCTGCAAGGACCGCCCGACCATTCTGGACGTGGTGGTGACGCGCGATCCCGCGCACATGCTTCCCGGCGTGGACAGCCGGGCGGCAAAGATCAAGCCGGGCGACCGCATCGCCTGACGAGAACGCCAAAACGACAATACCTGAGCGAGGAGACAACATCATGAAGATCCGCAATTGGCTGACCCTGGCCGCGGCCGTCCTGGCTGTGTCCGTGGCGGGAACCGCGGCGGCGCAGGGCGGCTACCCCGACCGCCCCATCCGCCTGATCGTGCCCTTCCCGCCCGGCGGGACCTCCGACGTGGTGGGCCGCATCTTTGCCGAAGCGCTGGCCAAGCAGATCGGCCAGGCCGTGGTGGTCGAAAACCGCGGCGGCGCGGGCGGCACGGTGGGCACCCGGGCGGTGGCGTCGGCCCCGGCCGACGGCTACACCCTGCTGCTGGGCACCTCCAGCACCAACGGCACCAACTCGGCCGTGTACAAGAACCTGCCCTACGACGCCGTGAAGGACTTCACGCCGGTTACGCAGATCATCCGCGTGCCCGGCGTGATCGTCGTGAACAAGAACTTTCCCGCCCAGGACTATGCCTCCTTCGTCGCGCTGATCAAGGGCGCGCCCGGCAAGTACTCCTATGCATCGTCGGGCAACGGCGGCGCGACGCACATGGCCATGGAATACTACAAATCGCTGTCCGGCCTGGACATGATGCACGTGCCCTACCGGGGCACCGGCCCCGCGCTGAACGACGTCATCGCCGGCCAGGTGCCGATTCTGTGGGACACGGCGGCATCGTCCATGGCCCACATCCAGTCCGGCAGCCTGCGGCCCATCGTCGTGGCCGCCAAGACGCGGCTGGCGCAATTGCCCGACGTGCCGACGTTCGCGGAAGCCGGCCTGCCCGACTACGACGCCGAAATGTGGAACGGCCTTTTGGCGCCCGCCGGCCTGCCCGCCGACGTGCTCGCCAAGCTGAGCGACGCCTCGCGCAAGGCGCTGGCGTCCCCCGACGTGCAGGCCAAGTATGCCGGCGTCGGCGCCTACGTGGTGGCGGACACGCCCGCCGAGTTCAAGGCGATGATCCAGGCCGACGTGGCCAAATGGAAGAAGGTCGCGCAGTTCGCGCACATTTCGGTGGACTAGCATGGGCGAGCGTCTAAAGGGCAAGATCGCGCTGGTCTTCGGCGCCGGCTCCTCCGGGCCGGGCTGGGGCAACGGCAAGGCCGCGTCCGCGCTGTATGCGCGCGAAGGGGCGCGGGTGTTCGCCGTGGACCTGCGCGCGGAAGCGGCCCGGGAAACCCAGCGTGTCATCGAAGAGGAAGGCGGGCAATGCGCCGCGCTGGCCGCCGACGTGACCGATTCGGCCCAGATTCAGGGCGTGGTGGAAGCGGTACTGGCCGCGGCCGGCCGTATCGACGTGCTGCACAACAACGTGGGCATCACCGAGATGGGCGACCCCATAGAAGCCAGCGAGGAAAGCTGGCGCCGCGTGATCGACACCAACCTGACCAGCGTCTTCCTGACCTGCAAGCACGTGCTGCCGGCCATGCTGGCCCAGGGCGCGGGCAGCATCGTGAACATCTCGTCGCTGGCGTCGATCCAGGTCAACACCTATCCCTACACGTCCTACTACGCCGCCAAGGCCGGCTTGAACCACCTGACCCGCTCGCTTGCCGTGCGCTATGCGCCCCACAACATCCGGGTCAACGCGGTGCTGCCGGGCGTTATCGACACGCCCTTGATCTACACCCAGATCGCGGGCCAGTTCGAGGACGTGGAGGAAATGCGCCGGCGGCGCAACGCGGCCAGCCCCATGGGCCGGATGGGAGACGCCTGGGACGTGGCGCACGCCGCCCTGTTCCTGGCCAGCGACGAAGCCAAATACATCACCGGCGTGTGCCTGCCGGTCGATGGCGGCAAAGCCTGCGCGGGGCGCTGAGCCGTCCCGGCGTCCCTCAGGGGCGCGGCGCCAGGTCGGCCGCCAGATCGGCCGCGGCGCGCTGCAGGGCCGACACCACTTCCTGCAGCCGGGCGCCGGACAATCGCGACCGGATCGCCGCCACGCTCAGCGCGGCCACCACGTGCTGCTCGCGGTCGAATACCGGCACGCCCACGCCCAGCATGTCGGGAATGATGCGGCCGGGATTCAGCGCATAGCCGTTCTTGCGGGCCGCGGCGATGTCCGCCCGCAGCAGATCGGTGGACGGCAGATCCGGCGCGGCGGAGGCGTCGTAGCGCGCCAGCACGCGCTCGATGTCGTCGTTGGGGAGGAAAGCCAGCAGCGCCAGGCTGCCCGCGCCCACGCCCAGCGGACGACGATGCCCGACCTCGAGCGTCAGGATCTTGATCGGGAAATCGCCCGTCTGCCGGTCGACGCAAACGGCTTCGTGGCCGGAGCGCACGGAGAGGAAGCTGGTGTCGCCCGTCGACTGGGCCAGGCGCAGCACGGCGGATTCGGCGATGGCCTTGATACCGTGCCGGCTTTCCGCCGCCAGGCCCAGAATGTAGGACTCGCGGCCCAGGCTGTAGGTCTTTAGCTTCGGGTTCAGCGACAGGAAGCCTTCCTGCAGCAGCGCGGCGAGCATACGGTGCGCCGTGGGCGGCGTCAGGCCAAGGTCCCGCACCACGTCGGTCAGGCCGACCCCTCGCGCGGGCGCGGCCCCCACGTATTTCAGGATGCGCAGCACGCGGAAGATGCTTTGCGCGCCGCCCACGGCGTCTGCGTGGCGGGACGGAATGGAGGCGGAGGTTTTGGCGGCGCTCATGAGGTGGACATGGTAGCCGCAAAAGCCGGGGTCCGGCGCCAAACCGACCCTGTCCGATAACGGCTAGCTGAGGAAAACCCCGACTCCGCGGGGCCGCGCTTTGTATCGCGGGATACATCCCCGCCACCGCGCCCCTGCCAGACTAGCTTCCACCCAGACCCGTGCCGCCCGCCGGCATCCTGTCTTGTCCTCTTCGGGAGCTATTGATGAGCAGAATCAACTCTTTGCTGGCCGGCCTCGCATGCGCCGGCTTCTTGCTGGCACCCGCCGCGCAGGCCGACGACCGTCCGGAATTGCGCATCGGCGTGGTCAGCTCGGTCACCGGCGGCGCCTCGGCCATCGCCACCGGCGCAGTGGCTGCCATCAATCTGCTGGAAGCGCGCACGGCGGCCGACGCCACCCTGCCGTTCCGCGTCAACTTCGTCAAATATGACGATGGCTCCGATCCGGCGCGGGCCGTCAACGCGACGCGCAAACTGATCCAGGAAGACCGGGTGCATCTCGTCGTCTGCTGCACCACCACGCCCGCCTCGCTGGCCGTGAACAAGGTGATCGAGGAAGAGCGCGTGCCCAACCTGTCGCTGGCCTCGGCGGCCTCGGTGATCGAGCCTGCGGATGCGCACCGGTTTACGTTCAAGACGCCGGTGACCGACCGCCTGATGATCGACCACACCGTCGACTACCTGCTCAAGCGGGGTTGGAAGCAGGTGGCCTTCATGGGCCTGGAGGACTCGTACGGCGAAGGCGGCTGGGTGGAATTCAGCCAGATCGCCAAGCGCAAAGGCCTGGAAATCGTCGCTGCCGAGCGCTTCTCGCGCGGCGACACCAACTTCACGCCGCAGGCGCTGCGCGTCGCGCAGAAGAAGCCCGACGCGGTCTACTTCCACGCCATCCCGCCCTCGTCCGCGCTCGCGACCGAGACGCTGCGCCGCGTCGGCTACAAAGGACCGGTCCTGCACGGCGCCGGCTCCGCCACGCCGGCCTTCATCGCCGTCGGCAAGAAGGCGGTCGAAGGCGCCATCGTCGGCACCTCCGCGCTGACGGTGTATCGGCAACTGCCCGACGACCACCCGCTGAAGTCCGTCATCGCCGGCTTCATCCAGGCCTATGACGGCAAGTACGGCGCGGGCAAGACCGATATGTTCGCCGCCCAGGCCTACGATACGGTGCAGATCCCGCTGCTGGCCTACCGGCAGGTGGTGGCCGACGGCAAGGCCGGCGACCTGGTCCAGGCGCGGCTTGCGTTGCGCGACGCCATCGAGGCCACCCGCGATTACCGCGGCGTGAACGGTTTCTTCAGCTACAGCCCCGGCGACCACCTGGGACTGGACCGCCGCAGCACCTTCCTGGTGACGGTCAAGGACGGCAAGTTCGAGCTGCTGGGTGAGTAGGAATGGACCTCACCACTACCCTGTTCCTGGCCACTGATGGCCTGACCAACGGCGCCGTGTATACGCTGGTGGGCCTGAGCCTGGTGCTGGTCTACACCACCACGCGCGTAGTCAACATCGCGCAAGGCGAATACGTGACCTTCGGCGCGCTGACGCTGGCCAGTTTCATCGAGGGCACGCTCGCCCCCGTGGTCTACGTGGTGGGCGCCGGCGGCGCGGCCTGCCTGTTGCTGGATCTGCTGCGGGCCCGCGCCGACGGCCGTTCGCCGCTGCGGCCGCTCGCGGCCTATGCCGCGGCGGGCGCCTTGCTCGCCGCCCTGGCCGCGCTGGCCTGGCGCGTGCCCTCGCCCGCCTTGCAAATGCTGGCGGCGCTGGCGCTGGTCGCGTCGCTGGGGCCCATCGTCTACCGCCTGACCGTCGAGCCCAATCCCGGCAATTCCACCGTCGTGCTGGTGATCATCGGGGTCGGCGTGTCGATGATCATGCATCCGCTGGCCCTGCTGCTGTGGGGCGCCGACCCGCGCGCCGTGCCGCCCATCAGTGAGGCGCGCCTGGAACTGGCCGGCGTGGACATCGCGGCGCAATCGCTCTTCATCATGGCGTTCTCGCTCCTGGCCGCCCTGGGACTGTACCTGTTCTTCCGCTGCACACTGACCGGCAAGGCCCTGCGCGCGGCGTCCGTCAACCGGGAGGGCGCCCAGTACTGCGGCATCCCCGTGGTGATGGCGGGCCGGCTGAGCTACTTCCTCGCCGCCGCGCTGTCCGGCGCCAGCGGCATGCTGCTGGCGCCGCTGGTGACGGCGCACTACGAAATGGGCTTCGTCGTCGGGCTCAAGGGGTTCGTGGGCGCCGCGATGGGCGGGCTGGTGAACTACCCGCTGTCCGTCGCCGGCGTCTTCATCGTGGGCGTGCTGGAGTCTTTCGCTTCCTTTCTCAGCAGTTCCTACCGCGACGCGCTGGTGTTCGCGATGGTGATTCCCATCCTGCTCTGGCGCAACAGCCGCGCCGACGCCGACCTGGACGAACATTGAAAACGCTTCCGCGCCCATGCCGATGAAACCCGAAAAACTGTACCTGTCCGGCGCCGCCCTCGCGGTGGCGGCGCTGATCCTCTTGCTCCCCACCTACTACGTCGGCCTGCTGACGCTGGCCGGCACCAATGCCCTGGTCTGCCTGGGGCTGGCCTTCCTGCTGGCGGCGGGGCAACTGTCGCTGGGTCATGCCGCCTTTCTGGGCGGCGGCGCCTACGCCTCCGCGATCCTGGCGCGCGACTACGGCGTGCCGCCGCCGCTGGCCATCGCCCTGGCGGTGGCGGCGTGCGCGGCGGCGGCCTATGTGATCGGCCGGCTCACGCTGCGCCTGCGCGGCCACTACTTGCCGCTGGCCACGCTGGCGTGGGGCATCGCCGCCTATGTCTGCCTGGTGGCGGCCACCGACCTGACCGGCGGCGCCTCCGGCCTGTCCGACATTCCGCCGCCGCGCATCTTCGGCCTGGAAGTCGGTACCCGCGGCATGGGCGCGGTGGCGTGGATCGCGGTGGGCCTGGCTTTCGTCGCGTACTGCCGGATCTACCGCGGCCGCATGGGCCGCGCCGCCCGCGCCATCAAGGCGAGCCCGACCATGGCCGCGGCTTTCGGCGTGGACGTGGCTGCGGCCAAGATCCGCATCTTCGTCCTCTCGGCCGCGCTGGCGGCCCTGGCGGGCGGGATCTACGCCTTCTACATGAGCTTCCTCAGCCCCACCTCGTTCTCCATCGGCGTCTCCTTCAACCTGCTAATCATGGTGGTGCTGGGCGGCTGCCTGCATCCGCTGGGGCCTTTACTGGGCGTGCTGGCCTTCACCGCGATCGAGCTCGGCGCCCAATACCTGATCGCCAACCTGCTGGGCATTCCGGGTCAGATGGAAACCATGCTGTTCGGACTGATCCTGATCGTAGCGCTGCTGCGCTGGCCCAACGGCCTACTGACCTGGGTGCGGCTGAAGCCGCCTTCGCGTCCTGCCGCGGCGGACGAGGAGGCCGCGCCGCATCCCGTATCCGCCGGCCAGCGCCTGAGCGTGGACGCCGTGCACAAGCGCTTCGGCGGACTGCAGGCACTGAAGGACGTGACGCTGGATATTCCGCCGGGACGCATCACCGGGCTGATCGGCCCCAACGGCGCCGGCAAGTCCACCCTGTTCAACGTGATGACCGCGGTGCTCCCGGCCAGCGGCGGCCGAGTCGCGCTGGACGGCGACACACTGCCGGCCCGCGCGCATGAAGTGGTGCGGCGTGGCGTTGCCCGCAGCTTCCAGCACGTGCAGCTGGTGCCCGAACTGACCGTGCTGGACAACGTGCTGATCGGCGGCCACATCCAGGGCAAGGCCGGCCTGCTATCGGCCGCGCTGGGCCTGGACCGCGCCGAGGAGCGCCGCCTGGCGCGCGAAGCCCGCTCCGCGCTGGAGCTGGTCGGCCTGGCGGAGCAGGCGCTGCGCCCGGCTGCCAGCCTGACGCTGGGCAGCCAGCGCCTGGTCGAGGTGGCCCGCGCCCTGATGGCGCGGCCCGGCGTGCTGTTGCTGGACGAGCCTGCTGCTGGCCTGCGCGGCCCGGAGAAAGCCGTGCTGGTCCAGCTGATGCGCAAGCTACGCGACGAACGAGGCATGGCCGTCCTGCTCGTGGAGCACGACATGGAACTGGTGATGGGCTGCGTCGACTACCTGTTCGTCCTGAACTACGGCGCGCTGCTGGCGCAGGGCGAACGCCAGGAAGTGCAGCGCAACCCGGCCGTGGTGGCCGCCTATCTCGGAGCCGAGGCATGAACGCAATCGAAGTCAAGGACCTTGCGGTCAGCTACGGCCGGGTCGACGCCCTGCACGGCATCAGCTTCGATGTGCCCCAGGGTAAGCTGGTGTCGCTCATCGGCGCCAATGGCGCCGGCAAGACCACCCTGCTCAAGGCGCTGATGGGCGCCCTGCCTACCCGCGCCGGCCGGGTGCTGCTGCATGGCGACGCCCTGGGCAGCTCCCCGGTCGAAGAACGCGTGCGCCGCGGCATGTGCCTGGTGCCCGAAAAGCGCTCGCTGTTCGCCTCCATGAAAGTGGAGGACAACCTGCGCCTGGGCGCCTACGCCTTTCGCCGGCGCACCGATTTCGCACGCGAACTGGACCGGATATACGCCCTGTTTCCGGTCCTGGCGCAGCGCCGCGAACAACTGGCCGGCACCCTGTCCGGCGGCGAACAGCAGATGGTCGCCATCGGCCGCGCCCTGATCGCCCATCCCCGGGTACTGCTGCTGGACGAACCCTCCATCGGACTGGCGCCCCTGATCGTGCAGCAGATCATGGACGTGGTGGTGGACCTGCGCCGGCGCGAGGGCCTGACCGTCATCTTGGTCGAGCAGAACGCGCGCATCGCGCTCAAAAGCGCCGACCTGGCCTACCTGATCGAGCTGGGCCGCATCGTCAAGCAAGGCAGCGGGGCCGAACTCGCGCAAGACCCGGACCTGCTGGCCAGCTATCTCGGAGCCTGCGCCCGTTGAGGCGGGCCGACACTAGGAGCAAAACCATGTTGCATCAACTTCCTTTCCAGCGCCTGCGCGAGCTGTATCAAGACGGAGGAGCCTCGCCCGTGGAGGTGACGAGCAGCGCGCTGGCTCATGCCGAGCGCGCCGACCCGGCGCTCAATGCCTTCGCCCTGATCGACCGCGAGGGCGCTCTGGACGCCGCGCGTCGATCCGAGGAACGCTGGCGCCGCGGCGCGCCGCTGGGCCCGCTGGACGGCATGCCGATTGCGATCAAGGAATTCGCCGCCGTGCGCGGCTGGCCCACGCGGCGCGGCTCGGCGGTCACGTCCGACGAGCTGGCCGCAGCCCATACCGTGTTCGTCCAGCGGCTGGCCGATGCCGGCGCCGTCCTGCTGGGCAAGACGCGCGCGCCTGAATTCAACTGGAAAGGCGTCACCGACAGCCCGGCCTTCGGGATCACGCGCAACCCCTGGAACCCGGCGCTCACGCCGGGCGGCAGCAGCGGCGGCTGCGCCGCGGCGGTCGCCGCGGGCATCGTGCGCGTGTCGATGGGCAGCGACGCGGGCGGCTCGATCCGCATCCCCGCCGCGTTCACCGGCACCATCGGACTGAAACCCACGCACGGACGGATCCCGCTGTCGCCCCTGCCCAGCGCCTTCTCGAACATCGTGCACACGGGGCCTATCGCTGCCGGGATGGACGAACTGGGGGCGGCCTATCTCGCCGCGCGCGGCGCGTCGCCGCTGGACTGGACCTCATGCCTGGGCGAGGACGGCGCCGCCGACGCGCCCGCCGCCCGGCCGCGCATCGGCCTGCTGTCGCCCCGGCGCTGGAGCCCGCGCTGTTCGGCCCCGGTGCGCGCCGCCATGGACGAGGCGCTGGCCGCGCTGCGCGCCGACGATCTGGAGGTGCAGGAAATCGATTACGACATCGAATCGGCTTCGCGCGTGGGCCAGGACCTGTATCGGCTGGGCTGCGCCGCCGCGGTGCGCGCCGTGGCCCCCGAACTGCGCGGCCGGCTCGATCCCGGCTTGATCGGCTTCGTGCGCGGGGTCGACGACTGGTCCATTTCACGCTACCACGCCCTCTGCCAGCAGCGCGACCGGTACGCGAACGAACTGGCCGTGTTGTTCGGCCAGGTCGACCTGCTGATGCTGCCGACCGTCCCGTTGTGCGCCTTCGAAGCCGGCCGCGACGTGCCTCCCGACCAACCCGGAGACGACTGGATGTCCTGGAACCCCTACACGCCCGCGTTCAACAGCGCCCAGGTCCCGGCCCTGTCCTACCCCGTCTGGCCCCAGGGCGGCGCCTTGCCCGCCGGCGTGCAGTGGGTGGCGCCCAAGTACCGCGAAGACCGGCTGCTGGCGCTGGGCCATTGGCTTGAGGCGCGCTTCCCGGTACGGACCGCGGCCAGGCAAGAATAGCGCGGTGTATCCCGCGATACAGACGCCACGCCCTCGGGGCGCGCAGAATTTCATCAACACGAACCGGACCGCGCCGCGTGTTCCGGAAGGAGACTCCCAATGATCGATTACGCGCCGGGCAAGCCCGACTTCAACATTCTCAGGCTGGGCCACATCGAATACCTGGTATCGGACCTTGCCCGCGCCCGCGATTTCTACGTGGACGTGGTCGGACTGTTCGAAACCGAATCCGACGCGGACCACGTCTATCTGCGCGCCATCGAGGACCGCGAGCACCACAGCGTCGTGCTGACGCGCTCGCCCTCGCCCGGCATCGGCCATTTCAGCTTCCGCGTTTCCTGCGAAGAAGACCTGGAGCGCCTGGCCGCCAAATTCAAGGGCCTGGGCCTGCCGATCCGCTGGCTGGAGGCCGGCGAAGAACGCGGCCAGGGCCGCGCGCTGCGCGTGCAGGATCCGTTCGGCTTTCCGGTCGAGTACTACGCGCACATGGACCAGGCGCCGTGGATGCTGCAGCAGTATCACCTACACCGCCACGGCTGCCCCACGCGGCTCGACCACCTGAACGTGCTGGTGCCCGACGCGCAGGCCGGCTTCGACTGGTATACGCGCGAACTCGGCTTCTTCTGCTCGGAATACACCGTGTCGGCCCCGCCCGAAGAACGCGTCTGGGCGAGCTGGCTGTATCGCAAGGCCACCATCCACGATATCGCCGTAATGACGGGCAAAGGTCCCACGGTGCACCACGCGGGCTTCTCTCTGATGGAGCCCATGGGCGTGATCCGCGCCTGCGACGCCCTGGCTGCGGCTGGCTACGCCGACAATATCGAGCGCGGCCCGGCCCGCCACGGCATCTCCAACGCCTTGTTCGTCTATGTGCGCGACCCCGACGGCAATCGCTTCGAGCTGTACACGGGCGACTACCTGACGGTGGACCGCGACCAGGCGCCCCTTCGCTGGGAACTGGACAACCCGCGGCGGCAAAGCCTCTGGGGCACGCCGCCTCCGCGCCGCTGGTACGAGGAATCCATGTCCGTCGCGTCTCTCGTCGACGGCCGTCCGCAGCCGGTGTCCGATCCCATCACCCGCGCCATCCCTACCTATGTCGACTGACCCAACCTCCACGCAGGATTCTCCGCCCATGAGCCGCCACGTCATCATTCCGCCCACCGGCCTGCTGCCGCACCGTCCCTACTCGCCGGCCGTCCTGGTCGACCGCCTGCTGTTCGTGTCCGGCCACACCGGCTCGGACCCCGTCACCCGTGCCTTCTCCGACGACATCACCGAGCAGACCGAGCTGGCTTTGCGCAACATCCGCTCCGTCGTCGAGGCGGCGGGCGGCAGCATGGCGGACGTGGCCAAGACCACCGTTTTCATGACCGACATGGAGGCGGATTTCCAGGCCATGAACGCCGTATTCAAGCGCGTCTTCCCCGACCGGCCGCCGGCACGCTCCACCGTGGGCGTGGCCCACCTGGCCCGGCCCGGCCTGAAGGTCGAGATCGAGGCCGTCGCCGTGATCGGATCGGCCGCCTGATCCGCGGCCCAGGGAATACGCCATGGAAAAACAGATCATTGGCCGCGATGCCGGCCTGCCGCATTCGCCCGCCGTGGCCTGGCGCGACCTGGTGTTCGTCTCCGGGCAGGTCGGCTTCGCGCCCGGCACGCGCGATTTCGCGCCCGACATCGAATCGCAGACGCGCCAGGCGCTGAATAACGTGCTGGCCCTGCTGGCCGCCTCCGGCTGCGAGGCCGGCGGCGTGCTGCAGATGACGGTGCACATGACCGACATGATCGGCGAATTCGGCGCCATGAACGCGGTGTTCCGCGAGTTTTTCCCCGACCGGCCGCCCAGCCGCACGACCGTGGGTGTCGCCCACCTCGGCCGGCCGGGCCTGAAGATCGAGATCGACGCCATCGCCGCGCGCGGCGCCTGAGCCCCGCTTCCACTCCTCCAGACCAAGAGAATGCAGTGATGATTCCCCACCTGATTGACGGCAAGGATGTCGAAAGCCCCGCCGTACTGGAAAATACCAACCCCGCCACCGGCGACGCGCTGGCCGAGGTCGCGCTCGGCGGCGAGCGTGAAATCGCCCTGGCCGTGGCCGCCGCC
Source organism: Achromobacter sp. (assembly GCF_050285585.1). Classification (GTDB taxonomy): domain Bacteria; phylum Pseudomonadota; class Gammaproteobacteria; order Burkholderiales; family Burkholderiaceae_B; genus Achromobacter. Next base: position 249,815 of record NZ_JBLZXF010000001.1, on the reverse strand, counting down.
AAGGAGGCCTTCCCCAAGTGGGCCGGCCTGCCCGCCAAAGAGCGCGCCCGCATCATGCGCCGCCTGGGCGACCTGATCGAACGCCACGTGCCCGAACTGGCCGAGCTCGAGACCGACGACACGGGGCTGCCGATCCACCAGACCTCGCGCCAGCTCATTCCGCGTGCCAGCGAGAACTTCTATTTCTTCTCCGAAGTGGCCACCCGCATCAACGGCCAGACCTTTCCGGTCGATTCGGCCATGCTCAACTACACGCTGCTGCAACCGGTGGGCGTGTGCGGGCTGATTTCCCCCTGGAACGTGCCGCTTATGACGGCCACCTGGAAAGTCGCGCCCTGCCTGGCGCTCGGCAATACCGCGGTGCTGAAGATGTCCGAACTTTCGCCCATGACGGCGGACCGGCTGGGCCGCCTGGCGCTGGAAGCTGGCGTGCCCAAGGGCGTGCTCAACATCGTGCACGGCTATGGCGCGGATGCCGGCGACGCGCTGGTGCGCCATCCCGACGTGCGCACCATCTCCTTTACCGGCGGCACCGCCACCGGCCGGCGCATCGCCGAGCGGGCGGGCATCAAGCGGCTGTCGATGGAGCTGGGCGGGAAATCCCCCGTGCTGGTGTTCGACGACGCCGACCAGGAACGCGCGCTGGACGCGGCGCTGTTCACCATCTTCTCGATCAACGGCGAACGCTGCACCGCCGGCTCGCGCGTGTTCGTGCAGCGCACCATCTACGACCGCTTCGCGTGCGAATTCGCCGAGCGCGCCGCGCGCCTGACGGTGGGCGATCCGCGGGATCCGGGCACCAACGTGGGCTCCATGATCACCCGCCAGCATTGGGAAAAGGTCACCGGCTACATTGAGATCGGGCGCCGCGAGGGCGCCGTGGTGGCGGCCGGAGGCGGCGTGCCCCAAGACCTGCCGGCGCGGGTGGCCAAGGGCAATTTCGTGCAACCTACCGTGCTCGCGGGCGTGGACAACCGCATGCGCGTGGCGCAAGAAGAGATTTTCGGTCCCGTAGTCTGCCTGATTCCGTTCGACGACGAGGATGAGGGCCTGCGCCTGGCCAACGACAGCCGCTACGGGCTGGCCTCCTATGTCTGGACCCAGGACGTGGGCAAGGCGCACCGGCTGGCTCGCGGCATCGAGGCCGGCATGGTCTTCGTCAACAGCCAGAACGTGCGCGACCTGCGCCAGCCCTTCGGCGGCATCAAGGATTCCGGGGTGGGTCGCGAAGGCGGCGATGCCAGCCTGGAAACCTTCTGCGAAATCAAGAACGTCTGCATCTCGATGGGCGGCCACGCCATTCCTCGCTGGGGCGTCTGACCCGCGCTTGCGCGGACCAGGCAATTCGCCGGCTTGCCGCCAGCCCGCCGTATAATCCGGAGGCATACAGAACGACAAACACAAATCAAGGGAAATCGTGGCCAAACCAGCGAATGGCCCGGCACGTCATGTCGCCACCGAGACCTGGCTGCCCCAGGGGGAGCAGGCGGCCTACCTGCGCTCGCTTGGCCACGTGGGCCAACGCGTCGCGCTGCCCAGCGGCGCCAACCTCTTCAGCCAGGGGCAGGTCGACAAAGTCTTCTACGTGGTCGTGACCGGCAAGGTCCATGTCCACATGCTCAGCGAAGACGGCCACGAATCCATCCTCAACATCATGGGGCCGGGCAGCCTCATCGGCGAAGCGGCCGCCTTCCTGGGCCAGCCCCGCTACTCCAGCGCGCGCGCCATCGAAGACACGTCCCTGCTGCGGTTCGAGACCGAACGCATTCCCGACCTGGTACGGAGGGACCCCGACTTCGCGCTTGCGCTGATCTATCTGCTGAGCGTCAAGCAGCGCCAGATGGTCGCGCGCCTGCGCCAGGCCATCTTCGACCCGCCCGAACAACGCGTGATCCGCTTCTTCGACCAGTTCCGGCAGACCCACCAGGAGGCTTGCGGACCGCAGGCCCCCATCACGGTCAACCTGACGCACGAGCAGATCGGAAGCCTCATCGACCTGTCCCGCGTCACCGTCACCCGCGTGCTCAACCGCCTCAAGCGCGAGGGACTGCTGGACCTGGACGGCAAGAAGATCATGCTGGCCGAGGGCTTCTCGGAGCGCGTGCGCGGCGAATTGCCCTGAGCGCCCCCCCGCCGGGTCAATGCACCGTGCTGCCGTCCGGCGGCGTCTGGTTCAGGCCCAGGGCCGCTTCCCAGCTGCGCAGCGGCACGCAGGTCTGCAGGCGCATGATGGCGCGTTCGATCAGGGCCGGATGCAGTTCATGCCCGACATGGGTGGCGACGTCGATGGTGGAATCGCCGTGCAGTTCGGTCAGGCGCGCCTGGGCGGCCTGGATGTGCTCCACGCTCATGACCGGATCGTCGGCCCCGTGCAGCAGGTGCAGCGTGGTGTATTGCGGCGCGGACCGCGGCAGCTGGGCGTAGCGGCCCGAAAACGCGATGACGCGGCCCGCCATGCCGTCGTGCGCCTGGACCAGTTCCAGCGCCATGATGGCGCCCTGGGAGAACCCCGCCAGCGCCGTGTCGGATTGCAACAGGCCGAACCGGGCCTGCGCCTGGCGCACATAGGCTTCCAGGGGAGGCAGGGCGAGCGCCACGCGTTCGGGGCGGTTTTCCTCGGTCACGCCGCGCACCGAAAACCATTGCCGGCCCGCGCCGCCGCCGTCGTAGGGCTCGAAGCCTTCGGGAATCAGCACCGCCGCCGTCGGAAACGCCTTGCGCACGGCCAGGGCCAGGGGTTCCAGGTTGTCGGGCGAGCCGCCCACGCCATGCAGCAGGATGAAAAGCTGGCGCACGTCGACGCCGGGCTCGGGTAGGAATTCGATAGAACGGGAAGACGCCATGAAACTGCTCCGTACTGGCATGGGGCGGCCGGACCGCCCCGGAATGACCGCATTGTAAAATGCGCGGCTTGAAGCAACCTGCGCCGCACCGCCACGGACCGGCGGGCTTGCGCGCGTTGCCTGGCGGCCAGGCCGCCCGCTCCCGGCCCTCGCCTTGCCTGATCGTCCGGCGCGACGGCAATCTCCTACCCAGCAATGCAAACACCGACCACGGAAACCGGCGCCACGCCAGCCGGCCAGAATCAGCTGCATCGCGTGCTCAAGGCGCGCCACCTCACGATGATAGCGCTAGGCGGGGCCATAGGCACCGGCCTGTTCGTCGCCTCCGGCGCCGCGATCGCCCAAGCCGGCCCCGGCGGCGCCCTGCTGGTCTACCTGGCGATCGGGCTGATGGTCTATTTCATCATGACCAGCCTGGGAGAACTGGCGACCTTCATGCCCGTATCGGGATCCTTCTGCACCTACGCCTCGCGCTACGTGGACCAGGGCTTCGGCTTCGCCCTCGGGTGGAATTTCTGGATCAGCTGGGCCACGGTCGTGGCCGTGGACGTGGTGGCGGCGCAGCTCGTCATGGCGTACTGGTTTCCCGATACGCCGGGATGGATATGGAGCGTGGCCTTCCTGGCCCTGACCTTCGGCCTGAACGCGTTTTCGGCGCGCAGCTTCGGCGAGGCCGAATACTGGTTCGCCATCATCAAGGTCGCCGCCGTGCTGTGTTTCATCGGCGTCGGGCTGGCGATGCTGGCGGGCATCATCCATGGCGGCGTCCCCGTGGGCCTGGAAAACTGGAAGGTGGGCGACGCGCCCTTCGTGGGCAATGCGGCCACCTGGGTCGGCGTGGCCATGGTGGTGGCCTATTCCTTCCAGGGCACCGAACTGGTGGCCGTGGCCGCCGGAGAATCCGAGAATCCCCGGCGCAACGTGCCGCGCGCGATCAACCACGTGTTCTGGCGCATCCTGCTGTTCTACGTGCTGGCCATCCTGATCATCGGCCTGCTGCTGCCCTATACCGACCCGCAACTGCTGCGCAACGAAGTCGAGGACATCGCCGTCAGCCCCTTCACCCTGGTGTTCCAGCATGCGGGGCTGCTGTCGGCGGCCACGGTGATGAACGCGGTCATCCTGACCTCGGTGCTGTCCGCCGGCAACTCGGGCATGTACGCCGCGACGCGGATGCTGTTCAACATGGCGGCCGAAGGCCAGGCCCCTGCCGTGTTCCGGTACGTGACCGGCAAGGGCGTGCCGCTGTACGCGCTGCTGGCGACGGCGCTGCTGGCCTGCCTGTGCCTGTTCAGCCTGGTGTACAGCCCGAAGGCCGTCTACATCTGGCTGCTGAACTTCGCGGGCATGACCGAGTTCATCGTGTGGCTGAGCATCGCGGTCAGCCACTACCGCTTCCGCCAGGGCTACGTGAAACACGGCTACGACACCGCCGACCTGCCCTACAAGGCCGGCCTGTTCCCTTTCGGCCCGCTGCTCGCCTTCGTGCTGTGCCTGCTGGTCACGCTGGGCCAGAACTACCAGGCGTTCCTGGAGGAACGCATCGACTGGATCGGCGTGGTCTCCACCTATCTGGCGATTCCGCTGTTCCTCGCCTTGTGGCTGGGCCATAGGTTGCTGCGCAAATCGCGCTGGATCCGGTACGAAGACATGCGTTTCGACGGGGTGGAGCGGGACGCCGGAGCCGCCTCTGGCCCCGGCTCGCCGCCTACTCGAACGCCGCGCGCGGCTGCTGCACGATAACGCCGTACCAGCCCAGGCCTTCATAGGTTTCGTAGCCCGGCGTCACGGAATAGCCCACCAGGCTGCGGTCGGCGTTTTCGTAAAAACCGCGCGGCTGCCCGTCATTGCGCAGCACATAGCGTTCTTTCAGCGAGGCGGCGCCGTCGGACGCCGCGATCACGCGCTGGTTGCGGTCCACCAGCATGCAGCGCGTGCGCGTCCATTCCTCGTCCGACAGACCGACCGAGGTGACGATGCTGTCGGCCTGCTGCGCCCAGTCGAAGAAGATCCCCAGCACACCCAGCGGCTTGCCGTGCCTGTCCGCGTCCGCGCGGATCGCGGTCGCGTAAGTGGCCACGTGGGCATCGCCCAGCAGGCGCTCGCGTTCCACGTCCATCGCCGCGTAGCCGCCGCCGTCCGCCGTGGCCATGCCGCGGCGGAACCATTCCGTATGCGCCACATTGGCGCCGCGCACCTGCGGGTAGCGGTCCGGGCGGCCGCTGGCCACCACCCGCCCCTGCGCATCGGCCACCCACAAGTCCAGGTACACCGTATAACTGTCCAGGATCACGCCCAGGCGCCGGCTGGCATGGCCGGCGGCCTGCGCGTCCGGCTGCTCCAGCACATTCACCAACGAGGAATCGGTGGCCCACCAGCGCACATCGCAGGACCGCTCGTACAGGTTGCGGTCCATGGTTTCGATCATATTCAGGGCCAGGTCGCCCAACCGCCGGCCTTCGTAGCCGCGGATCTCGTGCAAGGTGTTTTCGCCGATGCGGATCAGATCGGCGATCGAACCCGCCAGCTCCTCCTTGAGCGCGTCCGCGATCCCGGTGATCTGCTCGGATACGTATTGGACCTGATTGGCCACCACGGCAAAACCGCGTCCCGCCTCGCCCGAACGCGCCGCCTCGATGCGGGCGTTCAAGGACAGGTACTTGGCTTGTTGGTTGATATCGACAATGCTCTCGATCTTTTCGTTGGAAATGCGCTCGACGCGGCGCGAGAGTTCGACGATTTTTTCCGGTTGATGGGCCATTGTTCAGCACTCCTTTCCTGGTTGTTGTTGCACGAGGAGACGGTGACATTTCCTCACAAGCAGGAACCATGCCAAGCGGGAAACCAGAGGGCGGAGCGCTCCATTCCAGGGGAAACCCGAGGGAGCCAGCCCGGTCCCGGCGGGCGGTTCGAACCGGCATGGCGCACCACATTAGTGCATCAGGCCCGCACTTTTCGATACGCCCCGCGCGTCGAAACACGGGTAGAATACTGTTTATTCATACAGTAATTTCTATACGAGCTGACCCGCGTTCCTTTTCCCGAATCGGGCCCATACCCGCCATGCAGTCCCCAGAACGCATCCATCCCGCGCTATGGCGCGCCACCCAGTTGGCCCAGGGCGCCGCCCGCAGCCTGCCCACCGGCCATGCCGCGCTGTCGGCCGAGCTGCCCGATGGCGGCTGGCCCCTGGGCTCGCTGATCGAGCTGCTGGCGCCGCATCCCGGCATCGGGGAAATCCGCCTGCTGCGCCCGGCGCTGGCCCAGCTGGAAACCCGCCGCGCCATCGCGCTGGTGCAGCCGCCGCACGCGCCCCATATCGCCAGCTGGATGAGCTGGCGGCTGGACCCTCGCCAACTGCTCTGGGTCGCTCCCGAAAAACCGGCCGATACGCTGTGGGCCGCCGAACAGATCCTGAAGAACGGCAGTTGCGGGGCGCTCATCTGCTGGCTGCCCCGCGTGCGCCCCGAATCCCTGCGCCGCCTGCACCTTGCCGCCCAGGCCAGCGACCTGCTATTCGTCGCCGTGCGCCCCTCCGCCGCGGCGCAGAACGCCACCCCCGCCCCCTTGCGGCTGGCGCTGGCGCCCGCGCCGGGGGGCCTGTCCGTCCATATCCTCAAGCGCCGGGGGCCCGTCAGCGACGCGCCGCTGTACGTCGGCCTGGAACCCGGCGCCGCCTCTTCCTCCTCCTCCCGCCATGCGCCTCTGGATCGCCGCCTGCCTGCGCTGCCTGCCGCTGGACGCCCTACGCCCGCACTGGCCGCATGAGGAGCAGGCGTTCGCCGTCCTGGACCAGGAACGCGTCGCCGCCCTCACTCCCGCCGCCCGCCGGGCCGGCGTCAGGCCCGGCATGCGCCGCGCGGGCGCGGCCGCCATCGCGCCCGAGGTCGAATTGCTGGCCCGCGACGCCCAGGCCGAAGCCGACACCCTGCAGGGCGCGGCCCTGGCCCTGCTGCAATACACGCCCGAAGTCGCCCTGGCCGGCAACGACACCGTGCTGCTGAACGTCGGCGCCAGCCTGATGTTCTTCCGCGGCCCCCGGGCCCTGGGCCGGCGGGTGGCCGCCACGCTGCGCGCGCTGGACCTGCGCGTCACGCTGGGCATGGCCCCCACCGCCACGGGCGCCTGGCTGCTCGCCCGCAGCCCTGGCCGGCGCGCGCCTCGGCGCACCCTGGCGCTGCCCACGCTGGCCCGGCGGCTGGACGCCCTGCCCCTGGCGCTGCTGCCCCAGGCGCAGGCGCGCCTGGACTGGCTGAACGACATCGGCTGCCACACCCTGGCGGACCTGCGCGCCCTGCCTCGCGCCAGCCTGCAACGGCGCAGCGCGCCCGAACTGCTCCAGGCCCTGGACGCCGCCTACGGCCTGGCGCCCGAACTCTACCCCTGGATCGAACCGCCGCCCCAGTTCGCGCGACGCATCGAACTCATGGACTACGTGGAGCACACCGACGCGGTGCTGGCGGTGGCGCGCCGGCTGGCCGAACAGCTGAGCGGGTGGCTCGCCGCCCGGCAGCTGGCGGTGCGGCGCGTGGTGCTCAGCCTGGAGCACGAACGCGGCCGCCATGCCCGGCCGCCCGCCGAGCTGGAACTGGCCCTGGCGCAACCGGTCTGGCAGGCGCAGCAGATCCTGAACCTGCTGCGCGAAAAACTGGCCCGCTACACGCTGGAAGCGCCCGTGATCGCCGTCGCGCTGCTGGCGCCGGACACGGTGGAGCAGCCCTCGGCCAGCACCACCCTGTTCCCCGAGCCCGGCGGCACCGCCGACGACCACGCCAGGCTGCTGGACCTGCTGGTGGCGCGGCTGGGCCGCGGCCAGGTGCGCCATGCCTGTCCCGTTCCCGATCACCGCCCCGAGACCGCCAACGCCTGGGGCGATGCGCTGGCCCCCGCCCCGCGGCCCGCCCCCTTGCCCGCCCTGCTGGACCGGCCCTTCTGGCTGCTGGATCCGCCGCTGCCCCTGAAGCTGTCCGGCCATCGCCCGCAATACGGCGGCCAGGCGCTGCGGCTGATGCGCGGCCCCGAACGCATCGAAAGCGGCTGGTGGGACCCGGCCCTGACCGTGCGCGACTATTTCGTCGCCGAAGACGAAGCCGCCGCGCGCTACTGGATCTACCGCGAGCGCGACGCGAAGCACGCCCGCTGGTTCCTGCACGGGCTCTACGCCTAGGGCCTGCCCACGCCATATGGATGACGATCTCCCCGGCGCCCCCGCCCTGGCACTGCCCGGCTACGCCGAGCTGCAATGCCAGTCCAACTTCTCTTTCCTGCAGGGGGCTTCCCACCCCGAGGAGCTGGTCGCGCACGCCGCCGCGCTGGGCTATGCGGCGCTGGCCATCACCGACGAATGCTCGCTGGCGGGCGTGGTCCGCGCCCACGTCGAAGCCAAGGCCCTGAAGCTGCCGCTTCTCATCGGCGCCACCTTCCAGCTGCGCGCCGCGCCCGACGCCGCGCCGCTGGGCCTGACCCTGCTGGCGCAGACCCGCGAAGGCTACGGCAATCTGTCGGAGCTCATCACCCTGGCCCGCACCCGGGCTCCCAAGGGCGAGTACCGGCTGGCCCCCGAAGACCTCACCCATCCGCCCGCGGGCTACGCCCACCTGCGCCACCTGCCCGAATGCCTGGCCATCCTGAGTCCCGCCTACGGCACCGACGCCGACCGCCTGGCGGAGCAGGCGCGCTGGCTGGCGCGCGCCTTTCCCCGCCGCGCCTGGGTAGGGCTGACCCTGCTGCATCGGTCCCGCGACGACCTGCACCGCGCCGCGGTCATCCACGCCGCCCAAACCGCCAGGCTGCCCGTCGTGGCGCTGGGCCAGGTGCAGATGCACCTGCGCTCGCGCAAACCGCTGCACGACACGCTGACCGGCATCCGCACCCGCCAGCCCGTGTCCCAATGCGGCTACGAACTGGCCGGTAACGCCGAGCAGCACCTGCGCACGCGCATGCGGCTGGCCAGCCTCTATCCGCCGGAGGCGCTGGCCCAGACGCTGGTGGTGGCCCGCCGCTGCGCGTTCTCTCTTGAGGAACTGTGCTACGAATACCCGGACGAGATCGTTCCACGCGGCCACACGCCCGCCACGTATCTGCGCCAGGAAACGCAGGCCGGGGCCGCCCGCCGCTTCCCCGCCGGCGTTCCGCCCGAGGTGGCCGCCCAGATCGAAAAAGAACTGGCCCTGATCGCCGAGCTGCGCTACGAGGCCTATTTCCTGACCGTCTACGACATCGTCCAATACGCCCGCGGCGTCGGCATCCTGTGCCAGGGCCGCGGGTCCGCCGCCAACTCCGCGGTCTGCTACTGCCTGGGCATCACCGAAGTGGACCCGGCGCGCGGCAACAGCCTGTTCGAGCGCTTCATCAGCAAAGAACGCAACGAACCGCCCGACATCGACGTGGACTTCGAGCACCAGCGCCGCGAAGAGGTCATCCAGTACATCTACGATAAATACGGCCGGGATCGCGCCGCGCTGACCGCCGTGGTCATTTCCTACCGGCCGCGCAGCGTGCTGCGCGATACCGGCCGCGCGCTGGGCGTGGACCCGGGCGTCATCGACGCGGTGGCTCGCGCCCACCAGTGGTGGGACGGCAAAAAGGAAATGCTGCGCACGCTGGGCGCCTGCGGGCTGGATCCCGAATCCCAGGTGGCGCGGCAATGGGCGGCCCTGGCCCAGACCCTGATGGGCTTTCCGCGCCACCTGTCGCAGCACCCGGGCGGCTTCGTGATTTCGCGCGGCAAGCTCTCGCGCCTGGTGCCCATCGAGAACGCCGCCATGGAAGACCGCAGCGTCGTGCAATGGGACAAGGACGATCTGGACGCGCTGAAACTGCTGAAAGTGGACGTGCTGGCGCTGGGCATGCTGTCGGCGCTGCGCCGCACCCTGGCGCTGGCCGGCCAGCGCCGCGGCCGGCCCTTGCGCCTGCAGGACATCCCGCCGGACGATACCCCCACCTACGACATGATCTGCGACGCCGACACCATAGGCGTGTTCCAGATCGAATCGCGCGCGCAGATGACCATGCTGCCGCGCCTGAAACCCCGCGAATACTACGACCTGGTGGTCCAGGTGGCCATCGTGCGGCCCGGCCCCATCCAGGGCGGCATGGTCCACCCCTACCTGCGCCGCCGCCAGAAGAAAGAAGACGTCACCTATCCCAGCCCGCAGGTGAAAGGCGTGCTCAGCCGCACCATGGGCGTGCCCATCTTCCAGGAACAGGTCATGCAGATCGCCGTGGTGGCCGCCGGCTTTACGCCGGGCGAATCCGACGCGCTGCGCCGTTCCATGGCGGCCTGGAAGCGCAAGGGCGGCGTGGACAAATACCGCGAAAAACTGATCGGCGGCCTGCTGGCGAACAACTACACGCTGGATTTCGCCGAAGCGCTGTTCCGGCAGATCGAAGGCTTCGGCGAATACGGCTTCCCCGAAAGCCATGCCGCCAGCTTCGCCCTGCTGGCCTATTCCAGTTCATGGCTCAAGCGGCACGAGCCCGAAGCCTTCCTGGCCGCCCTGCTCAATTCCCAGCCCATGGGCTTCTACGCCCCCGCCCAGCTGGTGCAGGACGCCCGCCGCCACGGCGTCTGCGTGCTGCCGCCCGACGTCACGGTCAGCGGCTGGGATTCGGCGCTGGAAACCCTGCCTCCCGGACACCCGGGCGCCCGCCGGGTTTCGCACCCGCACGCGCCGCCCGTCGACGCCCCCCGGCCCGCCGTCAGGTTGGGGCTGGGCCTGATCCAGGGCATGCGCGAGGACACGGCGCGGCGCATCGAGGCCGCGCGCGCCGCGTCACCCTTTGCCGACACCGGCGACCTGGCCCGCCGCGCCGCCCTCACGCGCCACGATCTGAACGCCCTGGCCGCGGGCGACGCCTTGCGCACATTGGCCGGCCACCGCCGCCAGGCCAGTTGGGAGGCCGCCGCCAGCGTGCACAGCCGCGACCTGCTGCGCGACGCCGCTATCGTCGAAACCGCCGCGCCGCAACTGGCCGCTCCCTCGGAAAGCCAAACCGTGGCCGCGGATTACCGCAGCGTCGGCCTGACCTTGCGCAGCCATCCCGTGGCGCTGCTGCGCCCCCAACTCGCCGCGCGCAATTTCCAGCCTGCCTCGGTGCTGAACGGCTACCCCGACAAGCGCGTGGCGCGCGCCTGCGGCATCGTCACCGTGCGCCAGCGCCCGCAAACCTCCAAAGGGGTGATCTTCGTAACGCTGGAAGACGAGACCGGCCCCGTCAACGTGGTCGTGCGCCCCGAGCTGATAGAGCGCCAGCGGCGCGAACTGCTGGGAGCCGCCCTGCTGGGCGTGTATGGCTCCTGGCAAAGCGTGGACGGCGTGCGCCACCTGATCGCGCAGCGGCTGGTGGACCTGTCAGGCCTGCTGGGAGGCTTGTCCACCCACAGCCGCAACTTCCATTGACGCGCCCGGCCGCCGCTCAACGGCCGAACAGGGTTGCCAGGTCCAGCGCCTGCGCCATGGCCTGGTAGCCGTCGTCGCTGGGATGCAGATGGTCGCCCGAATCATAAGCGGGCAGCAGGCGCGCCGGATGCGCCGGATCGCGCAGCACCGCGTCGAAATCCACCACCGCATCGAACGCGCCGCTTTCGCGGATCCAGCGGTTCACCTCTAGCCGCACCGCGTCCTTCGCCGGGTTGTAGTGGCCCGACAGCGGCGTGCCGTGCAGCGAGCCTTCGAAGGGCGCGATGGTGCCGCCCACGATGCGCACGCCCCGGGCGCGCGCGGCCTCCGCCAGCTGGCGGTAGCCCTCGGCCAGCCTGGCCGCCGTCATGGGAGCGTCGCCTGGCGCGAAGGCGCTGTCCGGCCAGCCGATGTCGTTGATGCCCATCAGCATCACCACCGTGCGCAGGCCGGGCTGCGACAGCACGTCCGCGTCGAAGCGCGCCATCGCGTTCACGCCCATCTTGTCGCCCCAGACGCGCGCGCCCGAAATCCCGGCGTTAACCACGCCCACGCCTTGCGGCGCCAGGCGGCGGGCCAGGAAGTCCGGCCAGCGGCGGTTCGCCCCGGGCGTGGAGCCGTTGCCGTCCGTCAACGAATCGCCGAACGCCGCCACCACCGGCGCAGGCGCGGCGCGTTCCACCCAGACACCCGCCAGGAAGGCACGGCCCTGCAGCGCCTGCGCGCCGGGCAGGTCCGCCGCTGCGGTCGCGTCGCCGGAAACCAGCGCCCCGGTCTGCTGCGCGCCCCAATGGAAGGTCGTGACCGGCGTGGCCTGCGGAAAATAAGTGCTGACGGCCAATTCGGCCAGCGCAGGCGCGGGCAGTTCCACAGGATCGCTGACCGCCTGCGCCCCCGGCGCCACGGTCACGCCCGGCCGTCCGCCGAACGCCAGCGCGCGATCGGTGCCCGGCCGGACCGACGCTCCCCCGGCGGACAACGCCACGCGGGCCGCGCCGATCACCAGCGGCTGCGCGCCATAGCGGTTGGACAGCACCACCCTCAGGCGCCGTCCGCCCAGGCTGAGCATGAGCGTTTCGCGCAGGGTCTGGCCGCGCAGTTCGGCGGGCATGCCCGTGGGCAGCACGAAGGAGTCTTCCCACAGGGGCTGCGGGCTGGCGGACCAGGAACCGGCCCAGACGGAAAGCGCGGCGCCGGCCCCGGCGGCGGGCGGTTCCGCGGCGGCCGCGGCGGACAGGGACAGTACGGCGGACGAAGCCAGGGCAAGAAAGGTAAGCCGGCGGTTCATGACGACCTCTGAAAGTGGGAGTGTGACGCCACGATAGGTTCTTCACGATTCCACCGGTAGTACCTTAAACTTCATATCGCTTCTTCCAAAAAGGAATAGCCATGGATACCCTGCGCGCCATGCGGTCCTTCGTCCGCGCCGTGGAACTGGGCACCCTCTCGGCCGCCGCCCGCGAACAGGGCCTGAGCCAGCCCGCCCTGAGCAAGATCGTCGCCGCCCTGGAAAAAGAATTGAACGTGCGGCTGCTGGAACGCAGCACCACGCGCGTCGTGCCCACCGAGCAAGGCAAGCGCTTCTACGAACGCGCCACCCGCGTGCTGGAGGAATACTCGGAAGCCGTGGCCGATGCCCGCGGCCAGACCGAAAAGCCGGCCGGGTTCCTGCGCATCAACGCCCCGGTGGCGCTGGGCCAGTTCCGGCTGAACGCGCTGCTGCGGCAATTCCTGGACGAGCATCCCGATATCCAGGTCGAGCTGATCCTGAATGACCGCTACGTGGACCTGGTGGAGGAAGGCGTGGACGTGGCGTTGCGGCTGGGCGGCAATCTGCCGCCCCATGCCATCGCCCGCAAGGCGGCGCAGTCGGTCCGCTACCTGGTGGCCGCGCCCGCCTATCTGGCCGAGCGCGGCAAGCCCCGCGCGCCGCGGGACCTGGCCGCCCACGATTACGTGCGCTTCGCTTGGCTGGCCACCGGCGACACCCTTGAACTGCACCAGGGCGCCACCCGCGCCACGGTCCGGACGCAGGGGCGCTTCCGGGTGAACAATGCCCTGGCCATCCGGGAAAGCCTGGCCATGGGCGCGGGCATCGGGCTGTGCCCCGCCTGGCTGGTGCAGGACTTGGTGGCCGGCGGCCAGCTGCTGCGCGTGCTGCCCAAATGGAGCGCCACGCCGCAGGAGGCTTTTCTGGTCTACCCGTCGCGCCGCTACCAGCCGCTGCGGGCGCGTCTGCTGATCGACTTCCTGGCCGATCGGCTGGCGCTTCTGCCCGGCATGCAGGCGCCTCAGCCGCAGACGGCGCGCACCAGGTTGCGGTAGATGTCCCGGGCGCCCTCCAATTGCTCCAGCACGTCGTCCAGGCTTTCGCCGGACACCGTGCGCCGGTCGAACCGTATCGGGGTCGTGAGCGGAATCATGGAGATCGATGGATAGGGATGCGACACGATATTCGTCGGCACCAGGAGCGCCTGCCCCCGCACCTCGTCGCTGGACAGCGGCAGGCTTTCCAGCGCGCTCAGCGCCCGCGGCGACGCCGCAGATCGCCGCCGAACGGATCGAAACGCCAGTCGCCCGTCACGGGCACCACGTCCATGTGCCCGTCAAAGAACAAGGCCACGTCCGCGTCCTGCGGCCCGATCAGGCCCAGCACCGAGCCATTGGCGTCGGTCGTGACCGGGCCGAAGCCGGCGGCGCGCATGGGTCAGGTCGCGGGCGTAGCACGCGATGCGGGCCAGGTTTTCGCCCACCGAAGTGCCGTCTATGCCGACCGTGGCCAGCGCGTCGGCCAGCGGCAGGCCGCCCTGGAACACCAGGCTGCCCATCATGTCGGGCGCGAAGCGCGCGCCTTCCTCGTTGGTGAAGAAGGCCACCGCCACCAGGCGCCGCGTCGCCGCGACCGCGTCGTTCAGCGCCGCGATCACCTCCAGCCCGGCCAGCACGCCCAGGTTGGCGAGCCCGATCGATGCGCGCCGCCGCCAGGCCCGTTTCCTGCGCGGCGCCAGTCATGCCGCGGCCTCGGCGGCGGCTTCGACTTCGGCGGCGCTTTTGCCGACGATGCGCTGATAAAGTTCCGGATCGGTCGCGCCTTCGCTGCCGAAAACCAGCACCCGGCTGCCAGCGTCCAGGCCCAGCGCGTCGCGCGCGGCCGGATCGGCCAGCGCCGCCAGGCAGCCGGTCAGCCCCGCCACCGCCGATTCGCCCGCGACGATGGGCGCGTCGCCGTACTTGCCGCTGGCCAGCAGGCGCACCGTTTCCAGCGCGGCCTCGTCATCGACCGTGAGGAAGGCCTGCGCGCCGGGGTGCAGCACCTCCCATGCCAGCAGCGACACTTCCCCGCAAGCCAGGCCCGCCATCACCGTATCCAGATCGCCTTGCACCGCCACCGGCTTGCCGGCGCGGGCGCTCTCGTACAGGCAGGCCGCCTTGTCGGGCTCCACCACGATGAAGCGCGGACGGCTCTCGCCCAACTGCTCCCAGAAGTGCGCGCATACCGCGGCGGCCAGGCCGCCCACCCCGCCCTGCAGGAACACATGCGTCGGCAGTTCGCCCCCGCCGTCCTCGCGCCACTGCCGCAGCGCCTCGTCGGCCATCACCGCGTATCCCTGCATCACGTCCTTGGGCACTTCCATATAGCCGGGATAGGAGGTGTCCGACACCACGTAGCGCCCCAGCCGCGCCGCGTCCTCGGCCGCCTGCCGCACGGAATCGTCGTAGTTGCCCGGCGTGCGCACGACCTGCGCGCCGTACTGCTCGATCGCGCGCTTGCGGCCTTCGCTGACGGTTGCATGGATATAGATCACGCACTGGCAGCCGAAGCACTGCGCGCCCCAGGCCACCGAGCGGCCATGGTTGCCGTCGGTGGCGCAGGTCACCGTCATGGCGTGCGTCAGCTCGCGGTACTGGCCGGACAGCAGATCGTCGACCGACAGATCGTCGCGCCCGAGCCGCGCCGACAGCTCACGCAGCAGCTGCCGGCTCACCGCATAGGCCCCGCCCAGCGCCTTGAAGCTGCCCAGGCCGAAGCGGCCGCCTTCGTCCTTGTAGCGGATGCCCGCCAGGCCGGCCGCCCGCGCCAGCCCGGACAGGTCGCGCAGCGGCGTGGGCTGGTAGCCCGGCCAGCGGCGGATCTGGGCCTGCGCGCGCTCGTAGGCCGCGCCGCCCAGCACGTCGAGCTGCCGCTGGCCGTAAGGCGCCGCGGGCTCGTAGGCGGGATTCGGCGCGTATTGCAGCCGGACGTTGGGAATCGTGGGGTTCAAGTCAGTCTCCTCTTGAAATTCAGCGATGCAAGTCGCCGTAGTGTTCGTGCAGGCGTTCGATGTTCTGCAGGCGTTCGCGCGCGGCCGGCCCGAACTTGCGCGCCAGGGCCGAGCACAAATGGTTGATCAGGCTGGTGGCGGCCACGTAGGAATCGAACACCGCCGCGCCGCTGTTGACGCAGCGCAGGACCAGGTCGGAACGGGCCGGCAGCTCGGTGGCGGTGGGATCGGTCAGCACCACCACCTTGGCGCCGACGCGGTTGGCGTGCTCGACGATGGGCTTGAGCAAGGTGACGCGGCGCCGGAAGTCCATCACCAGCAGCACGTCGTCGGCCCCCAGGTCGGCCAGGTCCTCGGCCAGGTTCAGGCCGGCGCCGGGCACCAGGGCGACCCCGTCGCGCAATTGCGTCAGCAGCGCCCAGGCGTATTGCGCCAGCACCCGGCCGTTCCGGAACCCGGCAATGCCGATGCGGCGCGCGCCGGCAAACAGCTCCACCGCGCGTTCCACGTCGCGGCTGTCCAGCCTTTCGAAGGTCTGCGCCAGGTTCTGCAGGTCGGTGGCCAGGTGCGCGGCCAGCGCGTCGCCGGTGGCGTCCGGCGGGCGCACGCCGGCCATTTCATATAGCGGCGAGCCGCGATCGGACTCGTCGCGCGCCTGGACCCGCAGCTCGTTGAAATTCTCGTAGCCCAGCCGCCGGAAGAACCGGCCCGCCGTGGCCTTGGACACGCCCGCCTTCTGCGCCAGCTCGGCGCCCGAATAGGCCGCGATATTGCCCAGGCACTCCAGGGTCACATGGGCAAGCCGCTGCTCGCTCTCGGTAAAGCTGTCCTGTTGCGCAAGAATGCGTTCCTGCAACGTCGATGTCATGATGAAGCGCTTATGAAACTGTAGCTTCACCAATATATATTCGTGAAACCATGGTATCAACGCAAATATCGCGACCGCGCCAGCCGCGACAGGAAGGGCCTGCAGCCGCGCCCCGCCCCCCGCTCACAGTGCGGCGAGGCTGGTCTATCATGGCTTTTTTGACGCGTTGTTGTAAGGAGCTTTACATGATCCGCAAGCTGATCCCTTTCCTGCTGGTCGCCAGCCTGACCGCCTGCGCCAACACCGGGGCGCCGCGTTCGTCCAGCGCGCCCGCCTCCAGCTCCTCCAGCGCGTCGCCCTCCTCCTCCGACGCCGGCACCGGGTCCTCCTCATCCGGCATGTCCAGCGCCTCCGGCTATGGCGGCAAGACCTGCGACGCCACGGCGCTGCAATCGCAGATCGGCCAGAAAGCCACCCCGACCGTCATGGAAGACTTGCGTACGCGCAGCGGCAGCAGCACGGCTCGCATGCTGCGCCCGGGCCAGGTGGTCACCATGGAATACAACGCCACCCGGCTCAACCTGATCGTGGATGACAAGGACGTCATGACCGCGATCCGCTGCGGCTGATCCCGGCAACGGCCGGCGCCCGGCTACGCCTCGGGCGGCCTGGCCGCCGGCGGCACATGGGGCAGGAACGCCCCCGCCACCTCGAAAGCGCATTCCTCGCGCGCGATATCGATCACCCGGGACACCACCGGGTTGACGATGTTCTTCTTGTGCACCGCGTAATAATTGATCGTGGGCAGGTCGGGCTGCACATCGAGCCGGCACAAGGCGCCCCGGACAACCAGCGGCGCGAAATACGCCCCGGGCAGGTAGCTGATGCCCAGGCCCAGCATCGTCAACTGGGCCATCATTCCCAGGCTGTTGCAGGTCAGCACGCGCTTGACCGGCAGGCCCTGCTCCGCGAACCAGGCGTCGTACAGATGCGACAGGGCCGAATTGGTGGGCTGCGAAATCACCGGATACGGCGCCAGGTCCTGCGGGGTCAGGCGGGCGGAAAAATCGATGTCCAGGGCCGGGCTGGCCATCCAGACGTTGGTGACCGCGCCCAGGTGCACGCAATCGTACTGGTAGCCCCAGAACGGCCCCGGCATGATGGCCAGGTCCAGTTCGTCCTGCTCCAGCCTTTCGTACAGCGTGATGCCGCCGTCGATTTCCGGCATCAGCTGCACGCGGGGATAGCGCAGGCTGATCTGATTGATCAGCCGCGCCAGCCAGGTCATGCCCACCAGTTCCGTCACGCCCAGCCGCACCACCCCTTCGAAGCTGGCCGGGTCCGCCATGTTCTGGACGATGCGGCTGTTCAGGTCCAGCATCTCGCGCGCCAGTTCGAAGAGCTTGCGGCCTTGCGGCGTCATGATCAGCTTCCTGGCGCGCCGCTCGAACAGCGGCGAGCCTGCGAAGGCCTCCAGTTCCCCCACCCGCTTGGCCACCGCCGACTGGGTCGTGTGCAGCTTGCGGGAAGACGCGCTGAAGCTGCCCAGTTCGGAGCTCCAGTAAAAGGCCTCTAGCTGTTTGAGGGTGTACATCGCGGCGGTCGATGCGAAACGCATGGAAACCCTCACATTAACATCGCCGCCGCATCGCCCTCGGCCATTCAGCCGCGCGGATGCAGGATGTCGGCCAGGAAACGCTGCGCGCGCGGATGGGACGGCGCGCTGAAAAAGCGCTCGGGCGTGTCCGCCTCCAGGATCTCTCCGCCGTCCATGAACACGACCCGGTCGCAGACGTCGCGCGCGAAGCCCATCTCGTGGGTCACGCACACCATCGTCATGCCATCCTTGGCCAGGCCCTTCATCACCTGCAGCACCTCGCCCACCATTTCCGGATCGAGCGCGCTGGTGGGCTCGTCGAACAGCATCACCGGCGGCTGCAGGGCCAGCGCCCGGGCAATCGCCACGCGCTGCTGCTGGCCGCCCGACAGCGAACCCGGATAGGCGTCGATCTTGTGTTCCAGGCCCACGCGGGCGAGCAGGCTGCGCGCCAGTTCCGTGGCTTCCTTGCGCGGCTGCTTGCGGATATTGACCGGCGCGAAGATGACGTTGTCCAGCACGCTCATGTGCGGAAACAGATTGAACTGCTGGAACACGAAGCCGATCTTCTGGCGCAGCGCGTTCAGGTTGGCGCCCTTGGCGTAGATATCCGCGCCGTCGATCCGGATGCGCCCCTTCTCGATGGGCTCCAGGCGGTTGATCGTCCGGATCATGGTGGATTTGCCCGAACCCGACGGGCCGCAGACCACCAGCACCTCGCCGCGCGCCACCGAAAGATCCACGTCCTTCAGCACATGGTGCTCGCCGTACCACTTGTTCACTTTTTCTAGATTGATCATGTTTTGTTCCTTTAGGCCATGGCGCGCGAACGGCGGATGCGCAGGTCCAGCCAGCTCAGGCCGCGGCTCAGGCTGAAGCACACCAGGAAGTAGATGATGGCCAGGATGCCGAAGACCTGCAGCGGCTTGGTCAACACCAGGTTGTTGACCTGATTGGCCGCGAAGGTCAGCTCGTTGACGCTGATGACGTAGCCCAGCGAGGTTTCCTTGATGGTGGACACGAACTGGCTCGTCATGCTGGGCAGCACGTTGAACAGCGCCTGCGGCAGCACCACCCGGCGCATCGTGGTCCAGTAACCCACGCCCAGCGAGCGCGAGGCCTCGATCTGGCCGCGCGGCACCGCCTCGATCCCCGAACGGATCACTTCCGACAGATAGGCGCTTTCATAGACCACCAGGGCGGCGATCAGCGTCCAGAAGCCGCTGACCACCTGGCCCGTCAGCTTGGGCACCACGAAATAGGCCCAGAAGATCAGCATCAGCAGCGGCATGCCGCGCACCACGTTGACCAGCGTCTTGCTCGCCGCGCGGAGCCAGCCGTAGGGGCTGACGCGGGCCAGCGCGATGAGCAGCGCCAGCGGCAAGGACAGCGCCAGGCCGCAGGCGGCCAGGATCAGGGTGAGCGCCAGCCCGCCCAGCGGGCCATTGGGGTATTGGCCCACCAGCAGCGTGGGCCAGTATTGCGAGAGGACCTCAAGCATTGCGGCCTCCCCGGTTCAGGCGGTAGCGGTCATAGACGCGCGATCCGATGAACATGATCAGGAAGGATCCCAGCAGGTACATGATCGTGGCGGCCCCGAAGGTGGCGAAGGTGCGGTAGGTTTCGTTTTCGATTTCGCGGGCCTGGTAGGTCAGCTCCATCACGCCGATGGCCATGGCCACGCTGGTGTTCTTGAACAGCAGCAGCGCGCGCCCCACCAACGGCGGAATGGAAATCCGCACCGCCTGCGGCACGATCACGAAGCGCATGCATTGCAGATAGCTGGCGCCCAGCGCGCGGGCCGCCTCGAACTGCGTAAACGGAATGGCGCGCAGGCCGCTGCGGATGTCTTCGGCGATATAGGCGGCCGACCCCAGCGCCAGCGCGATCGCCGCCAGCGACATTTCCGCATTGTGCTGGTACAGCCACAGGCGAAAGCCCTCCGGCAGCAGCTCGGGCATGCCGAAGTACCAGAACAGCACCTGCACCAGCAACGGCACGTTGCGGTGGTATTCCACATAGGCGTCCACCAGCCAGCGGCACGGCGCCAGATTGGTGGCGCGCACCACCACCAGCGTCACCGCGATGGCGAAGGCCATCACCCAGGCGACCAGGAACAGCTGCACCGTGACCACCATGCCGCTCAACAGCTGCTGGTATTGGGTAGCGTCAAGTAAGTCCATAGAACGATAAATCTCCTGCGTGCGCGCGGCCCACGGCCAACGTCACGGCGGCCGGCGGACCGCTGTGCGCGGCGCCGGCGACCGTGACGGGGGACTGGCGGGCCGCGTCGAGGCCCCGGCAATCAGCCGGCGATGGGGCCGATCTTGAAACCGCGCTCCAGCTTGTACGGCGTTGCGGGGCCGAACCATTTCTCGAATAGCTTGGCGGCCGCGCCCGAGCTTTCCGCCTCGTCCAGCGCCTGGTTCACCACTTCCAAGAAACGCGGCTCCGACTTGCGCACGCCCAGGCCCCAGGGCTCGTCGAACACCGGCTTGGCGATCACGCTGACGGGCGCCGTGGGCGGGCTTTGCAGCACCAGGCGCACCAGCACCAGTTCAGACGCGAACTGCGCGTCCACCTTCTTCTGCTGCAGAGCCAGGTAGGTGGCCGAACTGTCGCCATAACCGATCACCTGCGACTTATCCAGGATGCGCTTGATCTCGCGCTCCGAGCTGGAACCCTTGGTCGCGCCGACGCGGCGGCCGTTCAGCGATTCGATCGAGTCCAGTCCAGAATCCTTGCGCACCAGCAGCTTCTGCGGGCTGACGTAATAAGCGTGGCTGAACGCGATCTGCTGCGCCCGGTCGGGCGAATAACCCAGGTTGGCGGCCAGGATGTCCACCCGCCCCTCGTTCAGTTCCGGCACGCGCGCCGCCACCGACAGGAGCTTGTAGTTGACCTTGACCCCCAGCTTGTCCGCCACCAACTTGCAGACGTCCACGTCGTAGCCCACCAGCTGGCGCGTGGCGGCGTCCTGGAAACTGAACGGCTGCGACGTGCCCAGCGTGCCGCAGACCAGCTCGCCGCGCGCCTTGATGTCATCCAACTGGTCGGCCTGGGCGGCGGCGCCCATGACCAGCGAGGCCAGGCCCAGGCAGGCGGCGTAGAGAGTGTGACGTTTCATGGTTGATTCCCCTTATTGTGCGGTGAACAAACTGGTAATGGTGCCCCCCCGGAGGGAGGCGTCTTCATGGAATGCGCGGCCGGCCTCAAGCCAGCTTGGCGCAGGCTTCCCGGATGGCCGAGCAGCCCTGCCGGATATCGTCCAGCGAAGCCGCGAACGACAGCCGGAACGTACCCGGCGCGCCATAGGCGTGGCCGTCGATCACGGCAACGCCCGCCTCGCGCAGCAAATAGTGCGTCAGGTCGGTATCGGTCGCGATCACGTCGCCGGCCGGCGTCTTCCTGCCGAGCAGGGCCGAGCAATCCGGAAACACGTAGAACGCGCCCTGCGGCGCGACGATATCCAGACCCGCCGCGCCCGACAGTTCCGCAATCGCCAGATCGCGGCGCTGGCGGAACACCTTGGCGAACTCCGCCACGCAATCCTGCGGCCCCGACAGCGCCTCCAGCGCGGCCGCCTGGCTGACCGACGACGCGCCGGACGTGCTCTGCGACTGCAGAATGGCCATCGCCTTGATCAGCTCGTCCGGCCCGGCGCCGTAACCGATACGCCAGCCCGTCATCGCATAGGCCTTGGACACGCCATTGACCACCAGCGTGCGGCTGGCCAGTTCGGGCGCGACCTGCAACGGATGCACGGTCGGCTCGTCCGTGAAATTCAAGCGCGCGTAGATGTCATCCGTCATCAGCCACACCTGCGGATGGCGCTTGAGCACCTCCGCCAGCCCGCGCAGCTCGTCGGCAGTGTAGACCGAGCCCGTCGGATTGCTGGGCGCGTTCATCATCAGCCACTTCGTGCGCGGCGTGATCGCCCGCTCCAGCGCCTGCGGCGTCACCTTGTAGCCCGTGGCCGGCGTGGTCTCCACCGCCACCGGCACGCCGCCATTGACCAGCACCATATCCGGGTACGAGACCCAGAACGGCGCCGGGATCAACACCTCGTCGCCCTCGTTCAGCGTGGCCGCCAGTCCGTTGAAAATCACCTGCTTGGCGCCCGTGCTGACGATGATGCGGCCCACGGGATACTCCACGCCCGTAGCCTCCAGCAAATGCTGGGCGGCCGCCCGGCGCAGCGCCACCGTGCCCTGCGCCGGCGGATACTTCGTCTCGCCCCGGTTCATGGCGGCGGTCGCCGCCTGCCGGATATGCACCGGCGTCGAGAAGTCCGGCTCCCCGATCGTCAGGTCGATGATGCGGCGGCCCTGCTCGCGCAGTTCCGCGATGATGGCGCGCGCGGCGACGCTGGGCGACAGCTTGATGCGCTTGATGCGGTCGGCGACGATGCTCGTGGTTTGCGGGGTCTGGGTCACGGTTTGGCTCATTTGGCGGCCCCCGTCTTCTCGGCGAGGGTCTTCTCCAGCCAAGGCTTGGCATAGGTGCCAGCGCGCAGCTTCTCCTTCGCCACGGCCTCGTCGGCCTCCTTCTTCGTCGCCAGGGTCAGCACCGCCGCGGCATGCTCGGCGGGAATCACCACCACGCCGTCGGCATCGCCCACCACCACGTCGCCCGGGTTGACCACCTGCCCACCCACCGACACCGGCACATTGATCTCGCCCGGACCGTCCTTGTACGGCCCCTTGTGCGACACGGCGCGCGCGAAGCAGCCGAACTGGCCTTGCGCAAACACATCCAGATCGCGCACCGCGCCATCGATAACGAAACCTTCGATGCCACGCGACTGCGCATCCATCATCATCAGCTCGCCCACCAGCGCATTGCTGGTATCGCCCGCGCCGTCCACCACGATCACGTCACCCGCCCCACCCAGCGAAATCGCCTTGTGGATCATCAGGTTATCGCCCGGGCGGGTCTTGACGGTCAGCGCCAGGCCGACCGTGCGCTGATTGCCCGCGTGCAGCGGACGCAGGCCCGACACGCCATACAGGCGGTTCATGCAGTCGCTGATCTGGGCCGAGCCGATGGCGGCGAAACCGGCCAGCACGTCGGGAGAAACGGCCGGGCCGGTGCGGGGAAGAATGCGGTATCCGATGGGATTCATGAGGAAGTCTGCTGGTAAATGCGTGAACGGCGTTAAGCGAACACGCATTACAAGGCCCTGGGGGGCATTCCTCAAAACGATATAAATTCCCAGTCAGTCAGGAATTTTATTCGTGCATTTCCATTGATAAGGGTTATCCCTTATTCGTACATCGGTGATCGGCGCGGCAGTCGTTGGAGTCGTGTCTCTGCCAAGACCGATGTCAGGTGGAGAGAAGCACGGTCGGGGTGAAGAGCGGGTGGGAACATATGGGATGACCGGTTTCGACCCAAAGCGGTCGTTCGTAGTCTATCCGCAGGCGACGCTGTGTGGGAGCCGCAACCGCCCGCGTCACGCGTGCAGCGATCGTGCGCCAAATCGCTCTCCGTATCCCATGGGGCGGAATTCGGCAGACATCGCTGCCTCGACGCTTCATGATTCTTCCCACGGGCCTCTGCCTGAGACAGAGTCTTATTTGGTGGGCTTGCTGGAATGCCAGCGCAATGCCTCGATTACTAAGGCCAGTGCTGGCGCGATTTGCTTGCGATTGGCGTAGTACAGGTGATAGCCAGGGAAGGTTGGCCACCAGTCTTGCAGTACGGGTATCAGTCGGCCCGCCTTGATATGCGGCTGCATGATATCTAGCGGAACGAAGGCAAAGCCCATCCCGTCGAGTGCCGCCTGAAGCATCAGAAAGGTGTTGTTGAACGTGGTCTGGCCATTCACACGCACGTTGACGGACTGCCCGTCCTTCTCGAAGTCCCAGGCATACAGGCCTCCATGCGTGGGCAGCCGCAGGTTGATACAGCGGTGGTCGGTCAGATCATGGGGCGTCTTGGGCAGCGGCTTTCCCGCGAGATAGCGCGGCGACGCGGCCACGGCCATGCGCAGTTCAGGCGCGAGGCGCACGGCGATCATGTCCTTGTCCACGCGGTCGCCCACACGCACGCCTGCATCGAAACGGTGCGCTGCGATGTCGGTGAACGCATAGTCCACGCTGAATTCGACGTGGATGTCAGGGTACTCCTGCAGCAGGGGCAGCAGCCGCGGCCAGAGCAAGGTGGTGATGGCATGGTCATGCGCCGTGATGCGCACCGTGCCGGCCGGCTTGTCGCGCAGTGCGGTCAGCGAGCCCAATTCCAGTTCGATCTCGTCGATCCGGGGTGCCACCGCGTCCAGCAGCCGCGCGCCGGCCTCCGTGGTGGAAACGCTGCGGGTGGTGCGCGTCAGTAGCCGCACGCCCAGCCGGGCTTCCAGGGCGAGCATCGTGTGGCTCAGCGCCGAACGCGACAGGCCGAGCTGAGCCGCCGCGCGGGTGAAGCTGCGCTCGCGAGCCACGGCCACGAAGGCTTGCAGGTCGTTGAGGTTCGCTTTTGCCATTGGTGAATTCATTGCACCACCGTATATCAATTTTACGGTCTTCTCAACCAATTAAGAGAGCAATACAGTTTTGTACGGACCATATTGCCCGCCAACGATGGTGTGTTCTCGGGTTCGTCGGCGGTCGAAAGGACTGCGAAACGAGCCGGGCCTGGGGTTTGGTACCCGCACAATCCAAGTCCGCGATGAAACCAGGAGAAACCTGATGCGATCCCGTTTCGCATGTGCCGCTTTTGCTGTGGTGGTTGGCCTGGGCATCCACCCCGGCTCACGCTCAAGAAAGCAAGGATGAACCGCGGTCCATGGCCTCGCAGCCGTCAGCAACGCCGAGCCAAGGAGTCAGTTCCATGAACATTCGTATGACGATTAACGGGCAGGTGCTTTCCGCGACCCTGGTGGACAGCGCTGCCGCCCGAGACTTTCTCGGTTTGCTGCCGCTGATGCTGGACCTGGAGGACTACGCCTCGACCGAGAAGATCGCGCAGTTGCCCAGGAAGCTCTCAACGGCCGGCGCACCGGCGGGCATGACGCCCTCCATCGGCGACCTCACCTACTACGCCCCCTGGGGCAACCTGGCCATTTTCTACAAGGGCTTCAGGCATTCCCCAGGCCTGATCAAACTCGGCCGCATCGATGGTGACATCCAGGTGCTGCGCGCCGCAGGTCCCCTAAAGGCACGCATCGAAGTCGCAGAGCGACATTGACGCGCCCGCCTTTGTCCGCTTGCGAACTTTGAAAGGAAAACATCATGGAACTCAAACGCGCTGGATCTCAGCCATCCATCAAAGGGCCCGCCGAATGGTTCACCGGCACGGTCCGCATCGATCCGCTGAACAACCCGCCCGCACCGGCCCGCGTGTCCTGCGCCGCCGTCACCTTCGAGCCGGGCGCGCGCTCGGCCTGGCACGCCCATCCGCTGGGACAGACCCTGATCGTCACCGCCGGCTGTGGCTGGACGCAGTGCGAGGGCGAAGCCATCGTCGAGATCCGTGCCGGTGACGTCATCTGGTGCCCGCCTGGATACAAACACTGGCACGGCGCCACGCCCACCACTGCGATGACCCACATCGCCATCCAGGAGGCGCTGGACGGGAAGAACGTCGAGTGGATGGAGCACGTCACCGACGAACAGTACCTCGCCGGCCCGCCACGCGGCTGAGCCATTTCACCCTCAAGAAAGGAAACCCCATGCACTCAGTTCTCCGACTTGCGTTGTGCGCGACGGCGCTGAACGCCAGCCTGGCGTTGGCCGCCGAGCCACAAGCCAGCCCCTCTGCTGGCGCACAACAGATCACCCGCGCGGGCGACCAGGCCTCGATGGCCGGTCCCGCCGAATACTTCACCGGCCGCGCGCGCATTGATCCGGTCTGGCCCGCCGACAAGAACATCAACGCCTCCGGCGGGCTGGTCACCTTCGAGCCCGGCGCGCGTTCCGCCTGGCACGCGCATCCGGCGGGACAGCGCCTGGTGGTGACTTCCGGCGTGGGCCTGACGCAGGAATGGGGCAAGCCCGTGCAGGTCATCCGCCCTGGCGACGTGGTGTGGTGCCCGCCCGGCGTCAAACACTGGCACGGGGCCGCGCCCGATACCGCCATGACGCACCTAGCCGTAACCGGCACCGTGGACGGCAAGAACGTGACCTGGATGGAGAAAGTGACCGATGAGCAATACCACGCCCGCTAAGACCCGCTGCATCCGGCTTCATGTTGGTGCGTTGGCCGTGGCCCTGAGCCTGGTCACCACGCTGGGACACGCAGCGAATGAGAAGGACACCAAACCCATGACCCAATCTCAAATGACAACAGCAAGCGCTTCTGAAACCCTCACCGCCCGCCAGCAGGCCATCGTGCCGATCGCAGCGCTCGCCGCCGCGGGCGACATGGCCAAGCTGAATGCCGCGCTGAACCAAGGGCTGGATGCTGGCATGACGGTGAGCGACGCTCGTGAAATCCTGGTGCAGCTCTACGCCTATGCCGGCTTTCCGCGCAGCCTCAATGCGCTAGGCGAACTGATGAAGGCGCTCGATGCGCGCAAGCAGCGCGGCATCCAGGATGCGCCGGGGCGCGAGCCCAGCCGCCCCATCCCCAAAGGGGATGCGCTGCTGGCCGCCGGCACGGCCAACCAGACCAAGCTCTCGGGCGGCCCGGTGCAGGGGCCGCTGTTCGATTTCGCGCCCATCGCCAACGAGTACCTGCGCGCACACCTGTTCGGCGACATCTTCGAGCGCGACAACCTGGACTGGCAAAGCCGTGAGCTGGCGACCGTGGGCATGCTCTCGGCGCTACCCGGCGCCGAGTCGCAGTTGCAGGCGCACATGCGCATCAGCATGAACGTCGGCATCACGGTCAGTCAGTTGCGCCAGCTCACCCAGGTGCTGTCGTCCCGCGTGGATGCCGACATGGCCCGCCGCGCCAGCGAGGCGCTGGATCGGCATCTGGCAACGCTTCCCGTCGGCAAGCAATAGCCCACTCGAACAGATAAAGGCAGAGAGTATCGTGATTAAAGACAAAGTCATCATCATCACCGGCGCCTCATCCGGCATCGGAGAGGCGACGGCCAAACTGCTCGCCAGCAAGGGCGCCAAGGTCGTGCTTGGCGCTCGGCGTGCAGACAATCTGAAGCGGATCGCCGATGAAATCAAACAGCACGGCGGCCAAGCCGTGTATCAGGAGCTGGACGTCACCAACCAGCCTGCCAACGACGCCATCGTCAAACTGGCCAAGAACAGATATGGCCGCGTGGACGCCATCTTTCTCAACGCCGGCCTGATGCCGACTTCGCCGCTGTCCGCGCTGAAGACCGACGATTGGCACCAGATGGTCGATGTGAACGTCAAGGGCGTGCTCAATGGTGTGGCGGCCGTACTGCCCGAGTTCTTAGCGCAGAAATCCGGCCACGTCATTGCCACCTCATCGGTGGCAGGCCTCAAGGCCTACCCAGGCAGCGCCGTCTATGGCGGCACGAAATGGTTCGTGCGCGATTTCATGGAAGTGCTGCGCATCGAGTCGGCCATGGAAGGCACTAACATCCGCACGGCGACGATCTACCCGGCCGCCATCAATACCGAACTGCTGGGGACCATCAGCGACAAGCCGTCGCTCGACCAGATGCAGGGTCTGTACGACACCTACGGCATTTCCCCGGACCGGATCGCCAACGTCGTCGCCTTCGCGCTCGATCAGCCCGACGACACCACAATCAACGAGTTCACGGTCGGTCCCACCAAACAGCCTTGGTAAGTGCGATGGGGATGCCCTGGCACCAGAGGGGCGGCACCGCGCGCAGGCCACGCTGATTGCGGCGCTTCTGGGGATTTTCGTCATCAACCTAGAGCGGACGTGGTCAACGTCGTTGAGCGACTGCGGAATGTCGGCTCCTGGCCCACCGCGGGAGGCGGGCCGGCTATTACCCGCCGGCCGCCACCCCGCCCCTCAAGCCGCATCCAACGCCTTCGCCAGCACCGTGAACATCCGTTCATCCGTGGACTGCGCAACGTTGAACCGCAGAAAATCCCCCGCGGCCAACGACTGGCTGAACGCATTGCCCGGAGCCACGATCACGCCGTCCTTGAGGCACAAGCGCGCGACAGTGGCGGCGTCCTTGCCTTCGGGCAGACGACACCACAGGAACATCCCCGCCCTGGGCATCAGCCACGGCTTGATGCCCAGCTTCTGCAGCTTCGCGGCCGTCTTGTCCATCTGCTGCGCCAGGCGCAGCCGGGTCGATTCCATATGCCTGCGGTAGCCGCTGCCAGTCAGCGTCCTGAAGATGAGGTCGGCCGCCAGCCGGCTGCTGCCAAAGGTCGTGGCCACCTTCAGATCGGTCAGGCTTTCCATCCAGTCGGACCGCACCGCGATGTACCCGCAGCGCACCGACGCCGACACCGTCTTCGAGAAACTGCCGATGTGGATCACCCGGGACAATCCATCGAACGCCGCCAGGCGCGGCGCAGGCGTGTTTTCGAAGTCCGCGAAGATATCGTCCTCGACGATCACCATCTCGGAGTCGTCCGCCAGCTTCAGCAAACGATGCGCGACCAGGGGCGAGAGCGTGGCCCCCGTCGGATTGTGTATGCCGGAGTTCGTGATGTAGAGCCGCGGAGCATGTTCGCGCAACGCGATTTCAAACGCCCGCACGTCCGGGCCGTTCGCCGTGTACGGCACCCCCACCGCCTTGACGCGATGCGCCTTCAGCAAGGCGTGGAAATTGAAGTAGCAGGGATCGTCCACCAGCACCGTGTCTCCCGGCTCCAGCAGAAAGCGCAGGATCAGATCGATGGATTGCGTCCCCGAGTCGGTGAGCATGATCTGTTCGGGCCCGGCCTCTATCCCCATGCCGCTCATCCGCCGCGCAAGCAACTGCCTCAGCGGCGCATGGCCCAGCGGCGTCCCATACTCGGTCAGTTCCGCGGCCTCGGCCCGCGCCATGCCGCGCATGGCGCGCCGCAAGCCGTCCTCATACATCCAGCTGACCGGCAGCCACCCGCAGCCCGGCCGCAAGGTGTCGGCATCCGCGGCCAGGGACTGGCGCGACACCCATAGCGGATCGACTTCGCGGTCCAGCTTCGGCCCCATCTCGGTAAGCGCCAGCGGCGCGACCTGACCGGCCACGTAAAACCCCGAGCCCGGACGCGACACCAGCACCCCCTCGGCCGCCAGCCGCTCATAGGCCTCCACCACCGTGGATACCGACACTGCCAGCGCCTTGGCCTGCACTCTCACGGAGGGCAGCCGGGCGCCAGGCAAGGCGGTGCGCGCAGCGATCCTTCCCTGGATCTCGCCCATGACTTTCTTGATGAGGGTGCCGCCACGCGCCATGGAGTTCTCCGCCGTACTGGCTTTCAGTACATAACAGTTTCTTAAAATTGTACTGGATTGTGCGTGGACTCGGAACAACCGCCGTGATGTACTGAGGGCCGTATCAAGGAGCTCCAGATGGAAAAGGCCACCAGCGGCTGGGTGAACGGTTTTATCGGCGTCGTCATCTTCGCGGGCTCCCTGCCCGCGACCCGGGTCGCGGTCGCGGATCTGGATCCCATCTTCCTCACCTGCGCGCGAGCCGCCATCGCGGGCCTGCTGGGCCTCGCGCTCCTGATGCTGCTACGCCAGCCCCGGCCTTCCCTGTCCGATATTCCGTCCCTGGCGCTGACCGCCCTGGGCGTCGTCGTCGGCTTCCCCCTGCTGACGGCCCTGGCCTTGCAGCATGTCACCTCCGCCCATTCCATCGTCTTCCTGGGCTTGCTGCCGCTAAGCACCGCCATCTTCGCCGTCCTGCGCGGCGGCGAACGCCCTCGTCCGCCATTCTGGATGTTCTCCATCGTCGGCGCCGCCTGCGTCGCGGGCTATGCCGCATGGGGCGGCCTGGAGGCCTCGCCCGCCGGCGACCTGCTCATGCTCGCCGCCATCGTCGTCTGCGGGCTGGGCTACGCCGAGGGCGCCAAGCTCTCCCGCGGACTGGGCGGATGGCAGGTCATCAGCTGGGCCTTGGTGTTATCGCTGCCCGTCATGCTGCCGATCGCGCTACTGACCATGCCGGCCACGTTCGAACATGTCAGCGCGGCCGCCTGGTTTGGATTCGCCTACGTGTCGCTCTTCAGCATGCTTATTGGATTCGTATTCTGGTATCGCGGGCTTGCGCAGGGCGGGATTGCGGCGGTGGGGCAATTGCAGTTGTTCCAGCCTTTCATGGGGCTGGGGCTGGCGGCGGTATTGCTGCATGAGAATGTCAGCTGGACGATGCTGATCGTGACGCTGGCTGCGGTGGTCTGCGTGGCGGGCGCCAAGAGGTATGCGTAGCGAGATCCTCTGCTCTGCGACAGTCCGCGCCCAGGGGCGGGGTAAATAAAGTAAAGGCGCCAGTCCCCACCAGACTGACCTTGATGTCGTGCTCCGACGCATTGCCAGGGAGGGCGCGGTCAGCGGGCTGGATGGACCCATGCGCTGCTTAGCGCGATGGCCTGCAGCCCCAGAGTGAGGCCTGCCTTCATTTCTTGAGCGGGATGGGCGTGCCGTGGGGTACGGCCACGGCCGTTACGCTGTTCTGGGGCGAGCCTTCGATGACCCGGTCGGAATACGTCATATAGACCAGCGTATTGCGCTTGGCGTCCACCATGCGCACCACGCGCAGACGCTTGAACAGCAGCGAGGTGCGCTCGGTAAACACTTCTTCCTGCTGTTTGAGCGGCTCGGTAATCTGTATGGCTGCCGTGACCTGGCAGACGATAGAGGCGTCGGAGCGGTCCTCGGCCAGGCCCAGGCCCCCCTTGATGCCGCCGGTCTTGGCGCGCGAGACGTAGCAAGTCACGCCCTGCACTTTGGGATCGTCATAGGCGTCGACCACGATTTTGTGGTCCGGGCCAATCAATTTGAAGACAGTATCCACTGCGCCGATCTGTTCAGCATGGCTAATGTCTATAACGGCTAGCGTGCCCACGGCTGCCGCTGCAGCGGCCAGGACGATGGAGAGCAATTTCATGGTGGTACGCATCGGAGTTGTCGCGGTTTGCCAGTATGAAAAATTAATGTCATTACCTAACGGAACAGGACACCAGCTCGACTGGCAAGAAGCCTGAATCCCCTCGTACGCAACAGCCAATCCCGCTTGCATGGGCGCCCGTGCAGGGACTCCGTCGACGAGCGCCCTGCTTGACGATTGCGCTCGCCAATCATTGGAACTCACAGCGTGAGCCCGCGTTCCTTATGTCAGGCTCGCATTGTAGTTCGCAGGACGGGAGCGGCCATCGGGTCTGCGCCGCTGGCGATGGCACCCGAAAAATCGGTCTCGTTCAGCCGACGCCCCCTCGGTCGCCACTTGTCCGCATGGCCGTTCCCGGCGCGGGGTAAAATGCGCCCCCCATGCGCTACTCCGACTTCGACCAACGCCTCGCCGCTCTCGGCGCCCTGCCCGTCCATCGCGGCCGGATCGCGCGCGTCTGGCTGCAAGGGCAAGCGCTCGACACCGGCACGCGACGGCGGAGTTCCGAGCACTTTCTGCCTCTCGCGCTGCGCGGTGCCGTGCCCGCCTTGACGGCGGAACTGGACGGCCTCGCCCGCGTCCGCTCCGAGCACGCCGGCAGCGACGGCTCGCGCTTGCTCGTCGAACTGGCCGACGGGCAGATGGTGGAAAGCGTGCTGTTGCCGCGCGACGGCCTCTGCGTCTCCACCCAGGTCGGCTGCGCGGTCGGCTGCCGCTTCTGCATGACGGGCAAGAGCGGCCTGATCCGCCAGGTCACCAGCATGGAAATCCTCGCCCAGGTCGTGCTGGCGCGGCGTCTGCGCGCGGTGAAGAAAGTCGTCTTCATGGGCATGGGGGAACCAGCGCACAACCTGGACAACGTGCTCGAAGCCATCGACCTGCTCGGCACCGAAGGCAATATCGGCCACAAGAACCTCGTGTTCTCCACCGTGGGCGACCCGCGCGTGTTCGACGCCCTGCCCCGCCAACGCGTCAAGCCCGCGCTGGCGCTGTCGCTGCACACGACCAAGGCCGAACTGCGCGCGCACCTGCTGCCGCGCGCGCCGAGAATCGCGCCGCAAGAATTGGTCGAACTCGGCGAAAAGTACGCCCGCGACACCGACTATCCGATCCAGTATCAATGGACGCTGCTCAAGGGCATCAACGACGGCGACGACGAACTCGATGCCGTCGTGCGTCTGTTGAAGGGCAAATACGGCGTGCTCAACGTCATTCCCTTCAATAGCCTCGAAGGGGATGACTACCAGCGCCCCGATGCCGAACGCATTCATGAGATTGTCCGTTCTCTGCAACGCCGTGGCGTGCTGACCAAGGTGAGGAATAGCGCCGGGCAGGATGTGGACGGCGGCTGTGGCCAGTTGCGCGCTCGGGCTGTCGGCGCGGAGCAGGTGGTCGAACTGCGGCGCAGGCGCGCTGCGAAGCTGGAAGCCGCCTAGGGCTGGACGATCCCCGGACACCTCGTAGAACCCAGCGCCCAGTCACAAGGGAATGCATGATAGTCATTGATCACGAGCCGCAGTTCTGGTTTCTTCTGCAAATCGCCGATGGCCTTCTTTTGGACGTCAATTGCTCACATGACGCGGTCGGATATCGCTTCATGATCCAGCTAAATGACGATGAGCTCCGAGCATACAGAGCCGGAGGTCGCGGCTATCTATGCGATCTGGCCGAAACGATAGATTTCTCTGCGCCGGGGGTGAAGGGTAGCTCGTCGCCCTACAAGGACCGGAACGTGGACCGTCTGCACTCCGACGCGGTCATGGAAGCCATTCAGGCCTGGCGTAGCTCCTGCGCGGCGGGATGAACCATCCTTTTCTGGCCGGAGGCCGTCGTAGCCGACCGGGGCGCCCTCACCCAGCGAACGACCGTAGCGAGTCCTGAGCGCGTCTACCTTGCCCGAATCTGCGCAGCGAAATCGGAAAGCAAGCACGTACCCAGGTATTGCAGCAGCGCCTTTTCGCCTACTCGCATGGCGTCAACAATCAGTTGATTGGCGGCGAGTTCGACAGGGCAAGCGGGATTGTCGTTGGCAGGCCCCATGGTA
Organism: Achromobacter sp.; assembly: GCF_050285585.1. GTDB lineage: Bacteria > Pseudomonadota > Gammaproteobacteria > Burkholderiales > Burkholderiaceae_B > Achromobacter. The sequence goes on along the minus strand of NZ_JBLZXF010000001.1, from coordinate 216,901 downwards.
AACACAGCGCCGTGGGAGATAGCTTCAAAGACATCTTGCGCTGTAATCGTGTTCAACGATTTGGCGAGCGTCCACCCTCCATTGCGACCTCCTATGGAGCTAACCATGCCGGCTGTGCGCAGTGCCGCCATGGTCCGCCGTACAACGACCTCATTCGTGTGCAGCATCTTGGCCAGCGTACCCGATGTAGTCGTGCCACCGCGCAAGTCCATGTGAACCAGGACGTGCAACAAACGAACAAAGCGAGTGTCGCAACTCATGAAAACCTTATTCCATAACAGTCAAAGTTACGATATTATAGACGCTCCGTAGGCTTCCCTATCAGATGGCACCATGACTGAGCTCGAAACGCGCGATGTAAACGTTAACGGCATCAAGATCCACCTGACTGCGCTCGGTAAGGGGCCCCTCGTTCTACTGTGCCACGGCTTTCCGGAAACCTCTCATGCGTGGCGTCATCAGCTGCCGGCGCTTGCCCAGGCGGGCTTTCGGGCGGTGGCCCCGGACCTGCGAGGTTACGGCGGCAGCGAAAGTCCGTCGGACGTGGCGGCCTATACGACGATGGATGTGATCGGCGATCTGGTCGCGTTGGTCGAGAGCGAGCAAGCAGAAGATGCGGTGATCGTAGGCGGCGACTGGGGCGCCAGCATCGCATGGCAGGCCGCGCAACTGCGACCCGATGTCTTTCGCGCGGTTGTCGCCTTGGGAGTTCCAATGATGCGCAGGGCTCCGATCATGCCGAGCAGACTGTTTCCAAAAACAGACTCGGCGGTGTTTTACACGCACCATTTTGGTGAGCCCGGCGTTGCCGAAAAAGAATTCGAGCGGGACGTCGGCGCAACGCTACGCGCGATCTACTGGGCGGCGTCAGGTCAGGCAGGCCCGCGCAACGACCCGAGAACGCCAAATCCGTTTGGCATGATGGCTAAAGGGGAAGGCCTCCTCGCCTCGCTCCCAATTCCTGATGAGTTGCCGCCATGGCTTACCCAGGGCGATCTAGATGCCTTTATCCTGGGCTTCAAAACCAGCGGCTTTCGTGGCGGGCTGAACTACTACAGGAACCTGGACCGGAATTGGGCTTTGCAGGCGGCCCTGGAGGGCAAAAGTGTGGAAGTCCCCGCTTTGTATCTTGTGGGAGAACGGGACACCGGGCTGGCGATTCCCGGGATGGATCGCATCATTGAAGCCATGCCAGAAATCGTGCCGCGCCTGCGCTCGACCAAAATCATCCCTGGGGCCGGCCATTGGCTGCAGCAGGAGGCGCCGCAAGAGGTCAACAAAGCGCTAATCGAATTTCTTAAGAGCGGATCGAGCGGCTTTTCCGCTGCCTAGGTCGAGGCCTCTGCGCCTTAACCGAACTGTCCGAAAATCAGGTTGGTCCAGTCTGACACCTATTCTTGATATAGCGGGACCTCGCTACACCTCCCGCGTGGCGCGGACCGCGTCCAGCGCTGCCTGTACCCCGTGGATCGGTCGACGCTTGTTTCCCACTAACCCCACAGATCCCGCCATCCATGGATGGGCGTAGGCCACGACATCAAAGCCCTGGGCGTACGCCTCATCCGCGGCCTGCGCACAGGCCACCATGCTTGCCGCTTGGTTTCCTCCCTGGTAAAGCGCCCAGGCGCTAGGGATCAATTGGACCGTCACGCTCGCGCCGGTGGCGGCCGCATAGTGCTCGAAGAGCGCCCGGTTCGGTGCAATGCTTGCTTCGACCGCGCAGAGGACGGCAAGCTTTCCTCCGGCGCTCGACGCCGCTTTAGCCAGGGCCGTGTCTGCCCGGATGACGGGAACGTCGACGGTTCCCATGGTGTCGACTGCGGGGCCAAGCGTCGCGCATGTCACGACTACTGCGTCAGCGTCGATCATCAAGCCCCGCAACGCTTCGTGGACCAGCCCATGCGCGCTGCCCGGCGCCGACTGCTGCGCCATGGCCTGCCGCAGATCCTCGCGAGTCGCATGACGAATCTGATCTGATGACCAACCTGCTTTCACCGCCGCGAGTCCAAAGACCGCGTCATTCCCTTCCATCGTGTGCAAAAAAGCGATTTTCATACGACCAATCCTTTCGAAACAAGGTTCGAAACAGATTGTTCTATCGGCTCCATATCGCAACAAGGCCATTGGCAATACTGGTATCGACAGTTCTCCCTCCATGCAGATCGCATAGCGCTTGTGGGTGGGCAAGGAAAGCGGCGGTTCTTGGCGGAGCGCTTCCAACCCTAAGCGGCCATTTACCTTGCGCGCGACAAGCGGCAGTACGTCCATCCACAGGGCCGACGGCGCCAGCGGTAGCAGGGAAGTTGGCGGCGCAGGATTGCGTCGGTCTCAGCAGCCGGACGTGGCAAGGGCCGTTCAGGTCGACCAAGCTGCCGGTCACTGAGATTACGCTGCTGCAGGCGAGTACGAGGGAATTGAACACCACTTCTAGCTCGACTGGTGCGCCGCTCTGAGCCTGGCTGATGGAAAGCTCAGGGCGGGGCAGATGAAGCGGAGCTGAGCGAGCTGAGAGGTCAGCTTGGCGCACAAATCTTGTGCAGTTAGCATCGGCCTACCGTAGCGCGAACGGCCGCCGGTCGCCTGCACGGAACTGCCTCGGCTGCTCGCCGCTGTAGCGCTTGAACGCGATCGAGAACGCCGCTTCAGATTGGTAGCCCACCTGCCAGGCAATCCGGCCCACCGACATCGAAGTGTCCACAAGCAGGCGCGCGGCTTCCTGCATTCGGATGCGAGTCATGTAATTGAAAATGCCCGCGCCCAGCTCCCGTTGCGCCGCGGCGATCAGCCGCGAGCGCGAGGTTCCGGCAGCGCTGGCCAGCATTTCCAACGTCCAAGGTCGGGAAATGTCGCGGTGGAACTCGCGCAGCGCAAGCGCCACCCTTGAATCGTCGGGCAGCGCTATCCATGCCGGCAGTAGCGCCGTGTGCGCAGCGACGTAGTGCCGGATCAAGTGGATCACGACCAACTCGGCCTGGCGCAACGCCACGGCGCGAAAACCCGGGCGCTGCGAAGTCAGTTCGTCGCGGATGGATTCGGTCGCGCGGCACAGCCACAGCGGCAGTTCGTCGAAGTCCAGTTGCAGCACGTCGGGCAACGCGTCGAACAGCGCCGTGCTCGTGCCCTTGGCTGGCGCCATGCCGGCGTAGAACGTCGACGTGACGCCCGTATCAGGCGACTCGCCGAACGTGAGCGTACGGAAGCGGTCGGCATTGGCGGGATTGCGCAGATCAACGGGTTGGTTGGGAGAGGTGTGCAACGCATCCTGGACGATATGTTCCTGGGCGCGCAGGATCAGGCACACGGTCTTGTCGCGCACCGCGTTCTTTTGCCCCGAACGGGTCATGAGCAGGTTGCAGCCCGCGCCGGTGAACACATATAGCGACACCGGCCAGACGCCGCCGGGCATGTGCACGGCCCATGGGCTGCTGGATTCCGCCTGGCCCGCCTCGATCTCGGCGAGGTGGCAAGCGTCAAGCGCGGCGCTTATCGGGTCCATCTGTGTCTTCCATCCATTTCGACCCTCCGGGGAGGGGACATGTGGCACCAATTTTTACTCGAGGGGCCATGCCGGAAGGTAAACACTGTCGGACGGGCGCGCAATCCGTGAATCCCCGAGCATCCGAACAACCCCCGCCGGTGGCGCTTTCGCAAAAGGAAACGGGTCCCTTGCACGGCGGCGCGAAACCATACTCTCACCAGACCAAAGCGCAGACGTTCCGAGCACAGGAGACACTAGGCTGGACTCAAGACGCGCGGCGGATCGTTCACCCATTTCAAGAAGAATGCGATGCGCTCTACCGACCTCCCCGATCTCAAGTCCGCGGCTTTCCTCGCCGACCGATATCCGACCTATCGCCGCCTGCAAAGCGACTTTCCTCATTTCGAGATGGACATCAATGGCGAAGAGTGCATCGTCCTGACGCGTTACAGCGATGTGGACGAAGCGCTGCGCAATCCGCTGGCGACCGTGCAGCAGGCGCCCGGCGTGTTTCCCGAGCGCATCGGCCAGGGCGCGGGGGCACGCTTCTATCGCGAGTCGCTGCCGAACATTGACGCGCCCGACCATACCCGCATCCGCCGCATCGTCACCCCTGCGTTCAATCCCAAGACCGTCGCCAACATGCGCGGTTGGGTGGAAAAGGTAATCGTCGAGCATTTGGACAGGCTCGAGGGCCAGGACGAAATCGACTTCGTGTCTTCCTTCGCCGATCCGGTGCCCGCGGAAATCGCCTGTCGGTTGCTGCATGTGCCGGTGTCCGACGCCCCAGAGTTGTTCGCGCGCCAGCACGGCCTGAATGCGGTATTGAGCGTGTCGGACATCACGCCGGAACGGCTGGCCGAGGCTGATGCCTCGGCAGCCTTCTACTACGAGTACATGGATGACGTGCTGGACACGCTCAAGGGCAAACTGCCCGAGGACGACTTCGTCGGTGCGCTGATGGCTGCCGAGGTCAGGGACAGCGGCCTGACGCGCTCCGAGCTGGTGACCACGCTGATCGGTTTCCTGGTGGCCAGCTACCACACCACCAAGGTGGCAATGACCAACACGGTACTGGCCCTGCTGAACCACGATGGCGAACGGGCGCGGCTGGTGGCTCAGCCCGACCTGGCTCGCACCGCCTGGGAAGAGTCGCTGCGCTATGACTCGCCGGTGCATTTCGTGCACCGCTACGCGTCCGAGCCGCTCACGATCGGCGGCCAGCCCGTCGCGCAGGGCAAGCGGCTATTGCTGGGGCTGCATGCGGCGAGCCGGGACGAGAACCGCTTCGCGCAGGCCGACCACTACCTCATCGACCGTCCCGACAACCGCCATCTGGCGTTCGCGGGCGGCGGACATTTCTGCTTGGGGTCGCAGCTGTCCCGGCTGGAAGGCGACGTGCTGCTGCGCACGATCTTCCAGCGATTTCCCGCCATGCGGCTGACGGAAACGCGCTTCGAGCGCGTGCCGGACCTGACCTTCCCGATGCTCCTGCGCATGACTGTCTCGCTCCGCCCCGAGTAAGGTTGAACGACCATGAGTCAAATCACTGTCCAAATCCTGAACGGCATGTGTTGCGGCTTCGGCAACTGCGCGGCGCTGTGCCCCCAGGTCTTCGCGCTCGACTACGACACGAACCGGACGCGAATCCTGCCTGACGCGCCGCTGGCCGACTATGCGGCGGCGATCTCGAAGGCCGCCAGCGAGTGTCCGACACAGGCCATTTTCTTCAGCGCATCCGGCGACCAAGCCCGGGCTTCGCATGGTTGAGCACGCTCCGAGCCGCGCGACGGCGGATTGGCGGCCAATGCAGCTGGCGCGGCGCCAGCGGATCGCCGACAACATCTATGCGGTGACGCTGGCCTGCGAACAGGGCGCGCCGCTGCCCGACATCGCGCCGGGCGATCACATAGAAGTGCGGGTGCCGGGCGGTACGCGCGCCTACTCGCTGTGCAATCCACCCGACGCACGGGATGGCTACCACTTGGCCATCCATTGCGCGTCCGCGCACGGCGTAGCGCATTATCTGTGCGAGACGCACGCCATCGGCGCGCCCTTGCTGGTGCGAGGGCCGCACAATCATTTCGCGCTGTCACCCCGGCATCGGCGGGTTGTGCTGATCGCGGGAGGCATCGGCATCACGCCCATCATCGCCATGGCGGAATTCCTGGCGCGGCGCGGCCTGGACTTCGCCATGCACTACTGCGCGCGCAGCCGCGCCGCCGCCGCGTTCCTGGATCGGCTCGATGCCGACTCCTGCAGGCACCAGGTGCGATACCACTTCGATGACGACCTCAAGGAGGGGCAGTTGGATCTGGACAGGCTGTTTGCCGGCCTGGACGCGGACCAGCACGTGTATCTATGCGGTCCGAACGCGATGTTGGCCGACGCCGTGGCTTCGGCCGAACGGCATGGCCTGGCCGGCCACCTGCATTATGAGCGCTTCAGCGCGAGCCGACCGCCAGCGGCACAGGCGGCGGCAGAGGGAACGTTCGCAGTGGTGGCGGCGCGCAGTGGCCGGCGCGTCGACGTGCCGCCGGACTGCTCGATCGCCACCGCGCTGGCCCGCGCCGGCGTGGAGGTACCTCTGTCCTGCGAGCAGGGCGTGTGCGGCATGTGCATGACGCGGGTCCTCGACGGCATCCCCGACCATCGCGATGACGTGCTGTCGGCGGCCGAGCGCGCCTCGAACGACCTCATCCTGCCCTGCGTTTCGCGCGCAAAGTCGGCGTCGCTCACGCTGGACCTTTGAGGCGGCGCGCCGGGGCAATCGAACATCACTTGCACCCGTCATCCAGTTCGCTGGCGGTCGGGCGGGACAACATGCCTAGGAGATAAGATGAAACTTGCCATGTTCCACGAGGGCGGCCGAGACCGCCTGGGCGTCGTAGAGGCGGACGCGATCATCGACGTGACCGCGGACCTGCCGGCGCTGTCGCCCGATCTTGCCGACTGGCTGCCAGGGCAGGACACATCGTGGCGGCTGCTTGCGCTGCTGGCGCGCGAGTCAACGGCGCGCCTGCCGCTGTCCGCCGTGCGGCTGCTGCCGCCGCTGCGACGGCCGTCAGCATTCCTGGCCATTGGCGGCAACTATGCCTCGCATCTGCGGGAGATCGCCCGTCTGAACGTCGGCGTGGGAGAGCACCAGATCTGGTTCAACAAGCAGGCCTCCTGCATCACCGGGCCGTTCGATGACCTGATCATTCCCCCGGGCATGTCGACGTTGGACTACGAAGTGGAACTGGCTGTGGTTATTGGCCGACGTTGCCGCAACGTGCGAGCCCGCGACGCCATCCATTACATCGCCGGATACACCGTCTGCAACGATGCCAGCATCCGCGAGCGCCATCACCGCAGTCCGACAATCACGCTGGCCAAGTCATTCGATTCGCTGGGTCCGCTGGGGCCGTGGCTGGTCACGGCCGACGAGATCGCCGACCCGCACGCGCTCCAGGTTCGCACCTGGGTCAATGACGAACTGCGGCAAGACGGCAACACGGCGGAGATGCGCTTCAACATCTTCGATCAGATCGAGGAGCTGAGCAGCGCCATGACACTGGAGCCCGGTGATGTGCTGGCCACAGGCACGCCGGCCGGCATCGGCGCCGCGCGCCAACCACCGGTGTTCCTCGCGCCCGGCGACGTCGTGCGCATGCATATCCAAGGCATCGGCGACATCAGGAACCGCGTCGTGGCCGCGCCGCCCGCGCACACCTGAACGGCGGCGTCCGCACCTTCCAACCAGGACTTCCGATCATGCTATGCATCACGTTTGACAATTTCGGCAGCGCGGCCGGCGACGCGCTGCCCTGGCCTTGCCCCGCCAGCATCCCCGCCGCCGAATGGGCTGCCTACAACCAAATCGGCCTGGAGCTGGGCCATCCGCGCATCCTCCAGTTGTTGGATGAATTACAGATCCGCTGCACCTACTTCGCCGAGGGCTATGCGGCCCTGCGGCATCCGGATGAGCTGCTGGCCTGGCATGCGGCCGGGCATGAGATTGCCATGCACGGCTGGAAACATGAAATGTGGACGGGCATCGCCTCGCGCGAAGAAGAAGACCGTCTGATCCAGCTCGCCGTGTCGAGCATCCGCGGGTTGACAGGACTGGCGCCGGTGGGCTTCCGGCCGCCGGGGCTGGCCATCAATCCCTGGACGGACGAGTTGCTGGCGACGCACGGCATCCGCTACGTATCGCTGTCACTGGTTGGCGGGTCCGACGCGGCGCGCGCGCCAGCACCCGGCGCCACGGCGACGATGCTGACACGGGTGGCGGTGCTGCCTACCGATCCGGCGCTGATCGACGGCGCCGTCATCCATCCACGATTCGGCGGCATTTTCGGAACATTGGACGCGACGGCAGCCTATGAGCAGCTGTATCTGTCTGCGCTGGCCCACGAGACTGCGCGCCCCGACGAACCCTGGGTGCTGGTCGTGCATCCGTTCACCTCCGGCAACCGGGCCTGGTTCGGCTTCGAGCATTTCATGCGGCGCCTGGCCTTGGCGTTCGGGCCCGCACGCTTTGCGCTGGCGAAGGACGCGGTGCCTTCAACGACGCGCGCCCGCGCGCCCCTGGATTGATTTCAGACCGTCCGTCCGTGCATCGGCGCGGGCCGGCAGGCCGCGCGGGCCCGCGCCATTCGAGCAGCAGTCACACACAAAAGACCTATAAGGGAGACAAGTCATGAGGCATTTCGTTTTCATCGGCATCCTGCTCTGGGCCTGTTCGCGCAATGCGCTGGCGGCGCAAGGCGTGACCTATGGTGGTCCGGTCGGGGGCACCGACATACAGAGCGCCTACCTGCCGCCGTATCCGGGCGTATATGGTTCGGCCATCGCCGTGGGCGCGTTGGGGGAAAAGTTCTATGACAACGCCGGGCAGAGTTCCACGACTTCCGGAAGGCTGCCGGGCGGAATTGCGCAGTTCGGTCTTCTCTATGTCTATCCGCATAAGTTGTTCGGCGGCACGCTGGGCAGTTCCGTCTCCACTGGCTACGGCTGGGGCAGTATCACCGTCAACGGAAAGCATCAGAACTTCGAGGGCATGAACGACATCTACACCGACGTACTCATGTGGAGCAAGCATCTTGGCACTGTCGAAGCGGGCCGACCGCGCGGCTTGACGATGAAGCTGGGGTATTCGATGGTGCTGCCCACTGGCAAGTACGACGCGAAAGAACTGTACACGACGGGACGCAATACGCTCTATTACATTCCGAACGGCGCGTTCACCTATCTGACCGGGCCGAACTTCTTGGGCGATGGCACCGAGTTCAGCATGAGCTATTTCCTGGACATTGCCCGCAAGAATTCTGCGACCGGCTATCGGAACGGGATGGTGGTGGACGTGGACATGGCGATCAGTGAGGTCATCGGTCGATGGCAGCTGGGCGTGGCGGGGTACTACGCGCGCCAGATCGCCGACGACAGGCTGAACGGGCAACGTGTGTCGGGTAATCGCTTCGCCAGCGCGGCGGTCGGGCCGGTCATCGCGTACAACATGCCGGACTGCAAATGCAGCGTCAAGTTCAAGGCACAGTTCTCCGTGTTCACGCGAAATTCACTGGCGCCTAACGCCGCCTATTTATTCTTCAACAAAGCATTCAACTAGAGCGAAATATGAATATGGCGCGGTCTTTCGGCAATCAAACGACCGCTTCCTGTGTGGGGCGGGTGTGCTGTTGTCTTAGGGACGCAGCGGACGAAGGTCTCTTAATGGCCGAAGTCGGACACCGGCAGACAATTCGACTAGATGCATCACCGATCTACGGATCCAGACCTTTAGCTTGCGGTAAGCAAAGTTCGCGCTTGATGATCCCTCCGTTCTCCGAGGCGCTTAGTCATCCCCTCCCCCCGCCGCGTTCCTAGCCTCAGCCAGCGCCACCGTCAAATGCATCACCTTCTTCTTCAGCTGATCCCGCTCATCCGTCAGCCGGGTCAGCAACTCCCGTAACCGTGCAACTTCCGCCGGCAAATCCGCAATATTCTCAATAGGAATATCCGGCACCGCCTCGCGTGGCGGAGGCGCCTTGGCCTGGCGGACTTCACGAGCCGCCTGCTGTAGTTCCTTTCTGCCGCCAGCCGCGGCCGCTGCCTGGCGCTCGGGCGGCAACGTCGCCACCGCGGCCGCGGCGTTGATGGAGATGGCCCCATCCTTGACCGCCCGCACCAGTTCCGGCGCGGCCGCCTTCTGGATCTTCTCGATCTGCCCCAGCGTATTGCTGCTGATGCGCGCCGCCCGGGCCAGGGCCTGGCGGCTCAGGGCCTGCGGCACGGGCGCGGCCGCGACCGGCGGCGGGTCGCCGGAGTCTTCGTCCCAAGGGGGATCGTCGGGCGCGGGCGCGGACGCGGCGCGGGCTTGCAGGATTTCTTTCTTGCGCAATGCGAGGACGCCGCGCTGGAAGTCGGACACGCTGCGCCGGCCCAGGTGGTTTTCGATCATCCAGAGGTGCACGTCCTCCATGGATTTGAACGTGGTGTTCTGGCGGGTTTCGAAGGGGATGCCGTGCTTTTGGCACAGGGCGTAGCGGTTGTGGCCGTCGACCAGCAGGTCGCCCCATAGCACCAGGGCGTCGCGGCAGCCTTCGGCGAGCAGGCTGCGCTCCAGCGCCTCGCGCTCGTCGTCGGTCAAGGGGTCTATGTAGGCGCGCAGGCCCTCGTCTATCCTGATTTCCATGGTGTCCAAATACGGTTACGCCCGGGCCCTGTATCCGCTACGCGGACCCCTGCTCCGGCACTACGCCAGCCCCTGCCCCCGCAGCACGTCCTGGACCGCCGCCAGCCGCGCCACCGGATCGGTCATCGCGAGCAAGGTGGCCTTGTCGTCGGGCGGCAGCGGCAGCAGTTCGCACCAGCGGTCGGCGACCCAGCCGCAGTCGTCCAGCCGGAACGGCGGGCCCAGGGGCATTCTTTCGGCGGGCACGCCGTCTTGCTGCCACTGGGCGATCAGGCGTCCCAGCGCATCGGCGCTGGGTTGCATGGTTTCCGGCACGGGCATGGGCGGATCGTCGGGGATGGGTTCGGCCTGGCCCATCCAAAGGCCGTATTTTGCCACCTCGCTGGACAGCAGCCGGAAACGGCTGGTGCCGACGCAGCGCAGTTCCAGCAGCGCGGGCATGGGCGCGTCCCAGGCGTCGATGCGGGCCATGGTGCCGGCCGGGGCCAGGGTTTCGACGCCTTCGGGCGTGCGGACTTCGTTGCCCGAGAGCAGGCCCACCACGCCGAATTCGCTGCCGTCGGCGATGCAGCGGCGGATCATGTCCAGGTAGCGCACTTCGAAGATGCGCAGGTGCAGCACGCCGGCGGGAAACAGCGCGTTGGAGAGGGGAAACAACGGGATCAGAGACATGGCGGCCTCCTATTTCACGATGAATGCCTCGTCGACGGGAACCTGCATGGCGGTGACCAGGGCATTGGTCTGCGCGGCCATGCCGATCACGGCCAGCAGTTCGGCGTGCTGGCCGTCGGTCATGCCCTTGGCGCGGGCGGCGGCGGTGTGGGAGTGGATGCAGTAGGTGCAGCCGTTGGCGGTGGATACGGCGATGTAGATCAGTTCGCGCATCAGGGGCGAGAGTTCGCCTTCGGCCATCATGACCTGCTTGAGCTGCGCCCAGACGCGCTCCAGCTGGGGCGGGTCGTTGGCGAGCGCGCGCCAGAAGTTGTTGACGAAATCCGACTTGCGCGTGGCCCGGATGTCCTCGAACACCGCCCAGGCCTGGGGGTTCCGCCGGACTTCCTCGTCCGACAGCAATCGCACCGTTGTCATGGCAACTCGCTCCATCCGTGTATCAGTGGACGCGGATGCACCGGCACGGTCCGTCCGCACAGACTGTCATTGGACTGGAAACCGGCCGCGGGTTCAAGCGGTGTTGGCGGGCCCGGGGCGGCCGCCGCCCAGACCCAGTTTTTCCATGGCTTCGCTGGCGTCGACGATCATGGCGGCCACTTCCGCCACGCTGACGCGCAGCCGGGTGGCGCGGCCGCGCATGTGTTCGTAGGCTTCGCGTTCGTCCAGGCGCTGATGGTCCATCAGGACGCGGATGGCCTTTTCGATGACGCGCCGCGACTTGATGGTGCTTTCCAGCTTGTCGATCTTGTTCTGCTGGCGCAGCTGGAATAGCCGGGCGGAGCGCGCCAGCACCAGGGTGCTGAGGATGCCGGCGGAGCGGAACGGCCGGGTCAGCACGCCGTGGGCGTTGGTCTTGAGGAGCTGCTTGAGGGTGGTGGGGGTTTCGTATTCGGAGAGCGCGATGAGGGTGGCCTCGACTTCGCTGGCGGTCCAGGCGGCGCTGTTGCGGCCGCATTGGGAGACCTGGAAGAACACCACATCGGCGCCCGACGGCGGGCACTCCGGGAACGGCCAATGCAGGTGGATGCGGCAGCCGATGCGCTTGAGTTGCTCGACCAGCAGGTCGCGGTCTTCGCCGGGCGGGTACACCACCGCGACCGCCACGCTGCGCAGGTCCTCGTAGAGGCGGCGTAGGCTATGGTCCATGCTCATTTCAACCAGAACTCGTCCAGCCCGAACGCCGTCAGGTAGGGGTCGGGCTTCACCGGCACGCCGCTTTCCCAGACGATGTCGAAGCTGCCGTCCGGCCGGCACACGCCGATGCGCGGGGTCAGCACGCAATGGTTGTTCTCGGCCAGGATGGACAGGCGCCCGTCCGGCGCGTCGAACTCCACCTTGTGCACCGCCTGCACCAGCTTGCGGGTGTCCAGCGCGCCCACGCGCTGCAGGGCGCGCGCGAACAGGTGCATCTGGCTGTAGGAGGTTTCGGCGTAGACGTTGGCGGGACGGTCGCCGAAGCGTTCGCGCCAGCGCGCCAGGAAATGCGCGTTGCCGGGCGTGGCCACGGTGTTGAAATAGGTGGCGGCGGTGATGTGCCCGGCGCACAGCGCCGGGCCCACTTCGGCCACCTCGGCTTCGGTCATGGTGAGGCTGGCGATGGGGATGCTGGCCGCCGCCAGGCCGGCCTCGTGGTAGCGCTGGTAGAAGCGCTGGGCGTCCGACCCGATCAGCGTGGAGAACACCACGTCGGGCCGGATGCGGGCGATGTCCTTCACCACTTCCAGGATGTCGCGCTCGTCGCAGTCCAGCGGCAGATAGGTTTCGTCCAGGATCTCGCCGCCGTGCTCCTCCACGGTTTCGCGCATGATGCGGTTGGTTTCGCGCGGATAGATGTAGTCCGCGCCCACCAGGAAGATGCGCGAGCCGCAGTGCTGGATCAGGTAGGCGGCCAGTTGCATGCTGCCCTGGTTGGGCGCGGCGCCGGTGTAGATGACGTTGGGCGAATACTCGAAGCCTTCGTAGACCGAGGCGTACCAGAGCAGCGAGTTGCTGCGCTCCACCACCGGCAGCATGGCCTTGCGGCAATGCGAGGTGCAGCCGCCGAAGATCACGTTGACTTCGTCATCCAGCAGCAGCCGGGCGGCCAGGCGGCGGTATTCCTCGCAGTCGCTGCGGGGGTCGTAGGCGACCGGTTCCAGCGGGCGGCCCAGCACGCCGCCCAGGGCGTTGATCTCCTCCACGGCTAGAACGGTGCCGAAGAAGTGCTGCGATTCGGTCGTGCCGCTGACGCCGCTGCGCGAATACAGCACGCCGATGCGCCACCCGGGGCCGGTGGCGCCCGGGCCGCCGGGCGGGGTCAAGGGCGAGGCCATGGGAAGAATCCTGGACGGCGGGTCGGAAGCATGCGGGTTCTGGCTCATACCTTGAGATGATCAATGATATGGCCAGCGGCCTCCGGCGCGCCAGCGTCGCCTTCGTCGACGATGGCGCCCTGCTTGAGCACCAGGTATCTGTCGGCCACGCGCAGCGCGAACGCCACGTTCTGCTCCACGATGAACATGCTGGTCCCGCGCCGCTCGCGCTCCCAGTTGAGGACGCCTGCCAGCCGCTCGGTCACCGAGGGCTGCAGCCCTTCCGTGATTTCGTCGAGCAGCAGCAAGGCGGGCCGCTGCATGAGGCCCCGCGCGACCAGCAGCATCTTCTGCTCGCCCCCCGACAGGGTGCCCGCATGCTGGCGCAGGCGCGACGCGAACACCGGGAACAGTTCGGCGATCTCTTCGAAGCGCTCGTCGAACAGGCCGTCGCGCGCCAGGCCCAGTCGCAGATTGTCGCGGATGCTCAGGTCGGGAAACAGCGGCTGTTCCTGGGCCGCGTACGCCACTGCGCAGCGCGCTACCTCATGCGGCCGCAGGCGGGTGGCGTCCACCTCACCCAGCCGGACCCGGCCGCGCTGCTTGGGCAGGTATCCCATGACGGTCTTGAGCAGCGTGCTCTTGCCCATGCCGTTCTTGCCCAGCAGCGCCGCGCAGGCGCCTTTGGGCACGGACAGCGACACGTCGTTGAGCACCATCGAGCCCTTGTAGCCGCTGGACACGCCTTCCAGCCGCAAGGCCGGCGCAACATTCGTCATTGTTCCGCTCCTTGCGCGGACGGCGCGCCGCCCGCGTAGATGGTCCGCACCAGTTCCGATTCCGTCACCTCGCGGAAGCTGCCGTCCATGACGATGCGCCCCTGGTGCAGCACGACGATGCGGGTGGCGACCTCGGCCACGAAATCCAGGTCGTGCTCCACGAGCAGGCAGCACAGGCCGTGGCGCTGGGCCAGCGACGAGAGCACCGCGCCGATCTGCATGCGCTCGGCCTTGCTCAGGCCGGCCGTGGGCTCGTCCAGCAGGATGACGCGCGGCTCCAGCGCCAGCACCATGGCCAGCTCCAGGGCCTGCTGCTGGCCGTGGGACAGGTCGCGGGCCACGCTGTCCAGCCGCTGGTCCAGCCCGGTCATGCGCAGCACCTCCAGCGCATAGGAGGGCAGCGCCAGGGCGGGCGCGCGGCGGCGCCAGGACGGCCGTTCGCGCAGCGTGGTGGCGATGCGCAGGCTTTCCGCCACGGTCATCGTGTCGAACACGTTGGCGTTCTGGAACTTGCGCCCCAGCCCGTAGCGCACGCAGCGCGCCGGATCGTCGCGGCGCACGGCGTGGCCGCACAGTTCCACCTGCCCGTCGGAGCGTTCGGCGCCGTCGGCGATGCAGCGCATCAGCGTGGTCTTGCCCGCGCCGTTCGGCCCGATCAGTCCCACCAGTTCGCCGCCGCGGGCCTGCAGGTCTATGCCTTCCAGCACTTTCAGGCTGCCGAAGCGCTTGGCCACGCCCGCCAGTTGCAGCGCCGCCTGCCCGGCGCCAGGCGCGGCGGCCTGCCCTGCCCGCTCCGTCAGCGCCGGCGCGGGCGCCGCGGCCTGGTGCCGCCGCCATGGCGCCAGCAGCAGCGGCAGCAGCCCGCGCGGCAGCAGCAGGATCACCACGATGAAGGTCACGCCCAGCAGCAACTGCCACACGAAGGGCAGGTTGCCGCTAAGGTACGACCCCGCCACATTGATGAGGATGGCGCCCAGCACCGGCCCCCAGATGGTGCCGCGCCCGCCCAGCGCCACCCAGATGATGAGTTCCGTGCCGAACACGAATCCCGTCAGCTCCGGGGCCACGACGCCGCTGAAGGCCCCGTAGCCGAAGCCCGCCAGGCTGGCGATGACGCCGCAGACCGCCAGCAGCAGGATGCGCCAGCGGGCGGTGTTCAGGCCCAGGTAGCTGCAGCGCGCCTCGTTGTCGCGCAGCGCCACCAGGATGCGGCCGCCGTCGCTGCGCGCCGCCACCCAGGCCAGCAGCGCCACGGCCGACAGCCCGCCCGCCGCGATCACGTACCAGGCCTCCAGCGACAGGTCGAAGGTTTCGTAGCCGGTCAGGCCCGAGGACGATCCCGTCCAGGTGCCGCCCGACAGCACGAGCTGGGTCAGCACGATGGGCAGCACCAGCGAGATCACCGTGGCGAAGAACGGCGAGGCGCCCCGGTAGAACGACAGCCAGCCCGTGACCAGGGCCAGCGCCGCCGCCACCGCGACCGCCGCCAGCGCGGCCAGCCCCGCCGTCGCCGGGGAGAAGCCGTAGTGCGTGAACGCCAGGCCCGCCGCGTATGCGCCCACGCCGAAGAACGCCGACTGCCCGAAGGTCAGGTAGCCGGTATAGCCCCACAGGATATCCACCGTCACGGCGGCCGCCGCGAAGAACAGCGCCTTGATCAGCACGTTGAGCAGGTAGGTGTCGAACAGCCAGGGGCCGGCGACGGTCAAGGCCAGGCACAGGCCGGACAGCCACAGCAGGTCGCGGGAGCGCGAGGCCCGGCGCGCAGCGACGGCGGTTTCCGGCGCTGGCCGGGCAAGCAGCGTATCAGTCATGAGCGAATCCTTGGGGACGCAGGCGCAGCGTCAGCGCCGCCAGCACGGCGATCGTGACGCCGCCCAGGATGGGGCTGACGAGCACGCTGACCAGCACCTGGCAGGCCCCGTAGACCAGGCAGGTCAGCAGCAGCGCGGTGATCGAATGGCCCGACACCATGACCAGCATGAAGGCGCTGATCAGCCAGGCCAGCCCCATGTTCGGGTCCACGCTGGACAGCGGCGTGATCAGCGCGCCGGCCAGCGCCCCCAGGCCGGCGCCCAGGCCGAACGTGATGAAGCGGATACGCTCGGCGTTGATGCCCAGGCCGCGCGCCAGGTTCTCGTTCATGATCACCGCCCGCGTGCGCACGCCGAAGCGCGTGCCGTTGAGCAGCAGCAGCATGGCCCCGTACACCAGCAGCGCCGCCGGGATCAGCAGCAGCCGGTAGGCCGAGTAGTCGGTGCCCAGCAGCGCCACCGCGCCCTTGACCGGCGCGTCGGCGAACTGCACTTCGCGCCCGAAAGCCATGGTGATCAGTTGCCCGATCACGATGCCCAGGCCCCAGGTGGCCAGGATGGCGTCCAGCGGCCGCTTGTACAGCGGCCGCACGATCAGCCGTTCCACGCCCACGCCCACCGCCGCGCCGACGGCCAGCGCCAGGGGCAGCGCCAGCCAAGGGTTCAGGCCCAGCTGCGTCACGACCAGGCTGGCGTAGCTGCCCAGCGTAATGATGGCGCCGTGCGCGAAATTGACGATCTTCATGACGCCGAAGATGATCATCAGCCCCGCCGTCACGATGAACAGCATGGCCGCGGTGCTCAGGATGTCCAGCAGCAATCCCATCGGGGTCTCCTTTGCCGCCCGGCGGGCGGCGCGCAAACGCTACTTCAGGTCGGGGCACTGGGCGCCCGGGTCCACCTTGTCGAAAGACTGCAGGATGCGGATGGACCCGTCCTGCTGCACCTGGCCCAGGCGCATGGTGAGCGCCGCGTGCCGCTGGCGGTCCATCCGCACCGGGCCGCGCGGACCGTCCACCTGTACCTCGCTCAGCGCCTGCACGACCTTGGCGGGGTCGGTGCCGCCGGCCTTCTCGACCGCGGCCTTGTACAGGAAAAAGCCTTCGTACTGGGCGGCCGAGAATTCGTTGGCCGTCTTGGCCTGGCCGCCGAACTTCGCCTTCAGTCCGTCCAGGAACTTGCGGTTCTGCGGCGTATCGATGCTGGTCAGGTAGGAGGAGGACATGTACATGCCGGCCGCGGTGTCGCCCATGGTCTTGGCCGTGCCTTCGTCGATGGCCAGATTGCCGTAGGGCATGGCGAGGCCGGCGGCCTGGATCTGCTTGGCCAGGCTGACGTTGGGGCTGCCGCCCGCGGTCGAACTGATCAGCGCGTCGGGCTGCGCCGAGCGTACCTTGGACACGATGGCCGTCCAGTCCGAGCCGTCGATGGGCAGGTATTCCTCGCCCACCACCTTGCCGCCCTGCTTCTCGATGTATTCCCGCGTGAACTTCAGCATGCCGCGGCCGAACGCGTAGTCGCTGCCGATCAGGAAGAAAGTCTTGGCGTGGCGCGTTTTCATGAAGTGGTCCACCACCGGCGCGACCTGCTGCTCGGGCACCCAGCCGCTCACGTGCATCCAGCGGTTGCACGAGCGGCCTTCATAGAAAGAGGTGTAGATATACGGCACCTTGCCGCGGGCGATGATGGGCAGCGCCGCGTTGCGCGCCGCGCTGGTCTCCATGGCGATGACGGCGTCGACCTTTTTCTGGAACACCAGGGTGTCGTAGGCCTTCTGCGCGCCGACCGCGCCGGAGGCGTCGTCGGCGATCTCCAGCTCGATCCGGCGGCCCAGGATGCCGCCGGCAGCGTTGATCTCGTCGGCGGCCAGCTGCGAGGCCTGCACCACGCCGGGCGCCACTACGCTGTTGGCGCCCGACAGGCCGACCGGCACGCCGATCCGCAGCGGCTCCGCGGCATGGGCGCCGGCGGCGCCGCACAACAGCGCTGCGAAGGACAATCGGGCAAGAATCCTGCAAAACGGGAATTTCATGGGTTTCTCCTTGGGGGTCGGCTATCCGCCGTTGTTCACCGCTGGGCCGGCGCGTCCGCCGCGCCCAGCCGCTCGTCGTAGACATCGCAGCGCCGGTCGCGCAGCACGTGGTTGAACGCGTTCAACTGCCGCCCGCGGCGCGCGGCCTTGAGGTCGACGGCGGCAAGCAGGATCTCCTCGCGGTCGGCGCTGGCCGGGCCGGCCGCGGTCCAGCCCTGCGACCCCACGATCAGGCTGCGGCCCACGAAAGACTGTCCGCGCTCGACGCCGACCCGGTCGGCGCACACCACCGTCAGCCCGTTGCTGTGCGCGCCCGCGATCGCCAGCGCATGCGCCATGGCCGGACCGTCCGGCGTCTGGCCGGGCATGGGCACCCAGTTTGTCGGCACCGCGACCAGGTCCGCGCCGCGCAACGCCAGCAGGCGATAGACCTCGGGAAACCAGCCGTCGTAGCAGATCGCCACCCCCAGCCGGCCGAGTTCGGTATGGAACACGGGCAGGCCCAGGTCGCCCGCCTCGAAATACAGGTTCTCGTCGCCCCACAGATGCAGCTTGCGGTAGGTGCCGATATAGCCCTGCGGGCCGGCGACCAGCGCCGAGTTGTAGAGACGGTCGCCGCTGCGCTCCGCGATCCCCGCCACCAGGTAGATGCCCAGGCGCGCGGCCAGCTCGATCCAGGCCCGCGAGGACGGCCCCTCCGGCACGGGCTCGGCCAGGGCGTAGGCTTCCTCGCGGCTTTCGAACATGTAGCCGGTGTTGGCCAGCTCTGGCAGCACCACCAGACGCGCGCCCCGCGCGGCGGCCTCTTCCGCCAGCGCGAGGGAACGCGCCACGTTGGCGGCGACCTCGCCTATCGCCGGGGCCATCTGGACGCTGGCCACGTAGGTCGCGGGCGCGGGTTGCGGATCGAACGGTTGCATGCGGTCTCCTTCGCGGAAAACAAACGAAAAAGCCCCCGACCACGCAGTGCGTGCAAGTCGGGGGCTGTTATAGCCAGACGGAGTGTTCAGGCAGCAATCATTGCTGCGGGGTGCGGCAGGAGCGCGGAACGCGCCGCGCAAGGATCAATGCTGATCGTGGAGGAATAATAGGGATGCGGCGGCGCCCCGAACAATAAGAGGTTTCCCGGACGGCGCCCGGATGCGAGAATAGCGCCAGGCGTCGACGGGCCCTAGACGCTGCGGCCGTCGTACGGGATGCGGGTCAGCGCGTTCAGGTCCACCGTTTCCAGGCAGCGCACGTTCACCGCCGCCGTTTCCTCGCCCGTGGGGCTGGCGCCGAAGCCGAAAGGCGCGCAGCCGCAGTGAGCGCAGAAGTGATGCGAAATCACATGCTTGTTGAATTTGTAGGTCGACAGGCTGTCCGTGGACGAGGTGATGCGCAGGTTCGGACGCGGCACGAACCACAGCAGATAGCCCTTGCGGCTGCAGTGCGAGCAATTGCATTCCAGGACCTGGGACACGTCGCCGTCGACTTCGAATGCGATGCGTCCGCAGTGGCAACTTCCTTTTTGCATGGCCGGGCTCCTTGGGTATCGTGGGTCGGGCTTCCATCATAAAGCGGCGGCCGAGGTCTTGGCGCCGCTTTCGTCCAACCTTCTGGAGACATCATGCCCCAACTATCCGCCTACCTCAGCTTCGATGGCAACTGCGCCGAGGCCATGCGCTTCTACGAACGCGTGCTGGGCGGGCGGCTGGAGGCGCTGGTCCGCTACGCGGATGCCCCGCCCGACGCCGCCATGCCGTCCCTGTCCGCCGAGGACTCCGAGCGCATCATGCATGCCCGGCTGGGCCTGGACGAACAGATGCTGATGGGCAGCGACGCCACCGCCGGGCATCCCTACCCCGGCAAGCAGGGCGTGGCGCTGTCGCTGGCCTACCCCACGGTGTCGGACGCCCAGCGCGTTTTCGACATGCTGGCCGAGGGTGGCAGCATCACGATGCCGCTGCAGAAGACATTCTGGGCCGAGGCCTACGGCTCGCTGATCGACCGCTACGGCACGCGCTGGATGGTCAGCGGCGGGCGCCTGACCCACTGACCGCCAGCCGTCCTCAACGAAACATTCAAGGAATCGATAGCCGATGACGCATGGAATCCACGGCAAGCAACGATGGTGGGCGCTGCTGGTGCTCTGTCTGGGCGTGCTGATGATCGTGCTGGACACCACGATCGTGAACGTCGCCCTCCCCTCGATCCGGCAGGACCTGCATTTCTCCGAGACTTCGCTCGTCTGGGTGGTCAACGCCTATATGCTGACCTTCGGCGGCTTCCTGCTGCTGGGCGGGCGGCTGGGCGACCTGCTGGGACACCGCCGGGTGTTCCTGGCGGGGCTGACGCTATTCACGCTGGCCTCGCTGGCCTGCGGGCTGGCGCAGGGGCAGGCCCTGCTGATCGGCGCGCGGGCGGCCCAGGGGCTGGGCGGCGCGGTGGTGTCGGCGGTGTCGCTGTCGCTCATCATGAACCTCTTCACCGAGACCGGCGAACGGGCGCGCGCCATGGGCGTGTACGGTTTCGTCTGCGCGGGCGGCGGCAGCATCGGCGTGCTGCTGGGCGGCCTGCTGACCAGCGCCCTGTCCTGGCACTGGATCTTCCTGGTCAACCTGCCCATTGGCGTGCTGGTCTACGCGCTGTGCCTGCGCCTGATCCCGCCCGCCCCCGCCGCCGCGGGCAGCGGGCGGCTGGACGTGGCCGGCGCTTTCGCGGTGACCGCCTCGCTCATGCTGGCGGTGTATGCCGTGGTCAATGGCAATGAGGCGGGCTGGACCTCGGCGCAATCGCTGACGCTGCTGGGCGCGGCCGCCGCGCTGATGGCGCTGTTTCTCGCCATCGAAGCGCGGGTGCAATCCCCGCTGATGCCGCTGGGACTGTTCCGCCTGCGCAACGTGGCCACCGCCAACATCGTCGGCGTGCTGTGGGCCGCCGCCATGTTCGCGTGGTTCTTCGTGTCGGCGCTGTACATGCAGCTGGTGCTGGGCTACAGCCCCATGGAGGTGGGCCTGGCTTTCCTGCCGGCCAACCTGATCATGGCGGCGTTCTCGCTGGGCCTGTCGGCCAAGCTGGTGATGCGTTTCGGCATACGCGCGCCGCTGGCCACGGGCCTGTTCATGGCCGCGCTGGGGCTGGCGCTGTTCTCGCGCGCGCCCGTGGACGGCGGCTTCGCCGCGGACGTGCTGCCGGGCATGCTGCTGCTGGGCCTGGGCGCGGGCGTGGCCTTCAACCCCATGCTGCTGGCGGCGATGAGCGACGTGGAGCCCAGCCAGTCGGGCCTGGCCTCGGGCGTGGTGAACACCGCCTTCATGATGGGCGGTTCGCTGGGGCTGGCCGTGCTGGCCAGCCTGGCCGCGGCCCGCAGCGGCGCCCTCGCGCAGGCGGGCGCCGCGCCCACGGCGGCGCTCAACGGCGGATACCAGATGACGTTTCTGGCGGGCGCGCTGATCGCGGCGCTGGCGGCGGCATTGAGCGCGGTGCTGCTGCGTTCGCGCAACCGTGATTTGCCGGTCCGGGCGGAGACGCCGCATTGAACGGCCAAGGCCGGGCATGCCCAGCCCGGCGGCCCGGCGCTACGCGCTGCGCGCCAGCCACTGCTCGGCCAGCTTCACGAAGGCGCTGGACCCGATGGGCAGCAGTTCGTCGTTGAAGTCGTAGCTGGTGTTGTGGACCAGGCAGGGGCCCATGCCGTGGCCGGACTCGCGGTGCTCGCCGTCGCCGTTGCCGATGAAGCAGTAGCTGCCCGGCACTTCCTCCAGCATGAACGAGAAGTCCTCGGCCGCCATGATGGGAGCCTGGGCCAGCACGCGTTCCTGGCCCACCACCGTGGCCAGCGCGCCTCGCATGAAGGCGGTCTCCGCTTCGTGGTTGATGGTGGACGGATAGTGGCGGGTGAAGACGAAGTCGCACTCCGCGCCGAACATGCCCGCCACGTGCGCGGCGATTTCGCCCATGCGGCGTTCGATCAGGTCCAGCGTTTCGCGCGTGTACGCCCGCACCGTGCCGCGCAGCTCGCAGGTGTCGGCGATGACGTTGACCGCCTCGCCCGCGTGCAGCATGGTGACCGAAATCACCGCCGTCTCCAGCGGCTTCTTGTTGCGGCTGATGATGGTCTGAAAGGCCTCGATCATCTGGCCTGCCGCGGGGATCGGGTCGATGGCCAGGTGCGGCATGGCGGCGTGGCCGCCCTTGCCGCGTATGGTCACGTGGAATTCGCTGTTGGACGCCAGCACCGGGCCGGGCGACGAGGCGAAGCAGCCCACCGGGATGCCGGGCATGTTGTGCATGCCGAACACGGCTTCCATCGGGAACTTCTCGAAGAGGCCGTCGCGCATCATTTCTCGCGCGCCGCCGCCGCGCTCTTCGGCGGGCTGGAAGATGAGGTACACGGTGCCGTCGAAGTTCCGGTGGCGGGCCAGGTGCTGCGCCGCGCCCAGCAGCATGGCGGTGTGGCCGTCATGGCCGCAGGCGTGCATGACGCCCGGGTGCTTGCTGGCGTGGCCGAACTGGTTCGCCTCGTGCATGGGCAGCGCGTCCATGTCGGCCCGCAGCCCCACCGTGCGGGGCGAGCTGCCGTTGCGGATCACGCCGACCAGCCCGGTCTTGCCGAAACCGCGATGCACGGCGATGCCCCAGCTTTCCAGCAGCCCGGCCACCAGATCCGACGTGCGGTTCTCCTCGAAGGCCAGCTCGGGGTGCGCGTGGATGTCGCGGCGGACGGCGCGGATGGATGGCGAGAGTTCAACGATGTCTTCGATCAGGTTCATAAGGCGGTGCCGGCCTCGCGAGCGGGGCCGGAAAGTTGGGTGGAAGAATGAATGGTAGTCAATCGGGCTTGATGCCCAGCTTGCGCAAAACGGGACCCGAGGCGTCGCGTTCCTCGGAAACCCGCTGAGCGAAGGCGGGCGCTGCCAGGTGATACGGCAGCGAGCCGTGGCTGGCGTACATCTGCTTGAGCGCGCCGTCCTGCTGGGCGCGGCCGATCTCCGCGTTCAGCCGCTGCACGATCGCGTCGGGCGTGCCGGACCGGGCCGCCACGCCCAGCCATACGGCGCCTTCGAAGCCGCGGAAGTTGCGCGCGGCCAGCGTGGGCGCCTTGCCGAAGGCCGCGTCCGGCACCGTTTCGCTGATCGCCAGCGCGCGCAGCCGGCCGTCCCTGACCATGGGCTCGACCAGGGCGGTCCCCGCGAAGTACATCTGCGTGTCTCCGGCCAGCACGGAGTTCAGCGCGCCGGTGCCCGTCTTGAACGGCACGTGCATGATGTCGACGCCGGCCTGCTCGCGCAGCATTTCGAACAGCACGTGCGGCGGGCTGCCGTTGCCCGAGGACGCATAGTTCAGCTTGCCCGGCTGCTGGCGCGCCATGGCCAGCAGCTGGTCCAGCGACTGCGCGGGCATTTTGTCGTTGACGGTCAGCGCCATCGGGATGATCGCCAGGGGACTGACCGGCAGCAGGTCGCGCGCGGGGTCGTAGGTCAGCGCCGGGAAAATGTACGGGTTCCACACCAGGTGCGCATTCGTGACGAGCGCCAGCGTGTGCCCGTCCGCGGGCGCGGACTTCAGCTGCTGCATGGCCAGCATGCCGCCGGCGCCCGGCTTGTTCTCCACGACGACGGGCTGGCCGAGGGCCCGGTGCAGCCGCTCCGCCAGCGGCCTCGCGAACAGGTCGGGCAGGCTGCCGGGCCCGCCGTTGACCAGGATGGTCACCGGCCGCGCGGGCCAGGCCTCGGCGCGGGCCGAGGGGCTGGCCGCCAGCACGGCCAGCGCCGCCAGGCAGCCGGCGGCGCGCCGGATGTCATGTAGCCGTATCACTGCTTGTCTCCTGTGCGCCTGCCGCCGGCTTTGTGCCGGTCATACTGGGCGGCGTCTTATTTACGATAAGCAGCATAAATCTCGGCGTCAACAATTTTTATCGAGATTTTTGGAGGGCATGATAAAGTAGCGCCATGTCTGAAGGCACCCTGCTCCCTCCGCTTGCCCACGCCGCCTCGGCCAACACCCTGGTCGGCGCGGCCTACGTCAACCTGCGCCGCGACATCATCCAGGGCAAGCTGCCGCCCGGTTCGCGCCTGCGTGTCGAACACCTGAAAGACGACTACGGCGTGGGCGCCGGCACGCTGCGCGAAGCGCTGGCGCTGCTGGTGTCCGACGCCCTCGTCATCGCGCAGGGGCAGCGCGGCTTCCACGTCACCCCCATCTCGCTCGACGACTTCCGCGACATCACCGAAAACCGCGTGCTGCTCGAAACCGAGGCCCTGCGCCAATCCATCGCCGTCGGCGACGACGACTGGGAAAGCGCCGTGCTCGCCGCGTTCCACCGGCTGGGCAAGGCCGAGCAGCGCCTGGCCTCGGATCCCGACGCGCGCTTCGACGAGTGGGAGCAGCGCAACCGCGATTTCCACCGCGAGCTCATCCGCGCCTGCCCTTCGCGCTGGATGCATCATTTCCTGGGCATTCTCTACCAGCAGGCCGAGCGCTACCGGCGCCTGACCGTCACGCGCCGGCCCATCGCGCGCGACCTGCACGACGAGCACCAGGGCATTCTCGACGCCACGCTCGCCCGCGACGCCGACCGCGCCTGTACCCTGCTCGCCAGCCATATCCGCCTGACCTACGACGCCGTCGCCAAGTTGCCGCCCGAGCTCTTCACGCCTTCGGCCTGAGCCGGGCGCGCAGTCACACGCCCGCGCGGTGCTGCGCCAGCACCTCGCGCATGGATTGCGCCGCGCGTTCCAGGACGGGCACCGCGCGCAGCAGTTCGTCCAGCATCACCCGGGCCGTGGGCGCATGGCAGGCCACGGCCGCCACGACGCGGTCTTCCGCGTCGCGCACCGGCACCGCCACCGCGCTCATGCCTCGCACGAACTCTTCGTTGTCTATGCCTATGCCTCTTGCGGCCAGGCGCTCCAGTTCCTCGTCCAGCCTGGCCGGATCCGTCAAGGTGCGCGGCGTGTTGCGCGTGAGCGGCAATCGCGCCAGCACGCGGCCGCGCTCGAGGCGGTTCATGGAGGCCAGGAACAGCTTGCCGCTGGCGGTGCAGTGCATGGGCACGTGGCTGCCCACGGCGAAGAACAGCCGCAGCGGCTCGGTGGTTTCCACGCGTTCCATGTAGACCACGCGATCGCCGTCGGGCGCGGTGAGATTGCAGGTTTCGCCCAAGGTGCCGACCAGTTGCGCGAGCACGGCCCGACACGCGCGCGTGAAGGCGGATGCGCGCAGCGTGGCCAGGGCGAGCACGGAGGCTTGCGGGCCCGGCACGTAGCCGTTCTCGGTGGGCGTGGCGGCGACGAAGCCCGCGCGCTGCATGGCCGCCAGCAGCCGCATCAAGGTCGTCTTGGGCATGTCCAGGCGTTGCGCCAGCTGCGCCAGCGTGGGCGGGTGCTGGGCCCGCGCCAGATGCTCCAGCACCAGCAGCGCGCGCAGCGAGCGGGACGCGTCCTGCGTTTCGCCGGACGCGGTTTCCGCGGCGCCCGCCGCCGATGCTGCACTGCGATTTTGAAACCGAATCTGCATATTCTGTTCCACTTTTCCGCCTGGGCGCGCATAGTGCTTTGCGCTGCGCGCCCGCTTCCTAGAATCGCCACAAATGCACGAAGGCCCGCGCGATGCCGGACCTTCGTCATCGATCCAGTATATAAGTGCGCCCCACAACGACAAGCAGGGAAAACGCGCCGTCGGACTCCGGCCAGGCGCGCGGCGCCCTGCTGCAAGGGAGAGCTTGCGGACATGTCCGATACCGTGGATTACATCGTGGTTGGCGCCGGCTCGGCCGGATGCGTGATGGCCAACCGGCTGAGCGCCAGCGGCAAGCACGCCGTCTGCCTGCTGGAGGCCGGGCCCAGGGACAGCTATCCGTGGATCCACATCCCCATCGGCTACGGCAAGACGATGTTCCACAAGGTGGTGAACTGGGGCTACTACACGGACCCCGATCCGCACATGCTGGACCGGCGCATCTATTGGCCGCGCGGCCGCACGCTGGGCGGGTCCAGCTCCATCAACGGCCTCATCTACATCCGCGGCCAGCGGCGCGACTACGACGCCTGGGCCGCCGCCGGCAACCCGGGCTGGAGCTGGGACGACTGCCTGCCCTACTTCCGCAAGCTGGAAAACAATGACCTGGGCCCCGGGCCCACGCGCGGCACCGAAGGCCCGCTCAACGCCACGTCCATCAAGACGCCGCATCCGCTGGTGCAGGGGTTGATCGCGGCCGCCGAAAACCTGGGCATTCCCCATGTGGACGATTTCAACACCGGCGATCAGGAAGGCGTGGGCTACTACCAGCTCACCACCCGCAACGGCCGCCGCTGCTCTACCGCCGTCGCCTATCTGCGGCCCGCGCAGGGTCGCCCGAATCTGCGCGTGGAGACGGACGCGCACGCCATGGCCATCCTGTTCGAAGGCACCCGGGCCTGCGGCGTGCGCTACCGGCAGCACGGGCAGGTGCGCACGGTGCGCGCCCGCCGCGAGGTGGTGCTGTGCGCGGGCGCGCTGCAATCCCCCCAGCTGCTGCAGCTGTCGGGCGTGGGCCCTGCCGCGCTGCTGCGCCGCTTCGGCATCGCAGTGGTGCGCGACCTGCCCGGCGTAGGCGAGAACCTGCAGGACCATCTGCAGATCCGCCTGATCTACGAAACCGCCCGCCCCATCACCACCAACGACCAGCTGCGGACGCTGGCCGGTCGCGCCCGCATGGGGCTGGAATGGCTGATGTTCCGCAGCGGCCCGCTGGCCGTGGGCATCAACCAGGGCGGACTGTTCTGCCGCGTGGATCCTGCCAGCCGCACGCCGGACACGCAGTTTCATTTCGCCACGCTCTCGGCCGACATGGCCGGCGGCAAGGTGCATCCGTTCTCGGGCTGCACCTATTCGGTGTGCCAGCTGCGGCCCTCTTCGCGCGGCTACGTGCGCCTGCGCAGCGCGGACCCGTTCGAGGCGCCTTCGATGCAGCCGAACTACCTGTCCACGGAACTGGACCGCCGCATGGTGGTGGCCGCCGTGAAGTACGCGCGCAAGGTCGCGGCGACCGCGCCCCTGGCCGGAATGATGAAGCGCGAATTCCGCCCCGGGCCGGACGTGCGCACGGACGACGAGATCCTGCACTTCTGCCGCGAACACGGGGCCACGATCTTCCACCCGTCGGGCACCGCGAGAATGGGGCCGCAGAGCGACCCGATGGCGGTCGTGGACGAACGCCTGCGCGTGCACGGCGTGGCGGGGCTGCGCGTGGTGGATTGCTCGATCATGCCGACGCTCGTGTCCGGCAACACCAATGTGCCCGTGGTGATGCTGGCCGAGCGCGCGGCCGACTTCATTTTGCAGGACCTCAGGCAGGCGCAGCCGCAGGCGCTGCAGGCCGCCGCCTGAGCCCCCACGGCCAGGACGACGCAGAGCGTCCGGCCGCCACACCAAAGGAGACTAGACATGGCCAAGCAGAACGAAGCCGCGGTGCGCAGGGTCGTCGCCGCGTCGCTGATCGGCGCCACCATCGAGTGGTACGACTTTTTCTTGTATGGCGTCGTCGCGGGCATTGTGTTCAACAAGCTGTATTTCCCCGCCGGCGATCCGGTGATCTCCACCATGCTGGCCTACACCACCTTCGCGGTGGGGTTCGTCACGCGGCCGCTGGGCGGGCTGATCTTCGGCCACTTCGGCGACCGCATCGGCAGAAAGAGCATGCTGGTGATGACCCTGATGATCATGGGCGTGGCCACCTTCCTGATCGGCCTGGTTCCCACCTATGACAGCATCGGCATCTGGGCGCCCATCCTGCTGCTGCTCCTGCGCGTGTTCCAGGGCATCGGGCTGGGCGGAGAATGGGGCGGCGCGGTGCTGATGGCCTACGAGTACGCGCCGCCCGGCAAGAAGGGGTTCTACGCCTCGCTGCCGCAGATCGGGCTGGCGATCGGCCTGTGCCTGGCCTCCGGCACGGTGGCGCTGCTGTCCACCCTGCTGACCGACGCGCAGTTCATGGCCTGGGGGTGGCGGATCGCCTTCCTCGTGTCGGCGGCCATGGTGGCCGTCGGCATGTACATCCGGCTGAACATCAAGGAAACGCCCGAATTCGCGGCGGTCAAGAAGAACAACGCCGAAAGCCGCATCCCGTTTGCCGACATGTTCAGGCGCTATCCGGGCAACGTCTTCAAGGGCATGGGCGCGCGCTACATCGACGGGGTGTTCTTCAACGTGTTCGGCGTGTTCTCGATCTCGTACCTCACGCAGACGGTGCAGATCACGCGCACCGAGGCGCTCATCGGCGTCATGGCGGCGGCCCTGGTCATGTGCTTCTTCATTCCCTTCTTCGGACGCCTGTCCGATCGCATCGGGCGCACGCGGGTCTATTTCTGGGGCTCGCTCATTACCGCCGCGGCATCCTTCCCCGGCTTCTGGCTGATGCTCAACAGCCAGGGCAGCGTCATGCTGATCTGGCTGGCCATCATCGTGCCCTTCGGCATTCTGTACGCGGCCGTGTACGGGCCGGAAGCCGCGCTCTTCTGCGAGCTGTTCGACGCCAAGGTGCGCTACACCGGCATTTCCTTCGTCTACCAGTTCTCGGGAATCTTCGCCTCGGGCATCACGCCCATCATCGCCACCGCGCTGCTCAAGACGGGCGGAGGCGAGCCCTGGCTGATCTGCCTGTACGTGCTGTTCTCGGGCGTGGTGTCGGCGGCGTGCGCCTGGCTGATCGGACGCGGGGGGCAGCCCGCCGAGTCGGAGGCCGCCGCGCCCCTGCCGCCAGCGGGCCTGCGCAAGGCATGACGCAGGCGGCGCGGACTGCGCCGCCCGCGACCGGGTTTCGCGGCGGCGCGCGGCGCCTCAGGCGGCCGCGACGGGCCGGCCGTAGAACGGATAGTTGGGATCGTTGTAACCGTGCGAGGAGGCATGGCCCGGAGTCACCCAGCCGTTCACCACGGCTTCGTCCTCGGCCGTGATGGAAACGTCCAGCGCGGCGTAGTAATCGTCCATCTGCGCCAGGGTGCGCGGCCCGGCGATGACGGCCGTGACGATGGGGTTGGCCAGTACCCAGGCGGTGGCGAAATGCCCGGCCTGCACGCCGCGCGCCGCGCTGTGCGCCACCAGCTTCTGCGCGATCTGCAGGGATTCCTCGCGGAACTCGGTCGCCAGGATGCGGGCGTCGCCGCGCCCGGCGCGCGAGTCGGCCGCCGGCGCCTGGCCCGGCAGATACTTGCCGGTAAGTACGCCGCGCGCAATGGGGCTGTAGGGCACCACGCCCAGGCCGTAGTGGCGGCAGGCCGGCAGGATTTCCACTTCGGGGCCGCGGTTGAGCATGTTGTAGTAAGGCTGGCACACCACCGGCTGCGGCACGCCCATCTTCTCGCACAGGCGCATCACTTCGGCGATGCGCCAGCCGCGGAAATTCGACAGGCCGAAGCTGCGCAGCTTGCCTGCGCGGATCAGGTCGCCCAGCGCCCACAGCGCCTCTTCCAGGTTCTCCTCGTGGAAGTCGCGGTGCAGGTAGAGAATGTCCATGAAGTCGGTGTCCAGCCGCGCCAGACTGGCCTCCACCCCGCGGATCAGCCATTGGCGTGAATAGTGCGACAGGTTCGGGCCCTTGCCCACCGGGTTGCCGATCTTGCTGGCGAGCACCCAGTCGTGGCGCTGGCCCTTCAGCAGCTTGCCCACCACTTCCTCGGAACGTCCGCCGTTGTACACGTCGGCGGTGTCGATGAAGTTCAGGCCATGGTCGCGCGCCGACGCGACGATGCGCGCGGCCTCGTCGTCGGGCGTCTGCTCCCCGAACATCATGGTGCCCAGGCAGAGGGGCGATACCCGGAGATTGCTGCGGCCGAGTCGGCGGTAGTTCATGAGTGGTCCTTTGTGGCGGGTTGCTTGGGGGTGCGATGGGCGGCGCGCCTTCAGCGGCGGGCCTTCGCATGATCTTAGCGCGCTCCACCGACGCTGGGCCGGCCGTAGGATGGGTGAAGCGCGGCAGTTCCCAGGCAAGAACCCAGGCGCTCAACGCGCGAAACCCATGCGGCCGCGGTCAGACAGTGCCCCTGTGTCGGCCGGAAAACAGTCTGCACACGACCGCATGGGTTTCGCGCGCTGGATATTTGGGTTCTTCCTTAAGAACTCTCGCGCTCCACCCATCCTACGGCGCATCCACTGCCGCCAGGATCTTGCCGAACAGCGCATCGGCATGCGCCGAGTCCAGCCAGCGGACAATCACGACCATTTTGCGTTCGGGTTCGACCCAGGTGAACGAGCTGCCCGCGCCCACGCCGAAGAAGCTGGACGCCGGCACGCTGGGGAACACCCTGCCTTCGTGGTTCAGCCAGATCAGGTAGCCGTAGTACGGCGCGATGTCGCAGGGCGTGCGCATGGCCTGGATCCATTCGGCGGACAGCACCTGGCGGCCGTTGGCCTGGCCGCCGTTCAACAGCATCTGGCCGATCAGCGCCTGGTCGCGGGCGCTGATGGACATACCGCCGCCCCAGTGCGAACCGCCAGGCACGGAGGGCATGCGCTGGCCGTCGATCTCGACCCAGGCGTTGTCGTAGCCCACCCACTGCCAGTTCTCGCTGGCGCCGATCGGACGCGTGACGGCCTCCCGGAAGACCTCGGGGAGCGGTTTGCGGAACAGATGCAGCAGCGCATACGACAGCTGGTTGATGCGCACGTCGTTGTATTCCCAGTACGTGCCCGGGCGCTGCAGGGGCCGCGCATCGCCCTTCTTGCCGTCCGGCGGCACGCCGAAGGTGACGGCGCGGTAGCGGTCGGCCTGGTCGGACACGCCGAAGCGCTCGCCCTCCCATTCGCTGGTCTGCTGCAGCAGGTGGCGCCAGGTGATGTCGGCATTCTGCCCGCTATCGAAGCCGATGCCGGGCACGCGCCTGCCCACCGGCTCGTCCACGTCCGGCAGCAGCCCGCGGTCGTGCGCCACGCCTGCCAGGATCGCCAGGTACAGTTTGGCCACGCTGAAGGTCAGGTCGGCGCGGTCGGGCTCGCCCCAGGATGCAATGGTCTTGCCGTCCACCACCACCACGCCCGACACCGGGCCACGGTCATGGAGGGGGCCCAGCAGCCGGTTCCAGGGGGGAGGATCGTTCAGGTGCACGCCAAAAACGCCTTTGACGCTGCGGTCCCAGGCGGATTCATGGTCGTTGGCGAACTGGATCGCCTGCTGCATAAGCGTGTTCATTCGTTGTCCTCATCGTCATCGCACAGGGTTTTCGATCGGGGAAGGCTATCCGGCCAGGAATTCCATGGCCGCGCGCACGCCGCCCGGGCGGTGGGGCACGCCTGCCGCGGCCAGCCCCATTTCCACGCCCGCCAGGGTGCCGCACAGCGTCAGGTCGTTGAAGTGGCCCAGGTGGCCGATGCGGAACACCCGGTCGGCCAGCTTGCCCAGGCCCTGCCCCAGCGACATGTCGAAGCGGTCCAGCACCACCTTGCGGAAGGCGTCGGCGCCCTGGCCGGCCGGCATCATCACCGCGGTCAGGGCCGGGCTGTGCGCGGCCGGATCCAGGCTCAGCAGCTCCAGGCCCCAGGCCTGCACCGCCAGCCGCGTGGCCTGCCCATGGCGGCAATGGCGCGCGTATACCTGCGGCAGGCCTTCCTCCCGCAGCATGGCCAGGGCCTCGTGCAGGCCGTAGAGCAGATTGGTCGCGGGGGTGTACGGGAAATAGCCGCGCTCGTTGGCCACCAGCATTTCGCGCCAGTCCCAGTACGAACGCGGCAGGCGCGCGCTGTCGGCCGCGGCCAGCGCCTTTGCGCTGACGGCGTTGAAGGCCAGGCCGGGCGGCAGCATCAGGCCTTTCTGCGAGCCGGCCACCGTCACGTCCACGCCCCATTCGTCGTGGCGGTAATCGATGGATCCCAGGGACGAGATGGTGTCCACCATCAGCAGCGCGGGATGCCCGGCGCCATCGATCGCCTTGCGCACGGCCGCGATATCGCTGGTTACCCCGGTGGAAGTTTCGTTATGCACCACGCACACGGCCTTGATCGCGCGCCCGGCGTCTTCCGCCAGCCGCGCGCCGATCGCCGCCGCGTCCACCGGATGGCGCCAGTCGCCTTCCAGGAAGTCCACTTCCAGCCCCAGCCGCCCGGCCAGCTTGCGCCAGAGACTGGCGAAATGGCCGGTCTCCACCATGAGCACCCGGTCGCCGGGCGACAGCGTATTGACCAGCGCGGCCTCCCAGGCGCCCGTGCCGGACGAGGGAAAGATCACCACGGGCGATTGCGTCTGGAACACCTGCTTGATGCCGCCCAGCACCGCCAGCCCCAGCGCGCCGAATGCCGGCCCGCGATGGTCGATGGTGGGCTGGTCGATGGCGCGCAGCACGCGGTCGGGCACGTTGGTGGGCCCCGGAATCTGCAGGAAGTGCCGGCCGGACGGATGGTTGTTCAGGGTAAGCATGCGTAGCCCCAAAGTGGAATTTTTTTGTATACCAATGGGAGGTGCCGGTAGACGAACAGCGTTTACCCAGCATTCGGACTTGCAGCATACGTCACTCTATCCCATTGTTTTTACGCGAATAACCTAGGGTATACACCCATCAGACCATGCGCCATCCAGGTTTATAGTTCCGCAAAACACGGGGAATATTTGTATACCAATGAGCAGCGTTCCTAGCCTGATGCCCGAGGCCGCGCCCGCTGGCGGCACGGCCGAGGCCCGCGCCGGCGGCAGCCGCACGCTGCCGGCGACGGTGGCCGGGCAATTGCGCGAACACATCATCCAGGGGGAATTCCCGCCCGGCTCGCGCCTGAACGAACGCGCGCTGTGCGACCTGCTGGGCGTATCGCGCACGCCCCTGCGCGAAGCGTTCCGCCTGCTGGCCGCCGAGGGCCTGGTGCAGATCGAGCCCAACCGGGGCGCGCAGGTGGTGGCGCTGTCCGAAGCCAATATCCGCGAGGCTTTCGAGGTCATCGGCGGCCTGGAGGCCATGTCGTGCCGGCTGGCCTGCGAACGGGCCACGGACCTGGAAATCGCCGAAATCCGGGCGCTCACCTACGAAATGATGGCCAGCCACGCGCGCCGCGACCTGCCCACCTATTTCCAGACCAACCGCGAGATCCACGAGCGCATCAGCCTGGCCTCGCACAACAGCCTGCTCAAGCAGCTGTACGACGCCCAGAACGCGCGGATCCAGAACCTGCGGTTCGTGTCGAACGAGAACCGCCAGAAATGGGATCTGGCGATGCGCGAGCACATCGAGATGGCCGAGGCCCTGGAGGCGCGCGACGCCGACAGGCTGGCCGGCATCATGCGCCAGCATTTGCAGCGCAAGTGCGACGCCGCGCTCAAGACACTGGGCCATGCGCTCGCCCCGCCCCCGGATTCAGACTGACGTCCCTTACCCGCCCGACGGATACGCAGTAGATACGCAGTACGTGCAGTGACTTCCACAGGAGCCTCGCCATGGCCGATTGCCGCGTCACCCCCGTCTCATCCCCGCCCGCCCTCCGTTGCTTTCCCTCGCTGAAGATCCTGGCCGCCGCCGTGCTGGCCTGCGCCGCCGCGGCCGCCCAGCCGGCCCTGGCCGGCAAGAAGGACGACACGCTGCGCATGGCCTACGACCAGGCGCCCGAAAGCGTGGACCCGTACTACAACAACGTGCGGATCGGCGTCATCATCGCCGCCAACGTCTGGGACACCCTGCTCTACCGCGACCCGGTCACCAACGAGTACAAGGGGCAGCTCGCCAAGAGCTGGAAGCAGGTCGACGACAAGACCATGGAGTTCGAACTGCGCCAGGGCGTCAAATTCCACAACGGCGAGGAATTCGACGCGGACTCGGTGGTGTACACGCTGAACTACGTCGCGGATCCGAAGAACAAGGCCGTGACGCAGCAGAACGTGGCCTGGATCGACAAGGTCGAGAAGATCGACAAATACAAGGTGCGCCTGACCACCAAGGAGCCCTTCCCCGGCGCCAAGGAGTACCTGTCCACCACCGCCGCCATCCATCCCGCCAAGTACTACCAGGAGGTCGGCCCCAAGGGCATGAACGCCAAGCCCGTGGGCTCGGGCCCGTACAAGGTCGTGGATTACCAGCCCGGCAAGTCCATCACGCTGGAGCGCAACGCCGACTACTTCAAGGATTCGCCCAAGGCGCAGCCCAAGATCGGCAAGGTCGTCATCCGCTTCATCCCCGACCGCCAGACCCAGATGGCCGAAGTCATCTCGGGCGGCGAGGACCTGATCATGAGCGTGCCCAAGGACCAGGCCGAACAGCTGGGGTCGATGCCCGCGCTGCAGATGGTCACGGGCAACACCATGCGCATCGTCTTCATGCAGATGAACATCCTGGAAGGCACGCCCGCGCCGCAACTCAAGGACGAACGGGTGCGCCGCGCCATCATCCACGCGATCGACCGCGAATCCATGCTGAAGAACATCGTGGGGGAAGGCGGCGGCCTCATCAACACCATATGCACGCCGTCGCAGGTAGGCTGCACCCAGGAGGGCGCGCCCGTCTACAAGTACGACCCCGCCCTGTCGAAGAAGCTGCTGGCCGAGGCGGGCTATCCGAACGGCTTCGACATCGACATCGTGGCGTACCGGGAACGCAACCAGACCGAAGCCATCATCAACTACCTGCAGGCGGTGGGCATCCGGGCCAAGCTCAATTTCCTGCAATACGCCGCCATGCGCGACATGATCCGCGCCAACAAGGCCTCGCTCACCCACCAGACCTGGGGCTCCAACCTGGTCAACGACGTGTCCGCCTCGACGCCGGTGTACTTCGCCTTCGGCAACGACGACATCACCCGCGACCCGCAGGTGCGGGACCTTCTCAACAAGGGCGACCACACGATCGATAGCGCGGCGCGCAACGCCGCCTACAAGCAGGCGCTGGACCTTATCGCGCAGAAGGCCTACGCGGTGCCGCTGTGGACGCTGCCGGCCTACTACGTGGCCACCAAGGACGTGAACTTCAAGCCCTACTCGGACGAGCTGGTGCGCTTCTGGGACATGAGCTGGAAGTAAGGCTCGGGCTGCGCCCGGCCGGCCCCGCGCCGGCCGGACGACGCGAAACGGAGAGGAAGTCCTATGCTTTACTTCACGCTCAGGCGCCTGGGCCTCGCGGTCCTGGTGGCGCTGACCGTCTCGATCCTGGCGTTCCTGCTGCTGCACCTGTCGGGCGACCCGGCGTTGGCGCTGGCCGGCGAAGGCGCGCGACAGGCCGATATCGAGATGATCCGCAAGACCTACGGGCTGGACCGGCCCCTGGCGGTGCAGTACGCCGACTGGCTCTGGCACATCCTGCAGGGCGATTTCGGTACCTCGGTGTACTTCAAGACCGAGGCCGGGCCGCTGATTCTCTCCAAGCTCGCGACCACCCTGCTGCTGGGCCTGAGCGCGCTGGGCTTCGCCCTGCTGATCTCCATTCCGCTGGGCGTGCTGGCCGCGCTCTACAAGGACAGCCTGATCGACCGGCTCTGCCTGGCGGTCGCGGTGCTGGGGCAGGCCCTGCCCAACTTCTTCTTCGCGCTGATCCTGATCATGCTGTTCTCGATCTCGCTGCGCCTGCTGCCGGTGTCGGGCAGCGGCACCTGGCAGCATTTCGTGATGCCGGCCATCGCGCTGGGCTATTACGTGGCCCCCGCCTTCATGCGGCTGATCCGGGCGGGCATGATCGAGGTGCTGGCCGCCGACTACATCCGCACCGCCCGGGCCAAGGGCCTGCCGGCGCGCAAGATCGTCTTCAAGCACGCGCTGCGCAACGCCATCGTGCCGGTGGTGGCGCTGGCGGCGGTTCAGCTGGGCTACCTGCTGGGCGGCTCCGTCGTCATCGAAACCATCTTCGCGCTGGACGGCCTGGGCTACCTGGCCTACCAGAGCATCACCTACAAGGACTATCCCGTGATGCAGCTGATCGTGCTGCTGCTGTCGGTGCTCTACGTGCTGCTGACCCTCGCCTCCGATATCGCCAACGCGTGGCTCGATCCTCGCATCCGGGTGTCCTGACATGACCACGCCCCTCCTTACCCCGCCCGTGCCCGGCGCGCCCCCGCAGGCGCCGCTGGAACGCTCCGCCTCGGCCCTGCGCTGGCGGCGCCTGAGGCGCAACAAGGCGCTGCTGGCCGGCGGCGGCATCCTGCTCGCCATCGTGCTGGTCGCGCTGTTCGCGCCCTGGATTTCCCCGCACGATCCGTACTACCAGGACCTGGCGTACCGCACCGCGCCGCCCGTCTGGTACGCCAAGGGCACCTGGCTGCACCCGCTGGGCACCGACCAGCTGGGCCGCGACTACCTGTCGCGCCTGTTCTACGGCGCCCGCATCTCGCTCTTGATCGGCATCAGCGTGGCGCTGATCTCGGGCCTGATCGGCACGGCCATGGGCATGGCCGCCGGCTACTTCGGCGGCAAGGTCGACATGGCGGTGTCCTTCCTGATCACCACCCGCCTGTCCATGCCCGTGATCCTGGTCGCGCTGGCCACGGTGGCCATCGTGGGCGGTTCGCTCTGGGTCGTGATCCTGGTGCTGGGGCTGCTCAAGTGGGACCGCTACGCGGTCGTCATGCGCAGCGCCACCCAGCAGGTGCGTTCGCTGGAATACGTGGCCGCGGCGCAGGCGGCGGGCGCGTCCACCTGGCGCATCGTCTGGGGCGAGGTGCTGCCCAACGTGGTGCCGCAACTGATCGTGATCGCCACGCTGGAAGCCGCCAGCGCCATCCTGCTGGAGGCCTCGCTGTCCTTCCTGGGCCTGGGCGTGCAGCCGCCGCTGCCGTCCTGGGGCCTGATGATCTCGGAGGCCAAGGCATACATGTTCTTCTCGTTCTGGCTGATCGCCATTCCCGGTTCCGCCCTGGCCCTGCTGATTTTCGCCATCAACCTGGCGGGCGACGGGCTCCATCAACTCCTGACGCCCGAAGAGAGGGCCTGACCATGGCCGTCAACGACATCGTCCTGGACGTGCAGGGCCTCACCGTCGACATCGCCACGCCGCGCGGCGCCCTGCACGCGGTGCGCGACGTGTCCTTCCAGGTCAGGCGCGGCGAAACGCTGTGCCTGGTCGGTGAATCGGGCTGCGGCAAGTCCATGACCTCGCTGGCCATCATGGGCCTGCTGCCCAAGGCCGCGCAGCGCCGCACTCGCCGGCTGTCGGTGTTGGGCGAAGACCTGTCCGCCGCCCGCGGGCGGCGCGTCAACGCCCTGCGCGGCAGCAAGATGGCCATGATCTTCCAGGAACCGATGACGGCGCTGAATCCCGCCTACGCCATCGGCGAACAGCTCACCGAACACTACATCCACCACTGCAAGGCCAGCGCGCAGCAGGCGCGCGACCGGGCGGTGGAGCTGCTGGAGAAGGTCGGCATCGCCTCGGCCGGCCAACGGCTTTCCCAATACCCGCACCAGCTGTCGGGCGGGCTGCGCCAGCGCGTGATGATCGCCATGGCGCTCATGTGCGGGCCCGAACTGCTGATCGCCGACGAACCCAGCACCGCGCTGGACGTCACGATCCAGGCGCAGATCCTGCGGCTGCTGGCCGATCTCCAGGCCGAGCTCGGCATCGCCATGGTGCTGATCACCCATGACCTGGGCGTGGTCGCGCGCATCGCGCGGCAGGTCGCGGTCATGTACGCGGGCCAGATCGTGGAGGAAGGGCCGGTGGCCGACCTCTTCGCCGCGCCCCGCCATCCCTACACGCAAGGGCTGCTGGGCTGTATCCCGGTGCCCGGCCGGACGCCGCCGGGCGCGGCGCTGGGCACCATACCCGGCGTCGTGCCGGCCCTGATCGGCGACCTGCGGGGCTGCGCCTTCCATGACCGCTGCCCGCACGCGCAGGCCCGCTGCCGCGAGACCGTGCCCGTGCACAGCGCCGACACCGGGCAGCGCTGGCGCTGCATCCTCCACCCGGAAGGAGCCCTGGCATGAGCCCGCCGCCCCCCCTGCTGCAAGCCGACGCCGTCAGCCGGCAGTTCTCGATCCGCTCGGGCATGTTCCGGCCGCGCAGCACCCTGCATGCCGTCAACGGCGTGGACCTGGCGGTGGAGCGCGGCGCGGTGCTCGGCATCGTCGGCGAATCGGGCTGCGGAAAATCGACGCTGGCCCGCATGCTGCTGGGCCTCACGCCCCCGACCGAAGGCGCGGTCAGGCTGGAAGGACAGGACATCCGCAGCCTGGGCCGGCGCGCGCTGGCCCGGCGCGTGCAGCCGGTCTTCCAGGACCCGTACTCCTCGCTGAACCCAAGGCGCTCCATCGCCTCCATCGTGTCCCTGCCGCTGGAGGTGCATGGCATCGACAACCCCAGGCAGCACAAGGCCATCGAAATGCTCGAACGCGTGGGGCTGCCGCCGCGGCTGGCCCACAACACGCCGGGCCAGCTGTCCGGCGGGCAGCGCCAGCGCGTGGCGATCGCGCGGGCGCTGGTGATGCACCCCGAGATCGTCATCTGCGACGAGCCCACCTCCGCGCTGGACGTATCGGTGCAGGCGCAGATCATGAACCTGCTGATGGACCTGCGGCGCGAGTTCAACCTGACCTACGTCTTCATCAGCCACAACCTGGCGGTGGTGGAGCACATCGCCACCCACGTGGCGGTGATGTACCTGGGCAGGGTCGTGGAGTCCGCGTCCACCGCGCAGCTGTTCCATGCCCCCCGCCACCCCTATACGCAGGCGCTGCTGGCGTCGGTGCTCACGCCCGAGCCCGGCCTGGGCATTCCGGACATGGGGCTGGGCCTGTCGTTCCCCGACCCGCTGCACCCGCCCTCGGGCTGCCCTTTCCATCCGCGCTGCCAGCACGCCATGGCCCAGTGCAAGACGGAACGCCCGGCGCTGACGCAGCGCGAACACGCGCTGGTGGCCTGCCACCTCTATCCCCCCGTCCCCTCTTCCCCGAACGGAGCCAACCCATCATGACCCGCGCACATGCCATCGCCCAGGCGGAACAGTGTTTCGACTCCGGCGCCTTCCGATCCCTGCTGGCGCGCCGCCTGGCGATGCCCACCGAGAGCCAGAATCCCGAACGCGCCGCCGTGCTGGCCGACTACCTGGAATCCGAAATCCGCCCGGCCTTCGAAGCCCTGGGCTTCAAGTGCCGGACGCTGACCCACCCGAAAGCGCTGGCGCCCTTCCTCTATGCCGAACGCATCGAGGACCCGGCCCTGCCGACCGTGCTGGGCTACGGCCACGGCGACGTCATCCGCGGGCTGGAGCGGGAATGGAAGGAAGGCCTGTCGCCTTGGGGGCTGACCGAGTCCGAAGGCCGCTGGTACGGCCGCGGCATCGCCGACAACAAGGGCCAGCACACCATCAATATGGAAGCCCTGCGGCTGGTGTTGGAAACGCGCGGCAAGCTGGGCTTCAACGCCAAATACCTGATCGAGATGGGCGAAGAGACCGGCTCGATGGGGCTGCGCGAATTGTGCGACGAGCACCGCGACCTGCTCGCGGCCGACCTGCTCATCGCGTCCGATGGGCCGCGGCTGAGCGCGGAACGGCCCACTGTCTTCCTGGGCGCGCGCGGCAGCCTGAACTTCGACCTGAGCATTGACGCGCGCGCGGGGGGCCATCATTCCGGCAACTGGGGCGGCCTGATCTCCAATCCGGGCATCCAGCTGGCCCACGCGATCGCCACGCTGGTGTCGCCCGCCGGCCAGATCCGGGTGCCGGAATGGGTGCCGCCGGAACTGCCGGCCGGCGTGCGGCGGGCCCTGGCCGATTGCCAGGTGGACGGCGGCGCCGACGGCCCCGAGATCGAGCCGGACTGGGGCGAGCCCGGCCTTTCGCCCGCCGAACGCGTATTCGGCTGGTGTTCGTTCGAGGTCCTGGCCTACAAGACCGGCAACCCCGACACTCCCGTCAACGCCATTCCGCCCAAGGCCTGGGCGCGCTGCCAGCTGCGCTTCGTGGTAGGCGTGGACCCCGACGAACTCATTCCCGCCCTGCGCCGCCACCTGGACCGCCAGGGCTTTCCGATGGTGAAGATCGCCCTCACTCGGGAAAGCATGTTCCGCGCCACGCGCATCGATCCGGAAGACGCGTGGGTGCGCTGGGCGGTGGACTCGCTGGAACGCACTTCGGGCGCCAAGGCCGCCGTGCTGCCGAACCTGGGCGGGTCGCTGCCCAACGACATCTTCACGGACGTGCTGGGCCTGCGCACGATCTGGGTGCCCCATTCCTACCCCGGCTGCTCCCAGCACGCGCCCAACGAACACCTGCCTCCGGGCCTGCTGCGCCAGGCGCTGAGCCTGATGACGGGGCTGTACTGGGACCTGGGCGCCGGCGGCACGCCCGCGCTGGCGCGCTGAGCCCGGCCGCAGCCCTGAAGCGCGCGGGCGCCGCGAGGCGCCCGCGCAGGCCTCATATGCCGCCGGGCGAGGAATCGGCCGCGTCAGGCTCGTCGCCGGGCACGTACTCCAACAGATCGCCGGGCTGGCAATCCAGGTAACGGCAAATGGCTTCCAGCGTCGAAAACCGGACCGCGCGCACCTTGCCCGACTTCAGCAACGACACGTTGGCCTCGGTGATACCCACTGCCCGGGCCAGTTCATTGGACCGGATCTTGCGCTTGGCAAGCATGACATCCAGATTGACGACGATAGGCATGCGCGTCAGACCGTCAACTGCTGGTCTTCGTCGAGCTTGCGCGCCTCGTCCATGACCCATGCGATCACCATCAGCACGCCGCCCGCCACCGCCGTGACCACCACGCCGGCGTCTATCCCCACGCTGATCAGCCGCTGCCCCGGGGGATTTCCGGACGAAATCGTCAGCGCCATGATCGGCGTATAGAGCAGTTGCGCGACGGCGAACAACGCCAGCGACAGACCGAACCCGCGCAGCGCCGCCACGTTCCGCTCGCCGAACATGACGCCTGCCGCGTACAGCCGGAACAACCGGCGCAGATGGACCAGCCCCAGCACGACGGGCCATGCCAGCCCCAGCGACAGCGCCAGGCACGCGCCGCGCAGCAACGGCGGGAACGACTGCACCGTCGCCTCCCCGTCCATCCACTTGGCATTCAGCGTGGCAAGGTCCAGCGTTGCCCAATAGATCACGACAAGCGTCACCGCGCCCGCCATCAGGGCGCTGCACACGCCGGCAAACCGCCGGCTGATCCTGCCGATGCGTTGTTGATTGGCTTCCTGGCATGTCGCGTTCATGGCTTACGGCCTCGCTGGGTGAGTTGAAGTTGGCGAGAGCTTAACATCATTTATTGATAAACGATAATTTTTTTAAATAAAGCAGAAATAATAGAGATAAGCATCGTTGCGGGCCGACCGCAAGCAGGCAAAAAAAAAGCCTCCGGCTAGGAGGCTGATCGGGGCGGCTGCCGTATTCGCATGCCATCGAGAAAAAGATCCGTAATGAAGTCCGCCTGGGCCTCGCGCCGCTCGGCGTCGGTGGCCTGGCGGGTGAAGCGCTCGATGGCGCCCATCAGCGATTGCGCGAACCAATCGGCCCGGACTTCCGACCTGAACAGGCCCGCCTGCTGCTCGGCCCGCACGTTGTCGGCGATCATCGCCACCAGTTCGTCCTTCAGGGACTCCGCGGCGGCGACCTGGAAGAAACCGATGCGGGTAAGGTTGGGATCTTCCTGCAGGATGCTCAAGAGGCCGTTCACGCCCTGGCGGATGCGGCCGGCCAGCTCTGCCTCGGCCAGGCCGGCCGGCAGGCGCGCCTGACCGACGGCCTGGCGCAGACGCTGGGCGAACATGCCCACGAGTTCGTCGTAGGCGG
Organism: Achromobacter sp.; assembly: GCF_050285585.1. Taxonomy (GTDB): domain Bacteria; phylum Pseudomonadota; class Gammaproteobacteria; order Burkholderiales; family Burkholderiaceae_B; genus Achromobacter. Next base: position 175,513 of record NZ_JBLZXF010000001.1, on the reverse strand, counting down.
CTTGCTTGCTGGTGAAATACTGATAAAAGACGGGTTGGGTCACGCCGGCCCGGGCAACGATGTCGCTGATCCGGGTATGCTGGAATCCGCGTTCGGCGAACTCCGCGGCGGCGACCTCCAGGAGCTGCAAGCGGGTGCGTTCGCCTTTCGTGAGACGCTTGTCTTGCGATGAAGTGGGGGGCGGTGCCGTAATCATCGCGAGAAAATACTACCGTTCAACACTTTTAGCCACTCCTTCAGAAGCGATTCTTCCCGTCGATGACATTGATGCTGCGCGTTTGCTCCACTGCCCTTGCTATCCCCCTTGCCATCCTCAGTTCCGGTTGTGTGCCCTACCCCGTCTACAAGACGATGCAGCCCGATGCCCGCATCACCGTGCTGGGCCCGGACTCCCAGCCCGTGGCGGACACCCGTGTCGTCCTGATCAGCAGTTCCTATCCCTACGGCCGCGAGCGCTTCCGCCACGAAACGCGAAGCGGTTCCGATGGCGTCGCCACCTTCCAGGCGATCCGCGAATGGCGCGTGGAATCGATGATGCTGCACGGATCCCAGGTCTATTTCTGGAACTGGTGCGTGGAGAAAGAGGGTTACGAAACGTACGAAACCCGCAACCGCGAAGCTGCGGATTTCGACGACAAGGCGCGGATCCAGTTGCGCGCCGGCGAGTCCCGCTCGTGCAACAGCGAGCAACCGCCGCGGGCGCCGCGCCGCAGCCCTGAAACGGGTTGAAATCCCGGTAGCGCTTGAGACAGGTTGTCGCGCCAGGGCGGCAGTAAAGTAGCAATATCGCCCCGGAGCAGCGCAACGCGCCCGCCGGGCGCACAAGGAGTGGAATCATGAAGCGGTTTTCGAGCCGGGCGGCCCTCGCGGCGCTGGCTCTGACGGTGGCCAGCGCGCCGGCGATGGCGGGCGGCAGACACGGCGGTTACTGGGGCGGCGGCCATGGCGGCGGGTATCACCATCACCACCATGGCGGCGGCAGCAGTTCCAGCGGGTGGTGGGTGGGCGGCGCGTTCGCGCTGGCCGCGGTCGGCCTGATGCTGGCGGCGGACTCCGGCCCGTCCTACGCACAGGCGGGCGTCTACGCGCCCGGCGTGGGCTACACCAGTCCGCCCGTGTATGCACCGCCCGTCTACGACGCGCCGCTCTATGAGCCGCCGCCGGCCTACGCGTCCGCACAGCCGCAGTACGCGCCGGCGCAGCAATACGAAGCCGCGTCGCCCGTCGACGCGTCGCAGGCCGGCGCCAGCACGGACTGCCGGCGCTGGGCCATGAACGAGAGCGGCTACGATCCGGCCACCCCGACGCAATGGACCACCCAGGTCATGGTGGACACCTACAACCGCATGCTGGATTCCTGCATGAAGAGGTAGGCCCCCCAGGGGCCGCGTTAATGCGAAGCCCCCTATCGCGGCATCCCCGGTGTCCTTCTCTGCGGGTATACCCGGTTGTCTCCGCGCGCCGGCGTGCACACACTGCATGCCGGCGCGTCGCGTTGGACGGCCGTCATCGCGCCCGGGCGGACGCCGCCGGGCATCAAGGGGAAAAAGAAAGCATGTTGAATTTGAAGCGGATCGCCGGGCTTTGCGTGCTTGGCGCGGCCTGCGCGCTCTCCGGCGGCGCATACGCCCAGGCCGACTCGAAGGCCATGACCATCGTGGTGCCCTACGGCGCCGGCGGCATCGTCGACAATACGGCGCGCGCCTTCGCCCAGAAGCTGGCGGCGGAGCTGGACAGGCCGGTCGTGGTGGAGAACCGCGGCGGCGCGGGCGGCATGATAGGCATGAACGCCGTGGCCCGCGCCCATGACGAAAACACGCTGGCTTTCACCGCCGTCAGCCCGGTGACCTTGTCGCCGCATGTCATGAAGACCCTGTACGACCCGCTGAAGGACCTGGCGCCCGTGGCCGCCGTCATGTATTCGCCGGTCTACCTGGTAGGCGGCCCGAAATTCACGGGCAAGAACTTCAAGGACATGCTGTCCCAGGCCAAGGCCGATCCCGACGGCCTGTCGCTGGCGACGGCCGGCGTCGGCTCGCTGGGCCACCTGATGCTCGAACAGATCAATGGCCAGGCCGGCGTGCGCATCGCCCACGTGCCATACAAGGGCATGGCCCAGATGGTGCCCGACGCGCTGGGCGGCCAGTTCACGCTGATGCTCGTCAACGCCTCCGGCCCAATCAACGCGCTGATCGACGAAGGCAAGCTGAAGCTGCTGGCGGTGGGCTCGCCCATCCGCCTGCCGGCCCGGCCGGACACCCCCACCCTGGCCGAGCTGGGCTATCCCATGGCCAATATGACGTCCACGTTCGGGTTCTTCGCGCCGGCCGGCACCAGCCAGGAATTCCGCGCGCGCATGAATGGCCTGATCAACAAGATCGCCGCGATGCCGGACATCAGCAAGCCGCTGACCGATGCACTGAACATCATGTCGCCGGGCACCGTGGAGCAATTCACGGCCCAGGTGCAGAAGGAATACGCGGACAACGGCAAGATCGTGAAGGAAGCCAACATCCGCGGCGAATAGGCGACGCCGGGGCGGGCTCGCGGCTCAGCGCCGCCCGGCCCGCCAGAAGCACAGCAGGCCCGCGAGCAGCAAGGCGCCGGCCGGCAGAATCCAGACGAACCCCGAGTCGGTGTACACCACCTGGCCGACCGGATCGTAGTACCGGCCCAATTCATTGAAATCCCATTTCAGGTATTGCGCGTACCAGGCGTAGAAGCAGAGCGCGGACAGACTCATGCAGACCGCGCCGGCCGCCCGCAGCAGCCCGCGGCGTCCGGCGCGGCCCGCCATCGTCCAAGCCAGGGCCGCGCCGCCGCCCACGGCCAGCAACGCCAGCCACGCCGCCACGCTAGCCGCCATCGTCCGCCTCCAGGCCGGCCAGCCAGGCCTGGGCCTCCCGCCACTGTTTTTCGCTGAACACGCGCACGCCGGCCCGGCCCAGCAACTCGGCCGTCACGCCCATGCCGGGCCGCTTGCGGCCGGCGAAATGGCCATCGTAGACATAGCCGCTGCCGCAGGACGGGCTGCCCTCTTTCAGCACCGCGACGCGGATGCCATGCCGGCGCGCGGCGGCCAGCGCCTCCTGGGCGCCGCTCAGGAACGGGGCCGTCACGTCCTCTCCCGACACTGCCACGACGCGGGCGCGGCCGGCCAGCACGGCGGCCGCATCGGCGCCGGGCTCGATCTCGGCGGGCGGACGGGGCACCGGCAGGCCGCCCGCCATTTCCGGGCAGACGGACACCACCCGGCCTTCCTCCAGCCAGCGCGCCAGGACCGTGTTGTCGTGGGAAACGCCACGCCCGTCGTAGCGCACGGGCTTGCCCAACAGACAGGAGCTGATCAGAACGTATTGCATGCCCGAATCCCGGATCCAAAGCCGGGATGATAGAACATGGCCTCAGGCGCCGCCGGCGTCCAGCGCGTCCAGCCAGGCCCGCAACGCCGGATCGCGCGGTTCCAGCACCTCGAACAGGCCCAGCGCGCGCAGCGCGGGCAAGGCCTCTTGAATATCGCGCCTGGCGGCGGCCACGGCGCTTGCCGGGGCCGCCGGATCGGCGCAGACGCGCGCGTTCGCCAGGAACGCCCCCACCGTGCCCTTGCGCACCTTCACGCCATTGAAATCGCCTTCGTCCCTGCCATCCGGCAGAACGTCCTGTGCCCGCATGATCGCTCCCGCTGTTCCGATACAGGCGTTACGATAGACCCGCCGCCTTGGCGAGTCTGCGTTATTAAGGTCAATCAATACGGTATTTCTGCCAATGCCTTCTTCCGCCCTTTCGCGCCCGCTGCTGGATCCCGAACGCGCCCGGTCGCGCGGCGGCCCCCGGCTGATCGCCGTCAGCCGCCACGACGGCGCGCTGCGGCACACCGCCACGCACCAGCATGCGCGCGGCCAGTTGCTGGGCGCCTATCGCGGCCTGCTGACCGTCTACGCTGGTGAAAGGCAATGGGTGGTGCCCGCGCAGCAGGCGGTATGGATCCCTCCCGGCCAGCCTCATGGGCTGCGCTCTCACGGCCCGTATGCGGGCTACAGCGCGTACCTCAGCCCCTCCGCCTGCGCCGGCCTGCCGGACGCGCCTTGCGTACTGCAGGCTTCGGCCCTGCTGCTGGCGGCCGTGGAGCGCGCCGCGGGCTGGCGGGAAGACGGGGCCGACTCGTCCGACCCCGCGGGCCGGCGCATCGTGGAACTGATCCGGGACGAGATCCGCACCCTGCCCCGCGCCGGCGCGGCCCTGCTGCTGCCCCGGGAGCCCCGGCTGCAGCGCCTGGCGATCGCGCTGTCCGACCAGCCTTCGGACACCCGGTCCCTAGAAGACTGGGCAAGCGCCATTGGCATGGCGCCGCGCACGCTGGCGCGCCGCTACCAGGCGGAAACCGGATTGACCGTGGGCGCCTGGCGGCAGCGCGCCCGCCTGATGCGGGCGCAGGAAATGCTGGCGGGCGGCGCCGCCGTGACCACCGTGGCGCTGGAACTGGGCTATGACAACGTCAGCGCCTTTATCGCCATGTTCAAGCGCGAGCTGGGCGCCACGCCGGGCCGCTACGGCGCCCTGGCGGACCGGGAAGGTCCGGCACGCCCCTGAGCCGGTCGTCGGCCCTCCCCGGCGCTGCGGCCGCGCTCAGGATTCGGCGGCCGCCTTCTTCGGACGACGGGCCGCGGTCTTGCGGGCGGGCTTGGCGGGAGCCTCCTCGGCGGCCTTGGCTTGCGGCTCGGGGGTGGCCGCGGGCTCGGCGGGCGCCGCGGCCTTGGTCCGGGCAGTCTTGGAGGCGGCCGTCTTGCTTGCCGCCGCCTTGGCGGCGGTGCGGCCGCGGGCCGTGCTGCGTTTCGCGGCAGGCTTGTCCGCGACAGGCTGGCTGGCCTCGGGCTTGTCGGCGGCGCTTGCCGCGCCGCCCTCGAACGGGTCTGTCGCCTTGGCCTTGCCCGCAGGCTCGCGGCGCGTTTCCGCGACCGGCTCGGCAAAGGTCCATTCGGCGAGGTTCACCGCGGGCAAGGGCTGGCGAGCCTGCGGCAAGGGCTTGGGCATGGGCGGAAGCCGGGACACCTGCGCGGGCTTCGGCTCCTGGGCCCGCGCCAGGGCGTCCGCCCGCATGGCCTCCAGCGCGGCGGCTTCCCTGGCTGCCTCGCGGGCCGCTTCCGCGTCCCGTTCGTCCTGCGAGGCAATGGCGGCGGTTGCCTGCTCGGGAACCGGCGCTTCGGACGGCGCGTCCGGCAGCGCGGCGGCGGCTTCCTTGGCCGCGGCGTGCTCGGTGGACTGGCCGGCTGCCCTGTCCGCGCCGCCCTGCTTACGGCCGCCGCGCGATTTGCGGGCGGAGCGGGAACGGGATTCCTCCTGGACCGCGCCCGCGTCCTGCGCGTCTTCGGGCTCGGCCGCGTGCGAGCGGGCTGGCGCCGGACGGGAGCCGCCATTGGCGGCGGGCCGGTTCACGGCGGGGGCGCCGTCCCGATACACATAGGTGCCCGCGTTCTCTTCGCGCCCCACTTCCAGCAGGCCGCGCGATTGCGCTTCGTCCAGCAGGTTTCCGAAGGCGCGAAAGCCGTAGTAGGACTCGTTGAAATCCGGCCGCCGGCGCTTGAGCGCATCCTTCAGCGCCGATGCCCAGATCTTGCCGCTGTCGCCGCGTTCGGCCACCAGCGCTTCGAAGGTCTCGACCACCATCTCGACCGCCTGGGTCTTGCGGGCCTCCTGCTCTTCCTTGCGCCGGCGCTCCTCTTCGGGAGTGCGGCGCTGGCCGCCGCTAGCGCCGCTGGCGCCGCGGTTATCGCGGCGGGCATCGGCGTTGCGCTGGCCTTCGCGCGCAAGGTCGTCGTAGAAAATGAATTCGTCGCAATTGGCGATCAGCAGGTCCGAGGTGGATTGCTTCACCCCCACCCCGATCACTTTCTTGTTGTTCTCGCGCAGTTTGGACACCAGCGGCGAAAAATCGGAATCGCCGCTGATGATCACGAACGTGTTGACATGGGACTTGGTGTAGCAGAAGTCCAGCGCGTCCACGACCAGGCGGATGTCCGCCGAATTCTTGCCCGATTGGCGCACGTGCGGGATCTCGATCAGCTCGAAATTGGCCTCGTGCATGGGGGCCTTGAATTCCTTGTAGCGTTCCCAGTCGCAATAGGCCTTCTTGACGACGATGCTGCCCTTGAGCAGCAGGCGCTCCAGCACGGGCCGGATATCGAATTTATTGAATTTCGTGTCGCGCACGCCCAGCGCCACGTTCTCGAAATCGCAGAAAAGCGCCATGCTGACGCTTTCGTTGGTGTTGTTCATGCTTTGCTCCGGTTCAGGGGCGGCCGCCGGGCGAGACGCCGCCGTATGCCGCTCATGATATACATATCCGTCGATCCCCTGCGCCGACGCCGCCCCGCCCGCCATGCCCGACGACCATTTTCCGCCCCCGCTTGCCACCGCACGCCTGGTGCTGCGCCCCCTGGAGATCGGCGACGCCGACGCCGTCCAGCGCATCTTCCCTCAGTGGGAGGTAGTGCGTTTCCTGGCCGATCAGGTGCCCTGGCCCTATCCCCCGGACGGCGCGCGCGTCTACATAGAACAGATCGCGGTTCCCGCCATGCGCCAGGGCACGCAGTGGCATTGGTCCATCCGCACCCGGGCGGAGCCCGGGGTCCTGATCGGCATCGTCAGCCTGATGGACGACGGCGCCGGCAACAACCGCGGCTTCTGGCTGGACCCCGTCCACCACGGCAAGGGCTACATGACCGAAGCCAGCGAAGCCGCTACCGCCTACTGGTTCGAGGTGCTGGGCAAGCCCGTGCTGCGCGCGCCCAAGGCCGTGGCCAACACCGCCTCGCGCAACCTATCGCGCCGCGGCGGCATGCGCCTGGTCGGAACGGAAGAACGCGGCTACGTCAGCGGCCGCCTGCCCACCGAGATCTGGGAGATCACCCGCGAGGAATGGATCGCCCTCCACCCGCGCCGGTCCCTCCCGGCCTGACCCGCCCCCATTTTTGCCCCGGCGGGTCCCCGCCCGGCGCCCGGGTCAAGCCGGCGCTTACCGCCCTTTTCGCCCCGCTTTCCGGCCGATTGAGCGGACGCCGTCCTGGCTAGAATTCCCGAAAATCCGGCATTCCGCGCATGGGATGCCTTCGTTATCGGGCAAGATCCATGAATCCGTCTACCGTCATCGGCGCCGCCGTCGGCCTCCTTACCGTGGTCATCGTCGTGGCGCTGGCCGCCACCGACCCCGGCCTTTACGTCAACCTCCCCGGCCTGGCCATCGTGCTGGGCGGCACCTGCGCCGCCCTGTTCATCGCCTATCCGCTGTCCGAGGTGGTGCGCGTCTTCAAGCTGGTGCGCACCGTCTTCCGCAACGACCAGCACGACCAGCAGCGCGACATCGACGAACTGGCCGCCATGGCCCAGCTATGGATGAACACCGACGTCCGCAAGGTCGAAGAGGAACTCAAGAAGGTCTCCAACCCCTTCCTGCGCACGGGCGTGCAGCTGATCATCGACAACACCCCGGAAGACCAGATCATCGAATTGCTGCAATGGCGGGTCGCGCGCCTGCGCGCCCGCGAGCAGGCCGAGGCCCAGATGTTCCGCGTGATGGCCACCTTCGCGCCCGCCTTCGGCATGCTGGGCACCCTGGTCGGCCTGATCAACCTGATGTCGGTCCTGGGCGACGGCAGCATGCAGACCATCGGGCAGCAGCTGGCGATCGGCCTGATGACCACCTTCTACGGCATCCTGCTCGCCAACCTGGTCTGCAAGCCCATCGCCCTGAAGCTGGAACGCCGCACCGCAAGGCGGGTCGAGTCCATGAACATGGTGCTGCAAGGCATCGCCATGATGTGCGAGAAGCGGGGCCCGGCCGTCGTGCGCGAAACCCTGAACTCCTTCGTAATGCACGTCGAAGACGAAATCTACGACGGCGGGGTCGCCGCCAGGCCGAAGCCCGCGCCGGCCAAGGCCGAGGGCGCGGCCAAGCCCGCCGCCAAACCCGTCTCCATCGCCCGTCCGGCCGCCGTGCGCCAATGAGCCTGATTTCCCCCACCCTGGCAGAGCGGATCGAACAGGCCCGCCAGGCCCAGCTGCGGGCCCGGAAGGCGGCCGCCGACACCGGTTGGCGCCAGGGCAAGAGCGGCCGCCAGGACCGCTACGCCCGCTGGCATGTCGAGGAAACCGTCGAACAGGATTCCGAGAACTGGCTGCTCAGCTACCTGGATCTCATCACCCTGCTGCTCGCCCTGCTGGTCGTCCTGCTGGCGCTGACCCGCCTGCATGGACAGGACCTGGGCAAGAACGGGCAGCCCGTGGATCTGGTCGGCACCGTGGCCGCCAGCGGCCTGCCTACCTATGATGGCGAGTACTCGGAATTCGACGCGGTCGCCATCCCGGCCAGCTGGGCCGAGCCTCCCGCCCCGCCCGCGCCCGCGGCCGTCGCCAGCGCGCCCGCCAGCCAGGAGGGCGAGGTGGTCGCGCAAGCCGCTCCTGCGCTGCGCGCGCCCTCCAAGGAATCGCTGGGCCTGGCCGATCTCGGCAACTCGGTGGACGTCATCATCAACGAACAATCCGTCAGTTTCCGCATCAGCAACGAGCTCCTGTTCCCCTCGGGCCAGGCCACGCTCAGCCCCGCGGGGCTGGACGTGATCAAACGCCTGGCCGGCATCCTGAACAAGAACGAGTACCAGGTTTCGGTGGAAGGCCACAGCGACCCGGTGCCCATCCAGACGCGCCAGTTCGCGTCCAACTGGGAACTGTCCAGCAGCCGCGCAACCAGCGTCCTGCGCGAGCTCGTGCGCGATGGGGTCGCCCCGCAGCGCCTGCGCGCCGTCGGCTATGCCGAGACGCGCCCGATCGAATCCAACGATACCGCCGCGGGCCGCGCCGCCAACCGGCGCGTGGAGCTGATCATGGATATCACCGCCCCGCAGAAGGCCGCCCAGGCGGCCGCGCCCGCCGCCAAAGCGGACGCCGCCCGGTCCTAGCCGGCCGCGCGCCGCCTCTCAGGCGGCCCTGCCCAACTCGATGAGCTTCGAGATCGTATTGAAATTGCGCGTCGTGGCAGGCACCTTGAGCCTGCGCTCGATGAAATTGTTGTTCGCCCTGAGATCGCTGTACTTGGTCGCGCACAGCACATACGCCATGTCTTCGATCACGCTTACCTGGTCGGGCTCGTGCCCAAGCGCGAGGAACGACGCGACCAGCTCGTCCTGGGGCCGGTCGGCCAGCAGCGTGAAGTAGAGCCTGGCGGGATCGGCGCCCTGGTAGGGGTTGCGCTCCAGCGCCCGCTCGAAGTAGCGGACCGGACGGGCCAGCACCTTGATGTCGCCGCCGAAAGTATCCTTGATGACGCCATGGACCAGGGTTTCGACGGCGGACCCGCCCAGTCTGGTGGAGGCGAGGACGTTGCCGCTCTGGATATAGGCCCGGACGTTGTCCAGGCCCGCCCGTTCCAGCGCAGCCCGCAGCGGCGCCATGAGCACCTTGTTCTTGCCCGTGGGCATCACGCCGCGCAGCAGGATGATCGTTGTTTGCATGGAACCGGGCCGCCGGGCGGCCGCGTGGGGAACAAGCCCGGAATCTTACCTGCCGCGGCCCGGGGATCAATGCCGATGGCGCCAGTTCGAACGGCCGTGGCCCCGGTAGCTGTCATGGCCGCGATAGTCGGTGCGGCGGTAGGAATGGCCGCGCCCGCGGTCGCGGTCCCAGTGGCGGCGGCCCCGGCGGTCGTCGTCGTCCGTGATGACATTGCCCAGCACCCCGCCCGCGGCCGCGCCGCCCAGGGTCAGCCAGGGGTCGCCATCGGACAGCAGGGCGCCGGCCACGCCGCCCAGCCCCGCGCCGATGATGGTGTTGCGGGTCTGCTTGTCCGCCATGGCCGCAGTGCTGACGCCCAGCGCCAGCACGCCCGCGAGCAGGGCTTGGATCAGTCGTTTCGTGATGGGCATATTTATTCTCCTGTGGCGGGCCGCTCCCGCCTTGCATGGGGATTGGCCCGCAAATCACTATCACGGAGGCAAGGTATCACTTCAGCTGTGTGTCAGTCCTGCTGCCTGGGATACCGGGTGTATAAGCTGTTTCAGTCGCTTTCTGTCTACACTGGGCCAACCGTCCAACCGTCCCGACCGCCGAACCCCATGGCTCCTCGCGCACCCCGCGGCACCCAGGCACCCGCCCCGCCACTGCAGGACCCCGCCCTGCTGCGCCGGCTGCTGCGCGCCAGGGACCGCATGGATGCCGCCTCGCACGAGGCCTGGCCCGTCGAACGCCTGGCCGCGGTCGTCGGCGTCACGCAAGCCCATTTCGCCCGCTCGTTCAAGCAGGCTTTCGGCGTCCCGCCGCACCGCTATCTGCTCACGCGCCGCATCGAGCAGGCGACGGCCCTGCTGCGGGACACCTCGCTCAGCATCACCGACGTCGCGTACGCCACCGGTTGGGAAAGCCTGGGCTCCTTCGGCCGCGTCTTCCGCGACATCACGGGCCTGAGCCCCGGCGCCATGCGCCGCCAGGCCCGGGCCGAGGCGCATGCGCTCGGCCACATTCCCGCCTGCGTCCTGAAGGCCGCGCAGCGTCCCGACCTCAACATCGCAGTTTTGGAGAAGCGCCGCCGCACGGCCGACGGTACATTGCCGCCATCAACCCAGGAGGTCTCATGAACCAAGGAATCAGCGTGGTGGGCTTGTATGTGGACGACCAGGACGAAGCGCTCGCGTTCTATGTCGGGAAACTCGGATTCAAGGTCCACACGGACGTGCGCAACGGACCGTACCGGTGGCTGACGGTCCAACACCCGGAGCAAGCCGCCTTCCAGCTCGGCCTGTTCAGGCCGGGCCCCCCCATCCACGACGACGCCACGGCGCAGACCCTGCTCGCCATGGTCGCAAAGGGCGCCATGCCGCCTCTCGTCCTGCACGTGGCGGACTGCCGGGCCAGCCATGCCCGGCTGAAAGCCAGCGGCGTCGAATTCACCCAGGAGCCGATCGAGCGCTACGGCAGCGTCGACGCGGGGTTCCGCGATCCCGCCGGCAACGGCTGGAAAATGATCCAGGCGCCGCGGGACGCGGCATAGGCGCCCGCCCGGCGCCGTCACCCCGAACTCGGGCTCGGGCCCGGCGCCGCGCCGCGGCGGTCGCGCGTGCCGAACCAGACTCCCGACAGCACGAGCACGAAGGCGCCGACGAGGCGCCAGCTGAGGGAATAGGAGGCGCCCAGCAGTTCGATGGCCACCGCGGTGATGGGGGCCAGCGCCTGGAACGCCATCACGCGGCTGGCATCCAGGCGGCCCAGCGCCCACAGCAGGCAGAAATAGCCCAGGCCGCTGGACAGCCCGATGAACGTGACGTTGGCCCATTGCACGGCCGACAGTTCGGGCACCAGCGGCGCTCGCCTCAGGAGGCAGACCGCGGCAAGGAACAGGACCGAGACGAACATCGCGAACGCGCTGACGCACAGCGCCGGATACTTCTTGAGATAAGGGCGGTACAACAGACTGCATGCCGCGCCGAGGAATGTCGCGCCGAACAGCGACGCCCAGGCCGGGAGGTCCTGCCCCCCTTGCATGGGCGCGGCGGACGGCGCCAGCAGGACGGAAATGCCGAGGACCGCGACGCTCGCCCCAGCCATCCGCGGCCAGCTGAAGCGCTCGCGCCCGGCGCCGATCGCCAGGCACATGGTAAGCAGCGGCACCGTGGAGAACACCAGGGCGCAGGTGGCGGCTGGCAGTTTGGCGAGCGCATGGTTCAACAGCAGCATCAGCAGGGCGAACTGGAGAATCCCCAGGCCCGCCACGGCAAGCAGGTCCCGGGCAGCAAAGCGCGCGGACCAGCGGCGCAGCGCCGGCGGCGCCAGCAGCACCAGCCCGATCGCGTAACGCAGAAAGGCCAGGGTTTCGGCCGTGGTGTCGGCCGAAACCGTCCGCGTGGACACCATGGCCGCGCCCACCAGCATTCCGGTCAGCGCGGCCGCGCAGGTCGCCTTGGCGAGATCGTTCATGGTCGGCCCGGCCCCTGCCCCGGCCGCGCCGGAGCTCACAGATCGCGCGCCCAGACCTGGCCGATCAGGTCCTGGCCGAAACTGTGATGCGGCGCTTCCTCGATCAGCTGGAACCCCGCCTTCTCGTAGATCCGGCGGGCGTCCGCCAGCACGCTGTTCGTCCACAGCACCATGCGGGAATAGCCCGCCTGCTTCGCGAAGCGCAGGCATTCCTCCACCAGCCGGCGCCCGATGCCCAGCCCGCGCGCGCCGGCGTCGACGTACAGCAAGCGCAGCTTGGCCGTCGTCTCGTCCTGGCGCACGACGAAAACCGACCCGACCATCTTTCCGTCTTTCTCGGCGATCCAGCAGCGCTCGCAACTGCGGTCGAAATCGCGGATGAACTTGGCCACGATTTCCGCGACCAGGGCTTCGTACTCGGCGTTCCAGCCGTATTCTCGGGCATACACCATCGCCTGGTTGGCCACCACCAGGCCCATGTCGCCGGGCAGCGGATCGCGCAGCACGTAACCCGCGGGGGGCTGGTCGCCGAGGAGATTCTGGATATCGTTCATGGCATCGACCAGCTGCGCCTGCGCCGGTTCCGGAAGTTGCTTGAGGACTGCGATGACTTCATTGCGCGACGCGTCGTTCAGCGGGGCGAACGCGGCGCGCCCTTCCCCGGTCAGCTCCAGTTCGGCCACCCGGGCGTCCGCGACGGACCGCGTTTTGACGATCAGGCCTTTTTTTTCGAATCCGGAGATCACCCGGCTGACGTAGCCCGCGTCGAGGTTCAGCTCGCGGCAGAGGTCCGACGTGCTGAGGGCGGGCCGGTGCGCAAGCTCGTAGAGAATGCGCACTTCGGTGAGCGAAAACTCGCTGGCCAGCAAGTGCTCGTGCAGCACGCCGATGTGCCGCGTGTAGAAGCGGTTGAACCTCCGCACCGCCTCGGCGCGCTCGTACAGTGTCTGGTCGGGCATGGCCGCTCCTGATATTTGCCTTAAGCACATTATTACTTGCCTAAAGCAACTATTCAAGAGATACGAAAACCGGGGAAACGGCGCTAATCTGGCGAACTCGATCCCTCGTCCGCACAGGAATGTTTCCATGTCCTATCTGCTTTTCATCGTCGAACCGGTAGGCCAGCGCGCCCAACGCACGCCCGAGGAGGGCCGCGAGGCCTACGCGCAGATGGTCGGCTACGCCGAGGACCTGAAATCCCGCGGGCTGCTGGTACGCGCGGAATCGCTGAAGTCGGAGTCGGAAGCCGTGCGGCTGCGCATCCGCGACGGCGAGCGTTCGCTGATGGACGGCCCCTATGCCGAGGCCAAGGAGATGATCGGGGGATTCTTTCTGCTGACCTGCGAGACGCGCGAAGAAGCGCTGGCCCTCGCGGCCGAATGCCCTGCCGCGCAATGGGCCACGGTGGAGGTCCGGGAGCTGGGGCCGTGCTTCATGTAGCCGCCGCCCCCAAGCGGCGGGCCCGCCATAACGGCGGACCCGCCGTCAGCGGTTCAACAGTTTCCTTTCTTGGCCTGCCCGGGCGGGCAGAAGCCGCCGCGGCCGCCTCCGTCGTGCGGATCGACGATGACCGCCCCGCTGGGGGTATATACGGCGCAGCCCGAAAGCAAGGACGCCACCAAGGCAAGGCTACAGAGGATTTTCATATCGCTATTCAAAGTTACGGACGCTGGGAGTGTAAGGAGGCCCGCTGAAACCAGGCCTGAGCCTTCGTAACAATCTGCTCGGGCATGGCCCGCCGCGACACCCCGGAGCCTAGTGCTTACCCTAGGTTTTCCATTTTCCTGTCGATTCGGCGAGTTGCGATTCGTCGTGCCTGTACAAGCCCCGGAACAGCGGGGTTCTGTAGTCCGAACCAAGGAGATTCAGCAATGCGATTCATGATCCTCGTGCGGGCCACGCCCGACAGCGAAGCCGGCGTGATGCCGGAAGAAGGCATGCTCGCCTCAATGACGACCTATCACGAAGCCCTGGCCAAGGCAGGCGTGCTGCTGGACGCCAATGGGCTGCAGCCCTCGTCCAAGGGCTGGCGCGTGCATTACGAAAACGGCCAGCGTTCGGTGGTGGACGGGCCGTTCGCGGAGACCAAGGAATTGATAGCCGGCTACACCATGATCCAGGTACGCTCGCGCGAAGAAGCGATGCAATGGGCGCTGCGCTTTCCCGAACCCTTCATCGGCCAGCCCTGCTCGATCGAAGTGCGCCAGATGTATGAACTGGACGATCTCGGCCCCAGCGTAGCGGTCGAACGGTTTCGGCAGCTTACGGGCAACGGCCGCTGAGCGGCCGCCCTCACCACACAACAACCCTACGGAAGCCACGCGCCATGCCCAAGCAAATCTTCGTCAATCTCGCCATCGCCGACATGCAGAAATCGCAGGCCTTCTTCAAGAGCCTGGGATTCACGTTCAACCCCCAATTCACCAATGACCAGGGCGCTTGCATGGTCGTCAGCGACGACATCTACGTCATGCTGCTGGTGAAGGATTTCTTCCAGACCTTTACCGGCAAGCCGGTGGCCGACGCCACCCAGACCACCGAAGTCCTGATCGCGCTGTCCTGCGACAGCCGCGCCGAAGTGGACGAGCTGGTGGCCCGCGCGCTCGCGGCGGGCGGCACGGCGCCGCGCGAGCCGCAGGACCATGGCTTCATGTATGCGCATGGCTTCGAGGACCTGGACGGCCACGTCTGGGAACTCGTGTACATGGTTCCCGGCGAAACGCCCGCCGTATGACGACGCAGGCGGCCACGCATCGCGCCATCGAGGCGGTCTGGCGGATCGAAGCCGCCAGCGTCATCGCCGGCGTCGCGCGCCTGGTGCGCGACGTCGGGCTGGCAGAAGAACTGGCGCAGGATGCCCTGGTCGCCGCCCTGGAACGCTGGCCCGAAACCGGCGTGCCGGACAACCCGGGAGCGTGGCTGATGACCACCGCGAAGAACCGCGCCCGAGACCGCTTGCGGCTGGACGCGCTGCATACGCGCAAGCATGAGCAGATCGGCCATGAGCTGGAAGCCCTGCAGGCCGACGTGGAGCCCGATTTCGTCGATGCGCTGGACGCCGCAAGGCAGGACGACATCGGCGACGATCTGCTGCGCCTCATGTTCACCGCCTGCCATCCGCTGCTGTCCACCGAGGCGCGGGTCGCGCTGACGCTGCGGCTCCTGGGCGGGCTGTCCACGGCCGAGATCGCGCGCGCCTTCCTGGCCTCGGAATCCACCATCGCGCAGCGCATCGTGCGGGCCAAGCGCAGCCTCTCCGCCGCGCGCGTGCCGTTCGAGGTGCCGCGGGCGGAGGAACGGACGGCGCGCCTGGCCTCCGTGCTCGAAGTCATCTACCTGATCTTCAACGAAGGCTATTCGGCCACGTCCGGCGCCGACTGGACGCGCCCCGCCCTGTGCGACGAGGCCCTGCGGCTGGGCCGCATCCTGGCGCAGCTCGCGTCCGGGGAAGGCGAAGTGCATGGTCTGGTCGCGCTGATGGAATTGCAGGCTTCGCGGCTGCATGCGCGCGCCGACTCGCAGGGCCGGCCGGTGCTGCTGATGGAGCAGGATCGCGGGCGCTGGGATCCGCTGCTGATACGGCGGGGCCTGGCGGCGCTGGAACGCTCGGACGCGCTGGGCGGGGCCCGCGGCCCCTACGCGCTGCAAGCCGCGCTGGCCGCCTGCCACGCCCGGGCCCGCGCGCCCGAAGACACGGATTGGCCGCGCATCGTGGCGCTGTACGACGCTCTTGCCCAGGCCCAGCCTTCGCCCGTGGTGGAGCTGAACCGCGCCGTGGCGGTCGGCATGGCGTTCGGCCCACAGGCCGGGCTGGACCTGGCCGACCAGCTGGCGCGGGATCCGGCGCTGGCCAACTACCATTGGCTGCCCAGCGTGCGCGGCGACCTGCTGGCCAAGCTGGGCCGCCAGGCCGAGGCCCGCGTCGAGTTCGAGCGCGCCGCCGGCATGACGCGCAACGCGCGCGAACGGGAATTGCTGCTGGAGCGCGCCGAGGCCATGCGCGCGGCCGGCTGAGGCGCCGGCGAATCCCGCCGCCCCGCCCGCGCCCCGGCGTGCTTAAATTCCATCCATGCATCCCGCCCACGCCGTTCCGCCGGACCTCGCCGCGCCCGCCATGCCGGGCGTGCCGGCGGCGTTCGACCATCCCGGCGACCGCGCCGAATTCAGGCAGCCGGCGCACCTGCCCGGGGTGGAGCTGTACCGCGCCCACATCATCCGGCACGCCTTCGAGCCGCACACCCACGAGGCCTATGGGCTGGGCGCTATCGAAGCCGGCGTCGAACGCTTCCGCTACCGCGGCTCGGACCATCTCGCCCCGCCGGGGTCGGTGGTCCTGATGAATCCCGACGAGCTGCACACCGGGCGCGCCGAAACCGAAGGCGGCTGGCGCTACCGCATGGCCTACCTGGATCCCGGCGTGGTGGAACGCGTGACCGGCGACAGCGGCTGGTGGTTCGACGCCGCGGTGGGCGCCGACGCCGCTCGCGCGCAGCGCATCACCGCCCTGCTCGATGTCTTGTGGCGGGCGCGCGAACCGCTGGCCTTCGACAGCGCGCTGTACGCCCTGCTGTCGGAGTTCCGCCCCCACGCCCGCATGGACCGGCCCGCCCGGGCCGAGGGCGCGCCGCGTTTCGCGCAGGTCATCGACTACCTGCGCGCCCATCTGTCGCGGCGGCTGACGCTGGATGAACTGGCGGCGGTGGCCGGGCTCAGCCCCTTTCATTTTCTACGCCGGTTCCAGGCGCACTATCACGCCACGCCGCAGCAGATGCTGATGGCGCTGCGGCTGTTCGACGCCAAGCGCCGGCTGGCCGCGGGCGAGCCGCCCGCCCAGGTGGCGCTGGCCGCCGGCCTGACCGACCAGGCCCACCTGACCCGCGCCTTTTCGCGCCGCTACGGCGTCACGCCCGCCCGCTACCAGAAACAAGTCCGATCCTGATCCCCGGACAGCAAGCTGGTACAAGACGCGCCGGCTCCGCGCCGGCTAGATTGGGGCCTGACCGAACTGGAGCGACTCGTATGTGGGCAGGAACCCTTTACGCCCTGGCCGCCGGCCTGATGTGGGGGCTGGTGTTCGTGGGCCCCTTGCTGTTGCCGGAGTATCCGGCGGCGCTGCAATCGGTGGCGCGCTACCTGGCGTTCGGCGTGATCGCGCTGCCGCTCGCCTGGCTGGACCGCCACGCTCTGCGCCAACTGAGCCGCGCCGACTGGGTCGAGGCGCTGAAGCTCGCCGCCATCGGCAACCTGTTGTATTACCTGTGCCTGGCCAGCGCCATCCAGCGCGCAGGCGGCCCCCTGCCCACGATGCTCATCGGCACCTTGCCCGTGGTGATCGCCATCAGCGCCAACCTGCGCAACGCGCGGCGCGACGGGAAACTGCCCTGGAAGCGGCTGGCGCCCTCGCTGGCGCTGATCGCGCTGGGCATCGCCTTCGTCAACCAGGTGGAACTCCAGGCCTTGCGTCAGGAGGCCGACGCCGACTTGCGGCGCTATGCAGTCGGCGGTTTGCTGGCGCTGGGCGCGGTGGCCTGCTGGACCTGGTATCCGCTGCGCAATGCGGACTGGCTGCGCGCGCACCCCGACCGCAGTCCGCGCACCTGGGCCACCGCCCAGGGCGTGGCCACCCTGCCCCTGGCCTTGGCGGGCTATGCCGCGCTGTGGGGCGGCATGGCGGCGGCCGGCAGCGCCTTTCCCATGCCGGCGGGCCCGCGGCCCGAGGTGTTCCTGGGCCTGATGGCCACCATCGGCCTGTTCGCGTCGTGGCTGGGCACCCTGTGCTGGAACGAAGCCAGCCAGCGCCTGCCGACGGCGCTGGCCGGGCAGCTCATCGTGTTCGAAACGCTGGCGGCCCTGGCCTATGCCTTCATCCTGCGCGGGCAGATGCCGCAGCCCTTGACCCTGGCCGGCATCGCCTGCCTGATGATCGGCGTGCTGCGCGCCGTGCGCGTCAAGCCCGAACCGCTGTCCGCCACGGCCTAGGGCCGGTTCACCCTAGACGATCTCCGGCAAGCGGCGCAGATCGTCGATGACCTCCGACGCGCCTTCGTCCAGCAGCCGCTGGCGCTGGTCCGGCCCGTTGTGCGATGCGCCCACGAAACCGATGGCGCGCATCCGCGCGGCGCGCGCCGCGCGCACGCCGGGCACGCTGTCCTCCACCACCACGCAGTCCAGGATCGCCGCCCGCATCTGCCGCGCCGCGAACAGGAACACGTCCGGCGCCGGCTTGCCGCGCGCCACCTGCGCCGTGCTGAAGACGTTGGGAGCGAAGGCGTCCCACAGGCCCACCATCTTCAATGCCGTCTCCAGCTTCGCGGGCATGCTGCTGGAAGCCACGCAGACCTGCACGCCGCGTTCGCGCAGCGCCGCCACCGTTTCGGCCGCGCCAGGCAGCGCGCGCAGTTCCTGGCGGAACGTGGCTTCCAGCCCGTCGGCGTACTGCCGCGCGAATCCGTCCGGCAGGCTGCGCTCGTTTTCCTGCTGCAGCGTCCGCCACATGTCCGCGTCCGGGATGCCGGCGAAGCGGCGCGCCGCTTCCTCGGGCGTGATGGCGATGCCGTGGGCGGCCAGGGCCCGCGACTGGGCGCGCGCCGCGATGATCTCGCTATCGATCAGGACGCCGTCGCAATCGAAGATGACCAGGCGGGGGGCAGGCGTATGCATGATGGCTCCAGGGAAAGGGACCTCCATGATATGCCCGCCGCGTGACAGCCGGGCTATGGGCCGCGCGCCCTACAGCCCGTTGCCCTTCAATCGCCGCAATCGCCACGCCAGCGCCACGCCGCCCAGCCCGGCCGCCGCCACGATGAAAGAGGCCGCGGTCCAGCCGTAGCGGTCGATCGCGCCGCCCACGGCGAGCGGCCCGATCACCTGCCCCAGGTTGCTGCCTTGCATCACCAGCCCCACGGACGCCGCCGTCAAGCCGGCGCGCGGCGCCAGCAAAGGCGCGGTGCCCAGCAGCGTCGCCGGGATCAGGCCGCCCACCGCCGAGAACACCACGCAAAGCAGGAAAGTCGGCATCGCGGGCAGCACCGAACGGAAAATCAGCAACGCCACCAGGCCCATCGCCACGCTGGCGCAGGCGATGAGCGTGGACCGCCGCCAGCCTCGCGCCAGCAGCACGCCCGCCCCCAGGTTGCCGATCACGTTGGCGGCGCTTGCGATCGCGCTGTACAGGCCGGCCGTGGCCAGCGAAAGGCCCAGTTGTTCGGTCAGCAGAATGGGCAGGAACGTGAACAGCGCGAAGAACATCAGGCTATAGAGCATGAACGACAACGCCAGCAGGCTGGGCCCCGCCGCGCCCACCGTATCCACCGTGTCCTGCCGCAGGCCCCGCCACGACAGGCGCGGCCCGGCCTGCGTGGCCGGCGCCAGTAGCGCCACGCAGGCGAGCGCCACGATCACCGCCGCGCCCGCGCACCACCAATAGGCCCGCCAGTCGCCGAAGGCCTGCGACGCCAGCATCGCGATCGCCATGCCCGCGGGCATGTAGCAGCTCCACAGCGCGAACGCGAAATCGCGGGTGGACGCCGACACCATGCGCTGCAGGGCCGCCGGTCCCGCCACCGTGATCATCAGGAAACCCAGGCCCTCGACCACGCGCGAGGCCAGCAGCACGCCGTAGGCCGGCGCCATGGCGCCGATGGCCGCGCCCGCCGCCGTCGCCGCCAGCCCGGCCAGCAGCATGCGCCGGGCGCCGTAGCGGGTGATGACGCCGCCCGCCGCGATCCCGCCGAACATCCCCAGAATGGAAAACACGGCCGCCAGCGCCCCGATCGATGCCAGGTCCAGCCCCAGATCCTTGCGCAGCAGCGGCGCGGCGATGATCAGCTTGCCCACCTGCAGCGCGGCCACCACGCCCGCCCCCACGACGGCCAGCACCGCCGGCCAGCGCGTTCCTTCCTTGCCCATCCCTGTCTCCCCTCGTTCGAAACCTTGCCAGCATGCCAGCGCGGATCGATTCCTGTAAGTGATAATCTTCTGATGAAAATGATCGATTAAATGGATCAGGCGGCACGATGATAGACGCCCTCACCCTGGACCAGCTCCGCGTGTTCGCGGCCGTGGCCGATGCCGGCAGTTTCCGCGCGGCCGCGCGCCGCCTGTCCCGCGTGCAGTCGGCCGTCAGCCACGCCATCGCCAATATGGAATCGCAGCTGGGCGTGGCGTTGTTCGACAGGAGCGGCCACCGCCCCGTGATGACGCCGCAGGGCGCGGCGCTGCTGGTCAACGCCCGCGACATCCTGTTGCGGGTGGACGCCATGCGCGCGCGCGCCCAAGGGCTGGGCGAAGGCGTGGAACTGGAGCTGTCCCTGGCGGTGGACACCCTGTTTCCGATAGCGGCAGTCGGCGCGGCCCTGAACGCCGTGCGCGCGGCCTACCCTTCGGTCGCCGCCCGGGTCTCCGTGCTGCCGCTGGGCGGCCCGGTGGAGGCGCTGCTGACGCGCAGCCACACGCTGGGCGTCATCGCCGGCGAGCATTTCCGCCACCCGCGCATCGCCATGCAGGCGCTGTCGTCCGTGCAGATGGTGGCGGTCGTGGGCGCGGGGCATGCCCTGGCGCGGCACGTGGCCGCGGACACGCCGTTGAGCCCGCCTGAACTCGCGGACCACGTGCAGATCGTGCAAACGGATCCGTCCTCGCTGACGGAAGGCCGCGACTTCGCCGTGCTGTCGCCGCAGACCTGCCGCGTCAGCGGCCAGGACGTCAAGCACGCGCTGATCGTGGCAGGCGTGGGCTGGGGCCGCCTGCCGCTGTGGCAGGTGGAACGCGACCTGGCCGAGGGCCGGCTGCTGCGCCTGCCGACCGACAGCCTGGGCCGGGGCAGCCAGGTGGCCACCGAAACCTATCTGGCGCACCGCATCGACCAGCCCCTGGGGCCGGCGGCCCGCGTGCTGGCGGCCGCGCTGCGCGCCGGAGCCCATCAGGACTCGGCCGACGGCCGGGCGTAGCTCACGCCCATCCCGGCGCGCACGTCGTTCTGGATGCCGTAGGGCGGTATCGGATAGCGCAAGCCATTGGCCGACAAGGCCTTCATGCCTTCGATCGCGATCGGCAGGTAGCGCGGCGGCAGGGCCATCAGCATTTCCTCATCGGGCACGCCGCCATAGCGGCGCTCGGCGAAACAGGGCAAGGACAGGCTGGGTTCGCCGGTGGCCAGCGCCCGGCCCCAGGAATCCGCGCAGGCCGTCTCCCCCACCACGCTCCAGTCGAAGCGGCGGTAGTCCTTCCATTGCAGACCGTTGATCAGGATGATCATTTGGCCCGGGGTGGCGTAGACCAGGCAGATATCGGGAGGATCCAGCCGGCCCGAAGCCAGGGGCGAGACCACCATGCCGCGGTACTTGCCGGCGGGCACGCAGGACAGCGCCGCCTGGCGGGCGCGGGCGTCCTCAGGCGTGGCGTGCCACACGCCCACATAGTCCTTGCCGCTCTTCCAGGCCTCGTCCTGCGGACCCAGGCCGATGACGGCGCGGCATTGTGCGCCGACCAGATCGTCGCCGGTAATGCCCACCGTCCATCCCAGGCGTGCCGCCATGCCCACGATCTGGTCGGTGGTGTGCGTGGCCTGCGGGCGCCGCAGGCCCTTCACCGCCGCCATGTCCTCTACACGCTCATAGAGCTTCATACCGATGACCGTGGTCTTCAGGCGCAGCAGCCTGTTCAGTTCATCGACCAGCAATGCCCAGTTCAGTGTCGTCTCTTCCATGCCCGTCCTTTGGACTGTTGTGCGCGGCTACGGCCGCGATGCCGCGGGCGATCCGCTGGCTGCAACGACTATACCGAATCGGAGGGCCGGCCATGGACGCGGGCGCCGAAGCGCCGGCCCGGCTTACGCGCCGATCGAGCGCAGGGCGCGTTTGCAGATGCGCTCGGTCGCGGCGCAAGGCTTGCCCGCGGACCAGCGCGCGCACACGTCGCGCACCCAGTCCGGACGGTCCTTGCTGGCGTCGTTCAGCCAGTTCGCGACCGAATCCTGCACGTACAAGGCCGGGTCCGCGCGCAAAGGCTCCAGAATGGGCAGCGCCATGCCCGGATCGGCCTTCAGCGCCGCGATGTGCGCGCACCAGACGCCGCGCGGGCGCAAGGATTCGCTCGCAAAGCGCCGGACCCGCTCGGAAGCGTCTCCGGTCCAGGGCCGCAATAGCCGCAGCGCCTCGTCCAGTTCGGCCGCCAGGTGCGGACGGACCGCCAGCCAGGCCCATTCCCGCACGCCGAAGTGCCCGTCGTCGGCCAGCGGACGGATCCGGTCCAGGCGCTCGCCCAAGGTCATATCCGGCATGGCGCCCGCCATGAAGCAGGCCCAGCCGCGCACGGTATCCGAGCGATGCGACTTCAATTCCTCGAAGCCCGCCGCGCCCAGCCGTTCGGCCAGGATATGCGCCGCCAGCGCCATGCGCCGCGAGATTCCCAGCCCGGCCTGCGCGCGCATCGTGCCGACCGCGTCGGCGCCGGCCTGCGGCGCCACGGCCTGCATCAGCGCGGCGAAATCCACCGCCAGGCATTCGGTCAGGGTGGCGGCCGGTTCCCCGGCGTTGAGTTGCGCCAGGCGTTCCCGGGCGATGTCCTTGACGCCCCGGCCCGCGGGCCGGGCGGCAAGCGGCTTGGCCTTGCTCATGACTGCCCCTCCCGAGCGGCGGCGCGGCCCGCGTCCGTGGACCGCCAGATCCGCGCCAGCAGTTCGCGCAGGCGCGCCCGGTCCGGATCGTCGAGCTCCGCGAATAACGAGCCGATCCAGTCCGTGTGCTCCTTGAACAGGCGGGCCGCCGCCGTCCTGCCCTTGGCGGTGAGCGTCACCCTGGTCTTGCGGCGATCCTCCTGGCCGGGCTGCCGCGACAGGAAGCCGTCGCGCTCCAGCCCGTCCAGCAGCCCGGTGACCGTGGCGCGCGTAACGCCGGCGCCGTCGGCCAGTTCATGCGGCGCCAGCCCGTCCGCCTGCTCGTGCAGCAGGAACAGCAACACGAATTTGCCTTCGGACAAGCCGCGCGGCGCCAGCCGGGCGGCGCAGTCGCGGTCGATGGCCGCGGCCAGCGACAGCAGCTGGAAACACAGGCCGATGCCGTCGGCCGAAGACAGGCCCCGCTCCGCCGCCACGCCCAGTAGCGCGCGGTGTTTGGGCTCCAGCATGTGCTGCGCGTCGTGCATGGGAAGGCGCCTTGGAAGTGAACGGAAATATATAGTAAGGCGCCTAACCATATTCACGCAAGCCTCGAACCAGGGCTGCAGCCGCTATCATGGCGACTGGCCCAAGCCCCTCGGTATCCGCCCATGCCTGCCCCCTCCGCCAGCGTGACCCTGCGCCGCCTGCGCGCGGACGACGTGCCCATGATTCTCGCCATGGAGTCCGACCCTGAAGTCATGCGCTACAGCACCGGCGTCAAGCCCGCCACCGAGGCGCGGCGCCAGGAATTGTTGGACTGGCTGCGCGAACCGCCTACGGATATCGGGCATTGGGCCGTGGTCACGCAGGACCGCTCGGTCGGCTGGATCAGCCTCACGCCGCTGGAAGGCACCGGCGGCATCCAGCTTGCCTACCGCCTATGCCGCGCAGCCTGGGGCCACGGCTATGCCAGCGACGCGGGCCGCCAGCTCTGCGCCTATGCCTGGCGCTCGCTGCCCGTCGACGAGCTGGTCGCCGTCGCGTGGCCACGCAACCTCGGCTCGATCCGGGTGCTGGAGAAGCTGGGATTCGCGTTCAGGGGCATGGAGCAGCACTATCAGCGCGAGACCGCCGTCTATTCGCTCGCCCGCTCGGAAGCTTGACCTCGCGAGGCTCCTGGCGCCGGGGCAAGGCCTCGCGCCGCGAGCCCCTCCCCGGCCTTACCGGTACAGCACCGTCGGCAGCCACAGGCCGATCTCCGGGAACACGTATAGCAGGAAGATCGCGATCACCTGGATGCCCATGAACGGCATCATGCCCATGAAAATCTGGTTCAGGGTGACGTGCGGCGGCGAGACGCCCTTGAGATAGAAGGCGGACATCGCGACCGGCGGCGACAGGAACGCCGTCTGCAGGTTCAGCGCCACCAGCAGCCCGAAAAACAGCGGATCGATGCCGAAGGTATTGAGCAGCGGCACGAAGATCGGCATGAAGATCACGATGATCTCGGTCCACTCCAGCGGCCAGCCGAGGAGGAAAATGATGATCTGGGCCAGCAGCAGGAATTGCAGCTGGGACAGTCCCAGCGAAAGCACCCATTCCTCGATGATGCGCTGCCCCCCCAGCAACGCGAAGGCGGCGGAGAAGATCGACGAGCCGACGAACAGCCAGCACACCATGGCGCTGGTCTTGGCGGTGAGGAAGACCGACTCGCGCAGCACCGGCAGGTTCAGGCGCCGGTACGCCAGCGCCAGCAGCGCGCCGCCCATGGCGCCCATTGCCGCGGCCTCGCTGGGCGTGGCCAGGCCGAAGGCGATCGAGCCCAGCACCGCCGCGATCATCACGGCCAGCGGGAAGAACGAGGACATCAGCATCTTGAAGATTTCAAGGCGCGCCCACGTCAGCATCGCATAGAAAACCAGCATGGCCACCGCGCATATGCCCGCGAATATCCAGAACCCCATGGGCGCGGCGACGCCGCC
The DNA here is from genome assembly GCF_050285585.1 of Achromobacter sp. Lineage (GTDB taxonomy): Bacteria > Pseudomonadota > Gammaproteobacteria > Burkholderiales > Burkholderiaceae_B > Achromobacter. The sequence continues at coordinate 150,976 of NZ_JBLZXF010000001.1, read as the reverse complement.
GCCAGCCTCGGCCGGCGCGCCGGGCGCTTCGGGCGCGGCTGCGCCTGCGGCGGCGGCCGGCGCAGCGGGCGTGCCGGGCGGCTCGGACAGGCCCCCGCCCGCCGGCGCCTCGTTCGAAGGCGGTTCGGCCAGCTCGCCCGATGGCGGCTCGGCCAGCCCCCCGGACGGCGGCTCGCTCAGGCCCGAGTCGAAATCCCCCGAGCCCAGCTGCAATTCCGCGGGAATGTCGTACACCACCTCCGGCCGCGTCGTGGCTTGGTAGACCACCGCCACCAGCAGCACCGTGACCGCCAGCGGCGCCAGCGCCATCGCCATGTAGCGCAACAGCGCGCCGAACGGCACGTCGCGGTTGCGGCGCCCCTTGAACAGGGCCGCCACCATGCCCGACAGCGCGCGCACGTGCCCGCCCGAGGCCAGCGCGGCGGATTCGGGGGACAAGGGCACGCCGCGTTCCTCCATGGGCAGCGGCGGCGCCATGTCGGGACGGATCTTGGCCACGAGGACCACGTAGAGCATGTACAGCGCCGCCAGCATGATGCCGGGGAACAGCGCCCCCGCGTACAGCTGCACGACGGACACGCCGGTCGTCGCGCCGTACACGATCAGCATCACCGACGGCGGCAGCAGGATGCCCAGGCAGCCGCCCGCCGTGATGGCGCCCGCGGTCAACCGGACGCTGTAGCCCGCCTTCAGCATGGCGGGCATGGCCAGCAGGCCCATCAGCGTCACCACCGCGCCGACGATGCCCGTGGCGGTGGCGAAGATCGCGCATGTCGCCAGCGTGGCCACCGCCAGCGCCCCGGGCACGCGCGCCAGCGCCAGGTGCATGGACCGGAAGAGCTTTTCGATCAGGTTGGCGCGCTCGACCAGATAGCCCATGAACACGAACAGCGGGATAGAGATCAGCGAATCGTTCGTCATCGTGGCGTACGTGCGCTGCACCATCAGGTCCAGCGTCTGCCCGATCGAGCGGCCCGGATCGGAACTCTGCATGTAGTACGCCAGGAACGTGAACAGCACGCCCATCCCCATCAGCGTGAACGCCGTCGGAAAGCCCAGCATGATCGCCACCACGATGAGGGCCAGCATCAGCAGGCCTATGTGCCCGGTGGTGAGATGGTCCCAGGGCGTCAGGAACACGATCATCAGGATGACCAGTCCGATGCACGACAGGCCGAACCACAATGCCTTGTGGATCTTCATTTGCGAGGCTCCCCGGTTGTGACATAGCGGTCCAGACGGGCGATGTCCTCGTCCTTCACGTGCACCATTTCCTTCAGCTTGTCGACGTCCACTTCCTCGACGTCCTCTTCACGCGAAGGCCAGGCGCCGCGCCGCAGGCACAACAGGCAGCGCATCGCTTCCGCCACGCCCTGCACCAGCAGGACCGCGCCCGCGATCGGGATGAATGCCTTGAAGGGATAGATGGGCGGTCCGTCGGCCATCAGCGAGGAATGCTCGCGGATGGCGATGGAATAGCCGGCGTAGTACCAGCCCGCCCATACCAGCGCTATCACACCGGGAAAGAAAAATACGATGTACAGGGTGAGGTCCAGGCCCGCCTGCACGCGCGGCGGCAGGAAGCCGTACAGGATGTCCCCGCGCACGTGGCCGTTCTTGGCCAGGGTGTACGCGCCGGCCATCATGAAGAGGATGCCGTAGTACATCATCTGCAGGTCGAACGCCCATGCGCTGGGCTGGTTCAACAGGTAGCGCGCGGCCACCTCCCAGCATACGTGCAAGGTCAGGATGACGATCAACCAGGCAAAGGCCTGCCCGACAAAAGTGGAGATACGGTCTATGAAACGTATGATTCGGATCATCTGACGTCCTGGTCAAGGCGCATGGCGCCACAGCGCGCCGCTGGACGGCGCGCTGCGTGGGATACGGGTGCGTCGGTCTTTCGAGGCACGTGACACCCGAAGCCCATCAAGCAGACGTTCTCTGCGCGACAAGATTGCTCTGCCCAATCATGCTCTGCCCAATCCGGGGCACCGCGGACCCGGCTCTGCCGGTCCGTCGGTGCCGCCCCCGCGAGCGGGTACGGAGCGGGACTCAGGCCTTGTTGCTGCGCGAGAAGTAATGGTTGTAGGCCATGCGGAAGTTGACCGAGGTATCCCCGTGCCAACGCCCCACCCGTTCGGCGAAGGCGCGTTGCGACTCCAGCACCTTCTTGAACAGGGGGTTCTCGGCCGAGCGTTTGGCGATCATCTCGTCCCAGATCTTCAGCTGCTGCTGAAGAATCGCGTCGGGCGTCTTGTAGAACTTCACGTTGTGCTCCTTCTGGAGCTTGATGTAGTCCTGCGAATAGCGGTTCGCGGCCTTCCAGGACATGTCCGCGCTGGAGGCCTGCGCGGCATAGCTCAGGATGTGCTTCAGATGCTCGGGCAAGGCGTCGTACTTCGCCTTGTTGAACAGGATCTCGAATTGCTCCGCGCTCTGGTGGAAGCTCTGCAGCATGCAGATCTTGGACACGTCCTGAAAGCCCAGCGCCAGGTCCGAGGACGCATTGTTGAATTCGGCCCCGTCCAGCAGGCCGCGGTCCAGCGCGGGCACGATTTCACCGCCCGGCAGCGCGTTGACCGCCGCGCCCATGGCCGTGTACATGTCGATGGCCAGGCCCACGGTGCGGAACTTGAGGCCCTTGACCTCTTCCATTTTCGTGACCGGGCGCTTGAACCAGCCGAAGGGCTGGGTCGGCATCGGCCCGTACATCAGCGACACCACGTTCACGCCCATGGCTTTCTGGATCTCGACCAGCAGTTCCTTGCCGCCGCCGTACTCGTGCCAGGCGAGCAGCATGTTGGCGTCCATGCCGAAGGACGGGCCGGACCCCCACAAGGCCACCGCCGTGTTCTTCCCGTACCAGTAGGCCACCACGCCGTGCCCGCCATCCAGCGTGCCCGCGGACACGGCATCCAGCAAATCGAACGCCTTGACCACGGCGCCGGCGGGCAGCACCTCGATCTTCAACTGGCCGCCCGCCATGTCGTTGACCTTCTGGGCGTAGTCGCGGGCGAACTCGTGGAAGATGTCGTTGGCGGGCCAGGTACTCTGGAAACGCAGGGAAATCGGGGCATTCTGCGCGCGGGTGACCGCCGGGAATCCCAGCGCGGCGGCGCCTGCGACGGCGGCGCCAGAGATGAACTTGCGACGGGGCTTCGTAACGTGTTGCATGGCTTGTTGTCTCCTGAAAGGACTACATGGACCAGCTTGTAGTTACTTCTCCTGCGTGGACGCGGGATGGCGACGCCTGCTGCGCGTTCCCGGTACCGGGCTGCGGATGATGCGAAACTGTGTGCTGATTAAACCTTTCTGACTAATCGCTGACAATCAGCTTTATGTCAGGACTTACCCTAGACACGGGATTAGCGCTTTAGTAGTAGGCGCCGTGCCCGGGAAGCCTTGAAGAGCGGGACAAGATCGTGCAAGGCTTGGCCAAGCACCGGCTCATCACGGTCAGGCGCGTCAGCGCCAGCGGCGACGGCTCGCCGCCAGCCGGACGAGAAGCCCGAGGGCGCCTGCAGCCGCAAGGCGCTCACCAAAAAAAAGGCCGCGCCTATTACATGCACGGCGCGGCCCGCATCGGTTCCGATGTGGTCTATACGGCGAAGTTCTGCGCTCCCGGCCTGCAGGCCGGCAAACACCTCACCCACTCCAAGCCGCTCAAGAATCCGTTCGACGACAATCCCGATGCGGTCTCGGCGGTGAAGTTCGAATGGCGGCAGGAGCGCGCCACCGCGGACTGGGCGGCGGATCCCGTTTTTCATCCCTGGATATCCGGGGTTCCCTTCGAGCACCGGCCGGACGAGTGGCAGACCCGGCACACCGTGCTGGAACGGAAAAACGGCGTGTGGGGCCTGGGAGACTGGCCCCATACGACCCGCTGGTACGCATGCCGGCGCCGCGAAGGCGCCGGCGCATCGGGCCTACCCCGCCGACGATTCCGCCGGCATCTTGCCCGCGGGCGCGTCGCCGGCCTCTTGAGCCGGACGCCGCACTACCCTGAGCTTGCCGCTTTCGCCGCCGCCGCAGAAAAAGCAACCGGCGCCGTCCGACTCCAGGCCGGACACGCCCGTACCCGCGGGCATCTCCACGCTTTGCAGCACCTCACCCGAGCTGGCGTCCACCTGGCGCAGCTCGCTTGCGCCGTTTTCCCAGGTGCCGTGCCACAACTCCCCGTCCACCCACGTCACGCCGGTGACATAGCGGTCCGACGCGATGGTGCGCAGCACGCGGCCGCTTTCGGGATCCACCTGGTGGATCTTGCGCTGCGGGTACACGCCGACCCACAGGCTGCCCTCCGCCCAGGCCAGGCCCGAGTCCTCGCCGGCGCCCGGCGCGGCAATGGTGGACAGCACCCGGCCGCTGGCGGGATCGATCTTCTGGATGCGCCCGTCGGCGATCTGGTAGAGATGCTTGCCGTCGAAGGCCGTGCCGGCGCTTGCGGCCACCGCGATCTCGCGCGGCGTGGCGCCGCTGTCGGGGTCCATGGCCAGCAGTTTCTCTCCCACGGCGAACCACACCTGGCGTCCATCGTAGGTCAGGCCGTGCACGGCCTGCACGCCGGGAAAGGGACCATATTCACGGATGATTTGAGCTTGAGAGCGTTTCATGTCGGTGTCCTCGTTTGGGTATCACCATGCTAGCGGCCCGCCAGCCCGGCCGGGAGTAACAAGGTTGTCGTGAATCCGGGCACGGGCGGCGTCATCCAGCGCCGCGCGCGCCCTTGCCCGCGGGATTGCACCTTGTCCGTTGCCGCCAGCTCGTCGAGCGCTCGCTGCACCGTGCGCTGGCTTGTGTTCAGCGCAAGCGCCAGCGCCGAACTCGACCATGCCTCGCCGTCGGCCAGGAAAGCCAGGATCGCACCGTGCTCGCGGCCGGCGTCGTCCACGGGGCGGGCCAGCACCACGGCCCGCCGTCCCTCCCGCGGTTTCAGCGCAAAGCCGTTGCGCGCGGCGACGATGCCGGCCACCGGCCGCAGGGCGGCGCGCAGCCGCCCTATCTCGACCCGCAGGCGGGCGCGGTGCGTTTCGTCGAAGTACGCCGTGCGGAAGGCCTGCGCGATCAGCGTCTCGCGGGGGGCCGGGCGCGGCCATGCCTGCGCCAGCGCGCGGGCCAGCGCGAACAGCACCGGACGGCTCGCCAGCGGCACCATGACGCCCGCCTCGCGGACGGCATGGCGGCATGCGTCCACGACCAGCGTGTCCGATGCCAGCAGCGCTTCCACGTCATCCAGCAGCAAGAGGCGTTGCTCGTCGCGCGCCACCAGGCGCGCGGCCGGCGTCGACAGGACCCGGGACGCGCTTTCCACCTCGGCCGTCAGCGCGGGAATGCCCGCGTGGCCGGCGGCCAGCTCGGCCCGGGCCAACGCGGCGCGCGCGGGCTGCATGCGCAGGCGCCGCAGCGCGATGCCCGCCGCGATCAGTTCGTGGACCGCCCGGGACGCGGGCGCAAGGCCTGCAGGATCCAGTCCGGCCAGCGCGCGCTCGGCCTCGTCGAGGCGGCCGATGAGAAGCTGGCGGCGAGCCTGCAGATGCCGCGCGTGGGCGGCGTTGGCCGGATCCCCGTGCGCCTGCAACGCGGCGCGCGCGGCCTCCAGCGCCTTCTCCGGCCAGGCCAGCTCGCGCGACACGAGCGCGATCTCGGCCTCCGCCACGACGCAGCGGGCGCGCGACAGCGCGTCTTTCGGATCGAAGCCGCGAGCGGCGCAGCGCAACAGCGTTTTCGCGCGCCTGAAGTCGCCCAGCTGCGCCATGGCTATGCCGCCCAGGGCCAGCGCGGCCGCATCGCCACGCAAGGCGATGAGGTTCAGCGCGCCCAGGGGATCGCCGGCCGCCAGCGCGCGCGCCGCCGAGGCGATCAGGAAGTCCATGGGCGTCCCGCCACTTTCGCCGCTCCTCTTGGATGATCCGGACTAATCTACCACCAAGCGGCGCGCCGGACCGCCTTCAGGCGCCCGCCGGAGGAAAAGCCACGGTCAGCGCGACGCCCGCGCCGCGCAGACCCGGCCCCAGGGTCACGTCGGCGCCATGCTGCCGGGCGATCTGCGCCACCAGCGACAGGCCGATGCCGCTGCCGCCGCCGGCGCTGCCCGGGGCGCGGTAGAAGCGGTCGAACACGCGCTCGCGCTCTGCGAGCGCGATGCCCGGGCCGTCGTCGGCCACGCGCACGAACGCGCCGCCGCCGGGCAGCGGCCCGCAGGACACCGAGATCTGGCCGCCCTCCGGCGTATAGCGGACCGCATTGTCCAGCAGGTTGCGCAGCAGCACGCCCATCGCGTCGAGCCGCCCCTGGAGCGCGCAGGCCTGGACGTCGAGCTGGATGCGCTGCCGCTTGCGGACGGCGTCCGTCTCCCGGTCCCGCGCCAGCATCACCAGCAGCGAGTCCAGTTCGATCGCCACCGGAGCGTCCGCGCTTGCGTTCAAGGCGTCCATGCGGGCCTGGTCCAGCAGTTGCTCCGACAGGCGCGACGTGCGCTGGGCCACCATGCGCAGTTTCTCGATAGCTGCGGCGGCCTCGCCGCCGCCCGCGCTGCGCGCCACCAGTTCGGCGTGCGCGCTCAGCGCGGCCAGGGGCGTCCGGAGCTCATGCGCCGCGTCCTCCAGAAAGCGGCGCTCGCGGTCCATGCCGCCCTTCACCCGCAACAGCAACTGATTGATCGACTGGATGAACGGCCGCAGTTCGCCCGGCATGCCGGCCGAGGGCAGCGGCGCCAGGTCGAAAGGACCGCGGCGCGAAATGGCGTCCCCCGCGCGATCCACCTTGCGGAAGGCCCGGCCCACCACCGCGCAGCTCACCGCCGCCAACAGCACGAAGAGGATGGAGACGATGATCAGCCCGCGCTTGAAGCTGTACAAGGATTCCGCGCGCCACACGCTCAGCGGCTTGGCCACCTGCACCTGCACGCGCCCGCTGGCGTCGGTCAGCGCGAACACGCGCCAACCGGCGCCGTCGGCAGACACGTCGGCGTAGCCGTCCCGGAAACCGCCGCTCAAGGGCTGGGCGGGCGACTCCGGCGAACGCATCAACAGCCGGCGGTCGGCCAGGGACCACACGTGGAACCTGATCCGGTCTCCATCCACATGGCCGGACACGGGCGGAGAGAAGCGCTCGGTGGGCGCCACGTTGCCCAGCAGGCTGACCGGCAGCGAGGCCAGCATCTGGTTGGCCGCATCATGCAGCCATTGATCGCGCACGCCAGTCTGCGAGCGCGAGGTTTCGTACTGCTGGAACGCGAACACGGCCACCCAGGCCAGCAGCAGGGTCAGCAGCAGCGTGACCGTCAGCTGCCTGCGCAGTGTCTTCATGGCGCCGCCTCGATACGGTAGCCCAGGCCGTGCACGGTCGTGATGAGCTTGTCGCCCAGCTTGCGGCGCAGTTGATGGATGTACACGGCCACGGTATTGCTTTCGATGGCGCCGCTATCGCCATAGACCGCGGCCTCCAGCTGCTCGCGGTTGACGGTATGGCCGATGCGTTCCATCAGCGCCAGCAGCGTGCGGTACTCGTGCGCGCTCAGGTTGATCTCCACGCCGCCGCGGGTGACTGCCCGCCTGGCGGGCTCCACCACCACGTCGCCGCAGCGCAGCGCCGACACGACCGCATTGCTGCTGCGCCGCACGACCGCGCGCAGGCGGGCCAGCAGTTCATCGAGCTGGAACGGCTTGACGATGTAATCGTCGGCGCCCAGGTCCAGGCCCTGCACGCGCTCGCTCAGCCGGTCGCGCGCCGTAAGGATGAGCACGGGCGTGGCGTCGTAGCGCGCGCGCAGCTGCTTCAGGACCGCCAGGCCGCTGCCGTCGGGCAGCCCCAGGTCCAGCAGCACGGCGTTGAAACCGTGCTCGACCAGGGCCAGCTTCGCCTGCGCGACGCCGCGCACCCAATGCACGTCCGCGCCCGACTGGACCAGGCTGGTATGCAGCGCATCGCCCAGCATGGCGTCATCTTCCACTAGCAGGACACGCAAGCGCACTCCAAGGCAATCGAACGAGGCCAGAGAATGCCGGCACCGCTTTAAAAAATTATTAAAACCCCATGCCGACAATGCGGACCTCGGACGGCGAGGCAGGCAGCCCGCCGGAAACACGCACAGGAAGCAATGGAATGAAGCGAAAGATTTTAGCAAGCGGACCGGCGGTGGCTTCGGCCCTGCTGGCCGCCCTGGCGGGCAATGCCCGCGCCGAAGGCGGCGGCGCCAACTTCATCGGGTTGGGCGTGGGGGCCGTGCCGGTGTATGAAGGCTCGCGCGAGTACCGCGCCCTGCCCGTGCCCCTGATCAACTACGACGCGGGCCATTTCTTCATTTCCCCGCGCGCCGGGTTGCCGGCCATGGGCCTGAAGACGGATCTCGGCCCGGACTGGACCGCGGGCGCCTTCGTCGGCATGGCGCTGGGGCGCAAGGCGGATGATTCCGACCGCACGGAAGGCCTGGACGACATCGACTTCCACGGCACCTACGGCGCCTTCATCGAATGGTCCCCGGGGCCTTATTCGGTGATGGCGGCCTACCGGCAGGCCGCGCGCAGCGGCTACGGCGGCACGCTGGAGCTGCGCGCCACCTATGAAGCATGGCGCGACACCCGCAACCGCCTCACGCTGGGCGCCAGCACGCAATGGGCCAACGACGACGCCATGCAGACCTGGTTCGGCGTGACGCCGTCGCAGGCGGCGCGCAGCCGCGCCGGACTGGAAACGTACTCGCCCTCGTCCGGCTTCAAGTCCGTGGCGCTCTTCGGCACCTGGGCCCATCGCATCGATACGCGCTGGAGCGCGGTAACCACGCTGGGCGTCAATACCCTGGTGGGCGACGCCCGCGACAGCCCGCTGACGGAGCGCAAGACGAACGTCTTCGCCAACGTGGGCGTGATCTACGCATTCTGACCGCGGGCCCGGCCGCGCGTGGGAGATCCACCTATGAAACGCCTGCATGGAATGGAATTGTTCGCCGAAGTGGCGAAAGCGCACAGTTTCAGCCGCGCCGCCGCCGCGCTCGGCGTGCCGACGTCCACCGTATCGCGCCACGTGGCGGAACTGGAACGGGCGGTGGGGCTGCGGCTGCTCAACCGCAGCACGCGGCGCGTGGAATTGACCGACGCCGGCCGCGTGTACTTCGAGCGCTGCCGCCGCATCGTGGCGCAAGCCGAGATCGCCCACGAAGAACTGCGCGCACAGCTGGAAACCCCCAGCGGCCCGCTGCGCGTCCAGTTGCCGCCGGCCCACGCGCTGGACGCCTTGATGCCCGCCCTGGCGGCCTTCGGGAGCCGGTATCCGGAAATCCGTCTCCAGCTGGGCGTGGCGGGCCCCGAATCCGCCGACCGCCAGCCCGGCACGAGCGACGTGTCGATCCGGCTGGGCGAACTGCCGGATTCCTCGCTGGTGGCGCGCCGCCTCGGCGCGGTGCAGGCGGGGCTGTACGCCTCCCCCGCCTACCTGGCCGCGCGCGGAACGCCGCGGGGGCCCGCCGACCTGGAACGCCACGACGGCATCGGCCTGCGCCTCGGCGCGGGCCAGGCGGCGCCCTGGCTGCTGCGGCGCGGGGACGAACGGTGCCGGGTGGCCGCCGCCCAACGCTACGGCGCCAACGACGCCTGCATGGCCAGGCAGTTGGCCGCGCTGGGCGCTGGCATCGCGGCGCTGGGCGTCGGAGCCGGCGGACTGGAACGCGTGCTGCCGGAATGGAGCCTCGAACCGGTCGCCGTGTATGCCGTCACCGAGACCCGTCTGCTGCCGGCCAAGACCCGTCGCTTCATCGATTTCCTGGCGCAGCGCCTGGATCCCCTCTCGCCTGCCTGGGACACGGCGCAGGCATAGCCGGGCGTCACAATATTGCATCCCGAGGGGGTGATACGCCCCCTTTTACCCGCCGGACGTTCTTTGCGGCCCGCCTGGGGGCCCTTCGCCTGCCTTCCACCGTGTAAACTCCCCCCTTTTTGACTCTGGTGGTATGTTGCAAGCCCCACAGCGCACAGGTTTAAGCGGCCCGACGCTCATTCGCTTGCTGACTCGCCTGACGGATGTCGATGTTCCGGAATCCAGGCAATCGCTCTCGGACCATCTGAGCCAATGGCTCGGCTGGACGGACGCGATCGCCTTATCCGCGGCGCTCAATACCAAGCCGCCGGTAATCGCGCCGGGCGCGCGCATGTTCAGCAGCGCCGAGGAACGCGAGTGCGAGCGGGTCCGGACCACCCTGGCCGACGCCATCGCCAGCGATACCGCCGCCACGGCCGCCAGGCGGCCCGTGCCGGGACAGGCGCCGCCGGCGAAAAAGCTGGCGGCCCTGGCCGAGGCCGAAGCCGACTACGCGAATTTCCGCCAACGCTATCTATCGTTGCAGCACACGATGGAAACCAGCGTGGGCAATCTGCGCAGCCGGCTGCGCGGCATGGTCGCGGCCCGCAACGGCGAGTGGACGCGGCTCGCGGTCGTGGACGCCATCATGGACCGCGCCCTGCTGCCCAAGGAGCGCGCCCTGCTGGGCGCTATCCCGAAGCTGCTGCAGGGCCATTTCGAGCGCCTGCGCCAGGCGGAGGCGGCAGTCTTGGCGGAGGCCGGCGAGCACGCCGCGGCCGACGAGGCCGAAGGCGCCGCCGCGCCCCCGCCGATCGCGTCCGGCGCATGGCTGGATACGTTCCGCAAGGATATGCGGAGCGTCCTGCTTGCCGAATTGGACGTTCGTTTACAACCGGTCGAAGGGCTGCTTGCCGCCCTTCGCTCCAGCTAGGTCTGTTCACATTAAGGACACTATGTCCCGATACCTGATCAATTTCGTTGTTTTCATGGCTGGCCTGGCCGTCGCGGGCTGGATCGGCCTGGGCTATGCCGGCACCAATCCGCTGGCGCTGGCCGTGACCCTGCTGATCGGCGTCTGCTACCTCACGGGCGCGTTCGAACTGTGGCGCTATCAGCAGGCGACGTCCTCGCTGACCCGCGCCCTGTCCGGGCTGTCCGAGCCGCCGGGCAATCTGGGCACCTGGCTGGACCAGCTTGCCCCCAGCCTGCGCAACGCGGCCCGCCTGCGCATCGAAGGCGAGCGGGCGGGACTGCCCGGTCCGGCGCTTACTCCGTATCTCGTGGGCCTGCTGGTGCTACTGGGCATGCTGGGCACCTTCCTGGGCATGGTGGTCACGCTGCGCGGCACCGGCCTGGCGCTGGAAAGCGCCACCGACCTGGCCGCCATCCGGGCGTCTCTGGCCGCGCCCGTCAAGGGCCTGGGCTTCGCGTTCGGCACCTCGATCGCGGGCGTCGCCACCTCCGCGATGCTGGGGCTGCTGGCCGCGCTGTGCCGCCGCGACCGCGTGCGGGCGGCCCAATGGCTCGACACCAAGGCCGCCACCACCCTGCGCGTGTATTCGCAGGGCTACCAGCGCGAGGAATCCTTCAAGCTGCTCCAGCGGCAGGCCGAAGTCATGCAGCGCCAGGCCGACGCCATGCCCGCCCTGGTCGACAAACTGCAAACGATGATGGACGGCATGGCCCGCCAGAACCAGTCGCTGAGCGACCGGCAGCTGGCCAGCCAGGACGCGTTCCAGGGCAAGGCCGAGGCCGCGTATGCCCGCCTGGCGTCCGTCATGGAGCAGTCCATGAAGGACGGGGTGGCGCAAAGCGCGCGCTCCGCCGGCGAGGCGTTGCAGCCCGTGGTGGAAGCAACGATGGCAAGCCTGTCGCGCGAGACGGCCTCCCTGCAGGACACCGTGACGCAGGCCGTGCAGCGGCAATTGGACGGCCTGACCGCCGGCCTCCAGGCCTCGACCGCCAACGTGGCCGACATCTGGAACCAGGCCCTGGCCGGGCAGCAACGCGCCAGCGAAGCGCTGGCCCAGGACCTGCGCGCGTCGCTGGATCATTTCGCCCAGACCTTCGAGCAGCGCTCGGCCGCCCTGCTGGACCACGTCTCCGCCCGCCTGGAGGCCTCCTCGGGCTCGATGTCCGAGGCGTGGACCCATGCCCTGTCGCGTCAGGAGCAGGCCAGCGAAAAGCTGGCCGGCGACAACCTGCAGGCGTTGACGGCCGCGGCCGCGAGTTTCGAGCAGCACTCGGCCTCCCTGCTGCGCACCCTGAACCAATCGCATGCCGCCCTGCAATCCGAATTGGCTTCGCGCGACCAGCAACGCCTGGCGGCGTGGACCGAGACGCTGGGCGCCATGGGCGCAACGCTGCGCCAGGAATGGCAACAGGCCGGCGCCCAGGCCGCCGACCGCCAGCAAGCCATCGCCGAGACCCTGGCCCAGACGGTGCGCGACATCACCTCGCAGGCGGCCGTGCAGGCCAGCCTGCTGGAAGGCGTGTCGGCCCGCATGGAAGCCGCGGCCAACGGCGTTTCGCAGCAATGGGCCGACGCCCTCTCCCGCCAGGAAGCCGCAAGCGCCAAGCTCGCCGGCGACAACCAGCAGGCCCTGGCCGCCGCCGCCGCCACCTTCGAACAGCATTCCGCCTCGTTGCTGCGCGCGCTGGACGAATCGCACGCGGACCTGCAGGCCACGCTCGCCTCGCGCGACCAGGAACGCCTGGCCGCATGGAGCGGCACGCTCGCCGCGATGACCGCCGCGCTGGGCCAGCAATGGGAACAGGCCGGCGAACACACCGTTGCCCGCCAGCACCAAATCACCGAGTCGCTGGCCCAGGCGGTGCGCGACGTCACCTCCCGGACGGAGTCCCAGGCCGCGTTGCTGGAAGGCGTGGCCGCGCGCATGGAAACGGCCGCCGCCGGCGTCACGCAGGCCTGGACCGAGGCCCAATCCCGCCAGGAACAGGTCAGCGCCAAGCTGGCCGGCGACAACCAGCAGGCGCTGGAAGCCGCCGCGTCGGCTTTCGAGCAGCACGCGGCGGCCCTGCTGGGCACGCTGGACCAATCGCACGCGCAGCTGCAGCAGGCGCTGGCTTCGCGCGACGAGGAACGTCTCGCCGCCTGGACCGGCACGCTCGCCACGATGGCGGCCCGGCTCGGCCAGGAATGGGAACAGGCGGGCACGCAGGCCGCCATCCGCCAACTGGAAATCAGCGACACGCTGTCCCAGACCGCGCGCGACCTCACCGCGCAGTCGCAGGCCCAGGCCAGCGTGCTGGAAAGCGTTTCCAGCCGACTGGAAGCCGCGGCCGACAGGGTCACGCAGGCCTGGACCGAAGCGCAGTCGCGCCAGGAGCGGGTCGGCGAACAATTGGCCGACGGCAACCGGCAGGCGCTGGAAACCGCCGCAGCCGCTTTCGGAGAGCATTCCGCCGCGCTGCTGCGCACGCTGGAGCAATCGCATTCCGACCTGCGGGCGGCCCTGGCCGCCGGCGACGAGGCCCGCCTGGCCGCCTGGACCGGCAAGCTCGGCGAAATGGCCGACGCCCTGCGCGCCAAATGGGAACAGGCGGGCGCCAGCACCGCCAGCCAGCAGCAGCAGATCTGCGACGCGCTGGCGCTGACCGCGCAGGACATCGCGTCCCAGACGCAGGCGCACGCCAGCGAGACCATCGCCGAAATCGGCCGCCTGGTGCAGGCCGCCTCCGAAGCGCCGCGCGCGGCCGCCGAAGTCATCGGGGAACTGCGCCAGAAGCTGTCCGACAGCATGGCGCGCGACAACGACATGCTGGAAGAGCGCGGCCGCCTGCTCGAAACGCTGGGCACCTTGCTGGACGCCGTCAACCACACGGCCGCCGAGCAGCGCTCGGCCGTGGACGCGCTGGTCTCGTCGTCGGCCGGCCTGCTGGATCGCGTGGGCGCCCAGTTCACCGGCCTGGTCGAAAGCGAGACCGGCAAGCTGGCCGAGGTGGCCGCGCAGGTCGCCAGCGGCGCGGTCGAGGTCGCCAGCCTGGGCGAATCGTTCGGCGCCGCGGTACAGCTCTTCGGCGAGTCCAACGACAAGCTGGTGGCGCACCTGCAGCGCATCGAAGCCGCGCTGGACAAGTCCATCGCGCGCGGCGACGAGCAACTGGCCTACTACGTCGCGCAGGCGCGTGAAGTCGTGGACCTGAGCGTGATGTCGCAGAAGCAGATCGTCGAAAACCTGCAGCAGCTGGCCAGCCAGCGCGCAACGGCCGGAGCGGAAGCCGCATGAGCGAGGACATCGACGGCGGCGTGGAGCCGACAGTCCCGGCCTGGGCCGTCTTCGGCGACCTGATGTCGGTGCTGCTGGGCGCTTTCGTCCTGATCCTGGTCAGCGTCGTCGCCGTGCAGCTTCAGCTGTCGAATCAGCTCGAGGAAGAGGTCAGGCAGCGCCAGGCCGAAACGCAGCGCCGCGAGACGCTCGAACAGGCGCTGGCCGGCCCGCTGGCGGCCGGCCGCGTGACGCTGATCGACGGCCGCATCGGCATCAGCGGCAGCGTGCTGTTCGCCCTGAACTCCGACCAATTGCAGCCCGAGGGCCGCGAGGTCCTGAAGACCCTGATCGAACCGCTGGCCGCCTACCTGAAGACGCACAACGAGATCCTGATGGTCAGCGGCTACACCGACGACCAGCAGGTGCGCGAAGGCAACCGCCGCTTCGCGGACAACTGGGATCTTTCGGCCCAGCGCGCCCTGACGGTGACGCGCGCGCTGATCGACGAGGGCGTGCCCTCTTCCTCCGTGTTCGCCGCCGCCTTCGGCTCCGAGCAGCCCGTGGCCTCGAACGCCGACGAGGAAGGCCGCGCCAAGAACCGCCGGGTCGAGATCACGCCCATCCCCCGGCCCTCCAGCAACCCGGGACAGCCCAGTGAGCAGTGACGGGACCCGCGGGGAAATCCTCGACGCCCGCGCCATGCTGGACGCCTGGCGCGAAAGCGGCGCCGACCGCCTGGCCCCGGCGCGCTTCCGGTTCCTCGACGCGATGGCGCGCCGCGCGGCCGCCCAGGACGGCGAGGCCCGGCGGCGCCTGGACGCCCGGCTGGCGACGCTGATCCAGGCCTACGAGGCCGATCTGGAGCGCGCCGCCCCGACTTCCGCCTGCGCCGCGCCCGATGCGCCCGCGGCCTCCCTGCGCGGGCCGCTCGGGCAGTTGGCCGACGCCCTGGCCGCCCCCGCGCCGGCAGGCGACGGCGGCGATGGATCCTTCGCGGCCGAGCTGCGGGCCGCCTATCCTGACCTTCCCGCGCTGGAATATTTCCGCGGCGTGTGGTCGCGCGTCAGCGCCGACCGCCAGGTCCGGCAATCGCAGGAACAGGTGCACAAGAACGCCGGCCCGCTCAATTCCAACCAGATCGTGCACCGGACGCTCTCGCTGATGCGCGAACTGTCGCCCGGCTATCTGCAGCAATTCCTGTCGTACACGGATGCGTTGATGTGGATGGAGCAGATGGCCGCGGCCGTCGCCCCTCCCCCGAAGGACGCGCCGCGCGCCAGCGCCAAGAAGACCGCGCGCGGCAAGGCCCGCTAGGACCGGCGCGGCTCGCCGTCCGGGGCCGGGCGAGGCGCCGGCGCCCGGCGGATTTGCGCGTGGCCCCGCTCGGCAGTAAGATACGATCCATATACAAACCATATACGGATTACTTATGGGCATCGTCAAGATCTCCGAGCAGATGCATGAGAACCTCCGCGTCGCCAGCGGCGCGCTCAGCCGCTCCATCAACTCCCAGGCCGAACACTGGATGCGCATCGGCATGCTGTCCGAGCTCTATCCGGAACTGCGCCACGCGGACATCTGCCAGATGCTGATCCGCATCGAGCAGGCCGAGGGCTTCGCCATCGCCTCCCTGTCCCAGGGGCTGCCGCAAGCCGCCCAGCAGGAGGCCGCATAAATGGCGCGCAAAGTCTCCATCAAGTCCGCCGCCGACATCGACATGGCCCGCAAGGCCGGCGCCATGGCGGCCGAAGTGCTGCACATGATCGCCGAACACGTGCGCCCCGGCGTCACCACCGACGAACTGGACCGCATCTGCCACGACTACATCGTGAACGTGCAGAAGGCGATCCCGGCCAACGTGGGCTACCACGGCTTTCCCAAGACGATCTGCGCGTCGGCCAACCACGTCATCTGCCACGGCATCCCGTCGGCCAAGGTGCTGAAGAACGGCGACATCCTCAACATCGACGTCGCCGTCATCAAGGACGGCTGGTTCGGCGACACCAGCCGGATGTACTACGTGGGCCAGCCCAGCCCGCTGGCGCGCCGCCTGGTCGAGACGACCTACGAAGCCATGCGCGCCGGCATCATGGCCGTGAAGCCGGGCGCGACGCTGGGCGACGTGGGGCATGCGATCCAGACCGTGGCGCACCGCGAGCACTTCAGCATCGTGCGCGAGTACTGCGGCCACGGCATCGGCCAGATCTACCATGACGAACCGCAAGTGCTGCACTACGGCCGCCCGGGCGAGGGCCTGGTGCTGCAGCCGGGCATGATGTTCACGATCGAACCCATGATCAACGCGGGCAAGCCCCAGACCAAGCAGCTGCCCGACGGCTGGACCGTGGTCACCAAGGACCGCTCGCTGTCGGCGCAATGGGAGCACATGGTGGTCGTGACCGACACCGGCTACGAGGTGTTGACGTCCTGGCCGGACGGCTTCGGCAGCTATCCTCCCATCCCCTGACGGGCGCTTCCCTACCCACGGCAAGGAACGGAGTGCGGGCGAACGAGGGCACGATCATGATCGTGCCCTTGCCGTTTCCGCGGCGCGGTCCACGCGCCCCTCGCCTCCATGCCTGCCCTGCCCTCCGCGTTCCGCCGCCTGGCCGCCTCCAACCTGTCCGCCCAGTTCTCCGAACAGATGGCGCTGGCCGCCGCGCCCCTGGTGGCGGTGCTGGCCCTGGGCGCCAGCGCCGCGCAGACGGGCTATCTGCAGACCGCCCAGACCCTGCCGTTCCTGCTGCTATCGCTGCCCGCGGGCGTGCTGGCCGACCGGGTGTCGCGCCGGACGCTGATGACCGCCGCCGAATCCGTGCGCGCGGCCAGCCTGCTGGGCCTGCTCGCGCTGCTCTGGACGGACGGCCTGGGCCTGGGCTGGCTGGCCGCGCTGGGTTTCCTGGGCGCGGTCGGCACGGTCGCCTACAACGTCGCGGCGCCCGCCCTCGTGCCCCGGCTGGTCGCGCCCAACGAACTGGCCAGCGCCAATCGCTGGCTGGAACTGGCGCGCAGCGCGGCTTTCTCCGCCGGCCCCGCGGCGGGCGGGGCGCTGGTCGGCTGGATGGGAGCGCCGGCGGCGTATGCGCTGGCCGCCGCGCTATCGCTGCTGGCGGCGCAACTGCTTGCGAGGCTGCCTCAGGACGTGCCCGGCCCCAGGCCCCGGCGGCACATGCTGGGCGAACTGCGCGAAGGCGCGGCCTTCGTCCTTGCGCATCCGCTGCTGCGCCCCGTGCTGGTCACCGCCGTATTCTTCAACACCGCCTGGTTCGTGCTGCAGGCCGTCTACGTGGCCTATGCCATCGACAGGCTGGACCTGTCCGCCGCCGGCGTCGGCGCCACGCTCGGCGTCTACGGCGGGGGCATGGTCGCGGGCGCCTTGCTGGCGCCCTGGCTGGCCCGGCGGCTGTCCTTCGGCGCCATGATCGGAGCGGGTCCGCTGGCCGCGCTGGCGGCCAGCTTCATCCTGCTGTCCACCCTCGCGCATCCTTCGGGGGCCTGGGCCGCGGCCGGATTCTTCCTTTTCGGCGCCGGGCCGATCCTATGGACGATCACGACCACCACGCTGCGCCAGGCGGTGACGCCCAATGCCTTGCTGGGCAGGGTTTCCGCCGTGATTCTCACCGCCACCTTCGGCGCCCGCCCCATCGGCGCGCTGATCGGCGCCGCGCTGGCCGCCCGGGCCGGGGTCGAGGCCTGCCTGTGGGTGTCCACCGCCGGCTTCGCCGTGCAATTCGCGGTGCTGTTCACCTCGCCCGTGCTGCGCCTGCGCAGCCAGCCCGAAGGCGCGGCCGCCGGATCTGTTGCGGGCTGAGCGGCGGGAATCTGTATCTGGCGGCGCCCTCGCGGCGCGGCTAGACTGCGCCAGTCATCCCATCGGAGCGCCCGGCGCGCGCAACATGCTGAAAATATTGGGCAAGGCCTCATCCATCAATGTCCGCAAGGTGCTGTGGACCTGCGCCGAACTGAACCTGCCGTTCGAGCGGGAAGACTGGGGAACGGGCTTCAGGCCCACTTCCGACCCCGCCTTCCTGGCCTTGAACCCCAACGCCATGGTGCCGGTCGTCCAGGATGGCGATTTCGTGCTGTGGGAGTCCAACAGCATCATCCGCTACCTGGCCTCGCAGTATGGCGGCCAAAGCCTGTATCCGGCCGAACCCAGGCTGCGGGCGCGCGTGGACCAGTGGATGGACTGGCAGGCGACCGACCTGAACCGCTCATGGTCCTACGCCTTCATGGGGCTGGCGCGGCAGTCGCCCGCCCACCAGGACGCGGCCGCCATCGAGGCGTCGTGCCAGGCCTGGGCGCACTGCATGGGCATACTGGACCAGCGCCTGGCGCAGACCGGCGCCTATGTGGCGGGAGCGGCGTTCTCGCTCGCGGACATCCCCGTCGGGCTCTCGGTGAACCGGTGGTTCCTCACCCCCTTCGCCAAGCCCCCGCTGCCGGCCGTCGCGGCCTACTACGACCGGCTGGCCGGACGCGAGGGCTACCGGCGGCACGGCCGCAACGGCACGGTCTGAAGCCGCGGCTACTTCACCACGCCGCAGACCAGGCGCCCGCCTCCGCCGCCCAGGGGCTTCGGCGTGTCGCTGTAGTTGTCGCCGCCCACGTGCACCATCAGCGCGCGCCCCTTTATGTCGGCCAGCTTCAGGTGCGGCGCCACGACGGCTTTCTTGGCGGCGCCGTCGGCGCCCACCACGATGAAGGGCAAGTCGCCCTGATGGCCGTCGGTCGCCATCGGGCCCTTGTGGGCCTTGGTGCCCTTGGGATCCAGGTGCCCGCCCGCCGCGCCGCCCGGCGCCATCTGATCGTTCACCATGCCGGGGCCGCAAGAGCCCTTCTCGTGCACATGGAACCCGTGCTCGCCGGGAGGCAGGCCCTTCAGGTTCGGCGTGAATTGCAGCCCTCCCTTGGTGTCCTTGACGGAGATAGTGCCGGCGCTCTTGCCCACGCCATCCGCGGACAGGAACGACATCGAAACGTTTTCCGCCGATGCGGCGCCGGATGCGCCCGCCAGCGCAAGCGCCGTAACCAGCAACGATATTTTCTTCATGGAGTGCCTCCAGGATTCGTGCCCGCGGACCGCGGGCGGCCGGTAGGACAAGGACGGCTCAGCCGCCGTCCATGCCGTCGAAAACAATAGCATTCGCCTCGGACCGTCCGCCAGCAATCTTCGTTCCTGATACAAACCGTGGCGATGGGTTGCGCGGCCTCAGCCCCGCAGCATCACTACCGCCGCATGCAGCGCCACCCCGATCAGGCCGCCCACCAGGGTGCCGTTGAAGCGGATGTATTGCAGGTCCCGGCCCACGCTGAGCTCCAGCTCGTCGACCAGGTGGCGCTCGTCCCAGTTCTTGACGGTGCGCGAAATATGCTCGGTGACGCCGCTGCGCAGCCTGCCCGTCAGCCGCCGCGCGCCGCCGAGCACGTGGTTGTTGATCGCCTCGCGCAGGCCGGGATCCTCGCCCAGCTTGCGGCCCAACGCCAGCAATGCGCTTTCCAGATGACGCGCCAACGCCGAATCCTCGTCGGACAGATCGCGCCGCAGCGCGGCATGGATATCGTCCCACAGCCCCTGCACGTATTCCTGCACCTTGGGATGATCGATGGCGCGCTGCTTCAGCGCCTCGACCTGCTCCGCCAGGGCGGGATCGTCCCGCAGGCGCCGGATGTAGTTCAACACCCAGGCCTCGTAGTCGCGCCGCACAGGATGGTCCGGTTCGGACAGCACGTCGCGCAACTCCTCCACCAGGGCGCGGGCCAGCCGGTCCGCCAGGTTGTCGGCGATGCCGTCCACCGACTTCACCACGTCCACGGCGGCGATGATGCGCGGCCACTCTTTCTTGGCGAACTTCACCAGCAGGCCCGAGGCGCGCGCCTTCACGTCTTCCTCGCCCAGATAGCCGCCCAGCCTTTCCAGCGCGGCGTCCAGCAGTTCCTGGTGCCGTCCGTCGCGGGTCAGCAGGCCCAGCACTTCGCCCGCCGTATCGGCGGCGTCCCAGCGGCGCAGATTCTTGACCACGAACTCCTGGATCACGCCGCGCACCGCCCGGTCATCCAGCAGGTCCAGCGTCTGCAGGGCCACGTTGCGGGCTCCATCGCTCAAGGCATGCGCCTGCCGGGGACGAGCCAGCCAGCGGCTCAGGCGCGCGGCGGGGTCGAACACGCGCAGCTTTTCCATCAGGGTGTCCGGGTCCAGGAAGTGGTCGCGCACGAACACCGCCAGGTTGTCGCCGATGCGATCCTTGTTGCTGGGGATGATGGCGGTGTGGGGAATGGGCAGGCCCATCGGGCGGCGAAAGAGGGCGACCACGGCGAACCAGTCCGCCAGCGCGCCCACCGTGGCCGCCTCGCAGAACGCCCGCACCCATGCCCAGGCGCCCTGCCCGCCCATCGCGTGGCTGGCGACGAAGCCGCTGATCATGGCCGCCAGCAAAGCCAGCGCGGCGATCTTCATGCGCCGCAGCTGCGCGCGGCGCGCGTCGGACGCCAGGGCGGAACGGGTCGCGTGCGCGGCGGCGGGACGGGGCGTGTCTGTCATGGGGTCTCCGGCTCGGGTGGACCCAGCATAACAATACCGGCCGCCATGCGGCCGGCGGCGCGGGCCTCAGCCCAGCGGAGGCAGCATGTTGAACAGCAGGACCATCGCCAGCCCCGCCAGCGACACGATGGACTGCACCACCGAGATGGTCTTGGTGGCTTCGCCCATGGTCATGCCGAAGGATTCCTTCACCATCCAGAAGCCCGCGTGGTTGGCGTAATTGAAGAACAGCGAACCGCAGCCGATGGATAGCGCCAGCAGCGGCAGGTTCAGGCTGGGATCCGCGCCCGCCAGCGGCGCCAGCAGGCCTGCCGCGCCCACGATGCCGACGGTGGCCGAACCGGTGGAGACCGACAGCAGCATGGCGATCAGCCAGCCCAGCACCAATGGCGGCAGGGCGAACTGGTGGGTCAGGTGCACGATGGCGTCGCCCACCTTGGCGCTCGTGAGCACCTGCTGGAACGCGCCGCCGCCCGCGATGATGAGCATGATGCCGGCAATCGGCTTGAGGCTCTTGCCCAGCGCGTCGCGCAGCTTCTCGGCGTCGCCGCCGCGCAGGTACACGAGGGTGACGGCCGCGAACAACACGCCCAGCAGCATGGCCACCAACGGGTCGCCCAGGAAAGCGGCGGCGTGCATCGCGGCGGAATCCTTGGGCAGCAGCATCTCGGCCAGCGCGTGCACCAGCATCAGCAACGCGGGCAGCAGCGCCGCCAGGACGCCCAGGCCCACGCCGGGCGCGCCGCGCCCCGCTGCCTGCGGCCTGGCCGCGGTGAACTGGTCCAGCAAGGCCTCGTCCGGCCGGGTCGTCATGCGCGGCGCGATAAAGGCGCCGTACAGCGGGCCGCCGAAGATCATGGCCGGCAGCGCGGCGATGAACCCGTAGATCATGGTCGGGCCCACGGTGGTCTTGAGCGTGGCGATGGCCGTCAGCGGGCCGGGATGCGGCGGCACCATGCCATGCATGGCCGCCAGCGCCGAAATCACCGGCACGCCCACGTACACGTACGCCGATCCCTTGAAGCGCTCCTGGCTCTCCAGCTTGCGCGCCACGCTGAAGATCAGCGGCAGCATCACCACCAGGCCCACCTCGAAGAACATGGGGATGCCGATGACGAAAGCCACCAGCGTCATGGCCCAGGGAATCAGGCGGGCCGACGTATGGCGCAGGATGGCGTTGGCCAGGCGCTCGGTGGTGCCCGAATCCGCCAGAATCTTGCCCAGCATGGCGCCCAGCGCGATCACCACGCCCACGGCGCCCAGGGTCTTGCCCGCGCCGTTTGTCAGGTTCTTGACGATGGCCGACGGCTCCATGCCGGTGGCGAAACCGACCCCGATGGACACGATCAGCAGCGCCAGCAGCGGGTGCATGCGGATGCGGGAGACAATGAGCGCCACCAGCACGAGAACGCTCGCCAGGGCGGTGAGCAGCAATTGGATGTCGAACGAAGACATAGTCGGACCTGGAGAAAACGGGCGAAGCGCCGCCGGCCCGCGGCCGGCCGCCGTGCCATGATGCAAACGGATTTTATTCCCGCCAAGCTGAACGCCCAGTCAGGAAACCCGCGCCACGCCTTATCCGGCCGCCGCCATCAGCCCCGGCCTGCCCTCGTGTCGGGCCTGCGCGCGTTCGAGGATGAACTCGATGATCATCGCGATCGCGCGCGGGTGGTGCCGGTTCGGCATGTACAGCATGTACATGGCGCGCCCGAAGATGCTGAGCCGCCAAGGCGTCAGGGCGGCCACCAGTTCGCCTCGGGCCAGGTCCTCGTGGATCACGTAGTCCGGCACGATCCCCACGCCCAGCCCGGCCCGGATCGCATCGCGCAGGAAGGCGTAATTGCGCGAGATCACGGTGGGCTCCAGCACCACGTGCTGGCGGGGCTGGCCGCCGTAATAGGCGGACAGGCGCAGCGGCCGGCCGATGACGGCGGCGCTGATGATGGGGCTGCCCGCCAGGTCTTCGGGGCTTTGCGGCAAGCCCCGGGCGGCGGCATAGGCCTGCGATGCGCATGCCACGTAACGCACCTGGCCCAGCTCGCGCGCCACCAGGTTCTGCGGCGGCTCGGACATGATGCGGACCGCGATGTCGACCTCGTCGCGCAGCAGGTCGTCGACGCTGTTCTCGAACAGCACGTCCAGCACGATGTCCGGATAGGCCCGCTTGAATTCCAGCAGCCACGGCGTCATCACGAACTGGCCGTAGCCGCTGGGTACGCTCAAGCGGACTTTTCCCTGGGGTGTCTTGCCCAGCGTCTCGATCGATTCGCGGGCGGCGGCGAGTTCGTCCTGGATGCTGCGGCCATGGCGATAGAGCTTCAATCCGATTTCGGTGGGCTCGACGCGCCGCGTCGTGCGCCGCACCAGCTGCATGCCCACCGAACGCTCGAGCTGGCTCAGGTGATAGCTGACGTTGGCGCGCGTCATCTTCAGCCGGCGGGCGGCCTCGCTCAGGTTGCCCGCATCCAGTATCTCCACCAGCAGGGTCAGGGATTTGGTGTCCATGCGGCGTCTCCCAACGCGCCTATCGCGAGGCACTGTCAAATTTTCTTATACGTAGTGTCAATTATAGATGCCATTGTCAAGACATATTGACTGCGGAAGAATAAAGCCACAAAAAAAGGCGGACCGCCCTGGGCCGCCAGGCCAGTCCTTTGCCGCCGCTTCCGGCGCGGCGGGGACGGCCTCCGACGGAGACACTGTTCATGACTGACAGCGCAGGCACCGGCGCCGCGCACGCGCGCCGCTATGAAGACATACTCGTCGTCACGATCGACCACCCACCGGTCAACGCCCTGAGCGCCGCCGTGCGCGCCGACCTGGGCGCCGCCATCCAGAATGCCCAGACGGACCCGCAGGTGCGCGCCATCGTCCTCGTGGGCGCGGGCAGGAACTTCATCGCGGGCGCCGACATCCGCGAATTCGGCAAGCCGCCCCAGCCCCCCATCCTGCCGGACGTCTGCAACCAGATCGAGGCCAGCGCCAAGCCCGTGGTGGCGGTGCTGCATGGCGCCGCGCTGGGCGGCGGGCTGGAAGTGGCGATGGCCGCCCACTACCGCGTCGCGCTGGCCGGGGCCAGGCTGGGATTGCCCGAAGTGACGCTGGGCCTGTTGCCGGGCGCGGGCGGCACGCAGCGCGCCCCGCGCCTCATGGGCGCGCGCGCCGCGCTGGACCTGATGCTGTCCGGCAGGCATCTGTCGGCCCAGGAGGCGCTGGACGCCGGCCTGGTGGATGCGCTGGCCGGCGAGAACGATGCGCTGGACGCCGGCCTGGCATACGCCCGGCAGTTGCTGGCCCTGCGCGCCGGCCCGCGCCGCACCCGGGACGCGGCCGCCGCGCTGGCGGACAAGCCGGCCGCGCTGGCCGAGGCAGACGCCGCCGCCGAACGCGCCGCCAGCGCCGCGCGCGGCCTGTACTCGCCCGCGCGGATCGTCGAAGCCGTGCGCGCCGCCATCGAATTGCCCTTCGACGAAGGCCTGCGCGCCGAACGCGCCCTGTTCCTGCAATGCCTGGACAGCCCGCAGCGGGCCGGCCTGGTCCATGCCTTCTTCGCGGAACGCGAGACAGCCAAAGTGCCTGAACTGAAACAGGCGCGGGCTCGCGGCGTGGAACGCGTGGGCATCGTGGGCGGCGGCACCATGGGAGCCGGCATCGCCGTATCCGTGCTGGACGCCGGGCTGCCGGTGGTGATGGTAGAACAGGACGACGCCGCCCTGGAACGGGGCCGGGCCCGCGTCGCCAAGGTGTACGACCTGCTGGTCGCCAAGGGCCGGATGAGCGCCGACGAGCGCACCGCGCGCCTGGCGCGCTTCACCGGCGCGACGGCCTACGACGCGCTGGCCGACGCAGACCTGATCGTCGAGGCCGTGTTCGAAGACATGGACGCCAAGCTCGCCGTGTTCGCGCAGCTGGACCGCGTGGCCAAGCCCGGCGCCGTGCTGGCCACCAACACCTCGTACCTGGACGTGGACCGCATCGCCGCCGCCACGCGCGGCCCCGCCGACGTGCTGGGCCTGCACTTCTTCTCGCCCGCCAACATCATGAAGCTGCTGGAAGTGGTCGTGGGCAGGCAGACCGCCCCGGACACCGTCGCCACCGGCTTCGATTTCGCGCGCAGGCTGCGCAAGATCCCGGTGCGCGCCGGGGTGTGCGACGGCTTCATCGGCAACCGCATCCTCGCCGCCTACCGGCAAGCCGCCGACATGATGATGGAGGACGGGGCTTCGCCCTACGACATCGACGCCGCGGTGCGCGCCTTCGGCTATCCGATGGGTCCGTACCAGATGATGGACCTCGCGGGCGGCGATATCGGCTGGGCGACGCGCAAGCGCCGCGCGCCCACCCGCAATCCCGCGCTGCGCTACGTGCAGATCGCCGACCGCCTGTGCGAGCGCGGCTGGTTCGGCCAGAAGACGGGCCGCGGCTACTACCTTTACCCCGACGGCGCGCGCCAGGGCCAGCCGGATCCCGAGGTGCTCGCCATTATCGACGCCGAGCGCGCGCGGGCCGGCGTCCGTCCGCGCCCGTTCACGCAGGAAGACATCCAGCGCCGCTATCTGGCGGCGATGATCAATGAAGCGGCCAACGTGCTGCGCGAAGGCATCGCCCTGCGCCCGTCCGACATCGATGTGGTGGCGGTCGCGGGCTACGGCTTTCCGCGCCACCGGGGCGGGCCGCTGCACCATGCCGACAGCGTGGGCCTGCCCGCCATCCTGGCCGACCTGCGCGAGTACGCGAAGGAAGACCCGGCTTTCTGGACGCCGTCTTCCCTGCTCGTCGACCTGGCCGGCTCCGGCCGCGATTTCGCCAGCCTGAACCGGGCTGCCTGATCCCCAACCTTCTCACAGGCCACTCATGCGCGAAGCCGTTATCGTTTCCACCGCCCGCACCCCCATCACCAAGGCGGGGCGCGGCGAATTCAACCTGATCGCCGGCCCCACGCTGGCCGCCCACGCCGTGCGCGCCGCGGTCGAACGCGCCGGCGTGGACCCGGCGCTGATCGAGGACGCCATCATCGGCTGCGGCTACCCTGAGGGCGCCACCGGCCGCAATATCGGGCGCCAGGCCGTGGTCCGCGCCGGCCTGCCGCCAAGCGTCGGCGGCGCGACCGTCAACCGCTACTGCGCGTCGGGGCTGCAGGCCATCGCCACCGCCGCCAGCCGCATCGTGATGGACGGCGCGCCCGCCATGATCGCGGGCGGCGTGGAATGCGTATCGCAGATCCGCACGCGCGACGACGGCGTCAGCGGCATGGATCCGTGGATCGTGGCCAACAAGCCCGAACTCTATCTGCCCATGATCGAGACCGCCGACATCGTCGCGGCCCGCTACGGCATCAGCCGCGAGGCCCAGGACCGTTTCGCGGCGCAAAGCCAGGCGCGCGCCGAGGCCGCGCAGGCCGCGGGCCGCTACCGCGAGGAGATCATTCCCGTCACCACCGCCATGTCCGTCACCGACCGCGCGACCGGCGCGGTCAGCGAGCGCGAAGTCACGGTGGACCGCGACACCTGCAACCGCCCCGGCACGACCTACGAGGCGCTGGCCGCGCTGGCGCCGGTGCGCGGCGCGGGCCAGTTCATCACCGCGGGCAACGCGTCGCAGCTGTCCGACGGCGCCGCGGCCTGCGTGCTGATGGAAGCCGCGCAAGCGCGGCGCGCCGGCATCCAGCCGCTGGGCGCGTTCCGCGGCCTGGCCATCGCGGGCTGCGAGCCCGACGAGATGGGCATCGGGCCGGTCTACGCCGTGCCCAGGCTGCTGGCCCGCCACGGCCTTTCCGTGCAGGACATCGACCTTTGGGAACTAAACGAAGCCTTCGCCTCGCAGGCCCTGTACTGCCAGCAAAAGCTGGACATCCCGATGGACCGCCTGAACGTGGACGGCGGCGCCATCGCGCTGGGCCATCCCTTCGGCGTCACCGGCGCCCGGCTGGCCGGCCACGTGCTGATCGAAGGCCGCCGCCGCGGCGCGCGCTACGCCGTCGTGACGATGTGCGTGGGCGGCGGCATGGGCGCGGCCGGACTGTTTGAAATCTACTGAGTACGAGAACACCCATGGATCTGAATTTCACTCCCGAAGAAGAGGCGTTCCGCGCCGAGGTGCGCGCTTTCCTGGCCGCCGAACTGCCCGAGGCGCTGGCGCGCAAGGTGCGCGAGCACCGGCATCTCGCCAAGGCCGACATGGAAGCCTGGCACGCCATCCTGAACGCGCGCGGCTGGCTCGCGAGCCACTGGCCCGCCGAATACGGCGGCACCGGCTGGACGGCGGTCCAGAAGTTCATTTTCGAAAACGAATGCGCCCTCGCCCATGCGCCGCGCATCGTGCCCTTCGGGCTGAGCATGCTGGGGCCGGTCCTGATCAAGTACGGCACCGAGGCGCAGAAGCGCTATTGGCTGCCGCGCATCCTGGACGGGTCCGACTGGTGGTGCCAGGGCTATTCCGAGCCCGGCGCGGGTTCGGACCTGGCGTCGCTCAAGACCACCGCGGTGCGCGACGGCGACGCCTACATCGTCAACGGCCAGAAGACCTGGACCACACTGGGACAGCATGCCAACATGATCTTCTGCCTGGTGCGCACCCGCAGCGAGGGCAAGCCGCAGGAAGGCATCAGCTTCCTGCTCATCGACATGCGCACGCCGGGCATCGAAGTGCGCCCCATCATCACGCTGGACGGCGCCCACGAGGTCAACGAGGTGTTCTTCTCCGACGTGCGCGTGCCCGCGGACAACCTGGTCGGCGAAGAGAACCGCGGCTGGTCCTGCGCCAAGTACCTGCTGACCTACGAACGCACCAACATCGCCGGCGTGGGCCAGTCCACCGCCGCGCTGCAGCAGCTCAAGGCCGTGGCGGCGCGCCAGCGCAGGAACGGCAAGCCGCTGGCCCAGGACCCGGCGTTCGCGGCCAGGCTGGCGCGCGTCGAAATCGAGCTCGACAACATGCGCGTCACCAACCTGCGGGTGCTGGCGGCCGCCGCCCACGGCGGCGCGCCCGGCGCCGAGAGTTCGATGCTGAAGATCCGCGGCACCCAGATCCGCCAGGAGATATCGGCGCTGAACCGGCGCGCCATGGGCATCTATGCGCGGCCTTACGTGGCGGAGGCGCTGGAAGACGGCTACGCCGGCCCGCGCATCGGCCCGGATGGCGCCGACAGCGCCGCCGCACAGTACTTCAACAACCGCAAGCTGTCGATCTTCGGCGGCTCGAACGAAATCCAGAAGAACATCATCTCGAAGATGATCCTGGGACTGTAAGGAAGAACGCCCATGAATTTCGACCATACCGAAGACCGGCGCATGCTGTCGGACATGTTGAAACGCTTCGGGGCCGAACAATACGGCTTCGCGGTGCGCGACCGCATCGCGCGCTCGCCGCAAGGCTACAGCCCGGAGTTCTGGCAACGCTATGCAGAACTCGGCGCCGTCGCCGCGCTGTTCGGCGAAGAGGACGGCGGACTGGGCGGGTCGGGCTTCGACATCGCCGTCGTCTTCGAGGCCCTGGGCCGCGCGCTGGTCGTCGAGCCCTTTCTCGATGCGCTGATCGCGGGCGACGCCATCGCCGCCGCCGGCACGCCGGCGCAGAAGGCCGTGCTGGCCGAGCTGCAGGCCGGCGCGGCCATCGTTTCGCTGGCCCATGCCGAGGCCCAGGCCGGCGACGAGCTGGCGCACGTGGAAACGCGCGCGCGGCCCGACGGCGACGGCTGGCGGCTGGACGGCTCCAAGGCCGTGGTGGCGAACGCGGAGCATGCGGGCCTGTTCGTGGTGTCGGCGCGCACCGCGGGCGGCGACGCCGACCCCGACGGCATTTCGCTGTTCCTGGTGCCCGCCCGCACCCCGGGCCTGCGGGTGCAGGGCTACCCCCTGATCGACGGCGGCCGCGCAGGCGACCTGGCGCTGTCGGGCGTGCGGGTCGGCGCCGAGGCCCTGCTGGGCCGCCCCGGCGCGGGCCATGCCGTGCTGGAGCGCAGCGTCGGCAAAGGCCTGCTGGCGCTGTGCGCCGAGGCCGTCGGCGCCATGGACGCCGCCCGCGACGCCACCCTCGAATACCTGCAGACCCGCAAGCAGTTCGGCGTGCCGATCGGCCGCTTCCAGGCCTTGCAGCACCGCATGGCCGACGTGCTCCTCGAAATCGAGCAGGCGCGCTCGGCCGTCATCAACGCCGCCGCGCAGCTCGGCCATGCCGACCGCGCCACGCGCGAACGCGCGCTGTCGGCCGCCAAGCACACCATCGGACGCGTGGGCACGCGGGTGGCCGAAGAATGCATCCAGCTGCATGGCGGCATCGGCATGACCTGGGAACTGCCGCTGGCCCACTATGCCAAGCGCCTGGTCATGATCGATCATCAACTGGGCGACGAGGATCATCACCTGGCCCGATTCATCGCGCTGGCCCCGCAGGAGTAATGCCATGGATATCGGTGCTCCGCCCCCCGATGGCCTGGACCTGCCCCTGGAAGGCGTGCGCGTCCTGGACCTTTCCCGCGTGTTCGCCGGCCCGCTGTGCGGCCAGGTGCTGGCCGACTTCGGCGCCGAGGTCGTAAAGGTCGAACACCCTGTGCGCGGCGACGACACGCGCGACTGGGGCATGCGCATCGGCAAGACCGAAACCACCTACTACAACAGCATGAACCGCAACAAGCGGTCCATCACCCTGGACCTCCAGTCCAGGGAAGGCGTGGAGATCGTCTACCGACTGCTGCCGCAGTTCGACGTGGTGATCCACAACTTCAAGAGCGGCGGCGCCGAAAAGCTGGGCCTGGGCTATGCGCAGCTCAAGGCCTTGAAGCCGGACCTGATCTATTGCGCCATCGGCGGCTACAACAGCGCCGGGCCCGAAGCGGCGCGGCCCGGCTACGACCTGGTCATCCAGGGCGAGACCGGCCTCATGGCGATCAACGGCGAACCGCAGCAGCCTCCGCTGAAGTTCGGCGTCGCGGCCGTCGACATGATGACCGGCATGTATGCCGCGCAGGCGGTGCTGGCGGCGCTGTTCCGGCGCGAACGCACCGGCCGCGGCCGCCTGATCGAAATGGCGCTGTACGACTGCGGCATCATGGTCACGAGCTATTACGGCCTGGACGCCCTGCTGCTGGGCCATGATCCCCGGCGCTACGGCAATGCCCATCCGTCCATCGTGCCCTACGGCATGTTCGAGGCCGCCGATGGCCCGCTGATCATCTCGGTGGGCACCAACGCGCAGTTCGACAAGTTCTGTCGCCAGGTGCTGATGCGGCCCGACATCGTCGAAGACCCCCGCTACGCCACCAACGTCGAGCGCGCGAAGAACCGCCTGGAGCTGCTGCCCATGATGATCGGGCTGATCCGCGAATTCCCCCGCGACCTGCTGCTGCAGCGCCTGGCCGACTGCGGCATCCCTTGCGGCAAGGTGCTGGGCCTGCACGAAGCCCTGACCAGCCAGCGCACCCGCCAGAGCGGGCTGGTGCAGGAAATGCCGCATCCCGTCGCGGGCAGCACGCACGTCTATGCGCCGCCCTACCGCCTGGACGGCGAACGCCTGCCGGTCCGCCATGCCCCGCCCACCCTGGGCGAAGGCACGCGCGACGTGCTGCGGGGCCTGCTGCAGATGACCGATACACAACTCGAGGCATTGCAGGCGCAAGGCATCCTGACATTGCCCGCCACGGATTGATTGCGCTGACATCGCATCACAGGAGGAGCGCCAGCCATGAAACATCGGAACTTTGACCGCCGCAAGGCCTTGCAGCGCATCGCCGGCGCGGGAGCCGCCTGCCTGCTGCCGGGGCGGGTGGCCTGGGCACAAAAGCCGAACTACCCGAACAAGCCCATCCGTTTCATCGTGCCCTTCAACCCCGGCGGCGCCACCGACACGCTGGCCCGCGTGCTGGCCAGGTCCATGGCCGCTACGCTGGGGCAGCCCATTGTGGTCGAGAACAAGAGCGGCGCCTCCGGCATGCTGGGCACAGACCAGGTAGCCAAAGCCGCGCCCGATGGCTATACCTTCGCCATATCGCTCAGCACCTCCTTGCTGATCAATCAGTTCCTGTACGCCAAGATGGCTTACAACCCGCGGAAAGACCTGCTGATGCTGTCGCAGATCGCCGCGGCGCCGGTGACGCTGGTGGTGCACCCTGGCGTGCCCGCCAACGATATCCGGGAACTGCTCGCCTGGGTCGCGGCCAACAAGGGCAAGGTGTCCTACGGTAGCTGGGGGGTAGGCTCATACGCCCACCTGGCCGGCGCCTACATGAGCAAGACGACGCGCTCCGACATGGCCCACGTAGCCTACAAGGGCGAATCGCCGATGATCCAGGATCTCATCGGCGGCCAGCTGCAGGTTTGCTTTTCCAGCGCGCAGAACACCAAGCCGTTCATCGAAAACGGCCGCCTGAAGGCGATCGGCGTCACGGGCACGCAGCGTATGACCATACTGCCCGACGTGCCCACCATCCACGAGCAGGGCGTCACCGATAACGCCTACTCGATCTTCGGTTGGGCCGGAATGGCCGCGCCTGCCGGCACCCCCGAGGATGTCGTCCGGCAGGTCCATGCCGCCTTGATGAAAGCCTCCCAGGACGCCGCCGTGCAAGAAACGATCACCAGCGCGGGCTTTATGCCGGTGTTCAGCACACCGGCGGAATTCTCCCGGGCCTACGCGCGCGATGTGCCCATCTGGCAGGAATTGATCAAGATCGCCGACGCGCGCATCGACTAATTGCTCACCCGGCCCACCTTCTCCCTATGGAACTGTCATATGCGTGATCTGACGCTTGCGGTTTGCTCCAAGTTCACCCGGCGCGCCGTTCTGGCCCTGGCCGCCAACCTGCTCGTTGCGGGCGCCGCCGCGGCGCAGGCCTACCCCAGCCAGCCGATCAGGCTCATCGTGCCCTTCCCGCCCGGCGGCCCCACCGATGTGGCCTCGCGCCTGGTCGGCCAGCAGCTCGAAGCGCGCCTGCGGCAGCCGGTCATCGTCGAGAACCGCGCCGGAGCCTCGGGGTCGATCGCGGCCAACCTGCTCAAGCGTTCGCCACCCGACGGCTACACGCTGATGATGCTGGCCACGCCCACCCTGTTCGCGCCGTTCTTCTACAAGAATGTCGGCTACGAAACCCCGAAGGACTTCACGCCCATCGCCACCGTGTACGACCTGCCCATCGTGGTGGTGACCAATCCGCGGAAACTGCCCGATGTCGCCAACCTGGCGCAGTTGGTCGACTATGCGCGCGCCCGCCCCGGCGAACTCAACTACGCCAGCTCCGGCGCCGGCAGCTTCGGCCACATGAGCATGGAACGGCTCCAGGACGTGGGCGACTTCCGGATGCAGCACGTCGCCTATAAGGGCGGCGTGCCGGCGATCACCGACACGATAGGCGGACAGGTGCCCATGATGTACGCCGATCTGGTGGCGGCCCTGCCCCACATCCAGGCGGGCAAGCTGCGCGCGCTGGCGGTGGGTTCGCCCAGCCGCGTCGCCGTGCTGCCCGAGGTGCCCACCATCAGCGAACAGGGCTTCGCGGGTTTCGACGCGGTGTCCTGGGGCGGCCTGCTGGCGCCGCCGGGCACGCCCGCCGTCGTCGTCGACCGGCTGAACCGCGAGCTCGAAGCCATCCTGGCGGACCCCGCGATCCAGGAAAAATTGATCAGCGCGGGCACCATCGCGCACTTCGAACCCGCTGCCGCAATGGGCCAGCGCATTTCCGACGACTATCGGAAATGGGGCGAACTCGCGCGCGACAAGGGAATGACGGCCGAATAACGGCCGCTTCCAGCCGGGCCAACGGCTGCCACAAGAGGAGACTGACAACATGCAACGATCCATCAACCGCCGCGTCTGCCTAGCGCTGGCGCTGACCGCTGCGCTGTCCGCCGCGCTGCCCCTGCAGGCCGGCGCGCAGACCGCCTTCCCTTCCAAGCCCATCACGCTCATCGTGCCCTTCCCGGCCGGCGGTTCGACCGACCGCCACCTGCGCATCGTGGCGCAGGACGCATCCAAATACCTGGGACAGCCCGTCATCGTGGAAAACCGGCCGGGCGCCGGCGGCACGCTGGGTCCGGCCACCATGGCCAAGACCGCCAAGCCCGACGGCTACACCATCAGCCTCTACACGCTGGCGATGCTGCGCATGCCCTACATGCAGAAAAGCAGCTGGGACCCCGTCAATGACTTCACGTTCATCCTGGGACTGTCCGGCTACACCTTCGGCTTTACCGTGCGCGCGGACTCCCCCTACAAGACCTTCAACGAATACATCGAAGCCGCGCGCAAGGCGCCGGGCACGATCGACTACGGCTCCACCGGCGTGGGCTCGTCGCCCCACCTGCTGATCGAGGAAGTCGCGATCAACGCCAAGGTCAAGCTGAACCACGTGCCGTTCAAGGGCAACGCCGACATGCAGCAGGCGCTCCTGGGCGGCCACGTCATGGCGCAGAGCGACGCCACCGGCTGGGACCAGTTCGTGGACGCCGGCAAGATGCGCCTGCTGGTGACCTTCGGCGAAAAGCGCACGACCCGCTGGCCCGACGTGCCCACCGCGCAGGAACTCGGCTACAAAGTCGTGTCCACCTCGCCCTACGGACTGGCCGGCCCCAAGGGCATGGACCCGGCCGTGGTCAAGACCCTGCACGACGCCTTCAAGAAGGCGCTGTTCGACCCCGCCAGCATGGACGTCATGAAGCAGCTGAACCAGGAGCCCGCCTACCGCAGCAGCCAGGACTACAAGGAATGGGCCCAGGCCACCTACATCAAGGAAAAGGGGCTGATCGAATACCTGGGACTGATGGCGAAGGATTGAGCGCCCAGCCTCCGCGCCGCCCGGGGACCGCGCGGCGCGGGCTCACCATGTGTGCCTCACCATGTGTATTTGGCGCCTATCCTGCCGGCATATTGGTGATAGCTCTGCGCGCCCCAGGATCCGGCCACATTGACCCAGCCCGTCCAGCCCTTGGTGAAATCGGCGTGCACGCCCAGCTTCAACTCATAGCGGTCTTCCGGATAGAGGTCGCCCACCGGCAGCTGATTGAACGACACCGAGCTGCCAACGTTGCTGTGCCACCAGTTCAGCGTCGCGAACGGTTGCGCCTTGCGGCCATTCCCCAGGTCGTAGGTGGTATGGGCGCGCACGCCCAGCCGCAAGATGGTGCCGTGCGAATCCGCGCTGTCTACCCGGGTGCCGTTGGCTTCGGTCAGGCTGTCGGTGTCTGAACTCACGTAGATCAGCTGAGCCTGAGGTTCGAGTCTCCAATCGCCGCGCAGCTTGAAGGCGTAGCCCGTTTCGGCGGACACCGCCCAAGCGCGGGAATCGTAGTCCACCCGCGGTAGATCGGTGCCCATTACCCGGTTGTTGTACCAGCCATACTGGAACCAGGTGTCCACATAGGCGCCAAGCTTGCTCTCGTCGTTCTGGAACCAAGTGCCATAGACACCCGCGCTGTAGCCTTGCACCTTGCCCTTGGCCTTGTACGGGTTGCCGTCGGCGCGCGCCGTGCTGTCGGCGCTGCCATAACCCAGCATCGCGCCCAGATGCAGGCGGTCGGTCTCCGAGAACAGCTTCCATTGCGCCACGTCGCCGCCGCCTTGCAGCAGGAACATGTCGGTGCTGACGTCGAAGTTGCCGTCGCGGCTGTGCGACCCTTCCCACTTGCCCACGGCCCGCAGCCAGAGCGCCCGGCGCTTGCTGTCCTCCGATTGAAACTGCTGGCCTTCGATGAATTGCGGCTCGCCCAGGCGGTCGTGCATGCTGTGCACGAACATCTGCCCGATCAGGCGCTGGTTCGCGAGATAGGCCGCGACTTCGGGACGGTACAACGGCTCCGGAGCGGGTCCTGGCGCCGGCGGCACGGGGGGATTCGGCGGGACGGGAGGATCCGGCGGCACCGGAGGCGGATCCGGCTGTTTCAGGGAACGCAGGTACCAGCTCTGGTCGGCGGGCGCAGCCGCCGAGCCCTGGTACAGACGGTACTCATACGGCCCCGCCACCGCGCGACCGGCGAGCGCGAACGCGCCGGATCCCGACACGCCGCCGTTGACGACCTCGACCACCGGTATCCCGCTGGCGGTCGTCAACGCGCCCGGCCCGCCCGTGTTCTTGATGCGCAGTTGCGAGGCACCGCTGGCGCTGCCGCCGTCAACGACCAGCTTGTCCGATGGCGAACTGTCGTCGCCCAGGTAGGTGTTGAGCGCGATGACGCCATCCCCGCTGTAGTTGCGCACGGTCAGCGTCTTGTATGCCCCCGCCTGGGGCGGCGCGAAGTCGATCAGGCTCGGATCGTTGACCAGGTTGGTGATGTTGGAGTTGCCGGTCATCGTCCACGTGGAATCCACCAGGGTCACGTTCGAAGTGCTGCCCGCCTCGGTGACCGCCGCGCCTGTCAAGACAGCGTTGCGCGCCGTCACATTGGCCGTGGCGGGAGAGCCGGCGAGCGCGCCGGAGGCGGTGATGCCGCCGGGGTTGCCCGCATCGGGCGCCAGGCTGGGGTCCAGGCCGCGCAGCGTGCGGGTCCTGCTGCTCAGCAGGGTGCCGGAACTGCCCACCTGCAGCCAGTTGGTCGCGCCCTGCACCGTCGCGCCGTTCAACTGGATGTTCGCCACGCCCCCGTCGACGCCGACGGCCGTGCCGGCCGTGCTGGCGATGCTGCCGCCGTTGATGACAGCGCTCTGCGTGCCCGTGTCGCTCGTCAGCAGCAGGCCGATGGACCCCGCCCCGCTCACCCCGACGGCGCTGTCCGTGGCCGCGTAGCTTGAGGCGCCGGCCACGACGACGCCATGGGCCGCGGCGCCGGACGTCTGCACCGTGCCTGCGTCGAACACCACGTTGCTGGCCACGCCTTCCGCGAGGATCCCGAACCCGCCCTGCCCGCTGGTGACGACGGTGTTGCGCAAGGCCTGAACGACGGTGGCCGGTTCGCCGCTGCCCGTATAGGCATACAGGCCAGCCGCATCCGTGCCGCGAGTCTCGACCCGCAGATCGGACAGCTCGGCGCGGGCCCCATTGATGCCCCAAACGCCGTAGGCGTCCGCGCCCTCGGTCAGGATGCGCGCGGTAGACCCGCCCTGGGGCGCCACGACGAGATGATTGGTCGGGCTGACGTAACGATGCAGCAGAATGCCGCTGCTGTCCCGGCCCGTGGTGTGGATATCGGTCGAACCCGCTATCACCGCTTCGCCCACGCCCAGCATGTAGAAACCGTCAGAGCTCTGTCCGGTGGTGCTGATCCGCAGCGTCGAACCCGGCCCCGAGGTGAATCGCCGCAGGAACGAGTCCGGGTAGGTCAGGCTGTAGCCCAGTTCGACGCCGCGCGCGCATACGATCCGCCGGTCGTCTGCACGTCCAACACGCCCCCCGCATCCAGCGTAATGGCGGTGTTGTTGCTGGTCATGACCCCCTTGGACCAGGGATTGCCGCCGGCGGGCGCGGCCTCGATCTTGAGGGTCGCGCCATCGCCGATCCGCAGCTGGCTCGCGGTGCCGAACGGCGTGTGACCCAGGTTCACGCCCTGGTAGCCGCGGATCGTCACCGTGGAGCTCGGCGCCAGCGTGAAACTCGCCTGCGAGTTCACGGTCGACTGGAGTCCCAGGCCCGTTGTCGTCACCGTCGTGATGGTGACATTGCTGCCGGTTTCGAAATTGATGCTGGCCGCCGGCCCGTTCGTCGCGAAGACGCCCAGGTCTACATTGCCGATGGCGATGTTGCCGGGGCCGAAGTTCAGCGTGGCATTGCCGACGCGGATGGCGGCGCTCGAACCCGTGCCTGTCACGCTGTCACCGCCGTTCAGCGTGAACGTGGTGCCCGCGGGAACGGTGAACGGCGCGTAATTGGCGCCCCAGGCGGTGGTGGCGGCCAGCGACATGGCCGCGCCCATCGAGCGGGAGAACAGGGGCTTGAGGGGACTTGCGTGGTGTGCCATCTGATTCGTCTCCGTGAAGACATCCGGGCAACAGGCCGGGATGCACTCAAACCAGACCCCGGGGCCACCCCGGGGGTAACGACGATAGACTTCGGTACCTACGCCAAACGCCCTAATCCGAGCGTGTGATGGATGTAAATGTTCTCATCAAATTTTCGGACAATCACTTTTTTTGCACACTATGTCGCCGGTGTGCCATTTTGACAACGCGCCAAGCATCGACTTCCGCCCCGCGGAGCCAGCTGGGCTTCTGAATGCGGAAGCAGGCGACGCTGACGGGATTCGGCGTCGTGCTGCTGTCCGAACGGCCCTTTTGCTAGACTGACCGGCTCGATTTTTCCCTTCGTCCCGATTTCCCCATGCCCCAGGAAGCCCGCCCCGACCCCAGCGCCGACGATATCGCCAAGGAAATCGCGGCAGCCATCGTCGCGCACAAACTGCCGCCAGGCACGCGGCTGCGCGAAGAGGCGCTGGCGGGGGTGTACCAGGTCAGCCGGACCAAGATCCGCGCCGCCCTGCTCATGCTGTCCAAGGACAAGCTGATCCAGACCGTCCCCGACAAGGGCGCCTTCGTCAGCAAGCCGGACGCCAACGAGGCCCGCGAAGTCTATGCCGTGCGCCGCATCCTGGAAGCGGCCCTGGCGCGCGAGTTCGTGGCGCGCGCCAGGGCGGCCGACTATCGCCGCATCGACGCCCATCTGGCCGCGGAGCGCCGCGCGCTCGAAGGCGGCGACGTGCAGGCGCGCAACCAGTTGCTCGGCCATTTCCATATCCTGCTGGCCGAGACCGTGGGCAACTCCGTGCTGACCGGCATGCTGCGCGAACTCTCCGCCCGCAGCGCCGTGATCACCATGCTGTACCAGAGTTCCCGCGACGCCAGCTGTTCGTCCCAGGAACACCATGCCTTCATCGAGGCGGCCCGCGCCGGCGACGCCGACCGCGCCTGCGCCCTGATGGACGCGCACCTGGACCACGTCCAGACCTCGCTGGACTTCACCGAAGGCGGCCGCGCCGACAGCGACCTGGTCCGCGCGCTGCTGCGTTAGGGTGGACAGGCCCTGACTCAGGCTTGCGCGCCGGCCCGCAGCAACTGGCCCATGCGCTGCTGGATCCAGCGTTCCGTTTCGCTCAGCCTTGCGCCCTGCAGCCACAGGGTGCGCACCGGCAGCATCGGCAGCGACAGGTCTTCGCACGGCACGCGGACCAGCGCATTGCGGTTGCCCTCGTATTCGGCGATGTTCAGGGGAAGAATGGCCCAGCCCACGCCGTCGGCCGCCATGGCCGCGATGCTGTAGCAGCTGTCGGCCCGCCACACCGAGGGGCTGAGCACCAACTCGTCCACGCCGTCCATCTGCATCACCAGTTGCCGGTGGCGGGCCAGGTCGCTGCGCCCGACCTCGGACAGCGCGGCCAGGGGATGCTCCAAGGCCACGAAGATGCCTTGCGCCACGCTGCCCAGATGACGGTGCGCGAAGGCGGGGCCCGGATCTCCCCGGTCGAAGTGGAAAGCCAGGCTGGCGCGGCCCTGCTCCACATAATCCGCCACTTCGGTCGCGGTGCCGTTCAACTGGGTCAGCTCCAGCGCCGGGAAGCGCGCGGCCAGCTCCTTGCACAGCGCGCCCAGCACCAGATGCGGCAAGGCCTCGTCCAGGGCGATGGACAGCCGCGCGTCCTGCCCGCCGGCAAACGACAAGGCGCGCTGCGCCAGCCCGCCCGCCTGGCGCAGCAGTTCGCGGGCTTCCTGCAGCATCACTTCGCCGGCCGGAGTCAGCGTCGCATTGCGCCGCGACCGGTCGAACAACGCCACGCCGAGGTCCGCTTCCAGCAGGCCCACCGACGTGCTGACCGCGGATTGCGCGCGGCCCAGGCGCCGCGCCGCGGCCGAAAAGGATCCCGCCTCCGCCGCGGCGGCGAACTGCCGTAGCTGGTCCAGCGTCCATTGCATCGGAATCTCCCTCGATTCATCTATTTAATAGATGGAATCCAACTTTTTCATGCAAATTGCAAGATGGATAATAACGCCCCTGGAACCCGCCGTCCCGGCGCTTTCAGTCACCCAGGAGTAGAACCATGCAGCGGACCGAACCGAACGCTGTCGCCACGGCCGCGTCCGGCCGCTGGCTGGTGCTGGCCATCGTGTCCAGCGCCTTGCTGTTGATCGTGGTCGACATGACCGTGCTTTACACCGCCTTGCCGCGCCTCACGCACGAACTCAACGTGACCGCGCCGGCCAAGCTGTGGATCGTGAACATCTACGCGCTCGTCGTGTCGGGCCTGCTGCTGGGCATGGGCACGCTGGGCGACCGCCTGGGCCACAAGTGCCTCTTCATGGCGGGCCTGGCGGTGTTCGGCGCCGCCTCGCTGGCTGCCGCCTATTCGCCCGGCGCGGCCGCGCTTATCGCCGCGCGCGCGCTGCTGGCGGTGGGCGCGGCCATGATGATGCCCGCCACCCTTTCCATCCTGCGGCTCGCCTTCGCCGACGAACGCGAACGCGCCGTCGCCATCGGCGTGTGGGCCTCGGTGGCCTCGGGCGGAGCGGCCATCGGCCCGGTCGTGGGCGGCGTGCTGCTGGAGCATTTCTGGTGGGGCTCGGTGTTTCTCATCAACGTGCCCATCGTGCTGGCCGCCCTGCCGCTCGCGTGGCGCCACATTCCCGCCAGCCGGCCGGATGCCTCGCGCCCCTGGGACCTCGTCGGTTCCCTGCAGGTAATGGCCGGCCTGATCCTCGGCGCCTACGCGCTGAAGGAACTGGGCAAGCCCGCGCCGTCCTGGCTGCACGCCGGCCTCGCCTGCGCCGCGGGCGCGGCGCTGCTCGCGGTCTTCACGCGCCGCCAGCGCTCGCGGCCGTATCCGCTGATCGACTTCTCCCTCTTCCGCAACCGCACCTTCAGTTCGGCCGTGGCGGCCGCGCTCTTCGCGGCGGCGGCGCTCCTGGGCATGGAACTGGTGTTCAGCCAGCGCCTGCAGCTGGTCATGGGCAAATCGCCCCTGGAAGCCGCGCTCTTCATCCTGCCGCTGTCGCTGGCCGCCTTCGTCGCCGGCCCGCTGACGGGCTGGCTGCTGGGACGCGCGGACAGCGCCCGGATCCTGTTCCTGTCGCTGCTGGTTTCGGGCGCCGGAATGGCCGGCTACCTGCTGAGCTACGACGCGGCGCTCCTGCCGCAGATGG
This sequence comes from Achromobacter sp., assembly GCF_050285585.1. Lineage (GTDB taxonomy): Bacteria > Pseudomonadota > Gammaproteobacteria > Burkholderiales > Burkholderiaceae_B > Achromobacter. The sequence continues at coordinate 111,364 of NZ_JBLZXF010000001.1, read as the reverse complement.
CCAGCCTGTGCGTGCTGGGCGCGGGCATCGGCGCCACCATGACGGCAGCCTCCAGCACCATCATGCAAAGCGCCACGCCCGAACGCGCGGGCATGGCCGCCTCGATCGAAGAGGTGTCCTATGAATTGGGCGGCGCCCTGGGCGTCACGCTGATGGGATCCATCCTGTCGGGCGTGTATGCGCATTCCCTGGCCGTGCCCGCCGGACTGTCCGGATCGGCGGCCGCGCGCGACAGCCTGGACCAGGCCCTCATCGTCGCCGAAGGCGTGCCGACGGACCTGGGAGCCGCGCTCGTGCGCCTGGCCAGGACGGCGTTCGACGCCGGCTACGCTGCGGTGCTCGCCACGGCCACCGCGCTGCTGCTGGCCACCGCGGCATTCGTGCTGTTCAACCGCCGGCGCCTGCGCGCATAGGGCCGCGCGGCCCGCCGTTCAGGCGCTGCGAAAGGCGTGGTCCATATCGGCGATCAGGTCTTCCTCGTGCTCCAGCCCGATCGAAATCCGGATCAGCCCCTCGGACACCCCGGCGGCATCGCGCTCGGCCGCCGGCACGCCGGAATGCGTGGTCGACGCCGGATGGCAGATCAGCGACTCGGTGCCCCCCAGGCTTACCGCCGAACGGAACAGGTGCAGCGCATTGATGAAGCGGAAGGCCTTGGCCCGCCCGCCGTCCAGCACGAACGCGAACGTCGAGCCCGGCCCCGTGCACTGGCGCTTGTAGACTTCCTGGTAAGCGTGATCGGCGATCAGCTCAGGATGGTATATGCGCACCTTCTCGTGCGGATTGCCCGAGAGCCATTGCGCCACCTTGGTGGCGGTGCGCGCCGCCTGCTTCATGCGCAGCACCACGGTCTCCATCGAGCGCGTGATCATCCAGCATGAATGCGGGTCCAGCTGCGAGCCGAACGCGCTGCGGATCGCGCGCACCTTCTTGATCAGGTCCTTGCCGCCCGTGACGGCCCCGGCCACCAGGTCGCTGTGGCCGCCCACGTACTTCGTGAGCGAATACACGCACAGGTCCACGCCGTGCTCGGCCGGCTTCTGGAAGATGGGGCCCAGCAGCGTGTTGTCGCACACCGAGATGGGCCGGTAGCCGTGCCGTCCCTCGAACGCGTCCAGCTCGTTCTTCATGGCCTCGAAGTCGATCAGCGCGTTGGTCGGATTGGCCGGCGTCTCCACATAGAAAAGGCGGACCGGCCCCTGCGCCGCCGCGGCCTCCAGCGCCTCGCGCATGCTGCGGGCCGACAGGCCGTCCCGGATCGGGTGCGACCCGATGCCCCATTCCGGAAAGATCCTGGAAATCAGCGTCTCGGTGCCGCCATACAGCGGCACCGACTGGACCAGCTGATCGCCCGGGCGCAGGAACGCCAGGAACACCGCGCCGATCGCCGACATGCCGCTGGAGGTCACCGCCGCGTCCTGCGAGCCATCCAGCAGCGCCAGCCGGTCCTCCACGATCTCCAGGTTCGGATGATTGAAGCGGCTGTACACCAGCCCCGCGGATTCGCCCTGCGGCAGGGGCTTGCGGCCCGATACCAGGTCGAAGAAGGCCGCGCCGTCCTCCGCCGAGCGGAACGCGAAGGTAGAGGTCAGGAATACCGGCGGCTTGACGGCGCCCTCCGACAGAAAGGGGTCGAACCCGTAGGACATCATCTGCGTTTCCGCGTGCAGGGGACGGCCGAAGATGTCTTTCTTGTGATAGCTGGAGTAACTCATGGTCTGCCTCTCTCGGTTTGCGGGCCGCCGGCGGGGCTGCCGGCGCAGGCGCGTCGCGCATGCGAAAACAATAGCGCCGGCGGCTCGGGGATGCATGGCAGTATGGTCTTGAGCGCCGCCAATATTCTTTCCATTCCGATCGCCAAATGGCGATAATGGGAAACAATGTTTCCCATACGAAGGTTTCCATGAAAGACACTGCCTCGTTACATCAACTTGATGCGATCGATTGGAAAATCATGAAAATCCTTCAAGAAGACGGGCGGCTCAGCAACGCCGAACTGGCCGAGCGCGTGTCGCTGTCGGCCTCGCCTTGCTGGAAGCGTCTGAAGCGCCTGGAAACGTCGGGCATGATCCGCGGCTACCAGGCCATCCTGGACCGCCGGGCGCTGGGCATGGGGGTGGTCGCCTTCGTCAGCATCTCGCTGGAGAACCACACGGAGAAAACCTGCGGCGCCTTCGAGGCCGGCGTGCTCGCCATGCCGGAGGTCCTGGCCTGCCACAACACCACCGGCCAGCACGACTATCTGCTGCATATCGTGGCGCGCGATTTCGACGCCTATTCCGACTTCGTGCGCAATCGGCTGCGCCCGCTTCCGGGCGTGAAGGAATTGCTCAGCACCTTATCCATGCACGAGGTCAAGTCCTCGTCCAGGCTGCATCTGTGAGGCGGCCGGAAAGCTACATCGAGCCTGGGACGACGCGGTTGCGGCCCTGCCGCTTGGCCTGGTAGAGGCCGCGGTCGGCCGCCTGGATCAGGTCGGTGTACGGCTGCCCGTCCTGGGGCACCGCGGTGGCGGCGCCGATGCTGACCGTCAGCCAGGGCCCCGAACCCGCGTCTTTCTGCGGGATCTGCATGGCCTCCACCGCGCGCCGCAGTTTTTCGGCGGCCAGCCGCGCGCTGCCGGCCGGCGTGCCCGGCAGCACCAGCGCGAACTCCTCTCCGCCGAAGCGCGCCGCCAGATCGGTGGAGCGGTCGCAGCTGGCGAAAATGGTATTGGCCACGCGCTTGAGGGCCTCGTCGCCCGCGATGTGCCCGTAGGTATCGTTGTAGGACTTGAAGTGGTCCACGTCGATCATCAGCATGCTGATCTCGCGGCTGTTGCGGCGCGCGCGCAGCCACTCGGCATTGAGGTACTCATCGAAGTAGCGGCGGTTGCCCAGGCCGGTCAGGCCGTCGGAATTCGTCAGCCGGCGCAGCTCCATATTGCTTTCCAGCAGTTGCTGCTGGCTCTGGCGCAAGGCCTGGTAGGCCTCGTCGCGCTGCACCAGCGCCAGGTACGAGCGGGAGTGGTAGCGGATGCGGGCCACCAGCTCGATCGAATCGGGCAGCTTGACCAGGTAGTCGTTGGCCCCGGCCGAAAAGGCGGCGCTCTTGATCGCCGGGTCTTCCTTGGTGGACAGCACGATGATGGGAATATCGCGCGTCACGGGATGGTTGCGGTACTCCTGGACCAGGCTCAGCCCGTCCACGCCCGGCAGCACCAGGTCCTGGAGGATGACCGTGGGCCGCGTCTGGATCGCCACGGCCAGCGCCTTGTCCGGGTCCGAGCAGTAGTGGAAATCGATGTTGCCCTCTGTGACCAGCGCCCGCCTGATGGCCTCGCCGACCATCACCTGGTCGTCGACGAGCAACACCATGGCCGCATGCGAATGCAGGGTCGCCGTGGCCGAGCTGTCAATGGGAGGGTACATAGTCATCCTTCGTTTCTGGCAATGTCCGGCCGCTCAGGCAAACGCCTTCACCAAGCGGGGAGCGATTTGGTCCAATGGGCAGATCTCTACGGCCGCCTGCATGGCCGCCGCGGCCTTGGGCATGCCGTAGACGGCGCTGGAGGCCTGGTCCTGGGCGATGGTCAGGCATCCGCGCTCGCGCAGCGCCCGCAGTCCGCGCGCGCCGTCCTGGCCCATGCCGGTCAGCAGCACGCCGACCGCCTGGCCGCGCCAATGCTGCGCCACGCTATGGAAAAAAACATCGATGGAAGGCCGGTACAGGCTTTCCCGGGGTTCCGCGGCATACCGCAGCGTACCATCGGGAAGCAGGCGCAGATGATCGCCGGTGCCCGCCAGCAGTATCTGGCCGGGCCCGGGCGATTCGCCTTCGCGCACCAGCCGGACCGGCAGGTCCACCTGATCGTTGAGCCAGTCGGCCATGCCCGCGGCGAACGAGGCGTCCACGTGCTGCACCAGCACGATGCCCGCCGGAAAGCCCGCCGGGATGTCGGCCAGCAGCTGCGACAGCGCCGCGGGGCCGCCGGCGGAAGCGCCGATGACCAGCAGGCGCCGGGCGTCGGCCTGCGGGCCGGGTCCGGCCACCGGGCTCAAGGCGGGGCGCTTGCCGTAGCGGCCGATCAGCCAGCCGATATTGCGGATCTTGCGCAGCAGCGGAGCGGCCGCCGCGCGCATGTCGGCGCAGCCCACCACCGGCGTATCGGCGGCATCCAGCGCGCCGTGGCCCATCGCGTCGAATACGCGCGACGTGTGGCGCGCCACGTCCGCCGTGACCACGACGATGGCGCAAGGCGTTTCCGCCATGATGCGGCGCGTGGCCTCCACGCCGTCCATGACCGGCATGATCAGGTCCATCAGCACCAGGTCCGGCCGGTCGCGGACGCACAGGTCCACGGCCTCCTGGCCATTGCCCGCCACCCAGGCCACGGAGAGCTCCGGCTCCAGCGCGATCGCGCGCCGCAGCATCTCCACCGCCATCGGCATATCGTTGACGATCCCGATTCTCACGCGTTCGCCTTCCCGATGAGGTCTTCCACGGCATCGAGCAGCGCATCATCGTGGAAGCTGCCCTTGGCCAGATAATAGTCGGCGCCGGCATCCAGCCCGCGCCGCCGGTCCTCTTCGCGGTCTTTGTAGGACACCACCATGACCGGCAGCGATTGCAGCCTGGGGTCCGCCTTGATGCAGGACACGAGCTCGATGCCGTCCATGCGCGGCATGTCCACGTCGGTGACGACCAGGTCGAAGTCCTCGTTGCGCAGCATGTTCCAGCCGTCCATGCCGTCCACCGCCACGGCGACCTCGAAGCCGCGGTTCAGGAGCAGCTTGCGTTCGAGTTCGCGCACGGTCAGCGAATCGTCCACCACCAGCACGCGCTTGCGGCGGCGCGCCTGGGCCGAAGCCCCCGGCCCGTCCACCCGGGCGAGCCGGCCGCCTTCCACCAGCTTCCGGACCGAGACCAGCATGTCCTCCACGTCGAGGATCAGCAGCGGCGTGCCATCGTCCATCAGCGAGCCCGCCATCACGTCCTGCACCTTGCCCAGCCGCGGGTCCAGCGGCTGCACCACCAGCGTGCGCTCGCCCACATAGCGGTCCACGGCGATCCCGTAGAGCGGGTCGTGGCCGCCCACCAGCACCACGCAGACCGACTCCGAGTACGGCGCGGGCTCGCCGGCGCGCAGGATCTGCCGCGCCGACACGAGCCCCACCTGCCGCTCCATGAAGCGGAAATGCTGGTGGCCTTCCAATTGTTCGATGTCTTGCGCGCGTATCTGCAGGGCATGGTTGACGTAGGCCAGCGGGAAGGCGTAGATCTCGCCCTGCACCTCGACCAGCAGGCTGCGCACCACGGACAGCGACAGCGGCATCTCCAGCATGAAGCGCGTGCCCTGCCCTGTTTGCTGGTGGACGCGCACCGCGCCCCGCAGCTGGCGCGCCATGGTCTGCACCACGTCCAGACCGACCCCGCGGCCGGAGATCTCCGTGACCTCGCCGCGCGTGCTGAAGCCGGACAGGAACAGGAATTCCAGCAGTTCGGCCTCGGTGAGCCGCGCGGCGGTCTCCGGGGCGGCCAGCTTGCGCCGCACGACTTCGCCGCGCAGCCGCTCCTGCGAAATGCCGGCCCCGTCGTCGCTCAGTTCGATCAGCAGCATGCCTGCCGCGTGGCGCGCCGACAACCGGATCAGTCCTTCGGGCGGCTTGCCCGCCGCCACCCGGATCGCCGGCATTTCGATCCCGTGGTCCACGGCGTTGCGCAGCAAGTGCGTCAGCGGCGCGTCCAGCTTGTCCAGGATGTCGCGGTCCACCTGCGTGGACTCGCCCTCGATTTCCAGCCGCACCTGCTTGCCCAGGGAACGGCCCAGGTCGCGCACCATGCGCGCCAGGCCGCCCACGCCATCGCCGAACGGCCGCATGCGGCATGCCAGCGCGGTGTCGTACAGGCGCTGGGCCAGGTGGCCCATGCGCCAGCCGAACTCGTCGACCTCGCTGGTGCGCTGCGACAGCTCCCGCTGGCATTGTTCGACGATGCGCTGCGCGTCATCCAGCGCGGCCTGGGCGCGCGCATCCAGCGCCTGGCCGGCCAGCGCCCCCCGCAGTCCTTCCAAAGCCTGCACCGCCCCCGCCTGCGCGCGCCGCAGGCGCAGCATGGACGCGCCGAACGGGGCGATCCAGTGCGATTCCACCAGCGTCTCGCTGGACAGACCCAGCAGCTTGTTGAGCGTGTCCGCCGTAACGCGCAGCACCCGTTCGCCGTCGCTCTGGCCCAGGTCCGAGCTGCGCCTGGCCGGCAGCGCGGCGCTGGGCGCGGCGGGCGGGGTTTCATCTTGCGGCGGAATCGGCGGCGGAAAGCCCGCGGCTCCCGGCGCGCCTGCGGATGCGCCCTGCGGATGCGCCGCGCCGCTCAGCCGGGCCACCAGATCGTCGATCTCCCCGCCCAGTGCCGCGCCCGGCGCGGCCACTCGCTGCAACAGGTCGGCCCCGAGCAGCAGCGCGTCGATATCCGCGGCCTGCAGGCGCAGCCGCCCTTCCTTCGCCCCGACCAGGCAGTCTTCCATGGCGTGCGCGATGCGCACCGCCGGATCCAGGTCCACGATACGGGCGGCGCCCTTGAGCGAATGCGCCGCCCGCATGCAGGCTTCCAGCTGTGGCGCCGAGTTCGGATCGTGCTCCAGCGCCAGCAGGCCGTCGTTCAGCACCTGCACCTGGTTGCGGGTTTCCAGCTGGAACAGTTCCAGCAGCGACGCGTCGCGCATCTGTTCAGGATTCACGCCAGGCTCCTTTCCAGGGCTTGCATCAGCAAAGCCTCGTCCAGCGCGCCCACGGCGCGGCTGCCGCAGCGGGCCACGCCGCGCGAATACTTCAGGCTGGCGCCCTCGACCGTGGCGGGCAGCGCGCCCAGCCGGTCCAGGTCGACGGCGTGGATGCCGTCCACCTCGTCCACCGGCAGCACCACCGCCCGGCCCGCGCCTCCCAGGATCAGCATCTGCGCCGAAGCCGGGCGTTCGCGCGCATCCGCCGCCGCGGCCTCCAGGCCCAGCAGCCGGGACAGCGAGACGCAGACGGTCAGCGTCCCGCGCACGTTCGCCACGCCCAGCATCGCGGGATCGCGGCGGTGCGGCAGGCTCAGAATGCGGCGCATCCCCGCCACCTCGTCCAGCGCCCGCGCCGGCAGCCCCAGCCATTCGCGCTGCACGCGGAACACCAGCAGCGAAGACAGCCTGCCCCGCTCCTCGACGGGCGCGCCTGCGCCGCCTTCGTCCATCTGCGGCGGCAGGCGGTCCAGGATGCGCTTGGCCGCCTCGGCATACACGGGACAGTTGCGGCAATGCACGTGGCCCGCCAACTGCGCGCAACGCTTGTCGCCGCGGATGCCGATGCGGTTCCAGCAATCGTCCACTTCGGACAGCATGTCCATCGGTTCACTCACGTCTGGCCTCCTCGCGCGCCGCGCGCGCTTGCAGGCGGCGCGCGCCTTCGTGGTCGCCGTCCGACGCGACCAGGGCGGCCAGGTGCAGCAATGCCTCGCGGTGGGCCGGATCCAGATAGAGCGCCTTGCGGTACGCGGCCTGCGCCTGGCGCGCATCGCCCGCGGCATCCTGCAGCAGCCCTTGCAGGTACAAGGCCTCGGCGCTTGCGCCATGCCTATCGATATGGGCCCGGCACTGCGCCATCGCGTCGCGCACCCGCCCCTGGTCCGCCAGGGCCGCGATGCGGCGCAACGACGCCTGCGCGTCCTGCTGGGCCGCCGGCTCCGGCGGCGAGGCGGCCTGAGGCAGCGGCAATCCGGGCGCCGGCGCCTGGGCAACGGGCCGCCTGGGCGGCGTCCAGCTATGCGCCAGGGGCCGCAAGCGCGGCGCTGGCGCCGCCGCCGGCGGCGGCAACGCCTGCGCATGAAAAGCGAAGGCGCGCGCGAACGGCACCGCCGGCAGGCGGCGCGCGGTCAGCAGGCTGGTCTCGGCGGGCCCGACGAAAAGCGCCCCGTCGTCCCGCGTGAACCGCAGCAGCACCCGCACGGCGCGCTCCTGCGTGGCCGCGTCGAAGTAGATGAGCAGGTTGCGGCAGAAAACGAAATCGTAAGGCGGGGCGCCGGCCAGCAGGTCCGGGTCGAACAGATTGCCCGGCCGGAACCGGACCCTGCCCGCCACGTGCGCGGCCAGCCGGTGGCCGTCGGCCGTTTCGGAGAAGTAGCGGTCGCGATACGCCAGCCCGTCGCCGCGGAACGAATTTCGTCCATACACGGCGCGCTGCGCGAACTCGACCATGCGGACGCTGATGTCCACGGCGTCCACCAGGAAACGCTCGGCCGGCACGCCCGCGTCCAGCAGGGCCATGACGATGGAGTAAGGCTCTTCGCCGCTGGAGCACGGCAGGCTCAGCACGCGCAGCACGCGGTTCTCGGCGCCCGCCGCGTACAGGCGCTCGCGGGCCAGCCCGGCCATCGCCGCCTGCGATTCGGGATACCGGAAGAACCAGGTCTCCGGCACGATGATGGCCTCGATCAGCTGCTGCATTTCGTCGGGCGAGGCCTGCGCCTGCAGCAGGTAGTCGCGTTCGTCGTCGATGCCGGCCGCGCCCATCCTGCGCCGCACCGCGCGCTCCACGGCCGCCTTGCCGATCGAGCCGCTGTCCAGCCCCATCCGCCGCTTGAGCAGCGCGCTGAAGTCGTCGACGAGCATCATGGCCGCGCCTCGGGGCCCGCGCCTTCGGAATCGGCGGGAAACAGCAGCGCGCGAACCGGCGCGGGCAGCAGCGCATCCACGGTGACGGCCTGCACCATGCCCCGGCCGTCGCTCAGCACAGGGCCCAGGTAGCGGGCGCCAGGATGGTCCAGGCCGCTGGGCCGGAACGCGGCCGGATCGAAATGCGCGGTTTCGGTCGCCTGCTCCAGGATCAGGCCTAGCAGGCGGTCCCGGGCCAGGCCCCCGGCCCGGTACCGGACCAGGGCCAGCCGCGTGCTGGTCACGGCGGCCGCCGCGCCCCGCCCCGCCAATGCGCTCATGTCGAGGACGGGCACCGCCGCGCCCCCGCGGTCCAGCATGCCCGCCACCCAGGCGGGCGCGCCAGGCACCTGCTTCAGGATACGCAGGCCCAGCACCTCGGAGACGTCCGCGGCGTCCAGCGCATAACGGTCTTCGCCGATGCGAAAAAGCAGATACAGCCGGCGTCCTGCCGCGGCGCGGGAAACGGGGTCCGCCATGGCCGTCGTCACACCTTGAAGCGCGACACGCCGCTGCGCAGGTCGTTGGCGACCAGCGTCAGCTCTTCGATGGCCAGCGTGGACTGGCGCAGGGATTCCACGGTCTGCTGCGCCGCGTCGCTCAATTGCTGCAGGGCCTGATTGATCTGCTCGGCGCCCGTGGCCTGCGCCTGCATGCCTTCGTTGACCATCTGCACGCGCGGCGCCAGCGTCTGCACCTGCTGGATGATTTGGGACAACTGGTCGCCCACCTGCTGCATGTCGGCCATGCCCCGGCGCACTTCCTCGGAAAACTTGTCCATGCCCATGACGCCGGCGGACACCGAGGACTGGATCTCGCGGACCATCTGCTCGATGTCGTAGGTCGCCACGGCGGTCTGGTCGGCCAGGCGGCGGATCTCGGTGGCCACGACGACGAAGCCGCGGCCGTACTCGCCCGCCTTCTCGGCTTCGATGGCCGCGTTAAGCGACAGCAGATTGGTCTGGTCGGCCACTTTCGTGATCGTGGTCACGACCTGAGTGATGTTGCCCGCCTTCTCATTGAGGATGGCCAGCTTGGCGTTGACCGATCCGGCGGCTCCCACCACGTTGCGCATGGTGTCTTCCATGCGCGCCAATCCCACCTGGCCGCTGCCGGCCAGCGCCGCGGTCTGCTCGGCGGCGCTGGAGACTTCCGTCATCGTGCGGACGAGTTCGCGCGAGGTGGCGGAGATTTCCCGCGACGTGACGCCGATCTCGGTGGTGGTGGCGGCCACTTCCGAAGCGGTGGCCTGCTGCTGCTTGGACGTGGCCGCGATCTCGGTGACCGACGTCGCCACCTGTACCGCCGAACGCTGCGTCTTGCCCACCAGGCCCGTGAGCTCGTCGACCATGCCGTTGAAGCCGGTCTCGATCGCGTTGAACTCGTCCTTGCGCGCCAGCCTCAGGCGGCGGGTAAGGTCCCCGCCGCCGGTGGATTCCAGCGTCTTGACGATGTCGCGCATGGGGTTGGCGATCGCGCGCAGCAGCATGAAGCCGCAGATGACCGCCGCCGCGATGGCCAGCGCGAGCGACACCAGCATGCCGAGCTCCGCGCTTTCCACGGATTTGCGGATCGAGACGGCGGCCTCGTCGGCCTGCTTCTTGTTCTCGACCACCATCCGCGCCAGGATGTCGCGGCCCTTGTAGAACGCGGGCCGCAATTCCGCATTGATGCGCGCCTCCGCCCGCGCGGGATCCGCCAGCGTGGCGGGAGCCAGGATCTCGGCGCGGATGCGCTTGTACTCCTGGAGTTCCCGTTCGAACTCCTCGAACATCTGGCGGTCGTCCTCGCGGCCGACGGTGCGGCGATACTGCGCAATGTGTTCCTCGAGCAGCTGGTCGTTCCTGGGCAGCGCCTCCAGCGCGTCGCGGCGCTTCTGTTCCGAGTCCGCGCCGAAGGCATCCTGCAGCGCCACGAAGCCGGCGAACCAGGACGCGCGGATCGAGGTGCTGTAGTAGATGCCGGGCACGGCGTCGCTGTTGATCAGCTCGGCTTGCGATTCGATGACCAGCAGGCGCCGGTAATCGACAACCACCATCAAGGCCATGATGGCCAGAATGGCCAGAAAGCTGGCCAGGATGCGCTGGCGGAGTGTCAGATTCTTCATGCCGGGAAACCTTTATGCAGTGTCGACTCGCCGATCCGGCCGACATATCCTGGAACAAGATAGGGCGCGCCGGCCGTCCGTGTATTACGGAATGTGGAGTTCGTCGGCAATTATTGCAAAGGCGGGCCCCGCCAGCCACGAAAAACGCCAAAACGGCCCCTTGCCGGGGCCGTTTCGTCGGGAAAAAGCAAAGCCCTATTACAAGGGCTTGTGTTTTGGGCGGCGATGCCTGCGGAATCAGGCAGTCTGCCGCCAGAGGGCCGCGGGCGGACGGTCGTGCACCCAGTCGCGCACCTGCCCGTAGGCGTGCGCCAGCCGCAGCACGTCCAGGTCGCCGCGGGGCCGGCCGATCAGTTGCATGCCCATGGGCAGCCCGGCGGCGTTGAACCCCACGGGCACGCTGATCACCGGGCAGCCGGCCAGCGTCCAGGGCGTGACCGTCTCCATCCAGCGGTGGTAGGTATCCATGGGCCGCCCTGCGATCTGCTTGGGCCAGTCGAGCTTGGCGTCGAACGGGAACACCTGCGCCGACGGCACCGCCAGGTAGTCCACTTCCTCGAACATGCGCAGCACCGTCTGGTACCAGGCGCTGCGCTCTTCGGTGGCCTGGTAGACCTGCCGCGCCGTCATGCCATCCAGCCCCTCGACCTCCCAGATCAGCGCAGGCTTGACCAGCTTGCGCGTCTCGGGATCCTGGACCAGGGCATGGAACTGTCCGCCCACCATCAGGTGGCGGTGCGCCAGCCAGATGCGCCAGAGCCGGTCGCCGGCGAACGGCACCCGGTAGTCCACCGCCTCGCAGCCCACCGCCGCCAGGTCCCCCAGCGCCCGCTCGCACAGGTCCAGGATGCCGGGCTCCATGGGCAGGTAGCCGTTCCAGTCGCCCAGCCAGCCCACGCGCTTGCCGCGCAGGTCGGCATCCAGCGGCTGGGCGAACAGGGACGGGTCGTCCGAGAGCGACAGCGGAACGCGCGGATCATGGCCGGCCATCACGGACAGCAGCAAGGCGACGTCGCGGGGCGTGCGCCCCATCGGGCCCTCGTAGGACAGCTGCTTCAGGAAAACCTCGGGCGCCGGGCCGAACGGCACGCGCCCGGCCGACGGCCGCATGCCGTAGACGTTGCAGAAGGCGGCCGGATTGCGCAGCGACCCGCCGAAATCGCTGCCGTCCGCCACGGGCAGCATGCGGGCCGCCAGCGCCGCGGCCGCGCCGCCGCTGCTGCCGCCGGCCGTCCGGGAGGGATCGTAGGGGTTGCCGGTGGTGCCGTAGACCTGGTTGTAGGTATGCGAACCCAGGCCGAACTCCGGCACATTGCTGCGGCCGATGAAGATGGCGCCGGACGCCCGCATGCGCTCGATCATGATCGAATCGTGCGGCGTCACCAGGTCCTTGTAGACGAGCGACCCCATGGAGGTGACCATGTCCTTGACCGCGGTCAGGTCCTTGGGGGCCTGCGGCATGCCGTGAAGCCAGCCGAGCCACTGGCCCGCGTCCAGCTGGGCGTCGCGCTCGGCGGCCTCGCGCATCAGCGCGTCGCCGTCGCGCCGGGCGACGAGGGCGTTGAGCTTGGGGTTGACCCGGTCGATGTGCGCCAGATAGGCGGCCATCACTTCGCGGCAAGACACTTTGCGCAGGCGGATCGCTTCCGACAGCGCGTGCGCCGGCATCGCCACGATATCGTCCAGGCCTGGGGCCGCGGCCTCGGTGGCAGGATTCATGCAGGTCTCCTTGTCGCGCCGCGGAATCCGGCGGCGCGGGTATTGTGTTGGGCGCGCCGGCGGAAATCCGGCCGCGCGCACAATACTACGCGACACGCCGCCCCGCCGCAGCGTGCCCGCGTCCTAGGGCGCCGGCCGGCGGGCCGCCGGCTCCGTGCCGATCAGGTCGATCAGGCCGTCGGACAGCGTGCCGCGCCAGCTCAGGTAATCGTGGCCGCCGTTCACTTCCTGGTGCGAGACCCGATACCCCTTGGCCGTCAGCACGTCGCGCAGCCGGCGGTTGCTCTCGACGATACCGGGCTGGCCGCCCCGGCCCATTTCGAAGCGCCCCGCCACCAGATAGAAGCGCACGGGCAGCTTGCCCGCCGCCGCGTACTGGCGGGACAGCCACTGGTCCTCTTCGCCGGGCTGCCCCCACCAGTACGAGCCCGACTGGCTCAGGACGTTGCCGAACACCTCCGGATGGCGGAAAGCGGCGTAGGCCGAGGCCAGGCCGCCGTAGCTGGAACCGCCGATGACCGTGCGCGCCGCCGGCGCCGCGATGCCTTGCGCGCGGGCCCACGGCATGAGCTCGCGCGCCAGGAAGTCGGCGAAATCCGGGTTGGGAGGCAGCTCGGCGGAACGCGAATCGGCGGTGGGGTTCGAAATCAGCAACGCCGCCGTGGGCGGGATGACGCCCTCGGCGATCATGTTGTCCAGGATCGTCGGCGTGGGCACCCGGCTGAGATAGGGGCCGGCGTCGAACAGCACCAGCACGTGGTTGCCGGGCGCGTCGGCGCGCCAGCCCGCCGGACGGTACAGATGGATGTCCCGTGTGTTGCCCAGGATCTTGCTGGCCAGGGCCTTGACCTCCACCGTGCCGGCCGCGACGCCGGGCCGCGGCGCGACCCACGGCTGCGGCGGCGCATCGGCCAGCTCCAGTATCGAGGAATGCTGGAATGCGTCCACGCCGCGCGCGGGATAGGCCTTGGGGTTGTAGGGATCGGCCTGGGCGGTAGCCAGGATCGCGCGGCGCCGGGCGGTGTCGGACGCGGGCAGCTCCGGCACGTCCGGCGCCAGCCGGTACGACAGGCGCGCCGAGCGCGGCAGGACGAAACTCCGGTACCAGACGTCCGACCCCGCCAGCCGCGCCAACTGGGCGTGGTCCGACGAGGGGCTGCCAAACAGCCGGACGTTGCGCTGCGCGCCGCGCCACAGGAAGGTCACCCGGTCATGCGTGGCGTCGACCGGCTCGATCAGCGGCGTGCCTGAAGCCGCTATCTCGCGCCAGAAATCTTCGGTGCCGCCGCCCTGCGCCAGCGCGCGCGCCAGCGCGGCCAGCCGCGCGCTCTCGATGACGGGCGCCGGCGCGCGCTGCGCGGACAGCGGCACGCGCTCGGCCACCGCCCAACGGTAGGCGCCTTGCCCCTGCGCCCGCAAGGTGTAGCGGCCGTCCTCCGGCGCCACCAGCATCAGGCCTCCGGCGGGCCGCTCGGCGTCGCTCAGGCGGCGCACGTGCCTGCCGGCGGCATCGAGCAGGTCCAGCGTCACGCCGCTGTCGGCGGCCCACTCGCCCGCGAGGAACTCGCCCTTCTGCAGGGTCAGCGCGGTATCGGCCGGCGTCTGCGGCGACACCCGGCCCTGCGCGCTTTGCGCCGCGGCCGGCCCCGACGCCGCGCCGGCCAGGACCAGCGCCAGCCATCCCGCGCGCCACCGATGCGTATTGCGTTGCTGCGTCACTTGCTCGTTCTCCTGCTCACATTAATGGGAATAAGTATCATTATCTACTGAAACCCGTTCCCGCGCAGGAGCGCAGTCCCCGCCGCCGCGTTTGCGCCAGATCAAACCGCGCCGCCCCCGGCCCGCCCTATCATGCGCGCATCGCCCCCACCTCTTGCCAGGAGACGCCCGTGCCCGCGGACGACATCGACATCTGCACCGAAGCCGAAATCCGGGAGCTCGTGCACGCCTTCTACGGCAAGGCGCGCGCCGACGCCGCGCTCGGGCCCGTTTTCGAGAGCCAGGTGCATGACTGGGACGAGCACCTGCAAACCCTTTCCGATTTCTGGTCCGCCGTATTGCTGGGCACCCGCCGCTTTTCCGGCATGCCCATGCCCAAGCACGCCGCCATGCCCAACCTGAGCGCCGAACTGTTCGAGCGCTGGCTGGCGCTGTGGCGCGAAACCACCGACGCCCTGCCCAACCGCGCCCTGGCGGACGCCGCCCAGGAAATGGCCCGGCGCATGGCGCGCAGCCTCTGGTACGGCTACCAGCTCAGCCGCGACCCGAACCGGCCCCTGACCGAACTGCGCCCCGCCTGATCATTCCACGCGCCACCAGCCCGGCAGAAGGCCGCGCACCTTGGCGCGCCGGTAGCGGTCGTCGATGAGGTGCACGGTGCCCACGTCCTGTTCGGTGCGTATCACCCGGCCCGCGGCCTGCACCACCTTCTGCATGCCGGGATACAGATAGGTGTAGTCGTAGCCGTTCTCTTCGCCATAGCGCCGGTCCATGGCGCGCTTGATGTTCTCGTTCACCGCGTTCACCTGCGGCAGGCCCAGCGTGGCGATGAAGGCGCCGATCAGCCGCTTGCCCGGCAGGTCCACGCCTTCCGAAAACGCGCCGCCCAGCACGGCAAACCCCACGCCCTGCCCCGTCTCGGAAAAACGCGCCAGGAAAGCGGCGCGGCCGGCCTCGTCCATGCCCGGCGTCTGCGTCCAGATCGGCACCTCGGGATGGCGCTCGCGCATCAGGTCGGACACGCGGCGCAGGTAATCGAAACTGCTGAGAAAACCCAGGTAGTTGCCCGGACGCTCGGCATACTGCCGCGCGATCAGGTCGGCGATGGGCGCGAGCGAGCGCTCGCGGTCGCGAAAACGCGTGGACACATTGCCCACCACCCGCACTGCCAGCTGCTCCGCCTGGAACGGCGCGGCCACGTCGATCCAGGCGGCGGACGCCGGCAGGCCCAGCGTGTCGCGGTAGAGCTGCTGCGGGCTGAAGGTGCCCGAGAACAGCACCGTGGCATGCGCGCCCGCGTAGCGCCCCGCCAGGTACGCCGCCGGAATCACGTTGCGCACGCACAGGGTCGACGGCGGCGTCTTGGCGCCTGCGCCCGCAGGATTCAGGGTCACGTCGAACAGCGCGTGCGGACCGAACTGTTCGGCCAGGCGCATGAAATGCAGCGCCTCGAAATAGAAGGCCAGCACGGGATCGTCCTGCGGCAAGGGCGACTCGCCCATGTGGTCGGTGATCGCCGCCACCGCCTTCTGCACCGCCGCCAGCACGCCCGCCGGGGCCTCGTCGTAGGCCTGGTAGGCGTCCGCCTGCTTTCTGTTCAAGGCGTTCCAGGAACGGTTCAGGCCGTCCAGCGCCTTCTTCAATGGCTTGGGCGCGGCATAGCGCGCGGCCGACAGCGCGGCCTGGTCCAGCTCGCCCGTGTACATGCGGCGCGCGCGATCCACCAGGTTGTGCGCCTCGTCCACCAGCACGGCGACCTTCCATTGATGGGCCTGCGTCAGCCCGTGCAGCATGGCGGTGGCGTCGTAGTAGTAGTTGTAGTCGCCCACCACCACGTCGCTCCAGCGCGCCATCTCCTGCGACAGGTAATAGGGGCACACCTGGTGCTCGTCGGCCGTGCGGCGCAGCGCGGCGGCGTCCAGGCGGACGTGCTCCAGCGCGGCCTCGCGGGCGCCCGGCAGACGGTCGTAGAAGCCCTGGGCCAGCGGGCAGGATTCGCCGTGGCAGTCCTTGTCCGGGTGCACGCAGACCTTCTCGCGCGCCTGCAGATCCAGCACCCGCAGCCGCGGAGCCGCCGGCTGCGCGTTCACGGTGTCGAGCGCCTCCAGCGCCAGGGCGCGGCCCGGCCCTTTGGCCGCCAGGAAGAAGATCTTGTCCAGGCCCGCTCCGGGGCTGGCTTTCAGCAAGGGAAAGATCGTGCCCAGCGTCTTGCCGATGCCAGTGGGCGCCTGCGCCATCAGGCAGCCGCCATCGCGCGCGGCGCGGTACGCGGCGACGGCCAGTTCACGCTGCCCGCTGCGGAACGCGCCGTACGGAAATGCCAGCGCCTCCAGCGCCGCGTCGCGCGCCCGCCGGTGCGCCAGTTCGTTCGCGGCCCAGGCCAGGAAGCGGCCGCACTGCTCCTGGAAGAAGGCCGCCAGCGACGCCGCGTCGTGCGTTTCCGCCAGCACGGTTTCTTCCTCTGTGGCCACGTTGTAGTACACCAGCGCCACGCGCAATTGCGCCAGCCCCCGCGCCTGGCACAGCAGATGCCCGTAGACCCGGGCCTGCGCCCAATGCGCGGCGCGATGGTTCTCGCGCACGCCGTCGAGCCGGCCGCGATAGGTCTTGATCTCTTCGAGTTGGTTCGCCACGGGGTCGTAGCCGTCCGCCCGGCCGCGCACCAGCAGGTTCCGGTGCTCGCCCGACAGCGGCACCTCGGTCTCGTAGTCCGGACCGCGCCGGCCCGTCACCGCCGCGTGGCCCGCCATGCCTTCCAGGCCGCTGGGCGCGGGCGTGAAGCGCGAATCCAGGTCGCCCGCGCGGGCCGTGAACTCGCACAGCGCCCGCACGGCCACGGTGTACTGCATCGCCGTCGCGGGAGGATTGCTCATGCCGGGTCCTCCCGCCAGCTTACGTGGCAGACGCTCACGGGCATGCCGTGCGCCACGCAATACTCCAGCCAGCGGATCTGGTTGTCCTGCAGCTTGTCTCCCGGTCCCTTCACTTCGATCAGTTCATAGCGCCGCTCGCCGGGCCAGAAACGGATCAGGTCCGGCAAACCCGAACGGTTCGCCTTGACGTCGCGCAGCAGCCGCGTGAAGAACAGCTTCAGGTGCGCCGCGGGCAGGCAGTCCAGCGCCTGGGCCAGCAGCGGCTCGGAGAGCGCGCCCCAGAACACGAACGGCGACTGCACGCCGCGTTTGTCCGCGTAGCGCGCCAGGATCGTGTCGCGGTAGCCGGGCGTATCGAGCTGCGCCAGGCATTCGGCGAAATGCGCCTCGCGCCGCAAATGGAAATCGGGTGAGTCCAGGTCCGCGGGCCCACGCTGGAAAGGGTGGAAAAACGCGCCGGGCACGGGCGCGAACACCGCGGGCCAGCACAGCAGGCCGAACAGCGAATTGATGAGCGCGTTTTCCACGTAATGCACGGGGGCGTCGTCCCGGTGCAGGTGGTCCCGCGCCACGTGCTCCACCGGCGCCGGCTGCCCGGGCCGCGGCAGGGACAGGTCGGTGCGCGCCACGGCGGGCAGCCGCCGGCGCGTCGGCGCCGCCTGGCCCGCGCCGCGCAACAGGCGCGGCATCATCCGCGCCAGCCGCTGGCTTTCCTCTTCGCTTTCGGGCTCGGCCTGCGCCTGCGCCGCCAGCGCCAGCGCGTCGCCGAAGCGCTCCATGCGTTCGTACACGCGGATGCGCCGGTGGCGCGCGCCGGGATAGGCGCACAGCGCGTACACCCGCTGCGCGGCCTCCCAGTCCTGGGCCCGCTCGCAGGCCTGGCCGATGCGCAGCAGCATCTTGCCGCGCCGCTTCTCCAGCCAGGCGTTATCGCTGGCGCAGGCGTCCACCGCCGGCAGCAGCACATCGACCCGCTCCCCTTCCTCCAGGGCCTGGCGGCAGGCGTGCAGCGCAAGATAGCGGTCGATGTCGCCGCGCGCCTGGAATGCGCGCGAGGCGGCATCGAACGGCACGGGTTCGTACTGGAACACGCCCAGGTCCGCCAGCACGAATTCCGACCAATCCTGGTGCAGATTGCCGAAGAACATCAGGCGGAAGCGTTCGCACCGGTCCGCCGCCATGACGCGCCAGACGGGTTCGCCGGCCCGCGGATGCCACGCCGCGTAAGGCTGAGCCTGCGGGTGCTCGGGGCGCAGCGCCTCCAGCAGTTCCGCCTTGCGGGCGCCAGGTTTGGCCTGCGCGCCGGGAAACAGCGCGGCGAGCTCGGCCTTGGTATGCAGGCCGAACAGTTCGTCCAGCGTCATGGGCGCGTCGGCGTCCAGCCAGCCCAGCGCCATGAGCGGCGCGGCGGCCTCGCGCGTGCCGGGGATTTCCTCGTAGGCCAGCCGGGTGGCGCGGAACCAGGGCCCGCGCCGCATCAGCATGCGCACCAGCAGCGCCCGCGACGCCTGGGGCAAGGCCTGGAAATCCGCCAGGAAACGCCGCTCGGCGTCGTCCAGCAGGTCGGCGTAGCGCTCGGCGATCCACGCCAGCGCGCGCTCGAAATTGTGCAGGTAGTAGTAGCGGTGCGGAGGAAACATCGGCGCGGCCGGATAGCTGGGTATTTATCCAGTAATCATAGCAGGCCCGCCGGCCGGAACGTGGCGGACGATCTCGAAGCCCTCGTCCTCGCCCGGCTCCACGAAATACGCGGTGATCGCGTCGAATTGGGCTTCGCTGGTCGTGAACGGATGCGCGCAGGCAGCGCGCGGCCCGGGGCCGCGCCGGAAAACCCGAAGGCCCTTCCGGCGCGGCCCCGGCCCTGCCGGCCTCAGCGGGCCGGCTGCGCAGCCGCTCCCACGTCCTTGCGCACCTTGGCCACGTCGGCGGCGGTGACGGCCGCCCCCTTGTTGCCCCAGCTGGACCGCACGAAGGTCACCACGTCGGCGACTTCCTTGTCGGTCATGCGCCAGTCGAAGCCCGGCATGGCATACGCGGTCGGCGCCGCCGCGGTTCCCGGCATCTGCGCGCCCTTGAGCACGATGTGGATCAGGGAGGCCGGATCCGCCGAGTTCACCGTGGAGCTGAGCGCGAGCTGCGGGAAAGTTTCCGAATAGCCCTTGCCCGTGCTGCGGTGGCAGGCCGCGCAGTTGTTGAGGAAGGCCATCGCGCCGTCGCTCTTGTCCTTGCCGGTGCGCAGCGCCTGCGCCACGGAGTCGTCGTAGGCCAGCGGCTTGGTCGCATCCTTGTTCACCGGAGGCAGGCTCTTCAAGTACACGGCGATGGCATTCACGTCGGCATCGGACAGGTGCTGCGTGCTGTCCCCCACCACTTGCGCCATGCCGCCGAAGGCCGCCGAATGCCCATTGCGGCCGGACTTCAGGAAGGCCGCGATGTCCTCCTTGCTCCAGCTGCCCAGGCCGTCGGCCATGTCGCCCCGCAGGTTCTTGGCGAGCCAGCCTTCGACCACGCCGCCCGACAGGAAGGCCGAGCCGTCCGCCTCGGTCAGCGCCTTTTCCTGCAAGGCGAAACCGCGCGGCGTATGGCAGGTGCTGCAATGGCCCAGGCCTTCCACCAGGTACTGGCCGCGCAGCAGCGCTTCGCGGTCGGCGCCCTTGAGGTCGCTCGCGGCGGGGCCGCTCACGGCGTCCGGCGCGAACATCCAGCGCCACACGCCCAGGGGCCAGCGCATGGACAGAGGCCAGGTGATGTCGGTGTCCTTGTTGGCCTGCTTCACCGGCTGCACGCCGTGCATGAAATAGGCGTACAGGGCCTTTACGTCATCGGGCGTGACCTTGGCGTAAGCCGTGTACGGCATGGCCGGATACAGCGAATGCCCGTCCTTGGCGACACCGTGGCGCACGGCCCGGTCGAAGTCCTCGTACGTGTATTCGCCGATACCGGTTTCCTTGTCCGGCGTGATGTTGGTGGAGTAGATCGTGCCCAGCGGCGACTCGATGCCCAGGCCGCCCGCGAACGGCTTGCCGTCCTTGGCGGTATGGCAGGCGATGCAGTCGCCGGCGCGCGACAGGTACTCGCCCTGTTTGATCAACTGCGCGTCGGCAGCGGCCGCGGCGGGCGTGCCGTCCGCCGCCCACGCCGAGCCCGCAACCAGGGCGGAGAGCGCCGCAACAATGGTCTGCTTAATCATTGTTCCGTCTCCTTACGCCTGGACCAGCGGGCCGGGGTTCTTCAGGTACTGGTCGCGTATCGCCTGCGCGGCCCAATAGGCCAGCGCCCCGACGAGGCCCGTCGGGTTGTAGCCCATGTTCTGCGGGAACACGCAGGCCCCCATCACGAACACGTTGGGCACGTCCCAGCTCTGCAGGTACTTGTTGACCACGCTTTCCTTCGGGTTGGACCCCATGATGGCGCCGCCCGTGTTGTGCGTGCTCTGGTAGACCCGCGTGTCGTAGCGCGCGCCCTTCTTGCGCACCGCCACGAAGTGCTTCTCGGGCTTCATGGCCTTGGCCACCTCTTCCATGCGCTTGCCCATGTAGCCCAGCATGTCGAACTCGTTGTCGTGCCAGTCGAAGGTCATGCGCAGCAGCGGCTGGCCGAAGCTGTCCTTGTAGGTCGGGTCCAGCGACAGATAGGCATCGCGGTAGGACATCACGGAACCGGAAATGCCGATGGTCATGTAGCGCTGGTAGGCGTCCTGCACGCCCGCCTTCCAGGCCGTGCCCCAGCTGGGCGTGCCCGGCGTGGTGGGCGTCTGCTTGATGGGTCGGCCGCCATAGCGCACGTGGCGGATGCTGGCCCCGCCCAGAAAGCCCAGCGGACCGTGGTCGAACTGGTCGCCGTTCAGGTCGTCCATGCCCACGCCGCCCGCGCCCGTGCCCACGAAGGGATTGAGCTGGGTGCCCTTGGGCAGCAGCACGTTCACGGCGCCGTTCATCTGATAGGCGTAGTTCTTGCCAACCACGCCCTCGTTGGTCTTGGGATCATAGGGCTTGCCGATGCCGGACAGCAGCAGCAGGCGCACGTTGTGCATCTGGTAGGCCGACAGGATCACCAGATCGGCGGGCTGGTCCACCTCGCGGCCCTGGGCATCGATGTAGGTCACGCCCACGGCCTTCTTGCCGGTCGAGTCCAGGTTGACCTTGATCACGTGCGATTGCGTGCGCAGCTCGAAATTGGGCTTCTTCAGCAGCACCGGCAGGATGGTCGTCTGCGGCGAGGCCTTCGAATACATATAGCAGCCGTAGTTTTCGCAGAAGCCGCAGAAATTGCAGGGGCCCAGGCGCACGCCGTAGGGATTGGTGTACGGGCCCGACGCGTTGGCCGCGGGCGCCGGATACGGATGGAAGCCGACTTCGCGCGCGGCCTTGTCGAACAGCTGCGCGCCATAGGTGGTGGTCAGGGGCGGCAG
The DNA here is from genome assembly GCF_050285585.1 of Achromobacter sp. GTDB lineage: Bacteria > Pseudomonadota > Gammaproteobacteria > Burkholderiales > Burkholderiaceae_B > Achromobacter. Next base: position 89,870 of record NZ_JBLZXF010000001.1, on the reverse strand, counting down.
CGGAAATTCCTTGCTGCGCTTGCCTTCCAGCGGGTTGCCGCCTTCCACGATCTTGCCGTTCAGGTTGCCGGCCTTGCCCGACGTGCCGCACACGTACTCGAACTTGGTGAAGTATGGCTCCAGTTCGTCGTAGGTCACGCCGAAGTCCTGGATGGTCATGCCTTCGGGGATGAAGTCCTTGCCGTAGCGCGTCTCGTAGCGCGTGCGCAGTTCCAGTTCCTCGGGCAGCACGCGGTAATGCATGCCGTTCCAGTGGAAGCCCGCCCCGCCCACGCCGGTGCCCAGCAGGAACGAGCCGTTCTGGCGGTACGGCACGGCCACGTCGTCCACGCCGTGGCGGATGGTCACCGTTTCCTTGGACAGGTCCTGGAACAGCTTGCCGCGCACGGAATAGGCAAGCTCGTCGATCACCTTCGGGTACTCGGCGTCCTTGGGCGTGTCCTGCATGCCGCCGCGCTCCAGCGCGAGCACGTGCAGGCCGGCCTCGGTCAGCTCCTGGCCCAGGATTGCGCCGGTCCAGCCGAAACCGACCAGCACCGCATCAACTTTCTCTTTCTTGATCGCCATGGCTCAGCCCCTCTCCCCGGAAATCGAAACGGGACCGTAGGGATACTTCACGTTGGGCTGGTCGGCCCAATCCATGTAGTCGGCGCGCGCGCCCGGAAAGCCCACCATCTTCCAGCCCACCATGTTCTTGTTGCCGCCGTACATCGGATCGGCGAAGAACCCTTCCTTGGTGTTCGAAAGCAGGAAATTGAAGAACGTCTTGGATGGAACGGTCTGGAATTCGATCTTGCCGCCCTGCAGGTCCTTCAGGATCTGCTCCTGCGTGGGCTTGTCGAGATCGGCGTAGACCTTGCCGTGCGTCTTCATGCACCAGGCATCGCAGGCTTCGATGCCGTTGCGGTAGACCTCGCGGGGATTCTGGTTGATCTGGTAGCCCAGTTCCGGCACCACGTCGGGATGGAACGGCCCTTGCATGTACCACAGCTTGCCGTGGCCGAACGGCGTTTCCATCTGCCGGTCGATGAACTCCGGCACGCCGGCTTCGATGGCGCCGGGGCCGTACTCGTCGGCGGGAATCAGGTGGTCGACCGCCGCGACGATGAAGGCCCATTCGGTCTTCGTGAAATAGGTGGGTTCATAGGGCTTGGCCGCGCGCGCGCCATCGCTTTCCGATCCGCTGGTACAGCCGGTGGTCATTGCGCCCACCGCCAACGTCGACGCCGGCACGATGGCCAACGCCTGCAGGAACCGCCTGCGCGGCTTTGCGTCTTCTGTCATAGACATCTCCGTGATTACTCCAGTTGTCCTAGCGCGCTTGCGAACATGAACCTGGAAACACGAACCGCCGAGCTAGTGACAACACGCTCTTCGCTTGCAGAAAAACTACCGATCTCGTGAAAGGGGACACAAGAAAGGTGCCGACATTATGCGCTCTTTCGAGCATCTGATACGCTCAATCGACCAGATCAGTCCGATTTTCTTGACATGGAAATGTCTTTTGCTTTAAGGACTACGTAAGAAGCCTGAAAAAGCAGCCCTTTCTGACAAGGCGATGAACGGTTCCCACCATGAATGACAAGAACAAGACCTGGCGCAGCACCACGACGACGCGCAGCTGGAGCACCGCCAAGCGCCTGGGGTCCGGGCATGGCGAGGACGTCGAAACATCGCGGAACGGCGCGACGGTGAGCGAAAGCTGGAGCTATTCCGGCAACGAAGACGGCGAGCCGCTGAAGGTCGACATCAGGAACGGCGCCGTCACCCTCAACGGACGCAAATACGACAGCCTGGACGCCGTGCCGCGCGCGCAGCGCGAACGCATCGAAGCGCTGCGCGCCGGGCAGATCGGCGGCGATGTCTGGCAACGGTTGCGCCAGGCGGGAATCGATGTGAACGAACTGGCGCCCGCAATGCGCGAGCGCGCGGCCAGGCCGGCGTTCTCGATCGAAACCGAAGATTCCGATCCCGCGGCCGCCCCCGCCGCGACGCCCCGCGCCGCCGATGCCGCCGGGGATGCGTCGCTGGCGCCCGGCGCGGTGCCCGCCGGCGGCGGCCTGCGCCGCATGCTGCTCATCGGCGTCGCGATCGGCCTGGGCTGGTGGGTAGCCCGGGCGCTGACCCTGTTCTAGGCCTGCGCGGCCGGCGCGGCCTGCTTCACGTATTCGCGGGCGATTTCCCCCGCCACCTCGGCCAGCCCCCGCGCCCACTCCGCTTCCGCGTCGGGATGCATCAGCTCGATGGGAAACGTCCAGGCCAGGCTGCCCACCAGCGCGCCGTCCTCGAGCAGGATGGGCACCGCGACCCCGCCCAGCCCGGGCGCGATCTGTTCGTGGCTGGTGGCGAAGCCGGCCTTGCGCACGCCCGCGAGCGCGCGGCGGAATTCGCTCCAGTCCTGTCCCAGCCCGGCGGCCGCGATTTCGTGGGCGCTGCGCAGATAGACCTGGCGGATCCGGTGATGCGGCAGGAACGCCAGCAATGCCAGCGAACCCGACCCCTGGAACAGGGGAAACGGCTGGCCCCTGCCGCGCAGGATCACAATGCGCCGGCCCGCATGCTCCAGCATGTCGGGCCCTTCCTTGTAGATGCAAAGCACCTTGTCGTCGTAGAGATTCTGCAGCAGATAGGCGCTGTCTTCGCGCCGCCGGCCTTTCAACACCGCCCTGCCCGCGAGATAGAGCGGGTCGCTGAGGGCCAGCAGGCGCTCCAGCTCGATGATGCGCGGCCCCAGCCCGTACATGCCGCCCGCCATCGAGGCCAGCAGCCCCGCATCGCATAGTTCCTTCAAGTAGCGATACGCCATCGAGCGCGAGTAGCCCAGCCGGGCGCTGACCTCGTCGCTCGTCAGCCGTGGGCTTTCCAGGGTGAACAGGTCGAGAACATCGAAGGCGCGGGCAAGGCTGGAAGACATGGGCAGGAAGGATCGGGCTTCAGGGACGGACGCCTGGAGTGTAGCCGAATCCCATGGAATTTTATTTAAATCCCACTATTTAAAATTTTGACAAAAATTTATTATGCGGGATATCATGAAAACACGCTTTGCCGCCTTCCGCCGCTTCCCGGCTACCCTTAGCAGGCCCCGCGCATGCCCGACAAAACCCTCACCGGCCGCGTTCCCCGCGAAGCCATCCGCCTGATGGAAATCCCGCGCCTCGCGCCCGAGGTGCTGCGGCGCTACGCGGCGCTGGACGATCTGGCGGGCGCCGTCTCCGACGCCATGGACAAGCTGGGGCTGCGCGGCGCCATCCCCGCGAGCGAACTGGCGCCCACCCTGCCCGGCCGGCGCGTGATCGGCCAAGCCGTGACGGTGCGCAATATCGAACGCGAAGACACGCCCACCGCCGCCGCGCGGGGCGGCGTCGGAAAAATGGGCGAGCACGAGGCCTACAACCTGGCCGAGCCCGGCGACGTGGCGGTCATCCAGGGGCTGCCCGGCGTATCCAACCTCGGCGGCCAGTCCGCCACGCTCGCCAGCCGCAAGGGCTGCGCGGGCGCCATCGTCGACGGCGGCCATCGCGACCCGTCCGCATCGCGCGAACTGGACTTTCCCATCTGGTCGCGCGGCCCCACGCCCATCACCGGCAAATGGCGGCTGCGCACCGTCGAAATCAACGGCCCCGTGCGCATCGCCGGCATCGGCGTGCAGGCCGGCGATCTGGTCGTCGCCGACGAGGCCGGCGTGGTCTTCGTGCCCTACGCGCACGCCGCGGCGGTGCTCGAAGAGGCCGAGCGCATACACGCCGGCGACACACGGCAAAAGGCAGACATCGCGCGCGGCGTGGACCTCGCCACCCTGGCCGCCACCCGCTACAAGTAGCCCCCCTTTCCTTCCCTACCCGAGCCCAGCCTATGAATCCCGACATCCAATGCGTCGTGCAAAGCGCCGACATCCTGGGCGAAGTGCCTCTGTGGTGCGATCGCAGCCGCCGCCTGTGGTGGATCGACGTGCGCCGTCCCGCGCTGCAGTCCTACGACCCCGCCACCGGCCGGCACACGGCGCAGCGCCTGCCCGAAAAGCTGCTGGTCGGCGCCATTGCCCTGCGCGAGGCGGGCGGCTTCGTGCTGGCCACGAACCTCGGCATCCATTTCTATGACCCGGCCAGCGGCCAGGCGCCCGAATTGATCGTCAATCCGGAAGCCGACAAGCCGGAGAACCGCCTGAACGACGGCAAGTGCGACCGCCGCGGCCGCTTCTGGGTGGGCAGCATGCAGGACCAGAAGCGCGAACCCAAAGGCACCCTGTACCGCTTCGACGCCGACCGCCAATGCCGCGCCATGCTCGACGGCTTCGTGCTTCCGAACGCGCTGTCCTGGAGCCCCGACGACCGCAGCATGTACTTCGCCGATACCCACAACCAGGTGATCTGGGTATTCGACTTCGACCTGGACGACGGCGCCCTCTCGAACCGCCGGGTCTTCAAGGATTGGACCCACCAGCCGGGCCGTCCCGATGGCGCGGCGGTGGACACGGACGGCTGCGTCTGGAACTGCATGGTCGCCACCGGCCAACTGGTCCGCCTGACGCCCGACGGCCGGGTGGACCGCGTCATCCAGCTGCCCGTCACCAACCCCACCTGCCCCGCCTTCGGCGGCGGCGGGCTGGACACGCTGTACGTCACCAGCCACTCGCAGCGCCTGGCGCCCGAACAACTCGCCGCGGAACCTTACGCGGGCGGCCTGTTCGCGCTGGACGTCGGCGCGCAAGGACTGCCCGAGCCGCGCTACCGCGGCTGAACCCGAAAAGCCCGGCGGACAACGGCGCGGCAAAGACCGCGCGCCCGCCACCCGCCGCAGGCGCGGCAGAGGAGACAGACATGCCCAGACTCATCATCGCGGCCGCCATCGCCGCCGCGCTCGCAGCCGGATCCGCCCACGCGGCGGGCGTGCTCAAGATCGTCGTCCCGTTCGCTCCCGGCGGTCCCGTGGACCAGATCGCGCGGCTGGTCGCGCCCGACCTGGCCGCCGAACTGGGCGAAACCGTCGTCGTCGAGAACCGGGGCGGGGCCGGCGGCACCATCGGCGCCAACTACGTGGCCAAATCCCAGCCCGACGGCCAGACCCTGCTGGTCGCCACGCTGGGCTACGTCATGACCGCCGGCACCACGCCCGGGCTGCCCTACGACCCGCGCAAGGACCTGACGCCCGTCTACCTGTTCGGGCAGGTGCAGAGCCTGCTGGTCGTGCGCAACTCGCTTGGCGCCTCCACGCCCGCGGAACTGGTCGCGCTTGCCAAATCCGGCAAGCCGCTCAGCTATGCGTCCAGCGGCGTGGGCTCCACCATGCATATCGGCGGCGAACTCTTCAACCTGGCGACCGGCGCTCACGCCACGCACGTGCCGTACCGCGGCGCGGCGCCGGCGCTGGTGGATCTCATGGCCGGACGGGTCGACATGCTCAATGCCGATGTGCCCGTGTTGCAGCCCTATGTGAAGGACGGCCGGGTCAAGGCCGTGGTCATCTACGACACGGAACGCTCGCGCTACCTGCCGGACGTGGAAAGCGCGCGCGAGGCCGGCCTGCCCGAACTGCAGATGAGCAACTGGTATGGCGTGCTGGCGCCCGCGGGCACGCCCGCCGACACCCGCAAGCGGCTGGAGGCCGCGCTGGCCAAGGTGGTCGCCGCCCCCGCCCTGGCGCAGCGGCTGGCCGACGCCGGCCTGAGCGGCCCGCTCGGCGCGGCCGCCTTCCAGGCCAAGCTCAACGCCGACCTGGACCGCTGGGTGCCCTTCATCCACAAGGCCGGCATCCGCACCGAGTAAGGCAAGGAGAAGCCCGCGATGCATCCGTCCGACCGCCCCCGCCGCCTGCTGGCCATCGGCCCGCTGCCCCCGGGCCTGCACGCCAGCCTGCGCGAACGCCATGAGCTCGTCGCGCTGTGGGAACAGCCGGACCCCGGCGCCTTTCTGCGCGAGCACCGCGGCCGCTTCGACGGCGGCGTCACCATGTCACGCCACGGCTGCGCCGACGCCATGTTCGCCTGCTTTCCCGACGGCGTGCTTGCCTGCTTCGGCGTCGGCTACGAAAGCGTGGACCTGGACGCCGCCCGCCGCCATCGCGTGCAGGTCAGCACCACGCCCGATGTGCTGAACGATTGCGTGGCGGACCTGGCTTTCGCCCTGGTGCTGGCGGTGGCGCGCCGGATACCGGCAGCCGACCGCCATGTGCAGGCCGGGCGCTGGCCTTCTTCCTCCTACCCGCTGGCCACGCGCGTGAGCGGAAAGCGGCTGGGCATCGTGGGCCTGGGCCGCATCGGCCAGGCGATCGCCCGCCGCGCGGCGGGCTTCGACATGGCGCTGCGCTATCACGGCCGCGCCCCCAAACCCTGCAGCGGCCTGGAGTTCGAGCCCGATCTGGCCGCGCTGGCGCGCTGGGCCGACTTCCTGGTGCTGTCCTGCCCCGGCGGCGCCGCCACCCGGCACCTGGTGTCGGCGGGCGTGCTGGACGCGCTCGGCCCCGACGGCTACCTGGTCAACATCGCGCGCGGCAGCGTCGTGGATGAAACGGCGCTGGTAGAGGCCGTCGAGCAAGGCCGCATCGCCGGCGCCGCGCTGGACGTCTACGCCGACGAACCGAACGTGCCCGCCGGACTGCTGGGGCGGGACAACGTGGTGACACTGCCGCACATCGCCGCGTCCACGCGCGAAACGCGCCAGGCCATGGAACGCCTGGTGCTGGACAATCTGCACGCCTACTTCCAAACCGGCGCCGTGCTGACGCCGCCCGCCTGAGGCCGATCCGATGATCATCGAACACCGCATCTACACGCTGCCGCACGGCGGCATGGACGCCTATCTGGCGCGCTACCGCGAACTCGCGCTGCCGCTGCAGATGAAGCACCTGGGCCGCCTGCTGGGGTTCTTCGTCAGCGACATCGGCACCTTGAACCAGGTATTGCACATCTGGGCCTACGACAGCATGGCCGACCGCGAGGCGCGCCGCGCCGCGCTCGACGCCGATCCCGACTGGCAGGAATTCAAGCGCGGCAACCGCGGCACCTTCGTGGCCCAGCAAGTCTCCATCTGGCGAGCGGCGCCCTTCAGCCCGCGGCTAGTCTGAACCGACCCAGGATGCCTTCCATGCAAACGCCCAGCGCCCGGGAACTGGCCCGCAACCCGCTGCTGCGCCGGCTCGCCGACGGCGGGCTGGCGGCCTCGCTCATCGTGCGCCTGTGCGACGGCCCCGAGATCGGCCGCATCGCGGCCACCGCAGGCTTCGACGCGCTCTACGTCGATCTGGAGCATTCGCCCTTGCCCCTGCTCTCGGCCAGCCGCATCTGCAACGCCGCGCGCGATGCCGGCCTCACGCCGCTGGCGCGCGTGCCCGCCATCGACGCCGCGCTGATCGGGCGGGTCCTGGACGGCGGCGCGATGGGCATCATCGTCCCCCAGGTGGAAAGCGCGGAAGACGCTGCGCGCGCCGTGGCCTGCTGCCGCTATCCGCCGCGCGGCGCGCGTTCGGTGGCCGGCGGCCTGCCCGCCCTGCACTATCGCGACTACCCGCAGGGCGAAGCGCAGCAGGCCCTGGACGACGGGGTGCTGGTGGCGGCCATGATAGAAAGCGCCGCCGCCCTGGACGCGGTCGAGTCGATCGCTGCGGTGGAAGGACTGCACATGCTGTTCATCGGCGCGCACGACCTGGCCGCCGCGCTGGGCGTGCCCGGCCAATGGGAGCGCCCCTTGCTGCGCGACGCCCTGGCGCGCATTCGCCAAGCCTGCCAGGACGCGGGCAAGGCGCTGGGCCTGGGCGGCCTGGCAGGCCAGCCCGAGCTGCTGCGCGAACTGGCCGCCGGACCGGGCGGCTGCTTCGTCTCGATGGGCACGGACCTCGCCTGCCTGCTCGGCGCCGCCACCCGGCGCGCCGCGTTCGCGCATGCGCTGAGACAGGACGAGGCGTCATGCCCGCCCCGGGCCTGACGCATTAACGATGCTAATAGGACCCTCTGTTTATTTAATTGGTCCTGCCCTCTTCCGGACACTACAGTGTCATCGATCCATGGGAGGGACTCGTGTCGCAGCACCAAGCACCCACACGCCGGACGCTGGATATCCTGGCAACCTTGATCGCCTTTCCAACCGTCAGCCGGGATTCCAACCTGGGCCTGATCGAGTGGGTGCGAGACTACCTGCGCCGGCGCGGAATCGGCGCCCGCCTCAGCTACGACGCTAGCGGCGCCAAGGCGAATCTGTTCGCGACCATCGGCCCCGAGAGGCCCGGCGGGATCGTGCTGTCCGGCCACACCGACGTCGTGCCCGTGGACGGACAGGACTGGACCAGCGATCCCTTCAAGGCCCGCATCGCGGACGGCCGTCTCTATGGCCGCGGCGCCTGCGACATGAAGGGCTTTCTCGCGGCCGTGCTTGCTTCCATCGACAGTCTTGCCGCGGCGGAACCCCCGCAGCCGATCCACCTCGCCTTTACCTACGACGAAGAGGTGGGCTGCAAGGGCGTCAGGACCCTGCTTGCCGACCTGCAGGCCGCAAGCATCTCGCCCGCGGCCTGTATCGTGGGCGAACCCACCGACATGCAGGTCGTGACCGCGCACAAAGGCAGCCGCAACTACCGCTGCTGCGTCCGCGGCAAGGAGGCGCACGCCTCTCGCACCCAGGATGGCGTCAACGCGATCGAGTACGCCGCGCGTCTCATCGGCCACATCCAGGATCTCGCCGACCAGTACGCCGAGGCGCCTCGCGGGAACAGCGCGTTCGATACGCCCTACGACACCCTGCAGACCGCGCTCGTCAACGGCGGGCTGGCGCGCAACATCGTTCCGCGCGACTGCGAATTCATCTTCGGCTACCGCTACCTGCCCGACAGCGACCCCGACCGCATCGTCGGCAGCGTCCAGGACTATGCCCGCGACCACGTCCTGCCGCGCATGCGGCGCAGGTTCGCCGCGGCCGACATCCTGTTCGAAAAGCAATCCGACAACCCTGCCCTGCGCCCGGGCCCCAACGCCGCCATCGCCCGCTTCGTCATGGGGCTGTCCGGCGCGGGCTGCGCCGGCCCCCACGTCAGCTACATGACCGAAGGCGGGCTGTACCAGCAGGCCGGCGTTGCATCCATCATCTGCGGGCCCGGCAGCATCGAGCAGGCCCACCGGCCCGACGAATACGTGGAACTGGGCCAGCTTGCCCGCTGCGAATCCATGATTGCCGCGCTTGGCGAACGCGCCGCTGAGTTCCAGACCGATACGGAAACGACAGGAGAAGCCCGATGATCCCTCACGCGCCCCGCGCCCCGCGCCGCAGGGCGGCCGCCATGGCCGCCGCGCTGCTGCTCCCCTTGTGCGCGCCGGGCGCGCACGCGGAAGCGCCCCCGCCGCTCAAGGACTATCCGCGGCAAGCCATTACGCTGGTCTCGCCCTTTCCGCCCGGCGGCGGCAACGACGGCGTCGCGCGGCTGCTGGCCAATGAGCTGGGGCGCATCACCGGCCAGTCCGTGGTGGTCGAGAACCGCTCCGGCGCCGGCGGCAACATGGGCACCGCCGCCGTGGCGCGCGCCAAGCCCGACGGCTATACCCTGGTGCTCTCGCAGAACAGCGTCATGGCGGTGAACCCCGCCATCTACAAGAACACGGGCTTCGACGCGCTGAAGGATTTCGCTCCGATATCCCAGATCACCTCGGCGCCACTGGCGCTGGTCGTCAGGAAGGAAAGCCCCTACCGCACGTTGGCCGACTACCTGAACGACGCCAAGGCACGGCCGGGCGCCGTCACCTACGCCACGCCGGGCAATGGCACCCTGTCCCATCTCACGGGCGTGCTGCTTGCGCGGCAAAAGCACCTGTCGCTGGTGCACGTGCCTTACCGCGGCGCCGGTCCCGCGGTCAACGACCTGCTGGGCGGCACCGTGGACATGCTCATCACCTCGCCGCCTTCCGTCGAATCCCTGGTCACCGGCGGCAAGCTGCGCGTGCTGGGCGTCACGCACGACAGCCGCATCGGCGCATTCGAAACCGCGCCCACCCTGGCCGGGCAAGGCATCGAGGGCGTATCCATCGAAGGCTGGTACGGCGTCTTCGCCCCTGCGGGCACACCCGCCGAACGCATCGGCTATCTGGCGTCCGCGATCAGCCAGGCCGCGCGCACCCCCGCCGTGCTCGAAAAAATCCGCCAGGACGGCGCCGAAGTGGTGGCCAGCCAGCCCGACGCCTTCTCGCGCAAGCTGCGCGACGAAACGACCTACTGGGCGGGCGTCGTCAAGAGCGCAAAGCTCGCGGTCGACTGACCGCCCCTCGCCTCACCGCCGCACCTGCGCGTCCTGCTCGATGGTCTCGAGCAGGACGCGCCTGAGCGCGCTGGTGAGGTGGCTGCGCGCCTCGCTCTCGAACAGGCCCACGGCCCGATGCGCCGTGGGGTCGTCGAAATAGATCACGCGCAGGCGCGGGTCGTCCTCCCAGCGAGCGGCCCGCGTGAGCGGCACGATGGTGACGCCGACATCCTGCTGCACCAGCTCCACCATCGTCCGCAGCGAATTGATTTCCAGGAACTCGCCGAACCGCAGGCGATTCCTGCGCACGAAGGCGTCGATCAGCGCCCCCGTATGCGTATTGCGCGACGGGCGCAGGAACAGGCGGCGCTTCATCAGGCTGCCGATGTCCGCCCGGCCGGCCGACTGGCGGTTCGCGATGAACACGAACGGCTCGGTGTAGAGCGGCGTCCATTGCGTGCCGGCCGGCAATTTGTGGGCGTTCTTCACCGCGAGCGCCGCGTCCAGCTCCCCCGCGCGGACCCTCAGGGACAAGTCCCCGGAGAAATTGATCGCGGGCTGCACTTTCAGTTTCGGGTGGGCTTGCCTCAATGTCAGCACGGCGCGCGCCAGGAACGCCATGGACGTCGCCACCGCGCCTACGCTGATGGATCCCACCACTTCGTGGTCGCCATCGGGGCCATCGCGCAGATCGTCGTACAGCGCCAGCAGCTGCTCCGCCCGCGGCAGCAGCCGGTGCCCGCTCTCGCTCAATGACACGATCTTGCCGCTGCGGTCGAACAGGGTCAGGCCCAGATCGTCCTCCAGCGCGCGCATTTGCAGGCTGACCGCCGCCGGCGTGAGCGACACGCGCTCCGATGCCGCGGCGAAAGATCCGCTGCGCGCGACGGCAACAAAGGTGCGGAAGAAACGGATCGAACTCATCGGCTGATCACCTTATTGGAAAGCAAACCTTTATATACCCCAAAGTAATTTTAGTTTTACTTCTTTATGACAGGACGTCAAAGTTACGCCGTTCCGCAACGCGCCGGCGAACGCGGTCCCCGTCAACAGAATCGTCCCCGCCGCGGCAGGCGCCGGGACGCGAGCCATGAGTCCCATATGCTTCGCTTCGCACTAACGCGCATAGGAATGGCCATACCCACACTGCTGATCGTGTCGGTCGCCGTTTTCGTGCTTATCCGCCTGATCCCGGGAGACCCGGCCCAGTTGCTGCTGGGCGACCTTGCCGACCCCGCCAGCCTGGAAGACCTGCGCCAGCGCATGGGGCTGGACCAGCCCTGGCCCACCCAGTTCATGCTGTGGTTCGGCAACTTGCTGCATGGCGATCTTGGTGATTCGATCACCACCGGCCAGGCCGTTCTGGCGCTGGTCTGGGACCGCTTCCTGGTCAGCGCCCCCATCGTGCTGGCCGCCGTGGCCGCTGCCGCGCTGGTCGCCGTGCCGGCGGGAATCATCGCCGCCTGGCGCCAGAACCGGCCCGCCGACATCGCGCTGGTCGGCGTGGCCACGCTGCTCGTGTCCATTCCCACCTTCTGGCTGGGCCTGCTGCTGCTGTTGCTGCTGGGGCTGAAGCTGGAATGGCTGCCGGTCGTCGGCTACGTGTCGGTCTCCGAGAATGCGGTCGCGGGGCTGCTGTACCTGGCCATGCCCGTCCTGACGCTGTTCCTGCACGAGATCGGGGTGCTCATGCGCATGGCGCGGGCCAGCGCGCTGGAAGTGCTGCGCCTGGACTACGTCACCCATGCCCGCGCCAAGGGCCTGAGCGAAAGCGCCGTGCTGGCGCGCCACGTCTTCAAGAATTCCTTCGGCCCCACCTGGACGCTGATCGGCCTGGTGCTGGGCAACCTGCTGGGCGGCATCGCCGTGGTCGAAACCGTGTTCACCATCCCCGGCCTGGGCCGTCTGCTGGTCGATTCGATCTTCGCACGCGACTACCCGGTCATCCAGGGCTGCCTGCTGTTCGTCGCCGTCATCTACGTGCTGGTCAACCTGTTCGTCGACCTGCTCTATCCCGCTTTCGATCCCCGCGTTGGCGCGGAGTAACCCGACATGGAACTGACTGCTATCAAACCCGCAAAACCCCGGCGCCGCCGCCTTCCCGCCAACGCGGCGGTAGGCGGAGCCATCATCGCCATCGTCCTGGCCGCGGCGCTGCTGGGCGCGGTATGGACCCCGCGCGATCCGCTGGGCATCAGCTTCGCTTCCCGGCTCAAGCCGCCCAGCGCGCAATTCTGGCTGGGCACCGACGAGTTCGGCCGCGACGTGCTCAGCCGCCTGATGGTAGGCGCGTCGACCAGCGTATGGATCAGCCTGCTGACGGTGTCGTTCGCGATCGTGCTGGGCACGGCGATCGGCGTGCTGACCGGTTTCGTGCGAGGCTGGACCGACCGCATCATCATGGCCTTCAACAACGCCCTGCTCGCCTTTCCCGGCCTGCTGCTGGCGCTGGGCCTGCTTGCGGTGGTGGGGGCCAACAAGTACGGCATCATCCTGGCGCTGGGACTGGCGTATACCCCGTCCGTGACCCGCATCGTGCGCGGCACCGTGCTGTCCCTGCGCGAGCGCGAGTTCATCGAATCCTCGCGCGTGCTGGGCAATTCGGAGGCGTACACGATGGCGCGCCACGTGCTGCCGAACTGCGTCGCGCCGCTGACGGTGCTCGCGACCTCGATGTTCGGCTGGGTGATCCTGGCGGAGAGCGCCTTGTCCTTCCTGGGCCTGGGCGTGCCGCCACCCGCTCCGACCTGGGGCAACATGCTGGCCTCCGCCCGTCCGTTCATGGCGCAGGCGACCTATCTCAGCATCTTCCCGGGCATCTGCATTTCGCTCACGCTGCTGGGCATCAACCTGCTGGGCGACGCCGTGCGCGACCGCCTCGACCCTCGCATGCGCACGGGTGAATGACATGACGATCGAGAACCGGAATGCCGCCGCAACGCTGGTGGATGTGAACGGCCTGACGCTGACGGTGGGCGCCGGCGGCAGGGAAATCGTCAAGCGGGTCAGTTTCTCCATCAAGCCCGGGGAACTCGTGGGCATCGTGGGCGAGTCCGGCAGCGGCAAGACCCAGGCGGCGCGCGCGCTGCTGGGCCTCACGCCCCCGCCGCTGGTGCGCTCGGCCGGCACGATCACCTTCGAAGGCGTGTCCCTGACGGACGCCCGCCCGGCCGTCTTGCGCAAGCTGCGCGGCGCGCGCATCGGCATGGTGTTCCAGGAACCCATGACCTCGCTCAACCCGTCCATGAAGATCGGCCGCCAGCTCGATGAAGGATTGGCGCTGCACCGCAGGGAACTTCCCCCCGCCCTGCGCAAGCGGATGATCCTCGCCATGCTGGCGCGGGTCGGCCTGCGCGATCCGGCCGCCGCCCTGGAGGCCTGGCCGCACGAGTTCTCGGGCGGCATGCGCCAGCGCATGATGCTTGCGGCCGTGATGCTGCTCGAGCCCGCCCTGCTGGTCGCCGACGAGCCCACCACCGCGCTGGACGCCGTGGTGCAGCGCGACGTGCTGGAACTGATGCTCGAGCTGACGCGTGACCGCAATACGGCGGTGCTGATGATCAGCCACGACCTGCCGATGGTGGCGCAGTACACGGAACGCATGATCGTGATGCGCCACGGGGAGATCGTCGAAAGCGGCGCCACCCGGCAGATCCTGGACCGTCCGGCGCACCCTTACACCCGTCAGTTGCTGGCGGCCATGCCTCACCGGGAGCCCGCCCGGCCTATCCCGCCGCAGGCGCCCATTGTGGACGTGCGGGGGCTGCTGGTCGACTACGCGGGCCGCCAGCGCCTGTTCGGCCGCACGCCCGCCAAACGCGCGCTGCATGGCATCGACCTGCAGATCCGCCCGCGTGAAGTCGTGGCGGTGGTCGGCGGGTCGGGATCGGGCAAGACCACGCTGGGCCGCGCCATCGCGGGGCTGCTGGTTCCCACGGATGGCGGCATCTACTTCCGGGGCAGGCCCATCGCGCAGGCGGGCGCCGCCTGGAACGACTATCGCCTCAATTGCCAGATGGTGTTCCAGGACCCCTATTCGTCGCTTAACCCGCGCATGACCGTGGGCGAACTCACCGTCGAAGGCCTGCGGCAGGTGAGCGGCATGTCGGGCGCGCAGAAGATGGCCCGCGTCGACGCCGTGCTGGCCGAGGTGGGATTGGGCCCCGAATACGCCCGGCGCTACCCCCACGAGCTGTCGGGAGGCCAGCGCCAGCGCGTGGCGATCGCCCGCGCCATCGTCCGCCGGCCCGCGTTCGTGATCGCCGACGAGCCGGTCTCGGCGCTAGACGTCACGGTGCGCGCCCAGGTGCTCAAGCTCTTCGCCGAGCTGCAACGGCGCCATGGCTTCTCCTGCCTGTTCATCAGCCACGACCTGGGCGTGGTCGAACAGGTCGCGGACCGCGTGGTCGTGATGCAGGACGGGAAGATCGTCGAACAGGGTCCGCGCGACCGGATCTTCGACGCGCCCCAGCACCCCTACACCCGCAAGCTGCTCTCGGCCATTCCAGCGCTCGAACCCAACGAGAACGGCGGCGTGCGCCTGAAGTGGCGATTCGATCAATGACACCCGGCAAGCCGGGACCCTAGGAACAGACATGGAAGCAGAAGCATTCTTCCCGCTGGTGGAAGTATCAGGCACGCCTTACGAGCGAGGATTGCAGCACGGCCGCCTGGCGCCGGCGCGCGTCAGGCGCAGCGCCGACATCTATGCCCGGGCATTGCAGCAGCTCCAGTTTTCCCCGGCGGACCTGCAACGCCTCATCGCCGCCTTCTCGCGCTCGATCGGGGATTTCGAGCCCGCCTACCTGGACGAGATGCGCGGCATTGCCGCCGGCGCGGGCGTCTCGTTCGAGGACGTGCTGATGATCAACGCGCGCACCGAGATCGTGGCGCAGGCCCGCCGCGCCCGCAAGGCCGGCGGGGCGGAGCCCGGAAGCGATGAATGCACGGGCGCCGCCATCCTTCCCGGCCGCAGCGCCAACGGCAATTTCCTGCAGGGCCAGAACTGGGATAACCGCCAGGATTGCGCCGACACCATCATCATCCTGCGCATCCTGCGCGAGGACGGGCCGGATGTGCTGACTTTCGTGGAGGCAGGCGGCCTGGCGCGCTACGGCATGAATTCCGCGGGCATCGCTCTGAACGGCAACGGCATGTCCTCCAGCCGCGACTACCAGCAGGATGGCGTACCGCTGCCGCTGGTGCGCCGCAAGGCGCTGGAGCAGGAACATTACGCCCTGGCGCTGCAGGCCGTGACCGCCACGCCCAAGGCGTGCTCGTGCAATCTCATCCTGGGCACGCAGCTGGGCTTCGCGCTGAGCCTGGAATGCGCGCCGGACGAAACCTTTCTCGTCTACCCCGAAGACGGCCTGCTGGTCCACGCCAACCATTGGGTCAGCCCCGTCGCGCTGGGCAAATTGAAGGAAACCGGCATCGCCGGCTCGCCGGAGAGTCTTTATCGCGATCAGCGCGTCCGCCAGCACCTGGCCGCCGCCGGCCGCAGCCTGGGCACGCGGGAACTCAAGGCGGCCTTCGCCGACACGCACGCAACGCCCTTCTCCGTCTGCCGGCCGGGGCGGGTCAGCGCCCAGGGCTATCCCTCCTGCACCACCGCCACGCTGATCATGGAACCCGCCGCCGGCATCCTGGAAGTGGCGCGCATGCCCTGGCGCCACACCGCCTACGCCCGCTATTCGCTGGAGCGGGGCTCCCCGCTTTCCTTCTGAACGTCTCCTGGCAGAAAACCGATCTCATCAAGGACCCACCATGAAACGACCTCTGTATGCGCTCACCGCCCTGGCCACCCTCCTGACGGCCGCGGCGCCATCCCTGGGCGCCACGGTATTGCGCGTCCATCAGGACGCGGACATCCGCAGCAGCGATCCCGGCGTGAACCGCGACGCCAATACCGACACGGTCGTGCTGCATACCGTGGAAGGCCTGGTGGGCTACAACGCGAAAGGCCAGCCCTCGCCCCTGCTTGCCGAGAAGATCGATGTCTCCGACGACGGCAAGACCTATACCTTCCATCTGCGCCAGGGCGTGACCTTCCACAACGGCGCCCCCTTGACCGCCGATGACGTGGTCTGGAGCTGGAACCGCTACATGAATCCCAAGACCGGCTGGCGCTGCCTGACCGATTTCGACGGCCGCGTCGGTCTGAAGGTCGAAAGCGCCGCCGCCATCGATCCGGCCACCGTCGTGTTCAAGCTGAACAAGGCGGCGCCGCTGTTCCTGGATTCGCTGGCCCGCAACGACTGCGGCATGACCGCCATCACGCACCGGGACTCGGTCAAGCCCGACGGCACCTGGGACAAGCCGATAGGCACCGGCCCCTTCCGCTTCGCCGAATGGCGCCGGCGCGAATACATCAGCCTGACGCGCTTCGAGAATTATGCGAACCGGCCCGGCCAGCGCGACGGCTATGTGGGCTCCAAGCGCCCGCTGGTCGACGAAGTGCGCTTCGTCGTCATCTCGGACCCGGCCACGGCCAAGACCGCGCTGGCGAGCGGCGCGATCGACCTGATGTCCAAAGTGCCCTATTCCGAGGTCGCGGAACTGAGCCGGAACCAGGCCATCGGCACCACCGTCGTGCCGCAGCTCGCCCCGTCGACCCTGACGATCCAGACCCGCGACAAGCTGCTCTCCAACCCCTACCTGCGCCAGGCCATCGCGGCGGCGCTGAACTACAAAGAGCTGGTCGCCGGCGTCACCTACGGCCTGGCCGAACCCAACAACTCGCTGGTGCCCGTCGTGTCTCCCTACTACGGCGACGCCGAAAAGCAAGGCTATGCCTATGATCCCGCCAAGGCCAAGGCCTTGCTCGCGAAGGCCGGATACCAGGGCGAGAGGATCGTCATCTCGACCAACAAGCGCAACCTGCCCAACTACGACGCGGCGGTCATTACCCAGGCGATGCTGCAACAGGCCGGCATCAATGCCGACATCGAAGTGCTGGAATGGGGCGCCCAGCAGGACAAGTGGCAAAAGGGCAACTACCAGATGATGTCCTTCTCCTATTCGAGCCGCATGGATCCCGCCCTCAGCTATGAAGCCGTCACCGGCGACAAGGCCACCCAGCCGCGCAAATTGTGGGATGACCCCGGCGCCCGCGCGCTGCTCGAAAAGGCGACCAACGCCACCGCTCCCGCCGAACGCCAAGCCGTGCTGGACCAGTTGCACCGGCTGATGCTCGAACAGGTCCCCGTCATCCCGCTGTTCAACACCCTGAGCACCGGCGCATACCGCAAGAACGTCAAGGGCTTCGAATCGTCGATTTTCGGCACGCCGCAACTCTGGGAAGTGTCGAAGACCGAATAGGAACGCCGCCATGAATCACACGCTTTATCTGCTGGGCGACATCAATCTCAAGGGCGTGGACGACGCCACGGGCCTGTTCGATCAGTTCCGCCAGCCGCTGCTGGCGGCCGATCTGGTCTTCGCCAACCTGGAATGCTGTCTGTATGACCTGCCCGAGCATGCGCGGGAGCGCCGGGGCTTCTACACGTCGCCCCGCCATGCCCAGGCGCTGCGCGACGCGGGCCTGCAGGCGGTGGGCAACGCCAATAACGTCAATATCGGCCACGAGGCCGTGCTCTCGTCGCTGGCCGTCCTCCGGGCCGCGTCCCTGCCCAGCGTCGGCGCCGGCGCGGATTCCGCCGCGGCGCGCGCGCCCTTGATCGAAGTGCGCGATGGCGTTCGCTACGGCTTTCTGCAGCGCACGGCGGTGTACTGGCCGGACAACCACGAAGCCGGCGCCCATCAGGCCGGGGTGGCCACCATCAAGGCGCACACGGCCTACCGCCCGCGCCTGGAGACACAGGCGGCGCGCACACGCCCGGGCGTTCCTCCCGACGTCCTGACCTGGGCCTGCCCCGAATCGCTGGCGCAGTTCCGCGCCGACGTGGCGGCGCTGCGCGCGCAGGCCGACGTGGCGATCGCCTCGCTGCACTGGGGCTACCGCCGCGAGGTCCTGCAATACCAGCGCGAATACGCGCACGCGGCCATCGAGGCCGGCGCCGACATCGTGCTGGGCCACGGTCCCCACATGATCCTGCCCGTCGAACTGCACCGGGGCAGGCCGATTCTCTACGGCAGCGGCAATTTCTCGTTCCAGGTGGCGCACCAGGCGGATGCGCACACCGAATGGACCGGCATGATCGCCCGCGTGGAGGTCCGCGACGCGCGGCCGGCCGCCCTGCACTTCAGTTTCGTCCAGCGCAACCCGGCCAACCAGACCTTGCACGTGCCCGCATCCGCCGTGGCGCAGGAACGCGATCTTCTCGTCCAGTCCTCCGCCGCGCTTGGCGCCAGGCTGTCCGCCGATGGCGACGGCCTGCGCCTGGAACTCGATGGCCCCCGATCCTGAACCCCGATTCCCTATTGCATCCCTCTATGAAATACGCTCCTTTTCCCCTGGTCTCGATCTCCGGCAGCCCCTATGAACGCGGCCTGCAGTACGGCAAGGCCGTGCCCGCGCGAATCGCCCACAGCGCCCGCCATTACCGCGGCGAGCTCGACAAGCTCGGCATGAGCCCCGCGGCCCAGGCCGCGCTGATCAAGGAATTCGCCGATCAGATCCAGGGATTCGATCCCGGGCACGCGGAAGAGATGCGCGGCATCGCCGAGGGCGCCGGCTGCGACTTCGACGACGTCGCCCTGATCAATGCGCGCACGGAAGTCATCGCCAAGGCGCGCCTGCTGGCCAGGATGGGCAATGTGGACCCCGCCGAGGGCGAATGCACCGCCGCGCTGGTCATGCCCGCGCGCAGCGCGACGGGCCGGCTGATCCACGCCCACAACTGGGACTGGGACCCGGACGCCTGCGACAGCACCATCGTGCTGCGCGTCACGCTGGAAACCGGCCTGGTCTTCCTGACCCTGGTCGAGGCCGGCGGCCTCGCGCGGCACGGCTTCAACTCGGCCGGCATCGGCCTTACCGGCAACTACCTCAGCAGCGACCGAGACTACACGCAGTCGGGCGTGCCCTTGAGCAGCGTCAGGCGCGCGGTGCTCTGCCAGGAGCACGTGGCCATCGCCATGCAACTGATCGCCGCCACGCCGAAAGCATGTTCCAGCAACATGATCGTCAGCCAGGCCGGCTGGGTGATCGACTTCGAGTGCGCGCCGGACGAAAGCTTCACGCTGCTGCCGCAAGACGGCATCCTGACCCACTCCAACCATTTCATGAGCGAAGTGGCGCTGGGCAAGCTGCGCGAGGACGGGCTGAAGAACGCCGTGGATACCTACTACCGGGCCTGGCGCGTGCGCGAACTGCTGGAGGCCTGCGGCCCGCGGATCGCCGTCGCCGACGTGCGGCGCGCCCTCGGCGACGACTGGGCGACGCCCTATTCCGTCTGCCGGCCGCCCCGCGGCACGCTGACCGGCGGCCGTTCCGCCACCGTCGCCACCCTGGTGCTGGACACGGCCGGCGGCACCATGGACATCGCCGTCATGCCGTCGTTCGGCCAGTCGTTCACGCGTTACGGCCTCGCGGGCGACGCCCATCCCATCGATTGATCCCCCTGTCCACTGGAGCCGCTCCCGTGAAAAAGCACCTCATCGCGCTGGCGCTGGCCGCCGCGTGCGCCGCCGGTCCGGCCCCCGCCTCGGCCCGGCCGCTCACCGTCGTCCTGAACGCCGATATCCGCAGCACCAATCCCGGCGTGAACCGCGACGGCAACACCGATGGCGTCATGCTCAACATCGTGGAAGGCCTGGTCGGCTACGGCGCCGACGGGCTGGTCAAGCCCTTGCTGGCGGAACGCGTCGCGCTATCGGACGACGGGCTGACCTATACCTTCACCTTGCGTCCCGGCGTGCATTTCCACAACGGCGCTCCGCTCACCTCCGCCGAAGTGCTGTGGAGCTGGGAACGCTACATGATGCCCGCGACGGATTGGCGCTGCCGCAGCGAGTTCGACGGGCGCAACGGCTTGAAGGTGACCGACGTCAGCGCGCCCGATCCGCGCACGTTCGTGATGCGCATCGACAAGCCCCAGGCCCTGTTCCTGGACTCGCTGGCGCGCACCGACTGCGCCATGGCCGGAATCATCCACCCCGATTCGCTGAACCCGGACGGCAGCTGGAAATCGCCCGTGGGCACCGGCCCGTACAAACTGGCCGGCTGGACGCGAGGCCAGCAGATCAGCCTGCGCCGCTACGCCGAGTACGTCTCGCCGCCCGGCGATGCCCCCGATGGCGCCACGGGCAAGAAGCAAGCCCTCGTCGACGACGTGCGCTTCCTGGTCGTTCCCGACGCCTCCACGATCAAGGCGGGCCTGGCCTCGGGCGCGCTGGATATCGCCAAGGTCCAGAACATCGACGTGCCCGAGGTGACCAAGAACGGACGGCTGGCCATCGCCGAAGACCTGACGGGCGGACGCAACGCCATCCTGTTCCAGACCCGCGACCCGCTGATGTCGAACCCGACGTTGCGCCAGGCCCTGGCGGCGGCCATCGACGTCGAGCAAGTCGTCGCCCTGGTCACGGACGGCAAAGGCATACCCAACGGCTCCACGATCAAGACCGGTTCGTACTATTACAGCGACACGCAGAAAAAGCGCGCGGCCTTCGACCCCGCCCGTGCCCGCGCCCTGCTCAAGGAGGCCGGCTACAAGGGCGAGCGGATCCGCATCACCACCAACAACCGCGAGAACATTCCGAGCCTTAACGTGGCGATCGTGGTGCAACAGATGCTGCGCGAAGCCGGGGTGGAATCCGACATCGATATCGTCGAATGGGGCACGCACATGGACCGTTTCCTGAAAGGGAACTACCAGGTCATGGTCCACTCGTACTCTTCTCGCATCGATCCCGCCTTGAGCTTCGAGCATTTCACCGGCCCCAAGGCCACGCAGCCGCGCAAGGTATGGGACAGCCCCAAGGCGCAATCCCTGCTAGAGCAGGCGGCCGTGGTGTCGGACACGCGGGAGCGTCAGCGGCTGTTCGACGCCCTGCACCTGCAGATGCTGGACGAGGTGCCTCTCATCATGCTGTTCAATCCGATGGAGCCCTGGGCGGTATCGCGCAAGGTCCGGGGGTTCCAGCCCTGGGAAGGCATGCCGCGCCTTTGGGGAGTGTCTTTCGAGCCCTAGAATTGTGTCAAAACCTGGCATGACCGCGCGGCCTGCCCGCGCGCGCGACACGGCTGGAAACATCCGGACAAGATACCGCGGATAGGCGCGCCTACGATGTGGGGCTCGATGCGCGCCGCCGACGCGCGCCAGGAGTCCGGATGCGCGTACTGCACTCGCTCAAAACCCGTGTCGCGGCCCGCTTCGCCAGCGTGGGCGCCCTGGTCGCCGCGGGCAGCGTGGCGCTCTATGGCGCCTACGGCAAGATCAACCGCAGCGCCGAGCCCGTATTCACCCCGGGCGCCGCCATCCAGACCGGCCAATGGCACGTGGTGCCGCGCCGCGCCTGGGTCTCGGCCTCCCGGACCTATGACGTGCCGCTGAAACCGGGGGCCACCGCCCTGGTGCTCGAAGCGGACCTGACCAACCGCACCGCCGAATCCAGCAGCGACTACCTGGGGGTGTTCCATTGGCGGGCCCCGGCGGGCCTGGCCATCGGCAAGCCCGTCGTGGTGGGCTTGCGCGATGCACAGCAGATGCCCTACCTGCAGCCCGGGCTGCCGGAGCGCGTTGCCTACATCTGGATGCTTCCGCCCGCCGCCGCGGCGCCTTCGCAAGCGGCGTTCGCGGTGGAAAGCAAGACCTACAAGCCCATCGACAACCTCTACGGCGCGCCGGGCTGGTTCAACCCCGCCATCCTGGGCCGGGTAGAGCTGCCGGTGGCGAGGGGGAACGAACCGGAGCCGGCTTCGTGAGCGCGCGGCTGGGCTCGCTGCTGCTGATTCTCGTCGCGGCGCTGGCGCTGTATGCCATGCAACGCAGCACGCCGCGCTATATGGACCTGACCGGCCCCATCGCCGAGCGCGGGACCATGGGCAAGGCGGTGGACACCCGCTCGTTCGAAGCCACGGTGCAGCGCGTGCAGTTCGCGCAACGGCTGCAATACCGGCGCCTGGGCAACGTCCAGGTCCGCGAGACAGGCGGCGTCTGGGCCATCGTGTGGCTGCGCCTGGCCGCCGCCGACACATCGGCCACGGTCGCCGAAGCCGCCTGGCTGGGCCCGGATGGCCTGGCCTACCGCCATACCGACCGCCTCTCGCTCGCGCGCGGCGTGCCGCCTTACTTCCTGGACCCGGGCCTGCCGCGCACGGTGCGGCTGGTGTTCGAGATCCGTCCCGACCAGGCCCGTGGCGCCACCCTGCTGCTCTCCTCGCGCTACGGACCGCGCCTGGACTCGCAGGCCCGCATCGCGCTGGACGACGTGCCGGTCGATGCCGACGGCCGGCCGCAAGCCGCCGCCCGATACGACCTGGACGAGGAGAGCGCGCCTTGAACGACGTTTCGCCCGACGAACGCCGCTGGCGCCGCCGCAGCCTCTGGCTGCTGCCGCCGCTGCTTCTGCTGACCCTGTTCTGGAACGGCCGGGAAAACGCGGCCCGCTGGCTGGAAGAACGCGAGCTGCGCCCGCGGGATGTCGCCGCCGGCGCGCAGGCGCCGCTGGGCGGCGCCCAGTGGCGCCTGCATGAATTCAACACGCTGGAACCGCCCGCGAAAAGGGGTTGGCTGCCCGGCTCGCGCGCCGCCCTGGCCGTCTTCAAGGTCCACGCGGAATCCCCCGACCTGCCCACGCGCTGGCGCGGCTGCCGGATCGCCCTGCACGACGCGCGCGGCCGCACCTGGCTGCCCGCCGTCGACCCGGTGCTGCGCATTCCGCCGACGGCGGCGCGCGGCTGCGTCGCCGCCGCCCATCGCGGCCTTGCGCCCGGCTCGAGCATCGATGTCATCGAAGTCTTCATGGTGCCGCGCGACGCGGTCCCGCCGTGGTCGCTGTCCGTCTCCATGGAAAGCGACCGGCCGGACTACCTGCGCTTCACGCCGCAAGCGGCAGGCGGGCCCGAGCCGCGCTGAATGCAATCAAGCCGCCGGCGCGGCCACCGCGCGGCGCGACTGCCACGGCGCGAACGCGCTTTCCAGCACGGCGGCCAGGAAGCAGATGCGCAAAGGCTCGATCAGCAGACCCGTGGACGAATCCCGGAACGGGCTGCCAAACAGCAGCGACACCACTTGGCCCAGCATCTGCCAGGTATACAGGTCATGGGCCCCCATCAGGCGCGACGCGCCGTACCACAGCCACGCGCCTCCTCAATCGATCAGGCGATAGCCCACGATCAGCGTCACCAGCAGCAGCGTGCCGCTGTGAAAGGCCAGACGCACGCCATTGGCCAGCGGCAGATAACGCTTGCGATAGCCCGCCACGAAATGCTCGACGAAATCGCGCAGGAAGCGCGGCACCGAACGGTAGCGCTCGCCCAGGCGCTGCAGCCGGTCATAGCGCCGCAGTTCCGCATCCTCGCGCACGTCGTAGCCATAGACCAGCGCCGCCATCACCAGCCAGATCACGGGCAGCAAGGCATAGAAGAACAGACGCGTCAGCGCGGCGCCCCAGCTCGGGCCCTGCGCCTCTGCCGGCACCATGCCTGCCGCCCAGGCATCCTGAATGGGCGTCAACGCGTTCAGCAGGGATTGCAGCAGCGCATCCAGCCCGCGCTTATCGACCAGCCATTGCCAGGCCTGGTCCTTCCAGCGGCTGATCACGTAGAGGCCGATGAGAATCCAATTGGTCTCGCACAGCACCACCAGCCACTGCCAGCCGCCGCGCCGCGTGCGGTCGCGCGCCGCCACCGCCGCCTTGCGCACCAGCCAGGAGATCGCAACCGATACCAGCAGCCAGCGCGAATCCAACGCGTCCAGCACCTGGCCGTGCTCGCCCAGCGGGTCCAGGCCATAGGCGAGCCGCGAATACTGCCGCACCGTATCGCCCAGAAAGCCCCAGGCCGCGTAGTAAGCGAAAAATGGCAGCAGCGCCACCGTCAGGGCCTGCCCCAAACGCCCCTTCCCGCCCTCCGCCGCGCCGCCCGCGCGCGCCGCTTCTTGCGCGCCGCGCAGCGCCGGCAGCCCCGGAAGCAGCACCAGGAACATGGCCACCGTCGTCACCAGCTGGGCCAGCGCAACCAATGTCAGCACCGCCAACCCGGACAGGTGGTTGGCGAAACCGACGTGCACCGCCACCCACAACAGCACATCGTGGGCCAGCGCGCCTCCCGCCACCAAGGCCATCAATTGCGGCCAGAACCGCAGCCACAGCCTGCCTGTGAGCGCCCATGGCGCGAGAACGGGCTCGAGCATTTCGCCACCCTGTCGTTGCGCGGATTGAAGCGATCGATCTTAATGCGGGCCCCCGGGGCCGGACTGTTACCGCTTGCCACGATTGCGCACAGGGTGTCAGCGGCCCCTGCGCGCCTCAGGAATGCTTGCTGATGGCGCGGGCCGCCCGTATCACCAGCGGCCCCAGTTCGTTGCGCGCCCGTTCCAGCGACCAGCGCGGTTTCGGCACGGAAATGTTCACCGCGCCGACGGGCAGGCCCTTGTCGTCATGGATCACCGCGGCCACGTTCAGGTCCCCCACGTAGAACTCCTCGTCCGCGTAGGCGTACTGGTCCCGCCGGGCCTCCTCGATGAACGCGCGCAGCCTGCCGATATCGGTCGTGCTGCGCGGCGTGTGCTTGATACGCGCGACGCTGCGCAGCTTGCGGTCCAGCTCCGCGGGCGGCAATAGCGCCCACAGCGCGCGGCCCGACGCGGACGCCACGCACGGAATCCGCGTGCCCACCGGCATGTACTCCGGAATGTGCCTGGCGGGCGCCACGCGCATCACGAAGACCATGTTGTCGAGGTCGTCCGGCACGCCCAGGTTGACGATTTCGCCGCACTCCTGGTTGACCTGATGCAGCACGGCATGGGCATGCTGGAACGTGGGTTGCCGGTAGAGATAGCTGTACCCCAGCCCGACGGCCTTCACCGTCACGCTGTAGCGCTTGCTGCGCGGGTCCTTGAACAGATAGCCGCTGTGCTCCAGCGTATGCGCCACGCGCTGCGCCGAACCCATGGTGATGCCGTTTTCCCGCGCGATTTCCTGCAATGTCAGCGAAGCATGGGCGCGAAACGATTCCAGCACGGCCAGGCCTTTCTCCAGGGACTGGATCGTCAAAGCGGAAGGTTCGGGCATCTGGACTCCGGGCAAAGACGCAGCCGCGGCCCCAGGCAAACCCTAGGTGGTCTGCCCGCGGGACGCGCAGTATAAAAACGGTCAGAGATATCTCTATCCGTATTTTGTTATCGAATAGCGATAACAACACACAAAGGACTGGCAGCGCAAGTGTCCACCACGCCGGATTTGACGCGTTCTTCTTCCCAGGCGCCCGCCCTGCCCGCGGCGGTCGACGTCGCAATCATCGGCGCCGGCATCATCGGCGTAAGCACCGCGCTCGCGCTGGCCCGCGCCGGCGTGCGCGTCGCGGTGCTGGAAAAAGGCAAGGTGGCGTGCGAGCAGTCCTCGCGCAATTGGGGCTGGGTGCGCACCCTGGGGCGGGACCTGCCCGAAGTTCCGCTGGCGCTGCGCGCAAACCAGCTGTGGGGCGAGATCCAGGCCCTGACCGACGTGGGTTTCCGCCGCAGCGGCATCCTTTATCTGCAGGAATCGGACGCCGATGCCGCGGGGCACCAGGCGTGGATCGACGGCGCGCGCGCCCACGGCGTCGATGCCCGGCTGCTGGACAGCCGCGAGTCCCGCGGCATGTTGCCGCAAACCGCGCGCGGCTGGACGGGCGCCATGTACAGCGCCACCGATGGCGTAGCCGAACCGCAGTTGGCCGCGCCCGCCATCGCGGCGCTGGCGCGCGCCTCGGGCGCGCAGGTCCTGGAGGGCTGCGCGGTGCGCGGCGTGGAGCTTTCGGCGGGCCGCGTCTCCGCCGTGGTCACCGAACATGGCCGCATCGCCGCCTCGTCCGTGCTCGTCGCCGCCGGCGCCTGGTCGCGGCTGTTCTGCGGCAACCTGGGCGCCGACTTTCCCCAACTGAAGGTCCGGGGCTCCGTGCTGCGCACCACGCGTGTCGATGCCGGCCCCGCCGCGGCCGTCAACGGCAAGAACTTCACCTGCCGCAAGCGCGCCGACGGCGGCTATACCGTATCCCAGTTCGGCGCATCGATGGCCGACGTGGTGCCGGACAGTTTCCGGCTCATGCGCCATTTCCTGCGGTCCTGGCTGGCCAACCGCGACTTCGTGCGGCTGCGCTTCGGCAGGCGCTTCTTCGAAGAGCTGGGAATGCCCCGCCGTTTCCCCTCGGACCGCGTCTCGCCCTTCGAGCGGCATCGCGTGCTGGATCCCAGCCCGTCGGCGCGCGGCATCGAACAGGCGTGGAGCCGCCTGGTGCATGCGTTCCCCGTGTTCCGCGATGCGCGCATCGCGCAGTCCTGGGCCGGCTACATCGACGTGACCCCGGACGCGATGCCGGTGATGGACGCGGTGCCCGACCTGCCCGGTCTGTATCTCGCCTCGGGCTTCTCGGGGCATGGTTTCGGCATAGGGCCGGCCGCCGGCGAAGCCATGGCGCACTTGATCCAGGGCCGGACTCCCGCCATCGACCTGCACCCCTTCCGCTACGGCCGCTACGGCTCCTAGGAGATATCCCCCATGCCCACACGCGCACCGGCTCCCTCGGCCCCACGTCGACTGGCCCGCCGCGCCGCCCTCGCGGCCGGCCTGGCCGCCCTGGCCGCCCTGGCCCAGCCGTCCGTCGCGCGCGCCGACACCTGGCCTGACAAGCCCATCCGCATGCTCGTGGGCTATCCGCCCGGCGGCGGCACCGATACCGTGGCGCGCGTGCTGGCCCAGCAGTTGGGCAAACAGCTGAACCAGCCAGTCGTGGTGGAGAACCGCGCCGGCGCCAGCGGCACCATCGCCACCCAGCAGGTCATCCGCTCCGAGCCCGACGGCTACACGGTGCTGTTCGCCACCGCCTCGCCGCTTACGGGCGCGCCGCTGACGGTCAAGGGCCTGACCTACGATCCGATGAACGACCTGATCCCCGTTTCCCGCATCGGCGGCGGCCCCTTCATCCTGGTCGCCAACCCGGCGTTCCCGCCGAACACGCTGCCGGAGCTGGTCGCCTATGCCCGCGCCCGTCCGGGCGTCGTCAATTACGCATCGCCGGGCGTGATGACCGCCAACTATTTTTTCTCCGAGCAGCTGAACATGGACGCGGGCATCAAGACCGTGCACGTGCCCTACAAGGGCAGCGCCGCCCTGCTGAACGACGTCATGGCCGGGCAGGTCCAATACACGCTGGACACCCCGGGCACCACCCTGCCGCTGATCAAGTCCGGCAAGCTCAAGGCGCTGGCCATCTTCAGCGAGAAGCGCCTCGACCGCGCGCCGGATATTCCCACCGCCAAGGAAAGCGGATTCCCCAATATGGTGGGCGGCTCCTGGTACGGCCTGCTGCTGCCCAAGGGCACGCCGCCCGAGATCGTGGACGCGCTGTACAAGGCCACCAAGGTCGCGCTGTCCGGCGAGGAGGTGCGCCACGCCATGGAGGAACGCGACGTGATCATCGAAGGCAGCACGCCGGACCAGTTCCGCGCCTATCTGCATGCCGAATTCAAGCGCTGGCAAGGCGTGACCGAGAAACTGGGCATCAAGCCGCAGTGACCCGCCCGCCCCGCGCCCACCCGCAAACCGCCCCGCGCCGGAGACCCCAATGCCCGCCACGCCCTATGCGCCCGACCTGACCTCGGGCAGCGCCCCGACCTCCATGCGGCCCACGCTGGCGGGCCTGAACCACATGATCTCCGCCGGCCACTACCTGGCCACCCAGGCCGGCATGGACATCCTGCAGGCCGGCGGCAACGCGGTCGACGCGGGCGTCGCAGCCGGCATCGCCCTGGGCGTGGTGCAAAGCGACATCGTCAACTTCGGCGGCGTCGCGCCCATTCTCGTCTACCAGGCCAGCACCGGACGCGTGTCCAGCATATCCGGGCTGGGCGGCTGGCCCCAGGCGGCCCGGCTGGATATCTTCCTGGAAAAGCACGGCGGCACCATCCCGGCCGGCGTGCTGCGCACCGTCATCCCCGCGGCGCCCGACGCCTGGATCACCGCGCTGGAACGCTTCGGCACCCTGGGCTTCGGCGAAGTCGCCGCGGGGGCGATACGCCTGGCGCGCGAAGGCTTCGTCATGTACCCGCTGATGGCGGAAGTGCTGGCCGAAAACGAGAAAAACTACGCGCGCTGGGCCTCCAGCGCGGCCATCTACCTGCCAGGAGGCAAACCGCCGCCCGCCGGTTCCATCTTCCGTCAGGCCGATCTGGCCGCCAGCATCCAGTACATGGCCGACGAAGAGCGCCGGAGCCAGGGCCAGGGCCGCCTGGCCGGCCTGGCCGCCGCGCGCCGCGCCTTCTACGAGGGCGACATCGCGGCAGCCATCGTCAAGTACCACAAGGAGGAAGGCGGCCTGGTCACCCGCGACGACCTGCGCGATTTCTCCGTCGAGGTCGACCCGGCCCTCTCCACCGACTTCCGCGGCACCCAGGTGCATAGCTGCGGCTTCTGGTGCCAGGGGCCATCGCTGCTGCAGATGCTGAACATCCTTGAGCCGCGCGACCTGCGCGCCCTGGGCCACAACAGCGCCCCCTACATCCATCTGCTGACCGAAACCATCAAGCTGGCCTTCGCCGACCGCGAAGTCCATTACGGCGACCCCCGCCACACGCAAGTGCCGCAGATGGAGCTGCTGTCCAAGGACTATGCGCGCGCCCGGCTGGCCCTGATCGCCGCCGATCGCGCCGGCCCCGACATGCCGCCCGCCGGCCGCCTGCCCGAGGCCCGCGGCATCGACCTGCGCCCGGCCGGCCCGGACGACTTGGCGCGCACCGATCCCAGGCTGGACACTTCCTATGTCGCGGTCGTAGACAAAGACGGCAACGCATTCTCCGCGACGCCCAGCGACGGCTCCTACAACGTGCCCGTGATCCCGGGCACCGGCATATGCGCGTCGGGCCGCGGCAGCCAGTCCTGGGCCGAGGCCGGCCATCCCTGCGCCATCGGCCCCGGCCGCCGGCCGCGGCTTACGCCGAATCCCTCCCTGGCCATCCGCCCCGGACAGTACGTCATGCCTTTCGGCACGCCCGGCGGCGACGTGCAGTGCCAGGCCATGCTGCAAACCTTCCTCAATATCGAAGTCTTCGGCATGGAGGTGCAGCAGGCCATCGAAGCGCCACGCTTCGCCACCTTCAGCTTCCCATCCTCGTTCGAGCCGCACAACGCCATGCCCGGCCGGCTGATGATCGAAGGCCTGATCGCGCGCGAAGTCGGCGACCAGCTGGCCGCCATGGGACACACCGTCAAATGGTGGCAGGACCGCAACTGGCGCGCCGGCGCCATGTGCGCGGTGAAACACGACCTCGCGGCCGGCATCCGCTACGGCGGCGCCGATCCCCGGCGGCCGGCGTATGCGGCGGGATGGTGAACCGCCGCCGATCCGGGCCAGGCAAGACGCGCAGGAAAGCGGCTACAGCGTCTGGAGCGCCACGTCGATGACATCCAGCAGGCACTGGCGGCGCAGCGGGGCTGGGCTGCCCTTGCCTAGCACGCGCATTCCCTGCATGGTGCCGACAAAGAACCTCGCCAGCGCCCGCGGACGCTTATCCGCCGCGACCGCGCCCGTTTGCTGCCCACGCAGGATCAGCTTTTCCAGCGCCTGCTGCAGACGCTGGAAGTTGCGCGCCACCAACCCGGCGACCGCGTCATCCTGGCCCGCCAGTTCCAGCGTGGCATTCGCCACCAGACAGCCGCGCCGCTGAGGATCGCCCAGCTCATCCTCGGCGACGCGCATCAGCAACCGCCGGATCAAATCCTTCGGAGCCCCGGGGCCGGCCAGCAACGCGACGTTGGCCGCGGTCACCGCCTCATAGCGGCGCAGCGCCTCCTGATAAAGCCCCTGCTTGTTCTCGAACGTGCCATACAGGCTGCTGCGCGACAGGCCCGTGCCCTCGACCAGGTCCTGGATCGAGGTTGCGGCATAGCCGCGCCGCCAGAAAACCTGCATGGCGGCATCGGCAATCTCGTCGGGTTCAAACGCTTTGCTGCGCATGATGGTTGCATACTGGAATGATCGTTCCGGATACTGTACGATCCGGCTTCTGAAGCGTCAAGAACAGCCGGGACGTTCATCGTCCGGCCCAGAAAGCGCTGGCGCGCCGACGCACCCACGCCTCGCACCGCGAGAGGAAAAAACACCGCATCGCCAATCTGCGGTTTGCTGGACACAGGGCATCACGATGTTGGAAACCCTTCTTTCCGCCGTACCGCTGGAAGCGCTGGCCGTACGAATGCTGGCCACGGCGTTCGTCGTCATGGCCGTGTCGTGGGCCGTGGGCGCCTTCGGCCCCCTCATCGGCGGCGCGCTGGCCGGGCTCCCCATCATCCTGGGGCCCGGGTTCTATTTCCTGGCCGCGCAAGCCCCCGCCGCCTTCGTCGCGCAGACCGCCTCCTATGCACTGCTCTCGCTCTGCGCCACGCAGTGCTTCCTGCTGTGCTATATCGCGGCAGCGGCAAAAACGCCGCCCTGGCTGTGCCTGGCATGCGCCGTGTCCGCCTGGCTGGCGGCCGCGCTCGTGCTGCGGCTGCTGCCCGCGCACCCCGCCGCGGGCGCCCTCCTGTTCATTGCGGTCACCGCGCTCTGCCTGCGCCTGGGCCGGCGGTTCGTCCTGCCCCGCGGCCCGGCAAAAGGAAAGGCCGGGTTCGGCCTCCTCGCCGTGCGGGGCCTGCTTGCCGGCACGCTGGTCGCGGTCGTCACCGGCGCAAGCCAATGGCTCGGCGCCACCGGGGCCGGCCTGCTCCTGGCCTTTCCCATCGGCTACAGCGTCGTTGCCGTCACGATCCACCAGAAGCTCGGCACCGCCAGCCTCATCGCCACCCTCTATTCCGCGCTGCTCGGCACGGCGAGCCTGGCGGCCTTCTGCGCGGCGCTGGCGTTCGCGGCCCCGCGCTGGACGGCCGACGCGGCGCTGGCAGCCGCGCTGGCGGCTTCCATGACGCTTACGCTGGGCCTGGTTCTCAGGCGGCGGCACCTGGCCGCGCCCAGGTTCCGGTAGCGCCCGCGCATGGCTGGCCGGCGGCTACGGCGCCGAAGGCGGCCTTTACGCGTAGCTGCGGGTCCGCGGCGCGGCTGCCGGCGCGGCCTGGCCGCCGCCGATGCACAAATCCAGAAACGCCGCGATTTTC
The DNA here is from genome assembly GCF_050285585.1 of Achromobacter sp. GTDB lineage: Bacteria > Pseudomonadota > Gammaproteobacteria > Burkholderiales > Burkholderiaceae_B > Achromobacter. The sequence goes on along the minus strand of NZ_JBLZXF010000001.1, from coordinate 58,466 downwards.
TCTTCGACATGGCTGTCGACGGTCCTGAGCCGCAGCAGCGGGAGGCCGCTGACCTCCAGGATGCGATTCTTCAATGCGTCTCGCTCGGCTTGCCGGGGCGCCGCGTGCGACTCGCCGTCCACCTCGATCACTCCCAAGGGCGCCTTGCCGACCCGGAAGTACAGCACGAAGTCGCAGCTGGCCTGGTTCGCGATGAACTCCCGCTCGCGCGCCGTCAGCGCCTCGTTCGACGCCGACGCCAGTTTGCCGAGCGCGATCTGGGTGTGGAACATGATGCCCTGATAGGCGTCCAGCGCCAGGGTCTGGCGCAATATCTGCGCCACGATCTGCTCGGATTTGAATTGCGTATCGTCGGGCCGCAGCCTGGCGTTCAGCCGTTCGAGCGACTGGTCGTATTCCTTGTAAAGCAGGTCGAAAGCCGAAATGACCGGAGCGCGGATGATCTGCGCTTCATCTGCGTAGTATTCGATGTAGCGCACCAACGCGGCGACGTGCCCGTTCCTCCGGGAAAAAACCTCGTCGCCGGTCACCAGCGTAAACCTGTCCTTGGCGCGCGATACGGCCACATTCACCAAATGCGGATCGTCGACGAAATCCAGGCGATCCTGGCTGTACCGGCTCTTGTCCAGCACCGTCGAGAACACGATCTCGCTGCATTCCCGCCCCTGGAACTTGTGCACGGTGTCCTTGACGAAATCCTTGGGCAGGCGCCTGCGGGAAAGCGAGACCTGCGCGTTGTAGGGCGCAATGAATCCCCGGCTCCCGCCGGCGCCGTCCGGATCGATCTCGCCGCCTCGCTCCAGCACCGCGAGCAAGGAGTCGATCTCCCTCTGGTTCTCGTTGCTCCGGGCGTGGTTGCCCTTGGCGGTGACAAGCAGCCGGAGCGCCTGTTCGCCGCGGTCCTGCGTCATCGGAATGAGCTGGCCGCCGTAGAACTGCTGGTTGCAGAACTGGATGATCCTCGGGTGGCAACGATAGTGCTCCTTCAATAGCGTCGCGGGCAGCGCGCTGCCGAACACGCCGATGCAGGAATCCAGCATGCTGTACCTGTCGCAGTCGTAGTATTGCGCGGGCGGAGCAAGGCCCAGGTTCGCGGGAATGTGCGGCAGCTGCTTTCTGTCGCCGACGACGATCAGGTTCCGGACGCAGGCCAACGCCAGCACGCCCGGGACGATGTCCTGCTGGGAGGCCTCGTCGATGATGGCGTAGTCCAGAACCGCGCCCTTCCCGATCGAATTGATGATGGAGTGGGTGCTGCTGCTGATGATCGGATAACGCCTCACGAACGCGTCGAACTTCTTGCGGTAGGTGTCCGCATCGAATTCCTCGGACGGAACCGGACGCCGATGCAAATACCCCTTCAGGTGCGCCATCGACGAAGCCGTCAGGTCGTCGAGCAGCGCGTCGAAACGGCCCGCGGCGAGCCTCTCCTGGCACGCCGCCAGTTTCGCCGACGTCTCCTGCAGCGCCTTGTCGTAGTAATGCAGCTGCAAGGCGTGGATCGCGGACTTGCGCCGCTCCCGGGCCGCGAAAGGCTTGAGGCGGAGAATCCGGAAATCCATGAAGAGGCGTATCCTGTCCCCGAGCCGGATGCGCTGGTCGGACAGGTAGTCCAGGTAGGCGATCAGGTCAGTGGCCTTCCGCGCGGAAAGCCGGTATTTCTCCAGCGGAACAGGCGCCGGCTCTACCACATGCTCGCGCTGCCATTGCAGCAGGCGCTGGCGCTCTATTTCCAGTTCGTCGATTTCCGCGCGCAACGCCGCGGCGGCATTCTGGTCGTGAAGGCGCTGCTTCACCTGCCCCAGCACGGCTTCGATATGCCGCAAGTCCGGCGCGGATGCGGGCGCCTCGATGGGCGCCGCGGGCGCATCGGCGAAAAACGCCTTGCGATTTTCCGTGCTGCCCAGCCTCGCCACCAGATGGCCCAAACCCGCCCTGTCGAGCTTTTCGCAGACGTTTTCGACCGCCGTATTGTTGTTGGACAGGATGGCGACGGTCTTGCCGCGCAGCAGGATATTGGCGACGATGTTCAGTATCGTCTGCGTCTTGCCGGTGCCGGGCGGGCCCTCGACCAGGCTGACTTGCGAGGCGAAAGCCTGTTCCACCGCCTGAAGCTGGCTTGCGTTCAGACCAAAGGGGTAGACCAGGCTTTCCGCCGGCTCCCGCGGCGCGTTGCTTGCGGTGCAGTAGGCATGCAAGGCCGTGCCCGCTTGCGGGACGAGGCCCTCCAGTTGGCGCAGCACGTTCTCCGCGATGGCCCTGTCGTCGTCCGACTCGGCCCCCTCCACCCTGGCCTTGGCCACCGCCATCAGATAACGGAAGACTTCCTGCTCCTTGATCGGCGAGACCTGCGCGAACACCAGGTTCTCCGCCTTCATGACGTAAGGAGCGGCTCTGCCCGGGTAATACACGGCGGCATACTTGCCGCCGTACAGCACGGCCCGATCGATCTCGTTGGACACGACCCCGCCTTTCTTCCCCAGGAGCTTGCCCTGGACCGTCTCGGTCGGCACGATTTCGCACTCGCTCAGCGGTGACGAATACTGCTTGCCCGAGGGGAAATGGCAAGTCAGCATCAGCTCGCCGTCCTGGGGACGGCACCATACTTTCCAGTCGCTGATCTGCCGGGTCTTATCCTGACCCTTTACGTGGATGGACACCATAAGAACTCTTGAATCCGCAATGTACTCAGCCTGATACCACGAGGCGCCGGCCCCATCAAGCCCTGGCCCGCGTCCGGGTCCCGGCCCACGGCATCGGATATCGGTATCCCAAGATGCGCAATCGGGGCCGGATCTCGGTTCCCGCTACACGTTCACCGGAATTGACTTGACGCAAACAATCCCCCGAGAGAAATGCCGTCAGACGCGCTACGCTGACAGTTCCCCCGACACGCACTTCAGGAGATTGCCATGCCCGCCATGATGAAAGCCGCTGTCTTTGTCGAGCCCGGCCGCATCGACATCGTCGACAAGCCGATTCCGGACGTGGGGCCCAACGATGCCCTCATCCGCATCACCACCACCACGATCTGCGGCACGGACATCCATATCCTCAAGGGCGAATATCCGGTGGCGCCCGGGCTGACCATCGGCCATGAACCCGTCGGCATCATCGAAAAGCTCGGCAGCGCGGTGACCGGCTACCAGGAAGGGCAGCGCGTCATCGCAGGGGCGATCTGCCCCAACTTCAACTCATATGCGGCCCAGGACGGCGTCGCATCGCAAGACGGCAGCTACCTCGCGGCGATGGGGCTTTGCGGCTGCCACGGCTACCAGGCCACCGCCGGCTGGCGCTTCGGCAACAAGATCGACGGCACCCAGGCCGAATACGTGCTCGTGCCGGACGCGCAGGCCAACCTGGCGCCGGTGCCCGACGGCCTGACGGATGAACAAGTGCTGATGTGCCCGGACATCATGTCCACGGGGTTCAAGGGCGCGGAAAACGCCAATATCCGTATCGGCGACGTAGTCGCAGTCTTCGCCCAGGGCCCGATCGGCCTGTGCGCCACGGCCGGCGCCCGGCTCCTGGGCGCCTCCACCATCATCGCCGTCGACGGCAATGCCCACCGGCTGGACGTCGCGCGGGCGCTGGGCGCCGACGTGACGCTGAACTTCCGCGACTGCGATGTCGTGCAAGAGATCCTGCGCCTTACCGGCGGGCGCGGCGTCGACTCGGCCATCGAGGCCCTGGGGCTGCAAAGCACCTTCGAATCGGCCCTGCGCGTGCTCAAGCCCGGCGGCACCCTGTCCAGCCTGGGGGTCTATTCCGAAGACCTCAAGATTCCCGTCAGCGCGTTCGCGGCGGGCCTGGGCGACCATAAGATCAACACCGCGCTCTGCCCCGGCGGCAAGGAACGCATGCGCCGCCTGATGAATGTGATCCAGTCCGGCCGCGTGGACCTCGGCGTGATGGTCACCCACCACTACAAGCTCGACGACATCGTCGAGGCCTACGACCTGTTCGCGCACCAGCGCGACAACGTGCTCAAGGTGGCCGTCAAGCCCGCCTGACGCGCCAGCGGCGCATCGCGGACTTCTCGATCTCGGCGCCGGCGAACACCAGGAGGCCGGCGCCGAGCACGTCCAGCCACTCGCGCCAGCCCAGCGGCACGGAACCGAACACGGCATGCATGAACGGCGTGTAGGTGTAGGCCAGTTGCAGCACCGCGCAGGCGGCGATGGCGATCCACACGTATCGATTGCCGAACAGGCCTTCGCGGCTGAGCACGGAATCGTAGATATGGCGGCTGTTGAGCAGGTAGAACATTTCCGCCGCGACCACGGCGTTGACCGCCATGGTCCTGGCGCGGTCCACCGACATGCCGTTGGAGAGCTCCCACAGGAACAGCCCCAGCGCGCCGGCCATCATCAAAACCGACACCACCAGCACGCGCTGCACGAAGAGCCGCGATAGCAACGGTTCGCCGGGCGGCCTTGGGCGATGCCGCATGATGTCGGGTTCCGCCGGCTCGAAAGCCAGCGCCAGCCCCAAGGTGCTGGACGTGACCAGGTTGATCCAGAGCACCTGCGCCGGCGTGAGCGGCAAGGTGATCTGGAACAGGATGGCCGCGATCACCAGCAGGCCTTCGCCGCCGTTCGTGGGCAACATGAACAGCACGAACTTCTTCAGGTTGTCGTACACGGCGCGGCCCTCGCGCACCGCCGCCGCGATCGTCGCGAAGTTATCGTCGGCCAAGACCACGTCGGCCGCCTCCTTGGCCGCCTCGGTGCCCTTCAGGCCCATCGCCACGCCGACATCGGCGCGCTTGAGAGCGGGCGCATCGTTCACGCCGTCGCCCGTCATGGACACCACCTGCCCCTGCGCCTGCATCGCCTGGACCAGGCGCAGCTTGTGCTCGGGGCTGGCGCGCGCGTAGATATCCACGCCCATCACCATCTGCCGCAGCGCCGCGTCGTCCATCAGCGCCACCTCCGCGCCCGTGACCGCCGGCCTGCCCACGCCAATATCCAGCTGGGCGCCGATCGCGCGCGCCGTCTCGGCGTGATCGCCGGTGATCATCTTGACCTGGATGCCCGCCCGGTGGCACTCGGCAACGGCCGCGATCGCCTCCGCGCGCGGCGGGTCCATCATGCCCACCAGCGCCAGCAGCATGAAGCCGCCCTCCACATCGCCAAAGCCCAGCGCGCCGCTCGCCGGCCTGGCGCGCTTGCAGGCCAGGCCCAGCACGCGCAGCCCCTTGGCCGCCGTATCGGTGGCCATGCGCCGCCAGTAGTCGACGTCCAGGGCCTGGGGCATGCCGTCGCGGTCGGCCTGCGCGTCGCACATGTCCAGCACCCGCTCGGGAGCCCCCTTCACGAAAATCCATGGCGCGCCCGGCCCGGCCTCGTGATAGGTCGCCATGAAACGATGCTCGGATTCGAACGGAATCGAATCCCGGCGCGGCCATTCCCGCTGGCCCGCCGCCTGCGTCAGGCCCGCCTTGCCGCCCAGGACCAGCAGGGCGCCTTCGGTGGGATCGCCTTCGACACGCCACGCGCCGCCCTCCTCGCGCAGCACGGCGTCGTTGCATAGCACGCCGGCGCGGATCGCCAGCTCCAGCGAAGGATGGCTGGCGGGGTCGGCGGGACGGCCATCGATGCTGCATTGGCCCGAGGGCGCATACCCCACGCCGCTGACATCCACCGCCGCGCTGGCGCACACCACGCGCTGCACCGTCATCTCATTGCGGGTGAGCGTGCCCGTCTTGTCGGAACAGATCACCGTCACCGAGCCCAGGGCTTCCACCGCGGGAAGCCGCCGCACGACCGCCTGGCGCCGCGCCATCCGCTGCACGCCCAGCGCCAGCGTGACGGTCATGATGGCCGGCAGCCCCTCCGGGATCGCCGACGCCGCAAGCGCCACGACCATCATGAACATCTCCGCCGGCGGGTGGGCCAGCCACCACGCGCCCACGGCGAACAGCAGCGCCGAAAGCGCCAGGATCACTACCGCCAGCACCCGGCCGAAGTGATCCACCTGGCGCAACAGCGGCGTGGTCATGCTGTCGATGCCCGAGAGCAGCTGATTGATACGGCCCAGCTCCGTCTGCGCGCCCGTGGCCACCACGACGCCGCGGGCTTGCCCATGCACCACCACGGTGCCCGAATATGCCATGCAATGGCGGTCGCCCAGCGGGGCATCCCCGGCCACGGGTTCGGCCTGCTTTTCCACCGGCAGCGATTCTCCGGTCAGCGCGGCTTCCTCGACACGCAATTCCCGGGTCTCGGCCAGCCGCAGGTCCGCGGGCACGCGGTCCCCGGAAGCCAGCAACACCTGGTCCCCCGGCACCAGGCCGGCCGCGTCGATATCGCTGCGGACGCCGTCGCGCAGCGCCACCGCGTGCGGCGAAAGCATGCCCCGGATCGCATCCATGGCGCTTTCCGCCTTGCCTTCCTGGATGAAGCCGATAATGGCGTTGACGATCACCGCCGCCAGCAGCACGGCCGTATCGATCCAATGGCCCAGCAGCGCCGTGATCACGGCCGAGCCCATCATCACGTAGAGCAGGATATTGTGGAACTGGCGCAGAAAGCGCATCAGCGCGCCCTGGCGCCGCGCCTCTACCAGGCGGTTCGGCCCGTGCCGGGCCAGCCGGTCCCGCGCCTCGTCTTCCGTCAAGCCCGCCGGACGGGACTGTAATGCTTCCTCCACGGCCGCGGCGGGCCGGGCATGCCAGTCTTGAGGTTCGTTTGTCGAGCGATCGGAGGAAGTCATCGGTGGGATATGCCTTCGTAGCGTGCCGGACCACGGATTTGCCTGTCTGGCTACATTCTCTCCTAAATGAACCGACTCGCCGGTCGGTCCGTTTGCCCGCCCGCCATCCCCGGCCGTTAAAACTCCCGCACCTCGTCCAGCCACTGCTGTGCCTGCGCCTCGGTCACGCCAAGCCGGACGACCCGCGCTAGCTGGCTGAACTGCCATACGGCCTCGGCGATGTCTTCGCGCGCCGTGGTTTCAATCCCCTTCATCCCGTTGAAACGACGGGCGAACGCCGTGATAGCCGCCTTGGCGGCCTCGGCGCTGCCCGCGCTTTCGAGCGCGTTCCGGGCGGCGTCATAGGCCGTGTTGGCCGCCTTCGCCATACGGCTGTTCCAGCCGGCAAAGGGCCGCCCGTACTCGCTTTGCCACCACGCCGGCGCGCGCAGCTTGGTGACCGCGGCGTAATCGCTCCAGGCCCGGACCTTTCCCCGCGCCTTCAACTGCGCCTTCAGTTGCTTCCCCGCCGCGTCATCCACGTTGTAGGCGATGAACCGGTCGAGCCTGGGCCAGCTGTCGAGCGCGGGAAGCCCTTGCAGGTCGGCGCAGAACCGGATTTCCAGCCCTTTCAGATTGGCCCCCGCCAGCGCTTCCCAATCGGAAAAGCCGCCCCAAAGCGCGAGATTCTCCAGCGCCGGGAAGCGGTCGATGCCCCGCAGCGAGATCGTTTGCCCCAAGGGGCCGCCGTACAGCCACAGCGACGGCACGTTCTGCAGCGGACCCAGTCCAGGCAGGGCATAGGCGGGCTGGCCCGGCCTGCGCCCAAGCGCGGGATGCAGCGACAGCGCGGCCGGCACCCCGCCCGCAACCGCAATACGCGAGAGATCTCCGACGAGCGAGAGCGTGCTCCCCTCGGGCAGCGTCATTCCAAGATGGCCGGACACGCCGTCCAGCCGAACTTCCAGCGTCCGGATGTTCGCGGCGCCGGCGTCGATGCTGCGCGCATCGGCAAACGCCGGCGCCCAGCAGAACTGTTCGATCCCGCGTTGTTCCGACCAGCCGAGAAAACCGCTGTCATTGCCGTAATAATCGATGTGGCGCGGCCACGCGGGCCCGGCGGGCGTCGCGAACGGATCGAACGCGGACCAGTTGATGGCCTCGTCCGGGGCGACGTGCAGGTCTGCCTTCGTGCCCAGGCTGGCGGGGCCGATGATCACATTGCCGCGCCCTGCTTCCTTGACGAGCACATGGCTGCCCGGCCCGGTCAGGTTCAGCAGGTAACGCCCCGCGTCGCTCACCGAGCCCGCGGGCCGGCCCGACACGTCTATGGATTCGGACACGCTTCTCTCCCATTGAGCCAATCCCCCCATTTACCGCCGATCGCCGCCACGCCGGGCAGCATCGAGAAGTGGAACTGCCGATCGAACTGGCCGTCGGACACCTCGCGCCAGGCGCGACGGACGGCGCTTCCGTGGATGACAGCGCCCGCGCGGTCAATGCAATCAGAAGACCTGCGGCCGGGGCTGCGGCTCTGAATAGCGAAAGGGTCATCTGAATTTGCCTGTTCCGGAACTCCACATTCTCCTCTTGAACCATGGAGCGAGCGAGCAATGATAGCGCTCCATAGAAAGCCCTGGAAAATCGGCCGGATCGCGCATACCGCGCCCGACGCCGGGCGCTCCCCGCAGGCCATCGCCTTGCTCTTGCACGACAGGCATGCGGCCCCGGGCGTCGTACGCCGGGGCACGAGCCTTACGCCCGCCCCTTGCGGCGCAGGCGGCTGGCGATGGCCGCGGCGATCAACCCGCCGATCACCGTGGCGTGCTCCAGCGCCCAGAACATCGCAAGCCTGGCCTGGGGTTCCGGCAACGCCCAGAAGCGATGCACCACCACGATGGTCAGCAGCAGGAACACCGACAGCGCTCCCGCGCCCAGCCATAGCGCGCGATCGAGCAGCAGCAAAACCGAACCGCCGAGCAGCACCAGCGCCGTCGCGATATTGAACAACCAGTCCGGTTCCAGCCCAGCGGCGCGCATCTCGGCAAGCCCGCCCTGGAAATCGATCAGCTTCGCCAAGCCCGAGGAAAGAAATACCACTGCCAGCAGGATACGGGCCAGGATCCACAGCCAGCGGCTGTCCAGCGCCTTGTCAACGAGGTCTTGCATGGGTCTCCAGAGTTTCAAGAAGCGGCCCGCGGCTTCGCCACGCGGCCGGCAGGTTTGCGGGAAGCAGGCAATCCAGAGGATTTGCCCGTATCGGCCTGCCGGACTATAAAAGCTCAAGTTAAGTTGAGGTCAAACACATGAACGCGAAGAGACCGATGGATTTCTCGCGCATGCTCACCGTGGGCGAAGTCGCGCACCGGGCCGGCGTGGCGGTTTCCACCATCCATTTCTACGAATCCAGGGGATTGATCGCCAGCACGCGCAACGCGGGCAACCAGCGCCGCTTCCCCTCCGTGGTGCTGCGCTATATCGCCATCATCAAGGTAGCGCAGCGGACCGGGATTGCGCTGGAAGAAATCAAGGAAGCGCTGGGCCGTTATCCGCCCGGCAGCAAGCTCACCGCCGCGCAGTGGCACGAGCTTTCATCGAACTGGCGGGAACGCCTGAACGAGCGCATCACGAAACTCGAAAGGCTGCGCGACGAACTGGACCGCTGCATCGGTTGCGGCTGCCTGTCGCTGGAAGATTGCCCCTTGCGCAACCCGCTGGACGCATTGGGAGAAAGCGGTTCGGGTCCGCGTATTCTGGAGCGGCCGTGATGCGGGCAAGCCGCGCCCGCATCATCGCGCAATACCGCGGCCAGCCGACTGCGCGGGCGACGCTATGACCGTGACGCGTTTTATCTACTTCCCCGCACCGGCCTTCGGCAAAGCCTTCCACCGCGCCAGAAAGGCGTCGCGATCCGCCGTCGCAACGCCTTCGTCGAACGGCAGCAGCTTGATGCTGGACAGATCCGGCATATCGATGATCTCACTGACCTTGATGTCGCTGCGGCTCGGCCTGCGGAAGGCGTTCTCCAGCAAGGCGACCTGCACGTCGCGCGACATGATCAGATCGTAGGCGCGCTTGGCCGCCGCGGGATTCGGGCCGTTCTTGATGAGGGCGATGTCGTCGGGAATCTCGAAGGTCCCGTCTTCCGCGTACATCAGCCGAATCTCGCGTTGGCCTCCCGCGACGTAGGGATAGGCAATAGATTCGTAGGTGATGCCGACCGCGTATTCGCCCTGCCCCACGCTGCGCACGACGTTCGAGCCGGACGGGGTCACCACGCAATTCGCGGCGATTTTCGCGAGGACTTCAGCCCCGAAGTTCTTATCGATCCACCACAGGATCGTGAACGCAGTAGAACTGTCTTCGGGATTGGAAACGATGATCTTGCCCTTGAAGCGGGATTCCGTCAGGTCGCGCCACGACGTGGGCGCCTGGCCCTGGAACTGCCGGGAATTGAGCATGGCGACGGCCACGTGAATATTCGAGGCGGCCCACAAGCCGCTTTTCTCCACGTACTTCTCGGGAATCGCCGCAAGCTCCCGCGACCGGTACTCCGCAAGATGCGCTTTATAGCGCTCCAATGAGCTGGCGAACGCGGTCCAGAAAATGTCGGCGCGGGGATTGGCGGCTTCCGCCTCGACGCGCTTGAGCAGTTGCCCCGTCCCTCCCGCAACCATGCTCAGCTTGACGTTCGGCAGCTTCTTGCGCGCAACGTCCGTCACGGCTTCCGCGGACTGGGCATTGGCGGACACATACGCCACAACCTGGCCGCCCGCCGTCTCCTGCGCCCGCGCAACGGAAAAGGGCAAGCCCGCGACAAGCCATGGCGCGCCCAGAACCAGGGCTCTGCGTCGCGGAGAAAAAGCCGGGTTCTTCATGTTATGCCTCCTTTGGATGGATAGAAACCGGGGTGAATCGCGGCTGCGCTCAGAACAGCCGGATCTTGAACCCCTTGATGGCGACGACGATGGGCACCAGGATGACCGTGATCAAGATCACGCCATAGGCCGAAGCCTGCGCCATCAACCCGCTGTCGATAAGGCGGAACATCTGAATCGGCACCGTTTCCCTGCCCGGTGAATACACGACGATCGAGGCGCTCAGTTCGGACACGGTTGTGGTCCAGGTCAGCACTGCGGCGGCGGCGATGGCCGGCGCCATCAGAGGCAGCACCACTTTCAAAAATGAGCGCACGGGCGCAACGCCGAGGCTGATCGACGCCTCTTCGATCGAATCGGGGATGTTGAACAGGGTGGACGACGCATTGCGCACGCCGAAAGACAGGCGGCGCACCATGTAGGCGAGCACGATGACCGTGCCCGTCCCGCTCAGCACCAGCCAACCGGTATTGAAGGTCATCAACAGGCCGATGCCGATCACCGTGCCGGACAGCGCCAGCGGAAGCGAACTGACATAGTCCAGCATGGGCGTAAGGCTATTGCGCTTCTTGACGATCAGGTAGCTCACCAGTGTGCTGAAGGCAATCCCCAGCGCCGTGGCCGCGCCCGCATACATGATGGAGTTCAGCACCGGATCCGGCGCGCTGATGAGCGCCCGCTCTATGTTCGCCAGCGTCCACTCCCCCCAACGCATTACCGGCCCCCGCGCCCGGGTGAACGCTCCGGCCACCAGCGTCATCAGGGGCAGCATCGACATAAGCACCACCCCGACGGCAAGCAGCGCCAGGGCATACTCGCGCGCGCCGCGTACCCGCGTCTGCGCCGGACTGCGCCCTTGCACGATCTCGTAGCGGCCACGGGAGATGGCCCAGCGCTGGGCGAAGAGCGCAATCATCACCAGCAGGATGGAAGTCGTCGCCAAAGTGCTCTGCATCACCGGCGGTCCGCCGATTTCGGAGGTCGCGGCCAGGTAAGTCAATACCGATAACAACTCCACGCGATGCCCCAGGAACATGGAGGTCGCGAAATTGCCGACGACAAGCGTGAACACCAGCAAGGCACTTGCCAGCACGGCCGGCATGATCACGGGCACCATGATCTTCAGCCGCGATTTCGCCGGGGTGGTTCCCAGGCTGCGCGCGGCCTCCTCCAGCTGCACGTCGAAACCGCGCATGGCCGCCAGCGTCCCGATGTAGATGTAGGAGTAATAGGTGAAGGTCATCACGACCAGCAGCCCGGGCCAGCCGTAGAACGATGGAATGTCGATCCCGAGGTGATCGTAGAGCGCATGCGTGATCACGCCGTTGTTCCCGAGCAGCATCAGCCAGGTCTGCACCGAAATGACCTCAGGTATCACCAGGGTGATCAAGGGCAGGATGGACACCAGCCACTTGCCCGGGTAATCATGGCGCGCCGTGAAATAGGCCAGGGGAACCCCGATCGCGGCCGCCAGCAAGGTAACGCCCAGGCCGAGGACGACCGTGTTGCCGATGGCCCGCGCATAGCGGGAGTCGGCCAGCAGGATGCTCCAGCCCGATTGACCGTCCGCGGACTTCGCCGTCAGGCTCGACGCAAGAATGTTGGCGACGGGCAGGATCAGGAACACCACAAGCAGGCCCAGGGACATCAGCGACAGCCAGGCCCACGGAGAACGTAGGAAAGCGCGCAGCCGGGTCATGACGCCAGCACCCGGGTCTTGACCGGATCGAACGCCAGGCTGACATCCATGCCGACATCGAATTCCGCGCGCCTGTCTCCGTGCACGTCCACGTTCACGGCGCGGCCGCCGCCGAATTCGACACGGTATGTCGTCTTGACGCCCAGGTACTGCTGACTTCGGATCCGGCCAGGCAGACCGGCCGCTCCGGCCCGGTCCAGCCCGATGTCCTCCGGGCGCGCCACCAGAATGGCCGAGCCCCTGATCGCCGCCGGCGCCTGGGCCTGGATCGCGTGCTGATCCAGCGACACTTCCACGGTCCCCGCCCCCACGCTTGGGCTATGCACGGGGATAAGGTTGGCCGCTCCGATGAAATCCGCGACATAAGCGGTCGCAGGCTCCCGGTAGATGTGCCGGGGCGTTCCGAGCTGCTCGATACGCCCCTTGTTCATGACGGCGATCTGATCGGACAATGCAAGCGCTTCCTCCTGGTCATGGGTCACGAACACGGTGGTAATGCCCGCCTCGCGTTGAAGCTCCGCAATGGTCTCCCGTACCTGCACGCGCAGCTTGGCATCCAGATTGGAGAGAGGTTCGTCCATCAGCAGCACCTGCGGCTGTATCACCATGGCCCGCGCCAAGGCCACCCGCTGGCGCTGCCCACCCGACAGGGCGGCGGGCAGCCTGCCGGCGAATGGCTCCAGCCCGACGCGCTCCAGGGCCTGGGACACTTTTCTTTTGATCGAGGCGCCGTCCATTTTCCGCGCGCGCAGGCCATAGGCCACGTTCTCGAACACCGTGCGGTTCGGAAACAAGGCGTAGTCTTGAAAAACCATGCCTATATTGCGCTCGTGCGCGGCCAGCTTCGTCACATCCTTGCCGCTGAAGCTCATGCTGCCGGAAGCGATGGGAATGAAGCCGGCGATCGTGCGCAGCAAGGTGGTCTTGCCGCAGCCGCTGGGGCCGAGCAGGGTGAAAAAGCTGCCGGGCGCGATGTCCAGCGTCAGCCCGTCGATGACCCGCGTACTGCCGCCGTACGTTACGCATAGATCTGCGATGGAAATGCCCATTGTTGTCTCCTTGCCTTTCCTGGGGCCCTTCAGAGCATGGCCTGCCGCACCAGCGCCAGCGCTTCCGCATGACGGGCCGGATCGCCCGCCGCCAATACCCGGGAACTCGCGTTGTCGAGCCTCAGGGGATGGCCGTTCCAGTCGGTAATGACGCCGCCGGCGCCTTCGATGATGGGCACGAAGGGGGCGTAGTCCCAGAGTTTCAGGCCCGCGTCGATCGCCAGGTCGGTACGGCCGCTGGCCAGCAATCCGTAGGACATGCAGCACCCCCCGTAGATGCGCCAGCGCGTGCGGCTGCGCAGCGCTTCGAAGGCCGGCCGCTCCTGCGGGCCGTATAGATCGGGGTTGCTGGTGCTCAGCATTGCATCGCCCAGGTTCGCGCAGGCCCGGACGGCGCAGGACTGCCCCTTGAAGGTCGTGGACCGCCCTGTGGCGCCCACCCAGCGATCCCGCGTCACGGGAAGGTCCATGACGCCCAGCACGGGAACCCCGCGATGCATCAAGGCGATCAGCGTCCCGAACACGGGCACCCCCGCGATGAACGGCGCGGTGCCGTCGATCGGATCCAGCACCCAGACGAATTCGGCCTCCAGCCTCGCATGCCCCCCTTCCTCGCCGTAGATGCCATGCGTGGGATAGGCCTGCTCGATGATGTTGCGCAGGCGCGCCTCGATCGCCTTGTCCAGGGCGGTGACGAGGCTGCGGTCGGCTTTCACCTCCACGCGTGGCGCCAGCCCGATACTGGGGGCAAAAAGAACGCGCGCTTCGTCCGCAAGACGCTCGGCAAATGCAGCCAGCCCATTGAGCGTCGCGGAATCGATGGTGCTTGTCATGTCTCTCTCCTGTGCTTCTGTTTTTGTATGGGGACCGCGCAAGGCGGCCTGCATCGCCGCCCGCTCACGCGGCAGCCGAATCGAGATAGGCGTCCAGGCGCAGCGCGCGATTCATCTCGTTGAGCACGATGGTGTAGCCCTCGTCGAACCCCATTCCCGGCTTGGCCAGCATCTGGGCGACCCGCGTCGCGATGCCGATGTGGACCGTCGCGCGGGCCGATAGCTCGGTTTCGGCACAAGTGCCGCCCAGCACGGGACCCACGCCATGGCGATGGCAGTCGAGAATGGCGTCGATGGTGTTGTGGATGGAGCCGAGATCCGGCGTCTTCACCTGGATCAGGTCCGCAGACTGATTGACGGCGAACAGGTTGATGTCCTCTGCCGTGTTGGCCCATTCGTCGGCAACGATCTTTACCTGGCTGCGGCGCGCCCGAAGGACCTGGCGCAGGCGCGCCAGGTCCTTGATCTGCGCGTCACGGCTGCCGGCGTCCAGAGGATGCTCGATGGTCAGCGGGAACGGTCCTGCCGCGGCCTCCACCCGCTGAAGAATGTCGGCCGTGCGATCCGGCGAGCCCTGCACCAGCGCTCCGACCATGCCGTAGACATCCAGATGGATACGCGGGCGGTAATCGGGCTGAGTCCTGAGCTGTTTGATGCGGGCCACGATCCAGCGAACATAGCGTTCCAGTTCCGCCCCCTCGGGCCCGACCAATTCCAAAGTGTTGATGAGCCCGTGCGGCAGGATCGGCACGCCTTTCAGGATCATCTTGTCGACGTTGGCATGGCGGTCGTCTCCTGATTGGGCATAGATCGGCACGGCCGCCAGCGGATCGGAAAGCGCCCATTCGTCCTTGATGACCCTGGCCATGACGTGATGGCCCGCCGCATGGGCGGTTGCGTTCAACAGGGCCTGGGAAACGCCATAGGCCGCCGCGCGCCTGGACGCTATCGATTCCGATATCCAGGCTTCGGCCTGCGCCGCGGCATCCCGGAAGCGGCGGATATCCAGGTCCAGCAGACGGGGGCCCAGATCCTGCTCGATCTGCTGCGCCAACTGCCGGGCATGGAAACGCGGTTCGCGCCCGCCCACGCCGGAGTACTGAACGCTTGCGCAGTCGCCCACGGCAACGTAGCCGTCGCTGAGGACCAGCATGACGGACACGGACTCGGACGGCTCGCGCACATGGGCGTAGCCCGGCGTGACGGCCTCGCCCAGATAGGCGGCGCCATCGCGCGCGGCGCCGGCCTTGATGGCGGCCTGGTCATCAAAGAAGAACGAGCCGACGCCGCTGGCGGCAAGAACCTTGACGATCTTGATCGATTTGCTCATTGCTCTCTCTTGAGTATTAGATGGCCGACTGGCTGACGAGCCGCAGCTGCATATAGGCCAGCACGCCTTCGGTGCCGCCTTCGTAGCCGTAGCCGCTGTTGCCCAGGCCGCCCAGGGCCACGTCGGGCAACGAAGGAGCGGTCTGGTTGATGCCGATGTTCGACGCGTTCAGGCGGCGGACCAGTTCGTCCCGCACCCGCAGCGAGTCGGTGAAAACGTAGGCCGCAAATGAATAGGGCGTTGCGTTCGCCAGCTCCACTGCCTCGTCCACCGTGTTGATGGCCTGGACGGTCGCCACCGGGCCGAACGGTTCCTCGAACAGGATTTCCGCATCGCGGGAGACGGACGACAGCACGGTGGGCTCGACGAAGAAACCGGGACGCTCCACCCTCCTGCCCCCGGTTTCAACGACCGCCCCCTTGGCCACGGCATCCCCGACCAGTTGTAGGAACGCCGCCACCCGGCCACCATGGGCGACGGCGCCCAGCGTGACGCCCTCTTCCCGCCCATGTCCGAGCGTATAGGTGTTGGCCTTCGCCACCAGCGCCTTGACCAGCGCATCGTGCACGGAAGAATGCGCCAGATAGCGCGTGGGCGCGACGCACGACTGCCCCGCCGATCCGAACTTCGCCGGCGCGGTCACCTGCACCACTTTTTCGATATCCGCATCGCTCCACACGATCACCGGCGCATGTCCGCCCAGTTCGAAAATGGGGCGAATCAGATTCGGCGCCGCCAACGCCGCGAGCTGCTTTCCCACCTGCGTGGAACCCGTGAAAGACACAGCCTTGACTACAGGCGACGCCAGCAACTGCCGGCTGAGCGCTGCCGGCTCGCCAAAGACAAGGTTGACGACGCCTTCCGGCACGCCGGCGTCGGCCAGCGTCTGGACGATGGCGCGCGCGCTGTATGGCGTGAACTCGGACGCCTTCAGGACCACCGTACAACCCGCCGCCAGCGCGGCGCCGAGCTTGCGACCAACCAGCACGGCCGGAAAATTCCAGGGCGTGATCGTCACGACGACCCCCAGCGGCATAGGCAGCGATAGGCGCGTGCTGCCGGCCACGATGCCCTGGTGTACCTTGCCGCTGACGCGGCCGGCCTCTTCGCCGTTCCAGGCAAGCGTTTCGATGGTGCGCCGCAACTCGCCGAGCGCGTCGGCCCGTGTTTTTCCGGATTCCATGAGCAGGCCGCCGGCAACCTCATCGATGCGCTCGGCCAACAATGCCGACGCCCTTTTCAGAATCGCTCCGCGCGCCATCCCCGTCAGCGCGCTCCACGCGGGGAATGCCCGGCTTGCCGCAAGCAACGCCGCCTGGACCTGATCGGCGTCCGCCAGCGTCACGATGCCGACGGCTTCGCCGGTGGCCGGGTCGATATTGGGTTGGGACCCCGCCTTGCCTTCCTCCCACCGGCCATTGATGAAGAGATGCGCGTCCAGATTGTGTTCGGCCATGGCCGTCTCCTTGATTAATAGCGAGGCCGGATCAGCCGGCGCTGCGTCTGCCGCGAACGAGGTCCGCGCCTTTCTCGGCGATCATGAGCGTCGCGGCGTAGGTATTGCCAGAAGTGATCGCGGGCATGACCGAGGCATCGATTACCCGCAGCCTCTCCACCCCGCGCACGCGCAGCGTATCGTCCACCACCGACATCGGATCGGATTCCGGACCCATGCGGGCCGTCCCCACCAGGTGGTAGCCCGTCGACCCGTTGTGCTTGCAGAAGTCCAGCAGTTGCTCGTCGGTGCTGACCTCGATACCCGGCACGGTTTCCTCAACCAGATACCTGGCCAGCGTCGGCGAGTGCAGCAGCCCCCGGATGATCTTCATCCCCGCGACCATGACCTCCTGGTCCAGGCTGTGCGCCAGATAATTGGGCTGGATGACCGGGTCCTCGAACACATTGGTCGAGCGGGCGC
This sequence comes from Achromobacter sp., assembly GCF_050285585.1. Lineage (GTDB taxonomy): Bacteria > Pseudomonadota > Gammaproteobacteria > Burkholderiales > Burkholderiaceae_B > Achromobacter. Next base: position 41,063 of record NZ_JBLZXF010000001.1, on the reverse strand, counting down.
GCACGTAGCCACGGCTCAGCGGCCGATGCTGCCACCATCCGCCGGTCACGCCCGGATAGTCGTCCAGCACATAGTGCTTGCCTTCCTTGTAGCTGCCAGGCACGAAGACGCATTGCAGGTCCGGCCGAGACACATCGGGATTCGACTTGCAGAACAGATGCGCCTGCGAAGGCGTAAGCGTCAGCACGCCGGGCTTCTTCGCCAGCCAGCGCATGATCTGCCACAGCAGCCGCGGACCGCGCGCCATTTCATTCAACGTCGTGACGCCGCGCCTGGCCCGCATCACCAGGCGCGCCGAATAGTGGTCGCTGAGGTTCTCGCCGATGCCCGGCAGCTCGTGGACCACCTTGACGCCCAGCTGGGCGAGGAGGCTTGCGGGACCAAGGCCGGAAACCTGCAGCAGCCGCGCCGTGTTGATCGTGCCCGCCGAAACGATTACTTCGCGGCGGGCCTTGACGACGGTTTCCGGGCCGCCCGGGCGGCGGATGAACGCCACCCCCGCGGCGCGCTTGCCGTCGAACAGAATGCGCTGCGCCCGCACGCAGGACAGCAACTCCACATTGCGGCGCTTGAGGGCCGGCGCCAGGAACGCCGCCGCGGCGCTCACGCGCAGGCCGCGCTCGATCGTGCGCTGGAAATAGCCCACGCCCTCTTGATCGCCGGAGTTGTAGTCGGGATTGCGCTTGTGTCCCGCAGCAACCGCCGCTTCGATAAAGGTTTCGGAAATGGGGTGAAACCAATCCATCGGCGTCACCGGAATTGCCCCCGAACGCCCTCGGATGCTGTCGTTGCCCTGCCCGGTATAGCGTTCCGAGCGCGCGAAGTACGGCAGCACGTCCTGGTAGCCCCACCCTCTGTTGCCAAGCGTTGCCCAATAGTCGAAGTCACCGGGCTGACCGCGGACGATCATCATGCCGTTGATGGAACTGGAGCCGCCAATGACCCGCCCCTGGGTAGTCGAGATTCTTCTCCCCCCGCTTCCCTCGGACGGCTCGGTCTTGAATTGCCAGGTAATCTGATCCTGGTTCAAGGTCTTCACGAAACCCGCCGGGACGCGCACATAGGGACGCAGGTCACTGGGGCCGGCTTCCAGTACGCACACGGTGACGCCGGCGTCCTCGGACAAGCGGTTCGCCAAGATGGATCCTGCCGAACCCGCGCCGACGACCACGTAGTCGTAGGTTTTTGCGCTTTCCGTATTTGTGCTCATCTCGTCTCTTTCGCCCGGTTCTTCGGTGAGGGCATCGCCGCGATTGCGTAGCGATTGCGACGAGATCATAGGAATCCCTATGAAATCAAAAAAGCGATTTGTTTTCTTCAATAGATGCACGTCTTTCATCTATTAAAAAACTAGATGGAAACCCTAGGTTGCGATAAAGCAGCTATAAACCCAGAAAAAACAATACGCTCAGCGGCTTTCGACGAAAAATATGGTGTGGCGCCAGTCTTGCATGAACAATGACATAATGGCGCTTGAAAGAACTATTGATGCAGTTTTTTCACTCAAAATAGGACCATGCCCCTCAACGCGTACAAGGTTTTCGTCGCCATCGCGGAACGCGGCAGCTTTGCGGCGGCCGCGCACCAGTTGAACCTGTCGCCATCGGCGGTAAGCCATGCCTTGGCCTCCTTCGAACAGGAACTGGGATTCGCGCTATTCGTAAGAAACCGCAGCGGGGTGCGCCTGACCTCGGGCGGCGAAGCGTTGCTGCCCACCGTCAGAGAAGTACTGCAAGCCAACGCCAAGCTGGAACAAGAGGCATCCAAGCTGCTCGGCCTCGAAGCCGGCACGGTGCGCATCGGCGCGTTCAGCAGCGTGAGCGTCGCCTGGATGCCGAAAATCATCCGCGCCTTCTCCGACCTCTACCCCAACATCGAGGTGCTTATCGAGCAAGGCGGCTATGACGACGTCAGCGAATGGATCATCAAGAGCCGGGTCGACCTGGGCTTCGTCACCCTGCCCGCCGCCCCTGGGCTCGATGCCACGCCGCTTTATGCCGATCCGCTCGTGTGCATCGCGCCCCCCGGCTTCCAGCCAAGAAACAAGGCCTACATGACGGTCGCGGAACTGGCCGAGCACAACCTGGTGCTCCAGGGAGAAGGCTGCGGCAAGGAAACCCAGCAGCTGCTGGCGACGCACAAAGTCGCCATCAGATCGAGCGCGCGGGCGACCGATGACGCGGCCATCATCGCCATCGTCGAAAGCGGCCTGGGCATCAGCATCGTGCCGCAACTCGCTTTGCTCAACTACCGCAGTTCGGTACAGGTATTCCCGTTCTACCCCGCGGAAAGCCGGGCCATCGTGCTGTCGTCTTTGAGCCATGCCGGCTTGGCGCCGGCGGCAAAAGCCATGCACAAGCACATAGTCGAATCCGTCGCGTCTTGGTCGAAACAAGAGAACGGGCACCACGGCTGACACCGGATTCCTCCGGGCCGCGAAGCCCCGCTTGCGCCAGCAATCCAACTTGGGATCGGGAAACGGCAGCTTGTCCCGCGATGTGCTGGGCCGCGCCGTCCACTTGCTTCCCTGTTCGTGGAAATCAAACCGGTTCTCACTGAACGCGGCTCCCAGCCTCATCGAAACGGGGCATGCCACCTGGCCCGGGCGCTTGGCGTCGTCCGAGGCGATGCAGGTCCTCAGCCTCACCTTGGCGGGACGGAGCATGCCGGTACCCGAGCGCATATCGGCGATCGCATCCGTCGCTTCGGGAATGGCAGGCACCGCGAGATCCCGAGCCTGCGCCATCCCCGGGGGGCCGACAGCGCGACGATCGATACAAGCGAAGCCATCAATGTGGGATTTCGCCCTCCTGAGCACGCCGATGCCATGGGCCTCGACCGCGCCGGAATGTGAAAAATAAAAAGGCGCCGAAGCGCCTTTTCTACTTGCCACAGGACAAGCGCGGGATCACTCCCACTCCATACTCAACAACCAAGTTTTCTGTAGGAAATTCAGCAACTTAACTCGAAAAATGGTTCTGATACCATGAAAAATACCAAGAGCAATCTAGAGAATCTGCCTCATCTACGAATGCGATCGTTCATGCACCGCTCACAGTAGCCTTGGGTTTCGATGATGATTAGCGGCATGGTCATTTACTAAGCGACGAGCGGCTCCGCTTCGAGCGCCAAAGACTTAAGGAACAATTTGCGGAGCTCGTCGAGCTTTTCTTTAGCTATGCCCCCATCCTCAATAGCCTTCAGAGTGTGAACTGGCTTCTGGTCGTCCCGAACAGGTAGGTTCAATCCGAGGAACTTTTCCATACAGCTATCGACGAAACAAGGCTCCGCAAGGCGACTTGGGCCAGCCTTATTCCTCAGCATTTCATTCACCACCTTGTGGTGGTCCTTATCCTGATCGTCATCAAGCATCAAACCATACGGGATGCCGAATCCTTCAAGTAGAGCAATATAGCGATGAAGATTGTATTTCCCCATCGCATCGACAATCGCCACACGATGGCGGCTCAAGTCATGCCAGTCCCGTGCGAACAGCCACGCGAACAAGGCTTTTTCGGTGGCCCCCTCCACAAGCAGCACGCGGTCGGCGAAGAACATGGAGGCCCGCTCGGAATCTAACCAGAGCTGATAGCGGAATCTCTCCTCCTGTTCCGCAATCACCGCGTCTTCGGTTGCGCCTTTTAGCAGTTTCCTGGCGTTTCCCTTTGCACTCTCCGCCACCGCTGCGTCGTTAACATAATTTTCCAACCAATTCTTGAACTCGTATCCTTGACCAAGTACCTTACCAAGGTCGGTCTTCTTGACCTGGCCAATGCTACTCACACCATTATTGCGGCGGACACGAACAATCTGGCACAGATCGTCCGCCACCTTGCCTACGAAGATTGGCGAATGGCTGGTCACAATGACCTGCTGAGCATCTCCCGCTCCCAACCTGCGCAGGTGGTAAGCCATATTCTCTTGTTGAGCTGGATGCAAAAATGCTTCCGGTTCCTCAAACAGAATGAGGGTAAAATCAGGGTCGAATTCCTTTTTCCCCGCCACCTTGCTTTCGGTAAAGCTGGGTGCGAGCTTGATAAGTTCATACAGGAATGATCGCTGGAACCCATGCCCATAACGATCGAGTGCAAACGATGTTTCTCCAAGCATGGCATCCACGAAGCCATGCCGGATTAGGTTCTTAGTGATGTCCTCCGGTGCGACAGGGTTCACTCCCATGTCGAATCGAATGCCCCATTGCTCGATGGATTGGTTGATAGGCTTAGAAATCTGAGTCAAGAAGCCCTGTTCTCCACATGCCTCGTCGTTCAACTTTCCGAATGCGCCTTCCATTTCCTTGAATGCTGGGCTGTCCGCGATCACACGCTTTAGCATCAGATTAAGCATATCCCGCAAGGGCGACGGGCCGCTGGTTTTCATCTGCTCCGCAGCGGTAGTGAGTGCCGGAATGTATATGACGCTGCCGACCTTAGCGGTACCGACGTTCTTCGCTCCATAGAACAATTCTTTCTCGGGCTCACCATTGATGATGGCGTAAATGTTGCTTTGGCTTGGCTTAAATCTTTCCTTTTCGGGGGACGCGAAGTAGCGACGGACGGTGAGGCTGTAACCAGCCACACCTGCCTTGTATTTGTCCGCCAACCCCTCCCATTCAATTTCGGACAAATCGAAAGTCAGTTCAACCCAGGATTCGTCAGTCTGTACGCCCTTCATCTTGGGAAGATCGTCGCCTGAATGCTTGAAGTCCTCATAGAACGCCCGGAGCGCGGCAACAATGTTGCTCTTGCCCGCGTTATTGGCACCCACGATCATTGTGTAGTCGTGAACCTCGATGTCAGCATCGACAATAGACCGGAAATTGTGGATGCGCAGGCGGCGAAGTTTCATGGTTTCCCTCGGGTGCTATTAGTTGACACCTACACCAATGCCACCGGCACCGGCGCGGCACTGCTTTGGCCGATGACGGCGTTTTTGACTTTGAGAGCGAGGCGCTCGCCCCAGCGAATATTTCGTTATGAGTTCCATCCCTATGCATCGGCTGGAGGCCATCTCAGCTTGCCGCGCCCCACACGTAACGCCTCTACCAGCCTAGTGCCGCCGGGCAACCGGCCGGAAAAGAGGCTGGGCTTGGGATCAACCGCCGGTTTCTTGAACGCACCGACACGTTGATAGTCGGGTGTTGTCAGCCAAGTTCGCCCATCACCCTCGTCGGTGACTATGCGATAGAGGCCAGCCGGCGGGGCTATCGCGGTGTCAAGCAGACGCTTGTAATGTTCGACTGACCATTTCTGAATGCCTCCGCTGAGGGCGTCGGTCCGGAACCGCGCCCATAGCGCGGCCGTATCAGGCGTGGGCCAGTCACCGGCGTCGGTGTAGGCGGTGATCTCGTCGGACTCGAGCCAGGCCCGCATCTCAGCTGGCGTGACGAAGACCGGCATATCATCCTCGATCGCTGCCATCGCCGCGCGACGCGAAGGAAGGCCCGCGCGGATCAGCATCGACATCATGAATTGCGGGACGCCAGTTTCGACCGCTGCTGCTGCGCCGCCCGCCACCGTCTCCGGCGACCAACCGAGTGACATGCGGCGGGTACGAACAGCTTCCAAGGCCCAGACCAAACGATAGGTGAAGGCCTCTTCAACGACTCGCATGTTCTGCGGTCCGATCTTGGCCACATTCTCGCCAGACACCCAACTACGCAGGATAGCCTTCCAATTCGTCGGTAGCGCGTTCGCCTTATCGGGGATGAAAGGTCGCATGAACAGCAGACGTTCGCCGAGACCGCCGAGCGCATCGACAAGTGCCTCAACGTCGCCGCTCAGTGCCGCATCGTCAGCCCGGTCAAGGAGTTCGGCCAACTCGTCAGCCATGGCGTCGATTTTTAGACCCGCCTCAAGTCCAACGCCCATGGCGAAATGCCCGCGTCGCGCCTGCGCCGTGGTGGTTTTCCAGATGAGATCGGCGCGGGCCTCGAAGACCTTCTTATGCAGCGGGGCGACGTCCTTGTCCTCACGCGCGATCTGGCGTGCCCAGAGCGATCCCTTGAGCGCCTCGTCCAAGAGCTTCGGCAGGTCGGCGCGATCGGAATCGAGTGCTTCGATCAGGCCAAATACCGTTGCGTCGAGGCGCTCGACGATCTGTGATAGCGGCTCCTCGTCGATGGTTTCCTCTTTGTCATCGCCACCGCCTTCATCATCGTCGCCATCAGCGTCATACTCCGCGCCGGTCGCCAGTCGCTCGGCGACTTCGGCCTCTTCCTTGGGCGATCTCCAAGCTTCACGTGCGTTGGCCAAATATTCCCAGGCATCGTCGCGATCCAGGACGCCTTCGCGGGCTAGCCTCTCAAGGATCTCGGCGACGATCTGGATGAGACCGCTCTTCAGTGTCCGGGCCTTTGCGGAGGCCACTAACTTCCTCCATTCCTTCTTTCGCCAGTCGACCTTATCGAACATGACATGCACGATGAGGCCTTCGACATCTACGAAGGCGCGTCCAGCGCGGCCGGCGACGTTCGCGAATTCCTCGCCTGTGATCTTCTCGGATGCCCGATACAACGCTGGCACCAGCAGGACGGCGGCGTTGAGGTTGAGACCCTGAGACAATGTCGGCGACGCGACGATGACCTTCAGAACACCCTCGGAGAGAAGGGCTTCCAGTTCGCGAAGGAATGGGCTCGGCAGCCGGCCGTGGTGGATGGCAACGCCGCTCTTTAGGCAGGCGACGGCGGGGTGGTCTTCGCCCAACCACTCCTTGCCGACCTCTAGAGCGCGGGCAATCGAGGCTTCATCCTCCAACAGTGAGTCCAGATAACCGCGTTTGCATAGGTCCACCACTTGTTTACCGTAGCTCTCGACCCAATTCGCCTGAGTGGAGAAGATCAGTGTCCGCTTGCCTTGACCCGCGAATTCCCATGCCGCGAACAGAGCGAGATGCGAGTTCTTGCGCGGATAGGGCTTCTTCTCTTTCCCCCGCGCGGCTTTCTCCACGACGAATTTGTCGAGAAACGGACCATCGTCGTCGAGGTCCAGCCGGAGCAGCGCGTCCTTGCCCCGCCAGGTGAGCGCGCCGAACCGCTGCCGCGTGGGGCGCCAGTCGGAACGCACAGGCTCGCCCGGTTCGTCAGAGCGTATCCACGCTGTAAGGTCTTCCAGCTCATCGCCGCTGGGCAGGATCGCGGATAGACAAACGATACGGCGTTCGCCTGCGTCAGCGCGCCGAAGCAGACGCTGCACGAGGGTTTCATAGCGGATCTCGCGTTCGCTGGGGCCAATCATGTGGCCTTCGTCGAGAACGATAAGGCCGACATTGTCGATCAGCGAGGGGTCACTTCTCAGCGCGAAATCAAGTTTCTCGGGCGTCGCGATGATGATCTCGCGCATGCGCAGCGCGTCTTCATCGCCAGCCGAAAGGCCGCTAGCGCCGTAAAGGGAGGAAACGCTGAAGCCGAGCGGCGCGAATGTTTTTCTGAACGATCGCTCAGTCTGGGCGGACAGTGCGCGCAGCGGCGTCACGATCAACACCCGGCGCGCCGACGACAGGGTCATCAGCGCGGCGATCTCCGCCACGCGAGTCTTACCGGCACTGGTCGGCAGGGCGACGACTAGATCGTCGGTGACATCCGTGGAGCGCCGAGCCGCTTCGCGCTGAGATGGCCATAGCTCCACCTCGGACGTCTTGCGGGCGAAGAGCGACGAGATGAATAGCCGGCGCAAATCCGGGTATTTTTCCTCCGTTCCCTCCGGCGGTTCAGTGGGCAAGTTTTCGTGCAGAGAATGCTGCCAGAGGTCATCGATCAAGTGACGGCAGAGGTTGCATATCCACCACAACGGAACATTCCCGCCGTTGTCCGCCAAGCTGACTGCGGTGGCGAGCAGCGCCCGCGCGGTCTCGATCGGCTCGGGTTCGCCCGTCTCCAGTGCGAAGTCGAAATGCGCCAGCGCCCGGCATATTGTCGTGTTGAGGATTGTCGATAGAGCCTCGTCGATGTCGGTCTCTTCGCCCATCAACGCCTTGGCGATCTCCTCATCTCCGTGAGCGTGATCGTCCAACCAGTCGCGAACGAATCCGCGCAGCTGGCCAAGATCGCGCAGGATCAAATGCCGAATCGCCGTTTCGCCCGGCGACGCATTGAGATCATCCATGGCCTCGTTGAAGAGCGAATAGGCAACGGCGGAGAAACCAGCCAGATGATAGGCTGCTGCGGCGATCGTGAGGCGGAAACCGCGATCAGGGGACTCGGAATCGCCGTTGCGCACCAGGGCTTCGAAGGAGTTGGCTGCGCGCTCGAACGCCTTGCTCGTCAGATCCGACGCACCGGCCTGAGCGCGCAGGGCCATCGCTCCGCGAAGCAGGGCAAAGCCGTGTTCGGCAAGATCGGTTTCGATCGTCGCACCTAGCGGCGGCGCGTTCGCCGGTAACACGCCTTCCTCGCGCATCAGCGACCAGGCAGCGCCACGATAGAGCAAGCGTCCAAGGATGCCATCGACGGTCGCGGTAGCTAAGAACGTGGTTAGTTCGTCAATCGTCTCCAAGATCTTCCGCCTCCTGGTACATGGCTGCGATGAAATCCTGGTGATCTGCGACGTGGACGTTTACTACGTAGTGGTCACGATTCGTCCCTGCGGCGTCGAGGTCCTCTTTCAAAGATGCATGAGGACCGTTACCCGACACGGTAAAAAGCATATGGTCGATGCGGTCGGCACGGAGGGACTTCACACCCACCTCGTCACGAAGGCTACGACCCAGCACGTTGTCGTCCGGATCATTACTCTCGAGGAGACGGTTTGCGACAAACAGAAGGGAATCGGGCGTGCAACGGCCGTTGTCGCGGTTCAGCACCTTCCGAGCGCTTGTAACCGTGGCCTTGCCAAGCACCTTGTTGCTCTTAGCCTCGCCCTTTAGAAGCCAGAGCTTCTCGTCCACCCCATTGTATCCAGCGCCGATGAAGTCATCGCCGCGCATGGCCATATTGCGGCCGTCCTTATAACGGAGACGTCGCACCGGCACACGTAAGCCAACCTCTTCCTCGACCAGTTCCGTGGCAAGAATTTCGCCGAGATCGCCGGACCGGCCTTTAGCGGTTTGCGGCAACGCTTCACTAAGAATCTGCGCTGCGGCCTTATATCCGAGGCGCTTCACGTCTTCGGCTATGCGTTCGAGCCGGTCGTAGTGCGACCGAATAGTCGCGGCGAAGTCTGCGCGAATCTCGTCTCGACCGCCTTCCCTCTCAACATAGGTCCAGTAGTACTTGCGCTTATCCTTCTTTTTCGTGGCTTCGCACCACCGTTCGTACAGTCCCACGCTGCCCCCAATCGACCATCCCTGCCTCGTTCGTAGTGTGATTCCACGCATGCTTCCAGCCCGACTTGGATTACGTGATCCAATCGAGCGCAGTCAGGGCACTATCCGTTAGCGAATAGTATTCTATTTGAAACTATTATTGCGATTTAGAAATATCCATTCATCCCAGAAGCTAGCGGCACGTGAAATCGCTAATACAGAAAGGTGGCCAGTGTGCCGCCCTTGTTATTTCCACCGTCCCAGTTCGCGGCCGACGTCGGGGCCAGCGTCGATTTCGGAGTGCAGGTTGTCGGGGGTGATGCCGGCGACGATCTGGGCAAGCTCATCATCAAGAATTTCATCGACGCCTTTGGCGGACACCTGCCCCGCCAGGCCGGCGTCGATCCGTTTGGCCAGCAAAGCCTTGAGCTGTGCCCATGCCACATCGTCCTTGAGCAGACCCGCAGCGACGGCCATGCTCACAAGCGCATCAAGCCCGAATTCGTTGATCTTCCCGCGCATCAGGTCAGACACGCGAGGTTGCATCACGCCAAGACGGCGCGCGGCTTCTGCCTGCGTCCATCCGTGATCGCGGATTTGCTTTTCCAGGGCCATCATCAGCGCCGAACGCACCTTCATGTTTTCAGCTCCTGCGGGGGTGTCCTCGATGGCATCCCACACACTGGCAAAGGGTTCATTGCTCATCGCTTGGTCCTTCAGTGGCTCGCCGGCGCGGTCAGTATGTCGAGGGTGATCCGGCGCACGAGCTGCAACGCGGCCGCCGGCGTTCGCGCCGGTGCAGGGTGTTCCAGGTCCGCGCGCACCTGGTCGCGCAGGCCATCCAAATCGCGGCCGCCGTCTACGACCGATCGCATGAACGCGCGCACCAAGGCCGCGCCGCTGGACCCATACTCACTCGCGGCCGCGAGAAAATCCCGCTTCAAGTCCGCATCAACCGTCACCGAAAGGCGTGCCATTCAATACCCCGCTTCTTTCTGGTGCCGAACGGCAAGAATGGCGATGTTCTCCCCGTCTAAGCGATAGAGGGCGACATAGCCGCTGTTGCCGAAGTCGATCAGCCATTCCCGAAACTCCGGTTCCATGTCCTCGACCGGGCGGCCGATGCGCGGCTGATGGGCCAGAATCTTGACTCCGGCCCGGATCGCCTTCACCGCGCGTTGCGCGGCGTCGGCATCCTTGGGCGCGAGGAAGCGATAGAGCTGCTGCACATCAGCCAGCGCCGGCGGCGTCCAGATCAGACGTGGCACTTAGGCAGCTCCGCATCCTCGCCGGCTTCCAGCTTCGCCAGCCAAGCGTCGGCTTCCTCAAGTGTCAGATGCAGGCCGGTGCGCTGATACTCTTCCCAGGCGCGGAGCGCATCCTGTTTGAACGCCTCCCGCTTTTCCTCGCGCTCGACGTACTGCGCGATGGCTTCTCGCATGATCCAGTGCGATGTGCGCCGGCGGGCTTCGGCCAGGTGCTGGACGCGCCCTTTCAGCTCGTCGTCGAGCTTGATGGATGTTGCCGTTGCCATGTGGCCTCCGTAGCAAAAGGTAATACCTCTTAGTACTATAGCTCGCTCCTGCCCTGCCGTCCACCCCCGAGGAGGCGTGCTGAAACTGTCTTGAAAGCTCATTAGGGCCGGAGAAATGCGCTAGGCGCATATAAATCGGCATTTCAGAATTGAGCCGTGTCGGCTACGATAGGCGCATTAGCCTATACTCAAAGGAGCCGGACGCATGAACTCAATCTCCCAGGGCCGCATCGGCCGACAACCTGAATCCGCTGCGGACGCGGTGGAAATGGCCCTTTTCGACGCTGAATACCCGCCGACGAGTTGGGTTGTCTTGGCCTGGCGTGATGGTGTGCCAGAGGAACGCAGCCGCCACGATAGCCGGGATGCCGCGCTGGCGGCTGCTAGGGCTTTGCTGCCGGCGGACGTGAGCATCGAGGACGGCAACCAGTGGGACCAGGTGAAGGAGGCAGCATGAGCACAAGGAAGGACCGGCGCGTCGGTTCGATGCTGGCCGGGATCGCACGCGAGGCAGGCGGCCTGACCGAAGCCGAAGCCGAGGCCATCGGCCAGCTCCGCGACAAGACGCCGGCCGAGCCGATGAGGTTTGACGACGCCCCAGCCCTCAAGGTCGCCCGGGTCTATTTGCGCGTCAGCACCGACGCGCAGGACCTGGAACGCCAGGAAAGCATCATCGAGGGCGCGCGGGCGGCCGGCTACTACGTCGCCGGCGTCTACCGCGAGAAGGCATCCGGCGCACGGCCCGACCGGCCCGAGCTGCTGCGCATGGTCGCGGACCTACAGCCCGGCGAGGTGGTCATTGCGGAAAAGATCGACCGCATCAGCCGCTTGCCGCTGGCCGAAGCCGAGCGCCTGGTTGCCGCGATCCGGGCCAAGGGCGCACGCCTGGCCGTCCCTGGCGTTGTAGACCTGTCCGAGCTGGCGGCCGAGGCGCAGGGCGTCGCCAGGATCGTGCTGGAATCGGTCCAGGACATGCTTTTGAAACTGGCCCTACAGATGGCCCACGACGACTACGAGGGCCGCCGCGAGCGGCAGCGCCAAGGCATCGAGCTGGCGAAGGATGCGGGCAAGTACCGGGGCCGGCGGGCCGATCCGAAGCGCCGCGCCCAGGTCATCGCCTTGCGCCGATCCGGTCATAGCATCACCAGGACGGCCGAGCTGGCCGGCTACAGCCCGGCCCAGGTCAAACGGATATGGGCAGAGGTCAGCCAGGCCGAGGCGGAACATATGGGAGCCTTCCAGGAGGACGCCTTGAGCGAAGCCGACGCCCTGGCGGCCGCCGACGATGGACACCAGGAGGAACAGGCATGAAGGACCGGCACCACGACGACGCAATGGCCGAGGTCTACCGCAACGACCCGGAGCTGGCGGCCGCCGTGCTGGCCGCCGTCGAGGCGGACGGCGATCCGGCCGAGCTGGCAATCGTTCGCCGGCAACTGGCAATGGCGGCCTCCCCTCGCCCGCTCACGCCGGCGGAGATCGAGGCGCTACGCCAGGACATGAGCCAGGCCATCGAATGGGCGCGCGCCGAGCTGGCGCGCCGGCGAAATCAGTAACAGCTATTTAGCAGCTACGTGGAGTGTGTATGAGCGAAACAAGAAAGCCCGCCAATCGGCGTCGTATGGATGAACTCAAACTAGGGCTGGATTTAGGAGCGGTGGCAGAGGCGCTCGCGGCCGGGGAGATCACGGAACGCCAGGCGAAGAACGCGACCAAGTTCGTCAACCAGGTCAAGGCGGTCCGTGAAAAGCCGCTCAAGGCCCGCCTCATCCAGTCCGATAGCGGCCAGTTTTTAGGTGAGGCTCATCCATTGGACTGCGGAGCCTGGAAAGCGTACCGCTATGGCCCGGAGTTTCGAGACGGGGGTAAGGTCTTTCCGTCACTGGAAGACGCGGAGCAATTCATCATAAACGGCTAGCATGAGCCACTAAAGGCGACGATTAAACGAAGCTGCCCCGCGTAGCGCGGGGCAGAAGGGTCAGCGCTGGCGGCCGCTAAATGGCCGGACCCGCAGTTTTGAGAGCTGATCAGCCGTTCCGATCAGCCGTTCCGATCAGCCGTTGCCCGGTCAGCCGCATGACGGTCCGCCGTATGCGTTCCATCTTGTCCGCGATCGCCGATGCCTGGGGGCCGAAACCTAACGCCCAAATGAGCTGGCCGAGCAGATAGAACCCCGGCACGAACACCAGGAACAACACCCCCATGACAAGCAGGAAGTCGGAAAACGATTGAGGGGGAAAGAAGTCCATAAAGCCTCCGATTTATTGAAAGCGAACGTGTCGGGTGGCCAGGGCATGCTGAAGCTGCGCCCTGGCCTGCGAAAAGTCCTCGCGCGTCGCGAGGCCCGTTTCAGCCTGGTAGAACAGCACCATGAACAGGTTAGCCGTTGCCTCGGCCAGCGGCCCCAGCTCGTGCGCGGCGTCCTGGTCCAGCCAGTCGATAGCGTTCAATTCCGCTGCCGCGTGCTGAACTGCCTGGGAAAATTCGTTAGGATGTAGAGTTGCCATTTTTCACCTCTCTCACAGGTGGTTAGTGGAAGTGTCGGCCGGCGTTGATGCGCCGGCCGGCGCGCTTAGGTCGGCTGCGGTCGGTTCACGAACGCGGCCACCTCGTCATTTGCCCCGGCCGCCGTGCTGTCGTTCGTGCCGGCCAGGTTATTTCCGTCGAATGTGCCAGCGCTTTTGTTTCCATGGGTCGCCTTGATCGTCGCGGCGAGTTTGCCGCCGGTCGTCTCTGCAATCCGGCTCTTTGCCGCGTCGGCCATGCTGCCGGCCTTCGTGGATGCCATCGAGCCGATGCCTTTGGCGAGGTTAGCGACGGTATCGGCCGCGATCCGGCCGCCCTTGGCCGCAGTGGCCCCGATACCGCCGGACGAGCGGCCACCACCCAAGCCACCGCCCGAACTGCCGCCGCGTGCGCCGGTGCTGTTGTGGCCTGCTGCCGCTGCCAACGGCGTTTCACCACTGCCAGAGACGCCACCACTACCACCGCCGGCGTCGCCGCTGCTGCTGGTACCGGCGCTGCCACCGCCACCACCACCGCCGCCCATCATGGTCGACAGAATGTCAGTCCCCGCAGAGACGTTATCGTTGGCCTTCGACGCGGCCGCTGCTACGGCCGCAGCGCCACCGGCGGCAGATGCGGCCAAGGAGGCACCGCCGGATGCAATGGCCGCGCCCGCTTGAGTAGCAAGTCCTGCCGCCGTCATGCCAGCGCCGAACAGGGTTCCCGCGCCGAAACTTCCGATTCCACCGCCGCCTGCACTTGCGCCGGTGATGATGCCGGCGATGAGGGGTGGCACCTTGTTGACCAGGACAAGCAAAATGATGGCAACAACCAGCATGACGGCGAGTTCCTGGGTAGCCAGGTTGTTGCTTAGCTGGGCGAAATAGTGTGTCAGGAACGATTTGCCGATGGAGACGATGAGAACCATCGCCAAGAGCTGCAAGGCAATTCCGAGGATCGTCTTGTAGTAGTTGATGGCTATATCCGTTGTCCACCGGGAGCCACCGAACCCCAGGACAATAACGCCGGAGTAAAGCACGATCCAGGCCGATGCGAGCGTCAGAAGCATGTTGATCGACACAAGCGCCAGGACCAACAGAACAGCCAGAGCTTGTAGCTCCATAACTATTGCCGTGCCCATTTCGCGCCAGCTCAATTCCGAGGTGGCCTGGATTGTTCGGTTATAGAGATCGAACCCAAGATCGACGATGCTCGAAGGTCCAAGATTGGACGTGCTAAGGCCGCCCGCCTCTGCGCCCAGCTTCTGCATTGAGGTAATGATCGTGCCGGCAATGTTCATGCCGGTGACGGCGTTTGTCAGCAGCCACCAGAAAAAGCCTGTGACGATGATGAAGCGCGAAAGCTCGGCGAAGAACTCACCAATATCCGCTTTGCGGACCACCATCATGCCGAAGGTCCAAACCATGCTAATGGTCGTGAGCGCCCAAAATAGCCGCGAGGCGGCGGCCTCGATGATCGTTCCCCAGGTGCTCGCAGCTTCATTGAATCGGCGCAGCACATCGTTCATGATGCCGCCACTACTCAGTTGACCGCCGGTGCTTTGGGCTAGCACTGGCTCGACTAGCAAGAGCGTCAACACTGCAACGATTGCCGCCCCTTTCCAGTAGGTGATTTTCATGTTCTTGCCCTCTCGGGATTAGAAGTCGTCGGCCGGGCTGGGCTTGTATTGCCACTGCCGCATTGCCTTCGCTTTCTGGAACGACTTGCAGCCATCCATGAAGGCTTGGCGCTTCGTCTCGCTATGAATCTCCGACAGCGATTTTTCGAGCAGGTCAGGGGCGCACGTAGCTGCGGTCGGCTCCGGTACATCGTCGCAGCCGGCAAGGCCGGCCGCGACAGTGACCACCACAATCAAAGGGAAAATCCGCATATACGCCCCTCTTAGAAGTCGTCGGCCGAGCTGGCCTTGTATTGCCAGGTACGCAACTGTGTAGCCCGAGCTTGGCCGCGCGCTTTCTCATCCAACTCGGCGGCTGATTGCGCCGCTATCGCGTTTTGTTGCGCAATCAACAGCCCCCGGATTTGCAGGAGCTGGTTAGCCTGCTGGCTGGCGAGCTGGTTGGCGTAGCCGAGGGCTTCCATCTGCCCTTGTGCGCCCTGCGCCTTCGATTGCAGCCGTTCGAGCTGGCGCGCGTCCGACTTGAGGTTTTCCTGTTGATCCTTGATGCCCTTGAACAGCGCATCGTTCGCCGCCTTTTGCGACTGCGATGCCAGGGCGCGCGTTTTCTCCAACGTTGCGCGTTCGGTGTCAGAGCAGCCGGCCGAGGTGAAGCACGGCGACGACTTGTAATAGGAAACGTCCTGGAACTTGCCCAGGTAGGCATCCAGGCTACCGGCCTGATTGGTGAGGTTGTTCAGGGTGTCAATGGACTGCACCAGCCCGTTGATGGTGGACTGCGCCTGATCCCAAATGTAGGCGGCCGGGGCCATCGTGTTTTGCAGCATGTTTTCGTACTGCTGCAACTGCGTCCGGTATTGCTCGATTTGCTTCTGGACCTGCGCGACCTGCTGAATCGCGGTGACAGTGGTTTGCGTCAGGTTGGTGCCGTCGATGACCGGAATGCCCGCTTGCGCTGGCATTGTGGCGACGCCAAAGGTCGCGGCGATGGAAAGAGCGATTTTAGCCGCTAAATTTTTCGGCTTCGCGGTCAGCTTTCGATTGTTGATTAGGGCGCCGTACGTCTTTGCTTGCATTGCATCTACCTCCATCAGTCACGTTTCGAATGTGTGCCTGATCATGCCTTGCAATGCGGAATATGATCGACCTAATGATTGTACAAAACGGTTGACATCACAAAAATCACCTGTTGGGCAAGCGGGTCGTGTCTGTCTCGTCTCGTTCCATCGCTCAACTTGGTTAGCCGGCGGTAGCCCGCTAGCCTCGCAGAGCAGGATTCCCGTTGAGCACCGCCAGGTGCGAATAAGGGACAGTGAAGAAGGAACACCCGCTCGCGGGTGGGCCCACTTCACCTATCCTGCCCCGCTCACGCACCTGCAAACTCTGAGGAAAATCATGCAGTCCCTTCTGTATAAGGCGGTGTATTGCATGGAAATGACCGCAATCGACCGAATACAGCGAAAGGCCGCGTTTTCGTAGCGATAGACCGCCATTTACCAACGTTGTACCGATTAAAAACAGGCAAATACAGGAAATGGCAAACATTTGACTGTCGCGAGCGGCGACCGCGCAGCGGGGCCGCCGCATCTGTCAAAGAACGATCAGACCCGAACGCAGAGCGCCCGGTTTCCCGGGTTTTATCGGTCACATGTTCCTGGTTTGTATTGCGTTCTTTGACACTTGAGGGGCGGCAAATTTAGCCGCTGAAATTCTGATCGCGGCCGCGAGCGGTTCCACACTGGTCGAACCGCGCTCATGTTCACGAAGCTGCAGACGTTTGGCAGAAAGGGCTATGCTGTGATAATAAGAATATTATTCTTACCGACTAAAGGGCTGTTGCCCCAATTCGCCTGCATTCTTTCTCTGGCGATTGCAAAAGCAAGTATCGGCCTGCGGCCTAGTTGGACGCCAGGAATGGAGGAGCGGCTGCGGCGGAGTGGCCCCAGAGGGCCTGAAGCGGCCTTAGCGGCGTTTTAAGAGCGATTCGGCGCCCCAGGGTCAGGGGAAGGCCTAGCCGGCTATAGCGGTCGTTGTAGGCGGTCTGACGACCACCTGCACTCTCCTTGGTGTTCAACCGTCGGCCCACGGCCGACTGGCAAGGCCAGGTCGCGCCTAAAGCGCGGGCTGCGCCGCGCAGGAGCTGAATATCCTGAATATCCTGCTACTTCCGGGCGGGTGCGGAACGTTCCGGGCGCGTGCGGAACGCCATCGGGCGGCTGTGGAACGCCATCGGGCGGCTGTGGAACGTTTTAGGCGCCGCCAGCACCTTTTTTCCTGATCCGGCTACCGTCGAGAAGCAACCCAATAGCCCGCAATCCGGGCGCGTCCTCTTTCAGCCTGTGCCGTGCTTTTCGCATATTTCCCCCTTTTCCGCTGACGGCCACTATTACGGTGTCGAGATACCAACCACCTACTGGTTCAGTCTTATGACTGAGGATATGTCGCGCAACGGCTTGGCTTATGCCATGAATTAGACGAGCAATGGGGGCTGGGTCGTAGTACAGACGCAAGTCGTTCTCAAGCAACCTCACCAGTGCAACGCCCAGCCGCACCCGCCACAAGTTCCGCTCTCCTCCCGTCAACGGATTGGGACGGGTCATAGGCGAAGGAATAACGTGGTCGATTAATCCGCCGATTATTGGGAAATCGAACTTAGGCATCTCAATAGTGATTGTCGCGGCACGCAGTTCGGCCAGAAGCTTCTCCATCTGTGAAAAGCTGTACTGGTCGTCGGAAAGCGTTTTTCGCACCCGAGCCGGGTCTACGAGAAGCTCAACACCACCATCAGAGACATCGCGCCGACGTTCGGCACAATACAAAATCGCTTCTACGATATCGGCGTGCCGCTGGCCTAGCCTGCCGGTCACGCGGCAGCGGCCGAAAGAGGTTTCCATCCAGTCGCCTTCGCGCATGTGCGGGCGTAGGCTGGGTTGATAGAGCATCACCCGTGCCTGCGCGCTCGTACTGGTAGGGGTCACGGCATTACCACCGCTCATCGTCACTCCCACTGACGACATGTAGGCCCTTCTCTTTCTTCGCCTCCAGTAGCTCCACCGGCACAAGCACGCCGCCATCCTGGCGTTGATACCATCGGTCCAGGGCAGTTGCGTCGTAGTTCTGCTTGTTGACACCAAATCGGACAAAGAAACTGCGCCGGTCGTTGCCGATGGGGCGTCGGTCATAGTCGCGGTCGCTCAAACGCTTCGCCTCGTCTTCACTCATCTTGGCAACGAAGCCACACCAGCGGGCATTGTCGATTAGAGCGGATGCGCCTCGCGCAGCCTGCTGCTGATCGGTTTGCCCTTCGCGGGCGCTGCCCTTGCTCACATGGTGTAAGTACAGAACCGATGCGCCGGTGCTGGCCGCGACGTGCTCAAGCGTGGCGACAAGCCTCGCCATGTCACCGTTGCTGTTCTCGTCCTTGTCGTGAATTCGGCTCAGGGTATCCAGTACGATCAACCGAGCACCCGCGCAAAATTCAATGACACGGGCAAGGTGCCGATCGTCCATCACGTTCAGGCGCTTGCCCATGATTGGCTCAAGGGTGAGGTTCTGCGCGATAGCTTCGCGTGCCTGCTGATTCAGGTGCAGGCCTATCGCATGAATTCGCCGTACCAACGCGACTTCCGGGTCTTCCCCTGCGAAATAGACCACGCGTCCAGCGCGCTCAGGGGCGATCCCTACCAGATCCCCACCGGCGACGGCGCACGCGATGGACATTGCAGCTTCCAAAGCCCAGAAGCTCTTGCCCGTAGCTCCTGGGGCTACTAGCGCTCCCACGGTTCCCGCGAGAAAACCTGGCCATACAAAGTCCAGTAAAGGTGGCTCGTTGTCGAACGCGGCCCTTAAATCAATGGCCACGATTAAGCCCCCAATCCAGGGCGGCGAGCTTGGATACCCGACAACTTGCGGGCCTCGATCCACTCCTCAACGTCAGCCAAGTCCCACACGACATTTCGGCTGGTTAGCGCAATGCGGCGCGGGAATTCTCCCCGCTGCTCCAAGTTGTAAATCGTGCGCTCGCACAGCGGGATCATGGCGAGTAGCTTTTTCTTATTGATGAGCGTTCTGTTTGTCGTTGCTTGCATGCATTGACCTCCATCAGGCACTTTCGAATATGTGCCTGATCATGCCTCGCAATGCGGGATTGCATCGACCTAATGATTGGCTAAAATGGTTGACATGAAAAATAAGTCGACCATAACAATTTGGGACGGATGCGATCCCACTGTCTCGGAAGCCATCGGCCAGCTTCAGGATCGCTGGCACCCGTACTCCAAGTATTCGAAGCGCTATCCCATCGTTCGGCTGATACAGGAGCTGATCGATCCCGCCGTGGCCGCGTACACGACGACGCTGCCACAACGCTACTTGAGTCACGTCCCTGGCGCAGGAACAGGGGTGAGCCTCAGCGGAATCATTCGGTTGGTGGGGCTTGACGCGATGGTTCGTGTACAGCGGCAGTTGCTGCGCCAGTTCGTCAAAACTGCGGACAGACAATCCGCTAGGGATCAGCAGTTTGTGGCGACGCTGGAAACGCTGATTGAGCTGGTGGAGGACTGCGCATGCAAACGGCCAGCAAAGTCCCGAGTGCGCACCACACGTCTGAATGGCGAGCGTCGCCAGGGTTTTTGCCGGTTCTGCGGATCACTTACCGAGCTCACTTTGTACGCTGACGGGAGCGACACTCCGAAGGCCAACGATCTAGAGGAAGAGCTTCGGCTGAGCAGCCAATACTGCCTGGATCATCGACCCAGATTGCCGACTGGCGCTTGGAACCCAGCCTACCGGCAAGCGAAGCGATCAGTGGCGCAGTTCGATCTCGAATTGGCCAGGCTTAACCGGCAATGCGCAAAGCGGTCCACGCCCCATGCGGCAGCATCCGGTGACCCGCTGGTTGACGACTACTTTTTTCACTACATGCTAGGTCAGACCTTACAGCCTGCCGACATAGCTGAGCTGCGCAACCTGGCGCGGCTGATGGTGGACTCCAAGCTGTCAGACACCAAGAAGAGAATACTGATGCTCCGGCGTTCGGGCCTCAATCAGTCGGAAATCGCAGAACAGCTTCTAGGCAAGGGCCAACGGTCACTGACGCGCCAAGCAGTGTCCAAGGCAATCGCTTCTATCCCCAATAGCTTTCACCTGAAACAGCCGACGCGCTCTGGGCGGTGAACACCGCTCGGTAGCCCTTGGGTTCGCATTGGTGAAAGCGCAGGAAATCTCTGTATTTCTCACGGAAAATTCGAGGGAAATCCGGTGAAATCCAATGAAAACACAAGGATCGTCAATGCGCGCCGTACGCAGAGCCAATTGCAGAGCTTTACACAGGGATCGATGTGGATTTTCCTTGGTGTATCCAACGGCGTCAGCCGGGCAGGATAGGTGAAGTTAGCTAACCGGCCAGCCGGTAATCTCCCTTCACTGTCCCTTATTCGCACCTGGCGGTGCTCAACGGGAATCCTGCTCTGCGAGGCGGGTGGAACTTGGCCGTCATGCCGAGGCTGTCCGCCGAAGGCCATGCCGTTTTTTAGCGGCTAAAATCGCATGAGGCAGGAAAGTGCTCCAGGCTCTCATTCGTTCCGACCTAGCTTCCTGAGCGTCCATTCGTCAATCATGTCCGCCCAATCCTGTAGCATCGCCGTCCGCTGCTCGCGGTATTCGGCTTTGTTGTAGACGGCCCTGACGCCTCTCTGCTCGTGCGCCAGGCACTTTTCGATCCAGTCCGTGTTGTAGCCGGCCTCATGCAGCAGCGTGCTGGCCGTACGACGCAAGTCATGCGGCCCAAACTTGGCTAGCGATTTCCCCTCCTTCTGCGCCAGCCGGTATGTCAACGTCAGCACTTGGTTAAGTGTGGCGCTGCTCATGGGTAGGTCCGAGTCATATCGCGACGGAAGCACATAGTCCGATCCGCCGGCGAAAGTCTTGAGGGCAATGAAGATGTCCAGCGCCTGCCGTGACAGGAAAACCAAGTGCGGATTGCGTCGCTTCATCCGCTCCTTCGGGATTGTCCAAAGCGCCTCGCTGAAATTGATCTCGCTCCAGGTCGCGTTGGTCAACTCGCTTTTGCGCACCATCGTTAGAAGCAACAGCTTGGCGGCTGCCCGGATGGATGGTGTCGTGCCGATCCGCTCTATGTACTGGTACATCAAGCCGATTTCATCAGGTGTCAGCGCACGGTCACGCGGCTCAAATTTGGCGATGGTCGTCGGTCGAACCAGTTCTGCCGGGTTCTCTACCTTCTGGCCACGCTCAATGGCCCAACGATAGACCTGCAACACGATCTCACGGGAATGCACCGCGGTTGCTGGTGCACCTCGCTCGACAATGGCATCGGTCAGTGCCCTCAAGTCCTCGTGGGTGATCTCGATCAGCTTCTGATTGCCGAATTTCGGCTTCAACTCACGCTCGAAGACCGAACGGCGCATATCGCGGGTGGAGTCCGCCATCTGGTAGCCCCGCAGCCACTTTTCTGCCCAGGCCCCGAACGTTTCAGCGTCCTTGACACGGGCCTTTTCTCGCGCCTTCTCCTTGGCCGGCGACTTCCCAGCGGCGATCATCTTCTTGGCCTCACCCAACCGCTCGCGCGCTTCCGCGAGGGTAATGCCGCCGACACCGTAGCGACCGAAGGTGATGGTCTCTTGCCTGCCGTGGATTGAGTAGTTGTAGCGGAACGAGATTGAACCCGCAGAGGTGACGGCCACATAGAGGCCGTCACGGTCATTCACTTTGTAGAGTTTGTCCTTCGGCTTGAGGTTGCGCAGCTTGGTATCAGTCAGCATGGTGTGTGCGATTCTCCAGGTGAAAATACCATGCTCAGAAACGCTCGCATTTCACCTTAAATTTCCTTATAGATCAACGCGTTATCTAAATTCAATACCATGCCAGTCCTGTCGGAGGCAACATGGTATCGAGCACCAAACATGGCATCAGGTTCAGATAGTACCACCTACCATGCCATACAAACGCCGTGCTTGGCGATGCGAAAATTTGCCAGACAGTACCGGACCCAGAATAGAAAAAGCCCGTAGTTACGCGGGCTTAGAGGTGCTTTCGTGCTATTTGGTGCCGGTCTATGCCGGACGTGGGATCATTCCCACTCGATCGTCGCAGGCGGCTTGCTCGACACGTCGTACACGACGCGATTGATGCCACGCACTTCATTGATGATGCGCGAAGACACCCGGGCCAGCAGCGGATGCGGCAGCGGCGCCCAATCCGCGGTCATGAAGTCGAAGGTCTGCACGGCGCGCAGGGCCACGACGTATTCGTAGGTGCGGCCGTCGCCCATCACGCCCACCGACTTCACGGGCAGGAATACGGCGAAGGCTTGCGAGGTCAGCTCGTACCAGGTCAGGCCGCTGGCCTCGTCCTTGGTGTTGCGCAGTTCTTCGATGAAGATCGCGTCGGCGCGGCGCAGCAGTTCGGCGTATTCGTGCTTGACTTCGCCCAGGATGCGCACGCCCAGGCCGGGGCCGGGGAACGGGTGGCGGTAGACCATCTGCGGCGGCAGGCCCAGGGCTACGCCGAGCTCGCGGACTTCGTCCTTGAACAGTTCGCGCAGCGGCTCCAGCAATTGCAGGTTCAGCGTGTCGGGCAGGCCGCCCACGTTGTGGTGCGACTTGATGGAGGTGGCCTTGCCGGTCTTGGCGCCGGCCGATTCGATGACGTCGGGGTAGATGGTGCCCTGGGCCAGCCACTTGGCGCTCTTCTGCTTGCCGGCCTGTTCCTGGAACACTTCGACGAATTCGCGGCCGATGATCTTGCGCTTGGCTTCGGGATCGGCCACGCCGGCGAGCTTGCCCATGAACTGCTGGGTGGCGTCGATGTGGATGATCTTCACGCCCATGTTTTCGGCGAAGGTCTGCATGACCTGCTTGCCTTCGTCCAGGCGCAGCAGGCCGTGGTCGACGAACACGCAGGTGAGCTGGTCGCCGATGGCCTTGTGGATCAGGGCCGCGGCGACGGAGGAGTCCACGCCGCCCGACAGGCCCAGGATGACTTCGTCGTCGCCGACCTGCTCGCGGATGCGCGTGACGGCCTCGGCCACGTAGTCGGGCATGTTCCAGTCGCCCTCGCAGCCGCAGATCTCGTTCACGAAACGGGCCAGCATGGCCTTGCCCTGAACGGTGTGCGTGACTTCGGGGTGGAACTGCACGGCGTAGAACTTGCGGTCTTCGTCGGCCATGCCGGCGATCGGGCAGGACGGCGTGGAGGCCATGAGCTTGAAGCCGGGAGGCAGCTCGGTGACCTTGTCGCCGTGGCTCATCCAGACCTTGAGCATGCCGTGGCCTTCGTCCGTGGTGAAGTCGGCCAGGCCGTCCAGCAGCTTGGTGTGGCCGTGCGCGCGGACCTCGGCATAGCCGAATTCGCGGTGGTCGGAGAAGCTGACCACGCCGCCCAGCTGCTGCGCCATGGACTGCATGCCATAGCAGATGCCCAGCACGGGCACGCCCAGCTCGAACACGGCGTGCGGGACGCGCATGGAGCCTTCTTCGTAGGCCGAGGCATGGCTGCCCGACAGGATGATGCCCTTCAGGCCTTGCGCCATCTGTTCGCGCACGAAGGCGTCGTCGACGTCGCCCGGGTGCACTTCGGAATACACGCCGGCTTCGCGGACGCGGCGGGCGATCAGTTGGGTGACTTGCGAACCGTAGTCGAGAATGAGGATGCGCTGGTGCATGGAGACTCTACCGGTAATGAATGAAATCGCAGTAAATAAAACCGCACCGGCAGAACCGCTGGTTCATTTGCGGTTCTGCCGGTGCGTGATGCATGACATTGTAGTTGACTGTACGGATCAGTCGGCGCGGTAGTTGGGCGCTTCCTTGGTGATCTGTACGTCGTGCACGTGGGACTCGCGAACGCCCGCGGAGGTGATCTCCACGAATTCGGCCTTGGTGCGCATGTCGTCGATGGTGGCGGCGCCGCAGTAGCCCATGGAGGCGCGGATGCCGCCGACCAGTTGGTAAATGATGGCGAGCACGCTGCCCTTGTAGGGGACGCGGCCTTCGATGCCTTCCGGCACGAGCTTGTCGGCGTTGTTGGAGGGATCCTGGAAGTAGCGGTCGGCCGAGCCGTCCGTCATGGCGCCCAGGCTGCCCATGCCGCGGTACGACTTGTACGAACGGCCCTGGAACAGCACCACTTCGCCCGGCGCTTCTTCCGTGCCGGCGAACATGCCGCCCATCATGCAGGCGAACGCGCCGGCGGCCAGGGCCTTGGCGATGTCGCCCGAGTAGCGGATGCCGCCGTCGGCGATCAGCGGAACGCCCGTGCCTTCCAGCGCTTTGGCGACTTCGGAGATCGCGTGGATCTGCGGCACGCCCACGCCTGCCACGATACGGGTGGTGCAGATGGAGCCGGGGCCGATGCCGACCTTGACGCCGTCGGCGCCGTACTCGACCAACGCGCGCGCGGCCGCGGCGGTGGCGATGTTGCCGCCGATGACTTCAACCTTGGGGTAGTTCTGCTTGACCCAGCGCACGCCTTCCAGCACGCCCTTGGAATGGCCGTGAGCGGTATCGACGATCAGCACGTCCACGCCGGCGGCAACCAGCTTTTCCACGCGTTCCTCGGTGCCGGCGCCCACGCCCACCGCCGCGCCCACGCGCAGCTGGCCTTGGGCGTCCTTGCTGGCCATCGGGTGCTCGGTGTTCTTGACGATGTCCTTGACCGTGGCCAGGCCGCGCAGTTCGAAGCCGTCGTTCACGATCAGCACGCGCTCCAGGCGGTGCTTGTGCATCAGGGCCTGCGCCTCGTCCAGCGTGGCGCCTTCCTTCATGGTGACCAGGCGTTCCTGCGGCGTCATGATGTTGCGCAGGGGCTGGTCCAGGTTTTCCTCGAAGCGCAGATCGCGATTGGTCACGATGCCAACCAGCTTGCGGCCTTCGACGACCGGCAGGCCCGAGATGCCATGCTGGCGCTGCAACGCAATGGCGTCGCGCACTTTCATCTGGGGGGTGACGGTGACCGGATCGATCACGATGCCGAATTCGTGGCGCTTGACGCGAGCCACTTCACGCGCTTGGGCGTCGGCGGAGAGATTCTTGTGGATGATCCCGATGCCGCCTTCTTGCGCCATGGCGATGGCCAGACGCGATTCGGTGACGGTGTCCATGGCGGCGGACACGAGCGGGATATTCAGGCTGATGTTGCGAGTCAGGCGCGTGGCCAGGGAGGTGTCGCGCGGCAACACCTCGGAATACGCAGGCACCAACAACACATCGTCGAAGGTGAGCGCTTTTTGTACGAGACGCATGGGTAACTCCGGGCGCAAAGCAAGATTATACGCCGCCTGTGTGTTTTGCCTAGGTGTTGACCCTAGGTCCACAGGGATATTTCTCCCTTCTTCCGGGACTGGCGGCCCGGTTTGAATATTTTTACCCGGGTGTATTGACTTGCAATTTTACCCGGAACATAATTTGCCGGTAAATTTTACCCGGATTAAATCATGCCGCAATCCATCCCTCCCGCCGATCCGCATACCGCCTTCGCCGGCCATCGCATTCTTGCAGCGGGCCCTCTCGCCGAGGTGGCGCTGGCCGTAAAGCGCGCCTTGCCTGCCGGCGGCGACGCCCCCGTCCTGATCTTCGACGACCTGTCCGGCAAGCAGGTGGACCTGGACCTGAGCGGCGACGATGCCGCCGTCGCCGAACGCCACCGCCCTCGCGCCGCGCTGGCGGCTCCGCAGTCCCAAACGCCCCCCGACGAGGCGCAGCCGCGCGGCCGCGGCCGGCCCAGGCTGGGCGTGGTGGCGCGCGAGGTAACGCTGCTGCCCCGCCATTGGGACTGGCTGGGCGCGCAGCCGGGCGGCGCGTCCGTGGCGCTGCGCAAGCTGGTGGAACAGGCTCGCCGCGACAACGAGGATAGGGACCGGCTGCGCCAGCGCCAGGAAGCCGCCTACCGCTTCATGTCCAGCATGGCGGGCAACCTGCCCGGCTTCGAAGAAGCGACGCGGGCGCTCTATGCGGACGATCAGGAGCGCTTTGCCCGCCAGATCGCGGACTGGCCGCGGGACGTGCGCGGCTACGCCATGAACCTGGCGTGGCCGTCGCCCCGCGACGCAACGGCGGGCTGACGGCAGCGCCTGGACCAGGAGGGGGCGCGCGAACTGCACTGATATGCGCTTTAATCAGGGCTGGCGGGCGCGCTTTTCGCGGCCGCGCATTCCACACGGTGCATCATGGCCATTGCGAAGAACTTCCTGCTCTACGACGGCGACTGCCCCTTCTGCGCTAACTATGTGCGGATGCTGCAACTGCAAAAGGCCATGGGCCCGGTCGAGCTGCTGAACATGCGCGACCATCCCGACCTGGCGGTGGCCTACAAGGCGCAGGGATACGACCTGAACCAGGGCATGCTGCTGCACCTGGACGGCAAGGACTATTTCGGCGCGGACTGCATCAACCGGCTGGCGCTCATCAGCACCGGCAACGATCTGTTCAACAGCTTCAACGCCGCCATATTCCGCAATCCCTGCCTGTCGACCGCCCTGTACCCGTTCATGCGCACAGGCAGGAGCCTGGCGCTGACCCTGCTGGGCAAGAAGAAGATGCAGGTATAGGGCGCGGCTCGCCGGATGCCGCTAGGCGGCGTTCGCGGCGCGTTCCGCGGCCTGGGGCGCCGCCTCGCAGCGGCTCCAGCCGGAAGACGGGTCGCGCTTGTCGTGCCGGTAGTCCCACTCGGCGCCGCACTGCGCGCAGGTGAACGCTTCCCGCGTCACGCCGCGCCGCCCTTCCTCCAGGGAACGCACGTCTCCCAGGCTGATCAAATGCTCGTGCCCGGGCGCGTCGCGCCGGTTCTGCACGATCGCCTCGCATTTTTCGCAGGTCTCCATGGCCCATCCCCTTTTTCTATGCTTTAAGGGGATCGTACGAAAGCGCAACCCGTGAAAGTTCAGCAATTCTCACCGCGGCGCCGGCTAGATTCCGTAACGTCTTGGAAAAATATCGAACTGCAATAAGTCCCCGAAAGTCGGACCATCTTGCGCTGGGCTCCGGATTACGCCCAAAGCATGAGTCCTGCCCTCCGATACATCGCCTCGAATCTTGAACAATAAAGGATGCTTATCGTGACTTCGATCAGAAAGACGGCCGCCGCCTGCGCGCTTGGCGCCTGTATGACCCTCGCCGCCCTCGGGCAGACGGCCTTTGCCCAGGGCGATGCCCCCGCGCCCCTGGCGACCGGCATGGTCGACTCCGGCACGGCCGAGGGCCAGGTGATCGAAGCGGTGCGCAATGGCGACATCCTGTCCATCAAGATGCGGTTCAAGCCCATCGTGGCGGGCAAGACCGAGATGGTCTATTCGGCGATCACGCAGAACGACTACGAGAACAGCTTCTACGTCATCGCGGGCAATAAGAAGTACCTGCTGCTGAAAGACAGCAACGACAAGCCGCTGACCAACCCCAAGCTGCTCATCCGGACCTCGAAAGACTCCCCCATCGCCGGAACCTGGCAAGGGAAGTTCCCGGCTCCGCCCAAGGAGATCACCGAAGTCTCGCTGACGATCCCGGGCGTCGAGACCCTGGACGCCATCAAGATCGCCGACCGCTAGCCATGGCCGGCCATCCGGGCGCGTCGACTCTGCTGGCCGCGGCGCTGCTGGCCGCCGCTGGCGGCTCTTTTGCGCAAGAGCCTCCCTACAAGGCCGAGATCCTCGATCTCAAGGCCACGATCCTGGACCTGAAGGGGTTCCCCTCCGACACCGGCGGCGGCGTATCCGACCTGACCGCGCGGGTCGATGGGCTGACCGCCCGCCATTCGGGGCTGTCGGTGCGGCAGGACAAGAACGCCGTGACGGTATCGATGCTGGGCGACGTGCTGTTCGACTTCGACAAGGCCGCCATCCGGCCCGCCGCGGAGCCGACACTGCAGGACATCGCCGCCCTCATCAAGTCCGGCTCCGCGGGCACCGTCTCGATCGAAGGGCACACCGATTCCAAGGGATCGGCAGCCTACAATAAGGATCTTTCGCTGCGGCGCGCCAAAGCCGTGGCGCAGTGGTTGGCGAGCCACGGCGTGGACCCGGCGCGGCTCAGCACCAAGGGGCTGGGCGATACCAGGCCGGTCCAGCCGAACAAGCTGGCCAGCGGCGCCGACAATCCCCAAGGCCGCGCCCAGAACCGGCGCGTGGAATTCGTGCTGCCCAAGAAGCCGTAGGCGCGGCGGCCCTCACGGGTCGCGGCAGCCGAATCGGCCGGCCCGGCCCTGGCGGTTTTCCGACATCCATGAAATTCGACATCTACGGCAGATTCCAACTCGATATCCATCGCGAAGGCGCCGCCTGGGCCGCGTACAGGACGGATGCGGGCAAACGCGTCCGGATCGCGGAGCTCGCAATCCCGCCGGCGCTGTCCGCGGACGAACTGGCCGGGTACCTGGACGACGTCTACCACGAACTGGCCCGCGCAGGCGACCGGGTTTCGCGCATCGGCTAGCAACGCCGGTCCATGGAACCGGAACGGGGCCGCGGTTACTCAGCATGGGAAGGCGGCGCCATCGGCGCCCGAGACAACCTACCTGGGCGGCCCCGAAACTCCCATGAGCAATGACACCAGAACGACCCTGGACGCCTGGCTGCGCCAATTGACGGACGGCGCGGTCGGCCTGGACCCCCACAACGTCGCGGCGGTGATCCGCGATGCATCCTCCCTGCCGCTGTACGTGCTGTATCCGGGCGGGGCCGGCGACGTCTTCATCCTGGCCGTGCAGATCGACACGCTGCCGCGCGACTGCCCGCGCGAAGTGCTGGCGCAGCTGCTTGCCATGAACAACCAGCCGGCGTTGGCGCCGGGCGCGTTCGGCGTGAACGGCGAGGACGGCACCTTGACGTACCGGTACTTCGGCGAAATGGCAGGCATGGACTTCCTCTGCTTCCGCAACACCGTCGCCAATTTTTGCGCCCTGGCCGAACGCGCCCTCACGGAATACCGCAAGCTTGCCTTCTCCGCGCCCGCCGCGGCCCGCAGGCCCATGATGGCGGCCCGGCACGCTGTCTGACACTCAGGAAAGAACATGAACATGGTCGCGCACGTTACCGGCTCGAACCCCTTGTCCGCGCCGGGACTCCACGTAAGTGTCCTGGATAGCCCCGTGCAGGTCACGCTGGCGGCCCCGTGGGTGAATACCTTGATGTCGCCCTTTCCGTCGCTGCGCGGCACGCCCGGCGCAGGCGCGTTCACGGGAGCGCCCACGCTCGGCGGCGCCAGCGGGCCGGGGGGGCTTGCGCCGCAGCCGTTCCAGAACAACTTCTCGTTCAGTTTCACCCCCAAGCCCACGTACTGGGTCACCTTCGGCTCGGGCAGCACACCCGACATCATCGACGCAGGCGCGGGAAACCTCGACGTGCAACTGTTGCCGCAACTGAAGGCCTGATGCGCGCCTTCCCGCGGCGCCGGCCTACTCTTCCTCTCCGTAGCCGAAAGGCCAGCGGCGCTTGTTCGGTTCGGGCGCGGGTTGTGTGTGCTTCATGGCGGATTCCTCGATGTCAATGCCCGCATGCTACCGCCATCCCTGCAATCGAACTGCAAAGGTTCGCAAAGATCGCAAACGCCGCCCCATCCGTGTTTCTAACACAAGGTGACGGCGGCCCGCATCGGGGCTAGAACGCATGCGCATTCCGGTAGCGGCGCGTAGCATGGAAACAGAGCGCCGCATGGGGAGAGCGTCATGCCAGGTTCGAACTGGATATGTGGCAGCAAGCCACCGCATCGTCAGGGGTTCTTCGAAACCGAATTCAATACGGGTGAAACCGAAGTCACGATGTATTCCGTACTGGGCTGGATGCCGCCCGCGCACCGGGGGTACGTCGTCAGATGGCGCCCGCTCGATCCCGCGGTGGAGCAGGCGGAGATCGAACGCTATCTGTATTACCGCCGCGAGGGCCGCAGCCCTTCATGAGCGCCGCCAGGCGATGCCGGCGCCCACGCAAAAACGCCCGCTGGCAGCAGCGGGCTTTTTATTGCATCGGCAGCGGCTCGCGGCCGCGGTCAGGGCAGGTTGGAAACGATGAACGCGGTTTCGTTCTGATGGCCCGGGTACTCGCCATTGACGCGGTTCGCGAATTCCTGCTTGGTAATCCGGTGGCGATAGGCGTCGTGCAGCCACACCAGGAACTGGTCCTGCTGGGCCTTGGTGTCGATCGGCAGGCGCCGGTAGTTCGGATTTGCCTGCACCTGCTCCAACAGGCGATTGGTCCAGTCAGTGAACGGCTTGTCCACTTCGGCAGCGACAACTCGGGGGTCCTCCGGCTGGCTGGACGCGCACCCCTGCACCAGAGGCAGACTCAGCGCCCCAACCGTCGCCAGGACAAGACCCAATTTCTTGAAACGCGTAGGCATGCGTACTCCTCAAGACTGTGTTGTTCCGCCCCCACTTTAATCGAATTCGCCGTAACGCTTCCGGAAGCGTCTCCAACGGCCCACCGCAAGCCCTTGAAATAACTGACGGTTATGAAATTCCCTAAGGAAAACCCCATTAGGGAATTTGCTTATGCGCTTTAATTATTTGCAAAGCGCATACTTGGCGGGCAAGAATTCGTCCTTGGCATAGATCAATACAGATGGAACTTCGTCAACTCGAGGCCTTCGCGGCCGTCATGTCCACGGGCAGCGTCACGGCTGCCGGACGGCTGCTTGGACGCTCGCAACCGGCGATCAGCCGGTTGCTGCAAGAGCTGGAGGCGGAGATCGGCTATCCCTTGTTCGCGCGCAGCGGCCCGCGGGTGACGCCTACCGAACAAGGCTTCCTGCTGTACGACGACGTCGCGCGCGCGCTGAACAGCCTGCAGCAGATCCGCGGCCGGGCCGAGGAAATCGCCCGCGGCCAGGCCCAGCCCCTGCTGATGGCGGCCACCTCCGCGCTGGCGGCCGGCCTGGTGCCGGGCGCGCTCAAGCGCATCGAATCCCGGCTGGGCGCCGCCCGCATCCAGTTGCGCAGCGCATCGCCCGAACAAGTGGTGCACGCAGTGCTCTCGGGTGCCGCCCAGTTGGGCGCCACCAGCCTGCCGCTGGAACACCGCGGCCTGACCGTGCACTGGATCGGGCAGGCGCCCTGTGTGGCCGCGCTGCCGGCAGACGATCCGGTGGCGCAGCAGGCGGTGGTGCCGGTGTCGGCCCTGGCCGGACGCCGCCTGATCACCATGGCGAACCCTTACCGGCTGCGGCGCCGGCTGGACGCCGCGCTGGCGCCCAACGGCCAGATGCCCGGCACGCTTGAAACCAATTCGTCCGTCAACGCCCTGGCTGCCGTGCGCGCCGGACTGGGCGTGTCGGTGCTGGAACCGATCACCGCCTACGGCGCCCCCATGGCGGGCGTGGCGATCCGTCCCATCGACCTGGACATCCCTTTTTTCTTCGGGGTCATCACCCCGCAGTCGCAAACGCTGACGCCGGCCTGCCAGGCCATGGCGGACGCGCTGGCGCAAGCCGCGGCGGACCTGCTGCCCGGCTTCGCGCTTCACGACGCCTGCGAACACTCGGCGCTATTGCAGTCGATCTACGGTGACGACGCCCCTCTTACGGAATCCCCCGCACTATGAATCTGCCCCTCGCCACCCCGCCGCAAGGTCTCGCAGCGCTGGAAGCGCGCCTGCGGCAAGACCTGTCGTGGCTGGAAATCCCCGCCAAGAACTGGGTAACGCCGCGGTATGTCGACGGCCACCAGGTGCTGGACGTGGCCATCGTCGGCGGTGGCATGGCCGGCCTGGCGGCAGCGGCGTCGCTGACGCACCTGGGCATCAACGCGCCCATATTCGACCAGGCGCCCGAAGGCTATGAAGGCCCGTGGGCCACCACGGCCCGCATGGAAACGCTGCGTTCGCCCAAGCAGCTGACGGGCCCTGCGCTGGGCCTGCCCGCCCTGACCTTCCGCGCCTGGTTCGAGGCCCAGTTCGGATCCGAGGCCTGGGAAGCGCTGGACAAGATCCCGCGCCTGCAATGGATGGACTATCTGCGCTGGTACCGCCGCGTGCTGGACCTGGACGTGAGGAACGAGCACCGCATCCGCGCCGTGCTGCCGCGCGCCGACAACCTGGTGCAGCTCGACATCGAATCCCCGGCCGGGCGCAGCACGGTGCTGGCGCGCCGCGTGGTGCTGGCCACCGGCCGCGACGGCCTGGGCGGCGCCTATGTGCCTGATTTCGCGAAGAAACTGCCGCGCGGCCGCTGGGCGCATTCGTCCGACGTCATGGACTACAACACGCTCGCGGGCAAGCGCGTGGGCGTGGTGGGCGCCGGCGCTTCCGCCATGGACAGCGCGGCCACCGCGCTGGAAGCGGGCGCCGCCAGCGTGGACCTGCTGATCCGCCGCAACGACATTCCCCGCATCAACAAGGGCAAGGGCGCGGGCAACCCCGGCCTGACCCACGGCCACCTGACGCTTCCCGACGAGTGGAAGTGGAAGATCCGCCACTACATCAACGCGGCCCAGGTGCCGCCGCCGCGCGGCAGCACGCTGCGCGTGTCGCGCCACCCCAACGCCCGCTTCAACCTGGGAGCAGGCGTGCAGGACCTGGCCCTGGTGGACGACGAGATCCGCGTCACCACGCCCAAGGGCGTGTTCGCGCTGGACTTCCTGATCTTCTCCACCGGCTTTCGCATCGACTGGACCGTGCGTCCGGAATTCGCCGCGCTGGCGCCCCACGTGCGCGCCTGGGGCGACCGCTACGTGCCGCCCCCCGGCGAAGAAGACCAGGAACTGCACGACTCGCCCGACCTGGGCGCCGTCTTCGAACTGCAGGAAAAGACGCCGGGCGCCTGTCCCGGCCTGGACCGGGTGCATTGCTTCTCGTACCCGGCCGCGCTGACCCAGGGCACGATCTCGGGCGACATTCCCGCCATCAGCGAGGGCGCCAAGCGCCTGGCCCAGGGCATCGCCGGCCTGTTCTACCGCGAAGACGTGGCCACGCACTACGCCAATATGGTGGCTTTCTCCGAACCCGAGGTATTCGGCGACGAATGGGTCCCGGCTCCGGCGCCCGCGTCCGCTGCGCAATCGGAGACCGCGCAATGACGGGCTGGTTGCTGCGCCGCGTGGCGCAAGCCGCGGTGGTCGTTTTCCTGATGACGCTGATCGTCTTCGTGGGCCTGCACGCCATCGGCAACCCGGTGGACATCCTGATCGGCCAGGACGTGGACCAGGTGGACCGCGCCCGCATCATCGCAGAACTGGGCCTGGACAAGCCGCTGTGGGAACAATACCTGGCGTTCCTGAACGGGGCCCTGCACGGCAATCTGGGCAATAGCTTCGTCTACAACATCCCGGCCGTGGAACTGGTGATCCAGCGCCTGCCCGCCACCTTCGAACTGGCCATCGCCGCCATGCTGCTGGCGGTGATCGTGGGCCTGCCGCTGGGCCTGCTTGCCGGCCTGTACCCGGAAAGCCGCTGGTCCAAGATGATCATGGCGGGCAGCATCGTGGGCTTCTCGCTGCCCACGTTCTGGATCGCCCTGATGCTGATCATGACGTTCAGCGTGTCGCTGGGCTGGCTGCCGGCCAGCGGCCGCGGGCAGACGGTGGAGTTCCTGGGCTTCCAGTGGTCATGGCTGACGGCCGACGGCTGGCGCCACCTGATCCTGCCGGCGTTCAACCTGTCGCTCTTCAAGATTTCGCTGGTCATCCGCCTGACGCGCGCCGGCGTGCGCGACGTGCTGCCGCAGGACTTCGTGAAGTTCGCGCGGGCCAAGGGCCTGTCGCCCTTGCGCGTGGTCGGCGTGCACGTGCTGCGCAACACCATGATCCCGCTGGTGACGGTGCTGGGCCTGGAACTGGGCTCCACCATTGCCTTCGCCGTGGTCACCGAGAGCATCTTCGCCTGGCCCGGCGCCGGCAAGCTGATCCTGGACAGCCTGAACGCGCTGGACCGCCCCGTGATCGTGGCCTACCTGATCGTGGTGGTCTTCCTGTTCGTTACCCTGAACCTGATCGTGGACATTCTTTATAAAGTGCTGGACCCGCGGGTGCGGCTGGAGGCCTCGGCATGAGCGCTGTTTCCACACCGACCCCCGCGCCCGCGCTGCGCCGCGAATCGCCCTGGCGCCGCAACCTGGCCGAATTCATGTCGTCCAAGACGGCAGTGCTGGGCCTGGCCGTATCCGTGCTGCTGATCCTGGCCGCCGCGCTGGCTCCCTGGATCGCGCCGCAGAACCCGTATGACCTGTTGCAGATCGACGTGCTGGACGCGCGCCTGCCGCCCGGCACCATGAACGGGCTGGAGACCTTCCACTACTGGCTGGGCACCGACGGCCAGGGCCGCGACCTGCTCTCGGGCATTCTGTACGGCCTGCGCATCAGCCTGGTGGTGGGCGTGGGCTCGGCCC
This sequence comes from Achromobacter sp., assembly GCF_050285585.1. Classification (GTDB taxonomy): domain Bacteria; phylum Pseudomonadota; class Gammaproteobacteria; order Burkholderiales; family Burkholderiaceae_B; genus Achromobacter. The sequence continues at coordinate 6,823 of NZ_JBLZXF010000001.1, read as the reverse complement.
TCATCGCGGGCGTCGTCGGCACCTTGCTGGGGCTGCTGGCCGCCTACGCCGGCGGCAAGGTCGACGCGCTGATCATGCGCCTGGTGGACCTGATCCTGTCGTTCCCGTCCATCCTGGTGGCCATGATGATCCTGGCCTACCTGGGCAAGGGCGTGGGCAACGTGGTGCTGACGCTGGTGATCCTGGAATGGGCCTACTACGCCCGCACGGCGCGCGGCCAGGCCCTGGTGGAGCGCCGCCGCGAGTACGTGGAAGCGGCCCGCTGCCTGGACATCCCCAACTGGCGGATCATGCTGAAGCACATCCTGCCCAACTGCCTGCCGCCGCTCATCGTCATCGGCACGCTGCAGATCGCGCGCGCCATCACGCTGGAAGCCACGCTGAGCTTCCTGGGCCTGGGCGTGCCCGTGACCGAACCGTCGCTGGGGCTGCTGATCTCCAACGGCTTCCAGACCATGCTGTCCGGCGAATACTGGATCAGTTTCTATCCCGGCATCGCGCTGCTCGTCACCATCGTGGCGATCAATCTGGTGGGCGACCGCCTGCGCGACGTGCTGAACCCGAGGAATCACAAATGACCGCCGCCCGCTCCCCTTCCGGCGCGCCGGCCACGCTGGAAGTGCGCGACCTGCGCACCCACTTCTTTACCCGCGCGGGCGTGCTGCCCGCCGTCGATGGCGTTTCCTTCACGCTGGAACGCGGCAAGATCCTGGGCCTGGTCGGCGAGTCCGGCTCGGGCAAGTCCGTCACGGGCTTCTCCATCATGGGCCTGGTGGACGCGCCGGGCCGCGTCGTGGGCGGCGAAGTGCTGTTCCAGGGCCGCGACCTGACCAAGCTGGCGCCGCGTGACTTGCGCAAGCTGCAGGGCAACCGCATCGCCATGATCTTCCAGGATCCGATGATGACGCTGAACCCCGTGCTGCGGGTGGACGCGCAGATGATCGAGACCGTGCGCGCGCACACCAAGATGAGCGTGGCCCAGGCTCGCGAACTGTCTCGCGACACGCTGGGCATGATGGGCATCCCCAGCCCCGAGGAACGCCTGCTCGCCTACCCGCACCAATTGTCCGGCGGCATGCGGCAGCGCGTGGCGATCGCGATCGCCATGCTGCACCGCCCCGACCTGATCATCGCCGACGAACCCACCACCGCGCTGGACGTCACCATCCAGGCGCAGATCCTGTCCGAAGTGCAGAAACTCGCGCAGCAGCACGGCACCAGCCTGATCTGGATCACGCACGATCTGTCGGTCGTGGCCGGGCTGGCCGACGACGTGGCCGTCATGTACGCCGGCCGCATCGTCGAGCACGGCACCGTCGACGACGTGCTGGACCGCCCGCAGCATCCCTATACCGTGGGCCTGATCGACAGCCTGCCCAGCAACAACCGGCGCGGCCAGCGCCTGCGCCAGATTCCCGGCATGACGCCCAACCTGCTCAACCTGCCCGCCGGCTGTGCCTTCGCGGCGCGCTGCCCGCGCGCCACGGCCGCCTGCGGCCAGCAGCCTTCGATTACCGACGCCCTGCCCGGACACCGCGTGCGCTGCTTCCATCCCACCATCCAGGCCAGCGAGGTGATGGCATGACGGCGCCCGCCTCCGCCCCCGTGCCGCTCATCGACCTGAGCGGCGTCAGCAAGCGTTTTGGCGAGCGCGCCGTCGGCCCCGCCGGCCGTGCCCTGCAACGCCTGGGCCTGTCCAAGCCGCCCGCCGTCACCCGCGCCGTCGACAACGTGGACCTGCTGGTCCGGCCCGGCGAAGTGGTCGGCCTGGTCGGCGAATCCGGCTGCGGCAAGTCCACGCTGGGCCGCATCGCGGCCGGCCTCCTGACGCCCTCCGGCGGCGAGATCCGCATCAACGGCGTGCGCCCGGCCGACATGGACGCCGCCCAGGCCCACGCCGCGCGCCTGAAGGTGCAGATGATTTTCCAGGACCCCTACGCCAGCCTCAACCCGCGTTTGCGCGTGGACGAGATCGTGGGCGAAGCGGCCCGCATCCATGGCCTGGTCGGCAACGGCGACTTCGACGACTACGTCAGCGCCCAGATGGAACGCGCCGGTTTGGACCCGGCGCTGCGCCAGCGCTATCCGCACCAGTTCAGCGGCGGCCAGCGCCAGCGCATCGGCATCGCCCGCGCGCTGGCCGTGCAGCCGTCCATGCTGGTATGCGACGAAGCCGTCGCCGCGCTGGACGTGTCCATCCAGGCGCAGATCCTCAACCTGTTCATGGACCTGCGCGAAGACCTGGGGCTGACCTATCTCTTCATCAGCCATGACCTGGGCGTGGTCGAACACCTGTCCGACCGCGTCGTGATCATGTACCTGGGCCGCGTCGTGGAAACGGCCGCGGTGGAGGAAGTGTTCCGCCGCCCCAACCACCCCTACACGCAGGCCCTGCTGGCCGAGATCCCCAGCCTGAAATCGCGCCACAAGACCTTTACCGCGATCAAGGGCGAGATCCCCAGCCCGCTGAACCCGCCCGGCGGCTGCCATTTCCATCCGCGATGTCCGCATGCGATGCCGCGCTGCAAGACCGAGGTTCCCACGCTGAAGGGAATCGCCATCAACCACCTGAGCGCCTGTCACCTGAACGACATGGCCTGAACACGCCGGCCGCGGCGCCACACGCCGCGGCCTCCGGGATCAACCTCTAGTTCTCCCCTTTACCAAGGACCCCGAACATGAAACGCCTGATTCTCACCACCCTCACCGCCGCCATCCTCGGCGCCTCGGCCGCGGCCATGGCCGACGACCTGTCCATCGGCTTCGCCGATCCGCTGTCGTCCCTGGACCCGCAGTTGAACAACCACGCCGGCGACCGCTCGGTGGCCCTGCACTTCTGGGACCTGCTGATCGAGAACAAGTGGAACAAGCTGCAGCCGGGGCTGGCCGTGAGCTGGAAGCCGCTGGACGACAAGACCTGGGAATTCAAGCTGCGCGAAGGCGTGAAGTGGCAGGACGGCACGCCGTTCACCGCCGATGACCTGATCTATTCCTACACCCGCGCGCGCGCCGTGCCCGGCAGCGTGGCCACCTACGCCGGCTACCTGCGCACCATCGACACGATGAGCGCCAAGGACCCGCTGACCCTCATCGTCAAGACCAAGGCCCCCAACCCCGACCTGCCGCTGAACCTGGCCTCGGTGCACGTGGTCAGCAAGCACGTCGGCGAGAAATCCACCACCGAGGACTACAACTCGGGCAAGGCCATGGTCGGCACCGGCCCCTACAAGTTCGTGTCCTACACCCCCGGCGACCGCGTCATCATGGAACGCAACGACGCCTACTGGGGCGACAAGCAGATCTGGGACAAGGTCAACTACCGCTACATCAACAACGCCGCCGCCCGCACCGCCGCGCTCCTGGCCGGCGACGTGGACGTGATCGACAAGGTCTCGGTGTCGGACCTGGCCAAGCTGCAAAAGGCGTCCAACATCTCCGTCTACCCCTACGACGGCCTGCGCGTCATGATCCTGCAGCCCAGCTTCAACCCCGCGCCCAACCAGTACATCACCGACAACAACGGCAAGCCGCTGGACAAGAACCCGCTGCTGGACGTGCGCGTGCGCCAGGCGCTGAACCTGGCCATCAACCGCAAGGCCATCGCCGACCGCATCCTGCAGGGCGCCGCCACCGAAGCCAACCAGTGGATGCCCAAGGGCACCTTCGGCTACAACCCCGAGGTCAAGGACATCCCCAACGACGCCGCCCAGGCCAAGAAGCTGCTGGCCGAAGCCGGCTTCCCCGACGGCTTCAAGCTGACGATGCACGTGCCGAACGACCGCTACCCGCAGGGCCCGGAAACCGCCCAGGCCGTGGCGCAGTTCTGGACCCGCATCGGCGTGAAGACCCAGGTGGAAGTGGTGCCATGGGCCGTGTACTCGGGCCGCGCCAACAAGAACGAATTCGCCGTCAGCATGCTGGCCTGGGGCAACGGCACCGGCGAAGGCAGCTACGCGCTGGTCAACATCCTGGCCACCGCCGACGCCAAGAAGGGCCTGGGCGCCTCCAACTGGGGCCGCTACAGCAACCCCAAGGTGGACGCCGCCCTGGAACAATCCACCTCGGAATTCGACGTGGCCAAGCGTGAAGCCATCCTGCGCGACTCCGTCAAGATCGTGTCGGACGACGTGGGCATCATCCCGCTCTTCCACTACAAGAATATCTGGGCCGCCAAGAAGGGCCTGAAGGTCACCCCCATGACCAGCGACCGCACGGCCGCCATGATGGTGACCAAGGACGCGGGCAAGTAAGCCATGGCCCTTACTCTTTCCATCTCCCCCGCGGACGCGCTGATCGACGTGCCGCGCCACATCCGGGTGGACCACGCCGAGCCCGGGCAGACCGTGGAGATCACCGCGCTGACCCGCCGCAACGGCGTGCTCTGGCAAAGCCAGGCCGCCTTCGTGGCGGACGAGCATGGCACCGTCGACCTGACCCGGGACGCCTCGGTGTCCGGCGACTATGCCGGCGTGGCCCCCATGGGCCTGATCTGGTCGCAGCGCCCCGTGGACTCGCCCAGCCGCGAGCAGTTCAACCAGCCCGTGACCGAGGCCCTGGTCACCGACGTGGTGGCGCGCGCCGGCGGCGCCCAGGCGCAGGCCAGCTTCACGCAGCGCCTGGCGTCCGAGGGCGTCACCCGCCAGGACGTGCGCGAGGAAGGCCTGGTCGGCACGCTGTACCTGCCGCCCGGCGCCGGCCCGGGAACGCATCCCGCCGTCATGATCCTGAACGGCTCGGGCGGCGGCATCAACGAACCGCGCGCGGCGCTCTACGCCTCGCGCGGCTACGCCGCCTTCGCGCTGGCCTACTTCAAGGCGCCCGGTCTGTCGGACTACATCTCCAACACCCCGCTGGAGTACTTCCAGACCGGCCTGCGCTGGCTGCGCAAGAAGGTCCAGCCCAAGCACGATTTCGTCGCGGTCAGCGGCCAGTCGCGCGGCGGCGAACTGGTTCTGCTGCTGGGCGCCACCTTCCCCGAGGAAGTGTCCGCCGTGGTCGCCTACGTGCCCGGCGCCGTGGTCCACAGCGGCCAGAACGCCTGCGACCCCAAGATCGGCCGCGAAGGCCCCACGTGGCTCTTGGGCGGCAAGCCCATCCCCCACGTCTGGGAGAACAACCGCACGGCCACCTGGGCCCCGTTCGACGAAGGCCCCGCGCCGCATCGCCACGAGAAAGCCATCCTCACCGCGCTGCAGGACCCCGACGCCGTGGCCCGCGCCCGCATCAAGGTCGAGGACATCCAGGGCCCCGTCATCCTGCTGTCCGGCACCGACGACGGCTCCTGGCCGTCCAGCCTGTACTCCAAGATGGTCAAGGACAAGCTGGCCGAGGTGAAGCACCCCTACCCGGTCCAATGGCTGGACTACGAGAACGGCGGGCACTCCATTCTGTTCCCGTACGTGCCCACCACCCAGCACGTCTACGCCCACCCCGTGTCCGGCAAGGTCAGCACCAGCGGCGGCACCCCCAAGGACAACGCGCGCGCCGACCAGGAATCCTGGGAGGGCGTGCTGAAGTTCCTGGATGCCGCCGTCCGCGCCCGCGCCGCCTGAGAGAAACAAGGAGATCCCGCATGGCTGAACCCATCGTCTACAACGTGACGGATGACCTGGTCGATCGCCTGATCGCCCTGGCGCCCGGCAGCAAGACCTACGAAGCGCGCCACCAGCGCGAGAAAGTCGCCGCGGCTACCCAAGGCAGCTACGACGCCCTGTTCGACCCCGCCCTGCCCGGCCTGTCGCTGGCCGAGCGCCTGCTGGTCGCGCTGTACGCCACCCGCATCACCCCGTCGCCCGTCCTGGCCGCGCACTACCGCGCCCGCCTGACCGACGCCGGCGCCACGCCCGCCGACATCGCCGTCGCCGAATCCGGCAAGCCCGCCGACGCCTCCAGCCCCCGCCTGGCCGCCATCCTCGAATACACGCGCAAGCTGATCGAGAAACCCGTCGAAGGCGACGAAGCCGCGCTCAAGACCCTGCCCGCCGCCGGCGTGTCCACGCCCGCCGTCGTCACCCTGTCGCAGCTCATCGCCTTCCTGTCCTACCAGGTCCGCCTCGTCGCCGGCCTGGAAGCCATGAAGGCCCTGGAGGGCCAAGCCGGCCGCGCCGCCGGCACCCCGCCCGCGCCCTTCCCGCCCAACACCGCCGCCACCGCGCCCGGCGCCGTCATCAAGGCCCACGGCTTCACCAACGAAAGCCTGGAATGGAAGGCCTGGCTCGACGTCGTCAACGTCGACACCGCCACGCCCGAGCAGGTTGCCGTCCTGGAAGAAAGCCACCCCAAGGCCAAGGTCTCGGACTACTACCTGTTCCTGGTCCACCAGCCCGAAATCCTGCGCCAGCGCTCCACGGCCTTCAACGCCATCATGTACGCGCCCGGCGGCCTGTCTCGCGCCGAACGCGAACTGGGCGCCACCGTCGTGTCCCGCGTGAACGGCTGCGTCTACTGCGCCTCGGTCCACGCCCAGCGCTTCGAGCAGCTGGCCAAGCGCAACGACGTCATCGCGCAGGTCTTCGAGGACCCCGCCACCGCCGGCACCACCGCCCGCGAATTGGCCATCGGCAAGTTCTCCATCCAGATCACCGACGCCCCCGCGACGGTGAACGCCGACAGCATCCAGGCGTTGAAGGACGTGGGCTTGAATGAAGGCGAGGTCCTGGACCTACTGCATTCGGATGCCATCTTCGCTTGGGCCAACCGCCTGATGCTGAACCTGGGCGAGCCGGTCTTCCCGGAGGCCTGATTCGGCGGCGTCCGGCCGCTTGCGTGCCGGACGCTTTGCCGGAAGCTTGTCATCGCCGACACTGGCCGGCGATGACAAGCC